>JANQLU010000044.1 GCA_028280445.1 Pirellulaceae bacterium | reverse complement strand
CTGGCTGGGGCCAGTGCCACCCAATCGACCACCCAAACTTAAGAAACCAACGACGCAACAACGAAAATCGCTCAAAAACCGGGAAGCTATTTCGTTACCTGCATCAAGTGGCTGCCGAAACACGATTAATGGTTGCAGTATCGGCTCGGCAGGAGCCTCGCCCTCCCGATACACATTATGCCTGAAGCATTAGTCGTTAACCTTGGACGTTTTGAGCCTCGATGTGTTCCGTCAACGACGAGTACAACGAATCCAATCGCTCCGGTATCGCTTGCATGATCATGGCGATTTCCTTGCGTTTGGCTGGGTCTGGCTGTGGTTTATCGGCGTCACGTCTGTCGCACTGGCATTCAGGATCGATCGCGTACGGCTCCCAACGTTTGATCAATGCTTTCGCCGTGGAAACGCCGCCGCGACGGAACCCTTCGATTTCACCAGCTTCCAGATGCAGCAACAACAATGATTGGTCGACCCAATACATCAACTGTCGGGCAGTGTAGGGCGTTTTGATTAACAATCGCCCGACATCCGCGAATGCCAGATCTTGCAGATTGTAAATCCCTTCCTCGTTCAATCGTTCTTCATGAAAAATACCGATCCCATCGACCTGCGACAAATGTTGCGCGTCGGAACGGCGGGCCGGTTCGCCAAGTCCACGGTACGCGACGCGGGAGAACCAACGAATCGCCAGATTGGGAAAATAGCCCAATGAAAACGCGACAATCGCACCAATCAACGCTTCGGTGCCCACGTTGGCGCCAGACGATTGGAACGCCGCCGAAAAACTCAGCACCGCAGAGAAAACGACATAATTGAATGCCATTCCGCTGAACAAAGCAAACGCGCAACGCAAGAAAATCGATGGCTTGAGGTCTTGTGACGTAAATCGTTGGTAGAGAAGCTGAAAACAAAAAACCAACGCACCGAGAAATCCGAACGCTAACGCCTGGTTGGTAACTGCGGGAAGCCGATCAAATATCAAACTGGATTGCGAATTCGAGTCTGTTGAGCCATCGTCCGCATCGCCTCCATTTCCTTCCTGGCTAGAATTTTCAAGTGTTTGAACCAGGTTCTCGGCCTGTTGTTTTTCCTGAATTGCGGTTTGGACTGCGGCGTCCATATTCGCTTTTTCAGTTTTTGCATCATCGACCGCGGTTTTCAATTTTTCATCGTTCGGGCTTGCGTCGAGCGCCTGTTGGGCTGTTTGGAGTTTTTCGTCCGCCGATTTAGCATCGCTTTCAGCTTGGGTGACGGCAATCTCCGCGGACGCCAATCGTTGTTTCGCGTTGGCCAATGCTGTTGCGGGATCGTCATGTTGCGAGTTAAACACCGAAACAAATAGAAATGCCCATCCCACGATCGCCAGCGCCACGGCGGGAATGATACAAACCGAGTACGTGAATGCACGATACTCTGACTCATAACGTTCATTCATCTCGGCGGTGTACACATCATCGGCTGCCATCGTCGCCGCGTAGACGCGAATCTCCCGTTTCCGTTCTTTGTCTTTTTGTACTGTTTTGTAAGCGACGGCGACGATTGGAAAAATGGATGCCAGGGAGATCACCATCAGGATAATCCGGAAATCGCCCAGCGCGAGATAAAACTCGATAGAAAAATATATCAATACAACCAAGCTCAACGTCAACCAAAGTGTGTGATGTCGCTTGGTGAACCAGTCGAGCGTCGCATCAAACCAATTCATGAGGTCGCCTCTCGGTGCAATGAAATGTTACAAGCTGTCGGTCTCCACGGCCCAATAACAACTTTAAATCAAACCATTCAAATCACAATGATCTTCCCCATTGGGGAACGGCCTAAAGTCAGATTATTTTGGAGTCAGCGATCCAAGCGTGCTCTGAAACACTTGTTTGAAGTCGACTAAAAGTTAACCACCGTTGCGGAGCCCTATCGAGTTTAACCACCAGCTATCCAGCCAGTGGTAATGGGCGACGGGAACACCGAATTTTTCGATATCGCGAGTTTCAATCGTACTGAAATCGGTCGAATCACCCACCACGACCGTTGGCTTGCCATCCTTGACGACCTGGACCGCAAACAAAATCGCACCTTCAGGTGTTTTCATGATCTGACTGCTCGAATACTCGTCGCCAGTCACTTCAAATCCTTGCTTCTGAAGGTGAGCTGCGATTGGTGCCCAATCATCCCGGGTCAATTCGTCGGGACTCCAGCCAGCTTTTTGCTTGCTCGCCAAAACGTACCAACCGCGATAACAGGAAACCATCTCATCGAAAGTGAAACCCTGGTCGAGTCCAATCAAAGTCCAACAAGTCGGCCAAGCCAAACCGATGCCACCGTCTATTTCATCATCCGCATCTTCACCGTCGCCCTCGTACTCGTATCTACACAGGAAAACATCTTTTTCTGCACCGCTCATCGGCCAAGGAAGTTTTTCGTGAAATACTACCTCGCACGAATCAGGTTTTTCTCCATACTCAAATGGACTTTCCAGCCAATTGGTAAATTCGATCACGGCGTTTTCCGGCGTTGGTGCCATCGAAAAATAGATGCCCAGCGCTAAAAGCGAAACGAATAACACGACTGCCGTGACGAGCCAGACAATTAATCCCGTCAGCAAATTCGTGAACAACCAAACAATGAGTCCAACAACCAAGCCCAAGGCCAAAGAGAGCACAATCAAAAACATCTTTTAAACCATCCTGTCTGGCAAAAAGCCACTCGTGAGCGGCAAAGCGCTCGCAGGATTAGGCTTTTGCAATGCAGATACGACGAGAGTGATGAATATTATCTGGGCGGCTCGGCAGGAGCCTCGCCCTCCCGGCGATAACCTCCCAGCGATATCCTCCCGACGCTAGTCGTCCATCACTTCTTTTTCGCGGGCCTTTGCCAAATCGGTTGCCTGGTCCTCGAATTTTTTTGTCAGATCTTGAACTTCTTTTTTGACGTCATCGCGTTCATCTTCGCTGCATTTTTTATCCTTCTCGGCCTGATCAGCAGCTTTGTTGGAATCGCGACGGATGTTGCGAACCGAGATTTTCGCTTCTTCACACAACTCCTTGATGCGAGATACCATTTTTTTTCTGACGTCGGTTGATAGTGGCGGGATGTTGATGCGAACGACGCGTCCGTCGTTTTGCGGATTGAATCCGAGGTCGCTGCCGACAATCGCTTTTTCAATTTCCTTGATCGAACTCGGGTCGTAAGGTCGGATCACGATTTGCGTTGGCTCGGGAGCACCCACCGACGCGATTTGTTTGATCGGAGTCGGAGATCCGTAGACATCGACGCGCAGTGTATCGACCAAACCAGGATTGGCGCGACCCGTACGAATCCCACTCAGATTTTTTTTGAGAACATCAATCGCTTTTTCCATGCGCGCTTCTGCGTCCAGTAACACTTCATCGAGAGACATGGTCAAATCCTTGTAAAGTTTTGTTTTGACTAGCTGGTTTGTATGGTACTTTTGCTGGCGATCACGGTTCCAACCTGTTCACCCGCAACCGCTTTTCGGATGTTGCCAGATTTCTGAAAATTAAAAATCATGATGGGCATTTCGTGTTCCATACAATGCGTGATCGCGGTGGAATCCATTACACGAAGATTTTTTTCTTGAACGGTCTTGTAGTCAAGCTCCTCGTAAAAGACAGCGTGGGGATTCTTTTCCGGGTCATCGCTGTAAACCCCATCCACGCGAGTCGCTTTGAGCAAAATATCGGCCTCGAGTTCGAGTGATCGGATGGCGGCAGCGGTATCGGTTGTTACAAACGGCCCGCCGGTGCCAGCACCACAAATGATGATCCGTCCTCGATCGAGGTGATGTTTCGCGCGGCGGCGAATATAGGGTTCACAAACGTTGTTCATGGGAATGGCGCTCATCAAGCGTGTTTCCGCTCCCAACGCTTCGAGAGCATCTTGAAGCGCCAATCCATTGATAACAGTTGCGAGCATTCCCATGTAATGAGCGGTCGCTTCCTGGATCTGAGCGTTGGCCGATTTGAATTGGCCGCCGCGGAGAATGTTTCCACCTCCAATGACGACAGCGATCTGGCACCCGAGGTTCTTGGCCTCGACAATTTGCTCAGCGATCTGAACGACTTCGTTCATGCTGATGCCACGTTCTCCAGAAGCGGCAAAGCTTTCGCCGGAGAGTTTTAGAATAATACGTTGGTACTTTGCGGTTTCGGACATTCAAATTCCCTGTATCCCGGTTCCTACTCCAATCGAATTGAAGATTCGATTGCAGGATACTAAAAACGCGGTCAGATAAACAGCCATGACGACCATATCCAATTCAATGGTCGTCATTTTAGGCGATTCGTCTACAGGAAGTGCGAACAAATATTTTTGTCGTCCAGATTCGAACTATCCGACAGCGACGCGCTTAAATTCAACGACTTCGGCTTCGGGGCTGAAATCTTTGATTGCCGATTCGACCGTCATCGAATCATCCAACGCATAAAATTGGCTCAACAAACATCGCTCTTGGTCGAGCAACGTGTTGTCGGCAACAAACCGATCCAGTTTCCCTGGAATGATTTTGTCCCAGATTTTTTCTGGCTTGCCTTCAGCTCGCAGCTGCTCTTTGATATCTTCTTCGGCTTTTGCCATGACTTCCGGGGTCAGCTGAGACTTACTGGCGTACAACGGCACGTTTTTCTGTGGTTTGCCCAAATTTTCTTTTTCATTGAGTTCATTTTCCGCACGAATTTGTGCCTGCAAAGCTTCTGTTTCTTTGGTGACAAATTCCGGATCAAACTCGCTGGGATGCAGAATCGACGGATTCATCGCGGCGATGTGCATGGCGACATTGCGGAAAAATTGTGGAGCATCGTCTTTGCCACCGTCTTTGTAGGAAACGAGGACGCCAATTTTGCTTCCAGCGTGAATATAAGTCGCGATATTGTCCCCTTCGACCTTGAAGTAATCGGAAACTTCGATTTTTTCACCGATCGTGCCTGTTCGTTCGATCAATTTTTCGCTGACGGTTGCACCATCAAACGGCAACGCCACAAATTCTTCCTTGTTGGCTGGCAAATTATCGAAAGCCAACTGGCCGAGGTCTTTGGTAAACGCGATGAAGTCTTCGTTTTTGGCAACAAAGTCCGTTTCACAACTCACGGCCAAAATCACACCAACGTTACCGGCATCGTTTGTCATTGCGACAACGACACCTTCGTTCGCTTCACGATCGGCGCGTTTCGCAGCAACTTTTTGTCCTTTTTTGCGCAGAAAATCCAACGCTCCTTCGTAATCTCCGCCTGATTCCTTGAGTGCTTCTTTGCAATCCATCATGCCGGCACCCGTTGCTTTTCTCAAAGCTCCAACGTCTTTTGCTGAAATGGTTGTCATGAAAGTGTTCCTGATGTATTTGGTCTTGAAGTTTTTTTTAGCTTATCGGCCGAAAGGCCGTGAACGAACAACCCACTAGACGTAGACAATCGACGCCGCAAATTGTTCAACGGTGGTTCTGAAACCTGGGTTTAAACTAACGATTGCTTCCTTATTAGCTGTTAGCTTCGGCAGTTTCAGCTTCTTGTGGTTTTTTTTCGCTTTCGGCCTCGGCAGCGCCGTTTTCAGCAGCCGCAGCATCGGCACTATCGTCGCCTTCTTTTTTGGCGCGAACATTTTTGGCTCCCGCGATAACGGCGTCAGCCAGGTGTGACAAAATTAAATCGATCGAACGGATTCCATCGTCATTCCCGGGAATCGCCAAATCGACTTGATCGGGATCGCAATTCGTATCAATCAACGCGACTGTTGTGATACCCAATGAGCGGGCTTCGCGGATCGCATTTTTTTCTTTTGCAGGATCAACCACTACCACACATTCCGGCAAGCGGTTCATGCGACGCAGGCCATTGAGGTTGCGATACATTTTGCGATATTCGCGGTTGAGTGCTGACTGCATTTTTTTCGAGTAAGTCGAAATCTCTTCGCCGCCACGGATGGTTTCCAACTCTTCCAAACGTCCCATGCGATCACGGATTGTGCGGAAATTAGTCATCGCACCGCCTAACCATCGTTCACTGACAAACGGCATGTTGCATCGATCGGCATGACGCTCGATTGCCGGTCCGGCTTGACGTTTCGTGCCGACAAATAACACGAGACTGCCACCAGCTGCAACATTGGCGAGATATTTTTTGGCACGCAACAGACCGCGCACTGTTTCACGAATATCAATGATGTGGATTTTGTTTTTCTTGCCGTAGATATACGGCTGCATTTTGGGGTTCCACCGGCTGCAACGGTGTCCAAAATGAACACCAGCCTCTACCATTGATTTGACGATTTCATTAGCCATTACATACTCCAATCAGCCCCCGCATTTCACCGTTCGTGGTGACTACGATCCTTGACACAGAATCGCCTGGGGAGTGACATCAAAAGGGGTGAACAAAAAAAGGGCAAAACGTTTGCCCGTCCAGATTCCATAAAATTACGAAATATCGACAATTATCGCAATGCGATATCCGTTTTTTACCGGTTTTTTGAGAGTTTATTTGACGTGAATCCGGATCGTGCCTGGGATCGATTAATCGTTTCGTTTGGAAATCTTGCTCGTCCGGTAATCCCCGAATGGCTTTCGCGAGCTCTTGCCAAATACCTTGAGCCAATCAACCACCAAATTCTGCCCCATCGCCAACATCATTTTCCAGTCTATCCCGAGCTTTGGTTGCCGATTCAAAATCAACTCGGCTCAATTGCCAGCATCGAAATTCGGCAAGCAGCCATCCATCTTTGGTTTTGCGAAGCTGCCAAACATCACTGCCGCATTGGATCCCTGGTCGTTTCGAAACACAACGATCGTTGGGCGGCTTCGTTTTTTTGCTTGACTCGTTCTGTATTTGCCATTTTGGAAAACGAGCATCAAGCCCGTGAGTTTTTGCATTGGCTCACGGTTTCGCCACAGAACTGTGAACGTTTGATGAATCTCGAGACACCGACGACGAACCTTTGGGTCGCCAGTATTGATGGTCAAGCCGCGGAGTTGTACGCCAGAGAGTTGAAATATGTAGAAGTTTCGATCGGCGATCATGCCAATTCCGAGTCGATCCCCAGTTCGCGGTTAATCTCGGGATCGTTCGCGCCGGTTCACCGGGGCCACCTCAAAATGGCTGAATACGCTGTGAAGGAAACCGTGGCCCCGGTCGTTTTTGAATTGCCCGTGTTCAATGCCGCAAAACCGCCGCTCGACCATTTCGAAGTAATTCATCGATTGAAACAAAGTTTCAGCGCCGATGAACAAAAACCGACGGTGATACTGTCAAACGCGTCGACATTTGAGCAAAAATCGAATTTATACCCGGGTACAACTTTTTTAGTCGGTGTCGATACGTTGCTACGGATCGGTGACCCGGCGTATTACAATGGAGTCGACGGGCTCCACCAGGCAATTCGCCAGATCGTGGATAACAATTGTCGGTTTTTGGTTTACGGTCGAGAGGTTATGATTGATGGCACCCAAGCGTTCCAAACCGGACACGCCTTCGACTTGCCAGCTGAGTTGATCCGAATTTGCAGTCTGTTGCCTGAGGAAAGTTTTCGCGAAGACGTTTCTTCAACCGCTCAAAGAGTGCAACACTTCGAATAAAAACTAGGATAGAAATCGTGGAAATATTTGTTAGGTGCGACTCCTGCCAAAAAAGCCTGGCGGTTGACTCTGCAAATGAAGGCAAGAAAGCTCGTTGCCCGGTTTGCGGTTCGATCTTTGAAATTCGAACTCACACGACGACTTCGGTTGCCCCACAATCTTCTCCTGGACATAGCGATCCCAATTTTCACTCAGCACCAGGTCCAGCACCTCATCCGGCTCCGTCGAGTTATCCAAAAGCCAACGTTCATAACGACACGTTTGGGTGGGTTTCAATCTCGCTCGGGATCATCGCTATTTTTTCATCGGCGTTCACCTGTTGTTGTCCATTAACAGGAGTGGTGAGTCTGGCGGCGGGAATCGCTGGAATTGTCACCGGAGTTTTTGCCCTCGATCAGACTATGAAGATCGTTGGGATGATCACCAGTGGCATTGGCATTGCGATGGGCGTCGGCTTGACGGCACTGCGATTTCTTCCACTGTTTTTGAACTAGAAAAAATTTCTCGAAATAAATACTTTTTTGGGTTCAAAGTGTCCAGTTGTTAAACAATAAACTTTTAATGTTGCTTTGACCACCATTAAACAAGCTATGCGTTATTCGTCGCCGTTATCGCAAACCGTGATGTTACAATAGTCGCAGACCTTAAAATCCAAATTGCACACAAAACCGCGAACTCTTCAACTCAAAAACACATCGCTCCTGTTGAATGTAATCATAAAACATGGCCAAATATTCAGATAAATACTGTATTGCAACCATTGATATGTCGATGCCGCGAGCCATTAGCAGTTACATAAATAACTGTTAACCAATGTTCGTACTGAAACCCGATGACAAACTCTTTTAAATTCGCCAAGCGAACCTGGAGCCCACCAAACGGCCTCACGTTGCTTGAACTCCTCGTGGTAATCACAATTTTGATTGCCATCAGCGGTATCGTTGTCGCGACGTTGCCAGGATTGCTCAATCGCACTTCCACAGCAACGGATGTCGCAAATATTTCGCAAATCGACGCGACGGTTAAACGCCACATGGTGTTGCGACAAGGACGAGTCGGTGACCGATTTGACTCTTTGTTGGTCGGCGAGGGACGCTCTGGCCAAGTAGCCGACTATGTTGGTGGCAGCGAAAATTTTGCCGTTATCGACTTGAAACAGGCGGATATTGTCGCACTCAATGCGATCGGCATCACGGAATTGATCCCAGCCGCATCTGAAACTAACAACGCAACGTTTGATTCACATTTGGCGGAACCCGTTGAATTAAGTACTCGTTCGCGGGTCTGTTCGATCAATCCCGATGTCGCAGAGCAATTGATGTACGACATCTGGAACATTAAACCCGAAGATCAGAAAACCTATTTGATCTTTGGTATCGGATCTCGTTGTAGCTTGGTGGGCGGTGCTTCGGACGCAACGTTTGGCGAAGCACCTGTTCATTTCTCAGATGATGCCTTGAGTAATCCTAAAACGATGTACTCACGGTATTTGATCGTCGTTGAATTGGATCAAAATTCCGGTGACACTTCTCGCGCTCGTTACATCGGCACGGCAGTTCCCGGTATGAATGGTCTGAGTAGTCTTGGTCAAAAACTTCAACAACATTATTCGAGCAACTAGGGGATGTCATGAATGCTCAGACAAAATCCGCCTACTCGCTGCTGGAATTATTAATTGTTCTGGTGATCTTGATCGCAGTCACGATGATGGTGATCCCGATGGTTACCACGCGTGTGGAGACCGGCAACGGACGCGCACAAACACCAAATGAAATCACCACCCAGGCGACGATGAACGTCATCCGCGAAGCGATGATTGGTGAACAAGGCGTGTTACAAAACGTAGGCCATGAACCCGATGCAATTCCACGCCACGTTACCGAGTTGGTCGATCAACAACCTCCTGAAAGAGTTCAACAAACGTTGCCTCAACTGACAAAGTACGATCCCATGTTCAACATCGGTTGGCGCGGTCCGTATGTGATGCCGACAGGCACCAACGTTGCCGGTCAGCCAACGTTAGTTGATGGCTGGGGTAATGAAATAGAAATCCAGGTTGATTTTGACGGAGACGGAAAAGTCAATCGCGAAGAATCCAAATTCATTCGAATTGTATCTGCGGGACCCAATGGCGAAATCGAAACGCCAACAGATATTTCGAATATGGTGCCGGGTAGTGAAAACGAACCTTCGACGCTGACCAAAGCGGAATGTGGCGATGACATGGTCGTATTTTTATCCGTGCCCGATTTGCGCGAATAATAGGAAGTTCATTCGCAAAAACCTCGTCAATCCATGAGTGATCAACGCGAAAACACGAGAGTGTTTGGAATGGAATTCAAACATTCAACCAGAAAGCGAGCAATGACATTGCTCGAGCTGTTGGTCGTGCTTGTCATTTTAGCGATTGTGGCCACGATCGCCGTACATTCGCTGCAACCACGTGTCGATCAGGCCCGTTTTGAGCAAACCCGCAAAACGCTGACCGAAGTCGAAATTGCTGTTCGGGGCCAAGCTAACGCTTTGCACGCCGATGGGACTCCCATGATTTCCGGTTTTGTTGCCGACGTCGGGCGTCTGCCTCGGTTACAAGCTTCGACGCCCGATCCAAATGCTGAACCCGTTGACACAGAGTCTCCGATTTTGGATCAGAAAAATTCTGGTCAAGAACTTTGTGAACTGTGGGATCCGCAATCAACGTTGGCCAAACAATTTCCGTTTCAGATCCGGTCAGGTCCAACATCACCCATTGATTATTCCGATATTCGATTGCCATGCGGTTGGCGTGGCCCCTATCTCAATCTGGCTGTTGGCCAAGACAGCGTTCGAGATTCCTGGTCCAATCCATTTGAAATTGCGATCGGCGAAAATCAAACGATCGAACAAGTGGCCTGGCAGCCGGTCACGCCGTTCGAAAATGAAAATCTGCAAGTCAATCTGACGGCAACGAAAACAACCGTCACTGGTTCGTTGAATTTGGAACCCGGCGCTACAGTGACCAGCGTCGTACTGCTGATACCTGATCCAGAAGTGTCGACGACGGAGTTAGTCGTTCTCGAAGACATGGATCCAAGCCCCGAAGTTTTCCTGTTCGAAAATGTTCCCATCGGACTTCGAGCGCTGCGCGTTCAAGCAGGTGGTCAAAAAATCACCAAATACCTTCACGTACCGCCTCGTGGAGTATCCCTGGTCGTCGAAGTGAAAAACCAAAACAAATAACGAGCGAGCCAAACTCGTGAGCAACAAAGATTACACCGTCATTCTGATTAACGAAAATCGCGCGATCCGTGCCGATCTCAGTCGCAAAGGATTGACGTCGACCAGCGATTTCATTTCGCAAAATCTGTCATCGGATTCCAGTTTCGTGGAAAACGTTGAAAGCGTGTTAGCGGACAAACCCATTGGCAGAAAAACTCTGATTTTGACGACTCGGATTTGGAGCCAAGTGGTTTTGCTGCCGCGATTGGCTGTGGATGGGCTGACCGACGACGAACTCAAAAACGCTTTGAAGTTCGAAGTGGAAACTTTGTCGGGTGTCGATGCGGAACTGTCGCTCGTCGGATACAAATTGCTCCGTGAAACATCGGAAAATTTCCATTATTGGGTTTCGGTTTGCACCGCATTTGAATTTGCTCAAACGGTATCGTTGTTGGAATCGCGAGGCTGCCGATCAGTATTCGTCGGTCATCCGGCCGGAATGAGTTCCCGAACACAAATCGAATTTTGGCCCGGTCTAACGTGCTACCGACACGGTGAAGAAGTTTCGGCCATCCAGTTTTGCCACGCGAACCTCGATTCCCACCGATGGATCGAAGATTTTGAATTGGCAGGCGAGGCAATCAAAAAAGGAAACTATGTTGTTTCCAAACATGAGCAGATCGCGTCGTTGACAAAATTCGGCGTCGATTCGGCAAACGTGCTCGATTTGGAATCGGATGCTGATTTAGCGTTTTGGTTTTCAGACGTTGTCAATGTTGTCGAACAGAGAAAACAAACGCCTCCGCTGATCAAAAAATCAAAACCGGCTTCGATTCCCAAGACCAGAATTTTGCTCAAAGTCGCTTTGGCGATGATTGCCATGGCAGCATGTTACCTGCACTGGAATTGGATCAAACAACAGGAAACCAAAATTGCCAACGAAATTGAAAGTTATCAAAAACCGTTGGCAGAAAAAAAACTGTACGACTCCGAAATTTTTAAAACCATCAAAACTCGAAATGATTTGGAACAGGAAGCTGAAAAAATTCGAATGGATTCGCGCAAAGTCCAATTTTTGCTGGAATCGCAAACCGATCGAATCGCTTGCCTGCTACAAATTCTGCGTAATCTGCATACCAACGACATCATGATTAATGAAATCGCGCAAGACGAAAACGGCATGTACGTTGCCGGGATTTCATTAAGCAGTGAAACCGCGCCGCTGTTGGCAAACCGAATGCGTGAGCTTGCCCGACCAAAAGGATGGCAAGTGACTCCGGCGACCCAAAAAGGCAAAAAAGAAATGGTCAACGGTGGACCGTGGGATTTCAAAATCCGCCTGACCGACAACGGGCCAATTCAATCCGGAATCACGGCCCAATCCCTGGATACATTACCTGTTAACAAAAAGCATCCGTAATCATGTTCAGCAAAAAACAAATTACGTCTCGTGAAAAAAAACTGCTCGTGCTGTTACCCGCAGCGCTGGTTTTGGCATTGTATTCGTTTCTGATCGCCGTACCGAGACAGCGAACGATTCAAGCTAATTTGCCAAAACTCAACCGCTACAAAAAAACAGCAGTCACCCAGTCGCAGGCCGACGAAGCGAAATTGTTGTTGGAGTCTGAGAAATCAGCCTTGAAAGACATGCGATTGAGCCTGATCGCCGATCGCAATCGCATTCGCCAATTGAGTGGTCAATGGCGCAGCGACGCTTCGCAGTTGAACGCCGTGCAAAAACTGACCGAGTTGATGGAGTTGCATCAATTGTCGATCTCGTCGCAAGATTACGAACCCGATCCAAATCTCTCAACCTATTTTCTCGAGCTGGGCAAAATCATCGACGCCCAATTTCCTGAGAAACCGCTGGAGTACTGGGAAGTCGAACTCGAAGGCGCCTATACCAACGTTGTCAATTTCCTGTCAGCGATCGATGTCCATCAGACCAACGTGATTCCCATTTCGCTGACGATGAACGCGTCGTCAGCCGGAAACGGACACCATCGCTGGAAAATCATCTTTATGATTTAAGGACGATTTATGACACCCCCAAATGACAACTTGCAATTGCCGATGTTGCTGGCTGAAACCGAAAAAATCGGGGCCAGCGATTTGCATTTGCGCAGCGACTCAGTGCCCTATTTTCGAACAGACGGCGAAATTCAAACTCGCACGGAAATCGGCGCTGAACCGTTGTCATACGAGCAACTGGAACAAATCCAAAATCAGATCCTGAGCGATTATCAAAGCCAACGCCTGGCAACCAATGGCGCCGTCGATGGCGCGCTAACCTCATCCTCGGGAACTCGTTTTCGATTCAATATTTTCAAATCGGGCGGACAACTGTCGATGGCTTTTCGCCAGTTGCAAAACGAGTTTATCCCGCTGGAACAACTTGGGTTGACCGAAAATCTGTACAAAATTTGCGATTACAAAGACGGTTTGATTCTCGTCGCCGGACCAACCGGTTCGGGAAAAAGCACCACGTTGGCAACGCTGGTGGATCGAATCAACGCGACACGAAACTGTCATATCGTTACCATCGAAGACCCCGTTGAGTTTATTCACCAACCCAAAAAATCATTGATCAATCAACGTCAATTGGGCGAAGACACCTGTGCATTCCAACAGGCGCTCGTCGATGCATTACGACAAGATCCAGACGTGATCCTGGTCGGTGAAATTCGCGATTTGGAAACCATCCGTACGGCCATCACGGCAGCAGAAACTGGTCATCTCGTTTTGGCATCGGTACACGCCAGCGATTGCGTGTCGGCGGTCGAACGATTGATCAGCGTTTTTCCAGCAGGTGAACAACAAAATATTCGGCATCTGTTGGCAACGTCGCTACGCACTGTCGTTGCCCAACATTTGTTAACAGCGGCACCGAGTTTGAATCTCGACGAATCAGAGCACGGCGACGATCGGCCGTCGCGCAATCGCGTGCTGGCCAGCGAAGTGATGTTTGTCAATTCGGCGATTTCCAATTTGATTGCCAATTCCAATTTCAATCAGATCGCAGCGGTCTTGGAAACCAGTCGCGGTGAAGGCATGTATTCGCTGGACTACAGTTTGGCAAAATTGCTCCGTCGAAAACGAATTCCGGAAACCACGGCAAAAGCACTGGCTCGAAACCCCAATTTGATTTGCGAATTGTCTCGCAAGGTATCTTGATTTATGAATTTGTCCACGACTACGCACGAAAACGGAAATTTAAACGACGACCATCGTTTAAATATGGACCAGGTGCGAGTGGACCCTAAATGGGCATTACGTGTTCCCGCCAACCTAGCCATTCGTCGAAAGCTGTTACCGTTTACGGTGGAGAACGAACATGTTCTGGTCGCCTGCCAAGACGATTCGGATATCGCAGGTATCCAAGCCGTTCAACGTTATCTCTCATTGCCGGTGGTCGCCAGTGTGGCCGAACCTCAATCGTTGACGCGGGCCATCAATCGAATTTTTGTCGACCCGGCACAAACCATTGGAACCAGCGGAAATCCGGCACGAGTCAATCTTCAACCCAATGCACCCAATAGTTTCGATATCGAAGGGGACGACGTTGTCAATCTCGGTGACGAAATTTTTCATGCAGCGTTGATTCAACAAGCGACGGATATCCACATCGAACCGGAGCAAAACACCGTTCGAATTCGCGTGCGAGTGGATGGCAAACTGGAAGACTATCGATCGATCCCCAAATCAATTCACTCCGCATTGATCTCGCGACTTAAAGTGTTGGGAGGCATGGACATCGCGGAACGTAGAGCTCCCCAAGATGGGCGTTTTACGTTGGGCAAAGACAAACAAAAAATGGTTGACGTGCGTGCAGCCACCATCCCTACAAAACATGGCGAGCGGATGACCATGCGTTTGCTTGCTCCTCATTCACAGGATTTGACACTCGAAAAACTCGGGATGTTGGACCAGGATCTCGAATTGTTGAATTCCAAAATCGAAAAACCGAATGGTTTGATTTTGTTGACCGGTCCGACCGGCTGTGGAAAAAGCACGACGTTATATGCCGCCATCCGAAAACTTGTCGCCTGCCGCGCTCCCAACGTCATCACCATCGAAGACCCAGTCGAATACGTGATCGATGGTACATCGCAGGTCGAAGTTGATTCCGCGGACAAAGTCAGTTTTCACAAGGCGTTGCGGTCTGTGCTGCGTCATGATCCAGACGTATTGATGATCGGAGAGATTCGCGACGAAGAAACAGCCGAGATCGCGATTAAAGCCGCTTTGACTGGCCATTTGGTGTTCACCACGCTGCACACCAGTTCAGCAGCTGATTCGGTGACCCGTTTGATCGACATGGGTGTTCGACCATTTTTGCTTTCGACGGTCGCCCGGTTGTTCATGGCGCAACGCCTCGTTAGGCGGTTATGTCCGTACTGCCGCGTGCCCGTTGCGATGACCGACGAACAAGCAAAATATTTACATCAGCCGCAAATGGCAGGAACTCGAATTTTCGCGGCGGCCGGCTGCAAATATTGTGCAAACAACGGCTATCACGGGCGTACCGGCCTGTTCGAACTATTGCCCGTGGAACGGGAATCGCGCGAAATCACCAATACGTCGGCCGACAGTTTAATCAATTCGATTTGCCAAACCAGCTCACAACATGGCACACTGATCACGGACGCTGCTGAAAAACTGCGGCTCGGAATCACTTCGTTCGATGAAATTGCGATGGTGGTTGGATAGAAAAAAATGGCTTCGTTCAATTACAAAGCGAAAGACGCATTGGGTGACACCAAAACAGGTGTTATCGAAGCTCCGTCGCGTAATTCAGCGACGAGTCAATTGCGCGAAAGAGGTTGGACAGTTGTCGGTGTTGAATCAGCCAATCTCACAGCCGCCAATCAACCAAAAGCGCTAATACGCTTTGGTGTCAAAAGCGTCCATGTCGAAACCTCGCTGCAACAACTTTCCCTGATGTTGCGTAGCGGAATGACGTTGCTCAGTTCGTTGCAATCTTTGATTACGCAGGCGACTTCTACCGCCATGGCAGAAACCTGGCTCGAAGTCAGCCAACGTGTTCAATCGGGACATCCGCTGAGCGATGCCATGTCGACCAAACGATGCTTTCCAGATTTTGTGGTCCGCCTGGTTGGTGTGGGTGAAAATACTGGAAACCTCGAAGCGGTTTTGACGCGGGCGTCAACGACGATGCGAGAAAAACGAACCGCTCGGGAAGAGTTTTGGTCGGCGACGATCTACCCGATCTTGATTCTGTTGTTGTCGATATTTGTCACCGCTTACATGGTCATTTATCTGATTCCCAAACTGGAAGTCTATCTGCAAAGCCTTGGAAAACAGATGCCGGTCATGACGCAAAACCTGATGGACGGATCCGCCTGGTTGCGGGACAACATCGCTTCGATCGCGATTATCGTGTTGGCAATCGGTGTATTTTGCACAATCGTTTACAGCTCCAAAGATGGCCGCAAATTTATCGACTTTGCCCTGCTCAAAACGCCAATTTTTGGACGATTACTCCGACTGTCGGAGACGGCTTCGTTCGCTCGCACGTTGAGCATGATGTTACGCAGCGGTATCACTTTGACCGACGCGCTGGGAACCAGCAAAAATCTGGTTCGCAATCGACATTTGGCAGGCATCGTCGAAAACGCCAGAGAACGGATTATTCAGGGCAGTAATTTGATCGAAGCACTGGATGAAAAAAATGGGTTCACTCCCATGTTGCGACAGATGGTTTCGGTCGGTCAACAAGCCGGAGAGTTGGAAACCGTTTTGTCCGAGGTCGCCCAACTGCACGACAGTCAAGCGAAAATTATTATCAAACGACTCAATTCCATGTTCACCCCCGCAGTTACGTTTGTGATCGGTGGAGTTGTCGGATACGTTTACGTTGCATTTTTTGTCGCACTTTTTGCGGCAGGTGCCTAAGGAAAATAGCCATGAAAAATTTAACTACTAGTTTGACGGTTGCCATCGTGGTTTTGCTGGCAAGCAATGCCATCGCCCAGGAAAAGAAAAAAGTTGATCCCGCTGCGAAAACTGATGTCATGAAACAGACGTTGAACAAAATTAAAAATGTTCAACAGTTGGACAAATACATCGCAGAAAACGGCAAACTGAAAGCGGAGAACAAAACCCTCAAGGGGCAAATTGCAACGCTTTCAAAACAGGTCGCGAAATTGACCAACGATTTGAAAAAAGAGAATGAGCGAATGAAAAAGCAGTTGCTGCAATTGCCCAGTTTCAAACTCAAATCGAAAATTGTTAGCAAGCGTTCGTCGCTAGCATTGCTGGAGGATGGTGATCGCACGATTCGCGTTCGAAACGGGACAGAACGTTCGGTTTTGGTGAAACCTGGTGTATATGTCTTGATGAAAGTAGAAAAAATCACTACAGATGGGATCGTTCTGCATTTCCCGGAGCTGGATCGACGGATCACGTTGTACGACTAGGACTTCGATCGGTCGCAGCTTGCGTGAGCAGCTAGTCAATTTACGCATGGAAGCGACCGATATATGTCGTGTTTTTTTCGACTCAAAACGCTTTACAATCTCAACCGCTTGTGCAACCTTTTGTTCGCATGCATCGTTGCACTGCCGCTGTACTGCCCGGCTCAAAACGAGCGGCAAAACCCGGCCTCAAATACGCCTGCATCTCCAAATTTTGTGATTTCGGATCAAAAACTCATTCCTGCATCGATGACGCAGGAAGTGTTAAATGCTCCTGCAGCATTGCAACAAGAGGAACCGATCGAGGTCGTCGATTTTCGCGACCAATCTCTCGATCAAGTCGTCCGAGCATTTTCAGAACAGTCGGGTTTAAACATTGTTGCGTCGGTCGAAGCCAACAAGGTGAAAGTCAATCTGTATTTGCGAAACGTCAAACCGATGGACGTTCTCGAAAATCTGACCAAGACCCACGATTTGTATTTCCGCGTGGATGAAAAATCGGGCATCATCCGGATTTACACAACCGAAGAATACGAACGAAACCTGGCCAGTTTTCGAGACGAACAAACCAAAGTCTTTACGTTGCTCTATCCCAATCCAGTGGATGTGGCCGTCGCCATTCGTGATCTGTTTGGAGATCGGGTGCAGCTGAATTTTGGCGTGGGAGACGAAGATTCGATTCTCGACCTGGTTTACCGCTTGAACCGATTTGATTTGGTCGACAGCCGCAGTTTGGGACTGGGGTCATTTCAAGGTTACGCGTTTGGCGGACGCGGTTACAGCAGCATCAATGGCTTGGGAGGCTTTGCGGCCAACGCACGGCGGCAGTATCCCGGAAATCGCAATCGATTTGGAAACGAATTTCAACCGCTTCGAGATTTGACCTCCGAGCAAATCCAACAACTCGTTGATGCGTTGCAAAACAAACAACAAAATGTGCCTCCGCCTACTGATCAAAACCAAAATCAAAGAAATGGAGACGCAATCACCAAACTGCTCAAGGAGCGTCAAGCGACGATCTTTGTAACGGTGGTCCGACGAAACAACCAGGTCGTGGTCCGCACGGGCGATTCGGCCACGATGACACAAATCGAAACGTTGATTCGGCGACTCGATGTTCCCACACCGCTGGTGTTACTAGAAGTCAAAGTCATGTCCGTGTTGTTGGACGACGATTTTCGCAGTGCGTTTGATTTTCAAGCCTCCGATGGCAGCACATTGGCTGGTGGGTTTACGACCGGCGACATTTTGCCAACTCCGTCGGACGCGTTGAGCGGTCAGGCTCGCCGATTGGCTTCGATGATTCCCGGCGGCAGCACCATTAACCAGGGTGATTTTACGTTTCAATTGGTGTCTAACAGCTTTCGCGCGCGGATGCAGGTTCTCGAAGATGACAATCGCGTCACCGTTTTGAACACGCCGCTGTTGCTGACCGCCAACAACGAGGTTAGCCGCATTTTTATCGGAGATACCATTCCGTTTACCGTCGGTTTCAACTCTCCGCAAGTGATCACAGCCGGTAACAACAACACGACGATTGCTGGCACGCCGATTACGGAATTGCGAGATGTCGGCCAGGCGCTTTTGATTACACCCAGTATCAATGCCGATCGGACAGTCACGTTGCGCGTCGTTCAGGAAAACGCACGGCGCGTGATCAACGGAGGACGGATCCCGATTTTGAGTCCTACCGGCGGAATTACAAACCAGGAAGTCGATACTGTCAATCGCAGCACCATCAGTGGAACGGTCGTAGCCAAAGACGGTTTGGCAGTGGCACTAGGCGGGCTGATCGAAGACGAAGTGTCGGATTCACGCGATCAAGTTCCCATTGTCGGCAAAATTCCATTATTAGGCATCTTGTTTCGTCGCCAGGCAACGGGACGAATGCGACGGGAATTGGTTGTCATGATTCGACCGTACATTTTCAATACACCGAGCGAGTCAGCCAGTCTGAGTGACGAGTTGCTACAAGCGTTGAGTGTTCATCCCAACGCTTTTAATGGACAGGCGACCATGAATACGTTTTCTCCTGACGAAGTTGTTCAAAGCGATCTGGATCGGTGCAATCTGCATCGGACATTTCGATTTCATAACGTAACACCCAAGTCTTATTAGTAGCTGAAGCCGTTGAAATTTTCATCAAAATACAACTCGATAAAACTTTTCGGCCTCGTTGTCGTGACAGTTTTCATGGGCAGTGGTTGTACGAAATTAAAATCGCGTTCATCGAATCAAAACAAATTGAATTTGGCAATCAAGGAAAGCACTCCTGAAGCCAAAGAGCATCGAATCCGCGCCAAGTTCAACGACAAGAAAGTGCGTTGGGATGGCGGTGGAGTCATTCTGGGTGACGCCAGCAACCGGGCTTTTTCAAACCGAGAATTCCGCGAACATTTGGGAAAACTTCTCGAAGCGTCGCAAATCGGTCTGGCCAAACATTTCGTCAAGCGATTCCCCGACGTGTCGCTTGAGGTTTTGCAGGAAGCCGATGTTGCAGATCACGACCCGCAAATCCTCCAATTCGTGGCGAAACAGTTCGACGCCAATTGGTGCCGTCAAAACGTTTGGTCACCTTATATTGCACAATTGATCAATCCACCGCGAGAAATTCAATTTCTCGAAGCAAAACGCCGCCAGTTTTGGATTTACTTGAAAAAAACTGACGCGCGTTCCGCATTGGAACTTGGTCTGGTCAAATCGCTGGATCGTTCCGCTAGTAAAATGTTTCAGGTCGAGTGCCATCGCCTCGAAGCGATCGCCTACATGATGAACGGCCAACATCGGCAAGCCGCGCAGAGTTTGAAATACGCGTTGACGATCACCGACGCAGCGTCTGAGCTGCAAAGTTCAAAATTACGGCTTCTACTGGGCGAGTTTTTTCGACATCAAAAACAAGTGGATGATTGGAAAACAACTTGGGCGTCGGCTGTCGTCCAACATTGTCGATTGGTCAAACACGGTTTGTATGATCCAGAATTTTGGAACCGAGCGGCCTATCTGCGACCGGCCAAAACAAAATGGCCGGAGGAAGTTGTGCAAAACGCAACGCTCATCAACCGCCAGCATCATCTGGAACTCAAACCCGAAGCCAATGTCTGGGCCATGATTGGGTTTCAAAATTTGTTACGGGGTGAAGGCCAAAATGCGATCTTGGCATTCAAAAAGGCAGAAGCCATATCCCAGGACCTCGGCAATGTCGCCAATCTCCGGCTCCAACAAGCTCGAGCCATGATTCTGGCGGGACAACCCGGGCCAGCGTCAGCCTTGTTGATTCGACTAATTTCCCAAAACGAAGGCAAAGTGATCGGTGACCGCTCGCAGGCGATTTTGGCGTCGATGAAATTGCAAAATGGCGGAATCGCCCAGGGCCTCAACTTGTTGCAAAACTCCGTCAAGTCGATTGAGCAATGGCCGTTGGACGAAAGTTTGCGAGCTCGTGCCGATTATGGATTGGCTCTGTTGATGCGTGGACATGAATCAGAAGGTCTTCGCGTTTTGGGCGACGCTCATCAAGGTTTTGCCCGTGCAGCAGATTATCAACAAGCTCACCAATGTTTGTGGAACATCGCCAAATACCACGAAAAGAAAGACAATCGCAATCAATACCGTGCCGCGGTCGCCAAGTTGTCAGAATTCGAAAAACGGGCAAAATAGATTACGTTGCAGCCGTAGGGCCGGTTCCCACCGGCCAATCTTACAAGCGGCCGGTAGGAACCGGCCCTACTTTGCTCGATGACAGATTCCATAACTCCTTCTTTCGAATCACTACCCACGCCAGAAATCCTGTTGCATGACGGACCGTGCATTGTGGTCAATAAACCGGCGGGCGTGCTTACTCAGGCACCGCCTGGAATCGACAGCATGGAACGACGTGTTAAACAATACTTGAGGCAACGAGAAAACAAGGAAGGCAAAATCTACCTCGGCGTGCCCCATCGACTCGACCGTCCCGTTGGTGGCGTGATGGTGTTTGCTCGACACATTCGAGCAACACAACGAATTTGTGCTCAGTTCGAGCGCCGCGAAGTGACCAAGAAATACTGGGCGATTGTGTCTGGAGTTGTATCTCCGGAACACGGAACATGGATTGACTGGATGCGAAAATTGCCCGATCGGGCTCAATCCGAGATTGCGGATTCATCGACCGAACGGGCACAGCAGGCTATTTTGAATTACCGGGTTCGACACACGACCAACGATCGATCATGGCTTGAAATCGAATTGGAAACTGGCCGCACGCATCAAATTCGACTTCAATGCAGCCATCACGGCCACCCGATTTTGGGTGATGAACTTTATCGCAGCGACGTGCCGTTTGGTCCAGAGTCCGTTGACATACGTAAACGCTGGATCGCTTTGATTTCACGACAGCTCAAGTTTTATCATCCAACTGAAGATAAAACCGTCGATGTCATCGCACCCGTTCCGAGTTGTTGGCAAGACCTGCAGGGTTTTGATTTCACGTAAATCAAACAATCATAATCCGAAACGTAAGTGAGGGACCGAAATTCGCACAGAGGTGAGGCGAAATGTCGTCCCTCACTCACGCTTCGGGTTTTGATTTCAAGTAGGGCCGGTTCCCACCGGCCGATCAAACGGACATCGCTGCCCAACGCCGTGTGCCACTGGCCCCAGCCAGTGATTTGCACATTGACTCACGGTTTTTACGTTCAATTAAAGTACTTGACGATCACTATCCAGCCACATCACTGGCAAAGCCAGTGGCACCCGAATTGGGAGTTTCAGGTACAAAACTTTAATGACATCAGGTCAATGAAATTTTCCCCGCGAGCGGAGAGCTACGCAACAGACATTAAAACTCATCAACAAATTTGCGGATATCCACTTCTACTCTTTCAATCCGTTCGCGAAGCTCGATCTGCGTCGATTGAATCGAATCCGATTTTTCACAAGTAAAAACGCAAACCTCCAGTTGATGTTCATGACCGAGCGGCTGCACGGAAAAATAGCTGCCCGGCTCGTCCAATTCGAGGACCACGAGATTGGCACGCGGCCCGGAGAACGGGAAAACTTGATAGTCCGGTTCGCGCACGAGTTGCGCCTGAAAATCTTTGATACCAGTCACTTCCATGTCGCCAAATTTCTCTGGCGGGTCTTCACGGAACATCGTCATCACCGCTCCCGCTTTACCCAACCCAGTACCATCAGAACATTGCAACACCGTGCGGTTTTCTTGAAAAACACCGTGAATCTCAAAAATTTCAAACAGTTTTTGGTGCAAAGACATTCCCGTTTGCCAACATTCCGCCGCCAATCCTGCCAACAACAGTGCGGCACCGACACCGTCCGATTCGCGCACATCGGGATTGACGAGATAGCCGTAATTGTGGTCGGCGGCAAAGACAAAATTTTCTGACCCGATACCGTCAATTTCAGCAATGAGCCAGCGAAAATCTGGTGTAAGATCACTGACCGTGTTAACACCATAAGAATCTGCGATTCGTCGAACGAGCTCCGAGGTTAAAAACGTTGTGATCACAGTACTCTGAGAATGCAACGAGTTGTTTGCCGCTCGTTTTTCGAGGAGGTAATCGACCAACAACGCTGCGATTTGTTGCGAGGTAATCCATTCCCAGGGACCCGTTGTATCGGTCGTTAGCGGTGCGGCACAAACAACGTGCTGGCAATCGGGATCGTTGGCCAACAACACATTGGCCCCAGTCGATCGTGCATGTTCTATCAGCGGTTTGAGTGTTTGAGGATTTGCAAAATCTGGCATTTGGCGAGGAAAATGCGGAAAACTGCCGTCTTCATCTGCATGTGCCGGAAACACTTCGACGTGACGGAACCCGTCAGCGTGAAATACAGGCACGGCGACTTTGCTGCCAACTCCGTTCAGCGGTGAATACAAAATTGAAATATCACGTGGTCCAGAAAACGAAAATTGACATGTGGCGGATCGGAATGAATCAGCAACCTCTGGTGTGGAAATCTCAATTTCGTTTATGGCAACGCCACTTTCAAAGTCCTTTCGCGGAACAGCGATGACACCGCGTACTCGATCCATGATTCGTTGATCATCGGGTGGAACCATTGGACCATTTTTCCAATAGATTTTGATTCCATTTTCGTTGGCTGGACCTTGTTCCGTTGAAATCATGATCCCACAACTGCAATTGAGTCGAACCAGCGCATGCCCCAGTTCGGGAGTCGCACGGGGCTGGTCACAAAAATAGACTTTAATGCCGGCAGCCGCCATTACTTCCGCGCAGATTCGTGCGAACTGTCGCGACCGATGGCGGACACCAAAAGCGATTGCGCAACTTGGGACTTTTGCGTTTTGATGTTGTTCGAGAACGGCCTCGGCCAGCCCGCGCGCTGTTTCACCAATTGTAAGCTCGTTGATGGTGTTAGAACCGATCTCGTACATGCGACCGTGTCGACCATGTGCCGTGAATGGCAAAGCAGTCCAAAAAACATCGTTCAATACTTTCCAATTGGCCTGTTCGATGTGTTCGGCGACTGTCGGCGCAAAAGGCGCGTATTGTGACTTCGTTAACCAGTTTTTGATGTTCTCAACCGCGCCTGCTGCGATCAATTGCTGTGTAAAAGCCGTCTCAAGTTTTTCAGATGCAATATCCATGGTTCCGTTGACTCGTCACTTGTGGAAAGTCGCGGCATTTCATTTCTCGAACTGAATCATCGATCACCAGCGTGATTGATTGACGGCAGTTCAAAATTGGAACGGCCGCCGTTTTAGAGCCGTCGAGGCATTTCCGTATTTTAAGCGTTTTCAAACTTCAATTGAGCTTGGAGCTGAACCAACAGCTAAATATTGAGTTTTATCGTTGAGCGACTTTTAAGCAGGCTCGTGAACCGCTGTGGACATGACCGTTTGCGGTGTAAAACCGGGAAAACTGGTTTGCCGCCCAACACTGCTGTAGACAAATCCACTGGCAGCCACTTCATGGGGCTCAAACAGATTTCGGCCATCAAAAATGACATTTCCCTTCATCGTTCGACTGAGCTTGGCAAAATCCGTTGAGTAAATTTCTCGCCAATCGGTCATGATTGCCAAAGCGTCAGCGTTCATGGCGGCATCATACGGGTCATTGTAAAACTCAACCCGATCTTGCAGTTCGCCTTCAACGCTGTCCGCCGCTTCGCGATCGTAAGCGCGAACAATCGCGCCGGCTTCAATCAATTGATTGATCAGAACCAACGCCGGTGCTTCACGGGTATCGTCCGTTTCCGGCTTGAAAGCCAGTCCCCAAACGGCGATCGTCGCATTTTTCAGGTAGCCATTGAACGCTTTTTCGAGTTTGTTGAAAGCGACACGTTTTTGATCTTCGTTGACGTAATCGGCCGCTTCGAGGATTCGCATCGGCATTTGTTTTTCGCGCGCCAACGCTTTGAGCGCCCGCATGTCTTTCGGAAAACACGGACCGCCATAGCCAACACCCGGTGTAAAGTACTCGAATCCAATCCGTTGATCGTGGCCAATCCCCTGGCGAACGTCATTGATATCGGCCCCCAGCGCTTCACACATGTTTGCCATTTCATTGATGAAACTGAGTTTCGTTGCCAAAAAACAATTGGCAACGTATTTCGTCATTTCGGCACTTTCCCATTCCATAAACAGAATCGGCACACCGATGTTCGCTTGTGGCTCGTACAATTTTTTGAGCAGCTGTTCCGATTTGCCGTCTTGAACTCCGCACACCACGCGATCGGGTTGAAGTGCATCTTTCAGTGCCGTGCCTCGACTGAGAAACTCCGGATTACTGGCAACCGAATGCATGACATCACTGTCTTGATTGATTCGTTCATAAACACGTTGACTCGTCCCCGCAGGTACCGTGTTTTTCAGTACGACCAATTTGGGAGAACTGGCCGCCTCTCGAATTTTGTCGACGACGGCCCAAAGATTGTCGAGATTCGCCGAACCATCACCGCGCTGCGGAGTTTCGATCGCAATAAAGATGATCTCGCTTTGCTCCAATGCTTGGATCAAACAAGTGGTGAACTTCAGCCGCCCGCCTTTTTGATTTTTAACAATCAAGTCGGTCAGGCCGGGTTCATAAACTGGTACGATGCCGTTCCGCAGATTTTCAATGGTTGTCCGATCGTTATCAAAGCAGACAATTTCTGATCCGGTTTCAGCAAAACATACTCCAGAAACGAGACCGACGTGTCCTGCGCCCACGATAGCAATGTTCATTGATTCTGCCCTTAATTTATTTCGAGGTCATGTTTGCATTTTGTTGCAACTGGATTGTTCTGTGGGCAGGAAACGAAACGTCATCCAGTTCGTTGCTCAAACGTTTTTAATTTCGGGTTGTGAGCCAATAAGTGTTGGCGAGGAAATCAAAACCCGAAGCGTGAGCGAGGGACCGTGTTCCGCAACGCATCAGTACGGTTTGTGGTCGCTCGCTCACGCTTCGCACTTGAGATTAGAGCAGCGGCGGTTGGGCGCCAATCTCTTACGGGTGACGTTAAATCACCACGAGAAAACGTAGCACGGTGACGATTGCAAGCAACGGATTTATGCAAATTTCACGTCTTCAAGATTTCTACAAAACGCAACCGATAACTGGTGCTTCCTGCCTCGTTGCGTATTTGAGAAATGAATTTATCGACAGGCTGCCCAACCTCGAAAAAATCTCCAGGCCGCAGTGAAAAAAATTCCGTCGGGAGCGACCGAATGAATGTTATTGGTTATAAAGCAAGAATTTCTCGCGTCGCTTTTTGAATTTTTCCAACTCCGCCTGATACGCTTTTTGGATTTCGTGACTGGGGCGTTGCTGTCGGATCAAGCGTACCATTTCACGGTTTCCAATCAGACGATTCAGCGATTGAGTTTGCCATTGCCGCGGATAAAGTTGTTTGAGAGCCAACGCCATCTGGATTCCTGTTTCGACTGGGTCAAATTGGTCGCGATTGGTGATGATGATTTGAACTCCAAAACACATTTGCCCGGCGAATTTGCTGGACTGCGGTGTGAATGTTGTCGGAACAAACGAAACCCCACGCCCATGACGTCGTAGTCGTTTTGCCAGGTCGGAGCCATTGATCCATGGCGCCCCGAATATTTCGAACGGACTATCGGTGCCACGGCCAACGGAAATATTCGTTGTCTCCAACATGCCGAGTCCCGGATAGATCGTCGCTTGGTTTAAATTGCGAATATTGGGCGACGGATTGACCCAACGGCTGTTGATTTGGTCCAACCAAGCCGTCCGTTTCCAACCTTTCATTTTGACAATCGTTGGTTTTCGTCGCAATTTTTGTTCCGTGGCATACATCAGCGCTAATTCACCAGCGGTCATACCGTGGCGAATCGACACTCGTTGAATACCGACAAACGACTCTGCGCCCGCATCCAGAACTGGACCCGACACGTCGACACCATTGACCGGGTTGGGCCGATCCAAAACAACAAAATCAATGTCCATTTCGCTCGCAGCCCGCATGGCCAAACACATGGTCGACATGTACGTATAAAATCGGGTTCCGATATCTTGAATATCAAAAACAAGCACATCGATTTTTTGCAGCGACGCTTTGTCAGGTTTTTTCGATTTGCCATAGAGGCTATGGATTTTTAAACCCGTTTTTTTATCGATGGCATCATTAACATGTTGATCTTGTTTCCCCAAAATTCCGTGCTCGGGACTGAACAGAGCGACCAGATTAACCTGTTTTGATTGGTGCAGAATTTCGATCGTCGAACGGCCCGCAGCATCGATGCCCGTCTGGTTGGTAATCAGACCAACACGTTTTCCGCGCAGGATTCGAAAATTGTCAGCTTTCAAAACATCGATGCCGTTCAGTACTCGGTAGTCGGATTTGGTTTTCGCAAATGTCGCCGAAGCGATCGAACAGATCCGTCCGATCAACCGATTCACAGAACCCCGCCCATCGGGATGCAGTCGATTGCTAAGAAATATGACAAACAAATCTTGATCTGGGTCGATCCAAACGGCCGTCCCGGTGAATCCGCCATGTCCAAACGCCGATTTTGAAAACAGGTCGCCGCGGTTCGTCGAATAACCGGTTTGGTGATCCCAGCCCCACGTCCGAGAACCCGTTGGAATTTTTCGCGGGCGAATCATTTCGCGAATCTGCCGCCGCGGCAAAATAGAGCTTTGCCCGGATTCCGACGTCGAGGTCATTGAAAGCATCGCGCGACAATATTTCGCCAGATCATCCGCCGTCGAAAACAGCCCGGCGTGTCCTGCGACTCCGTTCATGTGAAACGCACGGGGATCGTGAACCACTCCTTTGATCCATTTGCCGTCGCGTCGATCAGCTGGGGCCGCTCGTTTGACCAGCACCTCTCGCGGCGTAAACATCGTATCATTCATTTGTAGCGGTTTGAAAATATTTTCCTGCGTAAATTTTTCGAGTGTTTTGCCGGATATGCGGCGGACAATTTCGGCCAACGCAATGTAGCCGACATCAGAATAAATAAATCTTTCACCTGGTTTGGCAACCAGTTTTTGATTCGCAACTTTTTTCATCGCTTCACGCATACCGTTGCGGTAGTCGTTCAGTGAATTGTCGGCGATTAATCCACTGGTATGCAGCAACAATTGTTCGACGGTAACATTACGTTTTCCATTTGCGGCAAACTCTGGCCAATATTTTGCTGCCGAATCAGATATTTTGATTTTGCCGTCGGCGGCAAGTTTCATAACCGATGTTGCGGTCGCAATTGGCTTGGTCAGTGACGCTAGATCAAATACGGTATCGATCGTCATTGCCTGTGCCGTGGGAACAATCTGCCGACGGCCAAACGCGCGACGATAAAGGATTTGATCCCGAGAACCGATGACGACAACACAGCCCGGCATCCGTTTTCGCCGGATTCCGTCAGCAATAATTTTTTCGATGGTTCGCAGTCGGGTTTTTTGCGAATAAGTCTGACTGTGGAGCGAACTCCCATTTGACAATCCACCGGTGAAGACCAGCACAATGATCGCTGTTACAAGAAATCGCATGGCGCCACCAAATAAACCACTGTCAAAAATCACAATAAAGCAAAACTTATTTTAGTTTTCGTTGTTCGCGATGCGCAGTAGTCAATCCGCTCCGCGTCATCGATTACTTGCGAAAAGTAGTCGTTTTTGCGATTATTGATTGGCCAGTGGCACCCAACCTACCAATTGAAAACATTGACCGATTGGAATGCGATCAATCTCCTAACCACACCTAAAATTAACTCAACAAAAAACGACACACTACATTCGTACGGAAAGTAACCTGATATGCGAAAAATATTGACGATCGCCATCAGAGAATATCGTGCGATGGTCGCCACCAAAGCATTTTTGATTTCAATTGCCATCATGCCGGTGCTGATGTTCGGCGGGATGGCGGCCGCCTATCTGCTGCAAAAAGCGGGTGCGTCAGAAACTAAAAAAATTGCCATTTACGATCCAGGCAATCAATTTTACGACTCCATCATCCAGCAAGCTCGGGCCCAAGGGCAACTTGTCGAATCAGGCAACTCACCGGACAACCGCAACAACAAAAATTCAAAAAAAGACGAGATGGAATCGATTGGGGTTCCAAGAAATCTGTTTGAATTCAGGCGAATCGATGCCGACCCGTTTGATGACGAAAAACGATTTGAATTGTCGGAACAAATTCGTAACGGTGAGTTGTACGCGTTCGTGGAGTTGCCTCAAGGTCTGGACAAAATTGGCGACGGCATTCCTCAATGCAAGTTTTATTCGCAAGATTCGACTATTTCAAATGCGCGCTCCTGGATTCAATCGGTGGTGAGTGAAAAAGTCAAAATTTTGCGCATGCAAAAATTGGATTTGGATGCTGAAAAAGTTCGCATCGCCAGTATGCCAACTCCTTTGCAACCGAAAGGGCTTGTCAAACGTTCGACCGAAGGCGGTTTGCAGACCGAAGAA
The DNA here is from genome assembly GCA_028280445.1 of Pirellulaceae bacterium. Classification (GTDB taxonomy): domain Bacteria; phylum Planctomycetota; class Planctomycetia; order Pirellulales; family Pirellulaceae; genus JANQLU01. The sequence continues at coordinate 12,294 of JANQLU010000044.1, read as the reverse complement.
TCCAAGAACGTTTATGTCACATTGATATTGCCAATGGCCATTATGATGCTGATGTTTATGGTCATTTTTCTTTCCTCGCAACCAATGTTGGAAAGTGTGCTCGAAGAAAAATCGCAGCGGATCGCCGAAGTATTATTGGGCAGCGCAAACCCATTTCAACTGATGGCAGGAAAATTAATTGGGACCGTCGCTGGATCATTGACTGTATTCGCCATCTATTTTCTCGGCACGATTGTGGTTGTCATTTCTCGCGGTTGGGGCGAGTACATTCCGTTTCACATTGCACCGTGGTTTGTCGTCTTTCAGGTTTTGGGCGTGATGTTTTATGCCTCGCTGTTTATGGCCGTCGGCGCATCAGTCACTCAACTCAAGGAAGCTCAGTCGATGTTGCTGCCGGTATGGATGCTGAAAATGAGCCCCATGTTCGTTTGGCTATTTGCCGTTCAGGAACCCAATGGCCGCCTGGCAACTTTGTTTTCGTTTTTCCCACCAGCCATTCCGACCATGATGATGTTACGACTTTCGACATCACAAACCATTCCCGTTTGGCAGCCCATTGTCGGCGTAATCCTGTTAGCCGCTTGTACGCTATTAGGAGTTTTCGTCGCCTCACGCATTTTCCGAATCGGCATCCTCTGGCAAGGCAAAACACCCAAGCTATCCGAAATCTTCAAATGGGCGCTATCTGGATAGGTAGTAGGTGGTAGCAGGTAGGTTGTAGTATCAGGGTAGGGCCGGTTCCCACTACTCCCTACAACCTACCACCTACAACCTATTCAACTATCTCCACTTTGACCTCATCGGCTTGGTCGTGGGTCAAGCGTAATTCTTGTTGGTCGGCGGTTGTCACGGTCCAGATTTGTCCGTTGTCTTGTCGCGGCCCGACTTGAACCATGGTTCCTCGGGTCAATTGAATCACTTGCAAATTTTTGCCGATCTCAACAACTTTGCCGCGGTGTCCTGCGCGCAATTTGCTCAACAAAACTTGTTGCCCAGGTTTCAACACACGTTCATCTTCGGGAATTTCGCTACCGTGAGGATCCTGAATCGGGTGCCCCAGTTTGTCGTCCAGATAATCCAAGGCAACGCGATCGTTGACGTGTTCCAAGACGTGTGCTGTTTCATGAAGTTTCTCGGCCGGTGTGCCAGTCTGCTCCAGGTAGGTTTCCCACAAACGATGAGCGCGGCGCAAGCGAATGGCTTCTTTACGACCTTTTTCGGTCAACGCCAATTGACCGTCTTGTAGCTCCAGCATGTCTTGGCGGACGAGCGCTCGGATCGCGTTGGTGATTCGGCCACGGCTGCCGCCAACATGTTTTAAAACGTTGGCTTCCCAATCGCGATGATCTTTCGTTTTTAAGATACTGCCCAAAATGTCTTCGACGATCGGTTGTGGCACCATTTGTTTTTTCCGCAGCCAATCCGCAATCAAGCCATACCTTGGTGCGACCGTTAGCACGATCAGGAAAATACAAGTCAAAGTCACGACAACGGCCGAACCTGGTGCCACACCAGCATAGAACGCAACAACATAACCGAGCCAAAACGAAACAATGCCAATGGCGGCTGAAGCAAACAACATCGGCTTGAGGCGATCAAACAACAAATATGCAGCGGCGGCTGGCGTGATCATCAACGCGACGACGAGAATGACACCAACGATCGTCACGCCACCCACGACCACCAGTGAAGTGCATATAGTCAAACCGTATTCGACTGCCAGAACCGGAACACCAATGGCCGCGGCCATGATCGGATCAAAACTGGTCAATTGCAAATGCCGAAACAACAGCGTCACAAAGGCAAACACGATGATTAAAATTATGGCCAGCATCCACAACTCGGAATTAGAAACGGCCAGAACATCACCAATGATTAAATGGTAGAGATCCTTGTGGATGAATCTGCCAAACGATTTCATCGAAAGCACAAATCCGCCCACAGCAAAGATGCCGGTGTACATGATGCCGATCGCTGTATCTTGTTTGATCCGTGAAACGCGAGTCACAAAACTGATCATCATGACGGTGAAAATGCCTGACAGCAGTGCGCCGATGACCATCGCGGGAACTTCAGGTTCGGTCCCGAACAAAATCTTGATCAACAGGTAACCGGCGATGACTCCGGTCAACATGGCATGGGCCAACGCGTCGGACAAAAACGACAATTTACGGAGAATGATAAAACAGCCCATCATGCCGCAGGCAGCGGCGACAAAAGTTCCGGCAATAATGGATTTGATAAATACGCCGTTGACCGCGTGGAATTCCTGGATGCTTTCGAACATTGTCACACCCCATTCCGCGAGTTTTCCACGACTTGGGGCAAATCGACAAACACTTGCAATTTGCCTTCATAGACCTGGCTCAACAGTTCGGGGTGCAAGACTTGCTGCGGTGTCCCAAAAGCAAACATTCGCTGTTTCAGCAAAATCAACTGATCGAAATACTGGGCTGCGGTTGTTAAATCATGATGCACGACCACCAACGTTCGGCCTTGGCGTTTCGTATCCTCCAGGACATCCAGAATCGATTGTTCCGTGGCAGCGTCGACCCCGGCGAACGGCTCATCCAACAACAGCACCTCGCTGCCCTGGGCCAAAGCCCGCGCCATAAACACACGCTGCTGTTGACCGCCTGAAAGCTGTCCGATTTGCCGTTTGGCAAATTCGCTCATGCGAACCATTTCCAACGCCTGATCGGCAATCCGGTAATCTTCGCGAGACAAATCGCGCCACCAAGGTTGATGTCCATATCGGCCCATCACGGCAACTTCACGAACCGTGATTGGAAAATCCCAATCGACTGTGCCTCGTTGCGGCACGTAAGCAACATGACCTTTGGCATGCTCCAAATCTTCACCAAACAATTTGACCGTGCCGTAATCGGGTTTGACAAAACCGAGAATCGATTTGATCAATGTCGATTTTCCAGATCCATTGGGGCCGATGACGCCAATCAATTGTCCAGCTGGAATTTGAACGGAAATATCCAGCAGCGCGGGCACCGGGCCATAGCTGACCGTCAAGTTTTCGACTTCGATTGCAAACGATGAATTTGACGCTTCAGCCATTGTCAGTCCGCCTCAAATTCGGGCTTGATGTCAACCATGATCGTGGAAACGAGGCGCAATCCGGGCTGATTCCAAGTTGTTTTTTCACCAATCAGAATATCGTCGCGAAAAACTTGAATCCGTATGGGCACGGGAATCGGGGTTGTCTCTGCTGCGTTGTCTTCGAGAGAAAAACCGGATGATTCGTTGGACGCCGTTTGCGGCTGCGCGGAAACCACAAACTCGTTTCTGCCCAGCTTGACTCCGGGAACGTTATTAATTGTTATTTCACCACGTTTTACTAAATCAGTTCGGCGGAGCAACAGTTTTCCATCCAGTTGAACAGACAACGATTCCCCAACATCATCGATATCAAAATCGGAAGCGACGGCGTCGAACGGAATTGTAAGTTTGACGGTAAATTTTCCAGTCGCCGCGACGTCGGTGACTTCCGTGGCTTTGATGGGCCGTTCGGCAATGGCCAAATAACCATACAAGCTGCCAAGCACAGCGATCGCAAATAACAATACAATGAACGGACGCATCGACAAACCATCTCAATAAATGTGCTTACTATTTGAGCGCTTTGACAATCGTCAAAATGTTTTCACGCATCATTCCGATATACGTTTCTCCAGCGGAGCCTTCGGGCCCCATCGAATCAGAATAGAGCTCGCCGCCGATTTTCACCCCGGCTTCCGTAGCGATCTGTTTCATCACATCTTTCTGCAAAGTGGTCTCAACAAAAATCGCTTTGACACCCAGGGAACGAATCGCCTTGGTCACTTCACGTCGGCGAGCCGTTGAAATTCCTGCCAAGTCAGCCGTTGACCATTGCCCCGGCGATTTGGCGACGAACCCGTATGACTTGCAGAAATACGAAAACGCATCGTGATGTGTCACCAGGACCCGACGGTTGGCGGGGATTTGGTTCATCTGTTTTTTGGCCCAATTGTCGAGCGATTGCAGTTGGAACAAATACAGTTCAGCCCGCGCTTTATATTCATCGGCGTTTTCCGGATCGACTTCGGAAACCGCCTTTAAAATATTCCTGATATAGATCACCGCGTTTTTTGGCGCCATCCAGGCATGAGGATCTTTGACGGTCGCGCCATCGCCTTCGTCAGCATCCAAGGCTTTGATGCCGTCGACACAGGTCACCAATTTTTTGCCGGCGGTTTTGGCCAATGTCTCCATCCAGTTGTTACCTTCCAAATCCCAACCGTTTCGCGCGCACAGATCGGCGTCTTTGACCATATTGGCGTCGGCAATCGTTGTTTTGTATTTGTGAGGGTCTTCACCCGCCGCCAAAACGCATTTGACGACCCAGCGATCGCCGACGACGTTTCTGGCAAAATCTGCTACTTGGGTCGTGCTACAAACCAAGATTTTTTTACTGTTTTGCGCCGTCAATAACGAATTCTGGAAGCCGACCAAAACCATCGCCAGCGCAATAACATATTGAAAAAGTCTCATTATTCTCTTTTTTTGATCAATAAAAAAATATTTTTTGAGTAATCAAAAAATTTTATCCTGTACGTTTTTAACGATCAACACCGTTATTTGACTTGTGGAGCAAAAATCGGAACCCCGAGCAGCGAAATTGCCGCTTGAGAACTGGCGAAACGCCACCTAGAATCGCGTCTCACACAAAATTGGAGTTAATATCGGAGTGGAGTTGATGAGATTCGCAAAATATTTCGTCGTGATGATTGCAGTCCTGGCAATCGCTGCCTGTACGCCTGAAAACAAAGACAAAAATGGCGATTCGAAAAACGGTGGTAAAAAGAAAATCAAAGTTGCCTTTGTCACCAACTGCATCGCGGATTTTTGGAAATATGGCAAAGCCGGTGCTTTGGCCGCCGGTGAAGATCTGGGGGTTGAAGTCGAAGTCAAAATGCCTCCGACCGAAGGCGGCGTCGCTGCGAATCAAAAACGAATGGTTGAACAGTTGTTGAGCAACCAGGTTGATGGAATCGCCATCAGTCCTCGCGAACCGGAAAATCAAGGCAGCCTCCTCAATCAAATCGCCGAAAATGCCGCGTTTATCACCCATGACTCGGACGCGCCGAATTCAAAACGTTCAGTTTTCATCGGGATTTCGAATTACAAAGGGGGACGCGAGGTTGGCAAATTGGTCAAAAAAGCGATCCCCAATGGTGGCAATGTTGTCTTGTTTATCGGCTCGTTGGGTCAACACAATGGGAAGCTTCGACGACAAGGCGTGATCGACGAATTACTGGACCGCTCCGAAGACGAAAATCGCTATGACAAACCGGGCAGCGTGATCAAAGGTGATAAATATACGATTTTGGAAACGAAAGTCGACGAAAATGACGACACGCGAAAAAAAGAACTTCCACAACAAGCCATTGCGAAACACGGCGACAAACTCGATTGCATGGTCGGTTTGTTTGAATACAACCCACCAGCTATTTTTGACGCGCTTAAAAGTGCGAATAAACTCGGCAAAGTCGCGGTTGTAGGTTTCGACGAAAACTTTCAAACGCTCGATGAAATTGCCAACGGCAACTGTGCCGGGACGGTCGTGCAAAACCCATACGAATACGGCTACAGATCAGTAAAAGTCCTGACAGAAATCATTTCTAAAGAAAAAACCTATTCGGATATCGACTATATTGAAATTCCTCTGCGTGTGATTTCGACCAAGGAACAAGCCCTCAATTACAAAAAAGAGCTGCAGGGACTCCTTGAAAAAGCGAAAGATTAGTGGCAACAATTGTTACCGTTTCCAGCGCCGACCCAAATTGCCAGGTCGGCGTTTTGCATTAATGTGGATCACGAATGCCGAATCCAATTCTTCGAGTCAAATCAGTCACCAAACGGTTTCCCGGCGTTGTCGCGTTGAACAACGTTTCGATCGATTTGTACGCTGGTGAAGTGTTGTCGGTGATCGGTGAAAACGGCGCTGGCAAAAGCACTTTGATGAAAATCCTGGCGGGAATCCAATCGCCGGACGAAGGTCAAATTGTGATTGATTCTGAGCCCGTGCTGATCGACTCCGTTCAAACAGCTACTTCGCTTGGAATCGCGCTCATCCATCAGGAATTGAACCTTTGCGACAATTTGAGTGTTGCCGCCAATATTTATCTCGGCCGTGAACCGTCCAGATTTTCGTTTTTGAAAAACGACTCGATTGATTCTGTGGCTCAAACCTATATGGATCAAGTCGGATTAAAAGTCTCGCCGCAAACGTTGGCTAAAGATTTGTCGATTGGCCAACAACAATTGGTTGAAATCGCCAAAGCGTTGTCGATCAATGCACGCATTGTGATCATGGACGAACCAACCTCAAGTTTGACTCAACAGGAAACGGAATACCTGTACGAAATCATTGACCGACTACGAAACGACGGTATTTCGATCGTCTACATTTCACATCGTCTGGCCGAAGTGATCCATCTGTCGGACCGGGTAGCGGTCTTGCGTGATGGTCAAAACGCGGGAAAACTCGAGCGGGACGAAATTACGCGTGAAAACATGGTCAGCAAAATGGTCGGCCGCGATCTGAAACAATTTTATATTCAACGCGATTACCAGCCGCAAAATCCAATCCTCGAAATCAAAGACCTGGTCACCCAGGCGCATCCCAACCATGCCGTTAGTTTCAACGTTCGACAAGGTGAAATCGTTGGGCTTTATGGTCTGGTCGGCTCAGGACGCACCGAAGTGTTAACCACGATTTTTGGGATGACGCCGCCATTGTCCGGAACCGTATTGCTCAATGGCGAGAAATTGGAAATGCGCGATTGTCGTGATTCGATTTCCGCTGGCGTCGCACTGGTTCCCGAAGATCGAAAACAGCAAGGTATTGTGCTCGAAATGTCCATTCGAGAAAACACTTCGATGAGCGTGCTGGAAAGAATATCGGTGCTGACAAAATTTATTCAAGAAGCAAGCGAATTGGAATTGGCCGAAGAACACCGCGAAAAACTAAAAATCAAAACGCCCCATGTCGAAACATCTGTCAGCAATTTGTCCGGCGGCAACCAACAAAAAGTGGTCGTTGGAAAATGGCTGGCTACGGAACCAGTTGTATTGCTCTTAGACGAACCAACTCGCGGTGTTGACGTTGGCGCAAAACAAGAAATATACGCCTTGATGGATCAACTTGCCAAATCAGGCGTCGCCATTCTGTTTGTTTCGAGTGAACTGGAAGAAGTACTCGGCATCTCGGACCAGATCATTGTCATGCATCATGGAAAAATTTCTGGCACTCTCGAAAAAACCGAGTTCAGCGAAGAGAACGTAATGCGACTCGCAACTGGAACGCAAACCGCCCAAATCAACTGACCAACGATGAAGTCAAATAAAGTAACCAGTATCCTACTGCTTTTAATTTTTGTCTGCACGTCGACTGCGCTGCTGAACGAGAATTTCATTTTGCCGTACAACATCCAAAATCTACTCCGTTCCAGTTCGATATTTGCCATCATTGGCATTGGAGCAGTTTTTGTCATCGTCACTGGCGGCATCGATCTTTCGATTGGTTCGGTGATTTGTATCATTGGCTGTTCCATGGCAATGCTGATCAATGCCTGGACAAAACACCCACCGGCAAACAACTTGCAATACTGTTTGTGGATGGTTTCGGCAGACCTGATTTTGCTCGTGGCTTTTGCCGAATTCGTCCCCTGGTTTGCCAATCGGAAAACGTTTTTCACGCGCGGTAAATCTTGGAAATTTTTGATACTGGGCATCGGTATTGTCGCAGGCATCGGTGGATTTGTTGCGCCTCAATTTGCTTCTCAAGCGGCCATTCGCGGCGTCGCCCAAATCGAGCCCGGCCAAGTCTTGAAGCTCGATGTTGATGGTAAAAACTTTGTCGCTGACGACGGAAAATTGACCGTTCAATCCGACGGCAGTTGGACTTTGAACTTTCAACCTGGAGACGACCTGCCCGATCGTCCCTATGCGGTGACTGCTTCAACGCAATTGGCTGACGGCAGTTCTGTCAAAATTGAAAATCGAGTAACCGTCCCCTGGGTAACATTGATTTGTTGCCTGTTTTTGGCCTTCCTGGTTTCAATTCATATTGGGTTGTTTCAAGGCTTGTTGATTACCAAACTCAACCTTCAGCCATTTGTTGTGACGCTTTGTGGGCTGCTGATTTTTCGTGGTTTGGCCAGATGGATGACAGCCGACGAGACGCAAGGGCTCGGTAATGGGTACGACGAATCACTACGTTTATTGGCTTTGGGCAAACCGCTCAACGCGTCAACTGTGATTTTGATCATTGGCATCGTTCTGATCGCCTATGCCATTTTTCGTTGGATCATGCCGTCCGCGTCGGGCAGTAGCCAATCCAAGATTCGCAACGCGATGGTCTTGGTCGGCGCGATTATGTTGACGGCTATCGGTGGTTCGGCATTTTCGTCCAGCGGGATACTGGGAGTTGCTGTCGAAGATCTACCGGCGATGTTGATGCGCTGGTGTGCTTGGGGCTTGCTTCCGGTGATTGGCTTGATTGCGTTTCAATATTGGAACCACGAATTCCGTCAGACAAAACAAATTTCTCCAGCGTACAAAAATTGGTTGTGGCAGTTGTTGTTTGCTTCATCGGGGCTGGTGATCTCCATCGTTTTGATGTATTTCATTAAACGATGGATTGGCGAAGAATCGGTTTCACTCAAAGGCGCGGATCGAGTAACCATTTTGAAAGTGGTTTCGGTGTTTGGCGGAATGACGTTGTTGTTGTTTTTTGCATCCAGGTTTTCCAAAACAGTGATTCAACATCTTCGCGACACTGGCGGTACGCTGATCATGGCAGCTGGCTTTTTCGCTTGCTTGTGGCTGGTTGGGAACACGTCGCTGCCCAAAACGATTGTGCAAACCCCGTTTATTGTGATGACCGTGGTCGCCATTTTTGCCGCAATATTGCTCAACAAAACCACTTATGGACGATACCTGTTTGCCATCGGTCGGAATGAAACCGCGGCGAAATATAGTGGCATCGACACCGACTCGATCAAGGTCATGGCCTACACGTTGTGCGCCGCTTGTGCCGGCATCGGTTCAATCCTGTTTACATTGGACTCCAACAGCGTTTCCCCGTCAGCTTTTGGAACGTTTTACGAGCTATACGCCATTGCCGCAGCCGTATTGGGTGGTTGCTCGCTCCGCGGAGGAGAAGGCACGATTATCGGTGTGATTATTGGCGCGTCGATTTTGCGCGTGTTGTACAACGCGCCCGATATGATTGGCATTCCGTCGCAATTGGAATTTTTCATGATTGGCATCATCATTTTGATCGGTGCGATTGTCGACGAAATCGTTCGCCGCATCGCCGCCAAACGCAAAACGATGGAATTGGCCAAAACGCAGTTGCCATAATTTTCCGATTTCAGCATTACCGATTCGGACTTGTCGGCGGCGGAGGATTATCATCGAGCAAAGGAATGAGCGGAATGATAATTCCTGGGATGATCAATGGCCATCCGTTCGGACTACCAACCGAACCGCCGACGACAAAACGATTGGGAACAAAAATCGCTGGATCATTGATTACGGACGGATCGAAAATCTCATTTGACGTCGAGTCCATCACTTGCGAATCGGGAGCCAGTGCAATGTGCATGCTCACCGGGTCTGCTTGCAGGTAGGTGACCTGCTGGAAAATGGATGTCGCGCGAGTTGACTCAGCCACAAACCGAATTGCTGCAATCCCTTCGCTGCCGGTGGCTACCAAATCGTAAATGCCTGGTGGCAAATCTTGAAATACAAATAGTCCTTTCTGATCAACCCGCCCCTGCCGAACTCGAACACCGTCTTGCAGCAATGTTATTTTCGTATCACTGACATCGGCTCCTTCGAAAAAGCTATAAACCTTTCCTTTGAATACTCCGTTGTCCAGGGAAACGACATTGTGCCCGGCGGGAAAGTTTTTGGATCCAGTGGTTCTGCCGCCGTTTTTCTTGAACCGTTGTTTTCCCGCCATAATCCAGGAATGAACAATCGTGGTTTCGTTGGAAATAACAAATGCATCGACAAACGAATCCGAGTCCTCCTGTCCTGGTTGATAAGGCAAAACGTTGATTCCAAAAATCGTCGTACCCGTTCGATCGGTTGTCGCCAGCGTATGAATTCCCGGCTCAAGATCTGTGATCGTGTAGCGTCCGTCTCGATCCGTGGTGGTTATGGCCAAACGCTGAGCATCACGAATCACTTGAACTTGCAAATGGCGGGCTGGATTCAGACGATGGCCTGGTCCTGTTGAATCATCCGGAGTGGGTACAATCGTAGACATACGGCCGTGAATTTTTCCTTGGGCGTCGAGCCTGACCGTGAATTGTATTCTTTCGGAGATTGAATTTTCGGTTGACGCGTGCTCAGTTTCGCTCAGCGCCGATTTTTGCGGATCGAGAATCGTAAAAACTTGATGCGCGGATACAGACGCTAGACCAATCAGCGGCAAAATAAAAACGTAAAACGCCGTCTTTGTCAGGCTCATTTCGTTGAACATGGGTCGTATTTCAATCGAGGCGAGTTGATGTCGAAATCACTTGATTCCAAACAGTGCGAGAAGACTTCCGAGTGCCATGAACGTGCGAAAATAATTCCTGGTATCCCGGAAATCTTTTACTGATATCGGCCTGTTTCAGGCTGATTGCGAAGAGCATTGCCCGATTGATAGCACTTGAATATCAGCATGCGAGATAATCTATTCCGATTCGGCAATCCAGGTAGCGACGTGGTGTGGTGGCGAGGCACGGGAGGGCGAGGCTCCCGCCGAGCCAAAACAGCGCGGTCGCGGATTGGCAGGAACCTAATCCTGTGAGCGGCAACGCGCTAGCCGCTTACAAAGGCTTTTCCATGAACAAATCTAACGACGCATTGCGTAAAAACACAGGACACAAAAAAAACGCCATTGATTTGAGGTTAGGTTAATCTCCGTGAAGTAAAAAATGTTGCCGCCCCGGAAACTGAATTTGAAATTCTTTTTGATGTTCATGTATCTCGTCGCCTTGATCATGGCGCACTTGATCGACCCGCCGAAACAGCCGCATACGACATTTTTTGAACTCCTTGAATTTTCACCAGACGGTAAACATTTGTTGCTCAAAGAGGATCGCCGTCGAGATCGGTTTCGCTCTTCGTTTTCCGTTGTTGATATTAAATCTGACGAAATAAAACAAATGAACAGCCAGTTGTCGGATTTAGACGACGATATCCAAAAAGGAATTTATCTCTGTCGGCAGGCGATGTTTATTGACAACGAAACGGTTGTTCTCAAATTGTTCGATCCTTATGATCTGACGTACCATCACTTGAATAACCCAAGGTTGTCTTGTCGGTGGAATTTTGCTCAGGAAATTTTCGATGAACTTTCCGCGGACGAATATCAAAAATTCGAAAAATCAAAATCGATCAAACCTTCGGCATGCGAAAAATTTCGTTGGAGTCATGAGCGAAGCTTAGAAACTTGCGCGGTGTACGACGAATTGTCTCATGATCCCAAATCGCTGTTTCAACAGATCCCGGATCAAACCGAACCGTTTTTTGTGTTTCGAAACTCCTTGGGATATGTTCGATCAATTGATTTCGAACACGATCGTTGGGTGCAGCGTGGCAATTTCCAACAGATAATTGCAGAAAAGCAAAACGCAGAATTTTTGGCTTATTCGACGAAGGACTTTCAGTATTTCTTGTTTCAACGAGGTGACGTTCTAGAATTGACCGACATCAATTGGCGAGTCCTGAAACAAATCTCAGCGCCAACAATTCATGGCGATTCTCATTTTTGTATCTCGCCAGACGGCAAATTTCTGGCGGTACTTAACCTAAGATCCGTCCGCCAAAAATACTATTCTTTTCTCCAGGTCATTGATTTGGGATCGGGCCAAGTCATTTTTCAACGACGGATTCCGAAATACAAATCTGAACTAACGTTTGTGAATTTCGGATTTTTGATTTGGATTTCCCTCGCAGCCTGCATTACGTACCGGCAAATGGAACGCGCCGGATTTTTTACGCCGACAAAACCAACTGAATTCAACATTTTCTGATTAACAAATTTGGTTTCGGGAGGGCGAGGCTCCCGCCGAGCCAAAAACATGTGCGCCTACGGATTGGCCTGAGCATAATCCTGTGAGCGGCAAGGCACTAGTGCTACAAACGCTAATTGTTGTTCCATGGGAGCTGAAGTCTTCCTAGTTCAACAACTCCTTACCCAGTCGTGCGGAAATGCTTGCATTTCAACCATGGTTTTTTCTTCGTCTAGCG
>JANQLU010000030.1 GCA_028280445.1 Pirellulaceae bacterium | reverse complement strand
ACCGAAGTAACGCGATGTTGCCCGTCGTAGGCGAAACTGGTGACACAAAGTTCCGGTGTGGTGTGTTTGACAAGATTGCTGTTTCCATCAACTTCGAACTGGGATTCGCGACCAGCAGGGTCGGTGATTTTTGAAATATCTCCATTGAGATACGTGTAGGTCGTCGTACCGCCGGTTGGGTCTTGGATCGTGGTTAACAGTGGTGGAAGACCACCGTACGAATAGGTCCAAATGGCTCCAGCAACGTTTTCGGTTTTGGTGATATCGCCACTTGCGTTGTAATGAATCTTGAATCCATTAGGGCGCGTTTCAATCCAGGTGCTTCCAGATTTCTGCAGACTGTTCGAGGCGCCGGCTGGTGGAGTGTAGTTTCCACCGAGATCCTTGTTGGTATACCTGTAGACTCGTCCATCACCGCGATGTACTTCGGCTGTCGTTGAATTGATCTCCTCGACCCAGCGAACATTGCGATCATTCCAACCAAAACCGAATGCACTCGATTCGGTTGACAACGCGTTGTACGTCAAATGGGGTAGATTCCATAAGCAGTTTCCTGACGGAAGTGAAATCTCAAACGTCTGGTTGCCAATCGATGGCGACATTGCACCTGGAGCCGTTGTACATACGTCGTCACCGCAACCGCAATCGTCTGAACTCGAGTTCGGATTAGCACCAGAATTTGGGATGCGAGCTGCGCCTGCCGGCGAGACAAGGTTGTCTCCTGTTAGTCCGCAATCGTCTCCGCCACTTCCACATCCGTCAAAGCGCTCGCCACCAGTTAACGAAGGAAGTCCTTCAGTACAACCTTGTTCAGGTTCTGATGCTCCGCTACTGGTCGAACCGGAAATCGGTGTTTGTGATGATGGAGGTACGATCATGACCAACATCCTTTTTTTAATGACAAGAATTGAATTTTGAGATACTGCCCTACGTCGACTCATAACTCAGAAAGGAAATCAGAAAATCAAGTCGACTGATTTAGTTCTATCGATCAATAATTCGAGAGTCAAACATTTTTAAGGCCACAAAAAAAATTGTTTCGAAAAAAGTTTGAACAGAAAAAATCAAAAGTGAATGAAAATAAAAAAGGCAATTGCAATGAAATGCATGCAGTTGTTTCTACCTAAGTTTTGAGAAATCGTTTTCACCAAAGTTTCATTGTTTAGCAAAGGATGTGATTCTTCCGAGGTAATAATTGGGGAAGATCATCAAATCGTTTTAGTGATGTTTTCTTCATGTTGGTTAGCAATAAAGTGAATTACGTCATTAGACTTTTGCGTTTTTGTTGTACGCCAGAATTAGTAGTGGGGAACAAAATGTGTAAGGCGGAGTTTTCTTTGAAGGAATGGTGATGGCACAAAATCAAATCATCCCTTTTGTGTTTATTGATGAGCGTTCCGATGTTTGCTGAACATCGATTGTTACTAAACAGAATCGCAGCGTCACAGTTTTGCGCATTGTTGCAATGAGCCAGCAAGGCGATACCATCCCATCTCGACAACGTGCTGGTTTTAGCAAATTGGGGCTTTGTCGATTCGGATTTATGTTGCAAACGACTTGCTAATTTCATTAGTCAGTTTGGAGTAGATCGTTATCAGCAAGAGTGTCTGCGAATAGAACGTGACGTGATCTGTTTTGAGTCCAATCAATTCTGGCAACAATTCAGATTTTGCCATCGCCATGAAAAAAGGGCCCATGACAAAAACAGCCACAAACCCCGTACAGGTAGTGCGATCGAGAGGATTCGAACCTCCGCGGGGAATTTCCCACTAGGCCCTCCAAAAGGAGATGCGTTTTTTTATTTCTGTATTTTAGTCTCAAACAGATAATGACATGAGAACGTGACCCAAAAATTATCCGTACAAGTTCAAGCGGATTGCTATTCGAACGATGGTCATCGAAAAGATCTAATTCAGAACGAGCCGCCTGTCAGAAGAATTATGTAAGTGGTTGCGATGGATTCTACTGGTATCCGAAGGAGCAACTAGTCGTCAGGCAATAAACAAGAAGTTAGTCGTCGTGAAGCACTTTTAAGTGAATTGGTTTCTGAATGCGAGAGTCCAGAAGAATTCATGGATTTCTCAAGGACCTGAAGTATCGAGGAATCCAGGATAACTTCATTGTTTGCGTCGATGGACTGACGGATTCCCGAATGCCATTGGCAGTGTTTTCCCACTGGCTCAAGTTCAGTTGTCTATCGTCCAGTTGGTACGCAACTCTCTGAACTTCGTTAGCTACAAGGACCGCAAAGCGATCGCCAAAGCCTTGAAGGAAGTCTATCGCGTGGCAACTCTTGATGCGGCCGAAGCAGCTTTAGATGAATTCGCTCAATCTTGGGACAACAAATATCCGATGATTTCCAAGAGCTGGTACACTCACTGGCCAAACATCACGGCGATGTTCGAGTATCCACCTGAAATCAGAAAAACGATTTACACCACCAACGCCATCGAGAGTGTCAACAGTGTGATTCGCAAGGCCATCCGAAATCGCAAGATCTTTCCCAATGAAAGATCCGCATTCAAGATTGTCTACTTGGCAATCCACCAGGCCCAAAAGAAATGGACCATGCCCATTCATCACTGGAACATGGCCTTACAACAATTCGCCATCAAATTCGAAGATTGTTTACCACAACAATTACTTAATCACAATGAATAACCACTTACACAATCTTCATGACAGGCCCAGATTTCAATATGTACGAGATTGTCAATAAAACTTGCCCAGTGTCTTAGAGAGTCGCTGTCCACCAAGCGGCTCTTCCTAACGTAGCGGCGTTCCTCACCTTTGAAAAGAAACGCTTTTGCTGTCGCAAAACAGCTTGATCTGTGTTGTGTCTGTCAGGTTAAGTATTGGCTACCACACGTCAAAAGATTGATTTCTTTCTGCACCTTAGAACACAAAACCACAGCCTACCCTGCCATTCCACTCATTTCTTTCAGTTTTCTTTTCATCCTATTGTACTCCCGTCGTCGCCTATCGATTTCAGCTCTACTTGGTAGGTAACAACTCCCACCACCCTGTGACAGTGGACGTACTTTCAAATAATCATCATAACGGCCTAACTGTTTGGCAAGTAAATATGGTGTTAGATCATGTCCGATATGGCCAGTATCACCAAACCAATTAAAGATTGTCCCTACATTTCCAGTTGCAGCGACTAAATCTGGAGTTCCTGCAGGTTCTCCAGACTTGATTAATTTTAGCGTTTGTCCTTTTTGTTCGTAGCAACATTGCTGAGCTGACCCGGCAAATGCTATCGATCGCATACAATAATCTGCACCATCATGGTACTCATTAACAAAGTAGTCATTTTTTAGTTCGTTCCAAATTCCATTGTTGCAATTTTTGATCTTGCCATTTTTGATACAAATCTCATCCGGGCATTGTGGAATTTTTGCAAGCCAAGCAGTGGATTGTTTTTCTAATCTCAACCACTCTTCAAATAGCTGGGTAGGTGAATAGCGGTTTGAACTAAAGGGGTTTTCGATCTGGATGTTCACATCTACACCAGGATAGTTAGTTCCTCCAATACCCTCACCCAAATTACCGGACTGATCAATTATTTTCGATGGTGGCGCAAGTTTTTTTACACCACGAGACTCTAGTGATTTGATCGCGTCACGAAGCGTGTAGAGCCCCAATGGATCCATGAACGCTGTCGGTCGATTACTTACATATGAGTATGTATTGGGGCCATCAACGAATTCAAGCGGATCACTAGAAAGCCATCGGCCAGATGTTGGGTCGTACGTTCTGGCTCTCACATACAAATCACTGGTGTCAGAATTGGTGTAATAACCAACTGCACCGTTGTAACCAAACGGATTAGTCGTCACTCCTGTTTTAGCAACAGTCTCGCCAAATGCCGAATATGTTGCGGTATCAGTGACTCCTTGATTCGCATCTGTCAGTTGTCGAGTTGATCGGCGACTGTCGTAATGGTAATCACTGGTCGCACCTCCACGGTCCTGAGAAAGAAGCTTGCCATATAGTCCTGATCCATGTGTGTACGCCACTACCGTCGTGTTGTTTTCGTCAGTTTCTAGCAACACATTTTCAGATAAGGGGTTCCAAATGAAATTTGTAACAGCCACGTGAATTCCTATCCAATCTAAAAAATCGAATTACCTACGTTTCGTATCTAACCCGCTGATTGTCTGCGTTGTAGGTCGAAGTTACTACTTGCCCACTCGGCAACTCTACCAATTCAACTTGATTTTCATATCCCCAAGTTCTTGTTGTGCGCTCACCTGTTGGCGAAACAGTCAACGATTGATTTCCGTTGGCATCAAACGAGTAAGTTGTCTCCCCAGTCGAATCTTGGCTATTCACTAATTGATTGGCTCCATCAAACGTTGAGGTTGTCAAAGCACCATCAACGTCTTGAACCAATCGATTTCCGACCGAGTCATATGTAAATGCGCTTTCATAAGCGTTTGCACCAGATCGTTTTTCATCGGTCAATTGATAAATCGAATCATAAGTCCATGTTACTCGGTCCCCAGAGTTATCGACTTCCGTTAGTTGATTTCCTTCTGCATCGTAGATGAATTGATAGTCAGATATCACGGTCGAGTCGGACTTCAAATTTGCTACTTCCAACAAGTAAGATGCTGCGTCATATGTAAATGAAGCTCGAGTTCCGTTTTTAAGTTCCTCTTGCATCGGCCGATTGACTGCATTAAATGTAAATGTCCACCGGCCACCGTTCAAACTAACCATGTGAGCTAGACGATTGGCTGAGTCGTATTCGTATGTCATGACGCCGCCATTGGCATCAGTCATTACTTGTAAATTACCTAGTGAGTCATACGAAAAAGTCGTCGAAAGGCCTGCTGGAACACTTGCCACGGTCATCCGATTTAACGTCGAATATTCAAACGAGTAGGTTCCTGTTTTATCTTTCATCGAGGTTCGATTGGAGACCGCATCAAACACAAAAGTAACCAACGTTCCATCAGGGTAGGCCCGGCCAGTCATTCGACCAATTGGATCAAACGAATATGTGGTTTTGTCACCTCGTGCATCCAATCGCAATGTCTGTTGGCCTGCTGCATCATATACACTGGTTGAGATTCGTCCCAAAGGATCAATAAGTTCTACTCGTTGGCCGCGAAGGTCATGCACGAATGTCGTTCTGTATCCGCGTGCATTAACAAGTGCAATCGCCTGCCCAGCACCGTCAAATACGTTGGTGGTCCGATAGCCTAAGGCATTTTCGTCAGCGATTGTTTGGCCAGCCGAATCATAAACATTGGTAGACGTGTTGCCATTGGCACCCGTCGTGCTAATCTGTTGACCTGCTGCATCAAACGTAGCTGATGACCGAAAACCGAGCGGGTTGATCGTCGCGATCACAATCCCAGATGCGCTGTAAACATTTGTCGACCAATTACCGAGAGCGTCGATTGTTGCGATATTCTGCTGGGCCGCGTCATAGACAGTTGTTGATTTAAATCCCAACGGGTTTTCTGTTGCGACAAGATTGTTGGCCACGTCGTAAATCAATGTGTTTGTATTCCCAACCGCATTCGTCGAGGTTACTTGGCGGCCCGCTGAATCGTAGCCAATTGTGGTTCGATTGTTTTGTGCATCAATGTTGGCGATGAATTGATTAGCTGCATCATAAACCGTTGTGGAAATGCGCCCTAGAGAGTCTGTCGTTTGAATTTTCCTGCCGTCAACATCGAATGTGAAACTGGTCCGACTACCGTTGGCCAGTTCATTTGCGATAATCTGATTGGCGGAATCGTAGATGAGAGTCGACCGATACCCTAAGGAATTGATGTTTGCGGCAGTTCTACCAGCTGCGTCATACTGGGTTGACGAACGAAATCCCAACGGATCGATGGTTGCGACAGGCTGGTCGCCTGCATCGTAGATAGTCGTGAATAAGTATCCCAGCGCATTTTGTGACGCGATCAGATTGGAAGCCTGGTCATAAGAACTTGTCGACCGGTACCCCAGTGCGTTAATCGATGCAACGGTGCGACCTGCGTTATCAAATACCGTCGTTGTTCTAAATCCCAATGGATTAATGCTGGCAACGGTTTGCCCAGCAGAGTCATAAACGGTTGTCGACAAGTTGCCAAGCTGATTCTGTATAGCAATGTTGCGACCATCGTTGTCGTATACAAACGAAACGCGATAGCCAAGTGCGTTTTCGGTCGCATTGACCCGATCGGCTATTCCATAGATCGTCGTGCTTCGATTACCAAGAGGGTCCTCAGATGCAGTGCTTCGATCTAATTCATCAAAAACGTTGGTCGATATGAATCCAAGTGGATTCATCGATTTGACATTGTTGCCTACCCGGTCATATTCAAACGTCATGCGATCGTTAAGCGGATTGATGTTCGACGTGGTTTGGCCGAGCGAATCGTAAACGGTCGTATTGATGAACCCTAATGGGCTGGTCGTTGCAATTTCCTGTCCATTGTTGTCGTACGTGTTGGTCGTGGTGTTTCCAAGCGCATTGGTAACTGCCGTCACCCGATTCATGTCGTCCAGAGTATACGTCATTCGGTTGCCCAAAGCATCTTCTTCAGCGACAACTTGTGCGGCATCGTTGTAATGGAAGCTTGTGCGATTTCCCAATGGATTGACTGTTGCCGTGTTGTTCCCTTTTGAGTCATAAATGTTCGTTGTAATCGCCCCAAGCGGATTTGTAATAGACTCAAGTTGGTTTCTTGCAGTGTAACTGTATGAAGTCCGATTCCCCAACGCATCAACCAACGCAGTTTGTTGTTTATTGGCGTCCCAAACATTCGTGGTTCGGTTGCCAAGCGGATTTTCAATTGCCTCAACCAAATTGTCACTGTTGTAGTGAAAGGTGGTCCTAAATCCCATCGGCGACACTACAGCTTTGAGGCGTTGCCCAGCATTGCTGGCGCTGTGATGTAGATAGGTCGTCACATTCCCCAATGGATTCATTTCGCTTTGGATGAAGCCATTAGACCACGTATAAGTCCAACGATTACCTAACGCGTCCTGACGTTCGGTCAACTTAAAATCGGAATCATATTGATAGGTCGTCGTATATCCACGTGCATTTTGCAGGGCTGTTTTTCTCGGAGGATGGGAATACGAATAGGTAGTACGATTCCCTAACGGATCTTCATAAGAAGTCACTCGTGATGCAGAATCGTATCCGTATGAGTATATATTGCCTTCGGGGTCGGTTACCGAAGTAACGCGATGTTGCCCGTCGTAGGCGAAACTGGTGACACAAAGTTCCGGTGTGGTGTGTTTGACAAGA
>JANQLU010000019.1 GCA_028280445.1 Pirellulaceae bacterium | reverse complement strand
ACCGATTGGTTGAAGTTGAAGCCATTCAAGTTGAATGCCATGGTGGACACGCCCAGCGAAGTCAACCAGATACCTACCACTGGCCAAACTGCCAAGAAGAAGTGAAGCGATCGTGAGTTGTTGAAGGATGCGTATTGGAAGATAAGACGACCGAAGTAGCCGTGAGCAGCTACGATGTTGTACGTTTCTTCTTCTTGGCCGAACTTGTAACCTAGATTCGCGGATACGTTCTCAGTGGTCTCGCGGATGAGTGATGACGAAACCAGTGAACCGTGCATCGCCGAGAACAGTGAGCCACCGAAGACACCGGCAACGCCCAGCATGTGGAATGGGTGCATGAGGATGTTATGCTCCGCTTGGAAGACTAGCATGAAGTTGAAGGTACCCGAGATACCAAGTGGCATACCATCTGAGAAGGATCCTTGGCCGATTGGGTATACGATGAAGACCGCCGTTGCAGCCACTACCGGCGCCGAGTAAGCCACAGCAATCCACGGTCGCATGCCCAGACGGAAGGATAGCTCCCACTCGCGGCCCATGTATCCACAGATGCCGAGGAAGAAGTGAAGAACAATCAACTGGTACGGACCACCGTTGAAGAGCCACTCATCCATAGACGCGGCTTCCCATACAGGGTAGAAGTGTAGACCAATGGCGTTCGAAGTAGGTACAACCGCCGCCGAGATGATGTTGTTACCGTAGATAAGAGATCCAGACACTGGCTCGCGGATACCATCGATATCTACGGGTGGAGCGGCGATGAATGCCAAGATGAAGACCGTAGTTGCCGTCAGAAGAGTGGGGATCATGATGACACCGAACCAGCCGATGTACAGACGGTTGTTGGTCGACGTGATGAACGAAGCGAATCGAGACCACAAGGTGAAAGGACGCTGCTCACGAATCCAAATGGACGAGGTATAGCGACCCTGATCTGACGGGATGCACATGTCGTCCCACATCGAGCGCTCGGAGCATTTGGTGGCCGAAGACACTCGTTGGCGAGCCAAGAGCAC
>JANQLU010000126.1 GCA_028280445.1 Pirellulaceae bacterium | reverse complement strand
GACCATTGACGATGCGCGTGTCAAAGAAATGGGTGAGCAGCAGTTAGGCGTGGCCTAGGTGTTGATTAAACAGGAGCGGCGAGGCGCTAGCCGCCGGTGACCCCGTAAATACCGGCGGCTAGCGCCTCGCCGCTCAGTTTAAATTCACAGCTTTCCGATTTAATCAACGCTACTTAAACTTTTGCGGCAGGCGAACACTTAAACACGGTTGTGTTCCTATCGGATTTCGACAATTGCCACGACGGGTAAATGGTCGCTGAGATCCGACGCCGGCACATCATAGAATTTGTAACGATAGGCTTTGGGGATCAGAATCCAGTCGATCGTCGTGTGTGGTCGTTGCGAAGAAAATGTCAGTTTTGGCTGCTCAGTATCGATTGGTAATGCCGCAAAATAGTCGGCGGCTTCGAGCGTTTCCATCGCGTTGCTTTCGTCAGGGGCCCGGTTGCTGCACGGCAAACGTGTCGGCGTCGAATTGAAATCACCTGCGGCAATCAACGGGATGTCAGATGTTTTGATCTCGTCCAACATCGCCTTTACAGATTTCACGCGAATCGCTTCGTTACGAAAATCGGTATGGACGCCAAACACACGAATTTTTTTGGATTCACTCAACCGGATCGTACAAACTACTCCCTGTTTGATACCACACGCCCAGCGCTCCCATCGGTTGGGTTCTGGAAATTCGACCAAGTGCGCATCGTCAATTGGAAATTTGCTCAAAATAACATTGCCGAATTTCCAACTTCCGTAGAGCAGACGAAAATCCATATTGCGCTGTTCGACCCAATATTGATACCCGGCCTCTTTGGCGATCGCAGCTCCCTGATTTTGATGGTCGCTCCAGGTGGCTGAAAAATCAACTTCGTTCAGCACAACGATGTCGGCGTCCTGTTGTTTAAGCCAACTGGCAATATGGGAAATGCGTTTACGTTTGTCGGCGGCCGGTTCTTCCATATTGCTATCGGTCGCACCGCGACCATGCGCGATATTGTACGCGACAATTTTCAGTTGCGAGTTTTTAAAATCGCCTTCGGCCCCGGAAGCATTTTCGAACACGCGCACGTCGCGCATTCCGCTCATCGCACGGCTAAACAAATAGGGTCCGAAAACCAGGAGCAGCAAAATCAGAATGGCCAACCACCATTTGCGTTGCCACAGTTTTTTTGTCCAACTTTTCACAACAAACCGTCCCATCGAGCGAAGCTAGCAGTTTTTCAATTTCACGTTCAACGTTGTGGCTGCGATTGGCACAGATTAGAATTCGATGCCACAAACGCGAAAAACGAACAAATTTTGGATAATGCATCTATGTTACTCGATCAGCGTCTCAAAAATGTGACGGTCATTTTGTCAGACGTTGATGGTGTCATGACCGATGGCGGAATCGGCTTTGATAACTCGGGCATCGAGTATAAACAATTTCATGTTCGCGACGGTTTGGGAATCAAGCTTTGGCAGCAAGCAGGCCACCGATTCGGAATTTTGACAGCCCGTTCGTCTCAAATTGTTCAAGTTCGAGCCAAAGAATTAGGAATTGATATCGTTCGCCAGGGTTTCGAAGACAAACTCACTGCTGGCAAACAAATCGCTTCGGAGCTCGACATTGACCTCCAACAAATCTGCTTTATCGGCGATGATTTGACCGATATACCGATTATGCAAAACGTCGGTCTAGCTGTGACCGTTGCCGATGGTGCATCGGAGGTTCAGGAGATCGCACATCTCCAAACCAAAACATGCGGGGGCCGCGGGGCTGTTCGTGAATTGGTTGAACTGATTCTCAAAAAACAAAATCGATGGGACGAACTGATTCGAAAATACTACGTAAATGAAACCGGACCTATCATGTCATAGGTCTTCAACCACAGAATGGATTCTTGGTGAAGCGTTTTCCTTTTTTGTCGCGATATCTCGTTGCCCTTGCGGGGGTGATGTTGATGTATGCCATTTACGCGACGCTGGTCGTTCCCACAATGTTGGGTGACGGTCCAAAACGAAAAACGAAATCCAATAACATTCTTCCACTGGCGCGCGATATGTTTGATCCCGCCAAACATTTTGCCGAAGACCGCTGGGAGCGCGGTCAGTGCAAAATCCTCAGAACAAAACATGGCTACGTCCTGTTTAAAGACTATTTTCCCAAGGACGATGGCACGGTTGATGTTAAACCGGTTTCTTTTGTTTTGCCAACCAGCGACATGGGAACCAATGCTGGTGACGCTCCGATCATATTGCAAGCACCGTCGGCGGTTTTGACATTTGATCGGCGGATGTCGATGGGAGGAGGTTTTGGCAAATTTCAAAAAGGAAGATTGCTCGGCAACATCCGGATCAGTCGATTGTCAAAACATCTGGATTCCGATCAACAATTTGTTGTCAACACGAAAAACATTTTTCTGACCAAAGCGCAAATTTATACACGCGAGGCAGTCGATTTTCATTTTGGCCCTCACCGCGGCAACGGTCGGGATTTGATGATTGCACTGGATCAACCCAAAGGCCCCAACAACGGTTTTGGTCAAGCCAAAGTTAAAGAAATTCGGCTGCAGCAACTCGATGAAATGGTCATCGACAATCGTCCACGTTTGGGCTCAGATGCGCAGTTTGTTCCTGAATCTCATCAAGCGTCCGGCGATTTCGAATCGGCACGCTTTCGCGTCACCTGTCGCGGGGCGTTCGTTTACGAGGTTGGCCGTGAAACGGCAACACTCAACGATGATGTTCAAGTCAACCGTCTGGATGGATTTGCGGACCAGCTAAAATGTACGCGGTTGAAATTGTTTTTTGATCGAATCATCAAATCCGCAGCCGCAAAAAATCGAGCCGATGACAAAGGCTCATCGTCGAAAATCAAAATTCATCGTGTGTTGGCGCTCGGATCTCCCGCAACCATCGATATGAAATCACGTCAAACATTTTTGCAGGCCGACTCGATCGAATACGATTTCCAAACGGCGACCGCCGATATGTCGGGATCGCATTTAATTTTGACACGTGAAGATTTTCGTTTTTATGGAAAATCGATCAAATACACTAACACCGATGATGGCTCTCTCGGAAAAGCAATCGCTCACGGTCCCGGCAAAATCATTCGTTATCAAACGGAGCGCGGAGTCACCAACCAATCGCGCATCGAATTTGAATCAACGTTTCAGGATAAATTGACCATTCAACCTCATTCCGGCAAAAAAGTGATCTCCTTTTATGGTGAGTCGGAAATCAAACTTGGCGATTCATCAACGCTCAATGCCGATGAGCTACATTTTTGGCTCTGGGAAATCGCCAACTCGGTTCCATCAGGAACGGCGACCCAACGTTATCGTTGGGTTCCGTCTCAACTGATCGCCAAGGGCTCGGTCGACATTCGATCATCACAAGTCATTGGTACTGCGCAACAACTGGTTGCCAATTGGCAGTCGCAGACCGTACGCGATACCAATTTTCAAGGTCGACACAATTTGGGAAAACGAATAGTTGTTGCCAAACCGGTCGTGCAAGAATTGTCATTGCAGACGACTGGTCGTCAACGCGATCCGCAAAAACAATCAAAGCCAATTTATTTTGTCGGCGGTCGAGTCGACATCGATTTGCCGCCGCATGTCGACAACGTCGCCAAAAAACAGGAAAAATCTCCATCGATATCGCGTTTTAACAAAGTTGTGATCAGCGAAAATGTCACGATCAGCAATCAACCGTTGAACCAGAATCAAACGACACCGTCGTCGACTCGAATCGTTGGCGACAAAGTGACCGTGACACCCGCCAACGAGAAACCGATCCAAGACCCAATCAAATATCGTGTCGAGGTCACAGCCCGGCAGCATGCGACATTGACCGCCAACGGTTTCAAAATTCAGGGCAATCCCATTATGTACGATCAATGGGGAGGTCGTGCCTGGATTCAAGGTCAGGGTCAACTCAACGTCTCGACGACGCAACAGATTTCGACCGACTCACAATCATCGTTTATCGCGTCGCCAGCGTCCGCCGCCAAAACCAAACCTACCACGCAAACAGATATTCAAATCAATTGGGATGGCGGCATGGTGTTTGATGGTCGTCAAATCTATTTTGAAAACGAAGTCGTTTCGAATATCAACCGCAACAATTTAAACGACCGCACCACCACCAAAACCGTGGCGCGCGCCAAAGCGATGACTTTGGTTTTGGAAAAACCGATCGATTTGACCAACTCCAGCCAATCAACGACCACAAAAGCAAATCCAAAAATCGAAAAACTCATTTTGGTCAGCACTTTGGGCGATAACCAGGCTGTTTTCAAATCGTATTGGACAGATCGACAAACCAACGCACAAAAACCGGTCGTCCAAATTAACAATCAATCTATCGGTAGCAACGGCAAAACAAACTCGGTTCAAATCGTCAAAGTACCATCGGCGATCTTGTTAGCTCAAACCGGTGATCTTTCGGCACCGGGGCCTGGAACAGTTCAGATTTGGCACACCGGCAACGGAACACAAAGTCCATTTCGATCGACATCGACAGACCAACGAATCGCGAACTTGACTTACACCCAAGTGAATTTTGTTCGTTCATTGATCGGTAATTCCAAGAAAAAACAATTGGAAATTCAAGGCAATATCCGCAGCGTTTATGCGCCTGTCGGTTCGTTGCAAGAAACCGTTGATCCGGACAGTCGCCAATTTTTTTCATCGCCGAATGCCGTTCAAATGGTTTGTGACAAAATGGACATCAACCAGTGGCAATCGCAAAATCGTTCCAAGCCACATCTCGAATTGGTTTGCAGTGGTCAAACGGTTGTCCGTGGCCGATTATTCAAAGCGACAGGTAATCGCGTGCGGTATGATCAATCGGGCGACAAAGTCATTATTGAAGGAACTGCGCCCAATTTCGCTCAATTGGAACATCGCAAGAATTTGAACCAATCGCCGGCGACTGCAACCGCCGAAAAACTCACCTACTTTCTCAAATCAAAAACCTATCAAGCCGAAAACGTCAAACACGGCCGCGCAACCATCCAAGGCAAAATCGGTGGTGGACGTTAATGGCGTCGCATTTTTTGGGTGCCTAAAGTAGGGCCGGCGGGAACCGCCCTACTCACCGGAGTCCATTTCGCAGTTGTTGCCACGGGAGCGACGTTGTTGTATGGTGTAATCTCCTTTCTTTCAAATCCTTTCACAATCCTTTCTTCATTTATTTCTTATCAGATCAAAAATGTATCAGAACCTCACAACCCCAATTTTTTGTCTTGCTGCGCTAGTAGTTTGTGTTCCGTTTGCCATCGGTAACGATGATCCCGAAATTCCGATCGATCCCGGAGGTGGCGGTATTCGAGAACTGTCATATACCATTCAACCCGATTGGATACACATTAGCACGGAAGAAGAATTGCCGTCCGTGTGGAAGGATTTTATTTCTACTCGATATGACATATTGCCCGACTGGCAGGATCTAGTGCTGGCGGGAGGCGTGAAAAATGTCTCGATCGGCAAAAAACTGAAGTTTGAAGTCAGGTATGATTGGCATTCATCATTGCATACGATGCTTGAGCAGATGGGGATGCTTACTACGACAAAAATGCCCGACCATGTAGGTCGTATTATCCATCGAGGTTGGCCAGGTACATTTGTGGTTAGTTTATTCAGTAGCGAAATACGGCCGACAGGTAGAATCGGCAATACTATTTGGGAACATGATTTTTACACGGAATATGTCTTAAACCCTTATGTCGTTCATCATGCTCATCACCGTTTGAGACATGAGACTATCGACGTCGGCGGTGGAAAAATTCATGAGATAAGTACCAACAAAATATATTTGGAATTTGAAACATGGGTACCTGAAGTCGAATCAGCGCATGAGAACAAATTGGAGATCGGCCAAGTTTCAGGATTTCACATCAAAAAAGTGACAGTCAAAGGTGAAGTTGATTTAGGGGCTTATAGTCTTTCCAATGTTCGCAAGGGCGTATTTTCATTTGAAGATAGTTGGAATTTGAATATTCAAGGTGCCCCAATCACGTATAAGGTATATCCCTACAAACATGACGGCGTGAATTGGATTTTGGATACTTCAAGAGATCCATTGGAGTTCACTATCGATTGACCCTTGAGGTAAAAACGATGAACAGGCTAATGTTAACAATTTTTTCGATGAGCTGTCTCTGTACTGTTTTGCCCGCACAAGATGAAATAAAACTTGACCAAAAAACAAAGGAGAAAATTGCGTTTGATAAACTGGTTTCCTCCAGTACTGGGTTGCACATCTACTTGTCGAACAAGTATGTACAGCGTGATTTGGAGCTAACTCAAGAACAACGTCGACAACTTTCACGGATCGAGTTGAAGTACAATCGAGAATATGTTGCGATCGAATCGCCCAAAAATATGGAGTTAGGTATCAGGAAGCTTCCAAATGGACAAACCAAAGTGATCGGCGTTCGTGATACACCTCAATACAAAGCGTTCGAAGCTAAAAGAAAAGAGGTCCGTGGTAGACAAGCAAGGGCACTGACAGCGTTGCTGTTGCCACATCAGAAAAAACGTCTTTTGCAAATCCTTGCTCAAAAACGATTACATCGTGGCAGTGCTCCTTTTGGAGCTTATACCAACAAAGAGCTCGACGATTTAATCGGTGGGTTGACGAGTAACGAAAAAGAAATGCTCAAGAATACAGTCGCTGAAAATTACAAAAAATATATTGCCGAAATTGTGGAACTCAAAAGGAAGTATGAATTGAAAATACGAAGTGGACTTCCAGATGAAAAACAAAAGAAGTTAGAAAAACTGTTTGGCGAACCATTTTTGTGGCTAAACACCATTCGGTAATTCGGCGAAGCTTCGAAAAATCGTATGCGCGAAGTGTAGAACAAGTAGGGTGGGAACCGGCCCTACCTACCGAAGTTCATTCCGTAGCTGTTGCCAACGTTTCCAATGAAGCGGTACGAGCACGCCATCGTTGTTGAGCCGGGCGCCCAAGGTGAGCCAAACATCCTGTCGTAATCTGGAAAGTTCTTGATCGAACAACGATTCTTTGATCGACCATAACCGGGCAGTGCGGTCAAACGAGGCCGTGGCCAATTGCCGGCCGTTGGGGGAAAACGAAACGGAAGTTAACCACAACGCGTGCTTCAAAATATCGCCACACGGTTGGCCTGAAATTACATCGTACAGCTGAACATCGCCGGATAACATTCCTGCAGCCAGAATGCGTCCATTCGGATGAAACGTCATGCTTTGGACATACTCCGGCGGGTGAATAACTTTCTCTTGACTCGATTGATCCGCGACATTCCAAAAACGAATCGAATAGTCACGCGATGCAGTCACCAACACTCGGCTGTCAGGACTGAACGCAAGTGATTCGCAATAGCGACTGTGGATCATATCGCGACCAACCTGTTTCAGCGTTTTTGGATCGTACAATCGAGCAACACCGTCTTCGCATGCGGTGGCCAACCATTTTCCGTCTGGCGAGATCGCGACATCGGTGACCACGTCGGAATGCGGAATTTCGTGAACCGTCGAAATTGGCGATTGCAAATCGACAAAATACGCGGACGGTACATCGGAACTGCAAAATAGAAATCGTCCATTGGCATCGGCTCGAATTTTTCGCACCGGTTTTCCAATATCGAACGTCTCGATTTTTTGCCACGTTTCTCGTTTTTCCCAGCGGCAAACATGCACTTGATTCGAAGTCACGATTTGCTGGTGACCGGGAATCCATTGAGCATGAACCAATGACCCCGGCGAACCATGTTGAATTCCCGAGGCAAATTTTTCTCCGGTTTGGGTATCCCATATCGATACGGTTCCTTCCTCACTGCAGGTTACCAACTGACGACCATCCGCTGAAAACTCGGCGCTCCAACATCGACTTTGGTGCATCAGGCGTTGGTCAGGGCGGAGTCCACCGCCAACGTCCCAAACTCGGGCCGTGTGGTCCCAGGATGCCGAAACAATTTGTCGATCGTTCCCCGGCATAAATTTGGCGCGAGCGATACGACCCTGGTGTCGAAACTGAGGATCGATCAACTGTTGATTGGATGTGTTCCAGATCCGCAGCTGATTGTCATATCCGCCGCTGACTAGCTGGCTGCCATCCGAATTGAAATCGATAGTAAATACCGGCCCTTTGTGCTGCAACGGCCGACCTACGATTTGCATTTTTTGGCAATCAAATAAACGCACGGTGGCATCAAAGGAAGCGGTTGCGAACCAGTTGGAGTCTCGGCTAAAAGCGATGCCCTTGACGTCTTCGCCATGTTCGATGGTCGAGCCTCGTTGCTGGCGTGTTTTTACATCCCAGAGTTTTGCCCGATGATCCCAAGAGCCGCTTCCCAACAATTTTCCGTCAGGACTAAATCGAAGACATTCGATCGATTCCTGATGTGCGTCGGCGATCGATGTAATTTCGCCTGAATTCAAATCCAGCAAATCAATATGCCCGCCGATTTGAGCCAGTGCTGCGAGTGGTTGTACGGGGCTGCAACTAAACGCGGTGTAAGGCTGGGCGACATTGATCAAAGATTCCAATTGATCATTTTCGAAATCGTACGACCAAATCGCGGTTTTTTCCGATTCGTTGTATCCCACAAAAATAACTTTGGATTGATCGGCCACAAACGGTGATTCATCGGGCAGACATTGATACCGCAATCCGCGATCAATTCGCTTGCCGGATCGCCATTTGAAAACCGTCAGCAATCCGTCGCCGCCAAACGAGGCAATATGTTCTCCGTCGGGTGAAAGAAAAATTTTGCGACACTGAAAATCTTTGACGGAACTGTGTTTGAATACGGGGCCAACCGGGTTTCCCGTTTGAGCATCCCAAACGCGGATTTCACCATTTTTTGCAGCGGTAACAAACAGCGAATTTTGCGGTGAAACTGACAAATCCACAATGGCTGCGTCATGACCGACAACCTGCCCAAGATAGGA
The DNA here is from genome assembly GCA_028280445.1 of Pirellulaceae bacterium. GTDB lineage: Bacteria > Planctomycetota > Planctomycetia > Pirellulales > Pirellulaceae > JANQLU01. Next base: position 53,388 of record JANQLU010000126.1, on the reverse strand, counting down.
GGCAAACGAATCATTCCAAAATGCGGTCAGCATTTTGCGGGACAAAAACTCCTGGGGTTGGTTTCGAGCAATTTCCGTGGAATCCAGCAACTGCAACAGACCGGTATAATCGCCTTGTTGTAATCGTCCCATTCCGTTGGCTAGTTGGTTTCGCGAAAGTTGAATTTCCAGGCGATCATTGGTCGCTTTTTCCTTGCTGGCAATATTGGAAAATACGACGGCGGAAATCGAGCTGACGATAGTCGCCACAGTCAACAACACGGCAATGGAAACAATCAACATCGCGCTCAGACGATTGCGCGAAGCCCACCGCATGGTTTTTGCCACGTGCGACATTGGGCGCGCTCGAATTGGGCGGCGTTCCAAAAAATTCTGCAGATCGTCAGCCAATTGAGCGGCGCTGGAGTACCGACGATGCGCCGATTTTTCCATGGCTTTGGAACAGATGGTTTCCAGGTCTTTGGGAATGCGATCATCCAGCTTTGTCAACATTTTTGGGTCGTCATGGCGAACCTGATGCAAAACGGCATGGGTGTTGCCTCCGAACGGCCGTTGCCCAGAGAGCAATTCGTACAACACCGCTCCGAGCGCGTAGATATCCGCGCGATGATCAACGAGTTGCTGGCTGCCTAGCGCTTGTTCGGGCGCCATGTAGCAAGGCGTTCCAAGAATCGCTCCATCATGTGTCAACGTGATGCTTCGATCTTCGATGCGCGCCATGCCAAAATCGGACAGATATGGAACACCGCTGTTGTCAACCAGAATATTGGACGGCTTGATGTCGCGATGGATGATTTGTCGACGATGGGCATGGTCGGTCGCCAGCGCGACTTCCTGAATCAGCTGAGCTTTTTCTTGAAACGACAACGATTGGTCGGCCGTATACTCGCCCAGTGTTTGACCATCGACATAATCGCAAACAATAAATGGTGTTTGCTCGTGATAGCCGACTTCGTACACCGTGACGATATTGGGATGGCGCAGCGAACCGACCGCACGCGCCTCGGTCAGGAACCGAGTTCGCTCTTTGCTCGTGGCGTAAATCCGATTGCGAGGAATTTTGATCGCGACCTGTCTGTTCATTTCTGGATCGATTGCCAGAAATACGTCGCCAAACGAACCGTATCCGATTTTTTGTTGAATTCGAAACCGGCCGATGAACGATGGAAGCGTTTCATTTTCGTCGTCATCCAATGAATTATCCAGTGCGTCCGGCACCGATAGATCTTGGCTCAGATTTTTCCAAAAACGGATCAATGCATTGAACTCGTTTTTAGGTGCCTCGATCAATTCCGGATACTGATCGACAATCTCGCGAAATGATGGAAACGAGGCGCTACAATCGAGGCGATATTGCAAGTCAATTTTGATCAATTCAATCAACAGCAAAACGTCGACGATTTCATCTGTGCCGCTATCGGCGAAATCTCGAATCGACGGCACTTGGCCTTGCCGCCATAAAGATTCAAATTGATCGGCAACTTCATCAATGTGCAGTTGGCGCGGGTCAATCGATCTGGAGGTTCGATTATTCATGGATTAGTTCGATTATTTCAACAGACGTCGTCCATTGAATTATCAACATCGGGAGCTCGGTCCCGACACGAGAATGTTATTGATCAAAATCGTTGTCCGATTCCCGCTGGTCAGCCAATTCGTCGTTGGCTTTGGATTGCCAATGTTGTCGAATGAGAGCCAATTTACGTTCGATCGTCCGTTCGACACAAGAAATTTTTTGGGCGATTTCACGATTGGTAAACCCGGACAGGTGGAGTTCCGCAATGGCGATTAAATGTTCGGGCAGCGTATGGACAAATGTCTGGTAACAATCGAGCAACAATGCTTGTTCTGTTGGAGACGGGGTTCCACGCTGTTCGATCCACTGATCGCGGTCCGACAGGCGACTGACCGAGCCATTGCCGCGTTTTTTGGCATTTGCATGTTTCAGTTCGTTAATCGCTTTCCGCGCTATCACATGCGTCATAAAAGCCAGCAATTGATGGCGATTTTCAAGATTGGGCGTTTGATTCGCCCGAATTGCCTGGCAAACCGCCAAAAAAGAGATTTGGGCAATGTCTTCGGCATCCCGATCCGGAAGAACTGGAATTCGTTTTCCGGCCAGTTCGACGAGGCGCGGCCAGTAGCGGGAATGCAAGTGGGCAATGGCTTGATCGTCTCCCGATTTGGCCTGATGAATCCACTGACTGACGGAACCAATGATTTTCACGACGAATTCCTCATCTTTTTGAATACCAACATCCATTCTAGCAGAAACAAAATCCGCGATTTTTTTTGTCGGTCATGAGTCGGGGTTTGTTGATAACCAAGTGAATTCCTGGTTTTCATTTGCATGTTTTCGTACAAGGATCGACCCCATGTTGACACGAATTTTAATCATTTCACTTGTTATTTTTACTCCACTCGGGGGGGCTTGGAGCGATATTGTTGTCGAAACTTTCGATCATCCGATTCAATCGGATAGTACCGGTTTTGTTGACAGCGGAACCACTTTTTATCGAATCACAACAACGGGCACCTACGGCGGCGCGGGCGATTTGTACGTTGCTACCTGGAGCGAAGGGTTGAGCGACAGCGCCGAAATCCAGTCCGACGGAGGAAACAGAATTGGTGTGTTTTCAACCGCGGCAGGCAGTGGATTTACGGCCAATGAAAACATTTTGTTGGGTATCGTCGATTTCCCTGGATTCGGTGATACCAGTCCGGGTGGAAATTTTGGAACGTTTTTCTCGACGCCACAGGATTTGACGTTTGCCAACGGTTCCGTGCGATTGAGACATTTCACATCGCACCCAACAGGAGCGACGGCGCGATTTTTGGCGTTGGATGCCGACGACAACGAAGTGTTTACGTCAACGTTTGGAGTTAACGCGAGTGTGTTCGGCACCCACAATTTTAGCGCCGCGGATTTTACCAATGGCGACATCGTTGATTTTGACGAAACTCAAGTTGTTGGGGTCGGGATCGAGTTTTTTGCACAAGCCGACAATTCTGGAGCGTTTGGTGCGTTTCAATTTGACGTCGACGATCTCCAGCTCAACAGCATTCCCGAACCGAGTTCTGCAGCACTCTTCGGCGCAGTTGCCGGCTTGTTGATTTTCTGTCGCACGCGGCGACGGAACGACAGGGAGGTTGTGTGAAATGAGTAAATTCACGTCTGTATTCGTTTTTGTCGGAATGTTGGTACTGGGACCTGCGTTGTCGGCACAAAACTTGTTGAACGATGATTTCAATGACAATTCGCTCAACGGATCGCTTTGGCTGACACATACGTCACCGGTTGACGATCCACCGGGCTCAGGAAATGGCCGTTGGAATACACGCAGTGTCACAGAAACCAACAACCGAATTGAATTTGGCAATCGGGGATATCTGTATACCAATGCTGAGTTCGATCCTTTTTTAATCAACACGTTACAAGTGCAAGGCCGCTGGACCATCAACCACACGAGCGACATTGTTACGACCGCGTTACGCACGAATGCTATCCCGACATCCAATTTTGCAAATCCTGATATCGGGATCGGATTCAGCATCTCCGGCAATGGAGCAGGTGGAACGATGTCGATATCTCGGTTCAACAGTGGAGCCAACACCGCATTGCAATCGACCGGTGTCGATGTGAATGCGGGCGATGTTTTTGATTTTACGATCTCCGATGATGGAAACCTGCTTCGGTTTACCATCGCCGAAGTCGGAGGAGATGGCACAACCGCTTCGATTTCAGCAAACGATACGACCATGTTTGCCAATAATCACGTACTGTTTTTTAATCGCGAAAAATTCTTTACTTCGGACAATTATGTTGCCTACCTGGACAGCGCATCGATTTCAGCCGTACCAGAGCCTGACGCAATGATCGGTTTTGTTGGAGTCTTGGTTGGCATGGCGTATTTGTTGCGCCGTCGTCGTCAAAAAAATTGTTTCGTTCGCGTTTGATGTTTGCGCGGCGTCGCTGTCAAAATCGCAACCCGACGCGTAAGCGAGGGACCGGGATCGGTGCGCATTTGCAGGTCCGGTCCCTCGCTTACGCGTCGGGTTGCGATTGATATCCCGTCACTCAACACTTCGGGCAACACCTGCCCAAAAAACGAGAAAAATACGGTGTTTTTTTGACTTGTAACATCTGATTCGGCGTTTCGCTTCTTGTGGTATCAGCAGACCACAAACCTGAAAGGGCGAAACCATGAAAATTAAACAACGACTTGAAAAAATGCGAAATCCCGCCCTGATCATTGGATTTATGACACTGGGCCTGATTATCTCTCAAAATATCTAACAACATTCAATTCACCGATATTTTCTCTCAAACCATCGTAACCGGCGCGTCAGCCTCGGGCGGAAAAACGACACCATTTATCACAGAAATAGTTTTTCGCTGGCGCGTCGAGTTATGATGCAAACCGCCGAACACGGCAATGCAAACGACTTTTTGCAGCCCCATCACGATGATGGAATCGTAAATCGGCTAATCTTTTTCGTTTTTTCCAAACATCTTTTGAGAAACTTTGCGCAGAATACGTCTAATGGATGAGGACCTATCATGCGCACTGAACATGCCGAACTCGTTGTAGCCGTTGTTGATGGCGCTGTGCATCGTTACGGCGAACTCGTTCAGCTGTTTGACTCCCGCGTTCGTCAATTTGTGTCTCTTCGGATCTCTGATCCAGCGGCGATCGAAGACTTGGTTCAAGAGATTTTCTACAAAGCGTTCAAACAAATTGGCAAACTGCATGACCCCACGCGGTTCGAAGGTTGGCTGCTGACGATTTCGAGGCGATGCGTTGCCGATCATTTCAGAGCTTGCAGGTCACCGAAACACGCCAAGACGAATTCGTATTTGAATCGGTCGTCTGACCCAGCGATGGAAACCCAGTCCACACAACATTCGGATTGGGTTTGGGAAGAAGTCGACAACCTGCAACTCGAATTTCGCGAAATACTGAAAATGCGCTACCAATTTTCATTGACCTACGAAGAAATCGCGGAACGAATCCATTTGCCGGTTTCAACAATTCGGGGACGGATTTACGAGGCTCGCAAAGCCTTGCGGCGGCGACTTGAAAACAAAGGTTTATATCCATGAATCAAAAACTCGGTTGTGAACAATTCCGTACGTTTATCTACTGTCTCGACGAACCATTTGCCGATAGCGGTCTCAGTCCAGATGAGCGAAAACAGCTTTCTCAACATTTGCTCACTTGCGATCACTGCCGACAAATTCGGAATCTCGAGCGCGATCTGACAAACCAGCTTGTTGAAAAATTCACACCGTCATCAACGCCATCTGGGAAACCGATTGTGCTCCATCGGTTTTTGAATTTACCCGTATTAATTGCATGTTCCATATTGATGGGTGTTTCGATCTGGATCAGTGGTTTGTTGATCGGGTCTGGGAATCGGGCTGCTCCGTTTGTCGATTCAACCGCGTTTACGAAAGTTTCTTTTGGTTCGATTGTTTCCAAACCGATTGTTGGCGGAAGTTTTGAAAATGCTGAACCACGGTTGTTGGACTCGAACAACCATATCGATTTGCCCAGTGGTTCGTCCGCTTTAGTCGAATTGTCTGAAACAGGCCGCGTTGACGTGATTGGACCGGCGGTTTTAGAAATCGATCGAACGTCGCAAGGCTGGAAAATCACGTTGGTCAGTGGACGGATCAAAGCGACATTGAACGGAAAAAAACCGGTCGTCATGGTTTGCAGAAAAGAGTTGCTGCAGTTGGAGCAAGGAACTTATTTCGTTTCCACCGAAAATGGAATCGTCCAGGAAGATTCCCGCAAAGAAAAATCATCCAATCAAGAAAAAGACGAAAAAGAAATCGACAAGATGATCGAAAAAGGGCTCAGCGCTTTCCGAGCCGATATGAAACCGACCCAAGCAGACTTCAAAAAATCAGGGGAATTACTTTCAAAGGTCTTTGAGAACAAAAAAGCGAGTTCCAGTCAGAAACTGTCCGCCGGTTTTTATGGTGTCGCGGCGTTCGTGAATTCCGGGCAATACAAAGCGGCGTTGGAATTGGGGACCAAATGGCAAATGGCCTTCAAAGGCAAAATGGGGGCAACGATGCCGGTTCTGATGGCCAGGGCTCATTTTGCTTCGGGACAAGTGAAAAAGGCAAAAAAGATTGCCAAAGACGTGCTTAAAAAATATCCCAAGACAATGTATCGAGAAATACTCGAGGGGATCTTAGGTTCTTCAGGCCCTGCCAGAAATCGTAACAAAACGATGACTGCAACTCGTCCGCCTTATACATCAGCGGCCGAATCGAAAAAGTTCATCGCCGGACAAAAACAAGGGTATTTAGTTGTTAATGTGAACATTGACGATCAATCCGAAACCGGTCGGCAATTCCGATCCGTTTCGAAAAAAGTGATGGCGTTTCACAAAGCCAAATCAATTGAATTTGATGGCAAAGATTTTTCTAAATTACGGCGACAAATTGCCAAACATCAACCCAGGCATGTCCTGTTTGTCATTTCGCCAAAATTATTGGACGTCAATTTTCACCGAAAAATCTTCAAAATCGCTCCGACGTTGGACAACGATTTATTTGTTGATTTTTCCTGGGGTTATCTGACCGCACGAAATGGAACGGATTTGGCGAAATTTTGGAACCGGATTGAAAAACTTCATCACCGTGGTATCGCCAACAAAAATTGGTTGTCGACAGGGGTCATGGGTGGAAAGTCCAAATCGTACACCATCAAAGGCGCTATACCCCCGACAGCAAAATCAGCCGGCTTCAAAGGAAATCAATTTTATTTCGGTTTGAAAAAAAATGATCCCAAGGTTTTTGATTTTATCGATCAGCATAAATCGGTATTCGAAACAGCATCGATCATTACCATGACGGGTAATGGTGATCCGCAGGGAATCTGGCTGTTTGACGGTGCTCGCAACGCGGACCGCAGCCGTCACTGGAAATTTGACAAAAACAAAATCGGTCATGATCCCGAAAATGAAATGGCCCGCTTGAAAAGTCCTTGGTTTGCCAGTTTGAACCTTAATGCACCGGTCATCTGGAGTGGCACGTGCCATAGTGGGGCATGTTACCGCGTGTATGTCGAAGGTGACATCGTTTCGACGTTTGGAACGAGTGACAAAACAGAAGTCTATGATCTACCTCCCGATGAAAGTCTTTGTCTTTCGATGATCAGCGCCGGTGCGGGCTCATTGTTGGTCCCCGTCGCTTCCAATCATGGATTTGCGGTTTCTCTGGAGACCGATTTCATGATCAAACATGGGGCGACGTTGGGTGATACAATTGCCTCGACTTACAATGACGCAATTCTGCAGGCCGGCGGTATCCCCAAATTGGTAATTGCCAAACAAGGAGATCCTCACAGCTATTGGGGAGAACCGGTTATGCAAGCCGGTGCTGCAAATCGAATTTTGATTGGCGACCCCGCATTGCGTGTGATCAAAAAATCACAAAAGCATCCCAAAGAAAATCAAATGGTGGATTACAAGCCGACTCAAAAACAAATCAAAGTTAAGCTTTCGTGGAGCAAAGGAAACCATCCTTGCAGCTGGAATCTGTTCTCGGATGGACGTGGGTATCGTTATCGAATGCGTTCACGGATCGATTGTTCTAAAATGCCCGAACTTGCATCGGCCGACCGAGATTCCATCAAATGCGACGTTGAAATGGTTGACGACTCGGGCAAGAAAATTGTTTGCGACACGATTGTTGCACTAGAATCGATTGGCGGGAAAACTTTTCTTCATGTTCAAGCCTCGGCCAACAAGCCGGGTTTACCGAGTGGCCAGCATCGAGCGACGTTTACAGTAACCTGGAAATAGTCTGTGAATTTGTCGACATGGCTTACAGATTGACCCGATGGATCATGTCAATCATGTTTATCCTGTCAGATCGTTGCCTCGATGTTCGCTTAGGGAATCACGAGTTGCCAAAAACTTTGTCGATGATTTTTTCGCCGAGTGACCGTACATCCATTCCTAATTCCGCCTGAAGTTCTTTGACGCGTTTTTCGGCCTGCTCTTTCTTTTTTGCAAAGTAAATGCCCAACGTTAATCCAAGAATAATAAATGGAAAACATAGTCCACCAACGACAAATGCGAGAACGGTCTGTCCATTGACAGCCAGTAAAGGGCAGCTCACAGCTGCTCCGACGATGCCAGGGACCGCCAATCCAAGAAACGCCGCAATCAACAATGCCTCTGACTTGCGGGCGATGTTTCGCTGTTTCTCAATGTCATTCTGAATTCTTTGCCGCTGAATCTCTGCCGGATCCGGCGGTTCGGGCTCGTCCGGTACATGCACCTGCGTTCCGCAAAAAGGGCAATACGAGGCCACCGCGGGGTCATGAATTATTGCGGGAGCGCCACAACCATGGCAATTTTTTGTCAACATGACTCACAATCTACTGGCCAGCTTGTTCGCCAGCCATTGTACCAGAAAGTCTCCAGGAAACTTTGAAAACGGTTGTTTGATTGGCCCTCCGATGGAACTTTTTGAACTGCGGGCCTGTCTCATTCGCAACGGTTTCTTTCAACTCAGCAGAAATGCTCCAATCATGAACCGAATGTACCTGGCTTTAGCGGTTTCGATTTTTATTTGTTTTCTGGTCGCACCCGTCAAGGTTTGCGAAGGTCAAGATCGAGCCAACCAAAACAACGTTCCGGATCTCAGCGGTGCCTGGCGAATCGAATGGGATGATACGGTTGATGGCAAACTATCTGACAAACCTAAACGATGTTTTGTCAAACTTGCATCTAAAGGTCGAAAATTGACAGGTGAATTTAAAGGCCGAGTCGTTGGGCAGAAACGCGACGCCAAGTTTTCCGGCGAAGTTTTTGGCGGCAATGCTCCGCTGGTGCAGTTGATTCAACGCGAAAAAGGGTACACCTGTGTTTACCAGATTTATTGGTCACCGGGTCCGAACAAAATTCCCCGCGGCGTTTGGCATGACACACGAGGTGCGTCAGGTGAGTTCTCGATGCTCAAATTTCAGTAGAGAAATGTAGGGCCGGTTCCCACCGGCCAATCCAACAAAACGGCCGGTGGGAACCGGCCTACTTCATGGATTATGTTGAATCTTACGAGCACGACGCGCCAGCAAGCGATTTTGTACGGTCAAACCACTCGCTTGCGTGTCGTGCATGTATCGATCTCAACAGTCGTTAACCCAATCAAAGCGATAACCCTTGATGCAAAATCTTGGTCAGTTTTTGGAGCGTGTATACGCGATGGCAACATTATCGATTCGAACCAAGATCAAATCTTGATTGAGAAATTCGATTTCAAGTTTCAATTTTCGTTCTGGAGTTGGATTTTTCTGGTAGGGCCGTTTTCGCGTAGGTAATGAAACCGTGACCGCGAATGAATTGCTGTCTTCTTTTGCCGCTTCGTATTTTCCGCGAAGCTTATCACCCATGACTTGGCCTTTGAATTTTCCGTCGTTGCCAAACTCGCAAACCATTCCGGAAACAATCGGCTCAATTTCCTGACGGACAATTTTCTCTTTGGCAGATTTATCTTTGGGATACGCATCTTCTCCGCGGATTGTATCTGCCATGAAATCATCTTTGGAGACTTCCCAGGATTTTTCAAAATCGCCTTTCCAAGTTCCGGCCAGATCCGCGGCATCGAAGGTCGTTTTAGTTGTTTCTTTCTTGGTACAACTCGTTGCTGTGACGACAAATGAGATCAAGGCAAGCAAGAGTACATTTTTGAATTTTGTTTTCATCGTAATTTCTGGTGTTGGTGTTTTAAGTGTCAAATCATAACCCGAAGCGTCAGCGAGGGACCACGTTAGGCAGACGGAGGGCCGGTTCCCACCGGCCAATCCGACTTTTTATTTTTGCTTTTCTGACTCTCGATATTTTTTTCTCAAAGACTGAAGGCGCGCCTTGAGTTTCTTTACTGTTTCAAATTTTTTCTGTTCTTGATAAATATTTTTCATCTCACCAGGGTCTTTCTTTAAATCAAAAAGTTCCCAGTAATCACCGTTTTGGAATTTCGGGAAATGGATCAGCTTGTAATTGTGATTCACAACCCCGTAGTGTTCTGGAAGGTTTTCTCCGCGAATGTAGTGATAGTAATGATCCTGTCGCCAATCTTTGGGGCTTTTCCCCTGAAGTAAAGAAAGAAAGGATTGCCCCTGCATGTCAGGTGCTTTTTTGGCCCCCGCCAGGTCCAGAAAACTGGCAGAAAAATCCAGGTTGCTGACAAAATGATGATTTACTGAGCCCGCCTGGATCACGCCCGGTAGTCTCACAATCAAAGGCACTTTTAATGATTCTCTATACATCCACATTTTGTTGAACATCCCGTGTTCTCCAAGAAAAAAACCATTGTCAGATGTGTAAATCACTATCGTGTTTTTTTTCAAAGGGGTGGAATCGATATAGTTCAACAAACGACCGACGTTCTCGTCAAGAGACACCATCAGTCTTTTGTATCCCTTGATAAATGTCTGATAAAAGGTTTTGACCCGTTTATTTTTTTCACGCGGCAAAGTCTTGAAAAGCGGCGCGTACTGACTCCAATTGCAGCTCATCAACTTGGAGGATGGACAGGAAAGGGTTCGCAGGGGATCGCGGCTTTCCCATTTGTCGTAGAGAGTTGGAGGTTCTACGATGGTATCATTTTTGAATAGTTTTTTGTGCTCGGCTTTATGGTGGTCAGGACCGTGAGGGGCTTTGTGATGCACCATTAAACAGAACGGTTTATCGTCTTTTCTGTTTTTCAGCCAATCGATACTCAGATCCGTGATCACATCGGTGAGATAGCCATCGGTTTTTGTCCACCGGGTTTCCTTGGTACGCATCAGACATTTGAAATAGGAGCCTTGGCCCTTGATCACATTGAAATGATCGAAGCCCTGAGGCTCCGACTTGAGATGCCATTTGCCGATCAGAGCTGTGGTGTACCCCGCTTTCTGCAAGAGCTTTGGAAAGGTTAACTGATCTCCATCAAAAGTAGATCGATTGGAAGTAAATCCATTGAGATGATTCATCTTTCCTGTCAGCAACACCGCTCTCGAAGGACCACAGAGGGAATTGGTGACACACATATTTGTAAACCTCATCCCCTGACTGGCGAGTTTGTCAATACAAGGTGTTTTTACTACTTTGCTGCCGTAACATCCCGTGCCATTGAGACAATGGTCGTCGCTCATGATAAAGATGATGTTTAAGCGGCTGGCTTTTAAGTCCGTTCCTTTCGCTTCCTGACAAAACAAGAAAAGTAATACAGATAACAGCAAATAAGTGTTGTGTTTCTTTTTGATCATTTCATTTCTCATATGAGTAAACTGACTGAACAAATTTCTGGTTCATGTGATGAGATCAAATCAAACAAAAATGAAAAGAACCGCTGTCAACGTTCGGCGGGATGGTTTGTTATCGCATCGGACTAGATGCAATAGGACAAGGGGTTCATGAGCAATTCTTAATGCCTTTTGATCAGTTGTCAACAAATTGGTTCGCCAACTCATCGCGGGTAAAAAACTGTTCACATTGTGGGACCCGCCGCGAAGAATTCGTCTGCGTTTCGAACCTTGTGCTGTATCGAGACACAGAGATGATCAACTGGCCGTTTCGATTTTTTGTTCTGCGAAACGATCTTGCAGCGATTGAACGGTCATGCCGTTGTCGCGGAGGGCACGCATGGCGCGGACGGCGGCTTCGGCGGCCTGGATGGTGGTGATACAGGGAACGCCGTGTTGAACTGCGGCTGCGCGAATTTTTCCTTCGTCTGTTCGAGCGCCTTTTCCGCTGGGAGTGTTCAAAACCAGATCGACCGCTTCGTTTTTGAGATGGTCGATCAAATTCGGATGGCCTTCGATTAATTTTTTAACGCGCTCCACAGGAATACCGTCCGCTTCCAGCGTTTTGGCGGTTCCCTCGGTACTCAAAATTTCATAGCCCATCTCGTGAAGCTCTTTGGCCAATATCCGAACTTTTTCTTTGTGAGGTTGCGAGACGCTGACAAAAATTCGACCTGATGCGGGCAATACGACTCCTGCCGCCAATTGGCATTTCGCAAAAGCCATTGAAAAACGCGGGCTGATCCCCATCACTTCGCCAGTGCTGCGCATCTCGGGGCCCAGCACAATATCGACGCCGACAAATTTGCGGAATGGAAACACACTTTCTTTAATCGAAACATGCGCCGGAATCGGCTCGCTGGTCACATTGAGTTCGGCAAGTGTTTCACCAGTCATCACTTTGGCGGCAATGTTGGCGATTGGGAGGCCGGTCGCTTTGGCCACAAACGGGACGGTACGACTGGCACGCGGATTGACTTCCAGAACATACACATGTTGTCCGTCCTCGTCGCGCTTGACGGCGAATTGGACGTTCATCAAACCGACCACCTTCAAGTATTTCGCCATCGCAATCGTTGCCTGACGAATTTCGTCGACAATCGGTCCCGGCAAACTGTAAGGCGGAATCGCACAAGCGGAATCACCGCTGTGCACACCCGCTTCCTCGATGTGTTCCATGATGCCCGAGACAATGACGTCAGTGCCGTCACTGATACAGTCGACATCGACCTCGATGGCATCCTCGAGAAATCGGTCAATTAAAACCGGTTGGCCCTGGGCAACCACAAACGCTTCGGCGACGAACCGTTCGAACTGTTGCTGGTCATAGCAGATTTCCATGGCGCGACCGCCAAGAACGAAACTTGGGCGAACCAATGCTGGAAAACCGACTTCGGCAGCCACCGTCCGGGCTTCGTTCATCGTTCGCGCGATCCCGTTGGCTGGTTGTTTGAGATCGAGCCGTTCGAGTAGCTGTTGAAATTTTTCGCGGTCTTCGGCGGCTTCGATCGTATCAACGCTGGTTCCGATAATGGGAACACCCGCTGTTTCGAGTGCCCGGGCAAGATTCAATGGAGTTTGGCCACCAAATTGAACGATGACTCCATCCGGCTGAACGCGATCGCAAATGTTCAACACGTCTTCGGCTGTCAACGGTTCAAAAAACAACAGATCGCTGGTGTCGTAATCGGTGCTGACAGTTTCCGGGTTCGAATTGATCATTACCGATTCGATCCCGAGTTCTCTCAACGCATAGCTGGCATGGCAACAACAGTAGTCGAACTCAATTCCTTGTCCGATGCGATTGGGCCCCCCTCCGAGAATGATGATGCGTTGTTTCTCAGATTTTTCAGGAGTTTCATCTTCGTCTTCGTAAGTCGAATAAAAATAGGGAGTGTAGGCCTCAAATTCGGCGGCACATGTATCCACCGATTTGAACGTCGCCACGATACCCATTTTTTTACGATGGGCTCGAATGTGAGTATCAGTAGAATCGAAAATGATTGCCAATTGTCGATCCGAAAACCCAAGTTGTTTTGCCCGCTTGATGACGGCAACGTCCAGTGATTCGAACGATTCGGCCGCTCTCAGAAAATCTTCGAATTCCACGATTTCGGCCAGTTGATCGAGAAACCACGGGTCAATCAAAGTCAGTTCGTGAATATCCTCGATCGTCATGCCACTTTTGAGTGCATAGCGGATATACCAGGGCCGTTCATCGTTGGGCGTTGCAAGCTTAGCCCGAATCTTGTCGTGGTCCGGTTGTTGCTCGGTACCCCAGAGATCTTTGTTGTCCGACCCGAACCCAAAACTGCCAACTTCCAGTCCCCGCAGCGCTTTTTGAAATGATTCTTTGAACGTGCGGCCGATGGCCATCGTTTCACCGACGCTTTTCATCTGCGTCATCAATGTGGCATCTGCTTCGGGAAATTTTTCAAAAGCAAAACGAGGAATTTTTGTGACGACGTAGTCGATCGCCGGCTCAAAACAGGCCTTGGTCTGACGTGTGATATCGTTGGGCAATTCCCAAAGCCGATAGCCGACAGCAAGTTTGGCTGCGATTTTGGCAATCGGAAATCCGGTGGCTTTCGAAGCCAAGGCACTCGAACGGCTGACGCGAGGGTTCATTTCGATGACAATCATCCGGCCCGTTTTCGGATTAGTCGCAAACTGGATATTCGAGCCACCGGTTTCGACGCCGATTTCGCGAATGATTTGCAGGCTGGCGTCGCGCATTCGTTGATACTCTTTGTCCGTCAACGTCTGGGCTGGGGCGACGGTAATGGAATCGCCAGTGTGAATGCCCATCGGATCAAAATTTTCGATCGAACAAATGATCACGACATTGTCATCCATGTCGCGCATCACTTCCATCTCGTATTCTTTCCATCCGATGATGGATTCTTCGATCAATACTTCTGTCACCGGAGATTGATCGAGCCCGCGCCGGACCAATTGATCAAACTCGTCGCGATTGTAGGCGATCGCACTGCCGGAACCGCCCAGCGTAAAACTTGGACGGACGACGCAGGGTAAACCGATGCCTTCGATGACTTCACGTGCGCGATCCAGCGAGCGGACAATTTCACCTTTGCAAACTTCCAGACCAATTTTTTCCATTGCGTCTTTGAATTGTTCGCGCTCTTCGGCTTTGGCGATGACGGCGGCATTTGCGCCAATCATTTCCACGTTGTATTTTTCCAACACACCGTGTTCAGCCAGTTCCATCGCCAGATTCAGACCCGTTTGGCCGCCCAATGTTGGCAACAATGCATCGGGTCGCTCTTTGTCGATAACTTTCTCGATAATCTCCCAAGTCAGTGGCTCGATATAGGTTCCGTCGGCAGTTGCCGGATCCGTCATGATGGTCGCGGGATTGGAATTGACCAGAACGACCTCATACCCTTCTTCGCGCAATGCTTTGCACGCTTGGGTACCGGAATAGTCGAACTCGCAGGCCTGGCCGATCACAATCGGGCCAGAACCGATGAGTAGAATTTTTTTGATGTCGTCGCGTCGTGGCACGATTTGGGTCCTTTGGATGCCGCCAGAGCAGCAAAGAGTTGCAGAAAAACAAATTTCTCAAAGGTACCAATTTTGAGGCCGGACCCGCAAGTGTCCAAAACCTATTTCTTCTTTGTCAGATTCGTGAGATTTTTTCTATGGACGCGATGGCAAAGTCTTTGATTTTTTTGCCCCTTTTGGGGTTGTGTTTTGCCCTTTCGGTTTTTTGATTTCGATGAATCGGAAAGTTTTCAAAAATGCATTTGCCTGCTCTTTGTCAAATTTTTCTTTGGTCGTGCTGTAGACGACGAAATACAGTCGGCCATCACGAATAAAAATGTGGCTCGTCCCTCGTATCTCCTGACCGCTTCGTGTCGCTCCATATTCGAGATAGCGCCCCGGATGTTTCTGCAAACGGATCGTTTTGTGAGCGATTCCAAATCCTTCGACAGAATCCACTGCGCCGACAATGGACCGATCGAGCACCTTTTTTATTTCTTCGGCACCCACAGGTTTTTTTGGCAAATCGTGGTAGCTGACGATCCAGGTAAATTTTTTGTCAGCAGAATTAGCTTGAAAAAGACGAATTTCCAGTTTTTCACCGTTTTCCGATTTCGGTCGCAAGACCCGTTCTTTAAAGTCGTGATGTTCGATTTCGAATCCGCCTGCTTGCGAGACAAATTTTTTGGTTTGCTTCGATTTCGTAGCCGTTTTGGAATCCGTTTGTCCATTGATAGGTGTGGCCAGAACGAACAGAATCAAGGAGAAAATACCGAGCTTCACGTGCTTGGAAAAAGCTGACATGACAGAATTCTAAAAGGGAAGGAATTGCGAGGGCGATCAAATAAGTATTGTTCGGTAGATCGGATATAACAAGCCATTTTTTGTTGGTAGTACCATGTTAGCTTGGGAACAAACGCCATTGTTGGGACGGAATTTCTCGAACCGAATATTGTTTGGTCGCCGGTTCGTTGACGGTCGCAAGCGCCTTCGAATACCATTTTGATAGTTCGGCGAGTCGCCATTGATTTAATTTTTGGGGAATAATTTGGACAGTTTGAGTCGCAGCGGTGCTTTTGCAGAATCCGTCGACAAACGAGTCGAGCGTTTTACCGAGAGCATTTCGTTTGATTGCAAGTTGTATATGCACGATATCCGCGCATCGATTGCCCATGCGCAAATGTTGGCAGCCCAAAATGTATTGACTGACGACGAAGCGAAAAACATCGAATCGACACTGCAGGCCATTGGGGACGAGATTTCGTCCGGTACGTTTGTCTGGAAACAGGAATTGGAAGATGTTCACATGAACATCGAAGCGGCATTGATTGAGCGGCTGGGTGATGTTGGTCGAAAATTGCACACAGCCCGCAGTCGTAACGATCAAGTCGTCACCGATTTGCGATTGTGGATTCGTGACAAGATCGACGAAATCGACTCGCTGGTGCTGCAGTTACAACAAGCGTTCGTGGGCCGCTGTGAACGAGATGCCGAAGTCATCTTGCCGGCTTACACCCATTTGCAGCGCGCTCAACCCGTTCTGGCACCCCATGTCTGGTTGGCCTATTGCGAGAAATTTCAACGCGATCGCGAACGCCTCGCGGATTGTCGAAAACGTGTCAATATCTGTCCGCTGGGATCTGCGGCTGTGGCTGGAACATCGATGGATATCGACCGGCAGTTGACCGCCGAGCAGCTGGGTTTTGAGGGTATTGCTGCTAACAGCATCGATGTTTCGAGTGACCGGGATTTTGTCTTGGAAACGGCATTTTGCCTGACCACGATCGTTTTGCATTTGAGTGGATGGGCCGAAGAGTGGATTCTGTGGTCGACCTCCGAATTTGGTTTTATTGAACTGCCACAGAATTTTTGTACCGGCAGCTCGATCATGCCACAAAAAATCAATCCGGATGTATTGGAATTGACCCGCGGCAAATCAGCCCGGGCGGTTGGCCATTTGCAGACCCTGGTAACCTTGGTCAAAGGGTTACCGCTGGCTTACAACCGCGATCTCCAGGAGGACAAACCGGCTCTGTTTGATTTGGTCGAAACGACGATCGGTTGCCTGCAATTGGCCGAACCTATCGTTGCCGGAGCGCAACTGAACGTCAAAAGCATCGAATCTCGGCTTTCGGATGGTTATTTGGATGCGACAGCGTTGATGGAATTCCTGATGAAACAGGGAAAACCGCAGCGAACCGCCCACCATTTGGTAGGTTCGATTGTCCGGAAAGCAATGGAAATGCAGATTCCGTTGGAGAAACTTTCTTTGGAAGATTTTCAAGCAATCGACCCCACACTCGATTCCTCTGTTTATGATGTGTTGGGGGCCAAAAATGCCGTAAAAGCCTTAAAAAGCTACGGCTCCAGTGCGCCAGGTGAAGTTGCCAAACAAATCGATCGCTGGCGGACTCAACTATCGGTCAAATGAGTCGACGATTCGGTTTATTGGTGAAACCCGTAGAGCCATCAACTTGTTAGGATGGCTTGATGTTTGAAAATTGAACGTCGATATCAAATCGGATGGGAATGCAAGGGACATCTATGCGACTTTTTTGCTTGTTTATCATTGGATTCGTTTTGACCTGCGGATCAATTCTGAACAATGATATTTGTCATGCGCAGGGTGGCGACGCCAAAGCCACGCAAACCAAAGAAGATAATCCGATTGTCTTGTCGGTTCGACAATCCGACCCAAAATCGATTGATGATTTAGCGCAGGCCGTTCAAGTTATGGTCGACATCGGGCGGCTGGACGAGGCGAAAGTTTATCTCCAACGTTTACTTGCCGCTCAAGCGACAGATGCCCAGTGGTATCAACTGCAACGAAAGTTTTCGACGGCTTTTTTACTCGATCTGACAACGCGTCCAGCACTGGCTCCGGAAAACCGTCAGTATGCTGACAAGATTATTGCGGTGATTAAAAAGATCAATTCAGATCCCATGCGGCTGAACAATTTGGTCAAAGATCTGTCCAATGTCGATGAAGTCAAACGTGCCCAAGCGATTGCTGATTTGCAAAATGTTGGCCCGCCGGCAGTCGCTGCGATTTTGTCGGCAATGGCTGACGACAATCGCAAATCTGAACACAAATATTTGTTCAGTACTTTACGGCGGATGGGCAGCAATGCCGAAGGGCCATTGTGCGCAAGCATCTTGTCGCCGTCGCGTCGCGTGCGAGTCGTTGCCGCCGATCAACTGGCGTCAATGGAATCACCAGTAGCATTGCAAATGTTGTTGGTCGGTTGGATCAACAGTGAAAATGATGCGACGATGCGAAAAATCTGCGAACGCTCGCTAAAAAAATTGTTGCGCCGCATTCCCACTAAAAATCAAATTTACACCACCGTTTTTCGCAGCGCTCAAGATTATTTGTACAACCGGGTCACGATGGCGAGCGACGCCAACAATCAGGCTTGGGTCTGGGACTGGAAAAACAACGCACTGGTCGGAACCAAAGTGGCGCTCCATGTCGCTTCGCGCGAAGAAGCGTTTCGACGCGCCACAGCGCTGTTTAAAGGTCAGCCAGAAAAAGAGTCGTATCAGCGTTTGTACGGAATATGTTACTTGGGTTCAGCGAAATCACGCGGTGGATTGAGCCGATCACTGAAATTCGATTTGGTGGATGATCAACGGTTTAAAGATGTCGCCTATGTTGAGCGCGTTCTGGTTGACGCGTTGGACTCAAAACGGATGCCAGCTGCGGTAGCAGCCTGTGAAATCTTGGCCAAAATTGGCGACGCATCGCTGGTTCGTTCGACCAATGGCCGTTTTCGCCCATTGGTTCGGGCATTGACGTTTGGCGAGCTTCGTCTGCAAATCGCGGCGACTGAAACAATCATGAAACTGGGGCCGACCGAAGCTTACCCCGGCAGCAGCCATTTAACTCGATCGTTGATGCACATTGTGAATTCGACAGGCCGACCCAAAACCATTGTCGGGCATGTCCAACCGGCCGAAGGTCAAAATATGGTTGCGGCACTCCAGCGGGTCGGACTCGATGGCGAATTGGCGACCAGTTCAAAGCAGCTGTTTCGAAAAGCGGTCCTCCAATCGGACGTCGAATTCCTGATGGTATCTGACACGCTCGACTGGCCCGACTACGCTGAATTGGTTCAACAATTGCGGCATGATTGGCGAACCCGCCGGACACCGATCGCCATTGTCACCCGCCAAGAAAACCGCCGTCGCGTTCAGCGGATTGCCAGGACAGATCCATTGTTGATCGGTTTGAGCTGGACAACCGACGAAAGTTTATTGGCCCGTCAAATTGACCGATTGATTTCGCTCAATGGAATTAATCGTGTGGGTGGCGTTGAGCGTTCGAAAGCGGCTTATGAAGCAGCTCATTGGATTGCCAAAATTTCGGCTGATCCGAAACTGAGCAAAATTTATCAGTTGGCCAATCATCAAAACGAGATTGCAACGGCAATGATTTCGTCGGAGATGAGCCCAATCCTCAGCGCAGTCGTGGGTCGTTTTGGTACTCCCAGCGCACAAAAGGCGCTGTTGACAGTCATCAATGATTCCGGTCAACCCAACGAATACCGAATTGCTGCCGCGGACGCTTTTGCCGCTTCGGTCAAAAAACACGGTACGCTGTTGACGACTCGCGAAATCAAAACTCAATATGGCCGCTACAACGCCAGCGAGTTTGAGACCAAGGAATCGCAAGCCGTCTTGGGGCGCGTGCTGGATGTTATCGAAGCCCGCGGAAAAAAGAAATAACGCGGTTGGGCAACGACGCTCCGGCGCCCATTTTTATTAAACTTCCGCAGCCCCCTCCAAATGTTTATTGAATCGCCGTGAGATTCGCATTGTGAGTTGCCGATTCTCCTGGGAAACGCCAGAATGGTCTCTGAGATTGTGCATTCTGTATTTTTGTCGAGTTGACTCTTGATTTCTGATTCGTCCAATTCGGATGGTCCGTTGATCGCCGGTTTGATCGGCCATAGCGGGGCGATGCGTGAAGTGCATCGATTGACGCAAAAAGCGGCGATGAGCGATGCGTCGGTTTTGCTGATGGGTGAAACGGGCACCGGCAAAGAATTGGTGGCATCGGCTTTGCATCATTTGAGTCCGCGGAGCGCCGGCCCGCTGATCAAAGTTAATTGTGGTGCATTGCCAGAATCATTGCTCGAAAGCGAGTTGTTTGGACACGTCGAAGGATCTTTTACCGATGCGAAACGCAGTCGCACGGGTCGATTCGAAGCAGCGCACACCGGTTCGATCTTTTTGGACGAAATCAATTCGACAACATCGTTTTTGCAGGTCAAATTGCTCCGCGTGTTGCAAGAACGTGAATTCGAACGCGTTGGTGATTCAAAATCAATCAAAGTTGATGTACGAGTCATTGCCGCAAGCAATCGCGACTTGGTCAAAGAAGTCGACGAAGGTCGATTTCGGGCTGATTTGTATTGGCGGTTGAATGTGATCCCGATCAATATTCCACCACTTCGCTGGCGGCGCGACGATATCGAACCGCTGATTCGGCATTTTCTGAATTTGTATGCTCGCGAAAATCGGTCGAACATGATTCATGTGCATCCCGCGGCCATGACCGCGATGCAAGAGTACAACTGGCCGGGCAATGTCAGAGAGTTGCAAAATTATATCGAACGAGCCGTCGTCCTGGGTGACGGGGACACATTGACAATCGATTTGCTGCCAAGTGTCGTCACCGACCGAAATGAGACGCCAGCGACCAGTTTTCAGGGTGCCGACAATCGTTCGTTGATCGAGGAATTCGTCCACAACGGAATTTTGTCAGCCAACGGTGACGCGGAGGATCTGCATTCACGAATCGTCGAACCGGTCGAACGCGAGTTGATCCTGCAGGTGATGCGGGCCTGCAAGAATGTTCGAATTCAGGCGGCAAAACGATTGGGCATCAATCGAAATACGTTGGCCAAAAAACTTGAGCAGTTGGGGCTCGAGGAAGAGACGAATGAGTAGGGCCGGTTAGTTGAAATTAAAGTAGGCCGGTTCCCACCGGCCGTTTCGTCAGATTGGCCGGTAGGAACCGGCCCTACATTGTTTGCATTACATCGTTTGGGGAAGCATGGCTATTGTGAGCGGCGAGGCGCTCACAGGCTCGGCCGCGAGCCTCGCCCTCCCAACAAAACGGCCGGTGGGAACCGGCCCTACTCATCGTCGTTGCTGTTGAATTTGACGATCGATTTCTTTGATATACCTTTTCATCTGGACAGCGTCGGCATTTGCACCGATCATTCTCAGTGCCCGATACCCTGCGGTCAGTTCGTCTTTGAGGTGTTCGAGTTGACGCAGCTGCAAATCGCCGACATACAACAGCAATCGATCGAGCTCGTAAGCTTGTTGGCGGTACATTTGTTCGATCAACAAATATGATTTGATGGCTGCTTTGTGGCCTTCGAGGTTTTGAATTTCAGAGTCGATCTTGGCAATTGATTTTTGGTAACCGGCTTTTTTGGCATCTAAAGCATTTTTGATCGTGGTGTAATCATCCTGGTCGTTGGTTTTGCTTTTGTTTGGCGTGGTATTTTTGCCAAGTTTTTTTTCCAAATCATCAACCTGTTTTTTAATTGCCTTGACGCGGGGGTGGATATTCCCAAACCGACTTTGAAGTGATCGATGTTCTGCCTTGAGTTTTTGCAATCGAGCTGCATCGGTTTTTGATGGACCATTTTTTGGCGCGTTTTTTGTCAAAATCCCTTTGACCTGTAAATCGTGTTTTAGATCTCCCAGGTCTTTGCCTCGGTACCGACGGAGATAGTCAAAATAGCCTTTCAGTTTTTTTACATCCAACAAAATGTTATTGCGTTGTCGAACCAGCAGTGCCTGTTTTTGTTCAATCTGGCGAATCGACAACCTGGGTCCAAATTGAGCAAGTCTGGCTTGCATGTTGTTCAAACGCGTTTTCAGTTTTGCAACTTCGGCTCTTTTAATTTTTATCTCATCCTGGATGCTTTGCTGCCCGTCAGCAAACGCCCGTTGTTCAGCAGTTCTTAGATTCTGAATTCCGTTTGGATTAAGCGCGCGCAACTGTGCCAGCGTTGCCTGAATTTCTTGTCGCTTTCTTTCTTTTTCCAGACCGAGCCTTGCTTGTTGTCTGTCCAGATTGGACAAATCGCCTTGAAGATTTAACAGTTTTTTTGTCAATCGAATTTCGGCATCTTGTTGTGCAGAAATTTGTGGGGCCGCCACCAAAATTAGCGTGATGATGCAGAATAGCTGTGTTTTCATAGGATCGATCGCTCCTGCGTTTGTGGTTTGCTGCTCGCATCATTTTATGGCAATGTCGATGCTTGAGGCAAAGAAAATTGGCATTGATCAAGTAGGGCCGGTTCCCACCGGCCAATCCGAGAAAACGGCGTACTTGAAATCGTAAGTGCGAAACGTAAGAGGATATTTCACTGATTAACTCGAATTTTACGAGCACGTAGCGCCAGCGAGTGGTTTTGCGCGGTCAAACCACTCGCTGGCGCTTCGTGCTCGTATCAGCAGCAGATCGGCCGGTGGGAACCGGCCCTACGGGTTAGACGTCGAGATTGCGAACGTCGAGTGCGTGTTTTTCGATAAACTCGCGGCGCGGTTCGACTTTGTCACCCATCAGGATCCGGAACATTTCATCGGCCGCGCCTGCGTCTGCCATTTTTACTTGCACCAGCGTCCGATTTTCAGGATTGAGTGTTGTTTCACGAAGCTCTTCCGGGTTCATCTCGCCAAGACCTTTAAATCGTGTCAACTGCAGCCCTTTTTCACCCGCGCTGCGGACAGCGCCGAGCAAAGCTCTGAGGTCATCGATCTGCGTTTCTATGTCACCGCGTTTGAAAACGAATCGGGCTTCCTCTTTTCCGGTACGATCTTCTGGCAGCAGCGATTCGATATTGAATCCGTGTTCGGCGAGACTGGTCAAGCCGGAATTGATCGTCCGGACTTCATGGAATTCTGTGATCGTCAAACTATCTTCGGTTTCGTTTGCCGCGTCGCCATTATTGGAAACATTGTCCGAAGTATTGGCATCGCCAGCTACCGGCAGTTCGCCACCCGCGGCGGCTTCTTCGGCTTTGATGAATTCATCGAGCTGTTTGCGAGTAGAGAACCAGTGAATGAGGTTTTTGTATTGGACCTGGTAAACCGGCAATTTGCCATTTTCTGGATCCATGCGGTCGGCATGTGTTCGCAGATTGATTCCACGACGCTCCAACGCCTGGATCGATTCTTCCATACTGGCCAACGTTCGACACAGTTTCTCCAACGCTTTGGTATCCAAGCTCTCGCCGGATTCAGAAACCAACATGGCATCGTCCAAACCACGATCCATCATTTGTTGTTTCATTTCTTCGTCGGTTTGCACGTAGTAGGTTTGTTTCCGTGTTCGGACGCGAAACAACGGAGGCTGAGCCACATAAACATGTCCTTGCTCAATGAGCTGGTACATTTGCCGATAGAAGAAACAGAGGAGCAGCGTTCGAATGTGCGAACCATCGACGTCGGCATCAGTCATGATGATGACTTTGTTGTAACGCAATCGAGTCAGATCCTGGTCCGGTCCAGTTCCCACGTTGATCGCGCTGATCATACTTTGGACCTCCTCGTTGGCCAGCACTTTATCTTCGCGGGCTTTGTAGGCGTTGATGATTTTTCCGCGAAGCGGCAAGATGGCCTGAAATTCCTTTAAACGTCCTCCTTCTGCGCTGCCGCCGGCGGAATCACCTTCGACTAGGTACAGTTCACATTTTTCAACTTCTTTGCTGAGGCAATCGCGCAGTTTTCCGGGCAGTCCTCCGCCACCGAGCACTGATTTTCGATCGCGCAATAATTTTTTCGCTTTGCGAGCTGCTTCGCGTGCTTCGGCAGCCAGAATTCCTTTTCGCACAAGCGTTTTGGCGATTTTGGGGTTTTCCTCGAAATATTTTTTAAGGTGTTCGGTCACAACCGAATTAACGATTCCCTTGAGTTCGGGATTATTTAATTTGACTTTCGTTTGCGATTCAAATTTTGGTTCGGCGATCCGTACGGAGACAATCGCGGTGAGACCTTCGCGGAAATCTTCGCCCGTCGGAACGACATCCTTGTACATGTTTTGTTGCTTGCCGTAATTGTTCAGCACTTTGCGCAGTGCATCACGGAAGCCATCCAGGTGTGTACCGCCGGAAATAGTATTGATGTTGTTGACATAACAGCGGAGGTTTTCCGTATATTCCTCGGCGTATTGAAACGCGATTTCGACATAGCTATCGTCGACTTTGCCTTCGATATAAACGACATCTTTGTGAAGCGCATCAGATGATCGGTTGAGCTCTTCGACGAATTGAATAATACCTTTTTCGTACTGAAATGTTTCTCCTTCGCCCGAGCGTTCGTCTTTGAATTCAATGCGAACTCCGCGATTTAAAAACGCAAGTTCCTGCAAACGTTTTTGCAAAACATCGTATTCAAATTTATGCGATCCAAACATTTCAGGATCGGGTTTAAACGTCGTTTTTGTTCCTGTCGATTTTGCTTTACCAATCTTGCTGACAGGTCCCTGGGGTTTCCCGCGTTCATATTCTTGTTGGTAAACTGCTCCATCTCGGCGAACTTCGACTTCACACCAATGGGATAGAAAATTGACCGCCTTGACTCCAATCCCATGGAGTCCGCCCGATGTTTTGTAGGCATCTTTGTCGAATTTACCGCCATACTTGAGCATGGTCATCACGCCTTCGAGCGCGGATTTACCAATGCTCGGGTCATTGTCGACTGGGATGCCGCGGCCGTCATCTTGAACCGTACAGGAGCCATCGCCATTGACGACCACTTGAATGACACTCGCATGGCCGGCCATGACTTCGTCAATTGAATTATCGACGACTTCGCTCACCAAATGGTGAAGACCTCGCGACCCCGTGTCACCGACATACATTCCCGAACGTTCGCGGACATGTTCCAGGTCGGTCATGTACCGCATTTGGTCGGCGCCGTAATCGCCTTCGACTTTGTGTGGTGATTCGGCAGAATCGTCAGGTTGATTTTCGTCTGTTGGTTGTTCGTTTTTTTCTTCTTCTGTCATTTTGGTTTTACACCGTCCCGATTTTGAATCGGATATCTTTCACATTCTTGAGTAATTCTGTTTTTTTTATCTTCTTCAATATGGATTTTTTATTAAACGCCAATTGTTGATGGACAGCCGAGTTGGCGACGAAAACCTCGAGAATACCGCGTCTGATCATTCCTGGTTTCGTCTGGTTGGCAAACGATTCTCCGACCGATTGCTGCCATATTTCATTTAGTTGTTCATCTGTTTTGGTTGCGGCAATCGACCGATTCGTTAAAACGCGAGCCACGATATTGGCCGCATTTTGGGGTCGACGCATGCGTTTTTGCCGACGACGAACAATTTCGACCGTTTTCTCAAACTCTTCGTCGGATTCAAGCTGATCTGCCATCTAAAAACTCAACGCCTGTCGGTTCAGTTTCGATCTCGCGAAAGAGGCATAATGACGTATCCGTATTCCGCACCGCTTTTGCAGTAAGCTGCCGATTCGCTGTCCTCGATATCGAACGTAAAGTTGTTTTCCGGCTCGAGAACTTTGAGGAAATCTGCCACAAATCGATGATCGAGCGTAATAGTCATTTCATTGGCATCATAAGCCACCGGCATTTCGATTCGCGACTGACCCACTTCGGCTGTCGAATTGGAAAGTACGAGTGACCCGTTTTTGAAAGTGAAATCGATACCACGACTTTCTTCGCTGGCAACAATCGCTGCCTGGCGAATGGCCGAGTACATTTGGCCGACGGGAATATCAACTTGTGTCGATTCTTTTCTTTCCGGAATCACATCACGCCATTTTGGAAAACGACCTTCGACCAGTCGAGTCGAAAATACGACGTTTCCTTGTTCGATCAGTAAATCGTTTGATTCGACGGAAATCCGAACTTTTTCATCACCTGATGGGAGAATGCGGTCCATCAATTGCATACTTTTCGCCGGGACGATCGTCGTCGAACCTGCGTCTTGTGGATCACCATGTTTTGCGATGGTACCTTCCATTTTCGCCAACCGACGGCCGTCCGTTCCCACCGCGATAATTTTTTTATCGTCAAATTCGAGTAAAACGCCGCCAAGTGCGTAACGACTACTTTCAGCATCCGTTGCAAACAATGTTCGTTTGATCAATTCACGAAAAACTTTAGCTTCGACTTCGTAATAGTCTTTGGCTTGAAACTCTTTGACTTCTGGGAACTCGTCTGGATTTTGTCCCTGAAGCTCGAATCGACTGCTTTTTCCAGTGATGATGGTTCGATCGCTATCCGAGTCGAAATCGAGGGTGTCATCGGTACTTTCGCGCAAAATCATATTCAAGCGCGAAACAGGAATGATGGCGGCTCCGGGTGTTTTGACGTCGACATCATCGACAGCCAGACGAACACCGACTTCCATGTCCGTTGCTGTCAGAATCGTTCCAGAATCACCGCTTTGAATTTTGATATTCTGCAAAATCGGCTTAGGACTGCGCGATGGTGCAACGGCTGCTGCCAACTGAAAGGAACTTGCAAACTTGTCTCGTTTGATCGTTAACTTCACTTTCTAGTTTCCTTTAACAAAATTGGTTTTTTATTTCTTTATATTTTTATTAGTACGCGTATTTGATTGTTCAAAACGGAGTAACGAGCTCAAATCTCACTGGAAAATCGAATTTTGAGATATTGAAAACTTGTCAAATACGCGTCGGTAATTTGTCAGTGGTTCGTTGTTAAAGATGTCGAAAATATTTCCATCGGCCGGCGTCGTTCGAAAATCAGATTTCTCTCGACATTTAAGAACAGACATAAACAGGTTTTAAACACCCGCTGATTTCCTGCTCAACTTGGGTCACGAGGGTTACGACATCTGGCTGTTTTTGGTTTGGTTTTTCAATTATTTTTTGGATTTTGTTGTACGAGTGAATGATTGTTGAGTGATCTCGATTGCTGAAAATTTTTCCAATTTGTTGGAAACTCAGGTTGAGTTTTTTGCGAATCAGATAGATGCAAATACAACGTGCCAGGGCAATCGTTTTCATACGAGATGCACCAATGATATCGTCAATCGAGATATCCAGTTTTTCGGCGGTTGACGAAATAATCTGATTGATTACCGATTCGTCTTCGATTTGATTTTTTACAGCTGGTTCGTCACCGACTGCGGTGTGATTGGCGAAATTGCAAATGTCGGCAAATGAAACCGATTCGGTTCGCAAATCCAATTGGGAAATGTCTTTGATTTCCAATTGGTCGGCGATCGCGCGTTTACTTTCGATGCCAGGCAACCTCAACGGAATGATCAGTCCATCGCAAAGTCGGGAAGCTAGTCGATTCCCAATTCCCGCGGTCGCATCAGGACGGGTCGGCGATGTCACAACGACCGCTTGTCCATTGGCCTGGAAACCATCGAGTAGATGTTGAAATTCGTCACAAGCCGCTTTCTTGTTGGCCAGATGATGGAGATCGTCCAGCAAGATGACTCGGGTGGCGTCAAATCGACGACGAAAGTCTTTGGTTGTCTTGGTTTGAACGGCTTTGGCAAATTCTAAGCAGAAATCCCGCAAGTTCAGTACGAGTACGTCGCTGGGATTTTGGTTTAACAAAATGGAAATTCGATTTGCAAACGCCAGTCCTAGGCAGCTTTTACCGGTGAAACTGGGACCAAATAAAACAAGCGGCGAAATTTGGTCGACATGAAATGATATGTTTGATTCAAAATTGTTTTCGCAATCAGACAAAAATCGATCGAATTTGTGGACCACTTGATTTTTTTCATCGCCAATAAATTCGGACAGGCGCGCGCTAATGCCTGAGGTTGGCGAAAAATCAAACGGGATTGTAAAAATCGCAGACAAAGACCGCTCGGAATACGAAAAATTGCAAATTTTGGAACGCGCTAAAAGGCCCCGCATTCTAACATTTTTTGGGCTTTTCGAGGAGTACTTAAAACAGCTCTAAATCTGCTTTGAAGATCGAAGTTTATTAATGATTTCGCCCAGTTTTTGGCCGACAAATTCAATATCTTGCTTGGTCGTTGCAAATCCCAAACTAATTCGAATCGCACTGTCGATTATCGAATTGGGCAAGTTCATCGCTGTTAAAACAGGAGAGGGCTCGCTGGAGCCGCTGGCACAGGCTGAACCCGTCGAAAGTGCAATGCCATGAAGGTCTGCTGACATCAATAAAGCTTGTCGGTTGGCACCCGGCACTGAAATATTTGATGTGTTTGGCAAGCGTTCTCCTTGTATTCCATTGATTACCAGATCGGGCAAATGATCAGATAAATGGCTTTCCAGTTCATCTCGTAATTTTTTGATAGCGTCGGTCTCAGCAAGGCGTTTGATAGCCAATTCCAACGCAACTCGAGCACCGACGATCGATGGGACATCCTCGGTTCCTGGCCGAGTACCGAGTTGTTGTTGTCCGCCATACAGGATGGGTGCCAAGTCAATATTGCGACGAACAAGTAACGCGCCAATTTGTCGTGGACCATAGAATTTGTGCGGCGAGATGGTCATCAAATCGACGCCCAAGTTTCCAAAATGAACCGGAATTTTTCCAATTGCCTGAGTCGCATCACAATGTAGTAATACGTTATGTTCGCGACAAATTTCACCAATCAACGGGATCGGCTGAATGACCCCGGTTTCATGATTCGCCAACATGACACTGACCAATGCGGTATTTGGAGAAATCAGTTGGGGAAGGAAATCGACGTTGACTTTTCCCGTTGAATCGACCGGCAAATGATGAACTATCATGCCGGAGGCTTGCAAGTAATTGGCAGTTTCCAAAACGCTGGGATGTTCGATTGATGAGACAATCAATTCGTTACGCTGAAATTTCTGGTTTTGAAAGTTTGCAACTCCACTCAACGCCAAATTGTTTGATTCTGTTCCTCCGCTAGTGATCACGAGCCGATCCTGTTCCAGACCAGACGATTTTCCCCCCAGAAGTTCGATAATCCTGCATTTTTCATCTTCCAGCAATTGCCGAGCATTTTGTCCTAATCGATGTTGACTACTTGGATTTACAAAACCTGACAATTGGGACTCTGTCATCGCCTGGACAACCGTCGGGTCCATCGGGGTAGTCGAGTTGTAATCGAGATAAATGGATTCCATCGAATTACCAGATTTAAGGCAGATTTTAGAGCAAATTTGGTTGAAAAAACTGGCCGTCTATTGGTATTGTCAGCATTGACGTTGTTGCTATCATTCAACCCGTTTCCAAACTCAATATGATTCGAATGTCGCAGAACGAAAGTCAATCCGAAAATCATCAAGGCGAGGAAACACTGGTTGAATTGCCGATGGATGAGAAATCGCAGATGCAACGCGTCGAAGCCGTATTGTTTCTTGCCACAATTCCCCTGCCATCGCGTAAACTGGCTGATCTAGCCAGTCTCGAAGATGGTACACAGGCGCGGACTGTTGTTAAACTCCTCAACCAACATTATGACAATCGGGGACGGGCGTTTCATATCAAACAGATTGCGGGTGGATATCAATTAATGACCCGGCCCCAGTTTTCGACCTGGTTGAGGCGGATGGACCATGCTCCCAAAGTGATTCGTTTATCGACGCCGGCGATGGAGACTTTGGCCGTCGTCGCATATCGACAACCTGTTTTGAAAGCTGAAATCGAAGCCATTCGAGGGGTGAACTGCGGTGAAATGCTCCGACAGTTGCTCGACCGAGGATTGGTTACCATTGCTGGACGCAGTGAAGAACTAGGCCGACCTTATTTTTACGGAACCACCAAAAAATTCTTGGAGACATTTGGGCTTTCCAGAATCGAAGCGCTGCCGCGTGCCGAAGATTTAAAAGGACGAGGGTTGCCCAAATCGGTATCCTCGACACAAAATGGAACAAATTCGTCTTCTGAACAAAACGATGTTCAGTCAATTTCCGAAACTCACTCTTTTTCAACCGATCCACAGACCCCAATGGAGGAACCAAAAGTGAGTGTTGTTGACCCACAACTCATAACCGAAAACGAAGAAATCACCACAGAAACGGGACTGTTGGTCGATCTCAATCCAGCATCACCACCAACGCTTGCGCCTTCAGCGTCTGATGATTTGGACGATGAAGAGTGGGAGGAGTGGGACGACGACGAGGACGATGATGATGGCGACGTTGAAGAAGGCGAAGAAGACGACTGGGAAGATGAAGAGTCGGACGACGACGAGTACGAAGACGACGAAGACGACGAAGACGACGACGATGAAGACTGGGAAGACGACGGTGAAGGCGATTACGAAGACGGTGATTATGAAGAGGACGAATACGAGGACGATGATGAATTAGAAGACCACTGGGAAGAGGTCGAAGACGATGACGACGAGGAGGAATGGGAAGAGTCCGATGATGAAGACGATGAAGACGATGAAGAGTGGGAAGAAGGTGAAGACGACGAGGAGTGGGAAGAAGATTAGCTAAACTAACAAATGACGGCGTAAAGTTTCCCAAAGCCAGTTTTGTTAAGCAATCATTAATTTAAATTGAAAACATCAACCAAATTTTTGTGAGCGAAAGTTCACATTAATTTCACTAAGAGGCGAAGTCATCTTCGCCTTTTTTTAATGCAGAAACCCTAAAACTTGGCAACGAAATTTTTTTTCACACCTCTAGGGAGACGTTTAATGAAACGTAAGGGTTTTACTTTGGTTGAGCTGTTGGTCGTTATTGCGATCATCGGCATCCTGATTGCTATCTTGTTTCCTGCGTTTATAGCGGTTCGTAACTCAGCCCGCTCGACACAGTGCAAAAGCAATCTTCGTCAATTCGCATTGGGTTTGCTCGCTCGCACCAGCACCTCACCCGACGCAACATACTGCTCAGGTGCTTTTGATCCGGACCGCGACGGTTCTGTAGAATCATACGGTTGGGTTTCTGACCTGGTTGACCAAGAAATTTTGCCTTCACAATTGCTTTGCCCATCGAGCATCTGCAAAACTTCTGAAAAAATCAGTTCTTATCTCGGTGCCAGTTCGTCGTCTTCGAAAGGTCCTCCAGCTCGCCGTGGTGTTGGTCTCTACGGTACGTCGGCATGCGACAGTGGTCAGGAAGTTGCTGACTTGTTGTTCAACAACGGTTACAACACCAACTACGCTTCTGGCTGGTTCCTGGTTCGTTCCGCTCCGATTTTTGACAACACCACCAACGCTACCGTCGGTAGTTTGAAAGAATGGTGGAAAGATATTTCTTCTATTCCCGTTCAACACACTGCAGGTCCTCTCCGAGTTTCTGATCTTGATTCTGGTAACATCCCAGCTTCGAACATCGTTATCCTCGGTTGTGGTTCTCGTGGCGACGTTCAAGCGGGTGCTGGCGACGGTGCTTTGAACCAAGCGATCCCAGCTCCTTACAACATCCCAACAGGCGCTCCAGCTTGTGAATCATTCAACGATGGCCCATCTGTTGTTTCAGCCGCTGGTACCAAAGTTGTTACTGCTGCTACAGGAACGACTCGTGCTCAACTCGAAGCATTCACCGTGCTGACCATCGGCGAACTCGGTTCCGCAACTGAGTTCCGCCAAGACACTCGTGACCTGTTCGCTTACCACAGTAAAACACTCAACTGTGCCATGGCTGACGGTTCGGTTCAAGGTTTCCTTGACACCAATGGCGACGGTTACATCAACCCAGGCTTTGGTGTAACCAATACTTCAGCTACCGCTGCTTTGACAGGTTACACATCCAATGAAGTAGAAGTTAACGGCTTCCAATGGTTCACCGGTGTATTCCTCCAAGGCAACTACAGCGAAAAGAAATTCGAAAACTAAGCGATCGCTGTTTCGAATGGTATAAAAAAGAAGGCGGGTATTGTTACCCGCCTTTTTTCGTTGATTTGTGAAACTTTCAACTAATCTTCTTCGCCATCGCCATCATTGGACAAACTGCGAGGAGCCGCCGGATCTACTTGCTTTTTGCAGCCATTCATAGCGACCGTACCGACGGCAAATAGCACGATCAAGACCAGGGAAATCCAAGACGTTTTTTTCATTATTTCACCTTAAAAAATATGTTTTTGGAAAAACGGGAAATTTCGACCAAACCTGAAATTCTCAACGCGAACATGAAAGTTCTATGAAGCGATATCAACCATTGACATTAACATCACCATTTGAGGGGTCTAAATCCCTGAAAAAATAGGTGTTTGACAAAGAAAACCATCCACATTCAAATAGTATTTCCGCCCCTCAAAACACCTTCTTTGACCAAAAGGATCGATTCATGTCCCTTACAAAATCATTCATTGCATTCGCGGTGTTGATCACGCTTGTTGCAACCTCGGCGGAGGCACAACGGACTATCAGGTTCGGGGGCGGCGGAAATTCCGCAGAACAAATCAAAATGCAATTGTTGCAAATGGAAAAAGTTCGAAAAGAACTGGAACTCGATGAAGAAGCCGGCAAAAAAATCGCCGATATCGTTGCCGACGTGAGAGACGAAATCCGCCAGGAAATGCGGGAAATGTTCCAAGACGCCGGTAACTTCCGGGAAATGGACGAAGATGAGCGCAAAGAGTTCGGCGAGAAAATGCGCAAAATGATGACCGAGGTTAACGGCGATGCTTGGAAAGAGATCAGCAAGTTGGTCAATAAAGATCAAATGGGTCGGCTCAACCAACTCGTTCTGCAACGTCAAGGCGTGACTGCTTTGCTCGGCAAGAAATTGCAAAAAGAGCTCGAAGTCACCGAAGAGCAAATTAAAAAGATGCAAGCCAAGAATAAAGAATTGCGCGAAGAGCTCAATGAAGAAATTCAAGCCGCTCGCGAAGACCGCGATTTCGAAGCCATGCGCGACGCACAAACGGAATATCGAAAAGCATCAAAAGAAGCTTTCATGAAAATTCTGACCGACAAGCAGAAAAAGAAATTGGAAGAAATGATGGGAAAAGAATTTGAATTCCCACGAGCTCAACGACGAGGCCGAGGCCGCAACTAAGTCGTCCTCAACAATCTTGCAATTACAAAAAAACAAGGCCGCTCTCATCGAGCGGTCTTTTTTAATGGACCGGGAGGGCGAGGCTCCCGCCGAGCCGAACAGCATGCTCGCCCGATGCCAATTCAGTGAGCGGCAAGGCGCTAGCCGCCGGTACGTTAGCGCTTCGAACTGGCGGCTCCTGCCTTGCCGCTCACGGGTGAATTTGCCATGGGTGACTGCTCGTCCCAATCCGTATCGGCTCGGCAGGAGCCTCGCCCTCCCGAACAACTATCCGCCAGATTCTGTCACCGGTAGGCGATGCTCATTTTTTAATTGCTCAAATACTGATTCAAATCCATTTTCCTCTTCCGATTTTTGAATCATATCGAGTTCGTTTTGCCGAATCGGGACCATCCAAATCAAATTAACAGGATCGCCATAAAACGCGTCGAATCGGATCGCGTTTTCCAAAAATTGATTGTCGATCAGCACGGCGGCAACGAACTGGTGCCCAATGCACTGACGAACGTCGTCCGATAGCGGAAAAGTGTGCCGATGGCCGAGCCACGTCATGTGTCGC
Source organism: Pirellulaceae bacterium (assembly GCA_028280445.1). Taxonomy (GTDB): domain Bacteria; phylum Planctomycetota; class Planctomycetia; order Pirellulales; family Pirellulaceae; genus JANQLU01. The sequence goes on along the minus strand of JANQLU010000126.1, from coordinate 20,062 downwards.
CAGGGATAACTCGCGGCACTGCTCAACCATTTCCCACAGGTCTCGGCCGCATTCTGGTCGCCAGCGTCGATTTGCATGGCGAGTTCGATTCGACGAATGGCAGCCGGGTTGTCAACGGATAATTCAACATTGGGCATCGAACATAAACTCAACCCAATCGAACTCATGGTTATCCGGCCGTGTTGTTCGAAAAACTGCAAACCTCTCGGCGGCCATTGATTTCCGTCGATTGAAAAATAGCGACCGGTTGTCCCCAAATGCGATTCCAGCTGGGCGATCAATCGGGGCTGCTCTGATTGAAACGGGTTGTTCGATTCCCACAACTCCCAATACTGCGCCGCGCGGCGAATCCGGGTTGTTAAATGCGTTTGCTGGGGCAACGGCCAGCAGACCTGATTTTCGGTTCGGCAGTCACGAGCGTATCCATGAAAACCATCGAAACCACTCCAGGGTGGAATGATGGCGATCATGTCGTCGTCTTCTAGCAGCGCGACTCCGTTGCCTTCCTCAAACCAGATCAGTTTTATCCGTTCGCTTACCAGAGGTTCTCCGCCGTCGGGTTGACTGCAATACGTTCGCGGCAATACCGGGGGGATTCCCATCTGCAAATCTTCGTCGGAAAAAATCAACGGACCGCGAATCAGATTTCGAATCCAAACGGCTTTGGTCCCGAAAGAGGGATTCTGTTTCGAATGCAAATACAAATAGGCCGTCCGGTGGTCCTGCTCGACGAGCGCATCGATCATTCCAAACGGCGAGGTTTCAAATAGGACCGTTTCCGGCTCACTCATATCATTCATTAAAGGTACGAACCACAATTCTCATAGTCAGCGAATAGGTGTTGGCGAGGAAAATCATAAGTGCGAAGCGTGAGCGAGGGACCACAACCACACAAAAGTGCAGTTAAACGTCGTCCCTCACTCACGTTTCGCGCTTGCGATTTTTGTTAAATGCAAAATCCTAGTTAGCGAGGGACCGTGTTTGTAACGGGTTTCTGGTCCCTCGTTGCCGCGTCGCGCTTACGATTAATGCTGCAACACAGATTCACACCCACAATTCTGGTTCACAGTTGACCAACATTTATTCTGTTCTGATCGTCAAATATCGGCAAAAATACCGGTGTTGTCAGGCCCGCGAAACAAACAACCGCCGGATGCAGTACAATATCCAGTCCGGCAATTTTCGTCCCAATTCCCTGATCTTGACAGGCATCCAAGTTGAGCAAAGACCTCGCAGTTGACGTCCATGACCTCCGCAAAACGTATAGCGGGGGTTTTTTCTGGAGTAAAAAGTTCGAAGCCCTCAAAGGAATTTCTTTCAGCGTTGCCCGCGGCCAGACCTTTGGATTATTGGGTCCAAATGGCGCAGGAAAAACAACTTTTCTGAAAATCCTTATGGGAATTATCAGCAAATCTTCTGGCAGTGCCACCATGTTGGGAAAACCGGCTGGTAGTCGCGAGGGTCGAAAAAGAATCGGTTACTTGCCCGAACAGCTAAGAATGCTGGGACATTTGAACGCTTTCAACGCGCTGGAGCTCTACGGAAATTTGAGCAATATCCCAACCAGCACGGTCAAAGCAAAACGAGACCATTTGCTGGAAATGGTAGGGCTGTCCGAGTGGGGGAAAGTGCGTGTCGGCAAGTTTTCCAAAGGAATGCGTCAGCGCTTAGGGATGGCTCAAGCGTTGTTGCACGACCCCGAACTGCTGATTTTGGACGAGCCGACCGACGGTCTCGATCCGAAAGCTCGCGCGGAGATGCGAGCCATTATCAATAAACTCAGTGACGACGGCGTCACGGTTTTTCTGAACAGCCACATTTTGCAAGAAGTCGAGTTGATCTGTGACCACGTCGCGATTCTCGACAATGGTGAATTGAAATACAGCGGTCCCGTTGAACAGCTGGACTCATTTGTCAGTCAACTCAATCGGGGCGCATCGGGCAGCACCGAGCTCGTTGTTGAATTTGAATTGGCCGGCAGCATCGAACATGTGAATGAGATTTTTCCTCAAACCACGATGCAGCAATACGAGCGGATCGCCGGTGACGCGAATCAACATCGATTCAAAGTTTCGTTGGCCGACCAGGCGGCGATCGACAACCGAGTCGACAATCTGCGCAAGAGGCAAGTTAGTATTCTCGGTTTGTCCAAACAGCAAATCACGCTCGAATCTGCTTTTTTGCAGTTGATCGATGACCCGCAAGAAAAATCGGCGACGCTGGCCGATCCGGCACCGCTAAATCCACCCGCATCTGCATAATCCATTGTCCGAACATAACATCTAAACGCATTCGAAATCAAAATGTTACGACCTTATTTGGCTATCATCAAAGACTCGTTTCGAGCGGCAATTGCCAACCGTTTGTTGATCGTGCTGCTATTGATCATCACGGTGTTTTTATTGGCCTTGGCACCGCTTAATTTTCAGGAATCGATTGAGTCGGGCATCTTGTTTAGACCCGGAGCGCGAACCGGGAATCAAGTTCCACGCCCCGACGCTCTGGTCACCTACCTGATCGAAAACCAGGACAAACCGGATGTAGCGAAATTTGCGTCCTATCTGGACAAAAGCGACCTCGATCGAATCAAAAAAGACCTGGAAGCCGGCAAAGACAATATTCACGAACAAATTGAACGCGGTGAGACAGTCATCGGCGCGCTGGAATCGGCCATCGAAGACGAAAACCTGTATGACCCCAAGATTTGGGATTTGAACAAGTCGATCAATCAGGAACTCGTTGATTTTCACTCGCGAGGAATTGAGAAACTCAGCAGTGGTGAGAAAAAACGCCTGAACCGATTGCTGGTTTCCAACACGTTTCCCGGGTTAGTTCTGCCCCCGTCACAATCGTTGGTCAAAATTCGATATCTTTACAAAAAGATCACCGAAAGCCATTCGGGAATGGAACTCTATCGAAGCCAGGTAACAATTTATTTGCCTTACCTGATGGATAAATTCGTCCTGTCAATCGGTTTGCTGATCGCGGTGTTAGTCACCGCGCCATTGATGCCAACCATGTTCGATCCTGGCTCGTTGTCGTTGTTGTTGAGCAAACCGATTTCGCGATGGGGTTTGTATCTTTCAAAATTCATCGGCGGCTGTGTGTTTGTCGCGTTGTTAGCGGCTTATCTGTTTATTGGCGTCTGGTTTTTGCTCGGATTCCGCCTGGGACTGTGGGATCGCAGCATCCTGCTGTCGATTCCGATTTACGTCATAGTGTTTGCGATTTATTTTTCCGTCAGTGCGTTCGTGGGAATGTATTTTCGAAACACAATTATTGCCGTCATCGTTACCGCATTGTTTTGGGCAGTCTGTTTTACCGGCGGGACGATTTTCAAAATGTTTGACGGCGTCAATCAAAAAACAAAAATTGCTTACGTTGTACAGGCCAATGGTCAAGTGCTCCAACTGAACGACATCGGTGCGCCAGCGATCTGGGACACCGAAGAAAAACAATGGGTAAATGCGCCGGTCGATGATATCGAAAAACAAAATTACATGGCCAATTACACGTTCTCGTTTTTACCATTTATTCCTCAAGGCGGTCTACCGACGACCTACAGTGGAATCAGACCGGTTTACTGTCCCAAATACAATTTCGTTATTGGCGGCGCGAACCTGATGTTGGCTGATCCTAATTCATTTTCCAAACCGCGAATTTTCTACGCCAACCTGGAAAACAAAGCGTATCAACCCCAGGTCTTGGGATATTTGTCAGGCAGCGGAATTGAATTTTTGGTGCGACCTGACGGAGATCTGATTTTGGTGACTGGATTCGGGAAATTTCAACGGCTTGCCGGTGATCCGGAAGAATTTATCGGACAGCAAGATGCGAAACCTGCAGATACGAAAACAACCAAAACCAACACAGATCAAAAAAAATCTTCTCGGGGCGGACCTTCGAACATGAACAAAGCGACCCAGTTGGTTGATTTCAAAAAAATGTTCAAACCCGCGGGTCCCGATCAACCAACCAGTATCGCAAGTGACCGAATGGTTGACCTCAATCAAGCGACCGGCGAGATCGCTGTTTACAACCGAAAGAAAATCAGCATTTTTCGAGAGGGAAATGATGGCGATTATTTGTTAGATCGCACCGTCGATGTCAACGTTCCATTCGACTCCACCATGACCACCTGGATTCAATACCAGGGAAATCAGTTGTATCTCGCTTTTGGAAACGGAGAAATCACGGTCTTCGATGGCAATTCCCTCAAAATGCAAAAAAGCTATATCCCGGAAAAAAAATCAGCGATCAAACAAATCAATGCTTCACCCAACGGACAATTCCTGGTGGTCAACTACCGCAATGGCAACACCTGGTTGTTGGATGTCAAAGACCTCGACGACATTCGAAAACGAAATTTTGTCGGCCAGGGAAATATCAGTTACGCGTCGTTCGACAAAAACAACAAACTTTGGATCGCTGATCGAACCGACCGGCTTCTCCAATACGACCCCGAGACATTGGAACGAGGTAACCCGGAATATAACCCCAAAATCATTGGTTTCCGGTGGTACTACTGGTGGATCCGCCTGGTTTATCGAGTGCTTCCCAAGCCCGGTGAGTTTTACAAATTGGTAACCCATCTGTCGTCGAGTACGGAAACCAAAAAAGATTCCAATTTGGACCTGACTCAAATGGATGAACCGTCCAATCCCTGGGAACCATTTGTCAGCGGTGTAATTTTTATGTGTATCATGTTGGCGTTGGCCTGTTTCGTTTTCCATCGAACAGATTACTAACTCACGCCGAATACACACCATGCCGCAATCCACGGTACGACGCTACAGCGACGAATTTGAATACCGACTGGTTGTCGATTCTGAAGAAATCGACGAAATGGACCACGTCAACAACCTCCAGTACTTGCGGTGGACATTGCGCGCGGCTGTCGCTCATTCGAGTCATGTCGGCTGGACCCCGGATCGCTATCGGGACGCAGGATTTGGGTTTATTGTTCGATCGCACCATATCAAATATCGTGTCCCGGCCGTTTTGAACGACTCTGTTGTCATCAAAACATGGATCGAATCCCTCGAAAAAGTTTCATCAGTTCGCCGCTATCTGATCTTGCGCGAATCCGACCAGACCCAATTGGCAACCGCGGAAACCAACTGGGTATTTGTCAATTTAAAAACGCTGGAACTGACACGTATTCTGGATGACATCAAAACCGCGTTTCGACCAAACGTGTCATAGAGTAGGGCCGGTTCCCACCGGCCAATTTAAAAAACGGCCGGTAGGAACCGGCCCTGCCGATACAAGTGCGTCATGCTTGCAATTTGCCAAAAAATTGAATCCGGTTGACCCAACGTGTCAGGCCTCCCGCGATACTACAAATATCAAAGGAAGCACCATCAAAAAAAGGATTCAATGATGAAAAACCAAACTCGAAAATATTACGTTCAAACGGGCAATTGCAAAAATATTTGTCAATCACGCGACGCCGAAGCTGCCGCGTTGTGGAGTGTTCATCAATTTCTCGATCAGCGCGTCAACCTCGGCGCGATCGATTGGTTTGATGACAGCGAAATGGATAACGTTGAACTGTTTCGCGCGTTTCTCGAACTCGGTGAAGAAGTTCATGTGAGCGAGATCGGATTTGGTCGCTGCGAAGCTGGCTGGTTTGATACTGCCGATTTGATGATGCAGTGGCAACAACTGATGATCGCGGTTCACCGAATGGATATTTCACTAGATGGCGAATAGAGTTTTTCGGCGGTCGGTGTTTACCGGACCGCCGAAGCACAGCGTGCGTGCGCTCAATCGCCCGTCCCTAACACTTCGTTGCAATTTTGCATCACGATTTCCATTTCAAACTCTTCATGCGATTCCCAATCGCGGTAGAACTCATGGAATCGTTCGGCAACCAGGCTCAATGAAAACTCTTGAGTCTCCTGGTACACCAATTGTTCGATCAAATCGACAATGCTCTCCAGCTGTAAAAACAAATCGACATGTTGCTGTTTGAGTTTGTCGACTTGCCGTCGAATGTCGCGACCGCTGGACTCATGAAAACCGCCGTAGAATTCCTCAAGGGCAAAATAAGTCTCGATTTCGTCACGCAAATGACCGAGCCGGTCATGGAGATAGCGCACATATGCAGCACTAGGCTGGTCGTTCGACAGCTTGATTTCACCGAGGATCTCGCGCAACAACTGCCGAAACTCGATGCTATCCTGCTTGATTTCCAGAATAAAAGCAGAGTTTAGACCGATACCTAGCTCTTTTCCTCCTGCTTGTCGATAATCCTTTTCGGTCATCCAACTGGTCATAAGCGGTCCTCGTTAAAAGAATACTTGCCGCCTCCGAATCATATCACTTTGAATCTAAAAGTCTAAGAAAAACTTTTTGAAAGAATCCTATGGCAGAAACGAAGCCCTTCGGAGTCCCAAAACCGTATGGTCCTTGGCAAATTAAGTCCCAAAATGATGTCTATAACGATTCGTACATCGATGTTCGGCTCGATCAAGTGATTCGGCCGGATGGTAACGATGGCCAGCATGTGGTCGTTGAAATGAAACATGGTGTTTGTGTTCTTGCATTGGATGACCAAAACAATGTTTACCTCACCGACGAGTTTCACTATGGCGTCGGGCGGCACAGCCTCGAATGTGTCAGTGGTGGTATCGAGCCTGACGAAGATCCAAACGAAACAGCGACTCGGGAGCTTCAGGAGGAAATCGGAATTCACGCAGCGAAATGGCAATACCTGACAACGATCGATCCATTTACCACCATCGTTGTTTCACCAACGCGTTTGTATTTTGCCATGGATCTAACACCGGTCGAAACCAACCCTGATGGCACGGAACAAATTCGTGTTGTTAAAATGCCTTTGACCGAAGCAATCGAAAAAGTTTACGCAGGCGAGATTACCCACGCGCCAACGTGTACGCTTTTGTTGATGGCAGCGAGCCGCTACACCGATAAATAAATAAACGCAAACAAGAGCAGCAGCGAGCAGATATTCCCATGACCGAAAGATCAAAATTTCAACAAAACGTTATCAAAAATTACTACGAAAACCGCGACCAGATTGCACTTCAACGAGTTCAAGAAATTGCGACGGAATTGTATCTTTCTACGGGGAAAAAACGCCAACAACAGTGGAAATACTTGCGTCAGCATTTGCTCAAACTGAATGTCAAAGAGGAAACGATCGATCATCTCGTCGAGAAAGATGATCCGGAATTAGTTGCCAAACTTGCCCAACGGCTTTCCCAGGAACAATAAACAAAATTTCGTTTACCATGTCGCTACTCAATCAGGAACAAACCCAACTCGTAGCCGGACGCGTTCAACCGATGCAGGTGATCGTGGGCGTCATGGCAATCGGCATCTTGTCGTTTTGCGGCATTATTTTGGTCCTGAAAAATTTTGCGCTGCAACCACAATTTGATTTGTTTTGCATGATCGGGTTCGCATTTACCTTGCCTTCGATAATGATCAGCGTTTACTTCAAATTAAAAGTAACTCAGCAAGCAGCCCAAAGTTATTTGCGTAAAATATCTCGAAGCGAATCCGTCAGCGACAGCGACGTCGATGCGCTATTGGGGATTTTTGCAACCAACATGGTGATCTCGTCGGCTTTGATCGAAGGCCCTGCGTTTTTCTGGGCCGTCGTCTACATGATTGGTGATGGCAACGCTATCGGCATCATCATGGCGGCGATTTTAGCAGTCCTGGTGATGTTCAATATCCCGACAAAAAACAAGTTGCTCGATTGGTTTGACCGCCAAATCCGCATATCCAGTCAGAACATGTAAATACCACCCGTGAGCGACAAGACGCTAGCCGCCGGTTCGAAAAACGATTTGTTAACAAATCGCTCTAAAGCTGCTAGCGAAATCTGTCTACCGACTGCCAAATAGACCTGCTAAAGTCTCGCCGATTTCTGCGCTCAATCGGTCGAAAAAAGGTTTTCGCTGTGTTTTTCAATTTTCGAATCATTTCGTTTTCGATCTTGTTCATCACATTTTTGGGAGCGGTATCAACGGCTCAAAAGGTGCAACCGCGCCCCAAACAATGGTTAAACGAGGCAACATTGAACGATGTTCATTTCGTGGATCACGATATCGGTTTCGCGGTTGGCGATCATGGATTGATTTTGAGAACTTCCGATGGGGGACGTCATTGGCATCGAGTGGCGACGTCCAGCCATGCGGATCTCGAAAGTGTTTATTTCATTGATGAAAACACAGGTTGGGCTGTTGGCGGATTTTCTTATGCGCAGATCAACCCTAAGGGAGCGGAAAAATCCTGGAGCCCACACCACCAGGGAGTCGTTCTCAAAACAACCAATGGCGGCAACAGTTGGAAACCAATGCGAGCGGAGTCGTTGCCAGCGTTAAAAGACATCTATTTCTCTGACGCAAAAAATGGTTGGGCGATTGGATACGGCTCGCATTATTATCCTTCGGGAGTTTTTGTCAGCACCGACGGTGGTCAATCGTGGTCCGGTGCTCCCGACCAGAGACTGCATGATTGGAAACGCCTGGCGGCGGCTCCCCGTGGATTGATGGCGATTGATGATCGATCGATGATCGCCGATATCACTCAGCAAAAACCGGACAACGCGTCCATGTTGGTACCGCGGAAAGTCGAACTCAATGATCTAGCATTTGCCGGAAACATTGGCGTTGCTGTCGGACGCGAAGCCACCGTTTTGATGACTAACAAACAGACCTGGCAATTCCGAGAAACACCCATTCCAAAATCGTTCCACTTGGAAACGATTGCTGCAGCTGGCAACAAAGTTTGGATGGCGGGCACACCGGGAACCTATGTTTTTTCTTATGATGTTGCGACCGGAAAATGGTTTCGATTCAACACCGGTAGCCGGCAATCGATAAAACGGATTTGTTTTGTCGATGAGAAACGTGGCTGGGCGGTTGGAACGGGAGGAACGATTTTACAGACCCGAGACGGTGGCCGAACGTGGCAACGAAAACGCGGAACAGACAAACGACTAGGATTCATGTTGGTGGTCGACGACAACCGATCGATTCCTTTTGAAATCCTCGCCAAATATAACGCCGAAGAAGGATTTTTGTCTGCGGTCGTGTGGTTGGAATCGGGAACATCGACGCTCAGCCAACAACTTGCCGCCAAACACGCTTGTAGTCAACTCGGTAACAATGTGTTTGTCAAAGTTGATCGAGAGCACAAAAAAAATCAGCTCGGAGGCACCAGCGATCAACATGTTAAAGCACTGGCCCAATTATTACGAATTCACAAACCAGAAATTGTTATCGCGTCGGGAAGCACTGCTGGCAAAGTGACCAGTGCTGTTCGAGCTGCTGCTGACAAACAACTCTATCCAAAATTAATTGCGGAAAACGGTCTGGCGACCTGGGAGACTGCCAGAACACTGCTGCTGACGCATCCGAAATCGAACTTCGACGTTTCGATTGGTAATTCGCAATTTCTCGTACACTCGGGAAAAATCCTGGCCGACGCAGTTGCTCATGCTCGTGCCGTGATGGGTGAAAAAAATCTGACCGGGCGGACCCTGCACTTGTCATCCATCATGGCCAGTAGTCGCGTCAACCGATCCGCCAACAAATTGTTTGAAAGTCGAAATCCCACGTTGCAGCGTGCCTCTCGAGTCACTGGCGCCTTCATTGCGCAAATGAGAAAAGTGGTCCAAAAGAAAAAATTGATTGAACAAATGATGTCGTGGCGAGCAATGGTCAATGGCGACAATCGGTCGTGGACGAATCAGCTTCAAAAATTGATCTCACAACTCGACGAGGATACTGCAGCCATCTGGTTGTATGAATTGGCAACGAAATACTGGTCCAACGGAGATCAAAATTCAGCCATCACATCCATCGAAAATCTGATCAGCCGTTACCCCAATCACTGGATCGCCAATCGATCGATTGTCTGGTTGCTCAATCATCAAATCAGTGGAGAAGCGATTTATCTCGTTCCTCAATCGACCGAGTCGAAACAGGTCGACAATTCTGTCAAAAAAGCCAACTTTGAAACACGTCAAAAAATCGAAACCGATATCGATGGAATCCAGCGAATTGTTTGGGAACCCGTCAAACCAGGACAAAGCTCACGCAACGACGGACCCGAGGTGCCAATTCAAGTTCAGCGAATGGAAAAAGCAAAACGTCTGATCGGGCTAATTAGCGGGCGCAATATCAATTTCACGAACCAGCCGCTGGTTGAACTGTCAATCGCCAGCACGCGCCGCAAAATGGAAAACGGTTTGGCAAATACAACGGTTTATCGCAAATTGATCAGTTCGCAAACTGCATCGCCTGCATTGCAGTTTATTGCCCGCCGCGAATCGCAGCTTTCACAATCAAAACCGAAAATCGTTCCATCGACACGCACGATATGCCAACGACTGGATACAAAACCGTTCCTCGACGGGATTCTGGACGACACGATCTGGAAAACCGCCCAGCCAAACAAAATTCGTATCAACGGAACAACATCGACAGAAGTTATGTTTTCACGAGACGCCAAGTATTTGTATGTTGCCATTCGAGCGCAAAAGCAATCCGCAATGCGGTACTTGCCGCTGAACGAACAGCGCAAACGAGATGGCGACTTGGACAAACGAGATCGTGTTGTTTTGCGAATCGACGTGGATCGCGATTTTCAAAGCTATTTCGAAATTGCCCTGGACCATCAAGGCAAGGTCCATGATCAACTCAATGGCAATACAAAATGGGATCCACAAATTTTTGTGGCGAATCAAGTGGGCAAAAAAACCTGGACCATCGAAGCGGCAATCCCGCTTTCCGAACTTACTGCGGGAGTCCAATCATCTGATCATTGGGGCATTTCAGTCGAACGTGTTTCGCAGAACCAGTCCAGTAGCTGGCCCCATCGCACCGACAATCGTCCGTTTGGATTGCTTCATATCCAGTAGTGGATTTTGAGGTAATCATTTCTTGCGACTGATACAAGCACGACGCGCAAGCGGGTGGTTCGACCGCAGAGCCGAACACATGTCCGCCCGAGTCTGATCCCGTGAGCGGCGAGGCGCTAGCCGCCGGTTCGTTAGCGCTTCGTACCGGCGGCTAGTGCCTTGCCGCTCACGGGCGAGAGTTCGTCCCAATCCGTATTGGCTCGGCAGGAGCCTCGCCCTCCCGAACAACTAGCCGGCCGGTGGGAACCGGCCCTACAGATTTCCTCTAACGCAAAGCTATATTTCTACATCCCTTGTTAATCGATCCTGTGCACGATTGTGCGCCTTGGTCCGATTCTGCGCACGCGAAATGATGAATGTAAATCCAGACAATCCGACTAATCCTCAAAAACCGGATGCGACCGTTTTCGGATCTGAGATTGAATCATCTGCCGAGCGAAAAACCCCCAAAAAAACAGCAAAAAAACCTTCCACCGGATCGGGTCAACAGCGACGATTGCCGACGACAAAACCCGGTCGGAAAAAACCTCCCGCACGACGTCCGACTCCCAAACCCATTTCACCGTTGGCGCAATGGATTATGGACATCGGTCGGAAACCTTCAGCAGAGATCCCAAGCGATTTCGATCCAGCGAATCCAACGGAGCAGGTTGACGCACCTCGATTCAAAAAAACAGTTCGCCGAAATTCAACGAGTGTGATTTCCAGTTTTACTGTTCACCTGGTGATCATCATCGCATTGGCACTTTGGGTGATGTCGTGGCGGAAACCGGTTGATACCATCGACATCACGGTCAGTCTGGAACCGGCTCCGGTGGTCGACGTGTCACCACTGGACAGCAACAACCAAGCCGACATCGTTGTTGATCAAACCGACTACCAAAACGAAATCGACAAAATTCAAGACAGTATCGACGTTGCCGACCAGGATATCGCTGCAGAACGGAGCGAACAGCAGGATGCCGATATGCCGCATCCCATGTTACAAAACATTGCACCCATTCCGGTTAATCCAACCAATTTTACAACGCCTACCGGAGGCGGACTTGAGGGGCGCTCAAAAGCGATGCGCAGTGCGCTGGCAGGTCGGCGCGGAGGCAGTCGCCAAAGCGAGGCAGCCGTAGAAGCCGGTTTGAAATGGTTGATCGCACATCAATTTGAAAACGGTGCCTGGCGTTTCAGCCATCACAAATCAAAAAAATGCAATGGGCGTTGTCGCAATCCGGGAACGCATGGCTCGACAACAGCTGCAACAGGTCTGGCATTGATGTCATTTTTCGGTGCAGGATACACCAGCAAAACAGGGCCCTATCAAACCGAAATCAATCGCGGTCTCGATTATCTCATTTCGAGAGTTCGAGAAACCAAGTACGGAGGAAACTTGACCGAAGGCACGATGTACGCTCAAGGCATCGCCACAATTGCACTTTGCGAAGCGTACTCGATGACGCGCGATCAGAAACTCAAGAAACCGGCGACTCTTGCCGTGCAATACATTGTTAACGCTCAAGCCAAAAATGGCGGGTGGCGTTACACTCCCGGTCAGGCGGGTGATATCACGGTAACGACTTGGCAAATCATGGCGCTCAAAAGTGCCGAGATGGCGGGTATTCAGGTTCCGCGAAAAACCTGGCGTGAAGCTAAAAAGTTTCTCGACTCCGTGCAAAACCAAAGTGGTTATTTCGGATACATCTCAGCCGAAGATCAAAATCGTTCCTGCACCGCCATCGGAATGTTGGCTCGCATGTATACCGGTTGGCACCGCGAGCATGAAATGTTCAACCCAGGTCACGATATCCTGCATAAAAAAGGGCCCATGAAAACCGACGCCTATTTCAACTATTACGCCACACAGGTCATGTTTCATTTCAACGATCCCAAAACCTGGCCTGCATGGAACAAAAAAATGCGTGACTATCTGGTAAAAACGCAAAGCAAAACGGGCCACCAGGCCGGCAGTTGGTATTTTAAAGACAAACACGGCGATTCAGGCGGCCGCCTTTATAACACTTGCATGTCAATCATGACCCTGGAAGTCTACTATCGTTTTATGCCTCTGTATGATTCGGCAAGATTTCAAGAATAACCGCGTGGGTGCCACTGGCATCTGCCAGTGCTGAGGGTATCAAACCACCCGCAACAACGTCATGAATAGAATTTGATCTCAGTGCTTGATGCCAAGGAAACCGCAACCACTGGCTGGGGCCAGTGCCACCCAACCATTGCACGACTCGGCAAGATTTCAAGAATGATCGCGTGGGTGCCACTGGCCTCTGCCAGTGCTGAGGGTACAAACCACCCGCAACAACGTCATGAATAGAATTTGATCTCAGTGCTTGATGCCAAGGAAACTGCAATCACTGGCTGGGGCCAGTGCCACCCAACCGTTTCATGCCCCTGTATGACTCGGCAAGATTTCAAGAATGATCGCAATCAGATGCAAAATCCTTTGAAGTGCCGAGGTCGCTCCGTTTCAGGAAATATCTTCCATCGCTTCTTCGGCGACCGGTAAATCAGGTAGTGACTTGACTTTGGGACGGCGTTTGCGACGAGTTTTCGCTGGGATCAAATCCCGCACCAGGGCAATTTTGCCGAACACTAACAAACGATCCCCCGACTCCAACACGCGAGGCGATCGCGGATTGGGAATTACTGTTGTTCCGCGATAAAGTGTCAGCACATTGATATCTTTGTCCCGCAGCCCTGATTCTTCGATCGTTTTGCCAACGTATTCCGACCCTTCGGGGATGTGGATTTCTGTCACGTTGTAACCGCGGCTGACCGTCAACCGTTGTCGCAAATCGATTTCCGGGAAATCAACTTGAGCGGCGATATAGTCAACGATTGCACCCGCGATGTCCAATTGCGTGCAGCGTTCGATTCCCTCCAGTCCCGGAGACGAATTGATTTCCATAGTTTGAGGTCCGTTGGCTCCTTCGAGCATGTCGACGCCGGCAACGCGTAGCCCCATAATTTGCGCGGCCCGGACTGCGGTTTCACAATACGTTTCATCTAACAGCATCCGTTCGGTTTTTCCTCCGCGGTGAACGTTGCTGCGAAATTCTTGGCCTTGCGCGACTCGCCGCATGGCCGCAACGACCTGATCGCCGACAACGAAAGCCCGAATATCACGCCCGCGGCTTTCAGCAACAAACTTTTGAATCAGAACATTTTGTCGTTGGCTTTGTAGCAATTCGACGATCGCTTCGGCTGACTTAACTGATTCAGCCAGCAACACGCCGATGCCCTGAGTTCCTTCTAACAATTTGATGACGACCGGCGCTCCACCAACGCGATCAATCGCGGGCAACACATCTTTTTTGTCGCGAACAAACGTTGTCCGTGGCATTCCCAATTGATGTCGGCTCAAAATCTGGAGACAACGAAGTTTGTCGCGCGAATTGGTAATGCCGTTGGATGAATTGGCGGAGAATACATCCATTTGTTCGAACTGTCGAACCACCGCTGTTCCAAAGTAGGTGATCGAAGCTCCAATGCGTGGCAAGATCGCATCGTAATCGCTTAATTGTTTCTGTCGAAAATACAAATCCGGATCGCCTTTTTGCAAGTCGATTGCGAATTTCAAAGTATTCAGCACTTTGACCGTATGTCCGCGTTGAATCGCCGCTTCGCGTAATCGGCGCGTGCTGTAGCATTTCGAGTTGCAGGATAGAATTCCAAGTTTCATATCAATCTCAAGATTGTTTTATCATTCGGCTTTCGGTTTTTTCTTTTTTCGAACCGGTCGACCGCCGTAGAACGAATTTCCCGCATCCAGCAAAAAACGGCTTCGAAACGCTTCGCGACCCAAAAGCATCCGAAAACCCATTTCATGGCGATCCGCCAGCGTCAACTCAATGGCCCAGATTTGTCCCATCATTTTGATTTGGGTCAAGATGACGGGTCGCTCGGAACTTTCACCGCTGGAACTGCGAACGAATCGGAATTCATGGATTTCGGATTCGGCTTGGACTACCGGTTTGTTTTTTCGTTGACGTGGATGAATATCAAAGCGAACCCAATCTTTGCCATGTTTCACAAATGGCTCAATGTTGAACGCATGAAGACTCGATGAACGCGCGCCGGAATCAACTTTGGCTTTGATTTTGGTGATCCCGAGATCCGGCAATCCAACCCATTCCCGCCAACCAATGATCGGAAGATTTTTGGCTTGCTCTTTCGTCACACAGCTACCTTTGTTCGAAAAATATTTTCGATCAAGGATACGGTAGAGCGACAACGGTTGCCAGAGCCGAGAGTGATGCGGTCAAATCATGCATCGAGGGCCTGTTCTCACCGGCCGTTTGTTAAAATTGGCCGGTGGGAACCGGCCCTACGATTTGTGATTTCCTATCACGCTGTACGTTGGCGTCTGGCAATCATCAAACCAACAACTACCAAACAAACTGCCATTGATGCTGGCTCTGGAACGACCACTAAGTACCCGCGGATTTCGCCGCCGGAATTCGCAGCGGTATGAATGTTCAGATAGGTTCGCCCCTCAAGCAATCCCGGAATGTCAGGATTGCCAATGAAAAAATCGTCGATCACACCGCCGCTACTGGCCGAATTATCGAAATTCAAAGAGTTCCCGACGTTGATCAAAATGTTGCTGTTGACCTGATTAAAACTTTGCGGAGCTGGGTCTGCCGTCATTCCGTGCAAATGCACCATCGTTACGACATCGGTCATATCGGTGTATCCGTTCCCCGAGCCCCACTCGATATCGATATGCAACGTATTGGTGTCGGTATCGAGAAAAATTCCAGTCGATCCAATTCCGCCAGAACCAGGATTTGTCGGTGCGGTCGGATTCACATTACCGCCCAACAGCCCGTCTCCCTCGTTGCCGGTGACTTTAAAAAAGATGATGTCCGCTTGAACGGCACCAATGAAAAACAGCAGCAAAACTGCGGACAAAACAGGTGCAATACGATTCATTTCTGTTCCAATTGGGGGGCAGGTAGGTATCGAATATTCATGTTTCAAGCTAAACCAATTTTTGAACGTTGCAAGGAACACTTTGGGAATCTGCCCGTGATTTTGGGAACCCGACAAAAAAGCGAAAAATTGAGATTTGATTGCCTCAGATTCTGGAAAACTGAATTCGTTTTTATTACGCTTTCTCGTGGGGATATTTTGGGGTTTTAAAGAGAATCAAATGGTTTCTTCTCGCCGTTTTGTAACGCGACTGATTGCTTGCCTCGGCGTCATCATTTCTTGCTCGATGACATTCGGTCATGATTTCGATAATGAAAAAGCCATCGGCAATTCTGCGCCCGCAGGTATCGGAGGATTTGGTCCGTATTCTTCTCGCAACGTCAAAATGTTGGGCCATTTAACTTTAGCAGAAATGGGTGCTGGCCAATCGAACGTGTTGGGAAACGACATTTGGGGTTGGACTTCGAGTACAGGTCGAGAAATCGCCATCATGGGGATGACCAATTCAACGGCGTTTGTCGATGTCAGTGACCCCAACAATCCGCTGTATCTCGGTCGCATGATGACGCATACCGGCAACAACGTCTGGCGAGATATGAAAGTCTACAATGACCACGTCTATGTTGTTGCCGACAACAATGGCAACCACGGGTTACAGATCTTTAATTTAAACGATCTGTTAGCGGTTGATCTCAATAACCCACAGACCTTTAGCGCGACAGCGCATTACGGAGGTTTTCGCGAGGCGCACAATATTGCTATCAATCAGAGTTCCGGATACGCCTATGTCGTAGGAAGCGAAAAAGCATCAGGCGGACTCCATGTTTTGGATTTGAGCAGCCCGACTGCGCCGACCGTTGCAGGAAATTTTTCAGCCGATGGATATACTCACGATGTTCAAGTGGTGAATTATATTGGACCGGATTCCGATTATGCGAATCGAGAAATCGCATTTGCATCCAACGAGGATACACTGACGATTGTTGATGTCTCTGACAAAAACAACATGACAGAAATTTCTCGTGAAGGTTATCCGGACAACGAGTATTCTCACCAAGGCTGGTTATCCGAGGACCAACGCTTTTTCTATATGAATGACGAACTCGATGAACGTCGAGCCGACGAACTGATCGCCACGCGGACGCACGTTTGGAATGTCGAAGATCTGGACAATCCCGTCTATCTTGGCAAATACGACGGCCAAGCCAGCACCATTGATCACAATCTCTACGTCAAAGACGGTTTGATTTATCAGGCGAATTACACCAGTGGGCTGCGTATTTTGCAGGTCAATGATGCCAGCATTTTGGATATCGAGGAGATCGGTTTCTTTGACACCTACAACACCGATGACAACGTTACGTTCAACGGAGCCTGGTCCGTTTTTCCTTTCTTTGATAGCGGAACGATTATTGTCAGCGATCGCCAAAACGGTCTATTCGTGTTGCGTTTTAGCAGCGTGCCAGAGCCAACCTGCGGGATGTTGGCAGGCCTGTTTTTGGCGGGTTTAATGTTGCGGCGGCGAAATAGGATTTTGCATCAGGAGTTGTAACTCCACTTGAGTTAACGACTTCCTGCAATCATAACCCGAAACGTGAGTGAGGGACCACATTTAACTGCACGTTTGTGGCTGTAGTCCCTCGCTCACGCTTCGGGTTAAGATTTTTGTTTAATGTAAAATCCCAGAAAGCGCCGGATCGATGGCAAAGCGCGATCTATCTGAATCGCTAGCAAATAATGACTTTGTTGTTGCCTTGCCTGCAAGTAATCTTTACAAAGCCGTCTGCATTTTTGTAAATCAGTCCTTTGATTTCCGAACGATGCACCGACAACAAACAACAAATTGTCGCTGCATGAAGAAACAAAGCCGATTTGCAAAATGAAATTGGCAATTGGCACGGTAAGTGCAGTTTTTTTCCGCAATTCCAAAACACATTTGAACTTCACGCCGATCAGGGAGGATTGACCTTGAAGTCTCCAGCAAAAAAAACATTGATGATCTGTTTTGCATTTGCCATCGCATTTGCATTTTCCAGCCAAGCGACTGCACAATCCAATGGGTATGTTACCGTCTTGGATGTCGCCAAAGTATTTAAAAATTATCCGCCGTTTACGCAAAAATTGAAACAAATCGAAACGGAAGCGACGGCGCTAAAAAACAAAATGCAACAGCAACAACAGCAGTTGCAAAGCGAAGCTCAAACGATCATCAAAACATACAACGTCGGTACACCAGAGCGCAAAGAGGCAGAAGCGAAACTGGAACAGAAACGTGCTAAAATGATGACCGATGCCCGGCACGCCCAAACAGATTTACTCAATCGCGAAGCGAAACTCTACCACACCACCTACATGCAAATGCAAAAAGTGGTTCAAGCCTACTGTACCAATGCAAAAATCTCATTGGTGATCCGGTTTGAATCGGACCCGATTGATCGCGAGAATCGTGGTGCGGTCATCAAAGGCGTGAATCGAAACATCGTTTTCCAAGATCGAATGGACATTACTATCGCTGTTTTGCGACAAATGTACACAACCGCGGGACTGCAGTTTAATCCCAACGTAAAATTGAAATAACTAAGAGCTTTCTTCGGGAAGGTGAGTTTCCGGGAGGGCGAGGCGCCTGCCGAGCCGCAGTCTTACAACAAGCTACGCGTTGATAAAAAACCGGTTGCCAATAGGCAACTGGTTTTTTTGTTGCGCGGTAGGCCGGAATCCCTGTGAGGCAAGGACCTGTGCGCGGCAAGGCGCTAGCCGCCGGTTCGTTGGCGCTTCGGACCTGTGAGCGCCTTGCCGCTCACGGGTGGAACTTTAATGAGGGACCGGTTTGCAGCGCCTGTGGCTCGGCAGGAGCCTCGCCCTCCCGAAAAACTGTTACGACGCCAAAACGTTAGCAATCTCGGTGACATGACGTAAATCTGATCCGCAACATCCACCGAAAACATTTGCCCATGGCAATGTCGCTTTCAATTTCAAATAATCCTGCGCGAGCTCAGTTGGATTACCGGCATCTAAGGTTTCCGAAGCATCGAGTTCCGCGTGACTTTTGCGAGAAGCGTTGCAGCGGAATCCGCGAATTCTTCTCAGCCAGGGTTCATCGGATAGTGCACTGGAAAAATGATCGGGATGAGCACAATTAATCATGTAATAGGCGGCGTAGTTTTCAGTCGCTGCATCGACTTGCTGAATCGCTTCGTCCAGCGGTAAACCGGTGGGCAGGCGGCCGTCTGTTTCGACCGTAAACGAAACGACCACGGGGATGTCCGAAGTGGCGGCCGCGCGGACAATTCCAATTGCTTCGTCGGCACTGGTCAGCGTCAAAGCGGTAATCATTTCGACATCGCTCTCGGCAAACCAGCCAATTTGTTCACGATGATAGGACTGAGCATCAGCGGCGTCCAGCGATTGCGTACCGTCGTAGGCGTCACCGCAAGGTCCAATCACTCCGTTCAACACGATTGCCGAAACGGAATCCTGGTGCTGATCTTTCAGGCTTTTGCCAAAAGCAATCGCTTCGTCATTCGCATCGCGCAGTTGGCTGACCGAAACGCCTAATTCCGAGGCAAAATGCCGCTGAGCGCGCCACGTGGGGATGTCTAATACGAAACCGGCTTGGTGCGATTTGGCCAATTCCAAAAAACCTTGAAAGTAACGGTCCAGCGCCTGTCGCCCGTCGGGTGAGGACAACAAAGTATGTGCGGCAAAGGCTGGAATCTCGTGGCCGTGATTAAAAATCAAATCGGTTTCCAGTCCGGCATCGGTCAAAAAAAACCCGCCGGACATTTGCGGTAACTCAGACATGACAGTCCTTTTTTGGTAACAATGACAAAGCGATTCTTTAAATCGTAACCCGAAGCGTGAGCGAGGGACCACAACCACACAAACGTGCAGAAAAACGTGGATCCCTCGCTCACGCATGGGGTTGTGATTTCCGGGTCTTGTCGGGCCAGTTCCCACTGGTCGACTCATTGGATCGACTATTTTAACAAACTGCAAAAGTGACACAGCAAGGACATTCGCAACCGCCGTTCGCAGGCAAAAAGATAAATTTGCTGAAAACTAATACTGACTGTTTTGGTTTTTGCCCACAATACGTCGATCGGGCACAGTCGGTCTATCGTGAGCGGCAAGGCGCTAGCCGCCGGTTCCGTTAGTGCTCCGAACCGGCGGCTAGTGTCACGAACGTTAAATACTGTCCCACCAGGAGGGGATTCTTCC
>JANQLU010000079.1 GCA_028280445.1 Pirellulaceae bacterium | reverse complement strand
CCGCTACAAAAGTATCGCGATTCTGGACGAAGAAGCTTTGTTAGCAACGTGTGCCTATATCGATTTGAATCCGGTTGCTGCTGGTATTGCGGAAACTCCAGAGCAAAGTCAACACACTTCAGTACGTCAGCGCGTGCAACATGTTCGTCGTCAGAACAAACTGGACAGTTTGAAAGCGGCTCGTCAGGGAACGGTTGCTGGCAGTCGAGCAGTGGGGAATCTCGAGCAAAATCATTGGTTAGTTCCAATCGAAGATCGATCCGGTAGCTCAACCCAAGGCAAAATACCTGCTCGCGAAGGGATTTTGGAAACTTTTTCATTGGGCAGTTACTTGTTGTTAGTCGATTACACGGGTCGTTTGTATCGTCGTGGCAAAGCGCGGATGCATTCGGCAGTTAAAGAGATTTTCGAACGCCTTCAGACCAGTTCCGAATATTGGTCAGAGTTGATTGGCAAGATGTTGCGAAGTCAGCAGTTGCATGGCCACGTCTTTTCAGCCCAATCGAGTAGCGCTCAAAACCGCGACAAACGCGTCGACAATATCAGCCCGCAAATTTCATGAGCCGGTTTCAAAAGCATCAACAATGCGGTAGCTACCATTAATTACTGATTTAATGCACTCAGATCTCGTTCTAACTTAGATTCTTGCGACGACTACCGTTCGAAAAGTAAGCCGTTTGAACTTGTACAAATATTTTTCGGTCTCTTGTCACCATTTGTTTGAGACTAAAATGTGTGTGAAACTAAAATGCATGTCCTTTTAGTTGGACCCTTTCCTTTTAGTTGGACCCTTCTTCCAGAACATAGCAGTTCAACCACACAAAAGAAGTCGCAAACAAAACACTAGGCGTTTTTATCGACGATCTGGACTCAAAAGACTCAAAACAAATTATGTCAGGTTCAATTCGTAGACACTTCTGCCGACAACGATCGGGGCCAAACTAACTGGTGAAATTAGCAAGTCGTTTTACGATATAAAAATCCGAATCGCTAAAGCCAATTTCCAAAACCAGCACTTTGTCGGGATGGAATGTCCTTTTAGTTGGACCTTTTTTTAGTTGGACCTTTTAGTTGGACGGAACGTTTTCTTTTAGTTGGAACGTTCCTTTTAGTTGGAACGTCGATATTTTTAGATAATCATCGATCGGAATCTATTCTTGGAAATGTTTGAAGCCACACGAAAGTTACATCCCACGGCTGTGTTTTACTTATAACTTGTGGAAGAACTTTTTTTACGTCGAAAGGACGCAAAATATGTCTAAATGGGCCATAGCCGCATTCGTTTCTCTACTACTTGTGTCTCTCGCGTTCGTCGCTTTGAAATTCGCTCGCAAAGACCCATCGCTTGACCACACTTCGCAAGCAGATGTGCGGCAGAATCAAGCCAGTGTATATCAAGCCAGTGTAGATCAAAGCAGATTGGATAAAGCCGCATTGGATCAAGCCACGGTGGATGAAGCCACAGCAAGACCGGTGCGACTTGAGATCGATCGCAAGATCGCAATGCCAAAGGGTTGGGAGTTTTACCTCAAAAACGGTATAAAAAGTGGGCTACATATTAGCGGCAATTTGCTTGTTGCTAATTGCTGCACCACGGACAAAAAGCAAAGCGGAATTCTGCGAGTCGACCTGTCAAACGGAAAAGCTGATGTCATCCATAAAAAACCAGGACCTAAAGTCGCCTGGATCAGAATTGTCGGCAAGCGAATTGTCTATGCAAAGGACCAGAGTTGGGGGAAGACAAAACTCGAATTCTTGGACAAGGCGTCTGCGGATTCACTTGGCGAGTTGGAACTGGAAACCAGTAGAATCAGCACGATAATTAATCTTAGCAATCGTCGTTTGTTTTTGTCCGGCGAGGGCGAGGACGATATCCGAGATCAAGCTTTTGAGATCGATGTCCGCTCGATGAAAGTGACACGGAGCACTCAGGCTACCAATTTGCAAGATGGGGATTTCGACCCAAAATTGAATCGAATTTTCACCATTTCGGCCTACCCCGGCTACATTTCGACGTTCGACGTCAAAAACTGGCGGGTCTTGAAGCAAAAGGAGAGTGACTGGTTCTATGGCGTTGCGACGAAGGGGCGAACGGCCTACGGTATCGCGACCAGTGGTCTCAGCCGAATCGACATCGACAAGCTGACCGTGAAAGTCATCGATAGCAAACGCGGGTTCAAGGAAAACGTCCTCGTGAGCACATCGTTAGGGCCAATCATCTATCGCAAAAAGGGCAAACAAGAAATCTTGTTACTCAACGATAAAGGAGTCGCTGCCCGTTACTTGATCGCCAAACTGGACGGGGATGGTAGCGGAATGACCAGGGTCGTTGGCGGTTGGAACAAGCGCATCGTTGCTTTGCACAATAATAGAATTCTTTTGACCAAGGCGGTCGTCAAATAGATTTGTCGAGCAGTGGCGAGTAAAACGCAGACGTTTTGCTCTGGTTCATCTTCATCGATTTGTTATGTGGCGATTTTCGCTACCGAGTGCCTTCCTCAGCCCCAAATCTTGAGAGAAGACCACGAGTTGTAGCGTAAGTGTCACACCGCGCTCGTGCGTGATGCCGCGAAATTAACTTGCCGTTGCATATCCAAGCCATTTCCCCGATTCCTGCAGTCGAGTCGATCCCGAGTAGACGATCAAATCCGGCAGGCAGGCAATCGGCATCGCAAACGACGAGTGTAATAGCGCCCGTGGGATCTAATTCGTAAATTGTCTCGGCGAGTGATTCGAGGGCAGCCAATGAAGGACAACTCCAAAACGCGTTCACGAAAACGATGGCACATGTGAGCGCACGCAAGTTGGTTGACGACAAGTCGGCATCAAAACGAGTGCGCCCCGCGACAAGCTCGCAATGCCGCATTACGATAGCCTCACCGTCGTAGTCAGGCATTGGACAACCTCATAAACACCGAAGCTACATAACTAGTTCACATTCTTTGACATGTCGCACATGGAGTATCCGCGCACTAGCGGCCTGGGAACCAGGTTGAAAAATGAATGAGTCCACTCCGAGATGGCCAATCTGATGGATGCGTTGTAAGTGCATCTAAGATTAAAGCAATTTCATCCATGTCTTTTTTGTCTCGTTTGGGCAACGTTTTAATTTTTGCCAAAGCGTAGTCTCGTGCTGCTTCCGGATCGGCAAATGCAAAAGCGCGAGTTTTCATTTTTTGGGCCGTGTTGTAAAGTTGAATTTCACCCATGCGTTGTAGGTCGAAATCGACGGTCTTGAGGATTCGCCGCGTGTTGACTGGATCCACGCCGGCAAGGAGGAAAGCCATTTTTATTTTGGCTTCAATCAAACCTTGGTGATTCCAGTAATCGTCCCGGTTAGGCATGCAGGCTAGTGTCTGCATCACAATCGAATGCAGATGCGGGTGCTGGATCGCCTTGGCAAGGATTACATTGTGAGCCGCCATGCAACTGCGACCGCCATAATTTGTCCACGATCGAAAATCGGAAGGATTGCGAAAGTAGGTTTCTGCCCGGCGCGTAATCAGTTTTTGAGCTCGCTGGGGATCTTCTGGATTACAGGCAATGGCGAGCCAACCCATTGCGTCTGCTTGGATCTTTTTTTCACCATGTGCAGTATTAATTGATTCAACGATTGCCGCCGCTTTCTTTGGGTCCTTCATTCCGACGTAGTAGGCAATCTGCAATTTCGCATTGTTCAGCCGTGTTGAGCGGTCTTCAATTTTTTTTGCAAACTCGAGCGCTTTTTGGGTGTCGATTCGCGCCAGGTTCAGCGCCAATGTTTCATAAGACCGTTTTTTTATTTTTTCGTCAGTTAAAGCTTCGATTGTCTTGAGTGCTCGCCCAAAGTGTACCGTAGCGATTTTCGCGGCAAATTGAGCCTTGTTAAAAGCGTTCAGTTTTACTTTGTTTGGATCCAAGTTGTCAAATTCCTTAACGGCCTTGTTAACCATTTTTTCGCCTAGTTCTTTTTCGCCCAGGCGAATCAACATGTTTCCTCCATCAAGAGTGTGGTAGATGCGATTCAATTGATTGGTCGGACTGGCGTGAATCACCATCTGGTTGGCAAAATATTTTGCGATCTCGGGATTTCGAGATTCAAAGAAATAAGCGAGTTGTCGACATTCAGATTGAGCGTAACCGGGTCGCGTACGCGCAAGCAAATCATCAATCAGCTTGATCGTTGCGTCATTCCACTCCAACTCTAACGCAGCAATCCGGACAGCGTCGATCGTCAGCAAGTCACCACGTGGACGATTGAAAAAGTTCAACGTCTTTTTTTTGTCCGGTTCCAGGACGGGAAGCGTTCTCGCTTCGTATCGGTCGAGCGCGGAAAGCATCGGACCGTTTTCCATCTTTTCGGCGACTTTGCGAAACGCCTCGATAATCTCGCGACTCAACTCGCAGCGTTCACGAAAGCTGCTTGGATCGGTCACACCGATTTTCAACTTGGATTCTTTGGGAACAATCCGAATCTGGAGATCGTTGATGTTGACCGGCGTAAACTTGCCAGTGAATCGATACCCATCGGCATCGACCAATACCCACGTGTCGCGATCAGGCAGATTTTCAAAGCTGAAATTCGCTCCATCCATTTTTGCGTTCACTCGATTTCCGTCTTCGCCAAAGCTGAAAACACGGGCGCGCTTGAACCGATCGAGACTCCCTGTGATCATTAACTTGCCATGAATTTTTGCCGTCGTACTGAAGAGTTTGATTTCTCCAAGCCTGACAATTTCATCCGCCTTTCCGAGGACTTGCTTCGATTCGTATTTTGAATATCCGTCCGCTTCAACAAGCATCCGATAGCGATCTCGTGCAAATAGCGGCCGGGTCTTGAACGAACCATCGCGACCACTTAGGCCAACCTTGACCTTTGAGCCAATGGCCCCTCTCAACCTACCCGATTCATCAAAAATTTCGCGATACCATTCAACGCTTAACTTGGCATTCGGAATAACTTTCCCGCGAGAATCGACCACTCTACCCTGAAATCGAAACGCGTTCGCACGATCGATCTCGATCTGAACTGGATCATCACTTTCCAGATGGTCGGCCACGTCGACTTTAACAGCACCCACGCTACATCGTTCGCCTTTATAAACACGAATTGAGATTTTTTCGTTTGGGTCAAGTTGTTTCAGTATTACCATTCCGTTTTTGTCAGTTGGAAGCCAAGGCGTTCGGACTGGAGAATTGCTCCGCTCTTCTTTCATAACATGCACAAGAGCACTAACGACAGGCTTTTCAGTCTCGTCCACCACCTGGATTTTAAGTTCGGCCGCTGCTTTGAGTTTGAAAGGTGGAAGTGTTTTGTCTACATCCAGTTTGACTCGAGACAACTTGTTATTGGTTCGACGCGTTGACCAGGAAAGCCACTTTTCCGGCACTTTGGCAAGTGCAATGTAAACTTCACCCTTTGGCATCCACGTTTTGAATTTGCCATCATTGTCTGTCTTTACGTGGCGAAATGGTCCGGTTTGACCACGGCTTGTAATACAACTAAATCGGAGATCAATTCCCGGAATCGGTTTGCCCGATTTTTCATCGACAAAACTTCCTTCAAGTCGCAGCCCTTTGATCGCCTCGACTTTAATTCCCGTATGCGCTTTTCCAGGTTCTACAACAACATCTGTCTTTTTGAATTTGCAATACTCTGACTCCGAATCAAACCGCAGAGCCAGTGAATATTTTTGTGGCACCAGCGAATTGATGAGAAAAGTTCCATCTTCATTTAGCTTTACGGCCTTGTAGTGATCGATGCGATAGTCTCGCTTGAGAATTCCTCCATAGGAATAAATGGTCAGTTTGCACTTTGAAGGAGCGGAGATGGGCTTGCCGTTGTTGGTCAACCTCCCTGAAATACTTCCGGCTTTCGCAAGTTGAATTGTCACGGGATGGTCGAGGTCTGAAAAGATTCTGGCGTCACCATACCCAGACCCTTTTTGCAACTTCAACGCGATATTTCCGGTGACCGGAAGATTCTTGATTGAAAACCAACCATTTTCATCCGTTTTCGCTGAAAATCGATCTCGAATTTTGAAGGGAAATGCGGCCGTTTTTGTTTTAGAACTATAGGGTTGCCGCACCGTGCCATTGGTTACACTCGAGCACTCGAGTTTGGCGCCGACGATGGGCTGCCCTTTCATGTCGACTAGTCGTCCGCGATACGTTTTGACTTCGTTCAAACGCACATCCACGCGAGTCATACCTGATTCATCGGGATAATAACGGTTGAAACCCAGTCGACCATCACGAGCGATTGCAAGGACTCCAGCAACGCTCCGCTTCTTTCCAAATTCTCGTTGCTGCTTTTTTGTAAAAGCAAATGTCCCGTCACTTTTTGAATCCGTCGTTACCGCAGTGATACGATGTCCGATGACGTCGTCGACATATTCTCGAAACGCAAGATAGACCGTCACATTTTCTACGGGCTTGTTCTTTTCATCCAAAATTTTTCCAAATACAGCGTGATCTTCTGGCGAAGCCTCTTGGCAATGGACAGTCTGGCAAATTGCCAGCACCAGGACAGTAAACATCAAAATTACCGCAGAACTGAAAACTGACTTGCGCTTGGTCACTTCGCGTCTCTCGTTTGTTCAAAAATTCTATGTTGTTTTTCGCGTCATCGCGATTGCACCGATGCAGGGCCACGAAACTCTAGACTGGTATTTCCATTTGATCCTGAAACCGTTTCAACCATCAACATTCCCAATTGTAGCAAAAATTTTTGCAGCAAAAATTTTCACTGCGTTGCTGGAGTAGGTGATTTGAGTGTTTTTCTGATCCTAGAGGCAAAAATGTTCGCTCAATCGTTCCAGCAACGCATTGGCCTTGATACGGATGGCATAACGATATCCTCCCTGTTCTAGTAGACGCATCAGCTTCGGAAAAGCGAAGGCAGCATCACCACGAAAGAACTTGAGATATCGAGATGACGATATCTCTCGATGACGGGAAGCAACACTCGTCGTCAGAGCTTTGCACTAAGGGCCAGTTCGAGAAGAAGAATATGAAAAAGCAATCCGCTAATCCTTTTGAGCCACCAAATCAACGAAAAAATGGTGCAACAAAAACAAAATTTTGGCATCCATTTTTTACTTGGTTCTTGGTATTACTTTCTTTTTTGATACCAGCAATTGCAACTCTTGTTGATCTATATTGTTCAAGATTTGGAAGAGTCGATTTGTCGCCACGAATGGAATTGCTCACAAATATTTTGGTTTATTGTACATTTTTCGTAGCCATAGCTGCATGCGTGGCTGCATGGCTCTTCAAACAATCAGGCACATTGAAGACTGTTAGTACGTGTTGGCTAAGTTTACTTATAACAATGCACTTTTTGGGAAATTTGCTGGCTCAGTAGTTTAGATTAAAATTGTCGGCTTGAAGGGGAATCTTTGAAGGGCAGCGACTGTCCCTTTGGTCCACTTTCTTCCTTTGGTCTCTTATCACCATCTGTTTGAGACCAAAATGTGTGAAACCAAATTACATGTCCTTTTGGTTTAGTTTGCTTAGTTTGCTCTCCTGATAAACTAAAAGGGTGGCACTTCAATTGCCCAGATCCGAAAGTGAAGCAAATGCCCGAATGACGCCGAACGGTTACACTCATGGTTGGAGAACCGACAGATGTCCAACGTAACAATTAGTTTTTGTAGTTTTTGTCTGGTATGTTTGTTTTGCCACCCAACGTTTGCGCAAATCAAAAAAAACGACTTGTTGGGGATTTGGCATGTTGACGTCAAAGAAACCATAAACGCGAACCGAGACCAAGCAGAAAGTATGGGCCTAAAAACTTTCCGCGAGGACATTAAAGGGTTTCGATTGCGAATCTATACAAAGAAAAATGACGAAGCGTTGTATTTCATCAATCATGATTGTATTGGAGGAATGTTCTGGAACCAAGGAAAATTGAAAACTTTGTCGATCAAAAATGAAACTGCCAATTTTGAAATGAATGACGGAGACACAGATAGCAAACTTGTTTTTAGCATCTTTAAAAACAAAAAATTTGGTTTTCATGTATTTGGCTCGCAGTACATCGTGAACCGAGTGACGCCAACACAGAAATCCACAAAACTTTCCAAGGCCATCAGGAAATCTGAATGGGTTATTAATCGAGACGCAACAAAAAAAAACATCAAAGCAGTATTTCCTAAAGCGCAAAAAGAAAGATTGGCAGTGCTGGAAAAACTTTCAAATGCACGAATAGTTATTGGTTCCAACAAAAATTGCAAAATTTACAATTTCACAGACCAAGATTTGAGTGGCACATTTCAAGTTGCAGGAGAAGCTTCGAATGGGACAGTTATTTTCGTCATCCAAAGCAAAGAGACTGAAGCAATTTTTTTTTCCGTAAGCTCTGATTCAAAATCAGCAAAGTTGGAGATTCCACATTTCCCTCCCATTATGTTTGACAAAAAATAAGAAGAAAGATTTGCGTGTTTTGGTTTCTTGATTGACAGGTTATGGTAATCGTCTTCAATCAACTGTCGGTAGAGTAACGTATAAGAAATGGGAAGCTTGAAGGACAGGCGTTTTACTGGCGTTGTGCATTACAAATATTTTTTGCACTGAGAAATTAAAGCTTTATATGCCTAAGTTTTCGTTAATAAGTCTCTTGCAACTTTTTATCTCAATTCCGATTGCTTTTATTGTTGCTTCTATTTTTGAGCCAACAATAAGTCAGATTTCGAATTTTTCTGCAGCCAGAAATTCGGTTTTGCTGTTCGAGCAAGAAATTGAATCGCTGGGTAGCTTGTCAAACCTTTCACAGGACGAAGACAAGAAAGAGTTTATAAAACATAAGCTTTCAAGTCGTATTGATCCATGGGGAAATCCGCTTCAGTTTTACTTCGTAAATGTAGGAAATGGTGTTGTTCAAACGCGCATATATTCTTTTGGAAGAGACGGTTACTCTAACTCAAAAGGTAATGACGTTGATGACATTAACTCGTGGGATGAACACAATGGTGAGTATTATTTACAAGACATACGAATTGAGAAAAGAAAGTCAAAATTGTTGCGAGCTTCAATCGTATTGCCGTTTGTATTCTTAGCTATATTTTTCGTAAGACTAGCGTGCTGCAAAATTTTCAAGAGTGAAAGCCGCTTGAAGAGGCGTTTTATTGGCGATCCATCGAATCGGAGAAGGCAGGATGGACGAAAAAACATATTTAGAGAGATGTGAAGGCATT
The DNA here is from genome assembly GCA_028280445.1 of Pirellulaceae bacterium. Taxonomy (GTDB): domain Bacteria; phylum Planctomycetota; class Planctomycetia; order Pirellulales; family Pirellulaceae; genus JANQLU01. Next base: position 12,100 of record JANQLU010000079.1, on the reverse strand, counting down.
GAAAGTGAGTTTGCAAAATTTGATAGTGCCTTGCATGAGTTTTCCGGTTTGTATTCATTTAGGTTTGAGAACAAGTGTGGCCCAAGCCGTGGAAGAGCACTTGTAAAAAAAGACGGACAGATGAAGAGAATGTTGTGCCTCGAACTTGTTCCTCATATTTCAGAGGTAGACATGAACAACCTTGTGGTCGATTTTGGCTACGGTTGCTGGCTGTATGAAGAAGTATTCGGCCGATTTCCGAGTTGGCATTATGGGAAGTCGTTGTTTGAAGGAAACATTGGTGAATTAAAAACTAAGTTTCGAGAGTTTGGCGAAGTACTAATGAAGGAGCTTGCCACAATAACACCAACCGATATAAAAAAGTTAGGGAAGTATTGGGAAGGTCCCATCCATGAGTAAAAAGAAACTGAGGTGGCCCACGCTTGACGGGCGCGCTTTCCCTTAAGGGCAGAAGCGTTTAAATGACAGGCAATTTTTCTTGACGCGAACCGTGGCTCAGACGGGCAATGTTATTACTGGGAATGATACAAAGATGTTCGAGTTTTTGAAAAATATTTTTATCGAGCCAAACTCGAATGCAGAACGAATGTTTCTTGTCGAATGTTCCAAACGCCGAGAGTTATTGGGGACAGAGTTCATTTCGAAATATTATCCTCATGCTGATACCAAAACGGCCGATGTCATTTTGCAAGTTAGAGATGTTGTCTGTCATCAAGTTGGCGTTGATGTTTTGGTTCCAGATGATGATTTGCCAAGGGATTTGCCCGGAATTCCATTTGATGAGCTTGTGATAGAGGTTGCGCAACATTTTGGCTTCAAATTGGAAGATTCAGAATTCGCCAAATTAGACGGACGGCTAGACGGATTAGTTACACTGGTTTTGAAAAAACTGGATCAAGGTTGAAAAGATGCTTTCAAAATTGTTAGGCAAAATCGATGCTATTGCAAAGATTAAAATAAGACCAGCAACGGTCGCAGTAGTTTGTACAACTTTTGCAGTCGGCATTATTTGCGTACTTGATGGCTTGGTTCTGTTTTCGAGAGAATTCTGGTTTGTGACATTTACGTTCTATACTGTTTACGACGTCATGGCGTTCTACCCACAAGAGAACACTCAAGAAAGAAAACAACAGTCAATTTTAATTGCGTATGGTTTGGTTTTCGTCTCTTTTTTTTTGATCGGAATTGGAGTTCAGGCACCGATTTTTTTGATTCCTGGTTCGATAATATTATCCATTGCCGGTTGTTGGATTGTTTTATTTCGGCTAGCTCAATTGTTTTCATATATTTCAAAGCTTTGGCGTTGAACCAATATCCGATTGAAGGACGGCGTTTTTATTGGCGATCCTTGATGAGAAAAAATGAAAAATCCTTTAGCTACCATTGGCGTGATTATCAAAGTTTCACCATATGAAGATATTCAATATGACTATGGAAATGGTGATTTTGGCACTATCAACGACCTGTCTCCATTTTTTTTTCGAGTCGCAGGAAAGCTGATTGAAGATGATTTCCTCTACGGCCTATATGGGCCAGTGACTGGTGGACCCGAACGCTACATCGATCTCATCTGTAGTGCTATGTTGCGAATTGAACCATGCGATTGGCATACGGATTCAGACAGCAGAGCCAACTTCAAAATCAGTCCGACTAAAGTTGCGCGAAATGATGAGTTCGATATCAACGAATATCCGAGTTTGGCATACTGGTTTTTACATCCGGGAGGAACAGTTGTTGATGGGTTTCCACAATTCGGCAGGGCCGGAGAGATAGAAGTTTTCGAGAGCAGTTGATTTGAACTAAAAATCAATTTGAACTAACTTAAAAGCCGCTTGAAGGACAGGCGTTTTATTGGCGAAAAAGCCGATTGAAGGACGGGCATATATTCTTATTTTCTTGACGTGGGAAATTTGTTTTCTGCGAATAAAAAATGACTGATTCGTTGGCGACCATCGGGGCATTAATCAAAGTGTCACCGATTGACGAAATTCAATACAGCTATAGCTACGAAAATTTTGGAATGATTAGCGATTATTCTCCATTTCATTTTCGAGTTGGTGGGAAATTATTCGACAATGAATTTCTTTTTGGAGTGTATGGTCCAATAACTGCCGGGCATCAACGGTACTCTGGCTTGATTTGCAGCCTGATAATGCGGGTCGAACCCTGTGATTGGAATCTGGATACAAAAAGCAGTGCATTTTTTAAAATCGGACCTACAAGAGTATTTCGAAATGAAGAGTTTGATTTTGACGATCATCCAGATTTGGCTTATTGGTTCGTACATCCAGATGCTACCAAAGTAAAAGGGTATCCGAGTTTTAGTAGAGCGGGTGACATTGAAGTCGTAAAAGGGTAGGGAGTGTCATTGAGGATGAAGTCGCTTAAAGAACAGACGTTTTTTATTAGCGATCCTTGTCCGCCTGACTTTGTGACAAACGACTTTGACGTCAAAATCGATTTTTGGTCGTAGGCTCAAATAACATCGAGGAAAATACATGTTCAAAGTAATACGAATTCTGGTTTTGACAGGTTTGTGTTTAACCTGCGGAGAAAACTCGTTTTCTCAGAACAAAAACTCCGAAACGCCAAGCAAGGATGTAAATAAAAAGGTGTTCAAAATTTCGATTGTGCCTTCAACTTTTCGGTCGACCGGTAAACCGTTAATTGATAACGTTAGGGATTTTTATGTCATTCTCACAAACATTTCTGGTTCAGATATTTCTGTTTGGGAATGGGGGGCCAACGACAAATACTCTTATCGGAACCTTTCATTTGTCGTCGAACATGATGACAAGCAGTACACCATAACAAGAGAACCTGTGGTTTTTGGCCGTGGTTCAAGTCCAAGAATAGTCCAGAAAAACTGTCACGCTGTATTCAAAATTAATCTTGAAAGTGAATGGCGTGGACTGCCAAAAGGTTTTTTCGATCCGAATAAGCGTGTGAAGATAAAGGCAGTTTTCAAAATTGAAGAAACCGATTGGGCAAAGAAAGCTGGAGTGTGGAATGGAAAGATTGAATCCGGTTTTCAAGAAGTGATATTCGGAAGATAAGAGGAATACAAACAGCTTGAAGGCCTTACCACCTCTGGGGCTGGTGGGCGATGAAGCCGCTCTAAGGACAACACTAGGCGTTTTATTGGCGATCTTCTTCACGGTAGGGAAGCTGCTTGACCTGCTTGACTGTCAGCGAGAAATGCGAATGCCTAGGTTTAGCAAGCCTCCAGTCATTAACGGCAGTAAGCACAGTTTAAGCTTGTATTTGCAATTAAGAACAGGCCCTCAACGGTCAGAAAGCAAAAATAATGGATGTAGTCGCGTTGCTTGCTGAGTGCAACAATGCGCAAAACTGTGAGGGTGCGATTCTGTTTATAACAATCGATGTTCAGTCAATCTCGGAATGTTCATCAGCGAACACAAAAGAAACGCAAAAGTCTAACGACGCAATTCATTCTATTGCGAACCGACATGAAGATACGTCATTAAACGTTTTGATGAATTTGCCAAACAAATGTTTGGGAAGAATCACAGCCTTTGTTGAACAACGAAACTTGATGAAAACGATTTCTCAAAACTTTGGTGAAAACAGCTGCATGCATTTAAATGCATTTTTTGCCATTTAAATTTTCATTCACCATTGATTTTTTTCTATTCAAACTTTTCTTCAAAACAATTTTTTGTGGCCTCAAAATGTTTGACTCTCAAATTTTTGATCGATAGAACTAAATCAGTCGACTTGATTTTCTATTTTCTTTTCTGAGTCGTGAGTCGACGTAGGGCAGTTTCTCAAAAATCCAATCTTGTCATAAAAGGATGTTGGTCATGTTCGCACCTCCATCGTCACCCAATTCCGGTTCGACCGATGTTTGCACTACGGCTCCGTGTGCAATGTCGCCATCGATGGGAATTCAGACGTTTGAATTTGCGTTGGCTGCCGAAAGTTGCTTATTTATCAATTCTTTGAACAGATCTTCGAGTATTTGAGATGATATTTCCTTCATTTAGTGGCTCCGGTTCTACGGGCTCCAATAATCCTGACAAAGAATTTGGCTGTCGAACCGAGCTGATTGCTTCGCTACCCGATAACTCTGGAATGGATGGCTGCGATGATGTTTGTTCGACCGCAACATCGAACAACGACTGGAGTTCGCCCCAATACACTTCGCTTGTGGACGGTGGAATTAATGGAGATGGCGAAGCAAGTTGTGGGTGTGAGGATGGTTGCGAAACGCCTGGTGAAACGCCTCCAAAAATGCAAGCCCCAGTTTGCATATCAGATGCCTACGACGGGAGTAGTTCAGAAGAGGATTGTAATGGCGGTACAGGTCGTCCTTCCTGCTCGGGATGTTTTTGTGGAGTTATTCCATCGATTGGTGGCAAGACCGTCCAGTTAGGTGCTCCCGAAAGTGGGCCTTTGGCACCTCGTGTTTTGCTTACATACAATGCTTTATCAACGGAGTCAAATTTATTCGGATACGGGTTTTCAGACAGAAACAGTCGTTGGATAGAAGAGGTTGACGGAACGACAGCCGAGATTCACCGTGGAGATGGGCGGGTTTTCACCTACACGAACAAAGACATGGCAGGCGATTACGATGCTCCTCCAGGCGCCAACAGCCAGCTTCAAAAATCTGGCAGTTCATGGATCGAGACTCGACCTGACGGATTCCGCATAGACTACAACTCGGCCGGAGATCTTGTCAAAACAACTAACGTTTCTGGCTCCATTCATACATTCAGTTACACTGGCGCACCGCCCCGGCTTGAGACGATTCAAGACCCGTGTGGCGGTCTTACAACGTATGCCTATACGGGTTTCATTGAAAAGAAAATCGAGTCCATCACCGATCCCTCAGGTCGCGTGACCAGATTTGAGATTGATGGCAGCGACAACTTGGTCAAATACACATCGCCAGAACTCTGTGTTACCAGCTTCAGCTATGACGGCCAACACCGGATCACGTCAATGACCGATCCTGAGGGCAACATATCAAGCTACACTTACGACAGCTCTTCCCGGCTAACTAGTATCGAAGACCCCATGGGGTACCGAACTACGTTTAGCTACGGGACTGGTACGACATCTATCCTAGATGCTAATGGCTACACAACCACCAACACCTACGATTCCGACTACAACCTGCTTTCAACCGAGAATCCGCTTGGTGCGATTTGGACTTATTCGTACACCGACGGATTTATTAAGACTGCCCAGAATCCATTGGGCAACATCACGACTTATCTTCACCATACAACTTCGTCCATGGGCGCCAGAATTGGAACCATAATCCGCCCTCAGGGACAGCGAATCTCTTACAACTACGATGCTTCACAACGGTTGGAGTCGATTCAATCTCCTCTTGGTCAATTCACGACCAATGTTTGGAATAATGACGACCAAAAGACAGCCACCATTGATCCGCTCGGTAACCGAACATCGTTTTCGTATAATGCGTTCAATCAGGTGGAATCTGTCACAAATCCACTCGGCGCGGTAACAACATATATATTTGATTCTAGTGGGAACAGGATTTCGCTTGTCAATCCTCTCGGATACCGAACTTCCTTTGCATACAACACCGCGAATCGATTAGTTGCCGTTGAGAATCCACTGGGAAACCGAACCACCCAAACTCTTGACGACATGAACAGAGTGACTTCCCAGATGGATGCACTGGGCAACTTGAAAACATTTGTCTATGACAACAACGGTCGCAATGTTAGCTCGGTGGATCCCCTTGGAAACACGACAACACAGGTGTTTGATTCCCGAAATCAACGAGTGGCCACAGTAAATCCGCTCGGAGAAAGAACGTCCCAGTCTTACGATGCTGTCGGAAATCTAGTTGCTATTACGAATCCGCTGGGGTTTAGAACGACTTATTTGTACGACTGTATCAATCAGCAGACGTCAATGTCCAACGCGTTAGGTAATATTACAACTCAATTCTTCAACTTGGCACGTCAGGTAATTGCGACCCAGAATCCACTGGGCTTCCGGTCGACTAGTAGCTACGATTCCAATGGCCTGACTGTAGCATTTGAGAATCCACTCGGCGAAGTCACAACCACTGTACATGACAACAATGAACGCCCAATTGCTTCGGTGAATCCGCTCGGGAATCGTATGACAACGAGCTATGACTCGGCAGGCCGCGTGATTGCTTCAATCAATGCCTTGGGATTTGCTTCAACGACATTCTATGACAATGCAGGACACACAATTGCAAGCGAGAATCCCTTAGGATATCGATCGACTAATGTTTACAATTCAGCAGGTCAATCGGTTGCTACAGTCGATCCAATGGGATTTCGGCGAACTTCAATCTACGATGCTGCTGGTCAGTTAATTGCTCAGATTGATGCTCTTGGAAATCGGTCTACCGATGTTTTTGACGCTGTTGGCCAAGTAGTTGCAAGAATCAACGGACTTGGTTACCGAACGACTTTTGTGTTTGATTCGCTTGGTCGTCAGGTGCAAACTACCGATGCCCTCGGTCGTGTTTCTACCAGCATTTATGATGCGGTTAATCGGGTTATCGCATTTGTGGATCCACAGAACAATCGGAACTCTGATTCTTACGATGCGGCAGGCCGTCAGGTGACTTTTACCAATGCACTTGGAAACGTTACCACATCGCTCTACGATGCGGCCAATCAAATGACGTCGATCGAGAATCCACTCGGTGCTCGGGCGTCCAACGTCTTCGATGCTGCTGGCCAGACAATTGCAACAATCGACCCACTGGCTAATCGGTCGACCACAATTTACGACGCTTCGGGCCGAATAATTGCTAACATTAATCCTCTTGGATTCCGAACCACCAACTATTACGACCTTGCGGGACGAACTATTAGCACGCAAGACGCCAATGGCAACATTTCAACTTTGGTCTATGATCAAAACAACCAGTTGCTTGCTGAGCAAAATGCACTCGGATATCTGACCAGCAATGTCTATGATGCGGTAGGCCAAGTGATCTCGCTCCTGAATGCGAGGGGTTGCCGAACAAGTTTTGTTTATGATTCGCGGGGACTCCAAACAGAAAACATGGACCCACTCGGTCGAATTACCACCAGCGGATTCGATGGCGCGGGCCAGCAAACTTTGCGATTGGACGGAAATGGAGATCGAACAACGTTTTTGTTTGATGCTGTTGGCCGCAACATAGGCAAGACATATCCAGGTGGTTCTTTGGTTACCTTCCAATTCGATTCAGTCGAAAATCGAACGACAATGCAGGATGCAACTGGCGTCTACGACTACACTTATTCCACACTCAATCAAATGGAGTCGTCTTCGAATCCGACTGGCCATCGTACTACTTTCAGCTATGACCAGATTGGTAATCGGCAAACTATAGCCGACGCCGCTGGTCGCATGATGACGTTTAAATACGATGCGGCTAATCGTTTAGAATTGATGATTGAACTCGCCGGAAAGCGAACGACGTTTAGCTATGATGCCGCTGGTCGGCCAACACTGAAAACTCTGGCCAATGGCTGCCGGGCATCTCACACATACGATGCCGCTTCTAGACTAACCGAACTGTCGAATCAAAAATCGGGTTCAGCTGCTATCTCAAATTACCAGTTCACTTATGATGGTGCTGGAAATCGGAAAACCTCCAAAGAGACCGTCTCCGGTGACGAAGTAACTTGGACACTTGACAACATTTATCAGTTGATCCTTGAGACAAGGACAGGAAGTAATTCCTTTAACATTGGGTATCAATATGATTCCGCCGGCAACAGAACGTTAAAGAATGTCGGCAGCCAATTGGCGACATCGACCTACAATGCCGCCGACCAACTGTCCAATACGCAGGATCTCATCGGCGTGACGGCATTTTCGTACGATCTCAATGGAAATCTGTCGTTACAGGTAGCGCCTGGAGGAGATCGAACCACTCGAACCTGGGATTATGAAAACCAAGTTACCAAGATCGAACTTCCATCCGGCCAGATCGTGACCTCTCTGTACAATGCGGACAACCGTCGAGTTCAGCTTGAAGGTAGCTCGGTCACCAAGTTTACTTGGGATGAACCAAGTGACAATGTTTTACTTGAAACTGATGAAAACAATTTGGTGACAGCCGAGTTCATCAATAGGCCTGAAAAGTTTGGTGAGTTGTTGTCTCAGAACCGAAGTGGAACGGACAGTTACTTCAATTTCGATGGCATGCATTCCACGAGTGAACTCACGGATGCGAACCAAAGCGAAACCGATGCATTCGTGTACGATTCATTTGGAATACTAATCGCCCGAAGCGGAGTGACCGTCAATCCATTTGGGTACAAAGGAGCAGTTGGATATTACACCGATCCCGATACAGACGACCTATACGTACGGGCAAGGACATACCAACCGGCGTCTGGCAGATGGTTGTCGAAAGATCCGATTGGATTTGCGGATGGCCCCAATCTTTATCTGGCATATTTTGTGCCAAATGGAGTTGATCCATCCGGTCTTGTTATTTGGGGATTTAGAGAAGATGTTAACAAGAACGCAACCTGTTGTTTAGTTGCGAAACCTAGATGGTGGACATTAGGCAACATGAGTTTTGGTGACTGTGTACACGAATGTATGGGCTGGCTACCACCAGTCTCTGCTGGCGCTGGGGTTGCAGGAGGTCTTGCGGGTGGCGCAGCTACATCTGGTGGCGTAATCGCCACCTCAGGTGTGATACCTGGTGTTGGTGTTGCTGTAAGCTCAGCTTCTTTAGGGTATTGGCTTGGGTGTAGAAGAAAATGTAGTAGGCTTGTTTGTGTTTCAACCGGGGGACCGGTTGCCGCATTTTGTGCGAACGGTCCGATTAGGTGGATTTGCTCCGGGGGCAATCTATTCCGCCCTTGTTGGAATTGTCCGACCGTGAGAAAAATACTCAATCCAACACCTGCAAATAGAAGACCGGTTAGATGATAGTGAAAGTATGGCGTGTCTGGTCTTCGCATAACGAAAGAAGATGTAACTTTCGGATTCCTCAATTAGTGTGGTTTGTCGCTCAGTGCAACAATGCGAAAACTGTGAAGTTGCGATTCTGTTTGGCAACAATCGATGTTCAGTAAGTCTCGAAACGGTGGCTAATGAACACAAAAAAACGGTGATTTGATTTGTGCCATCATCGTCCTCTCAAGAAATTCCGCCCTAGACATTTTGTTCCCCACCATTAATTCTGAAATATACAATCATTGTTTGATGAATTGTATTGATATAATGACGGTGTCCGTCGATCGACACGAGATACAGATATCAGTTGGCACATCATTAAATAGTTGCGATTTTCTGAGGGCGTGATCGGATGGTTGAAACAGCGAGTAAATATAGATCGGTTGGTCTCTCATCAATCGTTATTGTCGTTTTGAATATTGTCGCGAGCGCGTCATGTGCTTGGGGGCAAGAAGGATTTTTTGAGCGACAGATGTCGTTACACCGTCACAGACAATTTAAAAAATCTGTTAATGAATGTACTGCAGCAATTCAAAAGGACGAAAAAAATGCAATTGCGTTTGCCACACGCTCCCTGGCATATGAGCTACTTGGCGAACACCAAAAATCAGAGACAGACGCTCAGACAGCCATCGGACTCGATGCGAAAAACGTTCGAGTTGTCGGATGTATCGCCATTGCCGTTGGTTTGGCGGGCAAAACCAGTGAAGCGCTCAAGTATCTCAAGTCCGTTGAGAAGCAGTTGAACGATAACATTTTTGGTTTAACGGCAAAAGCTCGGGTATTTCTTATGGCCGGCAAACTCGCCGAGGGGGAAAAAGCCGTTGACCTGGCCATAAAGATTCAACCTGACGATGCACGCATTAACCTCTTGAAAGGACTCTATCTACGGGAGTTCGAAAAAAACGAATTGGCGAATCAGTATTTTTCAAAAGCGATTAAATACGACGCAAAATTTATTGAACCAAGAGTTTGTCGCGCCTTGACATATTCGGGAATCGAACAATTTAAATCTGCAAAAAAAGATTTTGATGTAGCGGTCAAACTCGCGCCAGAAAACTCTATGCCATACTCGTTTCGCGGATTAGCATATGCAATACGAGCGGGGAGATTGGACAAAAAATCAGACGAAGACTCAGATGGAAAATCCAAACGCCAGCTTTTGGCGATGGCGCTTGACCAGGCACGCAAGGGGATTCAGAGATCACCAAAGAACTGGGACGCACTACGTTTGCTGATGTATGCCTTGATGGTCGACGAGCAGTTTGACGAAGCTCTCAAAGTTGGTCGCAAGGCGATCGAATACCATCCTTACCAGGCCGGCGTTTATCTGCAGCGCGCGCATGTTTATACAGATATGAACAAATTTGACAAAGCACTGGAGGATTTGAAGCATGTTGAAAAACTCAACCCAACTGGGTTTCGCTCTTGCAGCTTTCAGGCGCTAATATATTTTGAGCAAGAAAAATTTGACAAGGCCGAGGCGTCGTTTAACCGATATGTCAAGTTGCGTCCCAAGTTTTACATTGCCTATTTGATGCGAGGTTACTTTTGGCTCGAAAGCGGAAAAAATGAAAAAGCTATTGCGGATTTTACAAAAGTCATTGAGCTTCACCCCAAGAATCGAGATGGTTTTATCGGGCGTGCAGAAGCGTACGAAGCCGCAGGGCAAGATGACAAAGCAGATGCCGACTACGCCATGGCGGACAAGTTAAAAAAAGGCAAAAAATAAGCCGCACAAACAATCTCGTTGAAAAATGAAATAGGAAACGCATCAACCATTCATACTTGTGCTTGGTCGGTAAAATTCGCCAATGTTTGTACGTTTTGTTCCCGTTGTTGGAAACGTAAAAGAAAAACATTCGGGCTTTGATTTCTTCTGACGCGCCGCGTTTGCGGCCTGACCGCAACACCGATGATACAGTTACCTGCTTTGGGTTGTTTTTGCAGCATTTCCCGAGAAAAAAAATGATTCAATCATTTTCAATTCGAGAACGACTTGTTGAAAGCGTTTACCAAAGTAGGCTTGTTTGTGTGAAAACGATTCCATTCGAGAAAAATTCCACTTACGCATTCGTTCCCCATTGATATTTCTGTTCAATTTTTTGTGGCCTTATAAAAGTTTGACTCTCGAATTATTGATCGATAGAAATAAATCTGTCGACTTGATTTTCTGATTTCCTTTCTGAGTCATTGAGTCGACGCAGGGCAGTATCTCAAAAATTCAATTCTTGTCATCTTTGTCAAAAAAAGGGATGTTGGTCATGATCGTACCTCCATCATCACAAACACCTATTTCCGGTTCGACCAGTAGCGGAGCATCTGAACCCGAACAGGGTTGTACCGAAGGACTTCCGTCGTTAACTGGTGGCGAGCGCTTTGACGGATGTGGAAGTGGAAGTGGCGGAGACGACTGCGGATCATCAGGAGATTATCTTGTCTTGCCGGCAGGCGCGGCTCGTATTCCAAATTCTGGCGCTAATCCGAACTCGAGTTCAGACGCTTGCGGCTGTGGTGATGATGTATGTACAACGGCTCCAGGAACAATGTCGCCACCGATTGGAAATCAGATATTTGAGATTTCGATTCCATCAGGTAACTGCCTATCGAATACTCCACACTTGACCTACAACGCATTGTCAACCGAGTCGAGTGCATTTGGTTTTGGCTGGAACGATCGCAATGTTCGCTGGATCGAAGAGATCAACTCAACAACAGCTGAAGTGCATCGAGGTGATGGTCGAGTTTATCGATATACCAACAAAGACCTTGGTGGAAACTACACTCCGCCTGCTGGTGCTTCGAACAGTCTGCAGAAATCCGGAAGCACCTGGATAGAAACGCGACCGAATGGATTCAAGATTCATTACAACGCAAGTGGCGATATCACCAAAACCGAAAACGTTGCTGGAGCCATTTGGACCTATTCGTACGGTGGTCTTCCACCCCTGTTAACCACGCTCCAAGACCCAACTGGCGGTACGACGACCTACACGTATCTCAATGGAGATATTTCAAAAATCACCGACCCTGCTGGTCGCGAATCCCTGTTCGAAGTTGATGGAAACAGCAATCTTGTCAAACACACCACACCGGAACTTTGTGTCACCAGTTTCGCCTACGACGGGCAACATCGCGTTACTTCGGT
>JANQLU010000038.1 GCA_028280445.1 Pirellulaceae bacterium | reverse complement strand
TCGTAACCACAACTACACCTGGGATTTCGACAACCGCATGTCCGGCGCCGACACCAACGGCGACACAACCATCGACATCAATTTCGAATACGACGCGCTCGGACGACGAGTCAAAAAAGGCAACACTGTCTATGCCTATTCTGGCCAACAAGTCATTGTCGAGTATCCTTCAGGCGGAACCCCTGGTTCACCTACCGAGCAATATGTTTACGCATCCTACATTGACGAGCCGATCCTCAAAGACGGAACACTCAGTTCAGGAACAGGACTCGTTTACTATTCGCGCAACCAACAATACTCCATCACCGGATTAACTGACTCATCCGGCAACGTTGTCGAACGCTACAGCTACTCAGCTTATGGCGGCCTCACGATCTACGATGCTGCTGGAACATCGATTGCAAATTCAGCATACGCAAATTCATATACATACACGGGTAGAAGATTCGATTCCGAAACCGAAATCTATCACTTTCGGGCGAGAATGTACGACTCGGAATTGGGAAGATTTACTGCAAGAGATCCGCTTGGATATGTCGATGGAATGACCTTTTACAATGGGTATTTCGCATTAAGTGGAGTCGATCCTATTGGGCTTGAGACCTACTATCATCGAGCTACAGTGGATGAGGCAGTAAGCATATTGAAGAACGGATTTAAACGCGGGAACAATGGATTTTCCTGGTTTGCCTCCAAAGCAAAAGCCCTTGGAGGTCCTTCTATGAGTTGTAAGAACATTGAGCTTTCAATGGAAATAACGAAACTGACAAAACTTAAGCCAGATGTACATATCACTCCTCAACAACTACGCGAATTTTATCGCCAAGCTGAGACCGAATTAAGGAATTCTGGAAATAAGTTACTTAACTCACCTCAAATTGATGGAAAAAGGTGGCAACTAATTTCCGAATTTCTTGCGAAACAAAACGGCAGGATTTTCAAAATTAGTCTTGGAAAAGGAAAGGGTCATTTTCTCATAATCCGCCATAAAAAAGATTTACTTTTCAAAAACAAAATTATGGGCATCAAAGGTGTCGGCAGAGATGGTAAAAAAGCGGTTGAAGAAGTAATTAAAAAATTAGGCGCCAGAAATGGCGGAGCAGGGACCGCATCTGGTACTGTGAAATCGAAACTTGGCGGTATGACCAGATCTTTATTAATTGGACGGCGAGCATTGGTTTTTGCAGGCATAGCGTCGGATGCTTATGCAATCTATTCCGCGGAAAACCAATTGAAGGAAGTTACAATTCGTGTAAACGGATGGGCCGGTGCGATAGCATTTGGAAGATGGGGCGCTATTTTCGGCGGCGGAGGCGCGGCAGTAGGAGGTCAGCTTGGCCCTCAGATAGTCGTCCCTGAGGAAGTAGTTACAGTGCCGACTGGGGCTGTAATTGGATCGGTGGCCTTTGGAACATTTGGTTATGTCATAGGTTCTGAGTCTACTAGGCAATTTTACGAATGGGCAATTGAACCAGGTTTCGCTCATGAACATTAATCAATCCCCAAAGTTGATCGGGCAATTCGTTCGCGACCTGGTTTATCTGGATTCAGGCAGATTCTTTTTAAAAACTGACATTGGGTTCTACGAGTTTCCTAGCCTCAGTCTCTCGAAAACATCTTTTTTTGATAGGTTTTGCCAAGTTGATGATGCTGAAATTGCAATCGACCAACAAATCATTGACGTTCGAAAAGATGATCTTGAGGGTGATATAATGATACTACTCGGTAACAAAGGTATTGTATCGTTTTTTCATGCATTCGACCCTAACTCTGGTATAAGCTCACGAAATCTGAGTGTCGAAGATTCGGACGAAGCAAATGATTGGATAACCGAGTTTTACTCTTACACTCCCTTTTATTCATAGTTCAGGGAATGCTCAAACACTGTGTTGATTGATTCACACAAAATACCTCACCGTCGTGCGTCTAAACAAGTGTTTAGAAAAAATCTTGAGGCGACGGTAAATTTTTATACACGCTGACGATTTTTCTGTAACGCCGTTTCGATATGTGTTTTGTGGGAATAAAAATACAAATTCAGTGCAGTCGTTTTACGGCTGGAATCGAGGGTGATCAATATGACATCGAATTTATTAAATCGTCGACAAGCAATCAAAAATGGATTGTTGGTAGCAGGTGGAACTTTTGCATCGTTTGCTTCGTTGGACCTGTGTCAACCTAACATGTTAATGGGGCAAGATATCGAAATCGCGCCTAAACTCATTCGCACTGAGAAAGGGCCGTTTTACCCCAAAGGCGAGATTCCTGCCGACCGGGATCTCACCTCAGATCCCAAAAAAACTGGAACAGCTGATGGGAAAGTTCTGTATTTGTTTGGCAGAATCCTGGGTCCCGACTGCAAACCGATCAACAAAGCTCGCGTCGAAATTTGGCAAGCGGATTCCAATGGGAAATACAACCATCCCGGCGATAGCTCCGACAAAAAACTGGATCCCAACTTTGGCTATTTTGGACATGTTATCACCGGTTCCAATGGACTTTATTTGTTTAAAACCATTGTGCCCGCATCCTATTCGTTCCGCGATCTTCAACGCGCTCCTCATATTCACATCGGAGTTGTCAATCGCGAAGTCGGCAATGCATCGACCGAAGTCTACTTCGCCGGTAAAGAAGATGATCGCATCCGCGAAAAAGACCGCGTTTTCCAATCCCGCAAAAACCCCAAGCGTTTGATCGTCCCCAAACAAGATCCGGATGACTTCGTATCGTTAGGCGTCAAATTCGACGGCAACTCTGTTTGCTGCCATTACGACCTGGCGTTTGTCAAAAAGAAAAAGAAATGAATTCGGGAGGGCGAGGCTCACGGCCGAGCCTGATTCACAATCGGTAAAGCGCTAGCCACCGGGTTGGTCAGCTCTTCTGCTGAGCCTGATCCGTAAGCGGCAAGGCGCTAGCTGCCGGTTGGTCAGCGATTCGTACCGGCGGCTAGCGCCTTGCCGCTCACCAGTCGTTACTTCTCATTCGAGTCAAAAAACTTTTTGATTTTGTGAATCGTAGCGGCGCGACCCGCTTTGGCGATCGAGGTAGTCAACGGAATCTCTTTGGGACAGACGGCGACGCAATTTTGAGCGTTGCCACAAATCTGGATGCCGCCTTCGTCGGTCAGTGCGTCCAGTCGCTCGCCCGAGATCATTTTCCCGGTCGGATTGGAGTTGAACAACATCGCTTGATTGATCGCATGCGCGCCGACAAAATTTTTGTCGTATTCTGCATTTTTGCGGTCTTCGAACTGTTCATCAGTTTCGTCCGACTCGCGCTGCGTTTCGACTTTCAAGTATTGGGGGCATGCTTCGAGACAGCAACCACAGCTCATGCATTCGCTGAGCGGGTAAGCCTGTTCCTGACGCTTGCGATCTTGCTTAGGCCCGGCTCCCATATCGTAATAACCATCGACGGGAACCCAAGCTTTGATTTTTTGCAACGCCCGAAAAACGCGCGACCGATCCACGACTAAATCACGGATGACTGGGAATTTGCTCATCGGCTCCAAACGCAAAACGTCATTGTTCTCGTCGAGAATGTTGTCGACCAAAGCGGAGCATGATTGTCGAACCCGTCCGTTGATGACCATCGTACAGGCGCCACATACTTCTTCCAGACAACCGCAATCCCAAGCGACCGGTGTGGTTGATTCACCTTTGGCGTTTTTGCTCATTTTGGCGATTTGTTGCAGGACGCTGATGACGTTCAAATCCGCCTGATAAGGAATGTTGAACGCTTCCCAATACGATTGGCTGTCCGGACTCGCCTGTCGACGAACCTTGACCGTAAATGACGTTAAATTTTCTCCGTAAACGTTTTTGATCATGGATGTCTCTTGAAAACTAAGTGATTGCGGCGGGGTGCGGGCTCGTATTTGCGATGCGACCTCGCCAGACTTTTTCAATAATTTCGCCTCCGACCAATCCGTACAGGCGTGGTCGCGGAGGTAGCAATGACGTGTCCACATCCTCGTATTCCAACTCGGGAACGCCATCGGCACCACAAGTCGCAACAGTAGATTTCAACCATTTTTTGTTGTTCGCTTCGAATTTGTCGCACCATTTTTCAGCCTCTTGCAAACGACCCGCCTCATCTTCGGATTCGAGTGCAGGCATCGCAAATTCGGGTTTGTAATGGGCACCTCGACATTCGTCACGCTGCAACGCTCCTTTGACGATCGTGCGGGCCAGCGGGAACATATCAATCAACGCTTTGGTGAACAATACGTTTTGATTAGTCCAGTTTCCGCTATCAGACAGGCCACATTTTTGAGCGCGTTCGAACAGTTCATCAATTTTTTCATAAGCGGCTGACAGTTGATCATTTCGACGAACCACCGTGGCCGCCTTGGTCATGACATCCCCCAACTCTTCATGAATCTGGTAAGGATTATCGTCGTTTTTCTCTCGTGCCAACAAATCGTCGTGACGTTTTTGATGTTTCTCAACCGCTTTTTCAAACACCGTTGAACTTTGTTCGCTGGCCGGCATCGACATCGATTCCAACCTGGTTTGAATACCGGGCGCGACAAACAGGCCAGAGAAAATACAGCTCAACAACGAATTTGCGCCCAGGCGATTGGCACCGTGATAGTGATAATCACATTCACCAATCGCGTACATATTTTCAATCGACGTTTGCTGATTCACCGGTGAGCCGACGACCAAGCCACCGTCCGCAGTCCGCTCATAATCCGCCCACAATCCACCCATGGAATAGTGAACCGCAGGAAAGATTTTCATGGGATTCACACGTGGGTCGACGCCTTGGAATTTTTGATAGATATCCAGAATCCCGCCGAGTTTCCGATCAAGTTCCGATTTGGAAATATGGGTCAGGTCGAGATAGACACACAGTTTGTTTTTCTCGACACTCAAACCTTCGTTGACACAGATATCGAAAATTTCGCGTGTCGCAATATCGCGTGGCACCAAGTTTCCGTACTCGGGATACCGCTCTTCGAGGAAATAATAACGTTCTGCATCGGGAATATCTTGCGGCGATCGTTCATCGTGGGCGGTTCGCGGAACCCAGACGCGTCCGCCTTCGCCACGTGCCGATTCGCTCATCAATCGTAATTTGTCGGCTCCGGGAATCGCCGTCGGATGCACTTGAATAAACTCACCATTGCCATATTTGGCTCCGGCTTGAAAACAACGACTCGCAGCAGCGCCGTTGCACATCATGGACATGGTCGATCGACCATAAATCAATCCTGGCCCCCCGGAAGCGATGATCACTACATCGGCAGGGAAGCTACGAATTTCCATCGACGTCATGTCTTGCGCGACGACGCCGCAACAAGCGCCATCGGCGCCGATAACCGGCCCTTGGAAATCCCAATATTCAAATTTGCGTACCATGCCGGCCGACTCCCATCGGCGAACTTGTTCGTCCAAACCGTACAGCAGCTGTTGTCCGGTGGTCGCGCCGGCAAACGCCGTCCGTTTGTAGAGCGTTCCGCCAAATCGACGACGATCGATAAAACCTTCCTGAGTCCGATTAAACGGCACTCCCAGCCGGTCCATCAAATCAATCACTTTCGGCGCCCACAACGCCATTTCCATCACAGGTGGTTGGTGATTCAAAAAATCTCCACCGTAGATCGTGTCATCAAAATGTTTCCATTCGGAATCGCCCAATTGTCGCGTTTGATCGTTGCAACTGTTGATGCCGCCTTGTGCGCAGACGCTGTGGGAACGTTTGACTGGAACCATACTGAACAAATCGACTTCGATGCCCAGTTCACACAGTTTCATGGTCGCTGACAGACCAGCCAACCCGCCGCCAATCACGGCAACTCGTTGTTTTGTCATAGATTTTCTCTCGCTACTTTCGTCGGCGTTCGCGCTTGATTTTCTTCTGGGCCGGTTTGCTCAATTTTTCTTCGTTTTCGATAATCCGCCCCACATTCACACTTTCTTGGTACATTTCGATTTCGCGCTCCTGAGCTTTATCGGTGTCGAGTGTACAGAACCCGACCAACGCGCTGATCGCGACGATCATCACAAATCCGCCCAACCCCGCACACGCAATCGTGGCACGCTTTTGCGCCTGGGGTGTCGTCCAAACTCCCCAAGTGATTCCCATTGTCCAAACGCCGTTTGCCAAGTGATAAACACAAGCGGCAATGCCAACAAAGTAAAATACCGGCATCAATATCGTTGACTGCATCGCTTCGCCAGCCGTCGAGGCAGCGTTGTAGGGCGAAAATTGGGCCATCCCGATGGCGTGTGCAAACGTCTTCCAAAATCCAACATGAAACCAACCGTGCATGTGGAGCACATGAAATCCAATAAATAACAGCGCTACCATGCCGGTGATCCGCTGCATCCGGTACCGCCAATTCGCAACGTACGAATATTGTGACGTATTGGATTTGCTGCCCATGATGATCACCACGCCAAAACCGGCGTGAAACAACAGCGGCAAAAAGATAAATCCCCATTCGACAATCCAGAGGATTTTGCCCAAGCTGTGGATTTGATACACCAGGTTTTGAAACGATTCGACACCGTTGAGAATCGACGCGTTGGTCAGCAAGTGAACAATCATGTACGCGCCAACCGGTAATAATCCGCTCAGTGAATGAAGTCGGCGGATAAGAAATTCGTGTTTACGGAAGAAATTAGTCTCGGAGGAATCCATCAAAGTTGGCTCGTTCGAGTTTCAGTATGACCTATTTGACGTGGAATTCAGGGTTTTCGGCAAACTCGCTGTAATATTCCAACTGTTATTACGTCCTGAGTTTAACAGAATCCCCGGATTTCTTGTACTATCATCGTTGGATCGTTTCGTTGACTTCCGCCCCGAGGACTCAAGATGAATATCAATCATCGAGCACTCATTATCCTGGTTACGGCATTGGTCGGTTTGGCCGGCTGCGGTGAACAGAAAACCAGGACTTTGAAAAGTCGTTCAAGTTCCAAAAACTCGACCGAAGATTCTCAAGATCATCTGTATTCGAAATTCGATGAGTCCACTCCGAAAGACGCCGGATTCAATCCGAGGATCGCCGTCGACGCGTTCGAGCCGATTACCGAATTTCCGGTCGTCGCTGCCCGAAATGTTGGAAACCGTGTTCGAGACGAAGATCTCGTGCTGGGGATCGAACTCAATGGAAAGAGCCGGGCGTATCCGATTCAGCAGCTGTGTGGGCCGCAACGGGAAATCGTCAACGACAAACTAGGGGGCCAGGCGATCGCACCCACGTGGTGACATCTTTGCCACAATGGCATCGTGTATGTCCGCAAAATTGATGACAAAGAACTGACGTTCCACGTTTCGGGAATGCTTTACCAACGCAGTTTGATAATGCGGGATATTGAAACGGGCACCTATTGGAGTCACATTCTCGGGCGCGGTATGCAAGGGCCGTTGCATCAACGAAAACTCAAGGTGTTGCCCAGTACGCTGACCGATTGGAAAACATGGAGGGATTCGCACCCGGACACGACCGTCATGGTTATGTCCAACACCCGAATGGAATTCACACGTGCCAGTTACAAAAACAAAACTCGCTACGGCGCCGGCGCGATCGTCAATGATAAACCCAAAATCTGGTCCTTTTGGGGGCTGGATCGCCAACCGCTTGTCAACGATGTGTTGGAAAATCAATCCCTGGTGATTTGGTATGACCAATCGTCATCCGGTGTTTGGGGGTGGCAACGAAATGTTAATGGCGATGTGCTTGAGTTCGAGCGGAAAGACGACAAAATCATCGACAAAAAAACGAATTCGGTCTGGGATCTGAAATTGGGAAAATCCATCGAAGGACCTTTGGCGGGAACGACATTGAAACCGTTTATTCTGATTCCAACATTCCAACGCGCGTGGCGAACTTTTCATAAAGACACTGCCATCTGGCCCAAAGACGACCCTTATAAACTGGCTGATGACCCAATTACAGCCGGTGGCGTTGTCGTTGAATAGCATTCGGTGGGCGCCCGTGCGTGCAACTGGCTCTGCCAATGCATGCTGCCCCCAACTCAAGATTTTCAATCAACTATAGCTGTTTACGTAGGTTAATTAAATCTTCGTGCCATTCACTGGCCGAGCCAGTGCCACCCGACAAAGCATGCATGACTTGAGAATACATCTGTTTGTCAAAATGTACGAACACTGTTAAAATTGGTTTCAGATCATAATTGGTGAGGTCGGGCGTCACCTCATTTCTGCTTTTTTCGGCTTTTAATACTCAAACATGTTTAAACGTACGCCAATACTGGTTTGTTACGAATTTGTGAAACGGCATTCACAGCACGATCGAAAAGGAGTTTTGGGGCAATGACGAAACACATTTTTGTTACCGGTGGCGTTGTCAGTTCGCTCGGCAAAGGGCTAACCAGTGCGTCGATTGGTATGTTGCTCGAGCAGCGCGGCCTGACGGTTCGGATGCAAAAACTCGATCCGTATATCAATGTTGACCCGGGAACCATGAGCCCCTATCAGCATGGCGAAGTCTACGTTCTCGACGATGGCAGCGAAACCGACCTCGATTTAGGGCACTACGAACGTTTTACCAACAGCGTTTTGACGCGCGACGCCAATTACACGACGGGCCAGATTTATCTGAAAGTGATCGAAAAAGAGCGTCGCGGTGAATTCTTAGGGAAAACGGTTCAAGTCATTCCGCACATTACCAATGAAATCAAAGATTGCATCTCGCGACTGGCAACCGACGATGTCGACGTCGTGATCACTGAAATCGGCGGAACGGTTGGAGATATTGAAAGCCAGCCATTCCTCGAAGCCATCCGACAATTCGCACTGGATGTGGGTAAAGAAAATTGCCTCTATATTCATTTGACACTGGTTCCTTATCTCAAAGCGGCAGGTGAACTGAAAACCAAACCTACACAACATTCCGTTGGTCTCCTCCGCCAAATCGGTATTCAACCGGACATTCTGATTTGTCGTACCGAACGTTCCATTAGCGACGAGGATCGGCAGAAAATTGCCCTGTTTTGCAATACTCCTTTCGAAGCGGTCATTGAGGAACGCGACAAAGATTTTTCGATCTATGAAGTGCCGTTGAGCTTGGTGGATCACCAGTTGGATGATTTGATTGTTCGGCGATTGAATTTGAGTGCTAAAGAACTGAACCTCGACAACTGGCATGATTTGCTACATCGCCTCCGCAATCCCGAATGCGAAATCAATATTGCAGTGGTCGGTAAATACGCCGAACACCGGGATGCTTATAAATCGATTTACGAAGCGATCGATCACGCCGGCATTTGCAATCGCGCCCAAATTCGCGTCGGCCGCATTCAAAGCGAAGAAATCAGTCGCGAAGGTCCTGAACGTATTCTCAGTGGTTACGACGGAATCTTGGTTCCCGGCGGATTTGGCGAACGAGGCACTGAAGGAAAAGTCGAAGCCATCCGTTGGGCGCGTGAACGGGGAATCCCGTTTTTCGGAATTTGCCTTGGATTGCAATGTGCCGTGATTGAATTTGCCCGCAATGTTGCCAATTTAAAAGACTCCAATTCAACAGAGTTTGACAAAGACACACAGCACCCCGTGATTTGCTTGCTGGACGAACAGAAAAACATTACGGATATGGGCGGAACCATGCGACTGGGTGCCCAAATGGCGACTTTGACGCCCGGTTCAAAAGTCCAAAATGCTTACGAAGCAACAACGGTGTCAGAACGACATCGCCATCGGTACGAGTTTAACAATGTCTATCGACAACAGTTCGAGGCTCACGGGATGACCATCGCTGGAACCAGCCCAGATGGCGCTTTGGTTGAGGCCATCGAGTTGGTCGATCACCCCTGGTTTGTTGCGGTACAATATCATCCCGAGTTCCAATCGAAACCGACCAAGGCACACCCGTTGTTCGACGGTTTTGTTGCCGCTGCGGTCGAGCGCCGCAACAAGCGCGATACGAACGTTGTCGAACCGCACATTGCCAATGAAACTTCGACAACCGATGAATTTTCGATCGAATAATTTTTGGGGGTTTATGATGAACGAAGAAAACAAAGAAGATCCCAAAATCATCGTCGATGACGATTGGAAATCCCAGGTCGAGGCTGAAAAGGAACAGCTTCAAAAAGAGATCGAAGAAAAGGATTCGGCCGAGGTCGAGCTGCCACCCGCGTCCATGATGACAATCATCACGACTTTTGGTTCCCAAGCCATGGCGGCCATGGGCCAGTTTCCGGACCCGTCAACTGGCAAACCAATCTTCAACAAACCGCTCGCACGTCACTTCATCGACAGTCTCGCCGTTCTCGAAGAAAAAACCAAAGGCAATTTGTCCGAGGACGAATCGGCAATGTTGACGAATGTGATCCATCAATTGCGGATGGTGTTTGTTTCGGTGCCCGACCAGGCTCCGGATTCCGGTGAAGCCGAATCACCAGAGTCGACGATCGAACTTCCATGACGATCGTTCATTGAATGGCGTACGGCATTTTACTGAAAAACCGCAAATTCTCTCTGTCCGTAGGATTTGTGGTTTGTTCAACATAAAAATGTCGTGTCGAATCTGTGAATTTTCTTTACAATAATGGTTTCATCTATACGCTCATTTGCCGGAGACTCAACCTTGAGTTCGACGACCAAAAAAAAAGAAACCGAAGCCGCGTCCATTCATCAGAACAACAATTTCGTTCGACTTTTGATCTACTCCATTGTCGGAGTGATGGCAGTTTTTGTCGGCTCGTTGTACGCCTACAAATATTTTAATCCGCCCCCGCCAGAATCTGACGATGAACAAGTCGTGGCACCGGCCAATCAGGAAATTGATAATCCGGATAATTTGATGCGCGTTCTCTTGGCGCTCCGAAACAACGAGGGAAATGTTACTGAAGAGGAATTCGAAAAATATCACAACCAACGAATTACCGCGTCTGAAAAACTTCTGGAAATCGCCACAAACGACGACCATAAAATTAATGCTCATCGAGAAAAACTTGATGCGTTGGTCAAGTTAAATTCCATGAGCGTCGAAGGCGCTTACGATCGGCTCACCAAATTTGCAACGTCACTCAAAGACGAAAAACTCGGCAATTTGGACATGACCAGCCGCTGCGCCATGCATACAGTCCATATGCGACGATCCATTCGCGACCCCAAAATCGACATGCAACCGACGATCGATGCGTTGGAATTGGATATGGATCGGTATAAAAACAATGACGACTTTTTCTCATATATCATGAGAGTCATCAGAATGATGTACAGGGAACGACGCTCCAAGGTAGCCGCCAAACTCGTTGCAACAGCGTTGCCCTACTATCGCCAAAGTAAATCGCCAGCGTCAAAAAAACAGGTCGAGTTTTTAGAAGGGCTGTTGGCATTAGAAAAATATGCGTTTGGCCAGATCATCAACCGCCTGGTCCGCGGAATCGAAGGTTCGATCAAAGACTTTAAAACTGGCGTCTCCAAAATCGTCGATGACAAATCGGTTTCAAGTTTTGTGTACGACGAATTCATTCAGGCATTACGCACTCTCGAAAAAGCCCAGCGTTATGACGAAGCCAAAGAACTCAACGAGTTCTTGAAAACCAAGCTTTCCGAATATCCTGACAAAAACGTTGCCAAATATGCAAAAGAAGATTGCGAAATGGCACTCAAACGTTTGGAACTGCTGGGCAAAAAATTTGAATTGAAAGGCTACACACTCAAAGGCAAACCGTTTGACGCCAGCCGCCTGGCGGGAAGTCTACACTTGGTCGTCTTTGTTTCCGCGAGCGCTGAGCAATCGTTCGTTGCCATGGAATCCTTGATACGACGCTATGGGACTGATCCCAATTCACCGATTAAACTCGTTTGCTACATCGACGACGACAAACCCTATGATGTTGTCGATTTTATGCGACAACGAGCACCGCATTGGGAAAGCTCGGCTTTGATTCTGGTGCCCAACAGCGGGCGAGGACAAAAACTAAACGGCTATACGGAAAAAATTGGTATCCAAGAGGTGCCATATTTAATTGTCCTCGACAAAAAAACCGTGGTGCGAGACATCAACGTCCTGCCTGGGTATCTTCAGCAATCCATCGACAAAATTAATGGAAAATCTCCGGCACCCTCGAAAAACAAATCCGGCAAATGGGATTTGCCAGCGTTGAAACACGTCGTCGCCAATCCCTCCCACTTGGTGATGGCTCGGTATCAGGAAGATGAAAAAGAAAAAAAACAGGAAGACGAAAACCCCTATCTCGCGCCAAAACATTGGTCGGTCAGCGATCTGGTTGATATGGTACTGGGAGCCGAAGATAAACCTCGCAGCATTCGACGTCGCCCCCAATTCGCTTTGGCGATCGCAGATGCGGCGGACAGAATTTTGTCCGATGGTACTTCGAAAAAAGCACACAAACGAATTGCCGTGATCGGAAAAACCAAAATTCTGCATGAGCAAGCTTGTTTGGGTGATGCGGATATGGACCAGCTGTTGGTCAAATCGATCACCGCGAAAAATCTGCCCGATGACAAACGGGTCAAATCAGAAATTGACTTTCTCAAACTCGAACAAAAAATCATTGCCGCTACGGAAGTGAAAGTCGATTCCGAGGAACAAATCAAAACGCTCAAAACGTTGATTGATGAGTCCAAAAAATTCTTTGAATCAAATGTCAAATCGTTGACGAACCGCCATTTGCGACTCGCGTCGACGACGATCGAATTGGTCAATTTGTTGAGTTCAGAAGATTCTGACCTGGAACAAAAACTGGTAAAACAGCGCGACGAATATTTCAAAAGTTTGGGAAGTTTGTTTGCCAAAGGCCAAGACAAACGACTGGTAAAATACGGAAAGTATCTGGCAAAATCCGAAGCTGCATCGCCGTCGGCACTGGTCGGCAAACCTTTGGAGTTAGCGGGCGATACACACGATGGAAATGAATTCGATTGGAAATCGTATCGCGGCAAAGTGGTGGTGGTTGATTTTTGGGCGACTTGGTGCGGACCGTGCCGTAAAGAAATGCCGAACGTCAAAGCGCTTTATGAAAAAATGAATGCTCGTGGATTTGAGGTCGTCGGAGTGGCGTTGGACGATGATCCCGATGCGGTTGTCGAATATGTCGAAGAGGAAGAAATCCCTTGGCAAAATATCGTCGGAGCTAAAGCAAAACAGCTGGCTCAAAAATATGGCGTCAAAGGTATTCCGACAATGATGTTGGTTGACCGCCAAGGAAATATTTTGGCGGTTGCCAATCGCGTTGGACAATTTGGCGCGGAAATCGAAAAACAATTGAAAAAAGCCGAAGGCAAGCGTTGAATTCGATCCGCATGATTCGTAGCGGCTATTGATGATGTCCGTTCAATTACCGACGCTTGAACAACGCATCGCTCTTCAAAACCGACCTGTCGATCTGCGACAGGTGATGGTTCAATCGTGGCAAGAATTGTTGTTCATCCATTGGTCGATCGATCCCGAAGAAATTCAGCGAACTTTGCCGCCACAGTTAACCGTGGACACCTACCAGGGGCGGGCTTGGCTCGGCATTGTACCATTCTATATGCGAGGGATTCGGCCGGTGTATTTGCCGCCGGTGCCCGGCATTTCTAATTTTTTGGAAGTCAATGTTCGCACCTACGTTCACTTGGCCGATGGGACGCCCGGCGTCTGGTTTTATTCACTCGATGCCAATCAATGGCTGGCCGTCCGGGTAGCCCGCCGCTTTTTTCATCTGCCGTATTTTGATGCCCAAATGGAAGCGCCGAAACTTCCGTTGCAGGAAACCCAACCTATCACCTACCGATCCCAACGGCGCGACACGCCGGCTGATCTCAGCACGACGTTTACCTTTCGCGCCGGCACAGAACGAGGTCCGGCTCAACCGGGCACGTTTGAATTTTTTCTCATCGAGCGGTATTTGCTGTTTGCCTATGATGCAAAACGGCAGCAGTTGTTCCAAGGGCAGGTTTATCACACACCCTACGAGCTATGCGACGTCGAAGTCACCGAGTACGACGATCATTTGCTCCAATTGGCCGGATTTAATCTCGATTCAAGACCAGCCGAACATAAGATCATGTCCCACGGCGTGACGGTCGATGTTTTCCCTGTTCAACGGATCGGTTAAAAGCAGTAGGGCCGGTTCCCACCGGGCGTGTTGTTGCAAAACGGGTGGCACAAATCGGGAGGGCGAGGCTCCCGCCGAGCCATACGTGTATCGTTACAATTCAACTGTCCATAAAAAACTCGGAATATCGCTTTGTTAATTGATGTTTGACTGATCGTCGAAATTGAACGAAAACCCTTGGTTGGGGAAAACTGCATAGATCGTTCGTGTCACATACAAATCAATCGCGTCGGCCAATCGCAAAATCGGAGTCTTGGGAACCAACACAATATCGCCGTCACGCAGCCAGATTTCGTCAGCCGGGTGAGGACGTTTGCCGAACAGCGCGCCGGATAAATCCAGCCGCGTCGCCATCAGATTCCAATTTTTGTCACGTCGGAAAATTACAATTTGGCGAATGTTTCCGCCGATGTTCCAACCTTGCGCCAACGCAATAGCTTGCATCGCTGATGTTGGGCCAACCAGCTCGACGCGGCCCGGTTGAACGACTTCACCCAAAACATAAGCGACGCGCGGCGCCCGTTGCACGAGAATCGGGGTCACTTCGATACCGTCGATTTTCTGTTTGTATCGTTCGTTAGTTTCTCGCGCCAATTCCTTTAACGTCAGTCCAATCGCCGGAACACTGTGGATCAATGGCAATTGTACCGTTCCATCCGGTCCCACAGTCGCCAAACGGCTTTGACCACCGACGCCGGCTCGAGCATCAACGGCATCACGCAGATCTTGCAATCGCGTATTGGTTTGAACTCCCTGGATCACGATTTGCGGTCGACGAACACCGGCTTTGATATACAAATCGTTGATTTCTTGTTCAAGCGCTGACAACGTTTTTCCAGCAGCAATCACGCGGCCAATCAATGCCAGCGAACAACTGCCATCGGACAGGATCGGTACCCTGGGTTGGTTGTATTCTTCATGGACCGGTGATAACAACGATATCACATCGCCAACACCAAAACGGTATTCATAAGGTGTTTTTTCACGCGTCAACATAAAAACGAATTCCAGCTGATCGTTCACTCGAATTCGATATTCGGGAACGTGTGGAGTTCGGTACGGACCGATGTATTCGCCGTAGGCGTATGTTTCCCACGGAATGAGCTTGCCATCTTTCCATCTGGGCTCTCGGCAAAGTTTGCGGTTGTTGCCATCGACTCCCATCATCATCTTGGGAGGCAACGACTGCGAGCCCTGGTATTCATGGCATGGCTCGTATTGCATGTTGTGCATGGGAACATGTTGAACACCTGGCATTTGACCGGTATTCGCGG
Source organism: Pirellulaceae bacterium (assembly GCA_028280445.1). Classification (GTDB taxonomy): domain Bacteria; phylum Planctomycetota; class Planctomycetia; order Pirellulales; family Pirellulaceae; genus JANQLU01. The sequence continues at coordinate 78,595 of JANQLU010000038.1, read as the reverse complement.
TTTGGTGGTTGTTTCCATTGCTCCAACCAAAACCTGAGGGCTCGGAATAGCCAACCAGCTTGAATTCGGGGTAACTCGGGATCTCGCTGACTGAACAATTTTCGGTAACGACAAAATGATCCTTATGCGTTACCGCATCGTTTTGTTGTTTAGGTTGTATCACTTGATCGACGTTGTGGGGGCCGGAGTGACGCGATTTGACCAAAGTCAAAACCGCAACAGCCAAACCTGCCAACGCCAAGGCAGCAATTGTTCGATTTTTTATCGACATGGATGGGAAACTCCAAATCCAAAGTCTATGATTCAATTTTTAATTCGTTACGTTGATTGTCTTAACGGAACAAGTTTTTGACACGATCAATCAATCGAGGTTTGTTCGCAGTTTTTTGCGGTTCTTGATATCCCCGTCCAAGGTGGGGCTGGCCTCGGTTTTGACGATTCGCATTCGTCTGATTTGCCATTTGTTGATGGTAGATTTCCGGAGTGATTTGGCCGAATTGTTGTGGCGAAACCCACTGAACGGGTGACGATTGGCGGCCTGGAGCATTCAACATTCGATGGTATTCATTCATGGCAAATTGTGCCAAATCATGTTCGTTGAGCTTGTGATGAATGTTCGCCAGATTTTTCCAGGCGACCGGCGTGGGGCTCGTTCGTAAACTAACTGTGAGCAATCGTTTTGCGACTTTCCAGTGTCCGTTTTGAGCCAGAATCACCGCTAGCTCATTGGCGGCGAAACTGTTTCGAGCGTTGGTTGCGAATGCGGTCCGAAACAAAACAATCGAACGCGCTTTGTTGACCTCGGACTGTTTGTTGAAATTAGCCAAAGTCAAATGCAGTTTTCCAAGAGCATAGTGCAATTCCGAAGCGATCGGAGAATTTCCACTGGCGTCGACCAGATTCGTCTGGGCGAATTTCATGTAGCGACGCAATATTTCGACCGTCGGTAAATTTGCACACTCGTCAACCGTCAGAACTTTGGAACGATGTGAACGAATAATCGATTTCGAATCAACGAAATGCTGGGCATCGGACTCTTTGACAACAAAATCTTCGGCCTCTTTCAGAGCCACGAATCCGCGTTCGAGTGCTTTGGAGTATTCCGTTGTTCCTGCGCGTTGATCCCAATACTGGGCGATCAATTTCAGACCTTGCATGAATTCGCTCGTTGCAGCGAAAGTAGAACCTTTTCTGGCAAGTGCAAGTCCGTAGTTGATATGTTGACGAATCCGCTTTTCGGAATTTGGGGAAAGTGGATCTGGACCGACGTTGGCGTTTGTTACATTGCGTGGCGCGGCAGGTGCCTGAACATACTGAGGACTTTCTTGCAAAACAGGTCTTTGATTTTCCTGTTTCACAGCTTTGGCGAGGTCGATCATTTTCATGTTGGCATCGAGAACCTCGGTCAAATCATCCGAGGGTGCCGACGGTTCATCACTGCCGGATGGCTGTTTTTGCTCCGACGTTTTTTTGTTGTTTGCGGCAACTAGCAGCGGCGCATTGTTGTCATTTTCGATCGAGAGTAAATTTTCGAGTTCGTTGTCGGTTGAAATCAATGTTTTAGGATTGGCAGCAGGGGGCTCCACATTTGCTCGAATCCGTTCCGCGTCGATCTGCATCTGGTTGCGCCGGGTGATGGTTTTAAAGTCGTCGGCACACAAGGGTTTAGCTTCAGCCGACGGTTTGCACTCGACGGTTGCCTGATCGGCGACATCGATCGAGATTTTTTCGCCTGCCTCGGTGTTTGTAGGAATTTCCGTCGTCTCGATCGAACGGAAAACAAAAAACACCGCGGTTAGCAGGCAGAGAAAGGAGATCACATAAGTTTTCGATTTCATGGTCGTCTATTCCCACTTTGTGGGTCCGATGAATGCTGCAGAAAATCATTCATCTTATCGTCGTGCCAGTTTTGCTAATTTGATCAATGCTGACGATTGCATCGAATACTCGTCATTCGAATAGAGTATTTGGAATAACCGTCAAACTTTGGTAGCGATGCTAGCGAGTAAAATCGCTATCCGCGTCAGAGGGTTTTGCATCCAACAAAAATCGCAAGTGCGAAGCGTGAGCGAGGGCCCAAGTAGGGCCGGTTCCCACGGCCGTTGGTTAGATTGGCTGGTGATTAGATTGGCCGGTGGTTAGATTGGCCGGTGGGAACCGGCCCTACAAACCATGAATTTTACGAGCACGACGCGCCAGCGAGTGATTTGACCGTGTAAAACCACTCGCTGGCGCTTCGTGCTCGTATCAGTCGCGATTTTATTTTTTGGAAATCCAGTCCGGCAGTTTTCCATCACCTGTTGATTTGCCGGAGAGAATCCAACGGAGATTGAAAACTGCGACCGTCGAGCCGCCTTTTTTGGGACCACCTTCGAAATGCAAAAAGATCTTCCCCGCTGATTTTGTGTTGGGACGACCGGCCGTCAGGGACGAGTAGGCAAAATTGCCTTTGAATACTTGCCGCTTGATGGGCCAGGATTTGCCGCCATCAAAACTGGCCCAAACCGTTCCTTGAATGCGTCCGCGCGGGCTATCGCAATTGCTGTAAATCAAGATATCTCGATTGGCAACCGGCAATCGGACCAGCCCTGCCATGCAACCGTAGTTTGAATCTTGTGGACCGTCGGGAAGTGCCTGACAAAACTTGACGTTTTTCCAAGTTGCTCCCCCATCGTCACTGATCGCTGTCCAACGCCGCCGAGGATTTTTTCCATTGTCAGCCCAGTGCCGCCGTGAATTGTAGTAAAGCGTACCATTGGAAAGCTCGGCAATCGTCGCTTCACCCGTTCCATTTTCAGGAAACGGGTCGCTGGTTTTCCAGGTTTTACCGTGGTCATCCGAATAAATGGCGTTGGTGTAATGCTTGGGCCAAAGTTTTCTGTCATTTTTGCCGGCGTACCATCGTGAAGGCCGAATCAGACGCCCGGCAAATTTGCTGTGGCGTAAAGTGATGCCATGTTCATTCATGTGCATTGACGGTTGATTGCCATTCTTGTCGGCAGCGATGTTCGTCTTTTGAACTTTCCAAGTTTTACCGTGATCATCGCTACGATAGATTAAAATTTTTGCCGGTGGGTGTTGGGTTTCAACAAACGTAAAAATGCTCCCGGTTTTTTCATCCACCGTCATTCCGCCGCCATAAAACCCCGGTTTAGCGACGACAATTTCTGCACCCCAGGTTTTGCCGCCATCTTCGCTCCGTCGAACACGCACACTGTTGCTGCCAAACGACGCGATGACAGTTCCATCGGTCGCGACAACCACATTGGGAAATCGCTCGGACTTGAATACTTGTTGCATTTCAAGTTTTGCGCCATTGAGGAATGGCTCGAGTTTACCTTCGAATTTCGATTTTTGATCTTGCGCATCGACTGCGGTTGTCCCAATCAATACGATCAAGCCGACGATAAAATTTTTGGCGTAAATCATCGAATGTTCCTCGTAGGGCCGGTTCCTACCGGCCGTGTTGTTATGGACCGTGTTGTTATGGACCGTGTTCATCACAGGTCTCCAACTCCCAACCTCCGGTCCCTCGCTCACACTTCGGGTTGTGATTAATTGCGTTCAGTTATTTCGGGCGCGGAGGCGTTGTGGAAACCTCGGGCTTCTTATCACCTTGAATGCGTTCGATTTGTTTTTTAACTGCAGCGACCGCTTGGGCATTTTCGAGGACACTGATTTCCACATGAAATGTCACTTCACCGCCCGGTTTCAATTTTGGAACACGACCTGCAGAACGTTCGACCGATCGATTAAACGGATAGCCTGTCGCGGGTTCGAGCCCCGTCACATAGCCATCGGTTTCCGTATCGGTGTTTTTCCAAAGTGCAAAATATGGCAGTGATTTCGTGTTGTACTTCATGGCAACTCCATTTTTTCCTGCGGCGTTGTTTAACATCACCGTGGTCATGCCATCTTTATCAGCGTTCATTTCCAGGCAATAGACTTGTTCGCCGTAATTTTTGGTTGGCCCGAGATATGTTTGATAAGTCGAAATATCTTTTGCCGCATAATCGTCCAGCGGCGAGATTTTTTTGACCGGTGCAGAAAACGTGGCGCCTTTTTCAAGAATGGGACGACCGTAATTTGCGTGATAGATAATTTGATATTCTTTCTCGTATTCGCTTTTGTTCACCAGCCGGTCTGTAAATTGAATCGCGTTACTGCCAGGAACCGTCGAGACCTCGGTCCAAAGTTCAAACAGGCCAAATTTGAACATTTTCTCTTCGACTTTTCCTCGAACCCGAATGCGATAGGGCGGCTGGTCATCGACGACGACCGAGACATTCGAAGCTGGAATGTTGCCAATGCGGCCATGTAGCGTCAGCATTTTGCCATCGTCTTCACCCGGATGACCGGCGAAAGCGACTCCACAACGCACCATCATTTCGTTGAATCCTGCCAGCCATCCCAATCCACCGTGGTCATTGAGGTCGATGAATTTGGGATGCACGATCTGCTTGACTGGAGAATTCCAACCGAGTGTGATGTCGCCGCAGTCGACTTTGTAAACACTCATGCCTCGCGTTGCGATCACCGAAAATTTCAATTTGCCGTTGTCGACATGGATCAGTTCGACGCCATCCTGCATTCCTCCGTGAAGCGTCTGTTTGGAAACGCTCCAATCCACCGTTTTTCGGTCCGCAAAATCTTTGGACGAATAAATGATGCCATCTTGTTTCATGTGCTGGTTCTCGTAAGTGTTCGTGATTATTTTTTTTGATTGTGCGACGGAAATACAACAGCATGTCAGAGACAAAGCCAAACAAATCAGGACTCTCATGGTGCACCTAGCTCGTGAATACATTCTTGATATCCGACCATTTCACTTGCCCTTTTTTAATTCGATCCAGCAACACGGCAATGACGATGACCGAACCGAGAACAATCATCTGTGTCTTGTCGTCCATGTGAATCAAATTCATTCCATTTTGAATGACGCCAATTATAAACGCTCCGATCAACGTGCCGAGTATCTTGCCTTGCCCGCCCATCAAACTCGTTCCGCCAACGACGACGGCAGCAATGACCGTCAGTTCGTCCATTTGTCCATAGTTAGCCTTTGCGCTGCGCAGTTGAGAACACACTATCACACCACCCAAGCCTGCCAGAAGTCCGCAAATGGTATAGACAATCAACAAGACACGTTTGACACGAACTCCAGACAATCGCGCTGCCTCTTCGTTTCCTCCAACGGCGTAGATCTGGCGCCCCAAGGTCGTGCGACTCATGACAAAGTAGGCCACGGCAAACAAAGCGAACATCAACCAAACGGCGATCGGTATGCCCAACACGTAGCCTTTGCCCAACACATCGAACGCAACAGGTATCTCGTGAATCGTTCGTTGTTGAGACAGGACATTGGCAACACCGCGAACCAACAGCATCATGGCCAGGGTCACGATGAACGGCGGTAAACGAAAAGCGGCCACCAGAAAACCGGTCGAGAATCCGACGACGACGCATGCCGCGATACCGCCGATAGCAGCAATCCATAGCCCAAGCGTTCCTGCGTCTTTGCCACCAAAACAGTCGCGAATCAAAACACCGGTAACAACCGCCGATAGCGCAATCAGACTGCCGACCGATAGATCGATTCCGGCGGTAATAATCACCATCGTCATTCCAATCGCGATAATGGCAATGACGGTGATTCGCTGGGCAATCGTCACCAGGTTGTCAGGCATCAAAAAATTAGGCCAGATATAACTACTGGGAATGATCTTTTTTGCCTCAGCATTTTTGACGGGATCCCATTTTGCCGACGCAGATGTGCAGGCGATAACCGTTATTTTTTTTCCTGCCTCCCGCGCAGCTCGGATCGCCAAATTCGCTTCGCGAGGCCCGCCATGAACAGAATTGACTAACGTGTGCCGCTGATCAATGTGTTGCTGGATTCCTTGTGCAATTTCGAAATCCAGTTTGCCTTGAGGAGTAATCAACAGAAACTCCGTTGGATCTTTCAAGGCGTTGATCTGTTTCGCAATATTTTTACCGGCCGATGCACCGGTAGGTTGCTGTCTGGCAATGGTGACCAAACTCAAAACGACCATCAAAACCAACAGCACGACTATCATGCCGTAATCGTTCAAAAAATAGCCCAATCGGGAATTGTTTTTTGGTTTTGACATCGGTTATTGAGCTGCCAGTTCCATAATTTGTTCCTGCGTCGCTGATGATGGATCAACAATCTCACCTGCCAGGCACCCTGCTCGCATGACCAAAATTCGGTCCGACATGCCGAGAACTTCCGGCATCTCGGAACTGACCATGATGACTGATTTTCCCGAGGCGACAAGTTCGTTCATCAGTAAATAGATTTCGTATTTAGCACCAACGTCGATGCCGCGGGTGGGTTCGTCGATGATCAATATCTGACAATTTCGTTGCAACCATTTTGCCAAAACCAGTTTTTGCTGATTACCTCCGCTGAGCTGACCGGCCAATTGTCTCGATGACGCGATTTTGATATTCATCGTGTTTGTAAAATCAGCCAGACGGCGGGACTCTTGTTTTAAATTCAACCAGCTCGCCGTCGAAAACTCATCGAGGTTTGGCAAGCCAAAGTTTTCGTTAGCCGAATGGGCCAGGACAAGTCCCTGGCGTTTTCGATCTTCGGTCAATAGCGCAATGCCGGTACGGATAGCATCACGAGGAGAACAAAATCGAACGGGTTGACCGGCAATTTTGATAGTTCCCGAATCGGGGGTTTCGACTCCTGCAAGAAGTTGAACCAACTCCGTTCGTCCCGCGCCCACAAGCCCCGTGATTCCAAGGATTTCACCGACATGTAAATCGAAACTAACGTCGCAAACACGATTGGACCAATTCAGCGATTGAACCGATAAACACTTTTCACCAGTCGCATGCTCAACTTTAGGAAATTCATTTTCGATACTGCGGCCAACCATCAGTTCGATCATTTGGCGTCTGCTCGTGTCGTGCACTGGTCGATCGGCTACCAGTTTTCCGTCTCGGAGAACAACGACACGATCCGCAATCGCGACAATTTCGTCGAGGCGATGACTGATGTAAATGACTCCAATGCCTTGCGATTTTAATTCCCGGACCGTTTCGAATAATTTTTCGACCTCGGCCGGGCTCAGCGCCGCAGTCGGTTCATCCATGACTAACAGTCGTGCGTTGGTGTGCAGTGCTTTGGCAATCTCAACGAGTTGCTGGTCGGCAACACTCAACCGTGCCACTGTTGTTTCCGGATCAATCGTGGCACCGAGGCGCTGAAACAGTTCGTTTGTTACACGCCGTTCGGCTGACTTGTTGATCACTTGTCCGGTTTGGATAGCGCGGCCCAGAAAAATGTTTTCTCGGACCGTCAGAAATGGGACGAGGTTGAATTCTTGATAGATGATCGAGATGCCGAGTGATTGCGCTCGAATGGGATTGGACAACTGCACAGGTTGTCCATCAATTTCGATGCAACCGGCATCCGGTTGATGAGCTCCGCCGAGCGTTTTAATCAGCGTGCTTTTCCCGGCGCCATTTTCACCGATGATTGCCAAGATTTCGCCGGCTTTTACCTGAATGCTGACATCCGAGAGCGCTTGAACTCCGGGGAACGATTTGGAGACATGGCTCATTCGCAACAGCGGTGAATCGACGGTGGTCATGATTTTACCGTCAATTATTTTTTGTTTTTAAGTTCCGGATCCGCATCCGCATCTGCTTTGTAATAAAGTTTGGGTGCGATCATTTCCACTTTGGGAACATCTTCACCAGCAAAATATTTCTTGATGAATTGCGCGCTGCGCTTACCCATTTTTTTGGGAAATTGAATGGGATCAGCGTAAATACGACCGTCGCGAATCGCGATTTTGCCACTTTCTTGCCCATCAAACCCGATAACCTTGATTTGATCTTGCAATTTCTCTTCTTCGATCGCTGCGACGGCGCCCAGTGCTGCAGGATCGTTGATCGCAAAAATACCGACCAGATCGCGATTGGATTTCAAAGCGTCCTTGGTTTGTTTGCGACTGGCGGACTCTTCGGCCAGACTCGGAAGCTCGGAAACAATTTTGATTTGCGCATTTTGATTTTTTGAATCGGCGTTGTGTGCGTCGATGACTTCTTTGAAACCGCGGACGCGCTCCTGGCACGATTCCGCTTGTTCGTAGTCGAGCACCAGGATATTTCCCCCTTTGCCACCGAGCGCCTGAATCATCGCTTGGCCAGCAAGTTTTCCACCTGCGTAGTTGTCGGTTGCAACGTGAGCTTCGATTCGCACATCTTTGTCCAGGCAAGCGGTATCGGCGGTAAATACCGGAATGCCCGCCTGGTTAGCAGCGCGAATGGGTGCGCCAACGGCATTCGCATTACACGGTGTGATCAACAAAGCGTCGACTTTCTGGTTGATCAAATCTTCGACCTGTTTGGCCTGTTTGTCAGCGCTTTTATCGCCGCCAAAGATGATGACCTGATATTCGCTGCCGAGTTCTGTTTCGGCCGCTTTGGCGAGATCGTTAAAGAAAGGATTCTCGGTCGTTTGCAGGAGAATACCCACTTTCTTTTTTGCATCTCCAGCGGAATTGTCGCCATCGGAGTTCGTAGAAGATTTTTGGCACGCTACGGCAACAACCGGTATCAGCGCCAAGACCAAGAAACGTAACAATTTTTTCTGCATAGCATTCGCTCCAGAACGAATTTCAGGACACGATATTATTTGCCGAATTTGCAGTGGATGACAATCGAGGGCAGGTTAAAGTTTTTTAGCCTGCGGGTTGCTGGACAATGCGGAATTTTTCAAGCCAGCGAACGTTTTCAGCTCGAGTTTTTTGATCGACGACGGGTTGTTCGGTCGGAATGGTAAAGCGAATCAGGTAGAGTTGTCCTTGGCTTTCGATGTAAATTTCTTCGAAATGCAGATAGTATTTCGGGACGTGGCGGCCATCGATCATGACATCGTGAAACACCATCGACGACTGGGCGAAAAGCGTATTTGAGTCTTTTTGGATTTTGTTAAGCAGGTAACTGGTTTGTCCCGATTGCAGTGAGTTTTGAATGCGTTCGGTAGAAATGATACAAAAGTATTTTCCGGCCGGATCCTGCAACAAACTGTTAACGACTGAGTTTTTCCTGGCAGTGTTGGCGCGATGCGAAGCGTTTTGAAACGCCGAGCGCAAACCCGACGGTTTAGCGTCAACCTGCCGGGTTTCTTCGACACCGACCGAAGTGGCAATTTGCCGTTGATCGATGCGCTGGACAAAAATGTTGGGTTGCAGTTGAATCTGTTCGGCACCGATCATCAACGTTTGGGGAGTTCCGGCAGTCCACTGGTCGACACGAACCTGTTTCGCGCGATCCATCAAATCGTCTGTGAATTCGACGCCCGATTGGGCATACATCTGCGCCTCGGTGATCGATTGATGCCGCCAGTAGTCAGTCGAGTTGAGTGCGTAAAATGAGTTCTGCTGAAAAAATTTGCTGCCTACAGGAATGGCGCTGGAGTCACCGGTTCTGACCAGCAAATTCTTAATGTCCAAGCCTTGCGCTCCCGAGACTTGGAGATTGATCGAAGCGAGCTGCGAATGAAGTTGACTGATTTTTGTTTCGTATTTGTGTGTCAATTGCGCCGTTTGCTGGGCATTCAGGAATTCCGTAATACCGTAGATTCCAGAACCGATCGCAATACAAACCACGATCAACGAAATCACCGGAGATTCTTTCCATTTTTTTGCAAGCGACATATCGTCTCCACCAAATAAAAATGCTGGCAGAGAGGTTATCGAATTAAGACAAATGCCACCAGATCGTTTTGTAGGCCCGGTTTCCAATGGCCACGGGTTGATTTCGCAGGCCGAGGGCAAGGTCCAGATGAAATGATGTTCCAAAACGATGGTTGATCGAAAATTGTTGTACGGCCGGTGGGAACCGGCCCTACGAAAAAGCCACAGTCGAAACTGTGGCTTGATCAGCTTGTGATTTGTCGTCGAAATCTATTATTTAGATTTCAGTTTTTTGATTTTGATATCACGGAACCAGATTTTGTCACCGTGATCTTGCAGCGCGATGCGTCCTTTTTTGCTGGCGCCAAATTTTTTCCAATTCCTGAATTTGCTGTTGGCAACTCGTTTCTTCCAATCTTCGCTGCCGATTTCTGCCGAGACAACTTTGACACCATTGAGCCAGTGTTCGACTTTGTTGCCAACGTGAACGATTTTGGCCGTGTTCCATTTGCCGACTTCCGCGAGTTTTTTGTTGTCTGCAGAATACAATCCATAGAGGGCTGCGGCGGAAGTTTTCGCGTTTTTTCCGTCACGATGTTTTGCATCATCGAGAATTTGATACTCCGGGCCGCTCAGGTAAGGAGCTCCGTCTCCCATCGTGACGCGATACATGATTCCGCTGTTGGCACCTGGAGACACTTTCCATTGGAGTGTCAATTCAAAATTTTCAAACTCATCTTTGGTCACGATATCGCCGCCACCGGAGCCGTCAAACATCAGAACTCCATCAGCAACCTTCCAACCTTTGCCAATTTTTTCTTTTTTGTAACCGCGCCATTTGTCGAGTGATTTTCCATCAAACAACACGACGACATCTTTCGACTTTGAGCCCTTTTGAGCGACCGCATGTCCGGTAATCGTCAGGGCCAAAGCCACCGCCACGAAAATGTATGATTTTTTCACAGTTGTTATCCTTTAGTTCAAAATGCAAACGAAGCTAATATTTTGGCTGATCAAAGTCCGATTTTCAATTGAATTCTGAGTTAATGCGACAAGGCGGCAAACGTTTCAATTTGACACGGCGAAATCATCAGGAACGTCGATTTCCATCATCAAAATTCCGAGACCGTGCGTTTTGCCTTGGGCATCCGTTTTCAAGCTTTCGCTGCCTCCGCCACCGAGCGAATCGTGCAGGATAAAATTCAACGCCAGTAAATTGGGCGCTTCGTAACGAACCACTTCGCCAAAACAAATACTTGAAAAATGTTCTTTGACCCGATCCTCGGTCAATTGTTGTTTGATAATTTCGTAGCCTTCGGGCGTGTATGCCACAACACCGACGTTGCTACCATCACCTTTGTCTCCGGAACGAGCGTAAGCAATTTTTGACAAGGCAATTTTCATCACTTAACCTCCTCAACACTGACCGTGCATTTGATTTTGTCTTTTTTCATCAGTGCTGGCCAATAGCTGATAATGTCAGATGCCTTGGGGCGTCCACCGGCAAATCCTGTAACACCGGGAGGCCCACTCGTTACGAGCGGAACAATTTCCATGCCCAGCCGCTCCAGTTTTTTCTTGTCGTTCCCTTTGGCACCAACGCGCAAGACAACTTCGGCCGGCTCGGCAGGGGCTGCAGCGATTCCCGCATGACAAACATTGGTTCCGACGATTTCAACAAATCGTTCGTCTGGAGCAAATTCGCAACCGTCCATCGCGACGCGATCGAAAACAATGTCGGCACACAATTTCGCCTTGTCGACCGCATCCGGTCCAGCCACCGTCAACTGCCCAACGATTTTGTATCCCGAATGGTATGCCATGGAAACTTTATAAGTGTCCGTTGCCGGCGCACCTTTGATACCACTGACGGCAACGCGGTTTTCGCCATCTTGTTTCAATTGGATTGACGTAAAATCGGCGATACAGTCTGGCGTAATATAACGAGCCGGATCACCCATCTCATAAACCAGCTGGCTCGTCACCGTTTCGACAGTCACCAGACCTCCAGTATTTTCGTGTTTTGTTACCGCGAAAGTGCCGTCCGGATTGGCTTCGATAACCGGATACCCCATGCGTGCCATGTCGGGCACATTCCGCCAGTTTGCATAATTGCCACCGGTACATTGGGAGCCACATTCAACGATGTGGCCCGCGATCGTTCCGGCGGCTAACAGATCGTAGTCATCCATGGTCCAGCCAAATTCGTACATCATCGGCGCCAGCACTACAGATGGATCAGTCGCTCGCCCCGAGATCACGATATCGGCGTCTTGCTGCAAAGCCTCGACGATCGGCTCGGCACCGATATAGACATTGGCACTTTGGACTTGATCCAAATACGGTGCCAGTGGCTCACCAGTATCCATGTTGTTAAACGGCTCGCCACCATCGATCAGTAATTTGAGATCCGCCAAAATGTCATCGCCTTCGACGACTCCGATTCGAACTCCTGAGATTCCGAGTTTTTTGACAACATCGGCAACAGCGGCGCGGCAAGCTTGTGGGTTAACACCACCAGCATTGGCAACAATTTTGATTCCTTTTTCGCGGCATTGCGGCAAAACTCGTTCGATCATGCGGACAAAATCAGTCGCATAACCCATCTCGGGATTCCGACTTTTGAGCTTTTGCATAATGCTCATCGTAACTTCCGCCAGATAATCCAGCGTCAGGTAGTCCAGTGGACCTTCGTTCACCAGACGAACGGGGCCGAGGATGCTGTCTCCCCAAAAGCCTTGTCCATTGGCAATGAGGACTTTTTCTCGATTTGGCATCGATGTTGGTTCCTGGAAAATGTGTTCAATTCGAGCACCGATTTTAACGCAAACATCTCACAGTGACGAGGACGCAGAGGTGCATTGTGATCCTGTGAGCGGCAAGGCGCTAGCTGCCGGTTCGATGCGCTCACAAACCGGCGGCTAGCGCCTTGCCGCTCACGGGTGGGGAGGCGCGTTGCGACGATTGGCCAGTCGTTTAGAATGGCGACTTCGTTTGAATTTTTCAGAAAGAGCGCTGTTGATGGCCGAATTCATCGACTTTGAAATAACCGACGGTGTCGCCACGATCACGTTTCAGCGAGCGGAAAAACGAAACGCGCTGAAACGGGATTTCATCGCCGAGATTTTGCAGGCGTTAAATCAGATCCACCAAGACGAATCGGTCCGCGTTTTTTTGTTGAAAGCCGAAGGAAGCGTGTTTTGTGCCGGCATGGACTTAGGTGAAATGCAGGAGCGGGCAACTGCTCCGGACAAAGAACAACAATGGCAGCGCGACAGCGATGTCTACTGCGAAATGCTGACTCAAATTTTCACTTTGCCCGTACCAACGGTGGCCGTTTTACAAGGGCCGGTGTTAGCCGGAGGCGTTGGCATCGTGCTCGCTTGTGACATCGTCCTGGCAGCCGATGATGTCTTTTTTGCACTGCCCGAACCCATGCGCGGGATCACTGCCGCCATGGTCACTCCATTTTTGATCCATCGTGTTGGCGCTGGGCCGGCAACTTACATGTTGTTGCATGGAGGACGTGTTGCGGCTGATGACGCAGTTCGATTTGGGTTGATTCATCAAACAGCCACTCGTGACGAACTGGAACGCAAATCGGTCGAATTGACGGACTCAATTTTAACGGGCTCACCACGGGCGCTGGCCATCACCAAAAAACACATCAGTGATTGCGCAGCGGAAGACATTTTGCAACAGGTTCAAGCGTCCATTCGCGTTTCGGCCCAGGCGCGAGAAACCGAAGATGCACGCGAAGGTCTGGCTGCATTTTTAGAAAAACGAAAACCCAACTGGATGAAAGAAAACTAGGTAGCAATCAATATGCACAATATCGATTTATCAAACAAAACCGCGATTATTACCGGGGGCGGTCAAGGAATTGGAAAAGCCGCAGCCGTGGTGTTGCATGGCGCTGGCGCCAATGTCGTTATCAATTACTTTCCCGATCCCGAAGGCGCCAACCAGTCGATTGCCGAGGCAACCGTTGCCGAGTTGGGCGAGCGGGCGATGGCTTTTGGCGCCGATGTTCGCGACCTGGAAAAAATGACGGAAATGTCTGGCGCTGCCCATGAAAAATTTGGCTCTGTCGATATTCTGGTTAACAACGCCGGTATCCTGCGCGATCGCAGCTTTAAGAAAATGAGTGGGCAAGAGTGGCAGGATGTGATCGACACAAATCTGACTGGCGTATTCAACGCTTGCAAAGCTGGTGTTGAGCACTTGGCTGAAAATGGCGCGATTGTGAATGTGGCGTCGCTGTCGGCTGTCACTGGATTTTTTGGGCAAGCGAATTACGCTTCGGCCAAAGCGGGTGTAATCACGCTTACAAAAGTGCTGAGTAAAGAGCTGGCTCGAAAAAATATTCGGGTAAACGCCGTTGCTCCGGGAGTCGTCATGACTGAGATGGGTGAATCGATTCCCGAGGAAAATCGCAAAATCATGTTGCAAAATGTTCCACTCAACCGTTTTGCCCAACCAAATGAAATTGCCAACGTGATTTTATTTTTAGTGAGTGATCTGTCATCATATGTGACAGGCCAGACCATCCATGTAAACGGGGGCTGGTGGGCCTGATTTTTTTACGATGAATTTCCGGAACGAGTTAATCATGAAATCATTGAGCTGTTGTTTTATCGTTGTGATGGTATTGTTTTCAACCTCGATGGAGGCGCAAGTGAAAGCCCCAGAAGCGGCACGTAAATCGAAAACGTTGACGACCCATGGTCACCAACGAAACGATCCGTATTTTTGGCTCAATGAACGGAAAAATCCGGAGGTGATCAAATATCTCAAAGCTGAAAATGCGTACCTCAAGGAGCAAATGAAATCGACCGAAGAGTTGCAGAAAAAATTGTTCGAGGAAACCAAGGCTCGCATCAAACAAACTGATGTTTCGGTCCCGTATCCAGAAAACGGCTACAACTACTATTCGCGGACAACCGAAGGCAAACAGTATTCGACTTACTGCCGAAAAAAATTGGGCACTGAAAAAGAAGAAGTTATTCTCGACGTCAACGAGTTGGCAAAAGGCCACAAGTTTTGCTCAGTTCGAGGACTGGATGTCACGCCCGATACGAAAATCCTGGCTTACGGCGTCGATCTGGTGGGCCGTCGCAAATACACCGTACGATTCAAAAACCTTTCGACCGGCAAAATGCTGGACGACAAAATTGAAAATGTGACCGGCAATATGACCTGGGCCGAAGACAACAAGACGTTGTTCTACGCTCGGCAGGATCCCAAAACATTGCGATCGTTTCAAATCTACAAACATCAGTTGGGTACTGACGCCAAAACAGATCAGTTGGTCTTCGAAGAAAAAGACGAAGAGTTCAGCTGCTACGTCGGCAAAAGTCGTTCACGCGAATTCGTGATTATCATGTGCGTTCAAACGTTGAGCACAGAAGTTCGATATCTGAACGCCAAAGAGCCTACCGGCGAGTTCAAAGTGCTGCAACCACGCGAAGCGAACCATGAATATTCGGCCGATCACTACGGCGGACATTTTTACATTCGCACCAACGACAAAAAAGCCACTAATTTCAAATTGATGCGGGCTCCTGAAAAATCGCCCGGTAAAGAAAACTGGGAAACGGTAATTCCGCATTCCGACGAAGAGTATTTTGCCGGCTATGAATTGTTTAAAGATTACTTGGCAATTCAAATTCGAAAAAATGGCTTGATGGAAATTCGGTTCCGAAAAAACGGTGAACAGAAATGGCAGAATTTTGAGTTCAATGATCCCGCCTACGACGCCGGTTTGTCGGTGACCGATGATCCGGAAACCAATTGGATTCGCTATTCGTACGAGTCGATGACAACTCCGCGCAGCACCTACGAACGTAACGTCGCCACCGGCAAGGTGCGACTGTTGAAACAACAGGAAGTGCTCGGCGGGTTCGATTCCAAAAACTACAAATCGGAACGGCGCTGGGCCAAAGCTCGCGATGGTGTCAAAGTTCCCGTTTCCATTGTCTACCATAAAGACACCAAACTCGATGGAACGGCACCCTGCCTGTTGTACGGTTACGGGTCTTATGGCGCGAGTATCGACGCGTCGTTTAACTCGACTCGACTGAATTTGCTCGATCGCGGATTTGTCTTTGCAATCGGTCATATTCGCGGTGGACAAGAGTTGGGACGTCGCTGGTACGAAGACGGCAAATTGCTGAAAAAGAAAAACACGTTCACCGATTTTGTCGATGTCGGCAAATACCTGGTCCAAGAAAAATTTGCCGATCCAAAACGATTGTATGCCCGAGGAGGAAGCGCTGGCGGCTTACTCATCGGTGCAGCAATTAACTTGAACCCCGGCTTGTTTCACGCCGTGATTGCCGACGTTCCGTTTGTCGACGTAGTAACCACCATGTTGGACACGTCGATTCCGTTGACCACTTCCGAATTTGATGAATGGGGCAACCCGGCCGTCAAAGACTATTACGATTACATGCTGTCATATTCTCCCTATGACAATGTTCGAAAAGTGGATTATCCCAACATGCTGGTGACGACTGGTCTGCACGATTCTCAAGTGCAGTATTTTGAGCCAGCAAAATGGGTGGCAAAATTGCGTTACATGAAAACGGACGACAATTTGTTGTTGCTGAAAACCAACATGGAAGCGGGGCATGGCGGTGCGTCGGGACGTTATGATCGGTACAAAGAAGTCGCATTGCGGCATGCATTTTTGTTGAAAATGGCTGAAATCAAGCAGTAGCTGGCATTGCCTCGAATTGTGAGTGATTGAGTGTTGCAGCTCTAATCATAAGCGCGAAGCGTGAGCGAGGGACCGTGTTTTCAAGCTGCTTCTAGTCCCTCGCTCACGCTTCGGGTTGCGATTGTTCCACGCCAACACCTAACCGAAATCACGGCAGTATTATAAAAAAACGGTGTCTTAATCACGCCCAAATTGGCAAACTGGCGTTGTTGAAATTTATTGGCGGGAAGTAGAATTTTGTGATTGGACCAATGCGAGGGTCCACTATGCTAGCTGAACGAAGCAAATGGAGTTGCTTTGATGAAGTCGACATCAATTCAAATCGTGCTGATTCTGGCCGTCGCTGGTTCTGTGTTCTTTACCAATCTTGGAACGGCCCGTCTGTGGGATCGTGACGAACCTCGAAATAGCGGTTGTGCGAAAGAGATGATGGATCGTGGCGATTTGATCGTTCCCATGTTCAACAACGAGATGCGCCATCAAAAACCAGCGTTGTTGTACTGGTTGATGATTTCCGCCTACACGGTATTTGGATTCAGCGAGTTTTCGGCAAGGTTTTGGTCGGCCATGTTGGCAATGGGAACGGTGCTGATGACTTATGGTATCGCGCGGCGGTTATTTGACTCGACGGTCGCTATGTTTGCCGCCATCATTTTATCAACCACCATGATGTTTGCCGTCGCTGGGCGCGCAGCAACTCCCGATTCGGTTTTGATATTTTGTTCGACTCTGGCAATTTTGATCTACGTCCTCGGTACGTTTCGACCAAAGGCGGACCCTTCGGAAGCTCCGCAGTTGAGAAATGATGGACATTGGTTTCCACAATCCTGGCCAGTTGCCATCGCGATGTACGGTGTCATGGGGCTGGGGGTTTTGGCCAAAGGGTTAGCTGGGGCTGTTTTACCGACGGCAATCATCGGAATGTTTTTGTTGATCAAGCGATTGCCGGCACGCGAAGTGACACCGGAACAAAGCCGCATGGGTCAAGCGGTAATTGCGGCCTGTCGCACGTTTAACCCGATTCATTTCTTGAAAACATGTTGGGCCATGCGCCCAGTGACCGCCGTCGTGATGATATTGGCGGTCGCCGCGCCTTGGTATGTTGCGGTCGGCATTCAAACCGAAGGAGATTTTCTGAACGAATTTTTAGTTGGCGAGCATTTTGGGCGCGCGACCGTTGCGATGGAAAATCACCGCGGCAGCGTTTTGTATTACCCAATGACATTGCTCCTAGGATTTTTTCCTTGGTCCATTTTTGCAGTGCCAGTGATTGTTGGTGTTGATCGTTATATTGCAAAAAATGATCGCTGGTCGACCGGTTTGATTTTCGCGTTGTGTTGGGTCGGTGTGCAAATTGGAATCTTCACCGTTGCGAAAACGAAACTGCCGAGCTACGTCACGCCTTGTTACCCAGCATTGGCGATGCTGACGGCGGTATTCTTGCGTCGTTTCTCGATTGAAAAAGCAGCGATTGGCCGGTTCTGGGTGGTCGGTTCATACGTCAGTTTTTTGTTGGCGGGTTGTGCGATCGTCGGAGGCATGGTTTATGTGGGCCGCGAATATTTGCCAGGCGAATACCGATTGGCGATTTTCGGTGCGTTGCCCATTCTCGGAGGTGTGATCGGATTGGTGTTGTTGTTGAGAAATCAAGTGCATTTGGCAGTCGCCACTACCTTCGCAACCTGCATCGCTTTTGTGGTCTCGTTTTTTGGATTCGGCACGGTGATGGTCGATTCACATCAAATGAGCCATTTGATTTTTGACAAGGCGAATGAAGTTGCACCGGAAGCTCCGATGGCAGGTTACAAATGTCTGGAATCGAGTTGGGTTGTTTATGCCAATCGTCCGATTTTTGAAATGGAACCGGTCAATTCGGGCATTCAAAAAGTTGACACTCAGCGAGAAAAATTCTGGAAGGATACACCCCATATTCCGGTTCAGCAATTCTTCGATGAGAACACAGATGGTTTGCTGGTAACACGATCGGAATATTTTGAAGAGATCAAACATTTGATCCCTGAGAGCCACGCCATTATCGCAGAGTCCAAATTCTTTTTGGTCAAAGACAATTTGATCTTGATCGGTCCCAAGCCAGCTCGTTTCGCTGCCCAGCCGCTGACCAACGGCCCCGTGCGCTAAGGATTGTCACAAGGGAATTTCATTTGGAGTTATTACTCCAACGACGCCCCCTGCAATCTTAACCCGAAGCGTGAGCGAGGGACCGCATTCTACAGCACATCAGCATGGTTTGTGGTCCCTCGCTCACGCTTCGCACTTGCGATTTTTATCGGCATAGCTGTATGGCGGTTCCCACCGGCCGATACAACAAAACGGCCGGTGGGAACCGGCCCTACTTGCTCCCGCACTAAAATTGGCAAGTCATGATTTGTTGCGTTACACTTCAAGTGTGAATTTCACCTGGATTTCCAAGGGGTCAGACGTGTTTTCAATTCGTTTTATCGCCGCAACGATCGTTGCCATCGCGTTTTGTGCTGTCGAGGCCAATGCACAGGACGACAAAAGTAAAAACAAAAAGATCAAACTTACCAAGGCAGAGCGGGCGCTGCTGAAAGACTATCGTGGGAACGTGGTGTTACCAGACTCGTTGCTACGGGCTTACGCAAAATTTGCGGCAGCCACCCAATCCAAAACTGAAATAGACCTCAGTGGTTTCATCTTGCCGCACAGCGTCCCCATTACAACAACACCTCGACAGAAAAAACAGTTGGAGTATGGCATCGGAATGAACATTCCGTTTCTCAAAACGCGTTTTCAAAAACAGATTTTGAATCTAGCTAAATATTCCAAGGATTGTTATCTCATTCGTACCGGATCGTCTTATATGCGATATGTCAAAACGGCGTCGAACCAATGGAAAATTTATCATTACGGCGACAAACCAATTGAGTAGGGCCGGTTCCCACCGGCCGGTTTGTTGAAAGGTCGTGCTTGTATCAGACATTTTTTTTGGATTGGTCTGGAAAAGACCAACGGTAACGGCTTTCTGCAATCACAAGCACGAAGCGTGAGCGAGGGACTGGAATCCACAATGATGTGCTGTGGAACGTCGTCCCTCGCTTACGCTTCGGGTTATGATTGTTGGATGTCAATCCAACAAACGGCCGGTGGGAACCGGCCCTACCGGCCTGGTGGATCGGCGTAGAAGAAGTTTGAAAATAAAAGTTCGAGCCCGATGATGACCACCAACAACAATATGAGCAGCGGATAGAACTCGCGTCCGATTCGGAGTGCCCCTTGTTCGCGTTGCACTTCAAAACGATCTGTTGCATACGAAAACTGATCTTTGCCGATTAGGGATTCCAGGTCCTGTTCATCCAACCGTGTCATATCGGTCGATTTTTCAGCCAGATTGACACTGAAACCGCGGAGCACAACTTGCTCCAAACGCCCTTTCAACCGATAGTGCCCCGGCGTGTCAGTAAATCGATAGCGCACAAACTGTTCATTCGCGGTCACGGTTCCAGGATCTTCGTTGCGGGGAGAAAACATTCGATAACGCTGTGGAAAATATCGGTCGTCATTTGGCAAGATGGCGAATTCTCCGACGGAATAATTGAGTTCTCCGCGAACCGTTGAAACCAGGTATTCACCCAACATGCGAAACAGCAAAAATGTCCAACCATCGCCGATCACCGTCAAATCATTCCAGCGATCAACATTGACGTTAGTCGATGGAGAAAGCGGTGTGGTCAGCAACAGCACTCGTCCACTGCCCACACGACGTTCGACCAGTGCCGGATTACCATTTGAAAATCGCAGAATCACTTCGGTCGCTGCATCATCACCGCCCTCGTTTTGTTTCAATCCCCAATGTTTAAAAACCGGGTACCTCGACCAACGGATCGACGATGCCGATTGCCGAAACGCCGCCATAATTGGATGCGTCATCGAATCAGGGCTCAAATAAACTTCGCGATCAGGTCCGTCACCAAGAAAGACACGTGTCAATGTTGCCGGCATGATCTTGATGGCAGACTCCGTCGAGAAATTCTCGGCGGCTCGTTTTTTTTCTTCCGCACCAGCTCCAACAAAAATCGTGAGCGAACCGCCAACGGATGTATAGCGATGCAGCTGCTCCCAAGTTGTGTCGGTCGGTCGGGTCGGGTCAAGCCAAAATACGGCTCGATACTGTCTGAGGTCTTCGTTGCCGATTTCGTCTTCTTCGATGACCGTGGCTTTGTATGCTGTGGCGCTTGCGCGTAAAACGTCTTCTAGAAAACCAGTATTAGCGTTTTGCGCATGAACAATGAGCACGGGCCAGGCCGGTTTTACCTCGATTGTAAAATTTCGCAGATTGTCGATGGCCAATCCGTCGTCACCTTCGATTTCAATCGTTCCGTGGTGAATGCCCTCGGGCAGGCCGCTGACATCGAATTGAACGCTGGAATTGCCTTGGTTGTCGAACGACACGTTCGCTTCACGCGTAATGTACTCCTCCGGAACCAGCGTTTTACCATCTTGTCGAACGGGACGCGTTGCATCGGGTTTTTCGACTTTCAAACGCACAACCCGCGTACCAATATTGAGTTTGGCATCACCCTCGCCAGTAAACGCTTGGTATTTCAGATCACATTCGATTTTGAGTGAATCTTTTTTGGTAAACGTTGATTGTTGCAATTGGAGTGAATCGACCGAAAAATTGGCAACTTGTTTTGAACCGATGTCGACGACGTATAAACCTGTCTCAGAATATCGACTGGCTAGATCTTTCAACGATGTCTCAGCAGTTGTTTGCCAAGATTGCCGCGTCAAGTCTGTCAAAACATACAATTCACGACGCGCCTGCGTGGCCTTGTCGAGAAACTCATACGCCACGGTCATGCGCTCCGGCAACGACGCGCTACTGAAGTTGAGCCCGAAAGTCTGCACTCGTTTTTTTGCCGCGCGAAGGTCGACGGAATAAAACAACGAATCGTCGTCGGTGGCCACCACCGCCACTTGCGATTCAGGTGGAAATTGCTGAATGAGCCAGTCCGCCATCTCCTTGGCTCGGCCGAGTGACGATTTGTTTTCGAACAAGTACTGCATCCGCGGAGAGGTATCGATCAGAATGACCGCCGCCACAGGAGCGCGTTGATCGCCAATCACTGGACCGTCATTACCCCGTAGCGACTGCGCCAACGAATAACCTGCGACACCCAACAACACCAGCAAAACCACTCCCAGGATTGCCGGCATTACAAAATTTTGTCGGCGTTTAGTCAGCAAAGTGGCGGTCAACAAAACGGCGACAATCAGCGCTGCCGACCCAAACAATCCGGTGGTAACCCAAGAACCAAACCGGTTGGATGCCGTGCTGGGTCCGGCCAGCGCCGCGGCCAGGATCAGAATCAACAACATCCGCAGCGCCAACAGCAACCAGTGCCGCAAGCGCATGCGACGCTGGTTTGTTTTTTGGTTTTCGCGCACAAACCGCATCGCCGGAAAAATCAGCGACTTTGGTTTAGGCTGCAACAGCAAATGCAAGATGATCGGGACACCGACCAACAGCCCACCGATTGCCAACAGTAGTGAATTTGCCCAAACCATAAATTGCTTTTAAAAACGTGAACGACGGCTGATCAAATATTCCATCAGTGCTTTGTCAAACTGCATGCTCGTATCGAGGGCCACATAATCGATGTTCGTTTGTTGACATGCGGTGCGAATAGTTTCTCGGTAAGCTTCGATTTGCTTTTTGTATTCGCTGCGAAAGCCCTGACCGTCAACTTTTATTTTACGTCCAGTCTCCGGATCTTCCATTTCACACAAACCCGTGAATGGAAAATCGACTTCGGCCTGATCGAGGATATGAAACAGAATGACATCGTGTCCGCCGTGTCGCAGCCGATACAGCGAGTTTAACATGTCCTCGACTGCCGACTCGTCCTCGACGAGAAGATCAGAAAAAATCATCACCAAACTACGGTGTTTCAACATCGCGGCAATCTGTTGGAGGCTGCCCGCAATATCCGTCGTTCCGTGAGGTTTGAGCCGTGCCAGCATCGAAAGCATGTTGCCGAGGTGAGTGCGTTTTGATTTTGGTGGCAGACTTTTGCGAATCTTGTCGTTGAAAGCCAGTAAACCTACAGGGTCCTGTTGAGAAATCATCAGATATGCCAATGCAGCGGCAAGGCAAATCGCGTAGTCGAATTTGGTCAAATCCTGGTTGTAGGTGTAATCCATCCCGGCACTGATATCCATCGCGAGATATCCGGTGATGTTAGTTTCCGCTTCGAATTTTTTGACATAGTATTTGTCGGTTTTGGCATACACCAACCAATCGATATCTTTGGGATCGTCACCGTGCGCGTAACGACGATGTTCGCTGAATTCGACACTGAACCCGTGAAACGGACTGGCGTGCAACCCTTGGAGAAATCCTTTGACAACGAATTGAGCGCGTAAATCGAGCCGTTTGATTTGGTTGATAACTTCGGGTTTGAGGTATTTTTCAACCGACATGCTTCAGCCGCCAAATGAGATGGCTCGCTCGTTAGGCAAATTTGGAAACTTCGGGTTCAGGGATTTCTTTTAAAAGTCTTTCGATCACCGTTTCAGTCGTTTGCCCTTCGGCTTGGGCCTGGAAATTGGTATTCACTCGATGCCGCAACACGGGAATTGCAACTTTGCGGACATCTTCGATGGCGACGCTGAATCGACCATCCATGGCGGCCATCGCCTTGCCTCCCGCAATCAGGAATTGTCCGGCTCGCGGACCCGCTCCCCAGTCGACCAACTCTTTGACAAATTCTGGTGATTCAGAATTGTTGGGCCGCGTTGAGCGCACCAGCGCTGAAACGTATTTAATAATGTACGGGCTGACGGCCACCGTATTCACCAATTTTTGCGAGTTGATAATCGCTTTGGCGGAAAGAACTTTGTCGACTTCTTTTTTTTCGTTGCGGCTGGTGGAGGTCAGGATCTGTTCTTCTTCGTCTTTTGTAGGATAACCAACCTTGATATTGAACATGAATCGGTCCAATTGCGCTTCTGGCAGCGGGTAGGTGCCTTCCTGTTCGATTGGGTTTTGCGTGGCGATCGTGAAAAACGGCTTGGGCAGATCATAGGTGGTTCGACCGACTGACACTTCGCGTTCCTGCATGGCTTGTAACAAGGCCGCTTGTGTTTTGGGAGGCGTTCGGTTGATTTCATCGGCCAACAAAATGTTGGTAAACACGGGCCCTTCGACAAAACGAAATTCACGTTTGCCGTGTTCGTCTTCGTCCAAAACGTTCGTCCCGGTAATGTCGGAAGGCATCAAGTCAGGCGTAAATTGAATTCGATTGAAGCTGACATCCATGATCTGTGCCATGGTGCTGACCATCAACGTTTTTGCCAGACCGGGTACCCCTTCGAGCAAGCAGTGTCCGCGAGTGAAAATGGCTGCAAAGACTTGTTCAATGACATCTTCCTGCCCCACGATGACTTTGTGCAGCTCATCCTGCATGCGTTTTTTTTGTTGGCTGAATTCAGCCAAAACGTCACCAAGATTTCTCTGTGTTTTTCCCGACACACTTTCCTCATTATGATTAATTGGGCCAGCAGCGATGGCGATATGATTGATATCGGACGCAACCGGCAAATTTTGCCGCTTTTCCATGAATTTTAAGGAATGAAACCGGTTTGTGGCAACGAGGTGCGTTTGTCTGTTGTTGGCTGAAATCCATTATCCTAAGATTGGTCCGGGCACAGCAGGGTATAATCAATGGCAAGGTTGTTTGAGATGAGTTCTTTTATGTTACGCAAATTCAAGACACCGTTGTTCGTTTTATTGCTCGCTTTTTTCGCTACCTGTGCCACTTGGCCCAAACACGCAGCTTGCCAAAAATTGAATGCGGAAAAAGTTCGTAAATCGATTGAAAAAGGTGTTCGATTTCTCAAGGATCGCCAAAACGCCAACGGAGGTTGGCAAGGGATGGCCGGACATCGTGACGGCTCAACCGCTTTGATTACTCTAGCGCTGCTCAATAGCGGTGTTCCCACTAACGATCAGACCATCGTTCGCGCCCTGAGGCGGTTGGACCAGTTTGATGAAAGTTCGCTGGAAACCTATACGGTCTCGCTGCGAATTATGACTTATTGTGCGGCCAATTCGCGCAAGTATCTGGATCGCATTCAAAAAGATGTTCGTTGGTTGCAACGCGCACAAAACACTACGAACAATGAAAATCACGGGGCCTGGAGCTACCATGTCAACGCAAAAGCCAGTGGCGACGCGTCCAATGCCCAATTTGCATTGTTGGCGTTACACGAAGCTCGATTGGCGGGCGTCAAAATCGACACCAGTGTCTGGAAGAATGCCAAACGCTATTGGGAAAGACTTTACGTACCCACCAATGGCCAACCCAATCAAGGTGCATTCCGATACACAACGACACGGGGTGGCGGCCATGCCGGCGGCGTTCGCGGCAGCATGACATGTGCGGGAATTTCATCGCTGATCATTATTCACGAAAATCTGGCCACCGAGATGTTAGGCAACAATCTGGACGTTCAATGCTGTGGCGGGAGTATGCGGCCGGAGATGATCGACAAAGCGATCAACTGGATGGGAGACGATCTGCATTTTCAAATCGCCGCGGGGAATCCCTTTTTTAGTTCCTATCGCAACGGCAAGTTTCACGGCGGCACGAAATTTTATTTTCTGTATGGATTGGAGCGCGCCGGGCGATTGGCTGGAATCAGATTTTTTGGAGATCATGATTGGTACCGCGAAGGTGCTGCCCATTTATTGAAAATTCAAAATGCCGGATTTTGGCGCGGCGACCGAGTCTCGATGGAAGACAATCCTGAAGTTGCCACCGCATTGGCGTTGCTGTTTTTGTCAAAAGGAAAACGTCCCGTTGTCATCGGTAAATACAAATACGGAAAAGGGAACAACTGGGATCGACACCCCCGCGGTGTGCATTATTTGAATCGCGCGATCGAAGCCATCAAAAAAACCAAATACAACTGGCAAGTGATCGATGGAAATCGTGCGACCGTCGATGATTTGCTGGAAGCTCCCATTTTGTTCATCAGTGGGCGTGAAGCGATTAAGTTGACGAAAAAACAGAAACAGGCGCTCAAGGATTATATCGACAACGGCGGGTTTATTTTTGCCGAAGCGTGTCAGGGGGATGGGTGTGGAAAAACAACGCCGTTCGACAAATCGTTTCGATTGTTGATGAAAGAGATCCTGCCCAACAGCGATTTCGAGTTGTTGCCGATTTCGCATCCGGTTTGGCGAGCGCGTTATCAATTAAAAACTCCGAGCAAGACCCGACCAGTTCTGGGTATCCAGGCGAGTTGTCGAACAAGTGTGATTTATGTTCCGCAGAATTTGGCCGGACTGTGGCAATTGAATCAGCCCGGTTGGCTCGAAAAACACAACGACAAAGCGAAAGCTGAAATCGACTTTACGACAAAGCTCGGGGTCAATGTTGTGGCCTACGCGACAGGTTGGGATTTCAAAGAAAAAGGAGAACGACCGAAAGCCAATTTGGACTCGAAAAAAATTCTTGGTAGCCGAATTCTGGAAATTCCCAAACTCAAACATGGCGGTGGGTTTGATGACGCTCCCAACGCCTGGCGAAATGTGATGAACCGCTTTCAGTTTGATCGAAAGCGACCGGTGAAGTTAGAAAAGAACTTTGTCAACGCGACGATCAAAGATTTGCAAAACTACCCGATCGTGTTTATGCATGGCCGAACAGCTTTCAAATTTACTGACAAGGAGCGAGCTGCGATTCGCGAATATGTCAATCGAGGTGGTTTTATTTTTGCCGATGCCATTTGCTCATCTCCCAAATTCAGCGAGTCGTTTCGCAAGGAGATGAAGGAAATTTTTCCGGCATCCAAACTGGCGGCAATTCCTAAAGACGATTCGATCTGGAAGTCAAAACCGAATGACGGTTACGATATCCAGACGGTAACGTTGCGTACGCCAATTGCTAACGATCGCGGACAAAGTTTCCGAAAAACAAAAACGCATCCTTTGGTTGATGGATTGAAAGTCAAAGGCCGTTATGCTGTCGTTTTTTCAACACACGATTTGAGTTGTGCGATGGAAAACGCTTCAGGGTCTCAGTGCAAAGGCTATAGTAAAGAAGATGCAGCCAGAATTGGTGTGAACGTGATCTTGTACGCATTGTTGACGGTTCCGAACGAGCCTGAATAGGTTTTGTGAGCGGCAAGGCGCTCACGATGGTTTTGCTCATGGTTGAAACAAACGATAGGCCAATGTCCTGGCTCGGCAGGAGCCTCGCCCTCCCGAGCCTCGCCCTCCCGGGTCACAGGCACCCGGTCGAACACATCAATGCCTTCGTTATTTCGAGTGACTCCTTTACAATAACAATATGCAGTCGTGGACTATTGATCCGATTTTGAATCCTTGGTTTTTGGCCATTGCAGGCGGTATTCTGGCCGCGGTTTTACTGCTGCGCCCGCAATTCGGATTGCTGACTCATCTACGTCGATGGACTTTGGTTGGATTGCGTGCAGGCGTTATTTTGATCGCTGTTTTGTTGATGTTGCGACCCGGATGTGTGACAACGATCGAGCAACCACAAAACGCTTTGCTGGTCATGTTGCTCGATGTGTCACGTTCGATGGAATTGCCGGTCGGTTCCGATGAGACGACGCGGTGGCAGAAATTGAAACAAATCCTGGCGGAAAACGCGGACAAACTGGCAGCACTGGAAGAACAGCGAATCGAGTTGAAAGTTTATGGATTCGACAACCAATTGTCTGCCATGGCTAATGAACAGGGCGTCATCGTATTGCCGGAAAATCCCGCCGGTGTTGAATCGGACTACGGTTCGTGCCTGGATGACGCGACGCGCGCGGCGCGAAATCAACGAGTGATCGGAGTGATCCTGCACGGTGACGGCCAAACCAATGTTCTCGATCCACGGGTTGAGATTACACAAGCCACCAATCAATTGGCTCAAACGCAAACCCCGTTGTATACGATTCCGTACGGGAGACCGGCAGACTCGGGTCAGTTTGCGGATATCGCCGTCACGAACATGCCGGACAACTACACAGGATTTGTTAAAAACCGTCAAACTTTCACAGCAACCGTTTCAGCACGCGGATTTACAAATCGAACCATTCCGATCCAATTGATCATTACTGGACCCGATGGCAAAGCCAAAGTTGTCGATTCAAAACAAGTGACGTTTACAGGTCCTGATCAGAAAGCAAACGTGAGCCTCGGTTTTGAACCAGACAAGGCTGGACAGTATCGCGTGTTGGTCAAAGCCGAACCGCAAAGCGAGGAAATTTCTCCACGCAACAACGCACTCCCGGCTTTTTTGACGGTATTCGACGGCGGGCTCAAAGTTTTGTACGTGACGGGAAATATTGGAGCGGAGCAGCGTTTTATTCGACAAGCGATCGGTTCAAGTGCCGAAATCAAGATCGACCCGATCGTCGTTCCAGTCCGCGATCGAATTAATTGGGAAGATTCACCTCGAGATTTTTCCGACAAATTTTCCGATCCCAGTTACGACGTCATCATCCTGGCTGACATTGATGCCACGGCACTGTACCGCAAAGGAGTTCAGGAAAAAAACTTTAAAGCCATCGAGAAAGCAGTTCTCAGCGGCAAAGGATTGTTAATGACCGGCGGGTACCATAGTTTCGGCCCCGGCTCTTACGCCATGACACCGTTAGAAGATTTGCTGCCAGTATTGATGGAGTCGACGGAGCGGCAAAGTTTCGATGCACCGCTTCGCAAAGAGTTGCATATCGAAAAACCGATTATATTGCGACCGGTCGGCCAACATTTTTTGAACAGCATTTCCAACGAAGGCCAACAGGATATTTGGAAAAAACTCCCGCCGTTGTCAGGCGCCAATCGATTTTTAAAAATCAAAGACAGCGCTCAGGTCATTATCCGTAGCGAAGACGACGAGCCGATGTTGATTTCCAGCCAGGTGGGAGGGCGCATCCTGGCTTTTGCTGGCGATTCAACCTGGCGGTGGTGGTTGGGAGGATATCAGGATGAACATAAACGATTTTGGCGGCAGATCATTTTGTGGCTGGCGTTTCGCGATTCGCTGACCAACAGCAATGTCTGGATCAATTTACCGCAACGACGATTCCAACCGCGAAGCGATGTACAGTTCACAATCGGTGCCAAAAACCCGACGGGTATCGCAATCGAAGGGGCTCAGTTTTCTGTTCAATTGACAACTCCGAAAGGAGACCAAGTATCGTTGTCGGCAACTCGGGCCGATGAAGGCCGTCAAAAAGTCCAAGTTGATCGCGATTTGATCGTCCAGCCAGGATTGTATCGAATTTCAGTCAGCGGCAAAAAAAATGGAGTCGCCATCGGGCAAACATCTGCTGAGTTTATTGTGTTTGACCAAGACAAAGAAAAATCGATTGCTGCAGCCGATCCCGATCAATTGTTGCGGTTGTCAAACCAAACCAAGGAATGGGGTGGCAAAATGATTTCGCCTGATGAATTCGGAAACTTGTTGGACGAGTTGCTGCTGCATCCTCCGGAGATGAAAATCGAGATTCCTCAGAAATGGCGGCTCGGCGACAGTTGGCAGGACGGCGCGATTGTTTTGGGATTGTTCGTGTTGTTGTTGGGATGCGAATGGGCGTTTCGCAAAAAATGGGGGATGGTTTAAATCCCGCTCCGCAAAGAAAGGAGTAGGGCCGGTTCCCACCGGCCGTTTTTTGAATTGGCCGATGAGAACCGGCCCTACCAATTATTTTTTTGATTTTGACGAAACGTTTCTGGCCGGCACACCTGATTTTTTTGCGTGCGTACTATTGTCTTTTGGGAAAGCGAATCGTCTCAGCTGTTCGTTCAATGCTACAACATTGATTGATTCAAAATCGGAAAAATCATCCGCTCCAATCGCTCGAAGTAATTTTTCTTTTTGTGAATCCGTCAGGACAGCCATTAATTTGCGAACTGATTTTTTGGCCATTTCACGCAATTTTTGATCGTTCTCTTTGACGATCTCCTTCGAAACATCCTTCAGTTCCCGTTGTTGTTTCTCAGTTAGCGTCAGGTACTCGGTAAAATTGGATTTGGTGATCTGCGACGCGATTCCTTCGGCTTTCAATGTGTACTTGGTAATCGTCTCTGACATTTGCACCCATTGGTGTCGTGGAATGATCTTCCGCAGCTGTTTTTCTTGATTCGTGTTGAATTCTCGCAAACTTGCCAAGTTTTGTTTCATTAATTCTCGATACAACGCCCTGTCGGTTGTACCATCCGGTTTTTTGGCTTTGAGTGCGAAGATATTGGACTGTTTCCCAAGTTTCGCATACAGTTTCTTTCGCGCTTGTTTCATTTCTTTGATTGTGTCAATCTGTTCATCGGTAAAGTCCAATTCTTTCCAAGTCGATTTTTGCAGGAAATAGCTGGCAGTCGGGTCGCCCCAGACCTCGGCGGGATCGGGTACACTCGAAATCAGCGGCCGGAGTTGTCCTTTAATAAGCGCGAATTGGTAGCTGCTGGGACTTGGGAAAAGTGTCGGTATTTTGTCTTGGGCTATGACAGGGCGGCTTGTTACCAGGACGGTCAATGTAATGGTCAACAGTAAGAGTTTTCTCATAGCTCAGACTCCAAAATTAATGTTCCGTTTCACAAGTGTTGTTCAGTTTCGAGCGGTCACACAAAACCATCCGCTGGCTCATTGAACGCAACAGTTTTGTTGAACAGGCGAATTGCGGCGAATTCGCCAATTCATGACAAGTTTACTCTTCGATGATAGGACCACCGTCGCAAGGCGGGAGTACTTCGTAATCTTTCGTGTCCCAGACATCGTCTTCATCGTTGAAATTTACAAGTTCAGATTTGTAGCTGCCAACGTACATTGCGGCTCCGTTGGTTCGGCTATTAATGACCATCCATTGGTCTGCCATCGTCCCTTGGCCGTAGGCTACCGTTGCCGTTGTGACCTGGCCGGTCGGCCAAGTCGTACGAAGTGTGGCTACCGAATCTTCCAGTGTAATCGTACCTTCGACCGCGATGCTAGTAACACCGTAGGCAAAAGTTTGGTTTTGGGTGGGAGACGTGATCGAGGATTCTTGGGAGTGTGCAAAAGAACAGAAGTGAAGCGAAAGGAGGAAGGTTGAAATCATCAAGAATTTTTTCATTACTTACGCCCTCATGGTTGTGTAAAAACAGTCTTTTTGCGTCACCAGTTCTATCGGCAACGATGTAGGCAAACAGAACTGGATTCAGAAAAAATTCGTGCAGCGATTTTGCTGCGTAAATGCGCAAACTTTGCGGCCCATTTATCGATTGGTCGTGAAACCAAACCAAACAGGTGGGTTAAAGTTGTTCGAATGTTTCGATACGAAAAATTGATGGGGAAGCGGATTCGGGAAACACGACGATCCACTGGAGATAAAAGCGATGCAACAATTTTTAGATGTTGTTTCGACGCACTTAGGTTTGAGCGGATTACACAAGGTATAAAAGTTGTTCAGAACAACCCCTAACCCCCCTTTGGTGTGACCAGAATCCGCGCACGCGCTATCGTTTAATTTTTTGCTGCTTCGAGTTGTTATTGCGAATCAGCACTCGGTTCCTCTGGGCGGTCGTCAGCATCGACGTTCGGTTTTCCGTCATCACCGGTGTCTGGATTCCCATCGTCACTGGTATTCGGATTGCCGGCCTGGGGCCCGTCGCTCGGATTTCCGTTGTCGGAATTCTTGTTCGAATTTTCGCCATTGGTTTCATCGCGTGGCACGCGAACCACCGCCGAAAGGGTGTCGTTTTCGTCCAGCGACATGATCCGGACGCCCTGAGTGTTTCGACCGATGACATTGATGTCGCTGCAGGCGATCCGTTGAATTTTTCCGCGGGACGTCATCATCAGGATTTCGTCGTCGTCATCGACACGAAC
Source organism: Pirellulaceae bacterium (assembly GCA_028280445.1). Classification (GTDB taxonomy): domain Bacteria; phylum Planctomycetota; class Planctomycetia; order Pirellulales; family Pirellulaceae; genus JANQLU01. Next base: position 47,327 of record JANQLU010000038.1, on the reverse strand, counting down.
GATACCAACTACTCTACCGTTGCGTTCGGTTGTTTTTATATCTCGTACGCCTTTTCCGCCTCGTTTTTGCGTCCGATAGCGTGCCGAGCTTGAGGTTTCGTCCAATTCGGATTCGTCGATACTTCCATTTGGTCCAAACGGCGTTCGTTTTCCAAAGCCGTTTTCACAAGCAGTGAGCAGGGTTTCCTCAGGATTGGCAACAACCATCCCAACCAGTTCGTCGCCATTGACCAGATTGATACCCTTCACACCACTGGTATTTCTGCCCATCGGTCGAGCATCTTCCTGATCGAAACGAATCGCCATTCCCGACGCCGTTGAAAGGACGACTTCATCTCCTTTTTTGGTAATCACCACATCGATTAACTCGTCGTCTTCGCGAAGTTTGATCGCGATGATGCCTCCCTGGCGAGGCCGCCCATAGGCGCTGAGATCTGTTTTTTTAACGAGTCCTTTTTTGGTGGCCATCATCAGGTAGTGATCGGCGAGGGTAAAATCACGGACCGCGCGGCAGTCTGCAATTTTCTCGTTTTCGGCCAGGTTCAACAGGTTCACAATGGCACGTCCACGGCTTTCACGAGACAGCTGCGGTAACGAGTACACCTTGAGCCAATAGACCCGGCCTAGATTGGTAAAGACCAGCAAGTAGTCGTGGGTGCTGGCTGCAAAAACGTGTTCGATTGGGTCCTCGTCGTCACTTTTTGCACCTTTGATCCCCTTACCGCCGCGCCGTTGTGCGCGATAAGTACTGACGGGTGTGCGTTTGATATACCCACGGTGAGAAATCGATACGACCATATTTTCTTCGGCAATCAGATCTTCGATGTCGATATTGCCGAGTTCTTCGCCGCTGATGACCGTCCGTCGCTCGTTGGCGTGTTTTTTTCTGATTTCCGCCAAATCATCTTTAATGATCTGCAACACCGCCTGTTCGTCGCCGAGGATGCGAAGATACTCCATGATTTCATCGAGTAATTTTTTGTGTTCCTCTCCCAATCGTTCCTGCTCGAGATTAACGAGCTGGCCCAATGTCATTTTGAGAATGGCGTCCGCTTGAACAGCCGTCAGACCGTAGGTATCCGATTCTCCTCGTTCTTCGAGAAACACTTTGTAGCCACGTTCGCCCAAGGCCCGTTCTAACATCGAAGCTGGACACTGCACGCCCATAATGCCTTGCTTGGCTTCGGCTTGCGTTTTTGAACCTCGAATAATAGCGATAATCTCGTCAATATTCGCCAAAGCCAGCAGCAGGCCTTCGACGGTATGTTTTCGTTTGCGTGCCCGCGCCAACAGAAACTGGGTTCGGCGACGGATGACCGCAACGCGGTGGCGAATGAATTCCTGCAGAATCTGCTTCAACGACAATTGGCGAGGTTTGCCATCGACCAACGCCAAGAAGTTCATCGAAATTGTTGTTTGCAGCGGCGAAAACTGATACAGCTGATTGAGAACGACATCGGGATCGGCATCGCTTTTGACGTCGATCAATAATTTGACGGGCTCTTTCAAGTCACTCAGGTCTCGGATGCCTGAAATCCCTTTGACGCGGTCGCCTTTGACCAGATCGGCAATTTTTTCGACGACATTGTCGCGCGTTTGTTGAAACGGTATTTCCGAAACGACGATCCGATATCGGTTTTTTTTGTATTCTTCGATTTCAGTTTTCGCGCGAACGACGACAGTACTGCGTCCGGTGTGATAGGCGCGGTGAATCCCGGATCGACCACAAATGATCCCGCCAGTTGGAAAATCAGGACCCTGGATCGTATCCATCAATTCCAAAACGGTGATGTCAGGATTATCGATCAACTGAATCAGTCCATCACAAACTTCTCGAAGATTATGAGGTGGAATCGAAGTCGCCATACTAACCGCGATACCACTGGAGCCGTTGACCAACAAATTCGGGAATTTGCACGGCAAAACGGTGGGTTCCAGTCGTTGCTCGTCGTAGGTAGGCGCGAAATCGACCGTGTCGAGCTTGAGATCTTCGAGCATCAGCGCGGCGACCGGAGACAGCCGCGCCTCGGTGTATCGCATGGCCGCTGGGGGAAGTCCTGCAATTGATCCAAAGTTTCCTTGTTTGTCGACCAAAACGTGCCGCATATTCCATTCTTGGGCCATCCGCACCAACGTCGGGTAAACAATACTTTCCCCGTGAGGATGGTAATTACCGCTGGTATCCCCTGAGATTTTCGCGCATTTGACACGTGCCGCACCCGGCGTCAGGTTCAAGTCATTCATGGCGACCAGAATCCGACGTTGAGACGGTTTGAGACCGTCGCGGACATCAGGTAACGCCCGAGCGACAATCACGCTCATGGCATAAGTCAGGTAGCTTTCTTTGAGTTCCTGCTCAATCGGCATTTCGATGAGTTGTTCATCGTTAAAATCTCCACCATCACCATTGGTAGGTTCATTGGAATCAGTCGACAATTCGAGTCCCTTTCGAAGCCGTCACACACACTGATACGGTCGTTTGACGGCATATTAAAAGAAAAAACGGGCAAAATCTGGGTGAGAAACAGCCCGATTTTTTGCCCCGATTTGCAGCATATTTTTGAAGAGCTTAGTGTACCATTTTTTTGCATCCAAAACAACCGCGGCCAGCGTTTAGCAGCTCCACAAAACCCTTAAAAAATAGTGTTTTTTGACAGATGCCAGAATTGTTTTCGATAATCTACTAGGGCAAACGAACAGCCATTAATTCGGTCGCAATTTTGCTGCCAAATCGTCCATAATTTTGAATTCAATTTTGACAGATTCGAATTCCCCGAGATCCCAGATTTTCCGAGAGAACTGCTCGACGGCGGAAACCGTATTTCATCACAAAACAATCGATATCCGGGTTATTTCTTGCTATCTTCATAGCCGCTCGAAACAATAGGAATAGTCACAGAGAAAAAAGATATGAAGCGCGGGCAACTAACACCAATCGAGAACGCCGACCAAGTCAGTGTTCCCACGTTTGTGTCAATTCAATCTGGGGATGCACTTTCTCAATTCGACTATGGGACGCCCCAGATTTCACTGAGCGATTCCGTCGAGATTCCAACGCTGGTCATCGGCGAAACGCCCGAAGAGAGTTTGGATGTCGCCAGCGCGGCCAGTCAAACGATTGAAACCGAGTCGGGAGCGGTTTGGGTCCAGGGCAACGCAGTGCTTTGTGGATGCCCTGATTGCCAGGCTCCAATGTCGGTCCGATTGTGGTTGATGGTTGCCGATTGTTGGAAATGTGACACGTCCATCGAGCTGACTCCCGAACAACAACGGGCCGCTCGACGATTGCTTGAAATGCAACGAGCGGCAAATGAACAAATCAGCGCATCGGCTCCTGCGCTGCCAACGGTCGCTCCTCAGTTGCCTGCCGAGCGAGACGAACCTCAATTGTTTCCGGAATTGGCCACGGCACCGAGCCAGGAAACCGTTCAAGAGGAATTTGTTGACGACGAGCGGTTTACGGCACGGTTGATTCGGCAGATTTTCAATTCCATGCCAGCTTGGCTCGTCAGTTTTCTGTTGCATCTGATCGCGTTGTTGATTCTGGCAATGATTCTGCTACCACAGCTTTCTGAAAACCCGACCATCACGATTTCATCATTTTTGTCTCCCAAAGACACCGAGGGAGGAGAAGTTCGAATCCAGAATCCGACGTTTGAACTTCAAGATGATATTTCGTTGGCTCAACAGATGACCGAAGGCGACGAAGAGGTTCGCGACGTCATTCAAAAAGCGGAACAAGATGCCAATGAGTTGCGTGAAGATCCCAAGCCAACGGCGCCGCTACCCGATTTGGATCAAGTCAAAAAGAACATTACGACCAAAGCGGGTCCGAATTATTCGTTTGCGGCCCGAGATCCGAGAATTCGACAGGAGATTGTCAAACAAGAGGGCGGAACGACTCTGACCGAAGCTGCGGTATCACGCGGGCTCCGCTGGTTGGCCAGTGTTCAGAATGCCGATGGGAGTTGGAGTTATCGGGATTACCGCTACAACAGCAAGACCAGAAAACGCCGCAGTAACGAAGGCGATATGGCGGCAACTTCATTGGCGTTGTTACCGTTTTTAGGTGCAGGTCAGACACCCGAAAGTGGTCGTTATAAAGAGACGGTGGCTCGAGGCTTGAAATGGATCCTTGAACAGCAAAAAGACAATGGAGATTTGCGCGCGAAAGACATGCGTGAAGAGGCAGGACAGTCGTATCACTACGACATGTACGCTCATGGCCAGGCAACCATCGTCTTGGTCGAAACGTTTGCGTTGACCGGCGACGAGCGTTTTCGGGAACCTTGCCAACGAGCAATTCGATTTATTGAAAACGCGCAATATCGCGACGGTGGCTGGCGTTACGTGACCAAACGTGAATTGAGATCGCGTGCCCAATCCGGCGACACCAGTGTTTTCGGCTGGCAGTTGATGGCTTTGCAAAGCGCACGATCGAGCAATCTCGGCATCAAGATTGATGATTCGACATTTGATCTGGCCGAGCAGTATCTCGATTTGGCAGGCAAGAAATATCGATCGCGTCCGTGGCGTGATTACGCGGTAGGATCGCTTTATCGTTATCAAACGGACGATACTCGCCCCAAACACACGATGACGGCCGAAGCATTGTTGTGTCGTTTTTACCTGGGATGGGATCGCGACAAACCGGCCGTGCGGGACGCCGTCAAATATCTGTTAAAAAATTATCCGCCGTCGAAAAAGAATGCCGACGTTTACTACTGGTACTATGCCACCCAGGCCATGCATCACTACGGTGGCGATGAATGGGAGTCCTGGAATCTCAAATTGCGAGACCTGTTGGTTTTGATGCAGAATCGGCGCGGCCGCTACCCAGGCAGTTGGGAACCGGATGATTTTCCTTGGGGTGCGCAAGGCGGTCGAATTTTTGTCACGTCACTGGCAATCTGTTCTCTAGAAGTTTACTATCGCCATTTGCCTTTGTTTAAAAAGCTGAAGTTCGAAGAATAAAGCGTTATCAATTCGGCGTAGCGTTTTTTATTTTTGTCGCTTTTGCGCCGTTGATTGGGGTTTTATGTTGGCTTCGTGTGGGGACCAAGATTAGCACGCATCAGCCGCGGTCCCGGTCCCTCGCTAACTAGGATTTTGCATGGAACAAAAATCGAAACCCGAAGCGTGAGCGAGGGACTACGTTCCACAGCAGATCAGCACGGATTCCGGTCCCTCGCTCACGCTTCGGGTTACGATGAGAACCGTCGAGACCTATTCACACTACCGAGAATGAGATGAGAGCAGAAAAGTGGCAGTTGAAAACTCAGACGATTGAGTTTGAGTCACGCAATGAAACAGGAACATTCTGGAATCCCGCGTTAATGGCGATCGTGAATGTGACTCCAGACAGTTTTTCCGACGGAGGCAAGCATTTTTCAGTTTCGGCAGCTGTCGAACATGCGCTGCGTTTGGTTGAGGATGGCGCCACGATATTGGATGTAGGAGGCGAAAGCACGCGGCCTTACGCAGATCCGATAGATGAAGCCGAAGAGTTGCACCGCGTCATACCCGTGATTCAAAAATTGTCAGAATCGACAAACACTCCAATTTCCATTGACACGTCAAAAGCCAAAGTCGCCCAGGAGGCCGTTGCCGCCGGTGCGGAAATCATCAACGACATCACGGGATTGGAAGGGGACGCCCAAATGATCCAGGTGGCGGCGGATACGGGCGCCGGGGTCTGTGCCATGCACCTCCAGGGAACTGTCCAGACCATGCAGGACAATCCTCAGTACGACAACGTTGTCGAAGATATTTATTCGTATCTCAAACAGCGGTTGGATCATTTGCGAGCAAACGGTATCGCCGCAGAAAAGATTTGTCTCGATCCGGGAATTGGGTTTGGCAAAACGCACGAACACAATTGGGAGTTGTTACGCGGCTGTGAGCGGTTTATCGATTTGGGACAACCGATTTTGGTTGGCCATTCTCGCAAAGGTTTCATCGGGAAATTGTTGCAGGACAAAGAATTGGAAAGGGATTCGGTAAGTGCAGCAATCGCTTTCCATCTGGCCCAAAGTAGAATTCAGGTGATTCGGCTTCATGAGGTAGCCGCCACGGCTCGCGGTATTTGTGCGCTGGCTGTTTGTGGGCGACTTAGCGGTTAGGGGGATATTGTGAGCGGCAAGGCGCTAGCCGCCGGTTAGTTAGCGCTAACGGAATGGCGCCGGTTAGCGCTGCCGTACCGGCGGCTAGCGCCTTGCCGCTCACGGGATCAGCGCGCGGCTCGGCGGGAGCCTCGCCCTCCCTTTGCCGTCCCTCCCTTTGCCGCCCCTCGCTTTGCGGCCGCTCCCGGACCTCTTACTCGTTACCAACGAGGTTTTTGATGTACCAGAAGTCGCAGCCGCAGTGGCCGGTATTCCCCATCGGTTTTGTTACGGGTTGAAAACCTGTTTTGCGATACAGACCGTTGGCGGCATCCATGTGCTGAAGTGTTTCCAAATAACATTTTTCGTAACCGAAATCGACCGCGTGCTGTAATAATTTGTTCAACAGTTTTTCACCCAACCCATGTCCACGAGCTTGTGGATCGAAATACATTTTCTGTAGTTCGCATGTTGTCTCGTCGCCGCCCAAGAGCGGGCCGATTCCACCGCCGCCAACAATTTCAGAGTTCTCCGTTTCGATCACAAAATAAATTGCTCGATCGCCTTGATAGGTTTCATACATCGCATCGACTTCGGGATCGGACCATGCGAAACCTGGACCTACAGCGCCAAACTCTTCGAGGCAGTAGCGGATGATTTGTGCTACGCGGACATTGTCATTGCGTTGTATTTCGCGAAATTTCCATTGCAATGGATCTGTCATAGTCGTTTGAAATGTTGAAGTCAAACAAAATCGAGTATGGCCGGTTCCCACTGGCCGTTTGTTGGATTGGCCGGTGGAACCGGACCTACGGCTCTAAGTTTCTGGGGCCAGGATTCGCATCAAATGGGCACAGATGTAGGCGCCATAAGTTCCGAGTGCGTAACCGAGCACGGCAAGCAAGACGCCGACGGGAGCCAATGACGGATGAAACGCGGCGGCAACTACGGGAGCAGAAGCTGCACCGCCAATATTCGCTTTCGAGCCAACGGCAAGATAAAAATACGGGGCGCGAATCATCCAGCCGACCGCCAGTAACAAAATCACATGAATCAGCATCCAAACGCCGCCGACCAGAAACAGGCCAGGGTTGCTGGCAATCGCTTTGATATCCATTTTCATTCCGATCGTGGCGACCAAAATAAAAATGAATACCGTGCCGATTTTTGACGCCCCGACACCTTCGTAATTGCGAACGCGTGTAAACGACAGAATTAATCCAAATGTCGTTGCCATGACGATCAACCAAAAGAATTTCGAATCTAAACTAAATCGTTGCAAATTGGGATAATTTTCGCCAATCATCGGGCCGAGCCAATCTCCCACAAAATGAGAGATCGCCGTCAATCCGAAACAAATCGCACCGAGCACCATGTAGTCGACCGTTGTCGGAATCCGTGCCGTCTCCTTGCTGAATTTTTCCATTTTGTGCTGCAGCGTCTCGATGGCTGAGGCGTCGGCCTGGAACAAGGCGTCGATTTCTTTCGCTTTGCCAACACCGAGCAGCAGAAACACCATCCAGATTTCGGCAACAATCACATCGATGGTGATCATGATCGAATAGAGTTTGTCGTACTCTTTATCGACCGCAGATTTTGTATTGGCGATCACCAGATCGGTTTCAACCGGTGTGGAGATATAACCGGACGCACCCGCTTTTTCCGCCGCTTTGATATTTGTGGCCAGTTGATCGGCGTCATCGATTTTAGGAGCCAATACAACGATCGTAGGGATTTTTTTTTCGTCGCGAAACTGGCTACAGATTGCAAATTCCTTGTTGTCCAGTTGATTGTCGATCATGACGATATCCGGACGAAAGGTTTCGGCGGTCACTTTTGCATTCTGAACGTTGTCGTTGGTCTGGTATTCAAATTTATCGCCAAGTGCCAATTTGATCGCATCGACCATTTTGGGATCACGATGAATGACGAGGATACGTTCACCGGTAGGCCGAAATATTTCGTACATCGCCGTTTGATTGGCGCCTCCACCGATCCACGAACCAGCAACGGTTGAAAACCCGCGCCAAACCTCAGTTGGTCCACGCCCTCCAACGACATCAGGGGCCACCGCCGAGGTTGCCAGGATCGCCAATGGGCCTCCGATGATGACTCCGATCGTTCCGGTCAAGAACATGATGACGGCCTTGGGTCCGAGTTTGAGAATCTCTTTAAAATCGATACTCAACGTCAACAAAATCAGGCTGGCAGGCAGTAAATAGCGTGACGCCACATGATAGAGTTTTGAATGATCCGAACTGACAATACCAAAGGTTGTCAGTAGCGATGGAACAAAGTAGCAGAGCAGCAACATCGGGATAAATTTGTAAAACGTTTTGAAGAAACGATGTTGCAGGCTGCTGGTTTTAAAGATGACGGCCAGGATGATCATCAAGATGCCAAAAATAACCGCATCGTTTTTGATCATTGCTGTATTCGGCGTGTCAGCTTTACCACCGGCGGCGAGGAGCGGGCCAAGTGTGAATGGCAATTCGTGCAGCGCTAGAGAAATATTCAACCGTTTACCTCGAATTCGGGTGGTTTATGTTTCACTATGATAAAGCTGCAAACTGCACAAAAAAAGCCCGACGATTAAAGTCGTCGGGCGATATTTTTGGAAGCCAATGTGCCTATTTTGACTCAACTTTGAGGACTACTTTGTATTCACCGGGATACGAATAGTTCATGTAGCTCGTTGGGATTGCAATACCGAGTTTGAGCAAACCATTTTTGTTGGCTTTGATTGTTTTTTTGGCACCAACACCAACCGCTTTGCCGTCACCGATTTGCATCACGAGTGTACCACCATTGAATTTTTGGTAGTTAGAGTATCGAGAGCTGCCTTCGGGGCCCGAGGTACGATTGCTGCCCCAAGGTGTCATCGTGATTTGGCCTGAGGCGCGAATGGTGATCACATCGCCTTTTTGGACGCGGATTCCGGTCGATTTCATGTTTTTGCCGAGCATGGTATTGCCTGGTATTTTGACGGTCTTGCGAACTTCACCGCCGCCGGTCAACGGGCGATCCATGTACTTGATATCCGCCAGATTAATGTTGAGCGGACCGTATTTGCTTTTCACGATAAAAGTTGCTTCTTTGATTTTGCCAACGATCGTAAAGTCTTTGGTTTGAACCGAATCGCCTCGAATCATCGCGACCGCACCGCCTTCTTCGGAATCATCGTTTTCCATGTCTTCGGCCATATTTTCGAGCTCGTCACGGATCTCTTTGAGATGGCGTTTGCGTTCGGCATTACCACCATCCTCGTATTGGTAGATTTCCATCAGGAACTGCGGGCCCATGTTGACGATGGCTTTGTGCGATCTTTCGCGTTCGTTGAAATCTTTGTCGCCCAGTTTGGCAACGAGATTTTTAATTTTTTCTTGCAGTTCAGGAAAACTGTTGAGTCCTGGTCGGAAGCCATAGAGTTTTTCTACCGGAACTTTGAGATCACCAAATTCGGTGATCACCGTGACGCCGTCAGTCGTCAAATCGCCTGTGATCACGTTGCCATCCCACAGATGAAAAACGACTTGTTTTGGGTTCACCGGCTTTCGGTCCTGCTTTTTCTTGAGCGGTTCATCCGATTTTGCTTTTTTGTCGTCCTGCTTTTTCTTGGCATCTTTTTTCTTGCCGTCTTCCTGTACTCGGACTGGTCGTGCTGGCCCGCCGACAGACGGAGGAGCAATCGGGCTACCTTCCTGGAGTTCGATTCTGCTGAAGGCAATTGGTACTTCCTCGACCTGTTCCTCTTGAGCTGACAAATTCATGGACGTGATGACGATGACAGCCGCTGTTATTCCACAAAAAGAAAAATGTTTCTTGAGCATCTTTGAATTCCCGAAGTTCAGTTTCGTTGGCCGCAGATATTGATCTGGCGACAAATCGATATTTCTATTTTGAGTGTTTTGTTCGGCAAAGTACAGTTGCCGAGGCAATTTTTGGCCGTTTTTATTGTACTAATCGGCGTCCCAAATGTGTGAAAATGATGTCAGGCTTGCTAAGATTTGAGACACAACCACGCGCCAAATTACTGTGGCAAATCGCCACAATGGACGTTTCGCAGAGTTTTGACGTTTTTGTTTGACGGAAGGTTCCCGGATGTTTGACTTGAGTGCTGTTCAATCCGCCATTTCCGAATTTGGGATGGACGGTTGGCTACTGTACGATTTTCGAGGCAGCAACGTGTTAGCAACGCGGGTTGCCGATATTCCAGCCGACGCAATAGGATCGCGAAGATGGTTTTATTTTATCCCTCGCACCGGCGAGCCGAAAAAATTGGTACATCGGATCGAAGCGGGACACCTGGACCATTTGCCCGGCGAGAAACACGTTTACCTGGCCTGGCAACAGTTAAACGAAAAATTGCGTTCGATATTGCAGTGTACCCAAAATGTCGCCATGGAGTATTCCCCGATGGCTGGCAATCCATACGTATCGCGTGTGGACGCCGGAACGGTCGAATTGATTCGATCATTTGGAATCGACGTCGTCTCCTCGGGTAATCTGATTCAGTATTTCGAAGCGCGTTGGACCGATGAACAATGGCAGTCGCATCTGGAAGCGGACAAGCTGAATCAGCAAGCATTCGACTTGGCTTGGAAAATGATTGCTGATCGAGTCCGAGCCGGAAAGACAATTCGCGAGACGGAAATACAATCGATGGTGATGGATTTTTACCACGCCAACAACATGACAACTTACCATCCTCCAATCGTTGGTGCAGGTCCCAATAGTGGCGATCCTCATTACGCGCCAACGCCAGGACAAGATCGCGAGATCAAAGATGGCGATTTTGTCTTGCTGGACATGTGGGTCAAATTCGATCGTCCAGGCGCCGTTTATACGGATTTGACCAAGGTCGGGTTTGTCGGCGAAAGTGTTCCAGAAAGCTATTCCAAGATTTTCGATATTGTTGCGGCGGCTCGTGATGCCGGCATCAAAATCACTCAAGACGCTTTTGCCAATCGGCAAAAATTGTTCGGATGGCAAGTCGATCAGGCGACGCGAGAAGTGATTGATCAAGCAGGATATGGTGACTATTTCATTCACCGAACTGGGCACAATATCGGTCAGGAAACGCATGGCAACGGCGCGCACATGGACAATCTCGAAACGCAAGAAGATCGCTTGGTCATGAAGCGCACAGCGTTTTCAATCGAACCGGGGATTTATCTGGATGAGTTCGGTGTCCGTAGCGAGATCAATATCTATGTTGACGAGCATTCCAAGGTGCATGTGACGGGCGGCGTTCAAACGGAAGTTCTGCCGATCTTGGCCGCGTTTTAGCGCGGTTGTTTGGTTGGGATTGCGTTTTCGGGAGGGCGAGGCTCCCGCCGAGCCGCAGACCAGGGTCATCATTTCGCGCGAGTTTCCAGTGAGCGCCCGCAAGCGCTTTGCATCAAATAACATGCATGGCGACTTGTCCACAACGGCTCGGCGGGAGCCTCGCCCTCCCGAAAACGCAATCCCGAATACACCCTCCCGGAAACGTGTTGCCGATAAAAGCTATCCAAAGCGCATGAAAAAAGGCGGCAAATTCATGCCGCCTTGTTTCGTTTTTTTTTGATCCGCAGGGCTTATTCTTGTTCTTGAGTCATTTTTCCGTTAACGTCAATTACGAATACAGCGTCGGCTTGTGGTGTGCAGCTACCAGAGCATCCGCCACAGCTGCTTTTTTTGGCAACTGTATCTGTTGCTTTTGATTGGCATGAACCGCCATCACAGCAACCTTTTTTCGCGGACGTGTCAGTTGTCTTTTTTGATGGACAGCAAGAGCCACCGTCACAGCAACCGTCTTTCTTGGCCGACGTGGTTGTTGATTTTGATGGACAACACGAGCTGCTGTCACAGCAGCCTTTTTTCGCCGAAGTTTCAGTTGATTTTTGAGATGCACAGCATGAACCGCTGGAGCAGCATCCGCTAGGTGCGCCATCCGTTGCAACGGCATTGATGTCACCGTCTGGGCAGGTGGGGCAATTTCCGTTGTCGGAAGTGTGGTGGTAGTAGAAGAATCCACCGACCGTAAGTGCTACAACCGCAGCCACTGAAACAATGATTTTTCCCATTTATTAATCCTTTGCTTGAAGCGATGAAAGAGCTGATTGTTTGATGTACTGTTATCGATCAGTATATCGACCAAGGGTTGACACAGCAATTTCTTTATTGGGCCAAATTTGCGTTTTTTCCGTTAAAAAACAATGATTTCGTGAGCGGCAATACATTTTTGGAAATATTTTGTGACGGTCTACGAACGGCTTCTGTTGACGTCGCACAGGCAGATAGCATTACAGCTATTTTTGTTTTTTAGAACAGAATCGGGAATTTATCTTTGAATAACGATCGACTGATTGTTGAGTGTCAAAACCTCGTCAAACACTTTGGAGAGATCTGCGCGGTTGACGATTTGAGTATTGGCCTGCGTGAAGGTGAAACACTGGGTTTGCTTGGCCCAAACGGCGCGGGAAAAACGACAGCTATCAACATGATGATCGGACTGGTGCAACCGACCGAGGGTGAAGTCAAAATCGCAGATGGCTTGGCACCTAAAGATCGCGAAGCGCGAAACATGATCGGTGTCGCACCTCAGAGTTTATCGCTGTACGAAGATTTGAACGGCGAAGAAAATCTGGCGTTTTTTGGCAAGCTGTATGGTTTGCGTGGGAGTCAGCTCAAAGACCGCGTGCAGTGGGCTTTGGATTTTGCCAAACTTCAAGATCGTCGTCGGCATCTGGTCAAAACTTATTCGGGCGGCATGAAGCGGCGTTTGAATTTCGCTTGTTCATTGGTTCACGACCCCAAAATCGTTTTGTTGGATGAACCCACGGTGGGAGTCGATCCCCAAAGTCGAAACCACATTTTTGATGGCGTCGAACAGCTGCAACAGAACGGTTTGACCGTGATCTATACGACACACTACATGGAGGAAGCTCAACGTTTATGTGATCGTGTCGCGATTATCGATCATGGAAAATTACTGGAGTTGGATTCGGTCGATCATTTGATCGAACGTTACGGCGGCAATAGTGTTGTCACTGGAGAACTCGCCAAGGCCAGCAGTGGATTCGAGTTGCCTGGAAAACTGGATGGCCTTTCATGGCGGATGGAGTCCAACGAACCAATTGCTGAAATCGCCAAATTAACCAACGCTGGCATTGATTTCACAAAACTGCAGATTGCCCAACCCGATTTGGAATCCGTCTTTTTAAGCCTGACTGGCAGGAGTTTGCGTGACTAATGGGTTCAATTATCGACATCGCGCGGAAAGATCTCAAATTGTTGACACGCGACAAAGGCGCCATGTTTTTCCTTTTCGCGTTTCCCATCATGATGGGCGTGTTTTTTGGTTTCATTTACCAGGGCATGGGAAAAAAGAGCTCGGGCGGTATCAAGATCGCGATTGTTGACAATGACCAATCAGAAATGTCTGGGAAATTTGTAGAGCATTTGAAAGCCAATGAAAACCTGACGGTTGTTGAACTGCCGTTGGAGCAGGCCAAACAAAAAATCCGCGACAAAGATCTGGTTGGTGTGGTCGTGGTCACACCTGGTTTTGGTGAGAACGCCGGAGTGCTGTGGTCCGATCAACCGGCAAAAATTCGGATCGGCAAAGACCCGTCGCGAATGGCGGCTTCAGCGATGCTGGAAGGATACGTTATGGAATCGGTGGGGCAGTTGATTCCGGAACGACTCAGCGACGTCAATTCGCTGCGAGGAACCATCGAGAAACAGCGCGACCAGATAAAAAATGACCCCGATATTCCGGCTCCCTCCAAACTGGTTTTGAGTACGATGTTCGGTTCGATGCTGACGTTTTTCGAAGATCTCAATGCGGTTCAAGAGGATCAATCGAACGAAGAGATCCAGGAAAACGCACCAAGTTTTCAGCTGGCCGAAATCGAATCGTTTGACGCTTTTGCCAAACAGGGACCTGCTGTCCAGGATCGCATCAAATCGGGTTGGGACATCAGTTTTCCATCAGCGATTCTATGGGGCGTGATGGGATGTGCCTCAGGTTTTGCGATTTCGTTGGTGCGTGAGCGATCGCGGGGAACGCTGATGCGGTTGCAAACGGCGCCGATTACGAACACTCAGTTGATCGCCGGAAAAGGCTTGGCGTGTTTTACCGCGATTCTGGCGGTCGTTGGTTTTATGACAGTGTTGGGTATCGCGCTAGGTATGCGACCGGAACAACCGTTGATGCTGATCATCTCGGCGATGTTCATCGCATTCTGTTATGTGGGCATCATGATGGCGATGAGCGTATTGGGCAATTCCGAAGAAGCGGTTGGCGGAGCAGGGTGGGCGATCAACGTCATTTTGGCGATGTTCGGCGGAGGAATGATTCCTTTGTTGTTCCTGCCAAATTTCATGCAAACGTTCAGCAATTTCAGTCCAGTGGCCTGGTCGATTTTATCGCTCGAAGGTGCAATCTATCGCGGTTTTGGATTTTCGCAATTTCTCAAACCTTGGGGGATTCTAGCAGCGATTGGAATTTTCGGGTTTGCGATTGGGATTTTTGTGTTGCAGCGGAAAAAAAGTTGAGCGAGTTCGACGCGTTGTAACGGTGGCAAATCGGGAGGGCGAGGCTCCTGCCGAGCCAAGAAATTGGCCAGTCATTCGTTTGTTTCAGCCACGAGCAAAGCCTTCGTGAGCGGCACGGCGCTTGTCGCCGGTTTGTTAGCGCTAACGTACCGGCGGCGCCTTGCCGATCACAGAATTTGGCTCGGCAGGAGCCTCGCCCTCCCGATTTGCCCTCCGAGAATCACCGTTTGAAGGGCTCGATTTTTTTCTTGCTCGACGATGGTGCTTTGCCGAGTTTGACTTCGATTTTTTGCTCTTCTTCTTTGCGGCGAACGGTTACGGAGATAGTGTCGCCAGCAACGTTGCGGCTGAGAGCAAATCGCAAATCGGTCATGTCGCGAATGATTTTGTCGCCGATGGCGACGATGACGTCCCCTTTTTTAATCCCGGCCGCTTTTGCAGGGCCAAGAACTTTTTTGATTTTCACGCCCACATTGACCACAGAAAACTGGCCTTGAACACCGAGATAGGCCGGTGAGATGACTGTTTTTTTGTCTTTAAGTTTTTCAATAATCCCTTCGAGACCATGCAATGGAATGGCGAAACCGATTCCACTGTCGTACCATTCTACACCTGCAGTCACACTGGGAGCGCGAGGATTGAGCGGAACACACACGCCAAGCAATCGTCCGCGAATGTCAACCAAGGCACCGCCGTAATTGGCAGGACTGATATTGGCGTCCGTTTGAATCGCGCGTCCTCCGGCGCGGTTGTTGGCGCTGATGATTCCTTGAGATACCGCTGCTGTGTCATCACCGTATCCATAACCTACAGAAATCGCATACTGCCCCACTTTGACATCTTTCGGATCGACAAATGTCGGAACGGGCATGTCTTTTACCGGGTTTTCCTTGGTCGATCGGATTTTCAGCAGACAAATTCGCCGCGTTTCATCTCGACCGAGTAGATCAGCAACACGGCGTTTTCCGTCACTGGTGACGACGGTGATCACGGGAGGTTGATTGACGAAATTAAACGAGCTACTGACAAAATATCCGTCCGGTGAAATCATGACTCCGGTCGTGTTACCTTCGCCTTGTTTGCGAATTCCGCCAATGCGTCCAGCAACGGTGCTGATTCCGCCGAACGAGTCAATTTTCACGAGTGCTGGTTCAATTTTTTTAGCCGCGGCGCGGAACGCTTTGGGTGAAAGCAATGTTCCGCGCAGAAGCTTTAGTTTTTCTTCCTGATTGTCCTGGGCGACGCCGACAGCACCGGTGAATAGAAAAAACAGCGTTACCAGCAAATGAGTGATTTTTGTCTTCATGATATTCCTTCGCTGACACGTCAGGCGAATTTGTTGTCGTAATGAGTGATGTTATTTTTTTTCAACGGCTTTCAGGGGAACACGAATAATTTCATCGGAGCGAGGTTTTTTGAAAATGATGATAACCTCTTTACCCGGCTCGATTTCGGACATGGCTTCGTTGAAATCGGCAATTGTTTTGGTTGTTTTTCCATTGAGAGAAATGATCAAATCATCGGGACGAATACCGACTTCGTACGCGGGGCTGTTGCGGGTCACTTTGTCGGCATACGGCGGCTCTCGTTTTCCAACAAATTTCATCATACGAATACCGAGGTCCGCCTGTTTTTTGGGAGTCTTCGATTTGGTCGATGCGACAGCCGTCGTATCCAATTTTCCCTCGACGAATTTTTTTAAGGTAGCCGTTGGAACCGTGTAGTTGAGGCGCGTATTGGTCTCGTCACTTTTGATAATCGTACCAATCATTCCGATCAACTCACCCTTTGCCCCAATCACTGCTCCTCCAGCGGCTCCAGGGTTACTGGTAATACAATCGATCAATATCACGGGGCCTTTGTAGGCAATATCGCGTTTGTTACGTTTCGCTTCGATATAGGATCGGAGCGTAATGCAGCCCAGGGTCACGCTGAGGTGTTCGCGTTTATCGGCAACTTTAAATGCATTACTGATGGCGACAACCCAATCTCCTTTTTTACCCACTTGTTTGTCGGTCAATTTAAAATGGTCGGGTGTTTTCGCAGGGATTTTCAACAACGCCGCTTGAATTTCTCGATTTCGTTTGAGAACGGCGGCTTCGTGTGTTTTGCCGTCAGCCGTGATCACACGAACCTGATTGCCTTCGAGAAAAACACCTTGTCGAGTAATAATCAGTCCGTTGTCAGAGACGATCATCCCCGACGAGTACGATTCGACTCGTCCGACTCCCGCGCCAAAGATCTTGACCATTTTTTTCTGGCTCGAGTCGATCGCTTTGTCAAAAATACCGTTCAGTGATTGCGCTTGGACATCACCACAGCAAATTGAAATGAGTGCGATGGTTAAACCGAGGATGAGTTTGATTGGAAGCATGGATTCCTCTGTTGGTTATTTTTTTTCTTCGTTGGTCGAGGTTGCTGTATACAGCGAGTCGTCTGCTTTGTCTCCAGACGCTGCAGAAACCGTTTTTACAATCAGCCGTGTATTTTCGTGGAGTTTGTCGACCAATTCTCGTTGTTTTGGAATTTGCCAGTGTTTTTCATTGCTCCACCGTTGCAAGGTCCAGGCTCCGGAATTGTCATCAGCATCTTTTTCACAACAGCCTTTGACCAACTGGATACTCTGCTGTCCATTGTTGTCATACATGGTGAGCCAGAAATAATACCAGTCGTTGTTTTCGTCGACGACTTTGAAACGATACGCTCCGGCGCCCATGGCTTTCCCACTGCCATCGAGAGACAGTTTGCCGAGTTGCTGGAAAGGATTGGTTTGGTTGGATGCCAGCAGCACAGTGGCTTGCGCGATGGCGGGATTCATTTTCGCTTGAGTTTTCGTGACTTGCTTTGGTTTGCCGTCAGCCAAGCGCCAATATTTCTTGCCGTCAAAAAAGTAGGTTTTGGTTTCGTCACCAATTTTTTGTTCCACACGAAATCGGCCGTCAGCAGTAAGCCAAATTTTCTGCGTACCGATCTGTTGTTTCGTATCGGAAATGGTTTCCGTTAATACAATTTGATCGCTGCGTTTTGCATGATCGACTGATTTGCCGAGTTGCTGTTTCCATTTCGCGATAATGTGTTTTGCGTATTTCGCATTCATTTTTTTGTCGCGGATGGTGCCTGGTTTGGCAGACAGCAATTTCATCATTTCAGCACGTTTTTGAGCAGCACGTTTTTGTTCCGGCGTTGGCTCTTTTCCGTCTTTGCCTTTTTTGGGCGGGCCGCCGCGTGGACGCGGTTTTGCATACGGGAGACCGTAAAGGCGAACGACGATGCGTTTTTCGGTGCCATCTTTTTTGCGAATCGTCAAATCAGCAGGCCATTCCTCAGGAAGTGTGCAAATCAAGTTTTTGAATTGATTGGCCGTTTCGATTTCGATTCCTTCGAATTTTAAAAGCTCGTCTTCGAGTTCAAGGCCGAGTTTGGCGACCGGCGAATCCAGGTCCAGCGTCGAGCAAACGACTTTTCCATCGCGGTCGGAAAAATGCGCGTCGAGCGTGCCGTGTTCGGTCAATTTGGTGGCCAGCAGGTCGGGAATAAAGTTCTTAATTTGGTTCGACGAGATCGCGTAACCCAGTCCAACGTTGACGCGACCACGATCCCGGAAACTTCCGCGGCCGTTAATGCCAATCACTTCGCCGTTCATGTTAAACAGAGGGCCGCCCGAGTTACCGGGGTTGATCGAACTGTCGATTTGAATGCAGTTTCCGTAGACGAGTTGGTTGCCCGTACGTCCCGTACCACCTTGAAAACGTTTGATCCCACTGACGATCCCAAGCGTGACCGTGGGAACTTGATCTTCGGTCAGAACAAACGGGTTTCCCATGGCAAAGGCCCAATCGCCAACACGAACTTTGTCGCTATCGCCCAGTTCGCTGTGGGGAAATTTGTCTTTGCCTGTCAGTTGGATCAACGAGACGTCACCGCCCGGGTCGGTTCCAATCAGTTTCCAACGGTACAGTTTTCCGTCGGCGATGCCGCCCCAGCCTTCGACTCCCGCGCCCATGATGACGTGGTGGTTGGTCAAGGCGATGCCGGACGGATCAATGATTACACCAGAACCGCCACCTTGTTTGTCGTCGCCATAAATGGCCACAACCGAACCAATGACTTTGTTGACCACCTTGATCCGAGCGGCCTCGACCGCTTCGACCAATTTGAGTTCCTGCTCGGTCAGGGTCTCGTCGTCCTGTTTCTCACCCTGTGCCGCAAGCGGAACTACCGGCACCAGGAAAATGATGCTCAGGGTCAAAAAAGCAGCAAAGAGACAATTTGTTTTGTTTCGCATTTTGGTCGTCCCATGTACGTCGTTGTCGCTGGTACGTTAGCTATCCGTTATTTGGTTTTCAGCAATCGGGCATTGCCGAAGATCACATGATCGCCCATATCCAGGTGTTTCCCGTAGTCGATCACGATTTCAATTGATTTGTAATCCTCAATATCGATATCGATTTCGGAGGGGTCGGAACTGGCGGCAATTTCACCATTCCAAAGCTTGATGCCATCGCCACGAATGGTGACGATGCAATGTCCATTTCCAGTGATGGTGCTGTCGATTCCACAAGTCGTAACAAATCGCTGAAATCCATCATTGGAATAAACAATTCTGCTGTAAGAATGGGCCACAATTCCACGTGGAAATGTTTGAGTTTTTTTGTTGGCTCCCCAAGTTAGCGACAGTGGTTTGCCGTCAAAGTTTTTATCTTTGGCGATGGCTCGTTTGGGAGCCACGATGGAATTGTGTTCTGAATCTGTGGGTTCGAGATCCGAAAGGTAGGTTAGTCGATCGTTGCGAATGTTGACGCTTACGACATCGGCAAACGGAACATTCAATGTAGTGCCCGAGAGCAAACCGATGGTCATTTTGCCGTCGGTCAGTGATCGCAGTGTTCCCACGGCTGTCGATGAGTCTTTGAACGTGACGGTTGCAACAGAGCCTTTGAGTTTCTTTTCTTGCAGGTTCGCCATCACCACCGCGATGACTTTCGAACGCGGAATGGTTCGAGAGGTGCCTTTGTAATTGAAGACCACTTTTTCATCGTTGATTTCCTCGACCAGGCCTTGCGCTGTTCTAGGGCCTTGGGACGATTCCGCGACCACCTGGTCATTGTTTTTGAGCGGTTTCTTGATTGCGTTTTTCACCGCAGGGCCAACTTGAAGCGGACGAAAGAGAATGGCCCGTACGCTGGCGACACCCAATTTGTATTCACCGAACTCGGTTTTCACTGACAGTTCGCCATCGGCGACGCTGAACTTTGACACTTGAATCGTTCCGCCTGAAACGAGACGAACCGCATATTTTGCTGCGCTCGCTTTGGCGGTATTACTGGTCGCGATCGAAACGACGTTGGCGAGTTTGATTTCATCGAAGCCTTCGCCCGCGATTTTGCCATCGGCGATTTTGGTGATTTTTCCGGTAAACGTTTTTCCAGTCAGCGTCGTAATTTTTTGTTGAGCAATTGCCCCGCTGCAGAATAGCATCAACAAGAGGAGGGCAGAAAAAACATGGCGAAAATACATTGCAGATACCATAATCTTGTTTTACGAATTGTTGCCTTGAGTACTGTTTTATTTTAACCGCGTTTTGGTTTTCAGGGAAATTTACTTCCCTGTGGGCCGCGAGGATTGAGCGTTTCTGGTCCCTCGCTGACGCTTCGGGTTATGCGTCAACACATAATCACGCATGACCTCGCAGAGAATTACCAACGTTATTCATGGTAAAGGTTGGCGCATTGTTTTATTTCTGTCGCCAAAGAATTTTATGTCAGTTGTTAAAAAGCCATAGAATCTCGTTTGTTTTGACGAAATTCAGCTGAAAAAGGTCCATGAATCTGCAAGGAAGTTGGACTATTCACCGTCGCCCTGCCGTTGGTTTCGGGAGGGTGAGGCTCCTGCCGAACCCAATCTTGTGAGCGGCAAGGGGCTAGCCGCCGGTATCCGAGGTTTTACCGGCGGCTAGCGCCTTGCCGCTCACA
Source organism: Pirellulaceae bacterium (assembly GCA_028280445.1). Taxonomy (GTDB): domain Bacteria; phylum Planctomycetota; class Planctomycetia; order Pirellulales; family Pirellulaceae; genus JANQLU01. Next base: position 26,710 of record JANQLU010000038.1, on the reverse strand, counting down.
TTGTCTTTGCGTACGACATTTTGTAGGGCCGGTTCCTACCGGCCGTTTTGTTGGATTGGCCGGTGGGAACCGGCCCTACTGTAAGTGGACACGAAAAAAGGCCAGCGTTTGCAGCTGGCCTTTGTTTTGGTTTGTTGAAAGTGGACTGTTTAGCGTTTGTCGCCGCCTGTCACTTTCATGTTGTATTTTTCGATCAGGTCGCGGTACTTGGCAGGCAGTTTGTCTTTGACCGCCGTGTTGGCTGAGTCGCGTGTGCGATCACGAAGAACGCTCCAAGGACTTGCTTTGCCATCAAAGGTTCGTTTTTGAACTGTTCCGTTAGGATTGTTGCTCGTACCACCTTTTTGACTTTGACCGGCCGTTTTCTGATTGCCTTGTTGGCCTTGCTTTTGCGCTTGACCTTGTTTTTGTTGTGAGTTTTTACAGTTGCTTTTGCAATTGCTGCACTCTTTCTTTTCTTGCTCTTTGATCAACTTAGCAAGCATGTCAACAATCTTTTTCTGCTGCTCTTGAGTCACATCACCCGATTTCTCTTTTTTGAGACGATTTTCGGAGAAGACCATTCGTTGGTGAATATCCTGTAATTGTCCTTTTTTGATCGCTTGCAGTTTTTCAATTTGACGCCAAGCTGCAACACGCAATCGCTCGGGTGCGTTGTCGGCATCACTGAGGAATTTTCTAAACGAAGCAACGGCTTCTTTGTTTTTGAGCAAATTCGCTTGAGCAACACCGGTGAAGTAGAGAGCGTTGTCAGCGTGAACCGTATAGTCGCTCATTTTCGCCAGCTTTTGCAACATGGGCAGCGCGGTTTCAAAATTTTCTTGATTCAGCAGAGCGCGAGACATGTAGAACATGGCGTCAGCTGCCAAGAATTTATCCGATGAATCTGTCAACGGCTGAAGCATTTTGATCGAAGCCGCTTCGTCATCGGTTGAAATCGCTTTTTTATAGTCTGAATAAATCTCACTCAGTCCTTCGGTAATCGCATCCACTCGGGAATAAGGATCTGCAGCGAGTTGTTTGACTTTGTTTTTGATTGACGATTTTTGGTCACCCGAAAGTGAATCCAATTTGCCAATATGAGCCATGAAAGATTCGATTGATTTGTTTTCATCAGCCGAGGCCACGGTCAGCATCATTGCGACCATTGCCAATGCCATCGAACTGGCGATCAATTTTTTCAACATACCAAGGTTCCTTTTTGGATACCGATAAGTGGGTGGTTGAGTGTAAGTCCGTACTATTGAATAGTTTTTAGCGGATATTGTTCCGCCCTACCATTGAATTTTACCTTATTTTAGTCATTTTCCATGACCTGTTCTGTCATTTCGGCAACTTCTGCCTGCCGATTGGCGATATTTTTGATTTCTTTTGCCAATTGAGCGTCGAGCGGCTTGTCGCCACGGATGATATCAAGCTGTCTTGTACGGCGATTCACACGTAACTGGGCTGCTCGTAACATCTTAAATTCAGCCGACTTCTTAAGCAGCGGTTGTTTTCCGCCGCCACTTTGGCCACCTTGGCCCCCCTCTTTGCCTTGTTTTTTGGCTTGTTTCAAGGCATCGAGCAATTCTTGGAGAGTGGATTCAATATCGACCTGAATAATTTGGGTCAACTGGTCAGTTCGTTCTGATTGAAGAAGTTGGGAGACTGTCGCCAAATCTTCACGAACGTCTTGAACGACTTCTGGGAAGACAATGCTCGTGCCGTCTTCGACCAGCAGGTCGTACGCTTGTTGGCCAAGTTCACGGATTTCCATTTCTTCGGTCGACAACCGCAACAGTGTCAAAACGTCGCGAGGTCGAAGACGACCGAAGCTTGCTTTTTTGTCATTGAGTTCAATCGTCGTTGACGAAACAACTTTTTGACGATTCAACATTTCACGAAAACGTGATTCGAGTCGAGCCAGTTTTTCTTCGCGTGTTTCTTCGCGAAGTTGTTTCAGGCGTTCTTCGATTTCTTCAAGCGCTTTCTTCAAATCTTTTTCAGCTTGTTTTTGTTTTCGTTGTGCCGACTCGGGATCTGTATCATCCAGATCATTTGCCGCTTGTTGCATATTTTTCTGAGCCTGTTGAACACTTTGTTGTCCAGGCTGTTTTTGATTTTGCTGACCCGTTTGATCGCCACTAGGCTTTTTCGCTTTGGCCATTTTTGTCGCGAGATCTTCGGTTTTGCCACGTGTGCGGCGTTGCTTTTTAGCCAAGTCTTTGAAAGCTTCGGGAGGCAGTGAAGCGATACGGCGACGTTCTTTTTCGAGTTCTTTGAGAGCGTTGTCGAGATTTTTCAAAGCTTCTTTTTCGTCTCGCTTGGCTTCACCGGCTTTACCCTTTGAAAGGTTGTTTTCTGCTTTTTGTTGAGATTGAGCAGCTTTTTGAAGCGGCTGTTGTCCAGGTTGTTTTTGGCCCGATTTTGAACCTGATTTCGACCCTGACTTACTGCCCGATTTCGAACCGGATTTTGAGCCTGATTTCGAACCAGATTTGCTGCCTGATTTACCGTCGGATTTTGAACCAGACTTGCCATCGGATTTACTACCGGATTTGCCATCCGATTTTGAACCTGATTTACCGTCTTTGCCTTTTCCGTCTTTACCCTTGCCATCCTTGCCTTTACCGTCTTTCCCCTTACCGTCTTTCCCCTTACCGTCTTTTCCTTTTCCGTCTTTGCCTTTGCCATCGGATTTTGAACCTGATTTTCCATCACCGGATTTGGCATCTGATTTGGCGTCGCTATCGGGATTTCCAATTTCGTCAGCCAGGTCTTCGGTTTTCTTGCGGACATCGAATTGACGATCGGCAACTTTATCCAGGGCGCGGACACCTTTTTCAGCATTTTTGTCCGTCTGATCAATCACGACTTTTTGTTCTTTGATCAGACCTTTGACGGCATCGATTTTCGCGTCGAGGTCTTTGAGAGTTTCGTCTTTGTTGGAATATTTTTTTGTTGTTTCCGTATGGATTTTTTGTTCTTTGAGCAGATTCTCGATTTCTTTTTTCCACTTCGCGAGATTCTCAAGCTCTTCTTTCTTGGTCATTTTCTCGCGATTATCTTTGAGCAGCATTCGAATGAGCAGATCGATACTGTCAGAAATCTCGCCCAGTTTGGTTGAGGCGTCGTCCCATTGCTTGTTGTTGAGCAACGTCACGACTTCTTCCATTTTGTTGGCGATCAATTCTCGTTTTGCTTTGACCAGCGTTGCTTTGAGAAGGTCAGCTCGTTCGTTTTCGCCTTTGGCAGCCAGTTCCTCGGCCACTTTGCTGATCGTGGTCTCCAGCGTCTGCATTTTTTTCAGGACGAGGCGTTGTTTTTCCCCAAGCTCAGTTTTTTTGTCTTGAGCGTTGATTTCAACTGAGGCTGCAGAAAGCACCAGAGATGCTGTCAGAACAATAAGCAATACGAGTTTTTTCATTGGAGGAACTCCGTTATTGATTCGCGAGGTTCACGCTGTAGTCTCAACTACCGTGGAATGTTTGATGGTTGCCGACGTGTCGAATTGTATTCAAAAATTCCGCGATAAAATATCAAAGTTTTTGAAATGTCCGAAATTGGACGTGATCGAGTCGCCCAAATTCCATGATTTGTCGTTTTATTTACCTTTTTTGTTCTTTTTTCCCTGTTTTGACTTCCCGTCTTTTTTGCCATCATCTTCGAAGAAATCAAAATCGTCAGGTTCATCTTTTTTGCGTTCTGCGTTGTCTTTGAGCCGATCTTCGGCTTTTTTGATCTCGATCAGGGCGTTGATAATTTTCTGGTCTGACGCCGAGCTGCTCATGGCGCGGAGGATATTTTGCATATCGCGCAAAATGCGTTCTTGCAGATTGGCAGCCTCTTCGGCTTTATCTGAGAATTGTCGTTGGCGGACCATTCGACGGCTGCCTTCGATCGATTTGAGAACCGCAAAAAATGAACCACTGTCCGGGTCTTTTGGATTTCCGTTTTCCAAATGTCCGATCGGTGTAATGATGTCTTCGGTTAGTCGGTCTTTAAATTTACGCGGACCATCCTCAACTTCGCCTTGGTCATTTTTCTTTTCGAGCAATTTGTCGGATTCATCGAGTCGATTGTTAGCCGCCTCGACCAAAAACGCTTTAAAGCGATCACCTACGCCTTGCACATTGGTACCAATGATTTTTTGTCGGCGCTGCAACGCCATGATTTTGTTTTCGCGTTCCAGGAAAAACTGTTCAACAATTTCATCCTGTTTGCTCGGGTCCGCCGCTTTTTGAGGACGGGCCGCGGCAGTCGTCCGAATTTCCGATTGGAGTTCCAGTTGGTTGTTGTAGGATTGTTCGAATGCATTGCGTTGTTCGATTTCCCGACGGAGCAAATCAGCGCGAAACTCTTCTTCGGTGACCACGCGTAAGAGAAACTCTCGTGACTGTCCCGGTTTTGGTAATTCACCCGGTTTCGCGCCGGGTTGATTGTCCCAGGCCAGAATGGTGACCTTGAGTGTCACGCCCGTAGGAATTTTTTCTGGACGGAGGTCCAGGATTGCGTTTTGGTATACCGAAGAGTCTGTCGGTTTTTCTTTCTTGAGTGGAATATCAATAGTTTTTTCGATTTTGACCGAATTGTCATTGCCTTTGTATTCATATTTGAATGCCATTTTTTCGAGACCATATTGATCGCTGGCCGAAATCGTAAATGGCAAGAACGCGCGGGGGATTACCAACCCCTGGATGCCGTTCAAATTGGGACGAATGACCGGTGGAGAATCGTCGACCGTTTTCAGCGTAAACGCAACAGGACGATTCGCCAACATTTTTTCACCGCCCTGGTCTTCGAGGTAAAACTCATATTTAGTTTTCGCTTCTGGGATTTTGTCGCCATCCAAGGTGAGTTTGTAGACCAACGGATCATCCGTTTCCTCCAAGTCGATCGGAGGCAATGTTCCTCCGGCGGTCTTCAATTGAGCTTTGCGAAGCGGTTTGTTCATTTTGGCGATCAGACTCACCGTACTTCCGCGAAGGATCGGATGAGGCCCGCTGCCATCGAGTTTTTGAGTTCTATTTTTGCCGATATATTCGGGTAAATTGGCCGTCAGTTGCAAATCAAATACGGTCGGGGCGTCAACAAGTTTCACTTGAACCCACTGCGTCACATCGTCTCCACCGCGAGCGCGGAAGCGGAATTCTGATTCAACGCGTCCAATAATTGTTACATGTTCGAGACTGACCGGTTCTCCCGGTTTGTTTTTTGAACGCCGCATTTTTTCACGCGATCGATTTCCGTTGGTCTCGCGTTCGAGGGTGACTTCGACATCCGTGACATTGCTGCGTTTGTCATCCACCAAAACGCGAAGCGTCAGGTCGCTGCCTCGGGCTGCAATAATTTGTCCATCAACGGCGTCCGGAATGATCAGATAGGTGTCCTGAGGCCATTGATCGTTGGTCAGCAGGATATTTCGGTTAAACCATGTTTTAAAGAAACCGCCTTCGTAGATTTTGTATCCAACGAATCCCAACAAGCCAGCAAAAATCAACAGCAAAACCCAGTTGTAACCTCCGCGAACAGCGTTGAGTGCGCTGCCAAAATTGATGGCTTTGGCCTGTTTGACTCCATGTTCGATGGTTGTCTGGACCAGAGACGCCGACATCCCTTTGCTGGCCACCGTCGCTTCGTCGTGTCGGGAAAATTGGACGGAACTGATCAAACTTTGTTTGAGTTGTTTATTTTTGTCTTCGACTTCGAGAATCAATGCGTCATCGGTCGGCACATTAAGCAACGGTTTGATGATTTTGAAAAACAAAACTGTTAACAGAACAATGCCCATCAGGCAGAGCATGATCACGCGTTGCGAGAAATCCATGCGCAGAAATCGATCAACGACGATATCGAAAGCCACCAATGCGACGGTGCAACCTAACAGCCAGGCGAGTCCATTCACCAGCATCCAACCGGTGAGTCGCATGCGAAGTAGTCGCAGTTTGTTGCGAATGATATTCGGTATACTTTGAGTCGAAGTTACAGTAGCCATAGGTTTTCTTTTTTGCAAAGCAGTGGTTCACACTGCAGTTGGTTGATCCAGTTTTGCCAGTTTTTGCTTGATTGAAACTGCCCTATAGTAATTTGGTTTTTTTGCGGACGGCCCATTCGACTGTCAGCAGCAGAACCAAAAGTCCAAAGACGAAATATCGAATTGGAATTTCAGTTCCAAACATTTGAAGTTTTGTATCCCAAAACGGGATCGGTGGACGGTTGATATCGGTTTTGGTTTCCAGTCGCGGCAGCAAGTCTGCCAACGTGGAGACTTTGTCAAGCGTGATATATTTACCGTCTGATTCCGATGCTAATTGTTTCAACAAGTTGCTGTTTTGCCAAAACGCTGTCGATTCGATTCGCGGCGGAAAGACACGAAAACTGATGGGAACAATGAGTTCTTCATCTTCGTCCGTGCCAAGATCGACGGTGATTTTGAAAGTCCCGGTTTGTTGGGCAACATACGACGCGCGGTAATTGCCAGGTTGTCCAGGCAACAAATTGAGTTTGATAGGTCGGACGCGGCCATCTTCGCCTTGAATCTTGGCCTCGATACTTTGGGCCGTATAAGGTTCGAACCGCTCGTCGAGAACTTGTGCGGTCAATGTAACGCGATCACCGATTTCGTATTCGGTGCGATCGGGGTCAATGATTCCGCGCGATTTCCCTTGGAGCGATCGCGTTTCCACGAGAAAGCGAATAATCTGAATCCAGAATCGATCAAAATACTGTGCCTGAACACCTACGCGACGCCAGCGCCAAGTGCCGTTGAATCCCATGTACAAGACATTTCCCGCGCCGTAACGACTGGAAACCAACAAGGGTGAATTGCCATCGGCATTGATTTGCATGCCGCTTTCCAACAGCACGCGAGCGGTCGGTTTGGCGGCCAATGTTGGAAAACTCCAAAAGATACTGGGCATGATGGCCCATAGATCTTTGTTCGCAGCTGGGTCAGCATCAAATTTCATGACCGGGTGGTCGAGATTGAATTCGACCGGCAACATCTTGCCAGGGCGATTGATGTCGCTGAGTTCTCCCAGGCTGATCAAATCTTCGCCAAAACGAACGGGGAGAATTTCGCGGATGACACTCAAACGATTGAGCGTCACAAACTCCGTCGAGTATTTGGGGCCCGTCATGTACAGAAAACCGCCAGCTTTACGGCGAACAAATTGGCGAAGTGTTTTGACCCATTCTTCGTCAAATTCATTCGGGTTGGGATCGAACATCATCACCACGTTGTAGAGCCCCAGTTCCTCGATATTTCGTGGCAATTGGATGATCGGTTCGTTTCCTTCCTGTGGCCGATCTTCGTCCATCGTTTGCAGCCAGCAGGAAAGTGAAATCGAACTGTCGCGTTGCAACAGACGCTGCACCATTCGGTATTCCCAGGTTGGAGCACCGGCGATCAGAAGCACTTTTACTTTTTGATCAACGACCTGAACGATCTCCGTCGATTTGATGTTGTCGTCGATTTCTGTTTCGCCATCGATAACTTGGGCGCGAATGCTGAAAACATATTTCCCGGGATTATTGGGAGTGTGTTGAAATCCGACACGAATCAGATTGCCGCGCAGATCTACTTCCTTGGTTTCAATAATCGTTTCGTTTTCCAGTTTTTCAGTCGTTTCGTTGACATCGAACTGCACCAAGTCGACTTTGATTTTTTCCTGGTTCACTTGGTTGGCATAAACCACCGCGTCAATTTCAAACGGTTCTGCGGGGCGGACGGGAGAACGCACCGCCAAATTATCGACCTTGAGGTTTTTGGGAGGTTTCGGATCGCCAAACGGAATCACAAATATCGGGATTTTTTTCTTTTTGGCTTCGGCCGCCAACTCAACAAGATCGCCCGAGCCATTGTGTTGACCATCGGTTGAAATGATGATGGCTGACAGTTGACTCGGATCGTTCAAAAGTTCACGGATGGCCGAGTGGATATCCGTTCCGCGACCGTCGGCGATCAGCACCGGCAGCCGATTATTGTTCATTTTCGGTTGTGAACTATCGTCCGTTTTGGTTTTGGAATCATCTGATTTCGACGCGACATTCTTGTTTTTGTCTGCGGATTTCGTGTCGTCTTTTTTCGAATCGTCCGACTTTTTGTCGTCGTCCGCTTTTTTGTCTTTGTCCGTGCTTTCGCCGATTGCCGGAATCGTTCCGACTTGCTTGGTAATGTCCGCAAAATCGATAATTTGAATCGAGCCTTTGTCGCGCATGGCATTCAGCAGTTGTCCACTGTTGCGATTGAACAGCTGCTGAAGGATTTGTGCACGCGTGTATTTTCCTGCCGCGATATCGTCAGTGTTCCAGCCTGTTCCGGCTGCGATACGTTTGACTTGTTCTTGGTCGCTATATTGATCAGCTCGATTAAACGAAAGCGATCCATCGCGCAAGAAACCGATCGTCGGTTTTAGCGTCCGAGTTTTTTTGCGAATGATATAGGGTTTGAGCAAGAAAACGATAATCGTCAGGACGACCATACTACGGAGCAGTGCCAGGAAAATTTTGGTCGGACGCGAACACGTTTTGTTTTCGTTGATGTACAGCCAAATCACGAAGAACAAGGCCGCCAGGATGATCGTGATCAGGACAAACACGCCCCAAGATTCCGGCAGCAATCCCCAATGCAACGTTGGATTACCCCCTTTTTCGGGATCATCTCCGAGCAGTCGTCCAAGAAAGGTTTTTTCGGCGAGTAACACTATCGTTTATCCTTTTTTTCAGAATCCTTACCTGATTCTTTTTTGTCTTTTTTTGCTTTTGAATCTTTGCCCGACTTTTTGTCGTCGGATTTTTTGTCTTCATCAGCTTTCTTGTTATCAGACTTTTTGTCTTCGTCTGATTTCTTATCTTCGTCCGATTTCTTATCTTCGTCCGATTTTTTGTCGTCGTCTTCGTCTGATTTTTCTTCGAGTTCGACAGGGCCCAGGGCCAGAATTCGATTTCCGTTGTGAACCCAAATTTTTTCACCATCGCTATAGAGGTTTCCAAGCGGCGAGCGGCCGGGCAATCGAACACCGACTTCGGCAACAAGTTTTCCGGTTTGCAAATCAAAGTGTTTGATTTTTTGTCCAACGGGGACAAAGATTCCGTCGGTCGTCAGCAGAGCCCGACCGGTAATCGATTCACCATTGAGATGACGTTCGATGGTCCACATCATGCGACCATCACCATTGAGGTCGTAGGCGACCACGTTGTCTTTCCCGCCGCCATATAACATGCCGTTGTGGACGCCGATCAAGTAATCAATTTTGGTTCCAAACACGTCGTAGGCGGGCGCTCTCCAAGCAAACTGGCCATTTTGTCGATCGAAACCAACGAGAAATTCGTGATCCGAAGCGAGCAGAATCAAGCGATTTCCATAAGGAATGACCATGTCATGAGAAAAGCCATGGACATCCATGTAGCCGCCGCGACCCGTTGAGTTTCGAATACTGTTATTCCTCGAACCGTTTCTCGTATAACGTCTGGCAAATCGCACCGAACCCGTTGTGGGGTCGAGGACAAAGAACGCTCCGTAACCGCAATTGACATACAAGTCACTACCGGCGAGCGTCATCAAGATGGTGGCCCATTCATTAGAACCGGATGTCGGTTCATCACAGAGGAACGATTTCCAGGCAACCTTTCCATTTTTTTCCGAGTCCAAAGCGTAGACCCAAATGGCACCTGCGGCGTTGATCGGAACCAGAATCAAATTGCCGTATCCCACGGGGTGTCCCATCACTCCCGTGTCAACTTCCTCTTCGACTTCGGCCGCCGGGTCATCGACGATTTTAGGTTTTTTGTTATTTGAATCGTCTTCGACCGGTGGAAATCGCCACTGGAACTGACCTGTTTCGATGTTGTAGGCGGTGAGGTTATTGACCCGAGTCCGGCGCGGCAGATTACCGTGTCGATATTGTTCTTTTTTGCGCGACGGTGTGGAGTCGATGTATTCGTCGCCTTCGACGACATACAGAATGCCGTTGTGGACGCTCATACAATGTGCGATTTCGTCGCCAAAATTGAAATTCTCGTAGGGTTTTTTCGGGTAGTTTGATTGATTGAATTTCCCTTGCCGATTGTACGTGCTCATGGCTTGCCAAACTTGCGTGGCGCCGTCGAACTGCGACATGTTTAACCAGAGCGGCCGCCAAACCACTTCGGTGCTTTTACCCGAGGTGTCCCAAACGGTGACGTCTGCATCGGTGCGGTAAAACACGCGTTTGTTGGCAAACAGTAATTCACCAGCGGGTCGCCAATTGTGCCGCTTCCATTTTTCGGCCAGCGATTCGTCTTCGCTATCAATAAATTCCAGTTCGGGATTGATTGCGACTTTCCCCTGGATCGATTCGGAGTTATGAGAATTGCTCGGTGCAATCGCGAATGACCAAATGGGTCGGAGATCGCGTTCAAACAATTTCAGATCAAACGGTTGCATGACACCAGTGCGTTGGGAACTGCCTAACCGTGACCCCCAAACTTTTTGAGCGGACGACGATTTTACAAACGCCTCGGCCGAAGCGATGGCTGCAGCGATTTGCTTGAACTCCGGAGCCTCGGTATCCGCGGCAAGTTCTTTTGCTTTGGCCATTGCCGCATCGGACGATTCGCGATTGCCGATATAGGCATAGGCCAGTGCCAGTCGAAGCCAAACTTGGTCCATTTTGACCGAAGGATCAGGGTAGGATTCGACGATTTTTTTGTGCAGACGAATGGCGCCGATAAAATCAAAACGATCGAGGTAGTAGTTACCGAGTTCAAACGCTGCGTCATCTCCGTAAGAGCTGATAAAGTATTCCTTGACGACTTTGCTCAGCCCTTTGATACGAGCTTCATTTTGTGACGAGGCCAGGATTTCCTGGGCACTGGCATCGGCCGTGATTCGATACATCGACAAACCTTCTTTGGGAAGTTTTGCGATGATGTTTTCGACTTGTTGTCCCAGCGAGTAATAGATTTTTTTGTCTTCGGAATACAGCGCATCGCCGCTTTTTTCGAGGACGGCCTGCCAGTATTTGGTGGCCAAGCGAAAATTACCGTCTTTGCGGAACACATCCGCTTTTTTCAAAAGCGTCTCAAGATCGGGATCGGTTTTGAGCCCGGCACCTTCGGATTCAATCGTGTCTTGCTGAACTGGCATCTCGCGTTCGAGAATGATCGCCCCTCGACGGAAACCGCCGTCAATACGCCTCAGTTGCGCCGAAACAATCGATGGCAGAACGGCAAACACCAAACTTGCAAACATCAGGCTTAGCAGCCACAAGTTCACTACCGAAACGAGTTTCTTTGTATTCATAGCATGACTCCTGACGTGCAAATATTTGACTCCGTTATCTTCTCCGACCAAACCACCAACCCAGAAACTGCTCGAGACCGAGGATGGCTGCCAAAGCGATCAAAATGAAATACCAGATTTCGCTGTTACCGCTGCTGACAGACTGAGCCGCAAGTTCTTCGTTGGTTACCAACCGCGTTTTCTCACCAAAATAGTTTTGTCCGACCTTGTTCAGATCGAGGCGTTTCAGGTTGCCTTCGGTCGGATCGACATTCGTGGCAAAGTAAATCGCTTGTGGATCTTTTGAGTCTTTGCGCTGCAGCATCAATTTATAAATGCCGCGTTGCGAAATATCGTCAAACTCGACCGGGCGCATGATTTTGACGTCTTCCTTTTCATCGCCGGTTTTCGTGACGGCCTCACGTTTTTCGTTGTTCGGATCGAGCAGCGTAACTGTTCGTTCGTAATTGGACAGATCGACCAAGTGGGTCAGTTTGCCACCGATTTCGATATCCGAATTCCCGGACACGTTTCCGACGAGGTGTTTGACCAATTCCAGCATCACGACGGTGTAAGTCGTCGCGTCGGCCGGGAACCAACTCCAATCGACATCCGCAGGAATCGTAAACGCAACAACTCGCCCTTTGCCCATTGGCTGATCAACCATGGCCAGTGAGTTGTCAGCATCGGTCAACCGCATCGCGACATCGACATTTTTTGCGCGGTCCGGAGGCATCTCGGTGCCCCACCAGCTGAAGATCTCGATTGCTTCGAGGATCGTATCATCGGCATTGCGGATTTCTACGAGCGCCGGATGCACTTGCTGTTCCACCGCAAAGTGAACCCATTTTTGTCGTGTTTCATCACCGCGGGGCGAACCGACCAGTTTGAACGGAGAAAGTCCCGATTTATAAAACGAGTCGTTGTAGTCCGTCGCGCGAATTTGGTCGCCCGGCATAATGACGAGCCCACCGCCATTGGTCACCCAGTCTTTCAGCGACTGCAGCCGCTCTTTGGTGGCTTGGTCGACATTGCAGAGAAAAATGACTTTATATTTCGACAGCGAAACCGTTTCGAGTTCGCTGATCGTAATCGTATCGACCAGCAATCCAGCGCCGTGAACTTCCAAGCTGCGGAGAAAATGCGTTTCGCTTTTAAACGGATCCTGTGACGGAGCGCCATCGACCAACAGCACGGGAATCCCGCTCATGACGCGGGCGGCAAAATAACCCGAGGAGTCTTCGGCAAGTGAGTCGACAATCTTTCCTTCGCGAACGATTTCCGCGCGAACGGAGAAATTTTTCAGATTGCGGGCAATTTTTTCTTCGAGATCCTCTCCCGCTTCGTCTACGGGATAGTTAAAGGAGTAATAAAACGTCACTGTTTCTTCGACACCCGGTTTGAGTGTCGGAATTTCTTCGAACCGACTCGGTTCGTCATTGACCTGAAATCGGACCCCGACATTGTTGGCCAATTTTCGTCCTTGATTGAGCACACTGACATCGAATCGAACCACGGTATCCGCGACCAGTTGATCGGCCGCTTTGACACCGGTAATCGTGATATTTTCTTCGACTTCGGAACCGACATCGACGACAAAGGTTGAAGCAACGTCTTCGGAATCGCTCAGACGTTTGACGATTTCACTTGGTGAATTTTCAGACTGTTGTTCGCGAACCCAGTCTCGTTCCCGCATATCGGTAATGAGATAGACCACGCGATTGACATTTTCATTGGACGAGCGGAGTGTGGTTTCGAGTTCGGTCAGTGCCGCATCATAATTCGCCGACGAGTCGGTCGCCTCGATATTGTCAATTCGTTTCAACAGACTACTGAGTTTTTCTTCGACAATCGGCTCATTGTCGATATAGCGTTTGTTGTCACCGCCCTGGATCTGGCTGGTCAGCATCACGGTGATCCAGTCGTCCCGATTATTGGTTGCCGCCTGATCGACGAGTTGCTTGAGCGCCGCCTTGCTTTTATTGATGAGTTCTTCGTTGCCCACCCGAACTCGCTGGCTCATGGAGTCGTCCAGCAAGATAATGTGTTCGAATTTTTGTGTGTTTGAAAACGCTTTGGTCAGCGACGTCGGCAGAAACAGTCGTGACAGGAACAACCCGATCAACAGCATCGCCAAACAGCGCAACATCAACAAGATAAAATTCTCGAGTTTCACTCGACGACGATTTTTCTTGTCGGCCTCGAACAGAAAATCCATTGCCGCCCAATTGATGATCTTGTATCGACGCTTGTTCAGCAAATGGATGATGACTGGCGACGCGATGGCGGCAACACCGAGCCAAGGCATGAACGGATTGAGAAAGCTAAAGATTCCCATTAATTTTGAATCCTGATTTTGTCCTAATCTTCAAAAAACTCAATCATTTAACGCCGCAACAAACTGCGACGTGATTTCTGACGGAAACTCAAATAGCTGGACAGCATTGCATCGAGCGGTTTCGATGTGTTGAGCAAGATGTGATCAATGCCGCCAGTCGCACAAACTTTTTTGACACGTTTCATATATCGCTCGACCGCTTCGATATACGATTGTCGTAGCGCTCGAGGTTCGGTATGAAGTTGGGCCTGGATCTCAAGGCCTTTGAACAGCGTGTTGTCCTGGAATGGAAAATCCAGTTCGTGATCGTGCATGACGTGGAATACCACGACTTCGTGACGACGGATACGAAACTGCTGCAGCATTTTTTCGAGATTTTCGAGATCGACGAACAGGTCGGAAAAAATGACCACCATTCCGCGTTTTTTGACATGATTGGCCAAGTCAAGAAACACTTCGCCAACATCTGTTTTATTGTCGGGCTGTGTTTTTTCGAGTTCGTGAAGAATCAATTTCAAATGTGATGGATGCGAACTCGGTTTGAGTGCCTGCTCGATTTTATTGCTAAAAGTAATCAGGCTGATGGCATCCTGCTGTTGTTGCATGAGAAATGCCAGGCTCGCCGCTGCAGTGGCGGCGTAGTCGAATTTGCTCCAGCCACTATCTTCGCCGTATCGCATCGATTTGCTGCAATCGAGGATGATGTGACATTTGAGGTTTGTCTCTTCTTCGTACTCTTTAATATAGAGTCGATCGGTTTTCGACCAGACTTTCCAGTCGATGTGTTTGATATCATCGCCGGGCGCGTATTCACGATGTGTTGCGAATTCGACCGCGAGTCCGTTGTAGGGGCTGCGGTGTTTGCCGGTGATGAACCCCTCGACGACCAACCGAGCGCGAACGTCCATCCGCTTGATTTTCTCAAGCGTTTTTGAGTCGAGGTATTTGTCAACGTTGATGTCAGCAGAAGCCATGACGGTTCCTAAATTCTGATGAAATGACGCTGTTTGACGTCTGTGGCACTCCTAAAAATTGTGGACGGTGAATCAAGCAAACGCTTTTTGTAATTGCGGTGCGACTTCGTCATTTTCACCGCGCTCGGGCAACTCGGAAATCAACCGATCGATCACTGCATCAGAATTGATCCCGGCCGATTCGGCGCTAAAGTTGGTGATGACACGATGGCGGAGAACTGGATGCGCAACGGCTCTGATGTCGTCCGTGGTGACGTACGATCGTCCTTCGAGGACGGCGCGAGCTTTTCCACCGAGCAGCAAGTACTGCATTCCTCGCGGTCCGGCTCCCCAGCTGACAGAATCTTTGACAAATTCAGGCGCATCGGCTTCGAGCACACGCGTGGCTCGAACCAAACGCAGGGCATAATGGATCACATGCGGGGCCACGGGAACGCGACGAACCATGTGTTGCAATCGCAAAATGTCTTCGCCCGAAAGGACTTGATCAACATTCACTTCGATGTCGGCTGTTGTCGTTTCGGCAATTCGATACTCTTCTTCGTACGACGGGTATTTGACAAACACCTTGAACATAAATCGGTCTTGCTGCGCCTCGGGCAGTGTATAGGTACCTTCTTGCTCAATTGGGTTTTGCGTTGCAAGAACAAAAAACGGAGCAGGCAAGGGATTGCGATGCCCACCAATGGTGACTTGCTTTTCCTGCATCGACTCGAGCAGCGCCGCTTGCGTTTTCGGAGGTGTCCGGTTGATTTCGTCCGCCAGGATGATGTTTGAAAAAATCGGACCTTTCAAAAATTTGAATTCACGCGCTCCGGATGTTTTGTCCTCTTGAATGACCTCGGTCCCAGTAATGTCACTAGGCATCAAGTCAGGCGTAAATTGAATTCGATTGAAATCGAGATTGAGAGTTTTGGCGAGCGTGCTGACCATCAAAGTTTTCGCCAGGCCGGGGACGCCTTCGAGGAGGCAATGGCCTTGTGCAAAAATGGCGATCATCAATTGTTCGACAACTTGTTCTTGCCCGACAATGACTTTGCCCAGTTCATTGCGAATTGTACTGTAAGCGTTACTGAGTGCTTCGAGTGCTTGTGTGTCGTCGGCGGAAAGTTGATTGTTGGCAGCTTGGTCTGACATTCGGGTTCCTTTGAAATACTATTTGTGGGTCTCAAAAATGGGGCTTTCGAAGTCACGTTGATCGAGGCGATTTTGTTGACAACACAAAGACACCTGGAGTTTCGAGTTTGTGATTTTCTTCATATTTAAATTGTAACCGACGTTCCGGCGGAATTGCCAGCTTAGGTATATTTGACCGGTTGAAACCAGCGAATTCGTTTCCGAGATTGCAAAATTCTTGTAATTGAACGATTGGTATCTGTGGTCTCGGCAAATTAACGGTAAGCTTGAACTATCGATCTTGTATATAATACGCTCGAACGAGGTTTTTGGGCCTCTGGTTTTTCGAGATGTTTGCATCATGGAATAAAGTATATTTGATTTTGTCGTTTAAATTTTTGTGCAGGTACTGATCCTTGGGCGATCAATCAAAAAACGAAAAATTGCCAATGAATGTTGGCGAAGAAATTCCTCAAAAGCGGCGCAACTACTGGTCGTTGGTGATGAGTCTCGTTTTGCATGCCGGTTTATTCGTTTTGTTAGCTCTGTTTTTCACACGTGCCGTACCGATGGGGGAAACCGAAGGCACGCGTCGCGTCGCCGTTGTACTGGCAACACCTGACAAAGCTGACCGATTTGAATATGAGGAATCTCCGGACACTCCGGATTCCGAGTCTGATCCAACCCATGCGGTGGAGCCGCTACCGGACCAACAGCCTCCCGTCGACTCGTCGATGCCCCAGGTAGAAAATGTCCCATTGGACCAAAATCAGCAGGTGTTTGACGCTGGAACCTGGACTCAAGTTCCCAATAAATCAAAAGGGGAAAATTCCAAGTTTGAGCTCACCGAAGCTCAGTTGGAGCAATTGGCCAAGGAACGGGCGATGCTCAATGCCCGTAAACCCAAAGGATCGCCGACCAGCCTGAGTGTTTTTGGGTCGGGCCAGATGAAAGGACGTTCGTTCGTGTTTGTTCTGGATCGTTCGAACAGCATGGGCGAACAAGGCTTGGGTGTGCTCCAACGCGCCGCCGACCAACTTCAGGATGCAGTCAACAAATTGGAAACTGACCATCGATTTCAAATTATCGCTTATCACCACAAAACCGAGGTTGTTCAAAAAAGGGCTTTGCTGCGGGCAACCGAGACCAACAAAAAAAAGGTCAGGGAGTTTGTTGGCAAACTCGCAGCGTTTGGAGGAACCGAACATGAGTCGGCATTGATTTCGGCGTTGAGTTTCAAACCCGACGCAATCGTTCTGCTGACTGATGGCGGTTATCCACCGCTGAATGAATCCCAATTGGCAATGATCAAACGTATCGCGCGAAACAGCAGAACGCAGATCCATTGTGTGATGTTTGGAACTGGACCTTTGCAGGACGATGACAATTTTATGGCGAAACTTGCCATCCAGAATCAGGGTTCATTTAAATATATCAATGTCGATCGCTGGTCGATCAAAAAATAATTCGTTTGAACGGTGAAAATGAATCCAAGATGAGAACCATTTCTTGCCCCGTTTTTGTATTTGTCTTACTGATTTCTAACTGTTTTTCGGCTACCGGGGTTTCGCAAGATCTGCGCCCGTACCGTTTTGAATTCGAGGACGGAACCATGCTGGTTTTGAACGTCCAGGATTTCCGGTTTGTCTGGAATACCGTTTCTGCCGATGGAACAGTGACGCGCACCAGCAAGAACATGTTTGGGGTTTCGGAAATTCGCCTGGCAAAAACAACGGTGAGCGAAGAAGTCGCGATGGTCAAAAAGCTGATCGATCAACTGAGCGACAGACGGTATTCCATGCGGGTATCGGCTGAAAAAGAACTGCGCAAAGTCGCCGGGCCGTACCAGGAAATCTTGAAAACAAGATTGGAATCGGGAAATGCCGAGGCGCGGATTCGTTTAAAGCGCGTTCTCGCGTTTCTCACCAAACAGGATCAAAACGCAAAAGCCTTGTACGATATCTTGACCGATGTCAAAGGTGCCAAGATTCGGGGCGATTCTCCCAACTTGAAAATTATTGGCAAGTTTTACGGGTCTGATCTGGAACTTCGACGCAAAGGCATCGTGCGAATTGTTCGTCAAAATGGAGACCCATCGATAGCCGCTGCGAAATTTGCTCCGGGATTTGTTGCGACCGAAAAACAGCCGTCGCGGTTTTATACACCAGCGATGAAAACCGCAGACTTTGAAACCGGTAAAGGCGGCATGCGAATGCGGATTGGTGACGACATTTCGTTGGCCTACGCTTATTTGGGCTGCCGCTTGATGTGCGAACCGTCGAAAAGCGGAAAGAAACACGACAACCGGGTGGAAATTGATGGCTACGATGTCCAGGGACGATCACCTGGCAAAAGCGGTGTGTGTCTGGATCAAGACTATGACAGCCCCAAATACAAAGGGCGTTTTCGCGTCAATTTCTGTATGCCGGGTCAACCGGGACTGAATGCAAAAACCAATCGTGTCGGCACCTATTTGCAAATGATCAATGTTCCGCGAACGATCGTCCTAGAAGCTTACAACAGTGACGATGAATGCGTCGGGATTTGTGAAGCGATTGAATCCACCAGTTTTGTCGGGATCGAATCTGAACATTTGATTAGCTACGTGCGAGTGACGACTAACCATTATTTGGTAGCATCTGGCGACACCGAATTGGACAACGATTTTGCGGTCGATGATTTGACGTTTGCCGAACCTCGACGGGATTTAACCAGCGGCTATGACGCCGAATTTGCGGTGACGATGGCTCGAGGTGATGTACTCCGCTGTCGTGATATTGAATTCGTCGATGACAAAATCAAATTGGTTGGTTGTACGGTTTTGAACCGGGACATGGAAGTTGCCGCCAACGAAGTATTAAGTATCGTTACTCCAAAATCAAAACAGAAAACGCGGAACACGACGAACAATGCGTTTGTTCGAACCCAGGATGGCAGCGTATTGGCAATCAAAAAAATTGGTGAGCAGGCCATCGTTGATTTTCCGTCATATGAATTGAAAAAAGAAAAAATCTGTGGCGTTTGGGGAGCGAAAACTCTTTGCCGTTACGCCAATCGCAAAGATTACAAATCGGGCAAGCAGATCGTGGTTTTTCCAACGTTGCGGTTGCTGGTCGATCGAATAGAAATCGCCGATGACAAAGTGTCGTGGGGGCAATCCAAGTCGACGATTACAAAACAATCGATGGAAAAATTTGAAGACATCGATGATCCAAAACACGAAAAGACTTATGCGTTGTCAGACAGCCCCACGATTTGGTTCAAAGCGCCACAAAAAACGGCCCCTGGGCTGGGCATGATTCGCTTGACCGACAAACAGCGGCTAGTGTTGGGTAAAGGATATTTCCAACTGTCAGAATTGTCGCGTGACGCAGTGACGATTCGTTTTGGCGACGACAAAATCTCGCTACCGATGACTCAGGTGCGCAGCATCATCTTTCCTCAACTCCAAAAATAATCACCGACACGGCGAGTGAACCTCAATAACCTACGGCCACTTTACCGCGATCGGCGGCAGCATGTTTGACGCCCGTTTGGGGGTCGATGGCCAATACGACTGCGGCACCGGCTGTTCTACTTCGGGTCACCGTATGGCCACGTTTCTTCAAATCGGTAACGATCGCTGCCGAGACATTTCGCGGTACCGCCAAAGATCCCAGCCGCGCCTTGGTATGGCCAAACCAGTTAATGTGGTGTTGAGTACTAAATCGCGGCGAGCGGACCGATGCGACTGGATCCATTTTGAATTCCAGTCGGTTTAGCAAGATTTGAATGGTCGCTTGATCCTGTTGATCACCGCCAGCCACACTGACGGCAAAAACGGGTTTGCCGTTTTTGAATACCAAAGTCGGTGTCAAAGTGATTCGCGGTCGTTTCCCCGGTTGAACGAGACTCGGATGACGATCCCAAACGTTTAAACCAATCATCCGGCTTCCTAGTTGAACACCGGTGTCACCAGCCGTTACGCCACCCCAACCACTGGGAGTCGCGGCAACGACGTTGCCCCACTGGTCAGCAACCAGGCAGTTTGACGTATCATCGCTGTGTCCGCTGGTCACCTGGTGATCGCGAGGCGCTTTTCCTAACAATGGTTTCATTTGAAACGGATCGCCGGGCCGCTGTTTAACCGATGCTGTTTTCATATTAATCAATTCGCGACGAATTTTTGTATATGGATCAGACAACAGTTTTTTGATGGGCACATCAACAAACGCGAGATCGCCGTAGAACGCATCGCGATCGGCAAACGCCAACTTCATCGCTTCGGTCACCAGATGAATGTAGTCCGCCGAATTGTATTTCAGTGAGTTGAGATCGCGATCCTCTAGCAATTTGAATGTTTGCAACAAAAACGGGCCTTGTGTCCAGACATCACATTTGTAAATCGTGTGGTCACGGAATTGCATCGAACGAGGGTTTTCGATCCGCGTCGCATGTGTTGCAAAGTCGGTGTAGCGGAGCAACCCGCCATTTTTACGAGACCAGGCATCGATCTCCCGGGCGATTGGACCTCGATAAAAGTAATCGGAAACAGCCCGCAACCCACTGCGGCGATCTTTGCCCGCCGCTTTTTCGGCGGCGACCAGACGTTCGATCATCCGCAAAAAGTTTTTGTGATGCTTGACCCATTTGTCAGGATCGAATCCACGTCGCCGTCCATATCGTCGTCGCAGATCTTCGACCGACGTATCCGCCCGGGTCTGCAACACTTTGATCATCGGCTGGGCACATTCGCCAAACGACCGTGTTCCGTAACGATCTAGCGCCGTGATGAATGCGTCGAGCGTTCCCGGAACAACACAATTGGCAATATCACCTCGCCCATTGATCAAGCTTTTACGATTTTCTTTGAACCATTTCGGAGTTGCCAGGCGCGGTGCGGCGCCCAAACCAACAATGACTTCGACGACATCGCGTTTTTTGTCGTAGACGATAATTGGAACTTCGCTGCCAAAACAGAACAAACGCGACTCGATGACTGTTTGAACCAGCATGGTCGCGACCGCCGCGTCAACTGCATTGCCGCCTGACTTGAGTATCTCCATCCCGGCGTCTGCTGCAGCGTTACTACCGGTAGCAATCGCACCCGTTTTACCAACCGCCCCGCGATAAACTTGCCGTGGTTGTTCTTGGGCAACGACGGAAACGGGAATCGCCATCGCAATCGCGAACAAAATTTTTAAAGTACTTGGTCGGTTCATCGGAGTCTCGCTACTTGGTGATTTCGGTGAATTGAATTTCGACACATGCAACGCATGCGAGTTGCGATTGCGTCACTATTACACTCAAGGGCGAATTTTCAACATGATCATTAAAAACCACTTGGACGACGACTTGAATATCCGAAGTGCAATTTTTGTGGACTTTGTGTGCAAATAAACACGAAAGGGAACGGGGCTTTGAAGTTGGCCGGATGGTGATGTGCTGTTAGGCGTGGAGAATTGGGAATAAAGTCTCACGCAGAGACGCGGAGACGCAGAGGATTTTGGAACTTTGGTCTCAAGCTAAAATGTGATTTCTGATTTCATAACATAACTGATCATTTCATTTGTGTTTCGTCTGCTTGTTTTCTCTGCGACTCTGCGTGAGCCTCAAACGCGACAACGGAACGGTGATCGACCGTTCCGTTGTCTAAAAAATAGAAGTCAGGTTACGATATCGCAACGCAGCAGCGATTTAAAATCGAACATCGTAGTTATCAAAACGGACCGAACCGGTACCAATCAATCCGATTTTGTGATCCCGTGCTCCTTTGACATCGTAAAAAACGGCACAGGGACTGCCGTTGAACAAGACAGTCAGTTTGTCCTCTTGCAGTGAAACCCCAAGTTTGTGCCAGCGAGTTTTCGATTTTGGAATGGCCACAGTTCCCATGACTTGATCTTTACCTTTGAAAGTTCGGATCACTTTAATGCGATTGTTTTGACGATCGATCGATGCCGAAAAAAATTCGCCTTCTCGTTTTCCGGACCAAAGAATTCCTCCGGATGATTTTGCATGATTGAACATCATTTTGACTTCGATCTTGGGAAAATCGAACTGATGATGGTCTGCATCCATCAGGCAGGTTCCACGCGTGTCCTTGGATTCGAACTGAAAGTACGTAACACCACTGGGAGAATTCAATGCGTTGCCAATGGTCCACAGCCCTTCTTTGTTGTCCGTTTTCCAGTTGATGGCCATCTCGCCAACCTTCATTTTTTCAAAAGTAAAACGAACGTTTTTTGTTCGATCGTCTTTTTTGGCTCCAATACGAACCGGTTCAGGCAGCGCCCGATTGATTGGCGTTTCTCCCACACCGCGACTTTGGGCGTGAAGATGATTCACCGCCGAAAAACTCAACACAACAGCTAACGTGATTACCAGATTCAGTTTGATCGTCATATTATTTTCCTTTTTTTTGGGCGGTGTTACGAATTTGAACTTGCCCCCAAAAACCGACATCCTCGGCCAGAATTTCGCGGGAAGAATCTTTGGTCGTGATTTTGACCAATCTGCGATGATCGCCTGTGCAAACGATCGATTTTCCACTGCCATCCCAATCGTAATCCCAAACATAGAAAGGCACGGAGATTTGTTTTTTCGCTGATTTGCCGTCAATGCGAATCAGAAGAAGTGTGTTTTTGGGTTTGGCAATTTTTTTTGCACCCGGTGGGGCGGGCGAATTTCCTGTGGATGAATGAACCAAAATCGTTTGGCTATCGGACGACCATCGCGGGAACCCGCCGGGGTTCAACCGTGTCGCCAGCCGTTTCGGTTTCTCTTTTCCAGCCACGTCCTGAATGTACAGATCGT
Source organism: Pirellulaceae bacterium (assembly GCA_028280445.1). Classification (GTDB taxonomy): domain Bacteria; phylum Planctomycetota; class Planctomycetia; order Pirellulales; family Pirellulaceae; genus JANQLU01. The sequence continues at coordinate 4,242 of JANQLU010000038.1, read as the reverse complement.
ATTTTGATTTGAATGCGACCCATTTCTCATCGGGTGACCAGGCAAGATTGCTGACGACGCGTCGCTGGCCAATTCCAAATAGCTCTTTGCGCTTGTCCGTTTTGAGTTGATGAATCTGCAAGACCGATTTTCGTTCGATCGTGATCATGTCTGCAAAGTGATTCGAAGTGATTTCGACAACTTTTGCGATCGCCAGTGATTGCCCCGATGGAGACCAGCAAAAATCATTGTAGTACTGAAGTCCGCGAGAAAATTTTCCGCGAAAGGGTTTCAATTTTCGATGTTCTGTGCCGTCGGGTTTGACTAGATAGACGGCGCTACGATGACTTCCCTGGGTCCGGTAGGCGATTGTTTTGCCGTCAGGAGACCATTCGATTTGCTGGATAAATTCGTGTCCATGGTCGGGTGAAATTGCTTTTGACTTTCCTTTTCGGTCACAAACCCAAACTTGTCGTTTTCCATCCACCCAGGATACAAACGCAAACGATTGACCATCCGGCGACACTTTGCCATGACTGACATTGTGCGGTGTGGCGAATACTCGTGATGTACCGAAGTCACCTTTTTTGATTTCGACTGTGCCGTTTTTGCTGGAGTAAAAAATCAGCTCCGTGTCATTCGTGAAATTTTCAGGTTGAGTGCTTTCCACCACTCCAAAACCCATAACATTGGGTAAAACCATACAGGCTGCTAAAACGAGCACAGCTTTGAGACCGATCGACATTCCTCGATGCGGTGAGTTTGAATTCTTCATCAGCACTTTCATCCTTTGTTCCAGTTTTAGAAATGGAGAAACACCAAACTGAACGGGAAACAGACATTTGTTCCGGCAAGAAGACGCTTTTAACAGGCGAAGACAATATTCTTTCGACGAAATATTTTGAATCGTCATCGTTTCCAGATCACAGCAGTACTCGCGCCATCGGCTGAGGCAAGCGCTGAGATACCAAACCACTGGATTCAGCCACCATAGACAAACCGCGATCGTTTGGAGCCAGCCCAGCACAATGTCTCGCCGTTTGATGTGGTTGAGTTCGTGTAAAAAAATGGTCTCCAGTTCGTCTGCCGTACAGGATTCGACCAATGTCTGTGGTATCACCACGGTGGGTCGTAGTAATCCATAAGCCATGGGTCCCGTATCAGATTTGGTCAGAACTAAACGGGCGTGTTTGATTTTTACTTGTTGCAAACAACGTTGAAATAATTCGTCAATGAGCGAGTTTACAGTGACCGTTTCGCGAATTCGAAATCTAAAGCTGACGGCGTAGCCGATCGCGACGGCCAACATACAAAAGCTGACCAACAAATAACCGGACACAACAAACAATGGCCAACCTCGTATCAAACCGGCTGTTTCGTCGTTGTTGTTATTTTGCACAGCTGTCGAACGATTCTTTCGATTGGCAGCGACAGGTTCTTCTCGAATCAACTTTCCAGGCTTGACCGCGGGCAATGCTCCAAATCGCGATGAAACGCCCGACTGTTTTCCTGAATTTTCGACCGCTGATTGCTTTCCAGTTGAAACGTCGCTTTGGCCGTTAGGCTTTGTCGAGTCGTCAAAATGCTGTGCCACCGTTTTAGTCGTGGCTTGTGGGGATGGGATTTCGAGCTTATACCAACCCCAGCCGGGGACAAACGGCGGCGTCAGACATTTCAAAATTGCCAGCGTCAACAAACCGTAACACAGATACGGTTTTGATTTCAAGAATCGCGTAGTCACCATGACCAGCAACGCCAAAATCGTTACCTGTCCCAGGTGAACACCGATCACTAATGCTCCAACGCTGATTGATTCGTACATCATTGCTCTTTCGACTGTTCGTCCAACATTTGTCGCAGTTTTTCGATTTCCTGGGCGTTCAAGTCGCGATGACGCAGCAAGTGCTGAAACAACGGAATGGCTTCACCGTCGAACACGCGATCGACAAAATCATTGGTCAAACGTTTGACGACCGTCGCCGGTTTAACTTTGGCTTTGTATATCCTTGTTCGTCCCTCGAGTCTTGATTTCAAGTAATCTTTGGCTTCCAGACGCCGCAGCAATGTCTGGACGGTCCAAAAATCGATTTCACGCTCTTCTGGAATCGCCTCAAATACTTGACGCACCGTCGCCTCTTTCAGTTTCCAAAGCGTCTGTGCGACTTCCAATTCCGCTCGGGACAAGGGGGTGTTTGCAGCCATGTCTCCCTCTTTCACGTACATTTGTTTGTATTACTCTATTGCACAAACATTTGTACGTCAATACTTTTTTTCAAAACTTTCTGAGACCGGTTTTGGAGGGGTTTTAGAGAACTCGGCGTGTTTTTTCCCGTTACAATTCTGGGAACTTTTTTTCAAACCAGAGTTTTTTCCAGCGATGACGTCTACGAACGAATCCAAGATTCACGCATTGCGACAATCGATCCAGCAATTTTTGGATATTTCACCGCGTACCGAAAACGTGGCATATTCGCTCGAAGATTCCAGCGAATTTGACGGCTACCGACGTGAACTGATTTGTTACGAGGGAACGGAGCAAGACGAAATCCGCGCTTGGCGTTTTGTTCCTGCAGTGAAAACACGAGCGGCAGTGTTGGTGAATCATCAACACAATGGTGAACGCCATTTCGGAAAAAGCGAAGTCGCGGGATTGTGCGGAGATCCCTACCAAAGTTTTGGGCCTGCACTAGCCGAACGCGGGATCCTGGTATTGGCACCCGATTCAGTGTGTTTCGAAGATCGTCGACACAACGCGACCGGAATCGATGAAGATGCGGGGGATTTTCTCCAACACTACAACGAGATGGCTTATCGTCTATTGCGTGGCACGACACTGATGAAAAAGGTAATCGAGGATTCCTCAATTGCAATCAGCGTTTTGCTCAGCGAGTTGGCGGGCCAACAGCCGGTTGGCATTTTGGGACACTCCTACGGTGGCAATACAGCGCTGTTCCACGGAGCACTCGATGAACGGATCGATTTTATCGGGTCAAGCGGTGCGCTATGTTCCTTTGCCAACAAAATTCAATTCGGAACAGGGATCGAAAAAGCGGAGATCATTCCAGGATTTCTCAAGTCATTCGAAATGGTAGATTTGATGCGTTGTCTTTCCCCGCGACCGACATTGATCCTGTCAGCAACCGATGACAAATATTCTCTGGACGCGGACGAGATTTGTCACCAAGTCGAGGAGTTTTTCCAACATCGAGGTGAACTTCACTTGACCCATTTGCGATTTGCGGGCGGTCATGAGTTGGACGAAGAACGATTCGATGCCATCGTCGCCTGGTGTTGCGCTCGAGGCGTGCCATCGAGCACTGGCAATGCATGAAATCGACGCAGTGTCTGCCAGGCGGAGAACTTTTCAGATTACCGTGTGCCAAAGCGGTTGGCCAATCGACACGTGGAAGAAATCGTGCTCATCAATTTTTCGATAGACCAAGGTTTGGGAATAAAACTCAGGGCACCGAGTTCCAATGAGCGGTCTCGTTTTTCATTGGATGCACTCAACATTAAAACGATGATCTTGGAAAATTCGTCGGACGCACCCATTTGTTTGAGAATTTCGAGTCCGTCAATGTGAGGCATTTCGATATCGAGTAACAAAATATCCGGTTGAAACTCGCGCAACACGCTAATGGCTTCGCGTGAATCCGTCAGGCTTTTGATTTTTCGAAATCCGCATTTTCGCAAATCATATTCCACGCGCAAGACTACGACCTTGGCATCGTCGATGATCAAGATCTTTTTGCCAAGTAATTCGGGAATCGAATTGCGTTCCGAAATTACCTTAGTCGTTTTTCGTTTGGGCGCGCTCATTTTTTCAAAACAAAAAATATTTTCCTACCTTAAAAACATAGGCTGTTATGCCTGCCGGGCAAATTTTTCGCCCGTTTTCCCGTTTTGTTGTTTCAAACGCGGGAAAAAAATTCCCGTCAGCGAGAAAAAGTGAAACGGAAAAACGACAGTTCCAGAACGGAAGTTAATATCGGCACAAGCTTCACATCCCGTTTCGGTCGTTGTCTAATAAGATTTCGCAGCCCCTGTCGCCAAGTGTGACGGGCTATTTCAGAAATTGAGTGATCGGGAGGGCGAGGCTCCTGCCGAGCCTGTCGTAAGCGGCAAGGTGCTATGCAGCGTTGATTAAATCGGAAAGCTGTGAATTTGATGTGAGCGGCAAGGCGCTAGCCGCCGGTATTTGAGGGTTCACCGGCGGCTAGAGCCCTGCCGCTTACCATGACGTTTGGTATCAATTCAAGGCGT
>JANQLU010000034.1 GCA_028280445.1 Pirellulaceae bacterium | reverse complement strand
TCGTAACCACAACTACACCTGGGATTTCGACAACCGCATGTCCGGCGCCGACACCAACGGCGACACAACCATCGACATCAATTTCGAATACGACGCGCTGGGTCGTCGAGTCAAAAAAGGAAACACTGTCTACGCCTATTCTGGCCAACAAGTCGTTGCCGAATATCCCTTTGGTGGAACACCTGCATCGCCAACAGAACAATATGTCTACGCCAGCTACATCGATGAACCAATCCTCAAAGACGGAACACTCAATTCTGGGACAGGACTGGTTTACTATTCCCGAAACCAACAATACTCAATCACCGGTTTGACGGATGCCTCTGGTATTGTCATCGAACGATATAGCTACTCACCTTATGGCGACCTCACGATCTACAATGCTACAGGAACATCGGTTTCGAACTCTGTTTACGCAAATCCATACACCTACACGGGAAGAAGATTCGATACAGAAACCGAAATCTATCATTTTCGGGCAAGAATGTATGATGCAGAATTGGGGAGATTCATTGGAAGAGACATGCTTGGGTATGTTGACGGGATGAGTCTTTACAGGGGTTATTTCGGCATGAATGGATTGGATTCGACTGGAATGCATGTTTGTCAGTGTACTTGTAACACATTGATAAATGGCGGTGCATGTGGTGCGGCTGGTGGAGTTCAAAAAACTTCTTACATTGTCGGCGGAGATTCGTTAGAAGTGGCAAGTGACCGCTGTTCAAAAAGCTGCGATGTGAAAATCGATACCGGAATAAGTAAAAAAGAATGCACGGGCAAGATATTTTCTAATTGGACAGCAGATGAAAAAAAGGCATTTCAACTTTGTGCTGCGATGAAAGCTACCGGAACCTGCCCAAATTGTTCTCCAATTGATTGTGAAAAAGATATGTTGAGAATAATACATGCGGCTGAGAACGCATGGGCACTTAAGACTTGGATCAATCACTGTCGGCGTTGGGTTAGTGATTGCGAGAAACGAATTGACGATTTGGAAGGCCTCAGGTGCGTCAGATCAATTGATTCAAGGTGGGAAACGAAAAGTGCAAATTTTGGCCTAACCACAGGCCACATGGTCTTGAAGATCACCTTCTGCAATGGCAAAACAATTTATTTAGACAATGGATCGATTGGGGGCAAAGATCGGATTTTCTTCTTGAAAGATTGGAAGGAGTTTTTCGGACAGTAGTTCGTGTGGGACTGGTCCAGGAACATTACAAAGCCCAGCCAATCAAAGTAGATAAGGTGTTGTTGCGTCTAAGATGGATGTCAAATTTCAATATAAAATATCCGATGTTTTCCGCATCATATCCTGCATATCGTTATGTTGTGCATCTGCATATATCGTAGGCTTTACAGGTTCGTTATGCGCGGGAGTGGCATGTTTGGTGACACTTTTTAGCTGTCTCATGATGAAGCGACATAGGTTCATGTCTTTCTTTGTTGCACTTTTCTTGTCTGGAGTTTCGGGTTTTTTGATTAATGAAGTATTTTTGACGGGCACTGTATCGACACAACCAATCCTGGTATTGATTGGCATTTCCAACTCAATAGTCGTATATATTTTTGTAGTTTCACGCGATTTTATTTAAACTCACCTGTGTCAAACAACAAATCCTTCGACACCACCGCTGGCATTGACCACGACGGCTACGACGACGATCGCCTGACCTATTGGAAACGGTCCGATAACAACCTGACTCATGAATGGACACTAACCAACGTTGGTGACTGGTCGTCATTGAAAACCAACGGTACATCCGTTTCGCGAACTCATTCCAACGCCCACGAAATCAATTCTGTTGGAACATCGAACCTAACGCATGACGTTAAAGGCAATCTCACCACAAATCCCATTCGCAACCACAACTACACCTGGGATTTCGACAACCGCATGTCCGGCGCCGACACCAACGGCGACACAACCATCGACATCAATTTCGAATACGATGCCCTGGGACGGCGAGTCAAAAAAGGCAACACTGTCTACGCCTATTCTGGCCAACAGGTCATCGCAGAGTACTCCTCTGGAACCGGACCCGCTTCGCCAACCGAGCAGTACGTCTACGCCTCCTATGTCGATGAACCGATTCTCAAAGACGGAACCTTTAAGTCAGGTACGGGAATCGTTTACTACTCACGTAACCAACAGTACTCCATCACAGCATTAACACAGAGTTCGGGCAGTGTCGTCGAACGATACAGCTACAGTGCTTACGGCGATCTGACAATCTATAACGCATTCGAAACACCGATTGCCAACTCAGCGTACGCGAATACCTTCACTTACACTGGAAGAAGATTCGACTTTGAAACTGAAATCTATCATTTCCGGGCGAGAATGTATGACGCGAAACTTGGACGATTTGTTGGAAGAGATCCGCTCGGCTATGTCGATGGAATGAGCTTATATCGAGGTTATTTTGCGATCAATGGCACAGATTCGCTTGGTTTGTCTAACAATGATGATGTGGTGATACTGAAGCACTACACTACGCCAAAAAACGTGATTGCGATTCATACTCATGGTCTTAAACCGGGACCTGATGGCGTAATCTGGCTATCGACTGAAGGAGGGGGAGCAAGCAGAAATGCAACAGTTCAATTTAAATACATGGTTCAAGTCGATGCAAAAACTGTTCCTCAATCAGTCATTACAGGCGCGCAAAAAAAAGCAAATAAGATGCTAAAAGGGTGTGGCTTAAAAGGGGCCGCCAGATTAGCAGCATGGGCTCGATTGAAAGGCAATCTAATTGCAGAATGGGTACACAGTCAAAAAGGGTCTGTATTTAAAATGCCAGCCCCAAATCCTCACAAGGGCTTTCACTACATCTTCAAGGAAACCGGTTGGAAAGCAGCAAAGCCATATTTTTTGTCGGCTACCGGTAAGGGCTCACTCAGCCCTTTTATAAAGGGAGGTGCAGGAAGTATTCTCATCGGTACCATTACTGACAAAGGCGGAGAAATAGCAGCAGACATTATTGACCCAAATAACGAATCGCTTGATCTAGGAATCCGAACAACGGCAAACGGGGTAGGCCAAGCTACCTACCTGAGATTTGGCTTGGGTGCGAGTGGAACAATTGGTGGTCCTGTTTCAGCTGCAATGACATGTATTCACAATCAATATTTGGCAAACCATGGGTGCCACCCAGCGCAAATCAGAGCTAAAAAAGAGTTTCAGTCTTTGCTCAATGGGCCGCCAAACGTTCGAGGCATGACGATTGGTCCTGCGCCAAAAATTGGAGAGATACGATTGCTCGGAGATGGTACACGTGTAAAATACCGCAGACCGTTACTGCCTTGGAATCAACCATACTGGACCCCAATACTTCCTCTTTCAGAAAACCCACGAGTAATAATGGGCGGCACAAAAGGTTGGTAACATAAACGAATTTGATTGCAATGAAATTCAGGATCGATAGACTAATCGGGTGTAGAATCGAGACGGTTTTACAGTTGCCGTGGCAGCAATTCGAAGACACATCAGCTACGGAAATATTTCTCAAACTGGTGAACGGCGAGGTCGTTCCTCTGGTTTTTGTTGAATCGTATTCCGAGATCATTGAGTTCGACCAGCCTGCAAGACTGATACCGGTAGAATTTCTCAGTGGTCAAGACTCAGACTACTTAGACAATCGAATTATCAATGAACTAATAATCGATGACTCTTGGCCAACTTACGGTGTTGCACTGGGTGATTCAGAAACTCTAAGAGTTGACTCTTTTACTCCAGCAATTGTTGGTGCAGTTGTGGAAAGCCACACCTACTGAATCGGAGAAATAGGAGATCCTGTGCTCTGGCCAAACAACCGCTGGACGCTACTACTATGTGTGGGCGGAAACATTGCTACATTTGGCATTAAAGGGCAATGTGAATCCACCTATCGATACGTTTGTGGGGATATCACAACAGATGAATACTCTGAAATAATGGGAGCAACAGGATGCTTCCAGCTTGTTGGTGCCAAAATAATGCAACAGTGCCGGGTTCCGAGAATTCAGTGTGGGGCCAACGAGACCCCATTGTCTCTAAATGCTATCTGCCGTTTGCGGCAAAACCATTTACTTAACCGGTGCCTGCAACGTGCACAAGAATCTGGTGCGTATGGCCGCTGCATTGAAGCAGCAGAAGGTATCAATGGTATTTCTATCGCTCAAAGTGGTCCCAAAACTCCTTGGCCGAATTGGCTAGTAAGACCACCTGGCTGCCGCAGAACTTGTGCCATGCCAAAGACTGCAGCAGGTGCCGGCCAAGGCTGCACTATCAGCAGCGGCGGGATAATTCCAAGGCCAGGAGGATATACGTGGATTCCAAATTGTCCGAGTTGCTTGCGCGTTATCAAGGCTAACCCTAACGTGATCATTAGAGGCACCCCTTATTGTCCAAGAACACTTCCTGAGATTGCCGGAAGTTTCCCCTTAGTTCCCGTCCCTCCTCAGCGTAATCTCCCGCAACAGATTCGTTAGCTTATGTTAAGAGAAAACTAGATGGAAAATTGCTCAATAGTAGCCAAGGCGAGCATTCAAGTACCGAGCCAGCCTATTATAATTCGTGTGCTTCAAGACAATGGGTATAGTGGTTCTGTGGGGGTTGAATTCCTTTATGAGAATTATGGCTGTGTTATCGCGACTGGAGGTTCTCCGAAAATTGCTTTTTGCGGGCTCCATTTTGGTGCACGGCCTACATTGACGTCAGCATTCAAACTCAAATGGAAACATCGACGATGTGCAATGAACGCTGGCTTTTTTCGACGCAAAGATATGATAGAGTACGACCGTTTTCAATCTCTTAAGAAAAAGCTAGGGGAAAAAATAGCCGTCGACGTGATAGGGTGTATCGGACATAAAGATTTGTGTAACGATTTAGACAAAGCTGCTTTAAGACCGCCTGCAGAATGGTGGCTTGGAATTAGCGAACAGGGATGGCTAAGCATTGACTTGAATTTTTTTCTTCTCGATATTTATCAGTCGCTTTCAGATTTATTGTGCGAAAAAAATGGGGTCGAACTAATTGCGTGAAGGGTGCATCACGCGGATTGATTCACCAGCAACCACCCTTCCAAAAATCGTGAAGTCAATAACGTGAAACTCATTGCACGAATTTCGATGAAACAGGTTTTATTATGGACCTTGTACACGTCAACATTTCTTGCATTCAATACCTACCCGATAAGCATTACTTCTGACAGGAATAAATTAAAAGTTTTTGAGTATGCGTTTGGTCTGCCACTACCCTACACTTTTGGTGATAGCAGGTTGATTTTTAACTGCGAGTCCATGCTTTTTTTACCGCTAATTGGAAACTTAGGGATTTGGATCGCCGGTTTTATGATAGTTTGGTGGGTTTTCCGAAAATCCATCGACGAATCTGAAAAGACGCAGTGGCGTAAAACCAAGTGAGTATGAAATCAAAAGGGAACAACCACATTAGGTGTACCAAAGAGACGGCTACTGGCAGCGCAATCAACAACAAATCCTTCGACACACCGCTGGCTCAGAACCCGATGGCTACCTTTTTTCGCGAAAAACGTTGTTAGCAATAGCAATACGACTATCAAGAAAAATATTCTTCGGAAGGCAAAACGCTAATCGGAGAAACCTGAAAGAGGATTGCCAAGTCATGGTGCCAAGTCTTGGCTTGGGCATAGCGTTGCGCGTCGAGCGCACCATTGTGCCAGTTTCAATATGTTATTGCGTCAATGCTACATCTGAACGCGACATTGAAACCAAATAGTGAATTTTGGACGATCTTAAAGAACTGATTGCGGTAAGGGAGCAATGTGCATGTCTGAAATTGAAAGCTGGAAGGTTGATGAGTGGCACCCTGACTGGGGTAATTCTCAGGCGGAACTCGACATGCTTAAGTCATTTTGTAGACGATTGGTATGCGAATTCTCAGAAATCAATGTCACTTTGATAGATGTTGAAGAAGGATATATCAAAGTTGATATTTTTTTATGTGAAAGGAAAATTGCTGAGTTGTATGTAATTGAATCTGAAGGAGAAAAAAAGTTTGCCTTATTTGACGAAGATGGAGGTCCTGATATACCTGAGTTGCGGTTTGACCGATTTGAAGACGGTATTGAGTGGGTAAAGATGTTCGTCGAAAATTGACTATAGTATTGGAGTTGTACCTGAAGTCGAAATAAAGTCGTACACCGCCGGTCAGTTCAAAACAGTATTCTACATCTCATGTGAATCCGTAATACCTAACAAGTAAATCTGTATCCACAATTTTGGATTTCTGATCGAGAAATGCGTAGAAACAAAGGTCCGACTATTGGTTCGCGAAGATGGAAAAGGCAATGCAACTTTTAAAGAAACATCGGTTATCTTTGTTCCTGATAATGATCCTTGTTGCCATTACGCTATTGTTTTTTCTACCAATTTGGAATATGCATGCTGGTTTCGATGGTACTCAGCACGGTCATTCAATTTTCGAAGGTGAACATACTCACTGAACGGCGTATGGTCCAAAAAACGTGACAAGTCCCTACGTTGTTGTCGGCGTTCGGTTAGTGATTGTCAGAAACGAATTGACGATTTGGAAGGCCTCAGTTGTGTCAGATCAATTGATTCAAGGAGGGAAACGAAAAGGTGCATATTTGGACCTAACCACGGGCTTTGATTGAGAACATTACGGTAGAGAATGGGGTGGATATTTTGAAGCACGGGCATGACAAATAGGACCCGCCCACAAAGTATTGATTGAGAAAAATTAATGGCGATGGAGTGATGAGACAGTTTTTGATTTGTATCCTAGCATCAGTTTTGATTTGTTTGGGTTGCCAACAACCAAATTCAAAAGTACATGAAGTTGATTCAAAGGTTGTTCTCGCTTTACAAGCAATCAATGAAGTTCCTAATAAAGATCAATTAAAGATAATCGTTGAAGGGTACGCACGTGGAAGTGGAAAGCTAACTGAACCAACAGTCCGTTTGGTACCAGGCCAATTTAGTCGCATTGTCGCAACATATCTTCAGTTGATCGAACAACGAGGGTACGATGTCGAATGGAATTCACAAAAAATAGAATTCAGATTATTACCAAAAGGGAAAAAAGATTACATCGCTAGACGAAACAGTTTAATAACATATGGTGCTGATGGTGATGGAGTAACGAGAATGATCGGCGATGGTGAAGAATTAAGGTAGTGTAGTCTTGGCTTGGGCATAGCATTGTGCGCCAAGCGCACCATTTTGCCAGTTTCATATGTTATTGCGTTACTGCTACATCTGAACACGACACATTAGTTGCAAGGTTTTTTCCGACTCGAACCATTACACGACCCACCCTGAATTGGGGGTGGGACTGGTTCGTTCAGAAACTTGGCGCCGTTTTGCCGGTAAAACCGCATACAATGGTTGCAAACTTTCAAATGAGCCATGACCAAATCAAACTGGGTGTTGCTCAACCGGGCGGTGACAAACTGTCCCACCAAATCGCGGGTTTGAATTCACGTATAGGGACCTTGTTCCTGCGATAGAGAATTGACGACCGATCCGCCGACCAAACTTGCTAAAACCAGCGACAGCGAACCGGTTCCAACAAAAGCCAGAAACCTTCGCCGGTCGCGATCGTCAATGTTGTCTGGAATTTTGGAAAGTAAGCCTTTTGGGCAGTTTTCCCATTCTCGATCCTGGGCAGCGCACATGAAAAACCGCGGTTGTAAGACAGTGAAACGAGGCTCCAAAATTGGAGGGCAGACCTAGCCTGTCCAGCTAAATCCACATTAGCATTGTCGCACAACTTGTTTCAATTAAAAGTTGGACTAAATACAGTAACGAAAAGAATTACAAAACACTTATTCTTTTTCGAAACATGTCATTGGGAGTCTGACCGGTCGGAATCGACTGTCGGACCATTTTCGACTCCGGGACCCGTTCCTGCACCTGTTTGGCCAGACCGGGAAGATTAGTAATCCGGATCTTTCGCCGGGCAATCTCCAAATACCCTTCGCTCTGTAGCTTGCCTAACACAACGGTTACTGTCTCACGAGTACTGCCAATGATATTTGCCAACTCTTGATGTGACAATTTCAGATTCAAATGGGTGACACCGTTGTCGGTTTCCCCGTACTGCTCGACCAACTCCAACAACAGCAAAATTAACCGTTCGCGATTGGATCGGAACAGCAAATTCCTCAGCCGTTTTTCGATCCGCTGGCGTCGGAACCCAATGAGTTTTGTAATGCCGAACGAAATATCCGCATACTGTTGCATCAACCATTGCATTTCCGCACGCGGAATCAAAACAACCTGACAGTTCTCGGCGGCTTCGGCATACTCATTTCGGCTGCCACCGTCTAACACGGCCAACTCACCGAAAATCTCGCCGGGATCGACAAACACCATAATCGACTGTTTGCCTTCAGGAGTGATATGGCAGATCCGAACTCGACCTGCAACGAGCAACATGATTCCATCTGCAGCATCTGCTGGGAGATAAACAGGTTCTCCGCGTTTGAAACTGCGAATCTTGGATCTCGATTCAATACGTCTTAGAGTTGACTCATCCAAACGTGAAAAAAGTCGGCAATTGTTAATGTGCCAATACTGTTCCGGCATATCTCTTTCCTTAATTGTATTACTCCCCACCACTTCCCTACGCAACAGACGGTTCATCCGTTCAATACCCAACAAATTCCGCTGGTTTTATTTGTTAAATGCTTCACCAGAGAGCAAATTCAAACAGATGAAAAACGTCAAAAAGCAGGTCAAAAGTTACTGACTGGCCAAAGTCAAAAATCTTACAACTTTTTTTAATTTCGAAACATTACATCGACTGTACGGCGATAATCCTGCCCCAATCTCTTGTTGACTCCTAATCGGCCAACCGCCATCAACTTTGTCCACCATATGATCTAAAGAACGAATTGGTGTTTCAATGAAACCGCGAAACACCGTAGAGCGACCGGAAAACATTTCCCAAACTTCCCAGGATCCGCTCAAACGGCAATATATTTCAATTCTCCGAATGAAAACGGTCGATTTGGTTTTACGGTCCGTTCCTTTAGTGCCGATTAACACGATTAGAATTCGCCGTCTCCGCCCAGACCCTGCGCGAGTTCTTTGACCCAAATTCCCGTACGCAGGTGAACCGCCAGCGCCTGCCACAAACCTTGTTGGATGAAACCATCATGAATCAATTTACGTCATTGACCCACCGCGTCTTGACCCGGCGTGGAATCTTCGTTGCCGCTGTGTTGATGGGCGGACTGGTGTGTGTTGCCCTAATAATGAAACAGGGAAACCAACCTGACGAAAAAACGACTTCGAAAAACACGGACGATATTTCGAGCGAGAATTCTCGATCGTATCGCCAACCCAAACGATTTGAGCCAACGTCACCGCTGGGAAAACCGAATCCCAACATTCAGCAAATCGCTTATCACGGAAACACTTCGTCGTTTGAACATACCGACAACCCGGAATCCGAAGGCTCCTATCGCCTGACGCAAACCAATTGGCGCCAATTCGAATCCGCCATGATTCGCACTTGGGGTTCACGGCTCCGAGCAAAAGCTGAAAACGAAGGCCGCGTCATTCATGTTCAACTCCCGAACAACAAAAAGCAACGATTCGAAGTGGTCACGATGCAAATCGACCGCAGCAACAACATGATTCGTTTCAACGGCCCCAAACATTTGACTGGTGCCTGGAAAAAAGTGGTCACGGCACTCGATCACACGCCAACTTTTGGCCAACCTCGAAAAGTCCTCGTGGATATGCGAGCCGCCGACCCGCCAACGGTTAACCGCGCTGTCAACATTTTGACGGCACATCAAGAGCCCGTTCAGGATCAAGAAAAACGCCGCCCCATCCAACGTGCGGTTCAATATGCTCCGACGCACCGAACCGGCAAAATGAACGTCGTTTCAACCTATCAGGAAAAACAAGGAAATCCGGCGAATCAGGAAGGTGGAAACCAAGAAGGCGGAAACCAGGAAGATGAATCGGGCATCATCGGCCCCGTTCGAATCCAAGTCGTTCCTGAACTCGGGACCATCATCGTTACCGGCGACAATCCCGAAGACGTCAAACGTGTCGAAGAAATTATCAAACGCCTGATTGGTGCCGCCGAGCAAACGCAACCAAATATCGATACGATTAAACTCGAACATGCCAATGCACGTTCACTGTCACCGACTGTTCAGGATCTCTATGACCGCAACTTCCAAAGCCGACAAGGTGCGATCACAGTCTCACCACTGGATGACCAGAATTCGCTGTTGATTGTTGGTCCTAAAGCAGCTGTAGATTCCGTCAAGCAACTGATCGAAAAACTGGATGTTCCGACAGATTCCACAGCAACTGATTTCAAAGTTTACGCTTTGAAATACATGTCAGCGGTCGACGCTAAAAACCGAATTGACAAATACTTCGAAGGCGGAGCCATCAACACACCAGGGGGTGGTCAAGTTCAAACGCTGATCACCGTTTCCGACTTTCGCAGTAATCAGTTGGTTGTTCGGGCCAGTGCTGCGGCCATGGCAACCGTCGATAAACTCATTGAAAAACTCGACGTGGTTACCTCACCCACCAAAGCAAACGAGATGAAAATCATTCAGCTCCGCAATGCGGTAGCAACCGAACTGGCGCTGGTGATTACCGACGCAATCAGCGGTCAACAACAAGGGGCTGGTCGCGGTGCTGCGACACCTGGCGTCAACGGAATCGGTGGTCAGGGTGGTGGACAACCTGGTGGAGGACAAGGAGGACAAGGCCAAGGTCAGGTGACTCAAGGTCAGCCTCCTGAAGTCAACCAGGATAGTGCGATTTCACAAGTTCGCCATGCTCGTCTGAAAATGATGATGATCGACAAAGATGGCAAAATTGTCGAATCTGGCATTCTGTTTGACGTGCGGATCACCGCCGATGCCAATAGCAACTCGCTGATGGTTCAGGGTCCGTCGGAAAGTATGCCGTTGCTCGAAGAACTGATTCGCCAACTCGACCGCGTGCCGAACGTCGAAACTCAACTCAAAGTATTTACGATTCGTAATGGCGACGCTCAAACGTTGTTCAATACGATCTCAGCACTGTTTGGAAACGCCAACCAAGGCGGCGGTTTCGGCGGCCAACAGCAACAAGGCCAGGGACTGCCGCTGCAAAATGCTGCAGTTCAAGACGGTGCAACGCTCGCCAATCTTCGCTTTACATTCGAAGAACGTACCAACAGCATCATTGCCTCAGGCCCTATCAGCGATTTGCAAGTCGTCGAGGACCTGCTGCTGCGACTCGATACCGAGGATGCCAACCGTCGCGGTGTTCAGATTTACCGTCTGGCCAATGCACCAGCGGTCGACGTTGCGACTACGATCAATGACTGGCTGACCAGCCGTACGACATTGAACCAGAATGATCCCGAATCGGCGACCACGCGGATTCAAAACCGTCGTGAGATCACCGTCACTGCCGAGCCGTTCAGCAACGCATTGATCGTCATGGCGAATCCCGAATTTATTCCAGAAATCGAACGAGTGATCGAAGCGATCGACCGACGTCCGCCGATGGTCAAAGTCGAATGCCTGATCGCCGAAGTCGATCTTGGTGACACGACTGAATACGGTGTCCAGGTCGGGGTTCAGGACTCGCTGCTGTTTGACCGCGGATTGGGAGCCATCGGTTTCCCATTTAACCAAGGGCAAATCGGCAATAACTTCGACGCACTCGCACTGGCAACTCGTGAAAACTTGGCTGGCCAAGGACTTTCCAACCTTGGATTGGGCCGCACCAATACCGAACTCGGATATGGTGGCCTCGTTCTGTCAGCCGGTAACGAATCGATCAACGTGTTGATGCGAGCACTGAAAGACAAACGACGTGTTCGCGTCCTCTCGCGCCCGACTATCATGACGCTCTCTGATCTTCAGGGAACGGTAACAGTCGGTGCTCAAGTCCCACGGATTACCGACGTTCAAACCACCAACTTTGGCGTTACCAACGTGATCACCGACACGCCCGTCGGCGTGATCCTGGCAGTGACGCCGCGTGTTTCCCCAGATGGAACCATTGTGATGGCGGTTGACGTACAAAACTCAGCACTCGGAGCCGAAGAAGATGGAATCGCCATTTTCATTACTGATGCCGGGGACGTTATTCGATCACCACAAATCAACACCACCAACGCCCAAACCACGCTGCAAGCGAAATCTGGCCAAACCGTGGTGTTCTCAGGTTTGATTCAAGAAACAGATACCAAAGCCAAACGCGGCGTACCGATCTTGAGCGATATTCCCGCTATCGGTCCTCTGTTCAGTTTCGAAACGCGAGGCAAAACTCGCTCCGAATTGCTCATCGTCCTGACGCCTTACATCGTCGACAACGATGAAAAAATCGACTATCACAATCAAGTCGAAATGGACCGGATGACTTGGTGCCTCACCGATGTCACCAATGTTTATGGACCACTGGCCTACAATCGTGACTACGAAGCCACTTTAGGTCATCCCACGAAAGTCTACACACCCGATCGTGATCCAGCAGCTCTCTATCCTCAAATTGGCAACAAAAACCCACGCCAAAAACAATTGGGACCCGTTCGGGAAAAACTGAAACCCAATCGTCCGGCTCCCAATCAAATCAATCATCAAATCCCGCAACAACAAATCCCGCAACAACAAGTCCCGGTGCGAAACTCGGCCAAACCCATTGCTCGAATCGCACCGGCTCCCGCCCAATTCCAAAAACAGAGCTATGTGGCTCCAGTAAATCGACAACCCACTGGCCAAACCTCGCAACGTCGGATTCAACCGAATTCCAACGTGCAATGGCCGGAAAACAATGTGAATCAACCGCAATACAACAACCAAACTCAACCAAAATTTAATCATTCCCAATTCAACCCTGGAAGATAACAAACCCCAGCGAAAAAACAGGAATTGATCGATACGCCCTGAAACAATCGAATCCCAACGCAACAACGGAGAGTGATTTAAGTACTAGGTAATGTTGATTAATTGTGAGCGGAGAGGCGCTAGCCGCCGGTATTCGAGGGTGCACCGGTGCACCGGCGGCTAGCGCCTCGCCGCTCAACACAAATTCACAGCTTCCCAGTTTAATCAACGCGACCTAGCGAGGAAAATCGTAACCCGAAGCGTTAGCGAGGGACCAGAATCCGCTTAACACACGGTCCCTCACAAACGCCTCGCACCTGTGATTAGAACTGCAACACAAAATCGCTCGCTACCCAACAACGGAATGTTCGAGGACAAAATGACGCGCCATTGCATTATCGTTTTCAGCTTGTCACTTTCGTTTTGTTTCAGTGGCTGCACGCTGCTCAAAAAGAAAGACGACGGCAGTATTTTTGGAATACCTTCGTCGACTAACGCTCAACCTGAAAAAATCAAATTTGGCCAACCGGTCAAAATGGCGGTCGTTTGGAAAGACTCCACGTTGACTGCTCCAGGCACTCCGCCAACGCGCGGTTTCGGTGGCAGGTTTTATTTCTTTGACAAAAAAAACAAACCCATTCGCGTCGATGGCAAATTGATGATTTATGCGTACGACGACTCCGAAGAGGCTGAAAACGCGCAAGGCACTCAAGCTGATCGACGATACGAATACGAAGCCGCTGACCTGCAAAAACATTACAGCGAAACGGACATCGGTCATTCCTATAGCGTCTGGGTGCCATGGGACAAAATTGGCGGTTTCCGCAAAACCATCACCTTGATCCCGATGTTTCGTGCAAAATCGGGGCAAGTCGTTCGGGGAGGCCACGATATTGTTGTGCTGCCCGGCAAAGCGACTCCGTCGGACAAAATGAACCAGATCTACCGCGGAATCAACTCGCCCAACGGAAAACTGAACGTCACCTACGCGTCCCAGCGAGTGAACTACAATGGCCCGCCGATCAATCCCAAGAAAATGGACACCACAACCATCAACTTGCCGCGAACAATGCAAAACCGGCTCAGCCAGACGGCCGACCGAAATACCGCGCCGAAAACAGAAACCGTTTTGCCGCCGGGAATTACTCCGCAGATGATTGAACAACTGCAGCAAAGCCAACCCAAAAATTCGCTGCCGGTCACCTATGGAACTCAAAAACCGGTAAATCCGCGCCAACAACCCGTGACCCAGCAGAATCCGACTGCTTCGCTCCCGGCGGAAAGCTCACCGCCAAACACACCGACCACCGGTACAACAGCGAAAAAACAGTCGCGGGCTTTCGGAGCACCGGGCTCATTTCGATAACGAAATCGGTTCAAACTCTGCGAAATTGAGCACTGGCGTTCTAATTAAACCGCCCGGTTTGTCAACCATTTTCCGCTGCAGCGACCTGCCGTGCCGACAAATCGCGAATCTCGCCACGGCAAACGTTGCGATTCCGAAAACAGCTGGAATTTGCACGGCAGGTGCTTGAGATAAAGCAGTTTCTCAATCAAACTATACCCTTGTCGCATTGATGCAAATGCGGACAATCTGGGATTCTTGAATTTACGTTGGCCATTTCCTCCCTCTTCCACCAGCGTCAGATTCAGTCGTGATCGGCTATCGAGAAAGTGATTGATACTCAATGGAAACTGTCTTTTCGATTTTAGGCAACGTCGTCTATGTCATTTTGGCTGGAATTGCACTTTGGGGCCTGTACTGCGTGGTCATGGTCTGGAACCGCGTTGCACAAAAACGATTCCGAAATGAAGGTGAACAAGGTGTCTTTTTGGAGGCCCTCGAGGAACCGCTCAGCAAAGGTGATTACTCAACCGCCTCACAAGTCTGCGAAGGTGACCAACGTGCGATGTGCCAACTTTCGCAACTGGCGATCGAAAACAGAAAACTTGGGTTTGCAAAAGTCAAACAACTGGTCGCCGACCGCTTTCAACGCGATGTCCTCGCGGACCTCGAATTTCGCTTGAGCTGGGTACACACCGTGATCAAAGCGGCTCCGATGATCGGTCTGCTCGGAACGGTCATGGGGATGATGGCAGCGTTTTCAAAACTGGCTGACCCGAATCAAGCGGTCGAAGTTCCAAGACTTGCCCAAGACATCCAGTTTGCTCTGATTACAACGGCATGTGGTCTGGCCATCGCGATTCCTCTGGTTCTCAGCGTTGCCAGTATCAATGTGAGAATCCGGAAAATGGAGGACCTCGTGACTTATGGCCTCAATCAATTCTTGGAAATCTTCCGAGAAGCGAATATTCGGCACCCTAAGTAACACACGTTAAGTTAATAACGTAAATCGTCATATTTTTTGCACTTCGGGCAAAACGCGTTAAACTCTTTTTCGCGACATATTGATCGTTATCTATAATTATTTATGAGCACCGCGACCGAAAAAATCGAACCCAGAAAGCGCCGACACGAAGACGCTGAAATGGACATCACGCCGATGATCGACATCACGTTTCTACTGCTCGCATTTTTTGTCGTGGTTTCGACCATGGATCCCAAACGTGCCGTCGAATTGCCCATCTCCGAAGTTGCCGAAAAAATACCCGAAAAACAATGCGTCATGATTTACGTCGACAAAGTCAACGACACCGACAAAGATGCAAAAGTCTTCATTGGTGATACCGGAAACGACGAAGTCACCGGGACCGAAGAGGAAATCATGGAGCAAGTCGCCGCGTTTGTCGAAAAAACGTTGATCGATAAACCGGAATTACAATACGTGATGATCAAAGCGCACGGAGACTCCAAAAACGGCCAAATAGAAAGGCTCAAGCGCGCCGCCGCAAAAAATGCCGGCGACAGGAAACTGCTCGTCGGTGTGGAAAACAAAAAACAAAGGAGATAGCAGCCACAACACTGTCGAGAAATCAAGTTGGCAATCAATTTTAAATGTCCGTACTGCAAATCGGTGAGACGTGCCACCCAGAAAATTCAAGGCCGTCGAATCCGCTGTGCCGATTGCGGAAACTTTGTTTCAGTTCCTGACCTTCCGTCGCCCGACAAACATACCACCAAGGATCAACAAAAAATGAATACTCACCCGGATTCTGAAAAAAATCCCGATGATGATCCACAGGATGGTTTTGATCTCGTTGCACCCATCGGCAACATCAAAAAAAATGACACGTCTGATCAACCGGAAACGTCAGCATCCGCTCCATCCAGCCTGCCTGTCCCACCACCCGTCGGCGCCCTCGAAGACAAAAAATCAATGACCTGGAAAGGGTTCGAAGAAGAGGAAGAAGACGAAGATCCGCCGGTCGAGATGAAAATGAACACTGACCCCGGAAACGAAGAAATGGACATGACCCCGATGGTCGATGTGACATTTCTCCTGCTCATCTTTTTCATGGTCACCGCGTCCTTTACGGTCATTCGTAGTATCGAACAACCCAAACCATCGACCGATCAACCGTCAACCGTCGTCGAGGAACAACCCGAAGACGAAGACGATTATGTCGAAATTATTATCGACCAATTTAACACGTATCACATTACCGTTCGCGGCGAAGAAGAACGCGAAGCTGGTAGTGATCTGGAAATGCAACGCGTCGTTCGACAGGCTGTTGACGATTATCAGCCAGAACGACTTGTTATCATCGCACATGAAGAATCCGTCTTGAAAAAAATGATCGCTTGCTACTCCGCAGCACGGATTTTTGGAATTGACTCAATCGAAATGCAAACCACGGATAAGGATTATTGATTTAATGTCCGCCGAAAAGTTTATTCAGCACATCGAAGATCTGGGGTTGGTGGACGACAAAGTCGTCCGCAAAATTCGCAAACAAGTGGCCAACCCAGACAAAAATGTATCGGCCAAAGCCATCGCCAAATATCTGGTTGAAAAAAACCAACTGACTTCAGCTCAAGCAAAAAAAATTCTGGCCAAATTCCAACCAGAAAACGAACCGGAACCAGTCCCTGTCACACAACACGAAGAAATCGTTGTCAATCAGCCCACCGAAAATGCTCAAGACACCAGCGAATTGATCGGGGCACACATCGATGTCGTCCCGGTTGATGTCGAGCCAATCGATGTCGAGCCTGTCGAACCCGCACCGGTTGCCGTTGAACCCGTCGGAGCCGACGCTACCGTTCTCGACTTGGACCCCCTATCCCAACATCCTGAACCTGAAATCGTCGAAGCCGCCGATGTCCATCAGGTTCCTGTCGATCAAGTCGAAGCGTTCGATACAGCGATGATCGATCCGGCCGCGCCCCCGATGGATACGTTTGACGATCCATTTGGCGATCCCAACGGCGATGCGATGTCAGATTCGCAAGAAATGGCGATGCCCAGTTTTAAAGGCAAAAAAACGGCGGCAAAACCTTGGACTTCGAAATGGTTGTTTATCGCTCCGGCAATTATCGGAGTGCTCGTCATCATTGGTTTTCTGCTCGTTCTGTTCTTTAAAACCAAACCGGCAGACGAACTTTGGGATCTGGCCAACGATGCCCACGTGCGCGGTGACTACGCCGTCGCGATGGAAACGTTCGACGAATTTATGCGAAAACACTCCGGCGACGACCGCGTTGACACCGCCAAAGTCTATCGCGTCCGATCGCTGCTGGCTCAATCGTTCACCGCCAAACAATGGCAGGAAACCTACAATCGAGCCAAAAATAAACTTCCTGAAATCGAGGAACTCGAGGAATTTAACGAGATCCGCGAAACACTTGCCGATGTCCTTCCCAAGACCGCACGCGGTTTTGCCACTGTGGCAAAAAATGAAAACGACATCAAGAAAAAAGAAGAATTGCTGGGCAAGGTCAACCAGGTCATGGAATTGGTGGAAACACCCTCTTACATTCCAACCAAGCAACGCAATCGCCCAGTGGTCGCCAAAGTCATCGAAGAGGTCGAAGATCTCCGTCGCGCGATCAGACGCGATCTCGAAATGGAAAACACCTATGTCAAAGTTCTGGCAGAAATCAATCAATTGACCTCCGATGGCCAAACCAACGAAGCGATCAATAAATATCAGACGCTGACGTCGCAATACCCCAAACTCAAACCGCGCGCTGAATTGCAAAAAGCGATTCAGCAAGCAGCCATTGCCGAGCAAAACAACGTCAAAACGTTTACGCCCGACATGAAACCCGTCACGACTCCGCCGCCAACCGCGATTTCAAAAACCATTTTGCTCAGCAGCCAATCGGTCGAAAGTAAAACTGCGGTTGGTCTCGAAGAAGAAGTGATCGCGTATCTGGTCGACGGTTCCGTTTACATGTTCGATTGTGGAACAGGGAAAATCCTCTGGCGCAAATACGTCGGCTACCGCACGCGAATCGAACCAAACTGGACCGACAAATCTCGTGAAAAAGTAGTACTTGCCAACAGCGACTCCAACGAAATGGCTTGCTACGAATCCCAATCTGGAAAACTGCTTTGGCGGTTGGCAATCGGCAGCCCCTTTCACGCACCACGGATGATGGATCGCGCAATGGTCGTCACGACCCTCGACGGGCAACTCCTCAAAATCAATCTCGCCGATGGCACAGTCGCGGCAGCCGCGAAAATCCCACAACAAACGACAACACCATGTACGGCCAATTCGTCGTATATTTTTCAGCCCGGTCAACATACCAATCTCTACGTGTTCTCGGCAGCCGATATGACTTGCCAAGCTGTCACATTCGTCGGCGCCGACCACATTCCAGGATCGATTACCGTTCCCCCACATATTGTTGCCGGACATCTGTTCCTGCTGGTCAACGGTGGCAACTACTCAAATCTGCACATCTATCGAATCGACGATGACGGCAAAACGTTGACCGAGGTGCAGTTCATTCAACGATTTACCCTCGGTGTCGTTAACACACCGATGGTCCGAATTGACCGGTGGGTCGTCGTTGCCTCGGACTCCGGCGATATGAAATTGATGGAAGTCAACAAAGCCGAGGAAAAAACTCCTGTCACACAGGCGGCCGCGTTTAATTTTTCGGTCGATGATTCGCTGGCAACCAAAATGCGAATGAATGGCTTGAGACACTTTATCATGTCCTACTCTGGAAAAATCTGGATCGGCAACCAAGGACTCACTCGATTCAAAATGATTAAATCGCAAGGCAAAATTACTCGCGACCTGGTCACTAATGGCGAAGACATATACTTGGGTCCGATCGTTCGCAGTGGCGATTTTGCTATGACACTGCGACGACGCGGCAATTCGGCGCTCGCCTCACTGGCGTGCATCAATCCCAATGATCACAGCGAAGTTTGGCGGACCGATTTTTCCGCGCCCAATGCCGGATCGGTCTTCCGCGATGGTAACGCCGGATTCGTCACATCGTCCCAAGGTGACATTTTTGCCATCACCAGTGAATTGATCAAAACAGGCTCGACGAACAAACCACGTTATCGCGGAAGTAAAATTCTGCAGGATTTGATTTTTAGCGGGAACATCAACATGGGACCCGGTAAACAGTTCTTTTACGGTCCGCTCGATCAGAAACGTGTGTTGAATTACGACAAAAACAGCCCTACCGTTTCTCAAATTATCAATCTCATTTCACCGTCCGACAAACCAAGCTGCCCGCCGATCAAACTGGGTGACAAAATCGTGATGTCGTCGCGCAAAGGCCAAATTGTCTTGATCGACCCGGGCTCAGGACAAGCGGAAGCGACTCCGTTTCAACCGGAAGTGCAACCGGGCAACGATATTCGCTGGTGCCGACCTGTTGCAATCGATGACCAGCAATTTGTGATCGCCGACGGAGACGCAGGTATTTTCTATCTGCTCAAAGCCGCATCGACTGACGTTCAAAAAGTCAATCAGCTCGATCATGAAGACACCATCAAATCTCCGATCGTCAAAGTCGGAAACCAGGTTGTGGCTGTGGACAACGATGGAACAAATGACCGGCTGGTTTCATTGAACGTTGGGAACTCGTTGGAAAAAGCCGCCACCGTCGCGCTGCCCGCCGACTATGTCGCCGGCCCGATGAACTACGGCTCGGGTGTTGTCCTGATCCTGGCCAACAACAACTTGGTCTATTACGAAGCTTCACAATTTGCTTCGGGCAGCTCCGGCGGCAATCCCAAATGGACGCTTCCATTGGCTGGGCGGATGGTCACCGGACAACCTGTGAAATTCGAGGACAAACACCTTTTAGCAATGTCCAACGGAGACTTGGTAATTGTCAACGCTGATGGTAGCGTTGCCAAAACCGTTAAAACAGGCGAGCCGCTGGCCGGAACTCCTGTCATCGCGGGCAATGATCTGCTGCTCTCCGGCCGAGGCGGGCATATTCACGTGGTTCCAACAAGCAAACTGAAATAACCCAGGCAACGAACATTGTGGCTATTCATCAATCGAAACGTCTGAAAACAATTCCAACGGCAACTCTGTTGGCACTGTGGACCGTGTTGCTGATCACGCTCAGTTGGGGACTCGTTTCACCAGCGACAGCGCAACAGTCGGGAAAGATCTATGGAAAAATTCCCGAAGACGATACGCCGCTGGTTGAAAGCAAACCGTTTTTCGAAATCCATCTCAACAAACAAAACAAATTTGCCATCCTCCATGTTCTGCCCAACCTCGTACATGGTGATGGCCGTCCCGTCCGCAAACCGTTTCCAATTGGACAGCGCGGAGTCTTGGTGTTCAGTTTCGTCAACGACCCCGAGACGAAATACGAAGTTCCCTGGCCGAGCATCGCCAAAATCCGGACCTTTGACGAAATGGTTCTGGAAAAAGCTCGTGAAGCGATGGCGCAGCGGGACTACGACACGGCGTTCAAAGGCTACTTATTTCTCTATGACCGCAACCGGTCTAATTCCGAATTGCGAAAAGCACTCGAAAACTACTTGTTCCTGGACGGCAAAAATCTCTTGGACAAAGGGATTTATGACGAGGCGATTACCGTTTTCGAAGAGCTGTATGCCCGAAATCGCAATTTCATCTACCCCGGATATGTCGGCGGTCTCCAAGGGGCCATCAAAGATTGCTTTGATAAACTCATGGAACAAAAGGCGCAAAAGGGTGACTTGCCCGGGATTCGAAAAATCCTGGTTCACATTGAAAACAAATATGCCGACCGCTTGAAAGACCTCACCGAAAAATGGAAAGGCGAAATCATCAAGGTTGGCCAACGCGTGTTGGCCGAAGCGAAACAAGCCGCCGAAGGGGATGACGCATTCGAAGCCCATCGAAAAGTGCGGACGATGATTTACGCGATCCCTGAGATCGACGAATCCAAAGTTCTGTTCAATAAAGTCGTCAAAAAATTTCCCTACGTCTTTGTTGGCGCCACGCAACCGGCTGGAAGTTTTGATCCGTCATCCGTTAACCATTGGGGCGATCGTCGAATTGGCCCGTTGCTGTATAAAAACCTCGTGCAGTTTGTCGAACCGGGTGACGATGGCGGAAAATATGTTTTCTCCAGCGGTCAAATTATCAAACAAGACGAAGCTGGCCTGACCTACCGTTTTCAAATCGATCAGCTGCCCAGCGATCCACCAAAACTCGGCTCACCACCGATCAGCGCTTTTGAACTTTCATCCCGTTTGCTCGAACTGGGTGATTTGGAATCCGGCCAAACCCACTTACCGTGGGCGCGTGTGATCAAAAGTGTTCGGATCGACAATCGCAACTCGGTTGTCGTGAAATTGCATTTCCCGCATATCCGTCCCGACTGCCTGCTCCAGGTTCCGCTCAAAGCGACTCCTAAAAACGGCGTCCGAGAATCCAACGGATTTTATGCTGTCAAAGAAAAAAACGATCAGCGAACGATTTACCATATCAACCCGCGCTACCCAAAAATTTCGGGTCGCCAACATCCTCGCATCGTCGAACGCATTTTTAAAAGTCGAGCAGAAGCCGATTTGGCGTTGCTGCGTGGCGAGGTTGACGCGGTCGATCGTATCTTTCCAGCCGACGCCACCATGCTCAAAAAAGACCCCAACATTGTGGTTCGTCCCTACAATCTCCCGACGGTCCATCTGTTGGTTCCCAATCCGAAGAACGATTATGTCAAAAGCCGGGACTATCGGATCGGATTGCTGTACGGTTTGAACCGCGACCTGGTCTTGAAAGAGATGATCGCCGGCGGAAATGACAACTTGCCCGGTTTCGAATTGATCAATGGACCTTTCCCAGTCGGTACGGATGACGCTGATCAAACGGCCTACGCGTATGATTTCGGAGTCCCCCCGATCATCCACAATGTCTACCTTGGCATCACAATGATTGCGTTTGCCCAACAGCGAATGATCAACGATATGACCAAAGCTGCTGAAAAAATCTTTCGTTCAGACCTCGATTTGTTGACCAGGGAAGACCCCAAGCAAGCGTTGCTCAAAAAAATTCAGGACGTTGTTAAAGAGATCGGCAATGAGGACAAGGACGCGTTGATCACACGACTCTTTCCTGAATTGGTCAAGACATTTCCAGATTCCAGCGAAGAAGATCTGGAAGAAAAACTCAACAAATTCGTGGAAAAAATTCCCGGACTGAAAGAACCAGAAATCACGTTGGCCTATCCCGCCGACGACATGATCGAACTGGCGTGTGAAGCCATCGCTCAAAACTGGGCCATCATCGGCGTCAAAACAAAACTGCGTCGATTGCCTCCGGGACAAGTGGTTCCCAAAGACGACAACTACGATTTCCTGTACTCAGAAATCACGATGCAAGAACCGCTGTTGGATATTTTCAAAGTGCTTGGCGATCACGGATTGGCGCCGCTGGTCAGTGCTTCGATCAATCTCGAATTGCAGCAAATCGCTCGCGTCAGCAAATGGAGCGAAGCGTACCAGTCACTTAAAACCATCCACAAACATTGCAATGCGGAAATGGCCGTGATCCCACTCTGGCAAATCGTGGAACATTACGCTTATCGCAAAAACCTGAAAAATACAGGCAACCAACTCAGCAGCCTTTATCAAAACGTTGATCGTTGGCAATTGGACGCGCCTGAATACAAGAAATAACGTCACCACGAAACATGAAACTTTCGAACGTCATCAATCGAAAACCGACAGCGAGGCCATTCGTGCTGGCCGTTTGCCTGCTCGCCGTGTTGTTTGTCGGCAATTCATTTCAGCCGTTGCCGCTGTCCGCCCAGGAAAAAACGCCAGCTGAAAAAAACGGAAAACAAAAAAACAAAAAACCGGCCACCAAAAAACCGGCACCGCGTAAACAAGCTTGGGAATACTGGGCCTACGAAGTTAAAACATGGGTGGTCTCTGATTTTCAATTTGAAACCGAACAAGTCCTGCCTGACGTCATCCGTGAAATTAATAAACAATCCTTCGTGACGGACCCCAGTTCGTGGAATGTGTCTGCCGAACGGGCACCTGACGTTTGGAATTGGCGTTTCAACAAATACATCAATAACATCAAGCCGCTGGAATACCTCAGTGCGGCTGAAATGAAATCAAAACAAGCTGCGGCCCAGCGCGCCGCCGATCGCAAAGCAAAACGCGACGGCAAAGATCCCAAAAATCTTCCGCCGATCCCCTCGGTCATCACACCGATAAACCGCTGGTTCAGCGACATGATTGACGAACTGGAAAGTCAAAATATCGACAAACTGATCGTCGTCGCCATCGAATACAAACAAGGTCGATTTATCTGTCGCGCTCGTGAATACGACTTGCGAACACGTAAATGGGGAGCCAAAACCCAACTCGAATGCGGCAATCCGCAACGCGTCGGACAAACGGCCTACTACGCCATGGCCAATGCATTCATGCCACTGGCCCGGATCGAAAAAGCGTTTGACAAACAAAACCTGGAAACCAAACGGACCGAACGGTGGGCGCGTTTGCGAGTGCGGGCAATCGGCGTCACCAAAACCGTCGAACGTGATGAAAATGGAAACCTGGTCGCCGTCGACAATACGGATTCGCCAGTTTGGGTACGATCCAACGATGTATTTCAACCGGTGGTTCGGCGATTAACGCGGGATTTGACCTTTGAAAAAACACAGACCATCGGCTGGACTTTTCTGATCATTCGCGAAAAAAATGGTTCGACCCTGGAATGCCGAACGCAATCTCGTGATCGCGTTCCCTTGTCGGGTCGGACGGGAACTCGAATCGAAAAACTCGCGCTGGTCATTCGTCCGCCGAATCGCCCGACGAAGCTGCAGATATTTGCGCGCCAGTTGCCAGGAGTCAACAAAGCGCCCGACCCGCTGTCCGACTACGAAATATTCTCGCGGTCGCCCGACGACACGTCGGATGTGGATTCTGAGTTGATTGGAAAAACAGACTTTTTTGGCAAAATCATAATTCCGCCATCGGAAGATGGAATTCGCTTGCTGATGATCAAAAGCGGTTACCGCGGCCTGGCGAAATTGCCTGTCGTTCCAGGTTTGTACGATGAGCTCACAATCGAACTACCAAACGACGAAGATCGTCTGTACGCCGAAGGTATCGTTCGCGGATTACACAACCAAATTACGGATCTTCTCGCACAACGAAAAGTCATCATCACTCGTATTCAAAAAATGTTGGACAAGGGACAAGTCAAAGAGGCCAATGAACTCTACGAAGTGTTCAGCAAACTTGATGATGCGCAAACCATGCGGCTCAAAATTGATCAGCAACGCAGTTTGTTGATCAGTGCCGACGAATCCCAGCGCAACAAAATCAATGGCATGTTTGATAAACTGAGTGCTACGCTCAACACCTTTATGCCGCCCAGTGAACGTAGCGAACTCGAGAAACTGGTTGTCGAAGCCCGCAAAAGTCAACTCAATCAAAATGGGTCGAGCAATAACCAGCAGTAGCGTGCAAAATCGGCCGCGTAAAACAGTTTACTTATCGTAGCTTGACGTTGGATCCCTTGGAGGGATTGCGAGCTGTACGCTCATTCATTTTTTTGACGAAATCCAGGTAGCGGCTGGGCTCTTTTTTGAACGCCAATTTGGCATCCTCGGAGCTGAACAGAATCATCTGGCGTTTGCCGTGGGCCTCAATCACAACGCCCGTTTTAACACCGCCATCGACTAGCTTGCCCGTTCGTTCATACTCAACGGGATCAAATCCGGCCAGCAAAGGACAAAATTCGTCCGGCGTTTTCATAAACCGATCGCGTTTCGCTTGGGAAGCGAACAAAAACAATTTTCCGCGATGATAACATCCCCACTGCTTGTCACCTTTTTGCCAATCAGCTTCGACCATCAACGTGACTGGACAAAAACCGTTCATAGCCGGCTTTGCGGGACGGCTGCTTTGAATCGGTGTAATGTTCATCTTTGGAAGTGTGTACTGGTTTTGTACGACTTTCGGCGCCCGCTTGTCCTCTTTTTTGGGAGACACAAATTGGTTGGTAATAACCGTTTTGTTGGTGGTGTTTACGTTTGGATTTGTGTTTTGCCGTTTGGGAGTTTGCGAAACCGGCCCCACTCGCTGGTCGTTGATCTGAAACTGGGGAGGAGTGCTCGGTGGCGTGGTTGAATTCATGTACGGATTACTAACCACAGTCTTGTTACGATTTTTGTTCGCGGTCATCTTGTTCGCGGTCATCTTGTTCGCAGTATTCCGGTTGTCAGTCACCTGGTTTCTAACAATTCGGTTTCCGCCAATATTCGTTTTGGGCCGCAGGGGATTGTCTCCGACGGATGCGTTCGTTGGTGGACCTGAATCGGTCAACGTTTGTTTTGCGTGAACATTGGGAATTTGAAATTTGTGATCGGGACGATTGATTTTCGGAACAACCGGATCGTCGAGTTGAACTTGGAACCGTTGGTTGCCAGGAACAAACTGATTTTGAACCGTTTGATTTTTGGGCTTGTACAACTGCCCGCGCGAATTTGGCTGAAACTGTCGATCAGCCATGATACTTTGTCGTATTTTTTCGTCCCGTTTTTGCAACTGCTGAACTTCGTCGGTCAAACTGACCTTGGCCGCATCCTTGCGTTTTTCCGAGGCGCTCTGATTCGCTTTGAGTTTGGCCAGACGTTTCAACATAAACAGGTAATTGTCGACTGAACTGGGACTTTTCCGTTTGACAACGATCGTTCCGTCGGCAGTCATGACAATGTCTGTCGGCATCGTGGCGACGCTGAACTGGCGAAATATTTTTTCTTGAGTTTCGCTTTTGATTTTCACTGGAACGACGAGCTCGTTCATTTTTTGGGCCAACTGGACGTTGGGGTAAACAAACGTCTCCAACTGCTGGCATGGCCGACACTGGGCTCCGGTAAAATGGAGCAGCACAAACTTGCCTTCGCTTGCCGCTTTGGTCTTGGCAATCGAGACATTTTCCATCCACTGGATTTGTCCCGTGGCGATGGTGGGAAGACTAATGACCCCAAACGTGGTTAATATCAATAGGCCGAGTCGCAACATTGTCGTTATCCGTAACTCGTGAAAAAACGAACCGTCTCTTGTCGTATCGGGAAACGGGTTTGTTAAAATCTTGCAAATCTTCCTATTTTTTGGAAAACATCAAAAGCACTGGTTGAGAAGCTAATGACTGGGATATTTTGGTGATTTCGGCAAATTTCCGACCTTTTTACTGGCCCGCGAACTTGACATAAACGATACTTTGGGTAACACTTCGCATAGTAATAAATGCTTCCTTCGATGAAGCAAGCATGGTCTTGGGATTACCGGCTTTCATCCCAAAACGTCTGACACCTTCAGACATCTCGGATTCAGTACGATTCTGGTGGATTTCTTGGCAGATCGTCGCCCGAAAAGTGGAAAATCGGTACCAAACAAAACCCAACTCTGATGACCTTGCTTCATCCTGGCGAAACGAATGGCCCACGTCATGTCTCGCTCGATTGTGTTTGGAAGCGGAGCAGATATCAATCGACCTGGAGATTAACACTCTCGGCTCGCATTCGAGTCATGGTCAAACCATTTTGCTGTGATTAATTTCGCAACAACATTGGCTGTTCAAGCAAGATGCTTGGGTCCGATATGCCCCGGATGATGGGTAATGTCTTCCAATCTTGTTTGTTTTTTGAGTTGAAAAAACTCACTCTTTAAAAATTTAGGTGACAATCTATGGCAAAGAAACGATATCGCCCACGTGGCGCAAGTAGTCGTTCATCTGGAAGCCGCGGCAACCAAAACAACAAACGCTCTGGCAGCGGTCGCCGTCGCCGTCGTTACTACGACAACAACAACAAAGGCGAAAATCAAACCACTGCGGAACTCGATCCCGACGAAGAAGTCGAATTGTCCGAAGGCGTCGGGCTCCTGGAGCTCCACCCCAACGGTTACGGATTTCTCCGCAGCCCCGACAACAACTACTCTCGCGAACGCTCCGACCCATTCGTTCCTGGAACGATGATTGAAAAATATGGGTTGCGCGCCGGCCTGATGATCAAAGGCATGGTTCAACCCGGCCGACGGCAGCAGGGCCCCCGTTTGCGTGAAATCACCGACGTTGATGGGATTGAACCGGACGCCTACCTGGACGTCAAATCGTTTGACAGCTTGACGGCGATTAACCCCGAATACTTTTATAAACTCGAGGTCGGCCCCCAACCGCTGACCAATCGAGTCATCGATTTACTCGCACCATTGGGCAAAGGTCAACGTGCTTTGATTGTCGCACCACCGCGAAGTGGAAAAACGGTGATGCTGCAGCACATCAGTCAGGGAATTTCACAAAATCATCCCGACACCAAATTGATCGTAATGCTAATTGACGAGCGTCCCGAAGAAGTCACCGATATGCGTCGCAATGTTGATGGTGAAGTGATCGCCAGCAGCCTCGACGAGGATATCGAAAGCCATGTGCGAATTTCGCAACTGGTCATCGAACGTTGTAAACGACTGGCCGAAATGGGCCGTGACGTATTTTTGCTGATGGACTCGATTACGCGGCTGGCCCGCGCGTTCAACAAATGGGTCGGCAATACGGGCCGAACCATGTCGGGTGGTGTCGATATCAAAGCGATGGATATCCCCAAAAAACTGTTCGCTACCGCCCGCTGTTTCGAAGAAGGCGGCTCGTTGACCGTTGTCGGAACTGCCCTGGTCGATACAGGCAGTCGAATGGACGAACTGATTTTTCAGGAGTTCAAAGGCACCGGTAACATGGAACTGGTTCTCGATCGCAAATTAGCTGATCGCAGAGTTTGGCCAGCGATTGACATTACACAAACTGGAACACGACGCGAAGAACTGCTGTTGTCTCCAGAAACATTGCACGCCGTAACAATGCTGCGACGAACATTGACATCGATGCATCACGTCGAAGCGATGGAACAGTTGACAACCCAACTAGGCCGTTTCCAGACCAACGAAGAATTCATCAAGTTGATCAGCGGCAAAATGCAAAACGATTGACGCTTGAACAACGATTGAACGCTTGAACAACGATTGACGCCTGAACAATCCGGGAGGGCGAGGCTCCTGCCGAGCCAAACAGAATTATGAGCGGCAAGGCGCTAGCCGATTCAGTTGCGGTAGCGCTTCGGACCGGCTTCTCGGGAGGGCGAGGCTCCTGCCGAGCCAAACAGAATTATGAGCGGCAAGGCGCTAGCCGCCGGTAATGGGCTACCGCATCTTACCGGCGGCTAGCGCCTTGCCGCTCACAAGATCAGGCTCGCTCTCTCGAAAATGCATAACACGTTCAAACTCAAGATCGAGTCGGATTCCAATTCCAAACCAGACTACTTGCCGCTTCGCCATCTTTGAAATCGATGTCTGGAATCCAGTTCAAATTCCAGTACCACCCCACGGTCACGATTCCGGCAATGATACCCCAAACAACACCACTGGCGGCTCCGACAAATGCGACCTCCATAGGCGACGTCACTGCCGATCCGAAAGCGAGCGCAAACCCGTACCCCAACAGCGTGCAGCCAATACACACCGCGGCAAAAGCAATCAGGCCGATGAACACCGAATTCAACATCAGTCCCAGGGACGACAGGAAAAAATAGCTTCGCTGTCTCCAGTTCAATTCAATGCTGTATTGCCGAAATTGACTTTCGATATTGCCCGTTCGAATAATCGCTGGAGTCACCAACACGGTCAATGCAATTGCTGCTGTCGAGCTCAATGAAAACAGCGCAAAAAACAACGAACACGAGATCACGATTCCAAAAACGAACCGCAAACTAAATGACGATTTCGAACGATATTGATCATTAACATTTGCCAAGACAGCCTCCTCCGTTCCGGGCTCCAGGCGCCAGTGCGAAATACGCATTTTCGCTGTTAGTATAACCGCAAACGAACCGATTCCCAACAAATGTGTCGTCACTTTTGGTATGCCAAAATTCAAACTCTTTGAAAATCGACCGTTTCGCCAAATTTGACGATGGGTTAAAATCTTCACTTTCGTCATCCGTGTCTGATCGGCGCGGATTGGGAGGGTAAGCGAATGGTTAGCGGCTTCATTGGAAATGAAGTGCCGGAATATCCGGTTGCGAGTTCGAGTCTCGTGCCCTCCGCTTGGATTGACCGTTTTTTTCGAGCTTGAAAAATGGTCTCGGTTTCACCGGGAAATTGGAACAATGAAATTCCGTTTGCCGCTTGAATTTGATGTCAAACGCTTGCTAAACGATCTCGGAAAAGTTCGACAGGACGAATGGATTCCGCATTACAATCCGAACGATCATCAGGGGAACTGGAGTCTGGCAGCACTGCTGGCTCCCGCTGGCGATCCAACCAACATCTACTCTTGCGCCTTGCCTGACATTTGTCGCCCCACACCTCTGTTGGAACGCTGTGACTATTTTCATCAGGTCCTCGATCAATTGCCAATCAAAAAATCTTCCGTGCGGTTGATGAAATTAGATGCCGGCGCGGTGATCCGAGAACATTGTGATTCGTTGAACGACGATGAAATTCGACTCCACATTCCGATCACGACCAACCCCCAAGTCGAATTCTATTTGGCCGATGAACGCATCGAAATGCCAGCCGGTAGCTGTTGGTATTTGGACTTTCGCCACCCACATCACGTCAAGAACTGCGGTTCAAGTTCACGAACACATATTGTAATCGACGCCTATCGAAACGATTGGTTCGGCCAGCTGAATGCCACTAACTAACACAGCGCATTTCGGGAGAGCTTGCTTCTTGGGAGGGCGCATTTTGGGAAGGCGCATTTTGGGAGGGCGAGGCTCCTGCCGAGCCAGATCCCGTGAGCGGCAAGGTGCTTGCCGCCGGTACGAGGCACTAACGAACCCACGGCGAGCCTTGCCGCTCACGGGTGGCTTCGCCATGACCTCCTGCGTCTCTGCGCCTCTGCGTGCGCCCATCCGCAACGCCCCGGCGGCTCGGCCACGAGCCTCGCCCTCCCGCAATCAAATGTTAATTAAAATTCACAACGAATTTCGGGCCATCCAGCGAATGGTTTTAATTTGTTATAAACGGGATTCCAATTTTCATCTGTCTTTTCGACCAACATGAAAACCTTTTATCTGAAATTAATACTTGCATCCCTGCTCGTTTCATTGACGAGTTGCCAGAACGCTAACGACGGCCCCTCGGCAGACGTGCAAGATAAACCGTTCAAATATCGTGTGTTGCACTGGAACATCGAATCTTCTGGAAACGAGCCTCAGGTCATCGCCAAGCAGTTGAACGATCTCGGCGCTGCCGATCTGATCGCATTGTCCGAAGTCGATCAGCCACAAGTTTACGTCGAGTCATTGAGCAAACGATTTATCAAACGCTATTCGTTTTTGCTCGGAGCGTCAGGTCAATTCCAGAATCGAGAAAACCAGCGACTGTTTCTCGCCTACAATCAAAATCGATTCGAAGCGGTTAGCCATCTGGACATGCACAAATATGAGAAACTCAAACTCAACGACGGCGCCCACGCCTCGCCGTTTGTCGTCAACTTGAAGGACAAGGTTACGAATCAAGAAATCGTTGTCGTCGTTTGTCATTTCTCTCTGCGCAACAGCGACCTCCGTCAAACACAGGCATTGGCTTTGCGAAAATGGGCGAAAACAATTGCCAAACCGGTCATCGCGATCGGCAGCTTTAATTTTGATTACCAAATCAAAAAACAAACGGGAAACACCGCGTTTGACGAATTCACCAAAGACGGTATTTGGAAATGGAGCAAACCGGAAAAACTGGTCGACACTTGTTGGCTGGCTGGCGAGGACGGCAAAGATCGGTATCCCGATACCATTGTCGATTTTGCTTTCACATCGAATTTCCCCAACGACTGGAACTCGTCGAGCAAAATTATCGTTCGCGAAGGCGATTTTCCCGATGACGATCAAACAAGTGATCACCGGCCCATCGAGCTATTGGTGGAAAAAAAATAATTGCCACGAGAATTTATGCAATTAGCTGTTGACGAAATATTTTTGCAAACGATAATCCAGACATGACTTTAAATCATACAAAATCCGGCCATCATCATTCTCACGCACATCATCCGCGCGTTTAGGCTGGACCAATTGAACACTCAATAGCCGGCCTGTTGGTCGGCTTTTTTGTTGCATTCCTGACAAAATTGCCTGCCACGGCCCCAAGGAAATCCAATGCAACAAATCAACACCGACGCCATCGTCCAGTTTGCTCTGCCCAAAGGCAGGATGTTTGACCAAATCGTTCGACTGCTATCTGATGCCGGTATCCACATCAGAAAAACAGAACGCGACTACCGGCCGAGCCTTTCGATCGAAGGGTTCTCGACTAAAATTCTCAAACCCCGCAACGTGATTTCGATGCTTGCCGTCGGAGCCCGTGACATCGGGTTCGCTGGAAACGACTGGGTCAGTGAAACCGGTACTGAACTCGTCGAACTGCTCGATACCAAACTCAACCCCGTCAAACTAGTTGCAGCGGCCCCCCGAGAAATACTGCACGATGGGCAATTGCCCGAACGAAAAATTGTTGTGGCGACCGAATATCCCGCCATTGCTGGTCGTTGGATTGCCGCCCAAAACATCGACGCGTCAATTCTTACAACCTTTGGCGCCACCGAAGTTTTTCCTCCCGAAGATGCTGACTGCATCATCGACAATACTGCAACTGGCTCAACACTTCGCGCAAACAACCTTCAAATCATTGACGAAATCATGCAATCGTCGACCCGACTTTATGCCAACCCACGCGTGATGGAAAATCGAGACACGCGAGAAAAAGTTGACGCATTGGTGATGTTGTTGCAATCGGTGCTCGAGGCCAGAAAGCGATCGATGATCGACCTGAATGTCGCTAAAGAAAACCTCGAGGCCGTTTTGCAGTTGCTCCCTTGCATGCGAGAACCAACCGTATCTCCTTTGAAAAACCAACAGTGGTTTGCCGTTCGAAGTGCGGTCAAACGGACCGAACTCGTGCAACTCATTCCCAAACTCAAAAGCGCCGGAGCCCGTGACATTGTGACCTCGAACCCTGACCAAATTATCCCATAAGAAAATTATGTCGCCAACAGAAACGAAAATCAGAAACTACAGCGGTTCGACAACCAGCGACCTGCAACTGGTCCAGTTGAGTCGCAATGAATCGAGTATCGAATACTCGGCCGCTGATATTGCATCCGCATCGACTCCGTGGATACAGAACGCGACCCTTTCGCGATATCCCGATCTCACCGAGCTACAAAACCAGTTGTCGAAGCTGTATGAAATTCCCGCCGAGCGCATCGTCCCGACGGCAGGTGGAGATCAGGGAATCGAATCCGTTTTCCGCTGGGCGTGGCTCAAACAGGATAAATCTGACAAACCTATCGCGATTCATCGCCCATCGTTCGAGATGTTTGACGTTTATACACAAAATATTGGTCTGAAAACGGAATCGATCGAATGGTTTGAAAATGAATTTCCTGTCAATCAATTTGTGGCAATGTTTGACCGCTGCATGCTGGGCGTCATCGTGTCACCCAACAACCCAACTGGAAATCTGATTTCCAATGACGATATCCAGCAAATTGTTCTCTCCGCTCAAAACGCTGGAATCCCGCTCTTGGTTGACCTGGCGTATATCGAATTTGCTCAGTCGGATCCGACACCGTGGCTGGCCAGCCAACCTAACGTGTTGATGATTCGAACGCTTTCCAAAGCCTGGGGATTGGCCGGGCTGCGTGTCGGATGCGTCATCACACCGAACGCTCAAATCTCTCAAGAGCTTGAGGCGATTCGTGGGCCATTTCCAATCAGCCGTGCGTCAATTGATCTTGCCGTGGCAAAACTGGCCAATGGTAAAACTGATACCAGTGCCGTCACCAAAATTCGAGACCAGCTCGACATGCAACTTGCCGACAGTGGCATAACGACGATTCGATCGCAGGCAAATTTTCTACTTGCCAGGTTTCCCAGTGGAACTGTTGAAGAACTCAGACAACTCGGTGTTGCCGTCCGAAAATTTTCTGGAAAACTCGACGACTGGCTTCGCATCACTATTCCAACCGATCCGTTCGAACTCCGCGCGTTGACTGAGGCTTTATCCAACGTTCTCCAACAAAAACTTGAGGTTGCTATGCCTATCGAAAAAAACACTCCCCAAACCACGTCACCGGCCGGCGATCGAATCGCACAAGTGACGCGAACAACTCGGGAAACGGATATTTCCGTGTCGGTGAATCTCGATGGAACAGGCCGTGCAAACATCAACACCGGTTTGGGGTTTCTCGATCACATGCTAACCAGTTTGGCACTCCACAGTCGAATCGATATGGAACTCCAATGTGCCGGTGACACGCACATTGACGATCACCACACCGTCGAAGATTGCGCACTGGCACTCGGCTCGGCGATTTCAGACGCGCTGGGAGATCGCACTGGCATCGAACGATTCGCTTCGGCGTATGCTCCGTTAGACGAAGCACTCGTTCGCTGCGTAATCGATTTGTCGGGCCGTCCTGCTCCAGAAATTCACTTGGGATTCGAGCGTGAAATGATTGGCCAAGTGGCGACTGAAAACTTGACACATTTTTTCCAATCCTTGGCATCCAATTTGAAATGTGCCTTGCATATTGATTTGATTCGCGGCCAAAACGATCATCATCGTGCCGAAGCGGCATTTAAATCGTTGGCACTCGCGCTGCGCCAAGCGGTCCAGCAAAACGACTCAGGAGTTCGCAGTACAAAAGGAACGCTGGTATGAACAACTCCGACAAAACAGTCTTTATCGTCGACACCGGTGTCGCCAACGTCGCGTCCGTCCAGGCAGCATTTGCTCGTCTCAATTGGGAGACTCAACTCACACAATCCGCCGCAACAATTTCCGAAGCCGCGTTTGTAGTTTTGCCGGGCGTGGGAAGTTTCTCAGCTGGAATTTCGCGGCTCCATGAATTGGGAATTGTCGAACCGTTAAAGCGACGGATCAACGACCGCCAATCAACTCTGGCGATTTGCCTTGGAATGCAATTGCTGTGTCGAAGCAGTGACGAAGCACCAGAAACCGACGGGCTGGGCATTTTTGAAACAACCGCCATTCGATTCCCCTCCGATTTGTTGGTTCCGCAACTTGGCTGGAATACGGTCAAGCCTTCGTCGGACACATTGTTTCAACCGGGCGTTGCCTATTTTGCAAATTCATACTGCGTCCCAGCAGCACCTCCAGGTTGGGAAACTGCCACGACCCATTACGGCATCGACTTTGTGAGCGCATCTTGGAGCGGCCCCGTACTCGCCTGCCAATTTCACCCCGAACTATCCAGTCATTGGGGACAACAGCTTCTCACTATCTGGTTAAACAAAATGCAGACGTTGTCGCCAACAGAAACGAGTGCCTCATGTTAATCCCTCGCATTATTCCTTGTCTCGACGTTCGCGATGGTCGCGTTGTCAAAGGCATCCAATTCCAACAACTGCGTGATGCCGGTGATCCGGCTGAACTGGCCGCTCGGTATGAATCCGATGGTGCGGACGAGTTGGTGGTCCTCGATGTGTCGGCAACATTGGAGAACAGAATTGCATTGTTGGAAACGGTGCAAAAAGTTCGCGCGCAACTATCGATTCCGCTGACCGTCGGCGGTGGTGTAAAAACGTTGGCCGATGCCCAGGCGTTGCTCAACGCTGGAGCCGACAAGGTGAGTATCAACTCGGCAGCCGTCCGACAACCTGAACTCGTGACTCAGATGTCTCAACAATTTGGCGCACAATGCACGGTCGTCGCAATCGACGCGGTTTATTCTTCAGACGAATCTGATTGGATTGTTGTCACGCGTTCAGGATCGCAAAAAGAAAATCTCAAAGCGATACCGTGGGCGCAAACGGTTGACCGATTGGGAGCGGGCGAAATTTTGTTGACCAGTTTTGACCGTGACGGAACGCGTTCCGGTTACGACCTGGAACTGGTTGCGGCCGTCGCCAAAAATGTTTCGATTCCAGTGATCGCTTCGGGTGGAGCAAATCTTCCAATTCACTTGCAAGAAGCCCTCGAAGCAGGTGCCCATGCCGTTCTGGCGGCCTCGATTTTTCACGATCAACAAATTTCCATTGGCCAGCTCAAACAACAACTGGCAAAACTCGGAGTCGCAGTCAGATAAACTGCCAAACAAAAAAATGTTACACATCGAGTATTCGTTCACCACTGCTGAAAGCCTCGCTTCCAAACTGGAAAAACATCTTTTTGGAAATGTCTTGATTGACATTGGCAATCAATCTCCGCCCAGCGAAACATTTTTCCGCAAAACTATTGCCCGGCACACCGTGTTCGTCGTGACGCACGCGACGACAGCGGATATCCCAAACGCATGGCTCAACACCGGAGCATCGATCGTCTACGCACCAGATTCGATTGCCCAAACGGAAAGCGATCGAATCAAGCCACTGGAAGCCAAACCGGAAGCCATCGCGGAATACGAAGCGTCACCGGCAATGATTGCCAATCACATCGCTAGTATCGCCAAATTTGATTCACAAACGGGACTCATTCCAACCGTCGTTAGCGATCAAACTGGAGCGACACTAGGCCTCGCCTACTCCAATCCGCAGACCATTCAACAGTCACTTGAAACGGCGACAGGAACGTATTGGTCACGTTCACGAAACGAGGTTTGGGTCAAAGGCCTAACGAGCGGAGCAACGCAACAATTGCTTCGTGTGGACCTCGATTGTGATCAAGACACTTTGCGATTCATCGTCAATCAAAATCTGCCCGGATTCTGTCACAAAAACCGGTGGAGCTGTTTTTCAGAAAACGAAAACAATCTCACAGCAATCGAGCGACATCTGCTGCAAACGATCCAAACCAGCGAACCTGGTTCATACACGGCAAAATTGATCGGCGATCGCGGATTGTTGCATGCCAAAATCCTGGAAGAAGCGCAAGAAGTCGTTGATGCCACAACACGGGATGAAATTATCTGGGAAACTGCGGATTTGTTGTACTTTGCGATGACTCATGCGCTCGCCAATGACATCCGCCTGGAAGAAATCACTTCGGAACTTCGCCGACGAACTTTTAAAGTGTCGCGTCGAGGCGGCGCCGCAAAACCTCGGTTTCAATCGGACTCACCAACCTCGCAACAATAGCAGAAGAACATGTCAATTTTTCCGCGTCGACAAATCTCCGAAATCTCGCAATTGGTGGCGAACGTTTCCATCGATCAACAAACACATCAACAATCTCGAGAGATCGTCGAAACCGTGCGGCAACAAGGCGACACCGGTTTGCGCCGCCTCGCACATCAATTCGATGATCTCGCGCCAGATGACCAGTTACTGCTGTCGCGCGAGCAACTGCACTCGTCGCTCAAACAGATCGACGACACAATTCGTTCGGTCCTGGAAAACACTTGTCGACGTGTTCAAACTTTCGCGCGAAAACAACTCGAATCTCTTTCGGAAATCTCAGTGCCAGTCTCGGGCGGACGAGCGGGACATACCATCGAACCCATTCGGTGCGTCGGCTGTTATGCGCCAGGCGGTCGGTTTCCTTTGCCCTCGTCGGTGATCATGACTGCTGCCGTCGCTAATATTGCAGGCTGCGAAAAAATCATCGTCGCTTCACCGCGGCCATCGCCGGTGGTTCAGGCAGCCGCCTATTTGAGCGGTGCCGATTATTTGATGCCCATTGGCGGAGCACAGGCGATTGCGGCATTAGCGTTTGGTACGTCGACGATTCCGCGTGCCGACATGATTGCCGGACCTGGCAATCGTTGGGTGACTGCGGCAAAACAAATCGTCTTTGGTCACGTCGGTGTCGACATGCTTGCCGGCCCATCAGAATTGCTGGTTCTGGCAGACGATTCGGCCAATCCTGCTCACGTCGCCACGGATTTGTTAGCTCAAGCGGAACACGATGTTGATGCCAGAACTTTTCTGGTTTCACTGGACGCTGATTTGGTCGCCCAAGTCGAAATCGAAATTCAACAACAGCTTTCAGATTTACCTACATCCGAAGTCGCCCGACGTTCGTTGCAAAATGGCGGTTCGCTGGTGGTGTCGACGATCGACCAGGCAATCGACATTGTCGAAAGTATTGCGCCGGAACATTTGGAATTGCAATGTCGCAACGCAACTGATGTCAGTTGCCAAATCAAAAACGCAGGTTGCGTTTTCATCGGGCCTCAAACCGCCGAAGTATTTGGAGATTACGGAATTGGTCCCAACCACACGCTACCGACGGGCACAACAGCTCGTTTCCGCGGCGGTTTGAGCGTATTTGACTTTGTTCGCATTCGCAGTTGGATCCAGCTGGACGAATCAATCGATCCGGCAATCCAAAATGAAATGGCGCTCTTGGCCAAGACCGAAGGGTTGATCGGCCACCAGCGATCCGTCGAAATCAAACGCTAGAACATTTTTTGGATTATCAGGAAAACGATCGTCTTTGGGAGGGCTTCTTTGGGAGGGCGAAGCTCCTGCTGAGCCTAATCTTGGGAGGGCGAAGCTCCTGCTGAGCCTAATCTGTGAGCGGCAAGGCGCTAGCCGCCGGTTAGAAGCGCTAACAAACCGGCGGCTAGCGCCTTGCCGCTCACGGGTGGCTTTTCCTATCGCTGGCAGCGAATACCGAACCGCAGCCGCGCTGTATGGCTCGGCAGGAGCCTCGCCCTCCCGGATCTACCGATTTCCAGCGTCTTTTTTGGCGTCTTTCTTTTTCTCTGGCTTCCAGCTCTCGTCGCGGGCGAAAAACATCAGGTGTTGCCACGGCAATTTGTCAAACTCTTTGACCAACTTGAAACCGTTGGGCGGAAACTCTTTCATGATTTGTTTCTTGCTCATCTTGTGCAATTTGCGAATTGGAACATCATCGTCTTCCAATCGAAATTCCACCAAAGCAATAACGCCTTTAGGTTTTAGGGCCGCCCTCATCGCAGCCAACATCTGTTCCGGATGAGAAAATTCATGATACACGTCAACCATCAGGATCAGATCAAAAGAATTTTTCGGAAGACGCGGATTGTGGACCGACCCTAAAACAGGAACGATGTTTTCGACACCCTCTTTTTCACATCGATCCCTCAAGAATTTCAACATTTCTGGTTGAATATCGACACCGTACACCGCTCCTTTTTCGCCAACCAGCTTGGCCATCGGCAAACTGTGAAATCCGTTGCCGCACCCCATGTCGCAAACGATCATGCTCTTTTTGAGACCGAGATTGGTCAGCAGCAATGAAGCGGCTTCTTCGCGTTCACGTGTGTCGCGAGTCAACCAGGCGGCGTGCGCGTGATGCATCGTTTGGGCAACGCGGCGTCCTTTGTAAAAATCAACGCCTTCAGGAATCTTGGATTTTTTTTCCTGATTCCGTTTTGGAGTTTTCGCCTGCTCGTCGGATTTGTCCTGAGCCAATCCAACGCCACAACAAAACAGCATGAATGTATAAACCCAGCACACGCGCCATAAAATCTTCATATCCAACCTACTTTTCGCGTCACGCAGTCGACGTTGATACTCGCCAACGCATATTGAACAACCAGATCATTGCGGCAAACAGCACAATGTTCATCACCAGGGCGAACAAAACAAACGAGCCAAAATGAACCATGTCAGCGTATGGATAGCCGAACAACGCCGGCTCATCACCACGTGCCGGTTCGAACGCCATCGCACCTTCACCGTTTTTAACGTACAGCGGAAATTCAAATGCCGCGGCAAACGGACTGCTAATCGTCAATTTTTTAGCGACGGCCGAGGCTTCGGAGTTTCTGAAGAAATTGTCTGCAAAAAACTGATTCGCCAGCGGAATACAATACAACATCACGATGATTGTATATGTCACCAGCAAACTGACAGATGTTTTGCGGAACAAACACGAACAAAACAATGCCAACATCGACGTAGTCAAACAAGTCAAAATGATAATCACTAGATAGGCTAGAAATGACAACATGTTGACTCGGAAATCGGCAACAAACGGCACGGCCAATATGATGGGAAACGCCACAAACGACGTTAACACCGTTGATACGCGCAGCCCGGATAATAACTTGCCCCACAAAATTTGCCACGGAGTAATCGTCGTCGTCAACAACAGATCCAACGTCTCTCGTTCACGCTCGCTCGTGACACTCCCTGCCGAAAATACCGGCCCAATCAAAACGTTGAACACAACAACGTAGGCGATATACCAGGGAGCAAGAAATCGAAAAATATATAAAAACACAGCCATCAAGATAATCGCCAACACCATGCTGATTTGAATTGCGATTCGCAACATCAGCGTGCCTTGACCAAAAATCTCACTGCGCATTTCTTTGTCGTAAACCGGATTCAACCCGTCGGCCATCAACGTTTTGCGTTTGGGCGGCGCGAATAATTTGTCGGGGAATTGGTCGGGCTGAATAACCAACCCCACGGCTTGCTCGGATTCCATTTCCAGATCGACAACTTCATTGCCCTCACTGCCCATATCCGGTGGGTAAAGTTTTCGGGATGCGGCGACGTAAAA
Source organism: Pirellulaceae bacterium (assembly GCA_028280445.1). Classification (GTDB taxonomy): domain Bacteria; phylum Planctomycetota; class Planctomycetia; order Pirellulales; family Pirellulaceae; genus JANQLU01. Next base: position 18,638 of record JANQLU010000034.1, on the reverse strand, counting down.
CAGCGGAATGCAAATAAACGCCGATAATCCGGGGAGCACACCAAAAGTCACCCGCAATCGCGTTTCGCCCAAATCACTCATCGATTGCCAAAACACGACACAAGCCAACGCCAGCGGCAAAATTACCAAATAGGAAACAACCAGCGACGCTGAAGTACGTTTGAAAAAACTGCTCCCGGCAATACTAATCATGCCAAACGTGATCACCGCCAGGATCAGTGCAAAATAGGCCGCCAACACTTCGTAAATCGAAACACCACCCAGCGGCAAACATAACATCACAATGGGTAGCGACGAAAATATCAAAATGGCCAAATGCGTCATCGCGGCAACCAGTTTACCCATCACAATCGATTTGGGATGCAATGGGCTGGCGATCAACATCTCGAACGTCTTACGTTCTTTTTCGCCGCTCACCGCTCCCGCAGCAAAACTGGGAGTCATCAAACTGGCCAGCACAAATTGTCCCAGGAAAAACAAATCGATCAATTGGCTCGAATTGCTGCCTTCGCTCAAATCCAGGCGAACGTTGTCCTGCGGCCAAGCCAGGTACACGACTGCCGCCAGCAACACCTGGTACAGCAGCAACAGCAAAAACGCACGATTCATTCGCAAATTGACAAGCAATTCACGTTGCAAAACCGGATTCTCAAAAAACTTGAACAATGTTCCGTTCCGAATCGCCGTCGGGTGACAAATCAATATTTTCGAGGTGTGATGTTGGCTTGGACTCGTGACGGCAAACCTTGCAATCGCAAGAACCCTTCGGCGTCCGTTTGATTATAGTCGCCGCCGCCTTCCATGGTGGCAACCGCCTCATCGTACAAACTCAACGGACTCGTTCGCGAATCGACAAAGATGTTGCCTTTGTACAACTGAAGTGTCACATCACCAGTAACATTTTGCTGCGCCTGGCGGTTAAATGCAAACAAAGCATCCAACTTGGGCGTGTACCAGAAACCATAGTAAACCATTTCGGCCACTTCCGGGGCCAAACGGTCACGCAAATGCATTAAATCTCGGTCCATCGTCATTTGCTCGATCGCGCGATGGGCATCGTACAAAATCGTCATGCCAGGCGCTTCGTAGACACCTCGGCTTTTCATGCCCACAAAACGATTTTCGACAATATCGATTCGGCCAATGCCATTTCGCCCGCCGATTTCGTTGAGTGTCGTAACCACCGCCAGCGGTGACAACGACTTACCATTGACCGATACCGGCACTCCCGATTCAAAACCAATCGACACATTTTCGATTTGATCCGGTGCCTCTTGCGGCGAAACTCCCATTCCGAAATCGACCAAATCTAAACCGTTGACGGTCAGCGATTCCAAATCACCTGCTTCATAACTGATATGCAGACAATTTTCATCGCTACTATAAGGTTTGTCTTTCGAAGCTTTGACGGGGATGTTTTTTTGTTCGCAATACTGAATCATCTCCGTACGACCGGGGAATGCGTTTCGAAACTCCTCGATCCGCCAGGGAGCCAAGACTTTGACATTGGCGTCCAACGCTTCGGCAGCCAATTGGAAACGACATTGATCGTTGCCTTTGCCTGTTGCACCATGCGCGTAGATGTCGGCTCCCACTTCGCGAGCCACTTGCAAACAGGCTTTGGAAATCAACGGCCGTGCGATCGATGTCCCCAACAGATAAATCGCTTCGTACTTGGCCTGCCAGGCCAAAACGGGAAAAGCGAAATCGCGACACAGCTCTTCGCGCGCGTCGATCAAACGAGCAGACGCTGCACCGATATCGCGAGCTTTTTGCATGATCGCTTCGCGATCTTCGCACGGTTGTCCCAAATCGACATAGATGGCGTGAACTTCATGTCCCTGGTCCATCAACCATCCTAAAATAACCGACGTATCCAATCCGCCTGAGTAGGCTAAAACACATTTTGACATTGCACTAAATTATTAATGATCTACGACAGGGTCCTCTCAAACCACTATTGTATTTTTTTGTCGGTTTGACCGATAGCACGGGTTTTGTTCCAGGAAAATCAATGAACCGAAACGAATTCCAAAAAGCTGCCAAACTTTTCCGCGCTGGCCGTCTCACACTCGACGAGTTTACAGCCCAGGCGCTCCAGCAAAATTCAGACAGTCCTGCTGACCAGCTAAACAAGTCGCTTTCGGTTTACCTGTTCTTTGATGGCCAGTGTCGTGAAGCTTTCGAGCACTACAAGAAAGTTTTTGATGCCGAAGAATTGTGTGTCCAGACTTTTGCCGATGGCCCCGCGGAAATGTTCGGAAATGAACCCCAAGATCGAATTATGCATACGACCCTTCGAATTGGCGAAACGATGTTGATGGGCTCAGACCATCCAGAAAACTGCGGCACTCCACCGACGTCCGGACGCAATTTTTCGATTTCCTATCGCCCCGAATCGCAACAAGAGTCCGACAGAATTTTTGCTCTGCTGGCCGACGGTGGCACAGTCGACATGCCGCTGCAAGTCACCTTTTGGGGTTCTTATTTTGGCCAATGCACGGACAAATTCGGCATTCAATGGATGTTTAATTGTCCGGTCGAATCCGCTCCAGCGTGATAGCCCAGAACCAGTCACACGAACACAAATCGCCAGCGAGCGGTTAAAAAATCATAACCCGAAACGTCAGTGAGGGACCACGTTTTACAACACATCTGATCGGTTTCTGGTCCCTCGCTCACGCGTCGGGTTATGATTGTAGGAAATCGACTGGGGTGACAACGCCGGCTTCACACACCACGAATTCGACGTTTGACCCTTTCCACCCGACGGCTGATGCGTAAACTAAATCCGTGGTTACTTACGAATTTGAAATCATCGTGGTGGGTGCTGGGCATGCGGGAACCGAAGCCGCGATGGCCGCTGCGCGGATGGGAGCTAACACCGCGCTGCTGACCACGAATCTGGATACGGTTGGGCAAATGAGTTGTAACCCTGCCATCGGTGGTGTGGCCAAAGGGCACTTGGTCCGAGAAATTGACGCGTTGGGCGGCATCATGGGCCAAGGCATCGACGCAACTGGAATCCAATTTCGCATGCTCAATATGCGAAAAGGGCCCGCGATGCACAGTCCTCGTGCACAAGCGGACAAAAAGGCCTATCAAAACTGGATCAAACACGCTTGTGAATTGCAAGACAATCTTTCGCTGCGACAAGAGATCGTCGAAGACATCATTACCGATGACCAGCAAACCCGCGTACTCGGAGTACGTTGCAAAGGCGACGTTGTCTATCGCGCCAATGCCGTGGTTCTAACAACCGGGACTTTCCTCCAAGCAATCATGCACACCGGCGAAGCCAAAACTGCGGGCGGCAGAGCAGGGGAGGGAACGACGGCGGGCATCAGCGGAGCGCTCGACCGATTGGGCTTTCGTTTGGAACGATTTAAAACGGGGACGCCTCCACGGCTCAACGCGCGGACGATAGACTTCAATAAAGCGGAAATGCAACCTGGCGATGACGACCCCCAACCGTTTTCATTTTTGAGCGACAAATTTAGCGTCGAACAAATTCCCTGTTGGATCACTTATACCAACCAGGCGGTCCACGACGTGATTCATGAAAACCTTCATCGAGCACCGATGTATTCCGGCCAGATCAATTCCAGCGGGCCGCGATATTGTCCGTCGATCGAAGACAAAGTGGTTCGTTTTGCAGAAAAAGATCGACATCAATTGTTCCTCGAACCCGAAGGGCGTCACACTCAGGAAGTTTACGTCAATGGCATTTCAACGAGCCTTCCGCGCGATGTTCAAGATCGATTGTTTCGACTGATACCAGGATTGGAAAACGCACAGATCATGCGCTATGGCTACGCCGTCGAATACGATTTCTGTCCTCCCGAACAACTTCGCCAAACCCTCGAAACCCAATCGGTCGAGGGACTTTATTTTGCCGGTCAAATCAATGGTACAACGGGCTACGAAGAAGCTGGTGCCCAAGGTCTGATTGCCGGCGCCAATGCCGCTTTGAAATCGCGAAACGCTGGCGAATTGATCATCGATCGTGACCAAGGATACATTGGCGTGCTGATCGACGATTTGGTGACTTGCAGCGTTGATGAACCCTATCGCATGTTTACCAGCCGAGCCGAATATCGGCTGATGTTGCGCCAAGACAATGCGGATCGCCGCTTGACGCCGATTGCCAATCAATTTGGCATGATTGACGACAATCGCTGGAGCCGATTGCAGCACAAAGAATCAGAGATCCAACGCATTCGCGAATTGCTGACAAAAAATCGGATCGGTGAAAACACCGTCGAAAAATTCCTGCGTCGTCCCGAATCGGATTGGACCGATGTCACTCGGGCGATTCCCGAATTGTCCGAAGTCTCTGAAGAAATCCGTAACCAAGTGTTATACGACGTCAAATACGCGGGCTATATCGCTCGTCAACAATCGGACATCGATCGACAAAAACGCATGGCGCGGCGCAACATTCCCGACAATTTCGATTATGCGGCACTGACGCAGTTGCGCAATGAAGCCAAAGAAAAACTGGCCCGCTTTCGACCCCGCAACCTCGAACAAGCCGGACGGATCAGCGGCATCACTCCCGCCGACATCGCGTTACTAGTCATCCATCTCGACAACCGCACGCAAAAAAAATCGAAACAGGAATCTTCTTAGTGCGTGTTTCATTCGCATTGCGTGGGTAGATACGAGCACGAAGGGGTCGGGAGTCTTTTCAGTCAGCCGCATCATCTGTTGCCAACCATCAAAACGATTCAAAGTGCAGGCCATCATCGACTAGTTCATGAAAAGACTCCCGACCCCCTCAACGTTGACTATTTCTTTTTCTTTGAATCGTCAACTTTGTCAGCCACCTTTGGAATCTTGTTGTTTCCAGGCGTCTCATAAGGAAAATGGTACTCGCTGGCGTAGTCGATGCTTGGCCCGCTGGTCGAATTGAGATTTTTCTTGATTTCTTCGCCGGCAAATCGAACACCGTCGTAGATACTGCCACGCTGGAATGGACCGGCGCCGAATAACCACGTGTTTTTGCTGGTACTTTCCGCTTTGGAGATTCCAGACTGCCAGATCGGCTGACGTGTTTCGCGGTCGTAGGCAAAGATAACAATTTTCGCCATTCCGGTTTGAGCATTGCTTCGCCCCACAGACACTTCAGGAATCGACGGCAATACCGGTGCACTGGCCAAAACCGAGGCTGCGGTTGAAATCGCGTTTGTCTGGGGAATTCCATAAGTAACTTCATGGCCGTCCGTCCCCAACGCACCCACACGCGGTTCGACAATTACGTCGGCCTCTTGCCGATTTTCCTGAATCCGGCAATTGGCGGCCAGCAATTGTTGCCGAATCGAGCTAATGATGTAATTGCTGTTAACGGCGCCTGTCCCTTTAATTCCGGCCAAATACTGGATATCCAGATAGACTTTTTGCCCTCCGATCGAGCGAAAATCGATACGTTCGATGGCTCGATCCACAGCATCAGAAATCAACAACTGCTCCGTCGCCACGCGTTGGGTCGTTGTCCCGCAACCAGCGCAGCATACGATCCATCCCATCAACCAAATGATGGAACGCAGTTTTAAACAATTCCTTAGTTTCAATCGGGGTTCCATTCCGAATGACAGTTCTGGAGTTTTATAATGTGATGAAAGTCGCGACAAAATCGTAACCCGAAGCGTGAGCGAGGGACCAGGTCTGGACTATCCTGTCGTGGTTCTTGGTCCCTCGCTCACGCTTCGCGCTTACGATTTGTTGCCGTTTGGGCTACTAACCACGCTTGCCGCGCGGGGATATTAGCAGGGCGATGGTGATAATGAAACGTTGAAATCCTCGTATTCGCGATCGCAATGCAGATTCCGGCAGACATATTTGCAAGGCATATATTTTTTGAAAAACCGGCAGCAATTTTGTGACAATCGCACCTAAGTGCATATCTAGAAACAACTTACGGATTACAAATCGATCTTGACCGAGTTGGTAGGCTCGATATAATTCGGTCAATGTGGAAATATCGGCAAGATCGGTTGAAACGGCAAATCTTACCGACCGTAGCAGTTACAGAAACCTGTGTCGAATACGTATTCAGCACAGTCTCGAATGTTGAGGTAGCGGGACTCGCCGAGTTCTGGCCATCACTAGGGAGAGGATGGTTTCATGACCACCAAAACAGTATTCACTACTGGCGAAGCAGCAAAGATCTGCAAAGTAAGTCAACAAACAATCATCCGTTGCTTTGACAACGGTTCACTCAAGGGATTTCGCGTCCCCGGTAGTCGATTTCGACGAATACCACGCGATCAACTCTATGCTTTCATGAAAGACAACGGCATTCCGACGGATGCCCTCGAAAGCGGCCAAAAGAAAATCCTGATCGTCGACGATGACGAGGAATTGGTAGAACTGATGGTCGACGTATTTCGAACCGATGGGCGGTTTGAAATCAAAACAGCCAATAATGGTTTTGACGCGGGAATGTTGGTAAAAGAATTTTTGCCAGATTTGGTCGTCCTGGACGTCATGCTGCCAGACATCAATGGAAAAGAGGTTTGCCAGCGAGTCCGCAGCGATTCGACGATGGAATCCGTCAAAATCATCTGCATTTCAGGGATGGTTGAGCAAGACAAGATCGCTGATTTGCGAGCTGCCGGAGCCAACGATTTCATGAACAAACCATTTACCGTTGACCGGTTGTTGGAGCGTTGCCTGGGAATGCTCGAAATGGAGTCAGCGGCTGCTGGGTAAACTGGCAATTGAACACAACTGAAAGTAAAGTAAACGTACCAATTCGTTGGTACGTTTTTTTACGCAACATGATGAACAACCTGCCATGCTACGATTACCACCAATTCAAATTGGCAACAAATCTGTTCATCTGCCAATCTCGGACCGCGACGCCGTTTCCCTGATTGCCACTCTCGGCGAACACGACGATTCGAAACGCGAAAATCGCTTGCTTCACCGACTTGTGACCTGTCCTTCGTTTTTTCTCAGTGTGATCGGGCAGCAAGACGGCCAGGAACCACCAAACCAATGGACGGGGGTTTGCGATCTGTTTCTGACTTTCCAACAAGACTGGCTCGCAAAATGGAAGAACGATGCTGCTGACATTCAATGCGAATTCGAGCCACTGATGGCCTCGACGGCGTCGCTGCTCAAATCGCTTCGCAAATGTTTAAAAACCGAATCTGAAACATCCGGCAAAAAAGTGCTTCGCGCTTACGTGGAATTCATTGTATCTACCGGTTTGGTCGGGCAAAAAAAAGCGACGCGCTGGGTTGAGCAAAATCTCTCCCAGTTCGCATTCCACGACATCCATTTTCTGGCCACGGAACAACTCAAAAAAAAAGAAATCGTCGAACAAGCTGGTGCCTGGTTGTACACCGGTAACATTACGGACCACGCCTTGCGATCGCTGCTATCTCGATTGCTCACTGCACCGTCGGGCAACGAAGATGCTGAGGCACGGATTTTCGATGAAAAACTAGCGGCGATGAAACAACTTGCCTACGGCGCCAGTCACGAAATTAACAATCCACTTGGGAACATTGCCAGTCGCGCCCAAATGATGGCTGCGCGTGAGTCTGATGCTGAAAGAAAAAAACAGCTTTCGACAATCTACCAACAAGCGATGCGCGCTCATGAGATGATTTCTGATCTCATGCTTTTTGCTCATCCCCCGGCGTTGGACGTTCAGTCGTTTTCGCTGCTGGATCTGCTCAGCGAATTAACCAACGAACTGACGTCCAATGACAACATGCAATGGCAATTACCCGACGATGTCGAATTGGTGGGCGACAAAAACCAAATGGCTTCGATGCTCAAAGCGCTATTTCAAAACTCGATCGAAGCGGCCGCCACACGGATATCGATTGATTGCGAAAGCCAAAAAAGTGGCTTGCGAATCTCGATTAGCGACAACGGAACGGGAGTATCCGAACTAGCGAAAAAACACCTGTTTGACCCATTTTACTCGGGCCGAGAAGCGGGTCGCGGCTTGGGATTTGGACTCTCCAAAGCGTGGCGGATTGCCGAATTGCATAGCGGGTCGCTGGAATTGGAATCAACCCAGCCTGGTCAAACCGTATTTGTGATCCAGCTGCCCAATTGCAATACGGCGGCTCCGCAGGATTGATTAAATCTCGGTTTCCTCATCCTCGAAATTGGCCTCATCACCCGGTTTGATTTTTGCAATTCCGATTCCCAAAAAACCGTACGTGATATTCATGATCGGGCTAATGATGTTGAAAAAGCAGAAAGGAGCAAACGCCAGTGTCGCGACACCCAGAACCGAAGCTTGTGTGGCACCGCAAGTGTTCCAAGGGATCAATACGGAAGTCACTGTTCCGGTATCTTCGAGCGTTCGGCTCAGGTTTTGCGGCGCCAATCCGCGTTCCTCATAAGTGTCTCGGAACATCTGGCCGGGCACAACGATCGCCAAATACTGATCTGATGCGGTAAAGTTCGTGACAAGACAACTGCTGGCGGTCGTTGCCGTCAACGAGCCATTCGATTTTGCCATCTGCAATAGCGGTTCGGTCATCCGTTTCAAAAATCCACAAGCATGCATCACTCCGCCAAAGCACATAGCGCACAGGATCAGCCAAATCGTGTTCAGCATGCCTGCCATCCCTTTTCCTCTCAGCAATTCGGCGGCAAAGTACTGTCCCTTGAATTCTGGCTCGACCAACGACGTTTTCATCAATTGAGTTTCGTTTAAATCTTCGTTCTTGGTTTCTTTTTTTGCGGCTTTGAGCAGCTGCTCAACTTTATCGTCAATTTTTTTGCGTTCATCGCCGTCGATCAATTTCACCTTGTCTGAAAACATGGTGTTGGTAAACGCGGTATAACTGGCAATGCATCTTCCAACGAACGAATCCTTTTTTTCTTGAATCTGTTTGTCCGCTTCTTCGCCCGTAACATCTTTTTCGACTTCTAGGAAACTTCCGGGGTACGTCGCAATTTTCTCGACGACTTGAGGTTGGGCAAAGATCATTACGATCCCTCCCAAAACGGCGCCAATAAACAGCGCCACGACCGCATCAATTTTACAAATCACCATGATGATGACCGCCAACGGCACCAGCAGCAAAAAGTAACTGATGTGGAATTGCTCGCCGATAGCTGTCTTCAATGCGACCGTATCCGCTTGAGAAAACTCACCGGAACTTTGCAGACCAATCACCAGAAAAATACAGCTGGCGATTAGAATACTGGGAACGGTAGTCCAGAGCATATATTTGATGTGCGTGATGAGTTCCGTTTTCGCCATTGCGGCCGCCAAATTCGTGGTGTCCGACAACGGCGAAATTTTATCTCCAAAATAAGCTCCCGAAATAATCGCGCCAGCCGTGATCGCTTCGTTGGCACCCAGCGCTTTTCCAATTGCCAAAAGCGCGATCCCGACAGTCGCGACGGTCGACCAACTGCTACCGGTTGCGACCGATACGATCGAACATATTGCCACGGTGGCCACCAAAAATGTTTTTGGATTGAGGACGTCGAGCCCGTAATAGATCATTGCCGGAACAATGCCGCTCATCATCCAAGTTCCTGCCAATGCACCGATCAATAACAAAATCAACATCGCCACCAGCGCTGAACCGATACTTTTTTTGATCCCTTCGAGCATCGATTCAATTTTTGTACCGAACACCAACCCCAACCCGGCAGCAACCGCCGCGGCGATCAGCAAAGCGATTTGATTGGAACCGTAAGACGAATCACTTCCATACAGATAGACGTTCACACCAAGCAACAAAATCAACAGCACCACGGGCAACAATGCCGCCCAAAGCGCCGGGGGAGTCGTCTCCGATTTCAAATCTGATTTCAATTCGCTGGTATTCATTTCGACTCCGATCGGCAGTTGATAGCATTTTGAAGACTATTTTTCGCCAACCTGTTTGTTTGTCAATTATCCTATAACGCTGGCAAACGAGACAAATTCCATGAAATGTGGGCGTTTTGCGATCTTTGCTGACATTGGCAACGTATGTCAAATTTGGTAACTCATCCTACATCCAAAAACTCTTTTCGAGGTCAACCATGATAAATCGACTTGTTTTCGCCGTTTGTTTGACATTCGTTGTTTTTGTGGCAACGCCTGAACTAATCAATGCTCAATCAAACACTCGTCCTCGACCGACCCAAACCAACCTGGCTCGCCAATATGAATTTGTTCAATCGTCATCGCCAATGGGTCGCGGTCGAACGGTCACTCGAACCGTTTTTACAGACAACCGACGCAGTGAGCTTTCGATTTCCGCACCACCGGTGCAACGCGTTACCAACCTGCCGCCGTATTCACCGCGCACCGCATTTCAGCAACCTGCGGCCAACACCGTTCCAGCCTTGGGAACACCACCAGCTCAATTACCAAACGCAGGTGCGATCGCTCCGTTTCCCAATCCAAATTGCGCCCCCAATCGAAACTACTACGGACAAGTTTATCCTTACCCGGTCAACAACGTTCCACCGACGTTCGGGCCGACATTTGCCAACGGCCCCCAACCTCTGATTCGTTTGAGAACTTTGCCACGAAATGCCTACGTCGGCCAAGGAATCATAGGGCAGCCAACGGCCTATGTTCCTGGCGAGCCACTTCGCAATATAATTCGCTATATCATGCCTTGATTTATGCGAACTATTTAACAAACGTGACGTGGCAACCAAAACTACTATTTCGATCAACGATGAATACTGCCTGACCGAGTATCGCGAAACCGACGTCAGGCAATTGGTCGATCTGCTAGATACTCCCGAGCTTTACAAAACAACGTTCAGTATTCCGTCGCCATATAAAGAATCCGATGCGAAATACTGGATTCAATTTGCAACACGTCAACACCCACATTTCAAGACACTGACAAATTGGGCAATTCGAGATAAAAATGGAAAATTGCTTGGGGGAATTGGTTTTATATTAACCGAGGGCGTGACCCACCGAGGCGAAGTTGGTTATTGGCTCGGCACCCCGTTTTGGGGACGCGGAATTGCAACCCAGGTTGTTGCGAAAGTATGCGAAATCGGTTTCGAACAATTTGATTTCGACAAAATTACGGCTCATGTATTCAGCTTCAACCCGGCGTCCTGTCGCGTTTTGGAAAAAAATGGATTTGAAAATGAAGGATTTGTAAAAAAACACTTTTGCAAAAATGGCCAGTTGATCGATGCTTATATTTTTGGTCGATTGCGGGTCGAAACGACCTCATGAGTATTCAGGGTCGTGTTCCCAAATCTCTTTGTTTAGTTAGAATTAGTTAATCGCCATTAAACACCCCTAACGGGCGATAATTCTCACTCTGCTTTCTAGACCCAGTGAAGGTTCTGCGATGTTAGGCGACAAACGGCAAATCAAGATATTCGACACGACGTTGCGTGATGGTGAACAATCTCCCGGCGCAAGTATGAATTTGCCTGAGAAACTCCAAATCGCCGAAGAATTGATTCGATTGGGAGTTGATATTATCGAAGCGGGATTTCCGATCGCATCTCCCGGAGATTTTGAGTCCGTTCGCGAAATCGCGACCCGATTTCAAGGTGCGACAATTTGCGGTCTGGCTCGCTGCAACAACGCGGACATCGACCGTGCCTGGGAAGCGCTGCAACACGCCGAGTCACCTCGCATCCACGTATTTCTGGCAACCAGTGCCATCCATCGCGAGTTCAAATTGAATATGTCACGCGAAAGTATCATTGAAAACTCAGTGGCCGGTGTGAAACGTGCCGCGGGATACTGTGATGACGTTGAATTTTCTCCCGAGGATGCCGCGCGTACTGAAATAGATTTTTTATGCGAAGTGGTTGAGGCGGTCATCGATGCCGGCGCAACCACCGTCAACATTCCCGACACGGTAGGGTATGCAACGCCAACTCACATGTCCAACGTCATCACCGCGCTGAAAAACCGAGTTCCCAACATCGAACGAGCGGTCATCAGCGTCCACTGCCACAACGACCTCGGATTGGCCGTCGCCAACAGCTTGGCCGCAGTCGAAGCCGGTGCAGGTCAAATCGAATGTACGATTAATGGAATCGGAGAACGCGCTGGCAATTGCAGTCTCGAAGAAGTCGTGATGGCGCTGCGAACTCGAAGCGATTTTTACACGTGTGACACCAAAATCAATTCGAAACGATTGGTACCGGCCAGCCGCTTGGTGTCTTCGGTCACCGGTCTCCACGTTCAACGAAACAAAGCGATCGTGGGTCGCAACGCATTTGCTCACGAAGCGGGAATTCATCAAGACGGCATGTTAAAAGAACCGTCAACTTACGAAATCATGCGTCCGGAAGACGTCGGTTTCGAAAAAACAGATTTAGTGCTCGGCAAACACAGCGGCCGCGCAGCGCTTGCCGATCGAGCGAAACAGCTGGGATTTACGCTCGACGACGATCAGATCAAATCCGTATTCAAGCAATTCAAAATCTTGGCAGACCAGAAAAAAGAGGTCCTCGACGAAGACATCTCTTGCCTGATCGAAAAAGAAATCTGCGAAGCGAACTAAAGCAGTTTGTGTGGTCACACTGGTAAGGCTTCTGTGAGCGGCAAGGCACTAGCCGCCGGTGAACCCTCAAATACCGGCGGCTAGCGCCTTGCCGCTCACAATAGCCTCTTCCATCTCCCAACAACTCGATGCATCACGTTGCTGCCCGTCGCTCTCTAGGATTTTGCATCAAACAAAAATCATAACCCGAAACGTAAGTGAGGGACCACGTTTCACCGCAAATCAGCGTTGCTCCGGTCCCTCGCTCACGCTTCGCGCTTGCGATTGTAGGAAGTCGTTGGCTCAACTGGAGTTACAATTCCTGATGCAAAATCCTATTTCGCATATTCGAAACGACACGGCACGCTAATACAAACGCTGAACTGACCAAGGACAAACCGACAATTCCAATCGCCAGACCGACGCCATCAACCGACCATTCGATATCCGGCGGCATTTCACGGCTGTTTGGCTGTTGAACGAATTCGCTGATTCGATAGCCCCACCAAACAGTCAATAGAACAAAAACCGCAATCGTTACTGCGAGCAAATAATCCCGATGGATGCACGAAGCCAAGACCACAGAAACTGGAACGGAGAAATACAGAATATAAATTCCAAGAGAGATGGACTCGTCTTGCATTCCGTGATACCCGGCAAACGCTGACAAAACCATTACCACAGAAATAAACAACAGGACGACGGCTAGGCGCGGTAGCGAATTTCGACTGACAACGGGAATCAGCGTAAATGACACGACAAAACCAATGACCATCGCAATTAACAATGCGATCGACAATGAATCGACGTGGACTTGAAAACCCGGTGCCGCTCGATCTGATTCAGGGAGCGGCGGCACAAGTCCTCTTTCGGTGACCCTGTTGTAAGTCAGCCACGCCGGTACCCCACCATGGAGTTGCAACGAATCGACGAAAAAAGATTGGCCATCGCCCCAACTTACCGACTCAGTCCGGTAAACACCCAACGACAGGACCAACAAATAAATGGTGAGAACGATGGTCGAAAACAACATCGACAAAACAAGCTTTCGACGCATGTCATTTTTCGTCGCCGCCGAGGATACATTTTGCGGTACGTTTTGAAGAACGTTCTCCCGTTGGACAGAACTAAAGTCAAACGACTTTTGGTCCGAATTGTCATTGTCGTTGGGATTGGTTGTTTCATTCATTTGTTTTCTAACGCAACTCAATGTATGCGTGATATGATAGAAGGATGGATGAGAAAAAACTACGCTATCGGGAATTTATGCCGCGCAAAAAAGAGCTTCGATCACTAGTCGATTGCTTTTGGAGTTTCTCTGATACCGATCCAGATCCTGCACGACAACATCGAATCTGTCCGGACGGTTGCGTCGATATCTTGTTTGAATTCCGTGACTCGGGCTTTGATTCGAGAGTCATCGGAGCAATGACACATCCGGTTTTGAAGAATTACAGCGAACCAATCCAAGTGTTCGGTATCCGGTTCGCGCCCGGAGCAGCATCAATGTTTCTGGATTTGCCCATCAACTTGCTAAATGATGAATGCGTTGAACTTGAGAGCTTTTGGCCCGACAGCAAATCCATCGATGATCAATTGAATTCGGTTTCCGAAACGAATCGTCGGATTGCCATCGTCGAAAATTGTCTGAGTCAAAAATTAAAAGCAAGCTCTCCTCAATGGACGGTCGCACACGATGTGGTAAAAGCGGTCACGGCGAACCCAATCCAATGTAATGTTGCAGCGCTAAGCAAAAGCTATGGGCTCAGTCGGCAACATTTGACACGCTTGGTCAAGGCAACTTGCGGCCTCGGTCCCAAACAATTAGCACGCATCATGCGTTTGCAAATGTTGTTTGAACATTTGAAATCAAAGCCAAACGTAAATTGGTCGTTGTTGGCTGCCGACTTTGGATTTTTCGACCAATCTCATTTGATTCGCGAATTTCGTGAACTGGTCGGCACCACACCGGATGACTATTTAAATACGCAGCGATAGCCAAGTTCCATTTTTACAATCTTCCGTGACGACGATTTGTTATTTTGGATTTCATAACGATCACTCAACCGCCGGGAGTCCACCATGACGATCAAATTGGCGCACATCGCAGCCATCGTATTTCTTGCGTTACTCCTCGGGTGTACAGATTCGAAATCGAATAAAACGGGAGACGCAGTTCAAATGGATTCATCGACGGCAAGTCATTTCTTGGGGCCCAGAACGGTTGTTTACTTTGCAACAGACATCGCCGATGCCGCCAAATGGTACGAATCGGTCGTTGGCCACGGTCCGTATTTCAATGAGTCGTTTTACGTCGGTTTCAATGTTTCGGGATACGAACTGGGGCTCCAACCTGGCAGCCCTCCTCCCGCCAGTGATTCGATGTCGGTTGCGTATTGGGGCGTCAAGGATTTGTCGGCTGAAATTGCGCGACTTAACAAGTTAGGTGCAAAGACGTTGTCAGGAAAGCAAGATGTTGGCGGAGGAGTGTTTGTTGCCAAGCTGGTCGATCCGTTCGGCAACGTCATTGGATTGATCGAAAACCCAAGTTTTCCAAACTCTGCTCAGCCGTTGGTAAAATAACTGACAGGGGTCGGGAGTCTTTTCACGTAAGCCAAATGTTCGGCTACCATTTCAATCTCATGCCAACCGTGAGCGGCAAGGCGCTAGCCGCCGGTTCGAAGCGCTAACAGACCGGCGGCTAGCGCGTTGCCGCTCACAAGATCAGGCTCGGCGTGTACTATCTTCAATAAACGAAGTTTTCTACGGAGCGCCCCGACCCCTTTTTTTTCGTCATTTCACGAAATGCACCTATTGTCGAAACATCTACAATTGTTCAACAACGTTTTGCATGCCCGCTGCATCAAATGCGGGCAGCGTTTCAGTGTTAACGTTACCCGATTGAGCCAATTTCAACATCATGGTGGAAGCCGATTCAACATCCGGCGCGTCGTACACAATCAGGCCGTCAAACCGCCCGTTGAGCCACAACAGTTCCGAAATCTGAATCCCGGCCGCTTCAGCCTGTTGAGTAAACATGGCTGCTCGTTGAGTGGTATCGCCAATGTTTCGAATTCCCTGGTCGGTAAAATTGACTAACGTAACAAATTTCATTTTGGTAACCTCAATTCAATGCAACGCGTTCAAACATCTCCAACACTCAACTCCAGCGACACTTTTTTCCGGCTAGAATCTTGTTACAATTTAACGAGTTAATTGTAGATGTAAAGGTCTACAATTAACTCCAGTGACCCTCTCTGGCACGAGTTCAACGCTCGCGAATTCACATTGATGCACAGAAGGTAATTTAATGATGCGAATTGCTCTGTCTTTCTGCTCGTTCTTGTTAGTCATCGCTCAATCCGTTGTCGACGCGCAAACAAATTGGCCGGGATTTCGAAACAATGGCAGTGGAGTTACGCGCGTCAATCATGCTCCGAAGACATGGTCACCCGAATCCGGAGTCGCCTGGCGATCGACCATCCCAGGGTATGGTCAATCAGCGCCAGTAATCTGGAAGAATTTGATTTTCCTCACGTCCAGTGACGGTCCATTTCAAGAACACTGCTATGTCCACGCTTTTGATTTGCAAACCGGGAAAAAGAAATGGACAACCGAAGTAAAGGCGACAACCAAAGTCGAAAATTACTTTCGCAATAGCCGCGCCGCCCCAACATGCGTTGTCGATGAAAATTTGGTCGTTTCATTTTTTGCCAGCGGTGACGTGACGGCGATGACACACTCTGGAAAAACTGCCTGGACTGTTCCCTTGTTTAAAAAATATGGAAATGTTGAAAACGAACGAGGAGTTGCCAGTTCTCTGACTCAAGACAACGATCGGGTATTCGTTTTGGTCGACCACAATGGTCCTTCGTATCTGGTCGCTATCAACAAATCGAACGGCCAGATTGCCTGGAAAACAAAACGAGGTAAACGGGTCCCATCTTGGTCGTCACCCGTTGCAACAAAATTCCAAGGGAACCAGTTGATCGTTGTGAGCTCGGCCGATTCGCTCGACGCCTACGACGCAAAAACAGGCAAAAAACTGTGGACGATTGATGGCGTTCAGGGGAACCATATTCCATCGGCGAGTGTCGTTGGGAATTCTATCTATGTCGGATCGACAAAAATGTACGGCTCCTCCGCCGATCCCAAAAAAGTGGCTCGATCAAACAGTCGCGTCGACCTCGTGATGAAAGATAACAAGCTCACGCATCAAGTAAAATGGGGCGCCGAGCGCGCCAATTCTTATTACTCGACGCCATTGGCATTCGCAGGCTACGTTTATTACGTCAACAAATCAGGCGTTCTGTTTTGCATCGACCAACAAACCGGCAAACGCATGTTTGCCAAACGAATTGGCAACCCATGTTGGGCATCGGCCATTGGCGTCGAAACCAAATCAGGAGAAAAATTCGTCTATTTCTTTCTCAAAAACGGATTCGCGGTCGTACTGCGGCCCGGCAAAACTTTCGACCAGATCGCCAGAAATCAACTTTGGGATTACCACCAAATGAAAGCGGCTGAAGCGGCCGCTGCCAAACTTCGAAAGAAAAATGTTGTTCCGGCCGATCAGGCCAAGCCCAAAACGGGACCTGAAAAAGTACTTTCCGGGATGTCTGAAAAATCACTACATAAAATGTTTTCTTATGGCGATCCCATCGTTTACGCCATTGCCCTGGTTGATGGCAATTTGTTAGTCAGGACAGGTCAGCATTTATTTTGCATTCGTCCGCAAAAATCAAATTCGAAATAACATGTCGAGGCGGCTGTCCGGCTGCAATCAACGTTTGATTCGAATTCCAAATACGAGATTGTGGCTCAAATAGGTGAAATCACCGACATCGGTATTCGTGTTGTCTACGATGTCAACGGGTGTGTTCCCATAAAACCGATACTCAGTGAATAACGCCGTTCGTTCGGATTGCTGCAACGAGATACCCGCAATCCCCTGGAATGCGAACGCAAAACTGTCGATCTCATGTGGTGTGGCATTTGGTGTTGGAGCAGTGAAATCGCCTTTAATCAACGCAAATCCGACGCCGCCTCCAATATAAGGATTTAAACGCCCGCGTCCAAAATCGCGGTAAATGTTGAACATCGTGGCATAATTATTGATATGACCGAAAGTGTCGGGAAGAGGCTCAAATGAATTGTTTCGCCATGCACCTTCGATTTCGATTCGGCCTTTACCGCAACAGATACTACACCCCGCCGACATTCCAAGCATAAATCCATCGTTAAAATTCAATGGATTACTTGTCGTAAACAGCTCGGTCATATCTTCCAATACGGTCCATCCTCCAAACAAACTGATGTAACAAAATGTCTCGCAGCAGGCACATGGGTTACAGTCGGATTTGCAACAAGAGTTGAAGAAAGATCGGTCGCAAGCAGAACTTATTTCCAAATTCGAATTCTTGTTGGCGTTTGAAATTGATTTCTCGATGTTTGTCTTCGCTGGCTGGGTTTTTAATTTGATGGTTCGTTGGTCTATCGCATTGTAGTAGTTACTTCCAACTCCATTGGAATCAGAAATACTTGCGGATACCGTTTTGGGAGCAGCGACAATAATCGGCATGTCTTGCGCGACGGCCGTTGAAACCAAGGTGCCAAGGATGGCGGTTGCCAGAGCAAGCGTTTTCATGATTTGGGTCACTCGCAATACAAAAATAGTTTGGCAGTGGAACAACTCATTCTGCTGTATTCATCGTCACACCAAGCGCAACTGGTGATTGCGCTAAACTTTCTTGCCAAACTTTCGCCATATTACACAATCCGTTCTGAATCGGTGATTCGATCCCGACAATTGATACAAACTCACACCAAAACGTTCATCGATGCGAGCTAACAATATGTTTGTGATGATCTGTTAATACAATTTTGGAAAACTCTAAAGAGATCGTTGCTGCTATCGCAGTTTCTCAAGTGTTGCGGTTCTCCTGTTTGAATAAGACCTTTTTACAGACATGAAGCGTTTGATTACGTGTAAAAATGTCATGAGTTACCTGGGAATCCGGCAGCTGCATTCGTAATGCGAAACCGTACTAAGATCATCGGAGTACTAGGTATTGTTGATTAAATGTGAGCGGCAAGCGACTGTGTCGCTTGTCAAGTTGTCGCGGTCCCATTTTGTTTTTTTTCTTCATTTTTCAATAGTGTGTTGATTCTTGTAAGGAGCTT
>JANQLU010000026.1 GCA_028280445.1 Pirellulaceae bacterium | reverse complement strand
CGGGTCAATTGAAGTTGGGAAGTATTGCAAACAAACTCATACGTTAAACTGCGCAAGAATCGATCCTGGTGGAACACCAATTAGCCTTTGTAGCACTAGCGCCTTGCCGCTCACCGATGGGGAGTCCAATACGGCTCGGCAGGAGCCTCGCCCTCCCAACCTCATCCTGTCAATCCTGTTCATCCTGTCAAATCCTACACAATCACGTTCACGTTTTCGCAACTCACGCCACATTGTGAATTGTAAATCGCTGCACGATCGTCGATTCACGACAAATTGAGGGGGTTGTGTTCCATCGTTGGGGAAAAGGTATTGCTACCCGACACAGTACATCTAAACTATCTCACTGCATCCCAGAAAAATTGGATTAGCACCATGAGATTACACCAAATTATTCAACGACTAAAACGTGCGCGAACTTCGTCAACCATTCCCGCGTCCCATGAGACGCTCTGCTGTGAGTCGCTCGAAGACCGAACTATGCTCGCCACGTTTGGGGGTTACGAATATGTCGTGACCGAAGCCAATGTGACTTGGGACGAAGCGCAAGCGGAAGCTGAGCAAAAAGGTGGTTGGCTCGTCATCATCGACAGCGCCGAAGAAAACGAATTTCTGCAAAACACGTTCGCTGATGGAAACTACTTTATCGGACTCACCGATCGTGATACCGAAGGGAATTTTCTATGGACCAGCGGAGTAACACCCGAGTACACGAACTGGGCGTCTTGGGAACCGAACAATTGGGAAGACCGCGAGGACCATGCCGTCATCAACACTTCTAATGGCCTTTGGTTTGATTGGGATGGCAACTACCGTGGCGTTGGCATTATCGAAATCCCGCCCACGAACGAACTTGAGTACAACGGCAATACGTACCAATTGACGCCCGGTAAAATGAGTTGGGAAGAGGCTCAACAGTATGCAGAATCGATCGGCGGAAATCTTGTCCAAATCGATGATGCTGCCGAAAACCAATGGCTCATCAACACGTTTGGAAACGACACTTTTTACATTGGCGCGAATGATATTGCCAACGAAGGAGAATATTTTTGGACGTCGGGCCAACCGCTGACTTATTCGAACTGGGCACCGTGGGAACCAAACAACTGGGAAAATCGAGAAGATCATTCGGTCCTGCAAGGAGACTCGGGATACTGGTTTGATTGGGACGGACGCGTTTCGCAACTCGGGATTATTGAAATTCCTGGAACCCAAAACCCTGGTAATATTTCACTTGAGTCGAGTGTGTTTACGGCCAACGAAAATGACAACCAAGTCGAAATTGTGATTCAACGGACCGGTGGCAGCGATGGAATCGCCACGGTCGATTATCAAACTGTTGGTATTACGGCGAGTCCGGGAAGTGATTTTGTTGCCAATTCGGGCACCATCACTTTTGCGGATGGCCAAACAAGCCAAACGGTCGTGATCACGTTACTGGATGATGCAGTTGCCGAACCGAACGAGTTGTTTGCATTTACCATCGACAACGTTTCTGGCGCGGAATTGCTCGTTCCCCGAACAGCGACCGTCACTATTATTGACAACGACGCCGACATTCCTGCGTTTACGAACTTTCCCAACAGTTCCGATCTGCAAATCAACGGTTCAACTACCGTGACCAACGGGCGACTCCGACTGACCAACACCAGTAATTTCCAGGCAGGAAGTGCTTTTTTTGACACCGCCATTCCGATCAATGAATCGAGTTCGTTTCAATCTCAGTTTGAGTTTCAAATTCGAGACGGCAATGGAACGAACGGCGCAGATGGCATGGCATTTATCGTTCAAAACAACGGGCTCAATTCTCTCGGTGCAGCCGGTGGCGGTTTAGGCTACCAAGGCATCGGCTCCAGCTTGGCGATTGAATTTGATACCTATCGAAACAGCGGCGAAGTAAACAACAACCACATTTCGGTCGTTGCGAACGGAAATCTGCAAGCGCCACTTGCGACCGGAAGTGTTTCGTTTGATTTAAACAACAGCCAGTCGCGATTTGCCTGGATCGAATACAACGGAAACACCAACGTCCTGGCTGTTTTCCTTTCAACATCGAATACCAAACCAGACACACCGGTATTAACAACGAATGTCGATCTAACGGCACTCGTGGGCAACCAGTATTATGCCGGTTTCGCGGCAGCAACAGGCGGCGCCAACAATCGCCATGAGATTTTGAATTGGCAAATGTCACTCGAAACTCCTCCCAACCCCAATCCACCGACACCGGGCGACACGGTTGTTGCCGAATCTTTGGTGACTGGATTGGTTCGACCGACCGCGATCGATTGGTCAGGGGACGGGCAAATCATGTATGTCGCCCAGCAAGATGGATTGGTGCGAGCATTTGAAAACGGCACGCTCAATGCAACGCCGTTTATTGACATCCAGGATCAGGTCAACGGCACGCGAGATCGCGGTTTGTTGGACATTGCCGTTCACCCCGATTTTGAAAATAACCCTTACGTTTATCTTTTATATACATACGATCCGCCAGAAGTTTATGACAACGTCAATCATCCACTGGCTGGTCCAGATAAAAATGGAAACCGGGCTGGTCGATTGACGCGTGTGACGGCAGATGCTGCAACGGGTTACGCCACCGCCGTTCCGGGCAGCGAAGTTGTCTTGTTGGGTAACAACAGCACTTGGGAAAATTTCAACGCGTTCGTCAACAGCACGGTCGATTTTAACGAGCCGCCGGCCGGCATCTTGCCCGACGGAACCAATCTCCAGGATTTCATCAACTCCGATAGTGATTCACACACGATTGGTGGACTGGCGTTTGGACCCAACGGTGAGTTGTATGTATCGATCGGCGACGGTGCCAGCTACAATCGCGTCGACCCACGCGCCGTTCGTGTTCAAGACATCGATAATCTGTCCGGCAAAGTGTTGCGGATCGATCCGATCACTGGACAAGGTCTCGCTGACAACCCGTTTTATAATGGTGACCCCAATGCCAACCGATCGAAAGTTTACCAATACGGATTGAGAAACCCGTTTCGAATCAGTGTCGATCAAAACACGGGAGCCGTTTACGTTGGCGACGTCGGCTGGACACGATGGGAAGAAGTCAACTCGGCAGGAGCCGGTGCCAATTTCGGCTGGCCATATTTCGAAGGAGGTAGCGGAACGAATATTCGCACACCGGGTTACCAGGATTTACCCGAAGCTCAAGCTTTTTACAGCAGCGGCCAAATTGCGACTCCTGCGATTTTCGCGCTTAGTCATGCCGCTGATGGCATTAACGCGATTGTGATGGGCGACGTCTACTCCGGCTCGGCCTACTCCAGTGATTTTGTCGGCAACGTATTTTTTAATGATCTCGGACAAGGAATCGTGCGCCGCGCAAAATTTAACGCCAATGGAGAGTTGTTGTCTGTGCAAACGTTTACCACCGGAGCAAACATTGTCGTTCAAATCGCTCAAGGCCCCGACGGACTTTTGTATTTCGTTGACTTGGACGGAGGTTTTGTCGGACGTTGGCTATTGATTTGAGCAAACGATTGAACAAATTTGGCAATACACTGCGACCATGAAAATGTAGGGCCGGTTCCCACCGGCAATCTGATCAAACGGCCGGTTCCCACCGGCCTTACCAGATTGCAAATGATCTTACAGGCTCAAAAAAAGAGGTGGTCGGGGGCGGGCTCGAACCGCCGACACACGGATTTTCAGTCCGTTGCTCTACCAACTGAGCTACCCGACCTTTTAGAAAATGTGGAGGACAATGATGTTCTAAATTGTGTCACACTCCACAAAATGGGAAAGGAATAGTCTAGCAAAAATTCTCTGTCATCAAAGCCCTGTTTATCTCGGCTTACAACGATGCCCAGCGTAACCTGAATTGTTTTCCAAAGCCCAACCCGCGCACCTTGTGGCGTGTTTTGCAATGTTAAAGATTGACATGCGATACTCGTCTCGAAATGGTGGGTAGATCGCCAACTGTTTTTGTCCATTTTCTACCGGATGACGTTCTCATTACCATCTCAACCAAAAAAACGTATCGATTGGTATTGTTTCCAATTTGAACTCTGACGAAGTGGCATCGATCCCCGCAGAACAGCGAACCGGCAAAATCGGCGAACGGCTGCAGAATAACAACGGTTTTTGCCGACAAAGGCAGTGATTCCATTGGCGAATGCAGCATTTTTTGCTTAAAATTAAGAAATTGAAATTCACGCAAATTCGGTCCGCCGATTTCCTCGTCGGTCTCAGGATCAGATGGTCGTTAATCAACAGACATTTGAGGTCGATGATGTCCCAAAATCTGATCAAGTT
>JANQLU010000010.1 GCA_028280445.1 Pirellulaceae bacterium | reverse complement strand
CGGCCCTACTTAACTACGCACGGCTAAACCAGTCATCCTGAGTGGGTGCCGTTGGTTTCGGGAAGGTGAGGTTCCTGCCGAACCAAATCCTGTGAGCGGGAAGGGGCTAGCCGCCGGTTCGATGCGCTGACGTACCGGCGGCTAGCGCCTTGCCGCTCACATTGCACCTGCGTACGACATTTGCCGGACATCATTGGGCAGAGCCCGCAGTACCCAAAATGAGAGGAAAAACGCAAATGCGAAGGTATCAGCATTTGACGTTATGATCGAACCTTCGAGCCCTCTCCGTTTCTTAGATAATATCGATCGACCCTTCCCCAAACCCGGGTGAACCAATGAACGTTACCGAACAGCTGGCAAAACACTTTCGCGAATTTTACTTTGGAGGAAACTGGACTGCGGTCAACCTGAAAGACACATTGGCGGACGTCGACTGGCAAATCGCAACGAAACAGATTGCTCCCTTTCATTCGATTGCGACACTTGTGTTTCACATCAATTATTACATCACCGCTGTCTCCAAAGTTCTCAATGGAGGACCCCTCGACGCCAAAGATAAATTCAGCTTTGACAGTCCCCCCATTCAATCTCACGACGAGTGGGAAAGTATTAAGGAAAAAACATGGCGCGACGCCGAGAGTTTTGCCAACCAGATTGAACAAATCCCGGACGATCTGCTTTGGAAAAATTTTACCGACGAAAAATATGGCAACTATTGCAGAAACATCCAGGGAATCATTGAGCATTGCCACTACCATCTCGGTCAAATCGTTTTGCTCAAAAAAATATTGATGTCAGCCAACCAGACTTAATTACCCAAATCATGTAGGGCCGGTTCCCACCGGCCGTTTGTTGGATTGGCCGGTGGGAACTGGCCCTACAAAAAAAGTGTCATGGGCAATCGCAACCCAAAGCGTGAGCGAGGGACAAGACTTGTATAGCTGGTTTCTCGCGACTCTTCCTTCGTCCCTCTTCCCTCCACTAAGGAACCGGCCCTACTAAAAAGTGTCGATTGGTTGACAATTTGAATTCACAGTGGATGTTGGCGAGATTAGGCCGCTCGATCAAACTTCTGTTTGCCAGGCATCACCTGTGATTTAGAATGCCACCATGAAAACACATTTCGCATCATTGGCCATCCTGATTTTCGTCGCCTGTTTTTGCTTGCGTGCAACCTCACAGGACAAGAACGGCTCTCAAATCACTCCACCGCAACTGGAAAAGCCCAACACCGTGGCAAACTCGATCGCCAACTCGTCTGACAAAATCAGAATTTCTATCGAAGCAAAAAATGGCAAAGTGTCTTGGGCAAAAATCGCTGACGCAGTGGCCAAACAAGCTGGAGTTGAAATCCCCGCCATCAAACGCATACCATCGGGCGGCGAACTCGATATCAAAGCACCGGCCACACGCTGGATCCTTGTCGGAGTTAACCTCGCGTTGCAACCAGCCATTCGGATTTCAGCCCGTCGACGCACCGAGTCTGTCGTCATTGAAATCGACAAAACAGAAATTGAACACGCGCGAAAAAAATGGGGTGCCAGACTTCGCCATGTAAAAACTGCGGCCGATGCTGCCAAAGGCGAGACGTTTGGAATCGTGCCCTACGATGCGACCAAAAAATTGGAAAACGCGAAACAAATCGCGATCATTGTTCACGGATTCAACTCCAGCCCAAAACAATTCCAACCGTTGGCTTCGAAAATCGAATCTCCGCAAACTCGCAGCGAAGCCATCAGAACTGCCAGTTTCCACTATTCGACTCGCAAGGGGGTTGCCAATGCAGCTCGTGAATTCGAAAAACATTTGAAACAGCTTGTCCAAAAAAATCCCGATTGCGAAATCACCCTAATCACGCATTCGATGGGTGGAATCGTTTCTCGTCTGGTGATTGAAAAAGATAATTTTGAGCTGCCGCAGATCAAACAGATTATTATGGTCGCACCTCCCAACAAAGGGTCCAATTTGGCATTGCTGCCCATCGGAACGGATCGATTTGATCCCGTCCTCGCGCGAATCGATCGCACAAAAATCCGAGACACCCTCCGTCAGCTCGTTGCCGAAGTCAATTTGGCGGTCGAAGATTTGCGACCCAAATCGGAGTTGATGAAAAAACTTGACAAGCAAAAACGCAACCCGAATATCGATTACTCGATCATCCTCGGGAACAAAGCGGTCCTGACAGCCACACAAGCTCAAGTACTTAAAACGTTTTCAAAACAAATGAAAACCGCGAAACAAAAACATGTTGTCAAAGGCGGCCAGGAAATCGCTGAAGTCCTCGCCAAACTTTCTCAAGAACTCGTTTCGCCGCAAGGGGATGGAGTCGTTGGCCTCAACAGCGGAAAACTTCGTGGTGTCGATGACGTCGTTGTCTTGAAATTCAAACACAACGACATTTCGACTAAGGATTCAAAGGAACAAGCTGCGATTTACGCCGAGATCCTCAAACGAATTCGGTCTCAGTAGCCCCGCTCGCGATAGTTGCAAAGCACGTCGCTATTTTTTGTCGTTTGCCTTCGGTTTTTCAATCGCCACATCAATCCAGACGAGTCGATGGTCGGATGCCTTAACCAATTCGTGTCCAGGCTTTCCGGACTTGGGCCAATAGACACCGCTATCGACGACCTTGAGATCTTTCGACGGCAAAACGTAATCGATTCTTAAATTACCTACTGTTTTGTCGTTGAAATCCCCCGTGTCATGGCTGGGCACGCCGCGATGTTTTTCGTTTGCGCCCATTGATATTTCAGCTGCCTCCACACCGCCGTAGCTACGAGGCACAAACGTTGCGTTGATCCGTCGGTGTTTCAACAATTGACCGATGGCGTTGTTGGCACTATCGCCGTCATTGGGATCTGCGTTAAGGTCGCCCGCGATGACAAATGACGATTTGGCGGGTAAACCGTTCGAACGTTGGTTGTCATCCACAAAATATTTCTTGCCGTCAATGTAGTCGGACCAAAAACGAATTTCGTCCGCGTTGCGCAATCCGTTGCGATCTTCTGGACCGTCAAACACCGGGGGCGTGGGATGACAAACGAGAAAATGCAATTGTTTGCTGCCAATTTTGATCAGTAGATCCCAATGACTCTTGGATGAAATCCGAAAAACCTGTTTGGCCCGATCACTGTAAAACGACTTTTTCGTCTTTGGATCAACTGGCCAAGCGGCATTCGGCATGTCTTTCCAGAGAAATTTTTGGAACGTGCGGATGTTGTTTTTGTCGATTGGGAACTGGGACAAGACCACCATCGCATACTGGCCTGGAAATTTTCCATAGCCAAACGCATCTTCAGGACCGTCCGTTTTGCCATCGCCATTGAGGTCGATCCCCGATGGCTCGCCAGTATTCACATCGGCGTAAAACGTGTGTTTGAAAATGATCGGTTGTTTGTTGCCTTGGGCAACCTTCAAATATTTGTCGTGAAACAACTCTAGACATTTCGCCGGTTCGTCGAGTTCGCAGATCAGCAACACGTCGGGGCGAACGGTTTGAATGATCTCCGCGATTTTCTGCGCTTGCTCGCACTGGCCCGACTTTAATTCCTGTTCGAGTTGCCCGGATTCTTGCCGGTTCATGGCAACATTAAAAGTTGCGATACGAATTTTCGATTCGTCAACGACTTTTGCTGTGGTTTCGCCGGTTGAATTCGATGCAATTTCTGTTTTGCGAGATTCGCAGCCCGCAACGTGAATTAACAACAAGAGTACGAACAAAAATTTGATGTTACGCATATTTTTTTAAAATGCTGAGGCAACTCGACAAATACGAACGGCCAAACAAATTCAGATGATTCAATAAATGATAAAGTCGATAGATGGCAATTCGATCATCGCTGCCGTCAGGCAAAGGCCAAATTTCGTTGTATGCCGAATAAAACGATGCATCAAAACCGCCAAACAGTGTCGTCATCCCAAATTCAGCTTCGCGATGAGCGAAATATGCGGCTGGATCAATTAAAACTGGCTCGTTGGACTGAGCACACAAATAATTCCCCGACCATAAATCTCCGTGTATCAAACACGGTGATTCATCTGTCGTCAATATTTGATCCAACCGCAGAATCAAACACTCACCTAAATTTAATAATTCTCGCGTGCCGAGACCGTTGGATTTGGCCAATTCCAACTGAAACCCAATTCGGTTTTCAGCAAAAAACGTGACCCAGTCACGGTGTTGACCGTTGGGTTGTCGCGAAGCGCCGATGTAGTTGTCGCGAGAAAGTCCAAATTGTGTTGCCATCGACTTGCGATGCAACTCCGCCAGACTCCGACCAAATTTTTCGTAAAACCCGCGGCCAGCGTTAGCAATCTCAATCGCCTCGGACAACAAATAACTTTGCCCGTTGATTTCGCCCCATCCCAAAACGACGGGAACACGAATCGCACCGCTGTCGGCCAATTGTTTCAACCCATCCGCTTCGGCCTCAAACATGTCACTTGGCGCGTTCGCATGACTCTTCAAAAAAACGACCGTTCCATCATCCAAATGCAGCAGACCCGTATCGTTGATACAGCCGCCTGCCACGGATCGTTGCGACAGGACCGTGCGGCCTGGCAAATGTTGTTGTACCACCCGTTCAGCAATCAACGGCACACCATCTCAACTAACCAGTTCATTCAAGATTGCAGGACAAGCCGCTTCGATCATATCCAGCACGGTTTCAAACCCATCCGCACCACCGTAGTATGGATCAGGTACATCAACCGGCCAATGATCTGACAAAAAATCACTTAACAGTTTCAATTGGCAACGAGGCGCCTGATTCAAATTTTGCAGATTCCGCAGATTGGATTGATCCATCGCAATCACCAAATCAAACTCATCCAAATCCTGTCGAAGGACCTGCCGCGCGCGGCTCAATAATTCGTAGCCTCGTCGTTTTGCAGCAGCGCGCATGCGCGAGTCAGCCCGATCGCCATTGTGGTAGCCAGCGGTCCCAGCCGAGTCGACTTGAATGTTACTTAACCCGTGCTGCTCAACAATGTGTTGCATCACGCCCTCACCCGCAGGCGAGCGGCAGATATTTCCCAAACAAACGAACAAGACAGACTTCAATGGTGTTCCTTTGCTAATTTTGCTTTCCTAATCGTATTGTTTTACCCCACCAGTGGCCCTGTCAATCGAAAAGAATCTCGCAAGCTGTTGTTCCCAAATTGGGCTCTTTGATAATAATGGGAATTCAACCAAAAACAGCGAGAATCGATTTGAATGCCAACCAACTCGCGGCTGCGACTCAGCAAGCCCGACAACTTCCGAGGACATCACCCGAATGTTACGTTTTTGAGCATGTTTCAGCGATGGCCCGCCACGTCGCACAAATGGTCGCCGGTGTCATCCGCGAACGAAATGCGCTCGGCCAACACGCCGTTCTCGGCCTGCCCTCGGGTTCAACACCGTTGAGCGTCTACCGTGAACTGATTCGAATGCATCAAGATGAAAACCTTGATTTTTCCAATGTAACGACGTTTAACCTCGACGAATATTACGGCGTCGAAAAAACAAAACTGCAAAGTTACCATCGTTGGATGAACGATCATTTTTTTGATCATGTCAACATCCAACGGGAAAACATTCACATTCCTGACGGCATGATTCCGATGGATCAAATCGACGAACATTGTCGCCAGTACGAAGAAGCGATTGTTCGGGCAGGTGGATTGGACATCGTTTTGTTGGGAATCGGCACCAACGGGCACGTTGCGTTTAACGAACCGTTCAGTGTCCGCAACAGCCGCACACGGCTCTGCACGTTGGATCCAATTACACGCCGCACGGCTGCCAGTGATTTTTTTGGAGTGCATAACGTTCCCAACCAGGCAATCACCATGGGGCTGGGAACGATTCTCGATGCTCGCAAAGTCATCTTGATGGCACTGGGCGAACACAAGGCAGAAATTATTCAGAAAACTGCCGAAGGACCAACCACTGAACTGGTTCCCGCCAGTTTCCTCAAAGAACATGCCGATGCCAAAATTCTGCTGGATCCGGCCGCCGCTAAATTGCTCAAGGCGGAACAGACACCTTGGGCGTTTCGCACCATCGATTGGACGCCGGAATTGATCAAGCGAGCGCTGTTGTCGCTTTGTGAACAAACCGGCAAAGCGTTATTGAAACTGGATGACGACGATTTTCGAAATCACAACTTGCACCAGCTGCTGCGTCACCATGGACCTGCCGAAGCGGTTTGCCATCGCGTGTTCCGTTGGATGAACGAAACGATCGAATACCATCCGGGCGGGCGCAATCGGAAAAAAATCATTTGTTTCAGTCCCCACCCTGATGACGATGTGATCAGCATGGGCGGCTCGCTCATTCGATTGAACGCGGATGGCCACGACGTTCATGTCGCTTATATGACCAGCGGAAACATTGCCGTTTTCGATCACGATGCCCGGCGCGTTGCCGACCTGGTGACCGAATACAATCGACTATTCGGAATCGATCGCGACAATTCCGAAGCGGTTGAACGTCAGGTGATGGAATCTTTTGAATCCAAGCAGCCCGGTCAGCCGGATATCGACGATGTTCGCAAAATCAAGATGTTGATCCGTTGGAGCGAAGCCAAAGCGGGCGCAATGATTGCCGGTTGCGCCGAAGAAAATTGCCATTTCCTCGATCTGCCTTTTTATCGCACCGGCATGGTCGATAAACTGCCCTGGGGACCAGACGACGTAGAGATCATCGAGGATTTGATTCTGAAAATTCAACCGGAACAAATCTATGTGGCTGGCGACCTATCTGACCCCCACGGAACGCATCGAGTGTGTGCCGAAGCCATTTTCCACGTCCTCAACAAAATTGAAAAAGAAACCAGCAATCGCCCTGAAGTGCTGCTCTATCGCGGTGCCTGGCAAGAATACGAATTGCACGAGATCGATATCGCCGTACCCTTGAGCCCCAGTGACATGAAGCGCAAACAAAAAGCGATCTTTATGCACGAAAGCCAAAAAGACGAAGCGCTGTTCCCTGGTTCCGACCCGCGCGAATTCTGGGAGCGTGCCGTCGATCGCAACACCAATACGGCCAATCAATACAACCTCATCGGTTTGCCAGAATACTATGCGATGGAAGCATTTGTACGCTGGGACGGCAAAGCGATTTGATTCAAGTAGGGCCGGTTCCCACCGGCCAATCTAACAAACGGCCGGTGGGAACCGGCCCTACTACTGAACACCGTCAGATTTGATCGTTCGTCGGCGGCTGAAACGGATTCCCTGTTTCAACAATCTCGGGAGTGATTATTTCATCACGGCCTGGCTGAAATGACTGGTTCGCCAAAGCATCGACCGTCGCAATAAAAAAATCTCGATGTTCGCGATTTTCGAACGCTCTCTCCGGTATCAATATAATCGCCATCCCGACTTTAGATACGATGGCCACTCCCAGTTTGGGCAACAATTCGACAGACCTGATGTACTGACAGTCGTACAGCGCGGCTGAGGAGGCCGTCCTGATTTCTAAAGAGTCAACCGACAAATTGACATCGACCATCGTCCGTTCCGAACTCTCCGGTCCGCCAACATTTTTTAAAAAAATAAACACCAACAGTTTTGCAACGAAAATGAAACTGATGACAAAAACGAATGCAGCCAAGATTTCTCTGTACCCAGAGTACGCAGAAATGGGGCCGAAAACATAAAAATACGAAAAATAGCCCAACAAACCGCCGATGAACATCGCGACTACGATGGAAATCGACCACAGAAAACTGATGGGCTGCGGCTCTCGACTTGAATACTTGTTTTGCGCTTGGATCAACTCCCAAAATTTCTGCTCAAACCTGACTGACGCAGGTAATGGTTCAGCCATTAACTTCGGTATTTCGATTTCCTTGTGTTTCCCCGATGACGATTTTGCGTCCTCAATCAATTCACTGATTTGGTCGCCAATCGATTCCATTTGGGACTGGTCGTCAAAAGCGCGTCGAGGAATCAACATCCGATAGGATTTTCTGATGCTCAACAGGATTCCCGCGTCGATGATACGACACGAATACATGTTGCGCCACAGACGAATGAATTTTTCCGATTCACTCTCCGTGATCAAATAGTCCGGATGAAACGACATTTTGAGCAGTTCGAAATTCTCCGGATCGACCTGTTCAATCACTTTTGGTCGATTCACCAATTGCCGCACAATCATCAAAACGCCAAACGCTAACAATCCGAAAAACGCAAACGGTGCCTTCAGAATGAGTGCCGCCGCTAATCCGGGAATCGCACTGATAACGAGAATTAATACACTGCTATGCTGAGCCAGAAACGGAAAAGTCCGATTGATCGCGCGCAGGTCGTCTAACTCCACACGATATGAAAGACTCGGAGGGACTTTGTCAGCGGTATTCGACGTGTCGACATTGGGCTCGCTCATAGATGACTCATTGTGGGTTGGTGACCGGCCAAATTCAACAAGTCGACGCGCATAAAAAAACTCGCCTGATTGTGGTGGACAATCAAGCGAGTGTGTGGTGATGATCCGTGAAAAACTGGCTGCTACGTTTTAATTAGCATTCTTTCATTCGCTTTTGGCGACCCTGCCTTAGATTCACGGCTGACGTCCCTGTCAAAGTCACATATTTTTGCTTTCCATTTCTCCATTCACCAAACCAAGCTTGCGGGAGGCTTCGTTCGGTATCGTTGTTAAATCATGTTGTGAGAAAAGCAAAGGTTGTGCCAATGACCTGAAATGTTTTGCATCAAAGGTGGTGGATCACGGAACAAATCATTGGCAGATGAAAAACCGTCGTTTTCCAACTCGATCGAGGCAAATCCCTTGCATGGCTAGCATCGAACATTTGCCAGCCCCATCTGCAGCATCAAACTTGAAAACTTTACAAAAACTCGTTCGCAAAATTGAATTTCTACGATTTTCTTCAAAACCAAGATAATCGTTACGTTTCAACGCTAGCTCAAGAGGCGTTTTCGGGAGGGCGAGGCTCCCGCCGAGCCGGTTGGCCTGCAAGACAGTCAAACTTACAAGTCGCAGAGATCAGAAACAAAGCAGTAGGGCCGGTTCCTACCGGCCAATCTAAAAAACGGCCGGTGGGAACTGGCCCTACAACTAATTTGCACTCATCGAACTCAACGTAATCGCATCAAAAACCATTTGGTTTTCTTCAAATTCGCGACTTTCACCCTGAAACATCACGATGCGACGTTCGTTTTCAACTGGCGGCAATTCAATGACTTGAGCCGTCACTAGCAAATCCAGGCAATAAAAATTCGCTTCAAAACCTTGCAGCTCTCGCTCTCCAATTTTCTTTTGAATCGGGTCGGATTCAAACTCATCGTATTGTTCTTGGAGAGTTGCCACAAACTGCTCCGTCGAATCAATAGCGTCGCGATCTTCGAAAACAAATAAATCCCAAACACAACTCCCCGGTGATTGCAGGGAAACCTGCAAAGTGCCGTCGGAGTGGTTTTCGATCAGGTTCCAATTTTCGGGATACATGAACTGGATGCCGTTTTTGTGATAGGTCGTCACGAGAAGCTCCACAGTCTGCTAGCAAGAACTTTATTAACATTTCAATCGTAACCCTAGTTTTAACAGGATTCCATGGCACGTCTGGCAAGAATGATCCGATATGGATTGACGGCGGACAGATTGCTAAAGTCCACCGTTATTCATAACTCAAACGGCCTGAAACCTCCTTGATTCCTGATCGTTCAACAAAACGATTTGATGCGCTGCGATGCAAAATCATCTTTGCATCGGTCGTCACGATTGTTGTTTCGGTCAACCAGTCGGGCTGCCGGATTCTGCAGCACCCCGTTTCGCAACGAGTCGCTCACGCGCGTTGGCTGACGAACCTCGGCATCGAAGCCCTCAACAAACAACAACTGGAACAAGCCACGGGATGTTTTACCAAAGCTTGCGATGTATGCCCGGATGATCAGCGTATCCGTTTACATCTGGCCGAAGCACACCGTCAAAAAGGGGCAATCAAACAAGCGATCGCCGAACTGATCAAAGTTTTGCCAGTATCCGACAATCCGGGTGAAGTGCATCGAAAAATTGGCGAACTTTATTTGCTCGATGGACAAATTCGCAACGCCCAACAACATGCCGACAACGCGATCTACATCAATCGCAATGATCCGGCTGCCTGGAAACTGCACGCCGACCTGCAACTCAGAAAATCAAATTTTGGTCAAGCGGTCACCGGTTACAATCGCGCGCTATCGGTTGATGATTCCAACGAACTCGCGTCGAACATCGACAAAAACGAAACGCGCTATCAACTCGCTCGAGCTCTGACAAAACTGGAGCGTCATCAACGAGCTCTGACAACTTTGGAGTCTATCGCCAACGAGTACCCCGCTCAAAAACAACCCGAACGACTGGTACTCCAGCTGAGCGAAGTCCTCGTCGAGATGAATCTGCTCACCAAGGCGTCTGAGAAATTGAAAACCGCCTGCAGCGCGCCTCAGGCAAGTCCCGAGGCATTTGTGGCCCTCGGAAAAGTTCAGCAAAAATTGGGAGACTGGTCAGCCGCCCAACTCACGTTGCTGCAAGCCCAACAGCGCTACCCGAACCATCAATTGATCAAAAAGCAGATTATCGAAATTGCCAAGGGAAATCACGAAATCGTCAATCGCTAGACGATATCTGGGAGGGCGAGGCTCCCGCCGAGCCTGATCCCGTGAGCGGCAAGGCGCTAGCCGCCGGTTCGGTCGTGCTTCCTACCGGCGGCTAGCGCCTTGCCGCTCACAGGATCAAGCCTGCCCTAAACCTCATTTCGTGAATCTCTGGCGCCTTACTTCGGCGGTCGGCCACAGGGCGTCGATAACATTTCCAGGGTTTGGAAACCTGATCGCTGCGATTGGGTTAATCCCTACATTCGTCACGATATCCAGATTCAACACCTCAAATCCGACAACCACCTAGCATGCGTGACGGTTTTGGAACGTATTTTTTAAGTACCAATCCTACGGAGCCAAAGCATGTCGACTACAACTGATCAAGCACCATTTCTCGATCGACGTAATCCCAACGCTCAACGATCGGCCCAAGGCGTAGAACGCCGACAATTCAGCAATTCACTCGATGGTTTGTCCCCCGAAGCAGCCGAACTCGGACGCGCGATAGATCAATACAAATTGATGAACCGCCGCCGATTTATCACCTACGAAGAAATGCTCGGCGTGATCAAATCCATCGGTTACTCCAAAAGCTAACGCAATCCGCCAATTCGATCGATCAATCGAATCGCAGATCACTCGTTTTCTGTCTTGACCCGCGCCATTGCAAAATGGAATTCGCTCAACGCGGGAACAATCATCGACGTCGCTGCAAATCCATAAGCTAGTCCGGCCACCAAAAAGACGGTCAAATACCGCTCCAACAGAAAACTGGTAATGGTGACAAACATCGCCAGTGGCAAAATAAACGATGCCAATCCAATCGCCGGTGAACGATTTCGCAGCCCCAAAGCGCTATACAGCCCCAAGCTTCCACCAACCATACAAGCAATAAATGGCGGCAATTGCGCTTCCACATTGCCCGTGAATGAGACCATCATGACCATGCTGGTTATCACTCCGACAAACAGGAAAAACACCGTTCCCAGACTAACGCCGATGGCCTGACGACTGTTCGCGTAAATCATCCCGCAATGCAATCCGAGCACGGCGATAAAAACGATCACGATCGACAGACCCACCAGCAGGTAAACCAGATTTTCAATGGAAATCGCGCCTTTGAAAAACAGGAAAACACACATGCCCATGGGCAACAAAATTACATCGGCCGCCACATATAAAACACCGCCCAGTTTTCCAAATAAAAACTCCTTGGGCGATAAATCGGTCATCCACAGCAAATCTAATGACCGACCGTCTCGCTCGTTGGTGATCGAAGTCACGGCGAGTGCATTCAATATGACCAGGCTCAACAAAATAAACGGAGCCAGTGGTTTGACGGCCGGCGCGATCGTCACTGCCGCGTCAATGTCCCCCCGCAAATTGTTCGTACTGGCCAGACTGTACAGCCAAAAAGCGACACCGGCAGCCAACAACCAATAAACCACGCGAATAAACAAAATTTTCTTGCCGTACGCCCAGGTACAGGCCTCACGCCACAACACGGGGTTGTCCCAAACCCGCCGGCTTTTCTGACTGGCTGTCCGCGAACGATCGTCTACATGTGTCGTTCTCAGTTTCTCGTCACCGGTTTCGGTCGCAGATGCTGCAACGTCATCGCCAAACAACGACTCTGACGAACTTTCCTGTTGCTGACCTGGTCGAATATCCCGATTGGGATTCCAACGCCGAACCATCAAAATCGAAATCGAATTTAACAAAACGATGAGTACCGTTGCAAAAACCAAATAAGGCGCCGTGGTGGTTTGCCAATTTTGGGGAATCGTCGGACTGCTTGCAGCGAAAATCGCTCGCAGCGGACTTGCGGCAGTGGCGATCGATTCGCCTGGAAAATTCCCGGTGGTGTTTCCTAACAAGGCGACGCCTTCTAACAAGCCTGCCCAAAACACCAGCGTCAACGCCACTAGCGCCAACGTCTGAAATGTCTTTTCCCGCCACAAAGCGATGGTCGAACCGATACTCCCGGCCGCTAAACCAGTCACAATGGTGACGGCATACGTCCATCCAACTTGCTCAAACGAGCTGCCTCCAAACAACACGATTAGCATGAAAATCGGCAGCGCGGTGAATAACATGACCGTGATGGCCAACAAACTGGCCAGCAGTTTGCCCAACACCAACTCGCTGTTGGTCAGACGTGTCATCAGCAACAAAATGAATGTCTGACGGTCTTTTTCGACCGATACATTGCTCGCGGCGCTGATCGCGGCCATAAAGAAAATCAAAGCCAACTGTAGAGGGGCGAGAATCTGAAACAACACGCCGCCAAATCGGGCCATATCGCCGATGCTGCGAATCAATTGCGTCCCCGCCAGAATCCACCAAGCGGTACACATCAACAGGAATAGGAACAGGGCGTACACCATCCGCATGGCAAAATGTTTCCAATGCCGAGGTGCAACAATCGCTTCACGGGTAAAAACCGGTCCAATTATCATGAATCGTTTAAATCAGGGCTGAATGGTCGTAGCAAGCATCATGACATTCGATGGTAGAATTGACAAACCCCGCGAAAAACCTCATCCTCACTTGGCAGCTGTCCCCTAAGTCTTGATGTTATAAGGCTTTACGTGAGCTACCACGAAATAGTTGGTCGAATCGCCGTCGAAACTTCAAATTTCTCGATTTCGGCCAATAAAACAAGGTAAACGCGCATTTAACCAGTAAAGAAACAGGACGCTGTTTTGTCAGAATTGGATCAACCTGATTCACAATCGGTCGAAGAGCACTTTCGACTGCACCGAGAACCGCTCTTCCGTTATTTGACCGGATTGTTGGGTGATGCACATCTGGCTTCCGATACCCTGCAGGCAACGTTTACCAAGTTGTTGCAGAATTGGGAAACACTCGAAAAAGAAAATATTCGAGCATGGCTGTTTCGTGTTGGATTTAACCAAGCGATGGAATCCCGTCGCAAGTTTGATGTTGATCGCCGTGCGATGCAAAAAATCGCCGCCGGACGATCGGCATATTCCGACGAAAATTCATCGATTGACGCCGACCAGATCGACCTGATTCGCGCCGCAATCAATGAGTTGCCCGAGACACATCAACAAGTTGTCCGCATGAGGATTTATCACGACAAAAAATTCGCTGAAATCGCAGAAGAGTTAGACGTTCCACTGGGGACCGTACTCACTCGGATGAGAACAGCACTTAAAAAACTTTCAGTATCCCTCAAGCCGCAGGATCACTAAAGTTTTATATTGACAAAATACAACGAAACTCTCCAACCTCGGTGGCAGGTCGGATTTTCGGATCCGACCTGCATTTTTTCAAAAATGAAATCAGAACTTCCAAATTCGAAACCAGATACAGAAATGCTGTTCACGGCATTTCAGTACATCGCCGGGGAACTTGACGCTCGCGCCGTCGCGGATTTCGAAATCCGATTGGAACATGACGAGTCGGCGCAACACGCATTGATCGAAGCGGTTCGAGTCACTCAGGCATCGCTAGAGGCGTTTGAAACCTCACCTGAACCTCGACAGCTAACACTCGCTCAAAATATCGACGATTCCGCTTCCTCATTTGGCCAAGTAAAAACGTACATCACCATCATCGCTTCACTGGCAACCGTGATTCTGGTTTGCTTTAGCTCATGGTGGATTTACCAACTCAACGATTCCAATCCTACCGGCGTTGATATCAAAGCTCAGAATGAAAAAGTTGCCAATGTTTGGGTAACCACTTTGACTGAGCCCGGCGGTAACGTCGACGAAGGTTTTGATTTCTTTGACGATTCTCAATCCGAAGAAGAATCCTGGCTGGTTAATGCCTATATGGAAGGTGGCGGTTCGTTTTCCGCGTTTAGCACTGAAAACTCAATGTTTAACAATTAACCCGTTCTGATTTGGCCATGAATATTTTCAAAACCATTCCGATTTTGTTATTGCTGATGTCGATCCCGATGTTCGGTGTCGCCCAGGATGTCGCGCTCCTGAGCAGCAGCTTGCAGAAACAAAAAACAAAGTCGAAAACCAATGAATCGGTCAGTAAAAAAACTCCTGGGAAAAAACGACCAAAAGTTCTCACGCTGAACCCGCAAGTGGAATCCAAAATCGACGCGTTTGTCAGAAAAAACCATCCCGAACTCAAAAAAGTTCTGACATACCTGAAACAAAACCGCAACAACGACTATTACCGCGCGATGATGCAGATCAAAAAAACCGCGGATCGTCTGGAGTCTTATAAAAAACGCGACCCCGAACGGCATCGGATCGAATTGAAAATGTGGCAGACACAGTCGCGCATCACCTTGCTGGCGGCGGAAATTGCCGTGAACAACAATCAATCGCTCAAAAACAAATTGCGCGCGGCCGTTCGCGAAGAAAACAGATTGAAAATTCGCCGCATTGAATTAGAACGTTCGCGGATCGTCGAACGCCTCAAACGACTGAACGAACAAGAATCAAAAATCGACAACCTCAAACCATCTGCGATCGAACAGATCGTCAAGGCACAAATCAATCGTTTCAAACCGAAACCGGTGAAACGCAACAAGAATCAAAAAGATCGCAAAAAAAACGATCGGATCGGCGATCAAAAAAAATAAAGGTTAACAGCATTTAACGGAATCAAACATGTTTACCAATTCCGCCAAAGCCCTTGTTACCGTTTCATTTTTACTCTCCCTCAGTTTGTCAGTTGCCGCTGATGCAAACGACAACAAAACCAAAAAAGACGTGACGAAGCGTTTCCGCAGCGCCGCGACAAAAGAAATCCCTGATTTCCAAAAACACGTCATTCCCATGATGTCGCGCCTTGGCTGCAACGGCCGCGCCTGCCACGGTTCATTTCAAGGACGCGGCGGATTCCAGCTTTCCCTGTTTGGCTATGACTTCGACGGCGACTTCAAAGCACTGCACGAAAAAGACTCCGATCGAGTCATCACCGACGATCCGCTCGAAAGCCTGATTTTGTCCAAACCCACCGACGGCGACGACCACGGTGGTGGAAAACGTTTTTCAGAAGACAGCTGGGAATACAATGTCTTGCGACGTTGGCTCGAAACGGGCGCCAAAAAACATCCAGAACATCGATTGGCAAGTCTCGAGGTCACTCCTAAAGAAATCAATTTCTCGTCCGTCGATCAACAAATCCAACTCAAAGCCATCGCCGTTTGGGCCGATGGAACTCGCGAAGACGTAACGCCATTGTGTCGTTTCCAATCCAACGACGAACAAATCTCGACAATCGACAAAAATGGCCTGGTCAAATCGGGCAAACATGGTGATTCGCACGTCGTCGTGTTTTACGACAAAGCGGTCGTTCCCATTCCGATCATCCGGCCGTTTACCAAAAAATTTGGGGACGCCTATCCGTCGGTCAAAGCCCCGACGCAAATCGACAAACTGGTCATTCAAAAACTTCGCAAACTTGGCATTACCCAAAGTGAACTGGCTGACGACGCGACTTTCCTTCGCCGTGTCAGTCTCGACATTACCGGAACACTTCCCTCACCCAATGAAATTACAGAATTCCTCGCCGATACATCGCCCAACAAGCGGCAGAAGAAAATTGATGAGCTTCTAGATACCCCAGCGTATGCCGCTTGGTGGGCAACTAAACTCAACGACTACACGGGCAACTCGACACGACAATTGAATAATGTCGGGGCCAACCCAACCGTGGCAAGTCGACAATGGTACCAATGGGTTTACGAACGGGTCCAGAAAAACGTTCCCTATGACGAAATTGTCGAAGGGATCGTGACAGCGACCAGTCGCAAGGAAGGCGAAAGCTACTACGACTATTGCCAACGCATGAGCGAAATCAGTCGTGACCCCTCGGGTAAAAAATTCGCGGAATGTGAATCGATGCCTTATTACTGGCAGCGTCGAGAATTCCGCAATGGAAATGCTCGTGCGATTAGCTTTGCAAACGCATTCCTGGGCATTCGCATCCAATGTGCCCAATGCCATAAACATCCGTTCGACCAGTGGACTAAAAACGATTTCAAGTTGTTCGCCCAGATGTTTACCAGCATCAACAGCGTCCGGCCCAATCGTATTAAGGAAGATAAAGCCGACTACGATCGGTTAATCAAGGAATTGGGAATCGATACGAAAAACAAAAAAATCAATGTCCGCCAACAGATCCAACGAAAAATGCGCGAAGGGGCAACCGTCCCGTTTGATCAATTGATGGTCACCCGCGCGCAACCTGTCGATCGTCGCGATTTCAATCGTCGCCGTCGAAATCGAAAAGGCAGAAATCGATACGTGCCACTGGATGCC
This sequence comes from Pirellulaceae bacterium, assembly GCA_028280445.1. Taxonomy (GTDB): domain Bacteria; phylum Planctomycetota; class Planctomycetia; order Pirellulales; family Pirellulaceae; genus JANQLU01. The sequence continues at coordinate 26,986 of JANQLU010000010.1, read as the reverse complement.
AGTATCCTTGGACAAGAAAAATTCGATGCGTTGAAAGTCAAAGACCCACGCCAAGATCTCATGAAGTGGTTACGGGATCCCAAGAATCCATATTTTGCTAAAGCGTTCGTCAATCGCGTCTGGGCAAACTATTTCAATGTTGGCATCATCGCTCCGACCGACGATTTGAATTTGGCGAACCCGCCGAGCAATGCCGCGTTGCTGGATTATCTGGCCCAAGGCTTTATCGACAACGATTTCGACATGAAATGGCTGCATCGCGAAATTACCAACAGCCGAACTTATCAGCTCAGTTGGCAACCCAACGAAACCAATCGTGCCGATCAACGCAATTTCAGCCATTCGATTCCGCGGCGTTTGCCCGCCGAAATGGTTTACGACGCGTTGACCACCGCGACAGCCAACGATCGCGTGTTCGAATCGAGAAAAACTCAATTGGCATCTCGGGCAATCGCCGGCGCATCGCGCGATCGCTACCGATTTAACAATCGAAAACGACTCAATTTGAATGCCCAATTTGCCCTGTCCATCTTTGGAATTTCCAGTCGTGACAACAGTTGTGATTGTGACCGATCAATGGAACCCAGCCTGTTGCAAACGGTGTTCCTGCAAAACGATCGTGACATCCATTTGTTAATCGACCGGCCCACTAATGGCTGGTTGTCAGGCATCGCCGCCGAATTTGCGCCCAAAGATCCCGGTGGAAAAAAAATCGATCCACGACAAATCCAGCGGTTGGCTCAAAATCTACAAAACGTTCGCAAAAAACGCGATCGGCTTAAAAAGAAGGACCCCAAGTCCAAACAATTGGCAAAACTCAATCGTCAATTGCAAGAAGGCTATAAACGCATCAACGAAATGCGCAAACGGCTCCAGGACGCCAACAATCCGCCGCTGACCGACGAACAAATTCAACGTTACATCCGTGACGCCTATTTGCGAACCGTCAGCCGCAATCCAACTCAAGCGGAAATGGAACGTTGCAAAACTTATGTGAACAACGAGGAAAATAAACTCAATGGACTTCGTGGAATCCTGTGGGCATTGCTCAACACCAAGGAGTTCATCGTCAACCACTAAAATCACATTCTTACAAGCACGAAGCGCCAGCGAGTGGTTTTGCGCGGTCGAACCACTCGCTAGCGCATCGTGCTTGTATTTGAAAACCAAATATTCCAAGACGGAACAAACACCTCCCCTGATTCAAAGGTAAAACCATGGCAATTCACAAAACTTGCGACGGACTGTCTCGACGCGATGCAATTCGTGTCGGAGCAATTGGTGCGACCGGACTGAGCCTGGCGAGCTACATGAAATTGGCGGATGCCGGAATGGTGGATGATCGTGCCAAAACCAAATCGGCGATTTTTATCGATCTCCCGGGTGGTCCTTCGCATATGGACACCTTTGATCTCAAGCCCAACGCTCCCAAAGAATACCGTGGAGAGTTTAACCCAATCAAAACGAATGTCTCGGGAATCGAAATCTCAGAACACTTGCCCAAGATGGCAAAATGTGCTGACAAATACGCGATCATTCGCGGCATCACCCACTCACTTGCCGCACATCCACTGGGACAACAATACGTCAATACTGGCAACCGTCCGTTGCCTTCGCTGCAATTCCCTTGTTTCGGATCGGTCGTTTCTAAAGAACTCCCCAACGATCCTGACCTGCCACCGTTTGTTTCAATTCCCAATACTCGCCATGGCGCGGGGTACTTGGGAGTCAAATACTCTCCGCTGATTACGAATTCAACTCCACGGGCTGGTCGTCCGTTTAATGTTCGCGGTATTTCGCTGGCTGGCGGACTCAAGCTGGCTGAAATCGAAAAACGCCACAGTTTGCTCCGCGACCTCGACCAGACCTTTAAAGGAGTTGAAAAAGACAACCAGTTGCTCGACGGACTCGATCGATTCAGTCGACAGGCTTATGCCATGATCTCGTCACGTCGCGCTCGCAACGCGTTTGACATCAGTAAAGAGTCCCCAGCTTTTGCCAAAAAATTTGGCAACGATCCGTTTGCCCTCAGCTGTTTGCTGGCAACACGATTGGTCGAGTCGGGAATTCGATTTGTTTCGATCACATTGGGCGGCTGGGACACCCATCAAGATAACTTTACCCGCCTGAAAACCAACTTGCTTCCCAAACTCGACACGGGTGTCTCCGCCCTGTTGACGGGTCTGGAGGAAAAAGGATTATTGGATTCAACCTCCGTGTTTATGACTGGTGAGTTTGGCCGTACGCCGAAAATCAACTCGCGCAGCGCCGAAGGCGGCCGGGACCACTACTCGCGCTGTATGTTTATGATGCTCGCCGGCGGCGGAATCAAAACAGGCCAGGTCGTCGGCGAAAGTGACGCGAAGGCGCAAGGTCCTAAAAACGAAGGATTCTCGCCTGACGATGTCGCAGCCACATTTTATCAGTCGCTCGGTATCGATCACGAAAAAGAGTACCACACTGCCACTGGTCGTCCCGTGATGATCGTTCGTAACGGTAAACCGATCAAAAAATTGTTGAGTTAGAGTAAAACACGATGGCAACGACAGCCAACCGGTTGGTCGCACAACTGGTTTAATCAACGCCATCCACCAAACAGCTGGGCACTGCCTTCGTCTCAAATGAATGCAGCTGCCAGCGTCGAACCTTTCCTTGGATCCAGGGAAAGGTTTTTTTGTCTCAGTCTCACAACCATTGATGGACGCGGCAACTACAACACACCGTCGTACACCAGTGGAATCCCCGTTTTTGGCGCCATTGTGATGTTACGTCGATAAACAGGTTCCTCCGCTGGAATATCGTTCGGTAGTGAGAATCTGCACTGAGTAACGAATGTTGCGATTGCCATCTTCATTTCCAAAATCGCCAACGGGGCTCCCAGACAACGCCGCACGCCGCCTCCAAATGGCAGGAACTCGTTGGGTTTGCGTGTTAACCCGTCCCAACGTTCTGGTCGGAATTTAAAAGGTTCGGGATACAACTCGGGGTCTTCGTGAACCAGGCAAATCGAAATCGCGATATTGGATTTCGCCGGCAGCTGGCAATCGTCCAATTCCAGCGGCTGGTCAACACATCGGATAATATCCGCCAGAATCGAATTCAAACGCAACGCTTCGTTACAAACACCGTTCAAATAACCACAACCAATGATTTCATCCAACGAATTTAACTGAGCCAGTTCACCACGAAGTCTTTCAAGAGTCTCAGGATGGCGATGCAGCCACGACATTCCCCACGACATCGATATTTGAGTTGTTTCGTGGCCCGCCAATAGCGAAGTGACCAGATGGTCGCAAATGGCTTCATCAGAAATCGTACTGCCGTCTTCGTATTTTGCGTCGAGCAGTCGAGACAGCAAATCATCGCCTTCCATTTTGTCCGCTCGCCGCTGACGAATATCGTCGAGCAACAAACCGCGAAACTCCGCCCGCGCACGTACAAAACGATTCCACGGACTCAAGCCAAACAAACGACGATGGAGCAGGCGTGAGAAAGCCAGCGCTGGATGGAAACTGGAAACAAACGCTTTAATCTTTTCCTGGTACAGCTGCACGCGTTGGCTCGTCTGCACTCCAAACACCACGCGAATGATGACCTCTAATGAAATGTCGAGCATCACATCCATCATGCGATATTTGCGGCCTGGTTCCAAACGTTGCACTTGTCCCAGCGTGATTTCACGAATCGTTTCCGCTTGTCCGTCAATTCGAGAACCGTGAAAACTGGGTGACAAAATCGCTCGCTCACGACGATGCCGCTGGCCTTGGACCAAAAACACGGATGCTTCACCCACCAAAGGCCGAGTCGTTTCCAGCGCAAATGGACTCATCACTTCCGTCGGCAAAGCAAAAATACGGCGGATATTTTCACGATTACAGGTGGCAATCACATCGCCATTCAAAGCTCGCACAAAAAACGTATCGCCAAATTCTTTCTGCCACCGCCGATAGCACGTATACGGATTGCGCATGAACCGCCAAGTGGTGATGAAACGACTTTTGGGACCGCGCAGCTGTGTCATTTAAATCTCCCGTGAGTACCTAACACATTCTTCGGCCAAAAAATTTCGAAACAACGCGGCAAATCGTCGCGGTAGCGGTCTGTGGTCCTCGTAATCACAACCCGAAGCGTGAGCGAGGGACCAGAAACAAAACCAGATGTACGGTAAACTCGGTCCCTCGCTCACGCTTCGGGTTGTGATTTTTTGCACTTGCCGGATTTGTCACTCGGCGAACAAACATGCTTGTCGAGATCGATTAAAATAGATCCCTTTCCGAAACCTCAATGATGGAGAGCAATTGTGTATCGCGCTTTGAAATCTGCGACGCTGTTGATAGCAATGATGATCGGCATGGGCCAGGTGGCACTGGCTCAGAACACCGCAACCCAGTCGGTAGACATCGACAAGAAACTTAAAAAACTTGGGCACACGTTACCCAAGATCAGAAAACCGTTGGCGATTTATAAACCTGTCGTCGTGGTTGGAAAAATGGTTTATGTCTCGGGCCATATTTCGATTGACGCCGACGGCAACATCATGAAAGGCAAAGTCGGAGGCGATGTCTCATTAAAACGCGCTCAACTTGCGGCGCGGCGCAGCGGTTTGGCCATGCTCGCATCGCTCAAACACGAACTCGGCTCGTTGAACAAAATCAAACGGCTCGTCAAAACAACGGGAATGGTAAACTGCACCACGGATTTCACCGACCAATCGAAAGTCGTCAATGGCTGTAGCCAGTTGTTTAAAGATTTGTGGGGTGCGGACAATGGAGTTGGCGCTCGCGCCGCTGTAGGAATGGCATCGTTACCCGCTGGTTCGATCGTTGAAATCGAAGCCATTTTTGAATTGAAATAGAAAAACGTGAAACGATGAAAACCTCGACATTATTACTTCCTCTGTTTGCAGTCGTCCTGTTGATTTCTGCGGCGACCGCTCAAGATAAAAAACAATCCGTTGACCTGCTGATCGTCGGAGGTCAGGTCTTTCGGACCGATGCGGCAAAATTCGAAAGCAATCAGGGCATTGCAATCTCAGACGGAAAATTTGTTTCCATCCAAGCCGACCCGCAAAAATATGACGCCAAACAAACAATAAAATTAGCCGATGACGATTTTATTCTGCCAGGCATCGTGGACTGCCACGCCCACTACAACGTTCGCCTGATTCGAAAACGTCGTGAAGAATACAACGTTGTTCCGATCACTTATCTGGCCAACGGAGTTACGACAACATTTTCCTGTGGCGAATTTGACCCGCATGCTATGGAAAAACTTCGCAAACAGATTCAGTCTGGCAAACAAATCGGACCGAATTTGATCAATTCGGGACCCTACTTTGGCCGGGCACGACCGTCTTGGGGAAACGGTTTGACCACGCAACAAATCTACGACGAAGTGGATTTTTGGGTGAAACGGGGTGTTGGTGGATTCAAAGCCAAAGCCATCGACGCCCAATCGTTGAAGGCGCTTGTTAAACGAGCCCATCACCACGGCCTGACGGTTACCGGACATCTCGACTCGGGATTTCGCGGCAGCGTCAACCCGCGCGACGCCATCAAAACAGGAATCGATCGCATCGAACATTTTCTCGGCGGAGACGCCATGCCGGACACACGTTCAGCGTATGCTTCGCTGCCAAACATTACGCACGACATGAAAGAATTCAAAGACATTGTTAAAACCTATGTCGACACCAAAACCGTCTTTGACGCGACCATTACTGCCTATGGTTATTTTGGCAGTCGAGAAAAACATTACGACTACTGGGTCGATGAACGCGAATTTTTTACACCCTTTATTCAAAAACGAGTCAAATCGCGACGCAAACGCGTGATGCGGCAGTTCCAGTCGATTTTCGAAGCCAAGCAGAAAACGATCAGCCATTACTTCAAAGCGGGCGGGATCGTCTCGTTGGGAACGGATCATTTCAGCAGCGGTGAGTTTCTGCCCGGTTTCGGTGCGCATCGCGAAATGGCAGTCATGGTCGCCAGTGGCATTCCCGAGGCCGAAGTAATCAAAATCGCCACGATCAACGGCGCACGGGCTTTGAAAATTGAGAAATCACGCGGGTCAATCGAACCGAAAAAATTTGCGGATCTGTTTATTATCAAAGGGAATCCCATCAAAGACATCAAACGAACGAGAACCGTTCATACCGTTTTGACGCAAGGCAAAATTTATCACACAAAAAAACTGCTGGAATCCGTCAAAGGAAAACTCGGACCCAAAGACGAATCCGAAACGCGAGCCTGGTAGACACTCGGTGCATTAAATCAAAACATTGGTCGTTCCCGCATCCGCCGCCTTTTTACCGGCTTCGGTACTCATGTACTCAGCATCGGGGGTCGTCGCCACACGTCCCAAATCCATCCGATCGGCATCCCAACAAGTTCCGATGGTGGGATCGTCATGATGTTTTTGATCCGTATGCCATTGGCAAGCGTAATACAGCAAATCGAAATCATCGTCGGACAACGTGAATTGTTCACCGCGTAGTTCGCGAGCAAACTCGGCACCGCGAAACCCGTGCTCCGGGTCGCTTCCATCATTGACGCGGCACGAATCGTGAAACAAAGCAAACAATCGCACGACCCACTCGTTGGCATCGGTGTGTTTGGCAATGCGCAAACCGTTCTTCAGGACGCGTGCCCAATGCTCAGGTCCGTGAATCGAATATGGCCCGCCGTGATAATGACTTGACACCAACTCCCACAGCTGGTCGAAATTTCCTTGAAAGCTCATGTCCAGTACGAACCAACATCAATCAACGAAATCTCAATCATTGAGTTTACGGCAGCAAAGTCAACGGTCGCCAATGTCGAAAGCTGAAAAGGAGTTGAAAAACTGAACGAGGCGCCAACGTATCAATTTTCAGCGCCGACCGCTTCTTGAACGACGAATTCGTAGTGCAAGATCGCATCGATGATATTGTTTTGATCGGCGTCCAACAAATACTGATCCCGCAAATAAGCCACATGGTCGGGAGTCGCTTCGAGAACTTGCTTTCGTTCGTACCGCGTCAATGGAGTGAGTTCGTTGCGGCGGACGGTTTTTTCCCTGCCATCCCACAATACAATGCGAATGTTTTCATCTTGATCGATTTCGACTGGTTGGCAGGCCACCAGGTGTTCGTTTTCGTAGATGAAACAACTCAACAACAGATTTTTGACTTCGAAATTCTCGACATCCGCATTTTGGAGTGAAATGCCGATTTCAAATTTCTCAGAATTTCTCGAAGCGTTTCGAACAACCCCGGTTTGCGAGACACCGAGATGTTCGATCTGAATCGGCGCATCCTCGGGCAGAACCAGCAGGTCCAGGCCGCGGATTTTTAAACCGCCAATGGACTCTTCGATAATCGCACCAGGGTGCTTGGCCATGTCAAAACTAATGTTGCATGCCAATGGATCTCGTTGAATTCGTTTGAATTTTCGTCGTTCGTTCATCGCAAAATTGAAGGGGGGCATGATGTGGTGAAACTGTTAAAAAAGTTTAGTATTTTTGTAATTACAATTTTGACCATTTTCAAAATCCTCGAGCCTCCTGGTCGTCAAATACTCTGGCCATTCGGGTTATGCGGATATCGCAGCGAACAACCGGCAAAACCGGAAAACGGACCCGCGTGTTTGCGAAAAAAATGGCCTTCCTTGAAATCCGCAGTCGGGGCCGTTACCCTAATCGATCTTTGCAAGACGGGCAAAAATCGGTGCATTGTGAGCGGCAAGGCGCTCACAGGATCAGGCTCGGCTGCGAGCCTCGCCCTCCCAAATGCGCGCGATTGTATTGCACGAATTATCAAAAAACCTGGACGGAGAATCGGTCTTGCCACTGAATGAAAAAAACAGACGCAAAGGTCTTTTTATCGCGATCGACGCAAATATCGGTGCCGGCAAAACCAATGCCTGCCACGCGATCGCTTCGGCGGCGATGGGTGCGGGATACACCTGTGAAGTCCTCGAAGAACCAACTCACCACCCCAAATTCGATCATTTTTTGCAACGCTACTACGAAGATCTGAAAACAGGCAACAACACCGGCGGCGGTTTTGCCATGCAGATGTTTATGTTGTGTCAACGTTACGAACAACATCGGCTGGCAGTCGAGAAAGCCTGGGGCAATTCGGGAATGGTCATTGTTCAAGATCGACCGATTTATGGTGACACCGTTTTTGCCACGACCGCGATGGAACGCGGGTTTATGACCAAGGAAGAATATGAACTTTACGTCGATGTCTACCGCAACATGAGTCGTGACATCATGCCGCCGGATATCTTTATTTTTCTCGATGTTTCCCCCGAAGAATGTCATGAACGCATGTCGCGCCGGGGCCGCGATAGTGAAACTGGAGTTCCCCTGGATTACTTGAAACAGCTATACGACAACTATCAAAAACTCCTGGCCGAAATGCGCCGCCGCGGGGTGCGAGTCCTGACCATTGATTGGAGCGAATTCGGTCCGCCCGTTGAAATTTGGAAAAACATCCGCCGGTTGGTTGCCAGTGACGATCTGTGGTACGAACAACTCACGTTTTCATTTGCCAAAGCGCCGCGCATGCCATTGTTGCCGACGGACGATGAATCGGATCCCGCTGTCGAGTGAATACCGATCCTGGTTTGTTTGAATCTTACGAGTACCTCAAGCCAGCGAGTGGTTGACTGTGTCATTGCGTGTCACTGGCAGAGCCCATTGATGTCTGGCAAATGTTGTAACGCAGAGACAATGTGAGCGGCAAGGCGCTAGCCGCCGGTAAGAAGCGCTAACAAACCGGCGGCTAGCGCCTTGCCGCTCACAAGATTTGGATCGGCGGTAGCCTCACTCCCGAAACCAACGGCAGTGTACCACTGCCGAACCACTCTCCCGCACTTCGTGCTCGCAACATTCGAGGCAATCCATCAATTCTTCTCTCACGTGTCGCACTTGGAAATTTGGGTGAATAATTCGCAAAACCGATGATGTAGCTCGTTTTCGCGGCATAAACGTGCCTCCGTGAAATAAAGCTCCAATATTTGTGTGGGTTACCGAATATAATTTAGGGCAAGCTGCCTCCGGGTTCGTCTTGACCCACATTTCTTATCCCATGAAGATTGTGGCATCGCCAAGAATTTGCCCTTTACTGCCGCCTCAAATCTAACGCCAACTCATGAGTCTACGTCGATCATTTACCGGAATCTTGATTTTGATTCTGGCCGCCTCTGTCGGCTTGGCGTTGCTATATTTGCCGAACTGGATCGTGACCAATTACGAGCGGGCGGCTGCACTGGGCAGCATTTGGGGCACGATCTATCTGGTGGTTGTCAGTGCCGGCGCTTTGTTGTTATTCGGCAGTGTGGGTTGGACGGTTTGGAAACTGTGGGGCAACAGCGTCGCCAAAAAACTTAAACGCAGACGTCGCAACAAAAATCCAAGTGAACTTTCGCGCGATCAGAAACAACGCGAATTTGAGGAAAACCTGGAGACCATCGGAAAACTGCGTGACGCCGATGGAAATCTCCTGCTTCAGGGTGAAATTGACCCTCTGGTTCGTGAACTTGAAACCAAACAACAATCGCAAACGTTGGAGATCGTTGCCTTTGGTACAATCAGCAGCGGCAAATCTTCGATCTTGAACCTGTTGGCCGGTCGCGATGTTTTTCAAACAGATGTTCGTGGCGGCACGACAATTACGCGAAACGAAATCCCCTGGCCCAGCGCCGACAAAGTTTACCTGGTCGACACGCCCGGACTCGGCGAAGTCGACGGTGAATCTCATGTCATGATTGCAGCCGAAAGTGCCAAAGACGCCGATTTGATTATTGTGGTCGTGGACGGACCGGTCCGCGAAAGTGAGTTTCGCTTGTTGGACAAACTTGGCGGAATGGAAAAACGGGTGATCATCTGCCTCAACAAATCGGATTGGTACTCCGACGAAGACCGCGAAAAACTGCTCGATCAAATTGCCCGACAGACCAAAAATTTTGTCCAACGCGATGATATCGTGGCCGTCCGCGCGGAAACCAGTTTTCGAACTCGCAAACGAGTTTTGACCGACGGTACAGAATCCGAAGAAAAAGTCGAAGTCCTGCCGGACATCGATCCCCTGGGCGATCGAATGCTCAAAATTGTTAAACGCGATGGCAAAGAATTGTTGATGGCTAACGTGTTACTGCAGTCACGAGGGCTCGTCGAAAAAGCACGCGACAATGTCAAAATGACTTTGGATGAGCGGGCCTGGAGACTGGTCGACAAATACATGTGGGGCGCCGGAGGATTGGCGGCCGTCAGCCCGTGGCCCGTCGTCGATCTCGCTGCCGGCTGCGCCGTTTCGACCAAAATGATCGTCGACCTGTCAGAAATTTATCAACAAAAAGTTGACTTGGAAACCGCCGGCAAATGGCTTGGCGAAATGTCAAAAAACCTGATTGGCGTGGTCGGAGCCACCGGAGCGTCCGTCGGCGTCGTCGCTTTGGTCAGCTCACTGGTTAAAACCGTTCCAGTTGCCGGTACCATCGCGGGCGGACTTCTCCAGGGAATCGTTCAAGCGTTGATTACCAAATGGATTGGTGCCACATTTATCGAGTACTTTCGCAATGAAATGCAGACTCCTGAAGGAGGATTGGCAGGTATCGCGCGGCGGCAATGGGAACACGTCACCAGCATCAATGAACTGCGGCGATTGGTGCAAACAGCGCGCGAAAAAATGAAAGGTGGTGAGGATGAATAGCGGCCCACCTGCAACATTACAACTGGACAATGAACGCAAGCAATACAACGAAGCGATCCGGAGCGTCGAATCGACGCTGAAAAAATTGCGAGATTGTCCAGCCAGCGAACGAGAAGCGCTCCAGGCAGATATCACTCAGCTACAGGATATGTATGACAAGGTCACCAATGGCCGTGTCGAAATCGTCATCTTTGGTGAAATCAGTACGGGAAAATCGGCATTGATCAACGCGTTGATCGGCCGTCAAATCGCCGATGTCGACGTCCAGGGAGGATGGACCAAACAGATTCGCAGCGAACAATGGGACACTTGCGAATACCGTGTCCCTGGCGCGGAAAATTCGGCCGTCGTTCTGGTTGACACGCCTGGAATCAACGAAGTCGGTGGAAAAGACCGCGCCACAATGGCTGAACAAACAGCCCGCAAAGCCGATTTGATTTTGTTCGTCACCGACAGTGATCTCAATGAAACCGAATATGCTGCATTGGTCGAACTGGCCGCCATCCAAAAACCAATGATCGTGGTATTCAACAAACGCGATCTCTACGAAAGCGACGACCTCGAAAAATTACTCGAGATCGTCAAACGCCGCGTCGAAGGTCTTGTTCCCGCGGATCATTTTGTCATCACCGCTGCCGATCCTCGAAAAATTGAATATGTGATCGAGGATTCATTGGGCCGTGAAAAAACGGAATGGCGCAAACCGGAGCCCGATGTTGGCCAGTTGAAAGAGAAAATCCTCACCACGTTTGAAAGCGAAGGTTTGGATTTGATCGCACTCAACGCTGCCATGTACGCAGCAGACAAAAGCGATCGTGTTGCCACATTGCGCGTGCAAATGCGAAATCAACATGCGGACAAAATTATCTGGACGATGGCCTCGACCAAAGCCATCGCAGTAGCGCTCAATCCATTACCGGTGGTGGATGTGATTGGCGGATTCGCCATTGATGCGCTGATGATTGTGACACTTTCTAAAGTGTACGGTTTGAATTTCTCGATGGCCCAAGCCCGCGGGTTGGCCAAATCGATCGGCAAAGCGGCTGGTATTTTCGCCTTGGGTGAATTGACGTCGTGGGGTGCAAGCCTGTTTAAACTGGGAACGGCGACATTGGGTACGGCACTGACGATGATTCCGCAAGGAGCTGCTGCCGGGTTCAGCTCGTACATCATTGGACGCGCGGCAAAACACTATTTCGAACATGGGGGTTCATGGGGAAGTGAATCTCCCAAGGTCGTGGTCAAAAGCATTCTGGCAAAAACAGACAAAGACTCCGTGTTGCGTCATCTCAAAGACGAAATTCGCAACAAATTGAATTGGAATCGTCACGCGTCACAAAACCCGGCAACCTGAAAAACTCTTTAATCGTTATTCTTGACTGTCCTGATTTGCTATTTTGGGTGGCACTGGCTCTGCCAGTGTTCTGGTCAAATAGTGGTTGTTAAGTACTTCATTTGGCAAAACAAATACACACATTGATGGGTGAATCACTGGCAAAGCCAGTGGCACCCGATCTGATTCCCAATCACCAACATTTGCTTACACACCACCTACAATCCCCTGTTTTTGAGCCAATTTTGGATTTTTTTCAATTGTCTGAAAGATCCTCTGGGATTCTCTCATTTGGTTGTGCTCGACACAATCAACCATAGAGAAAATCATGAACCAACGTTTGACATTCAAAATACTCGGATACTTGGCAATCAGTCCTGTTCTTGCATGTTTGTTACCCGCTTATGCCATGTGCTGGATGGTCTACGCTGTCTGCCGTAGCCGCGAAGAACCCACGCCCTCAGTCGTCAGCGGTGCCGCTATCTCCTAAACAGCTTTTTGAATTCTCAGTGCCACCAGTGAGCGGGAAGGGGCTAGCCGCCGGTAAACCTTCAAACACCGGCGGCTAGCGCCTTGCCGCTCACAGGAGCCTCGCCCCACACTGCGTCAAATCATATTGCAAAGCAGTCAATTTTTTCGCAACTCGCTATCGGACGGCTTTTCGTACCTTGCCTTCTTTTTCTTCGGTCCGACTGGTTTGTAGTAGCGGTCCCGACCCCAGTGTTTATTGATAAATCGATCGCGTCCCGACGCTTTGCGATACCGTTTGTAGTCGCGGGTATGGGTCAGATAATAATCCTGGTGGTATTCTTCGGCCAGGTAAAACTTACTCACCGTGCGAATGGGCGTCACAATTTTCTTTTTGAACCGTCCCGATTTCTCTAGTCGTTTCTTCGAAGCCTCGGCCAGCGCACGTTCCGAATCGTTGGCGACAAAAATGGCTGATGTATAAGTGTATCCGCGGTCATAGAATTGCCCGCCCGCGTCCGTCGGATCAAAACTTCGCCAGAACACCTCCAGCAAATCGTTGTAGCTCAATTTGTCTGCATCGTAGGTGACGCGAATCGCTTCCACATGTCCCGTGCGTCCAGTGTTGACTTTTTCATAGGTTGGATTCGTGTCGTGGCCTCCGGTGTATCCCGATTCAGCGGCGATGACGCCTTCCAATTTTTCAAATGGAGGTTCCATACACCAAAAACACCCGCCAGCAAACACTGCGGTTTTTGCGTTTTTGACATTCTTCAGCAAAGCCGCCTTGTCTTTCCTGGCAGCGTTGGAGTTTGACTCCTGGGGTGCCGACAAAATGCCGTAAGCGGTGACTGCCGTCAAAAAAATCATGGCGACGACCCCCAACAAAAAAGTCCGTGCCGTTGTTCGAGTTTGAGTCATTTTGCGTACCTCCATCGGGATGATTAAAAAGATGATGCGAAGAGTTTGTAGTGCTACTTGTTTTTTGAAGAGGGCGCCGTTTTGGACGCCTGGCGTTTAACAATGGATGATTTCGCCGCCGCTCGAATGATTTGATCGTCAGTCGATTGAATAAATGCAACGACGTGCAATTCGTCTGCCTTCAATCCTTGTGGCAATGAAAAACGAACCTGACCTTTACGATCCGGTTTGGCGATCGATTTCAAATCACGCACGATGTTAACATGCGATAATTCGCGACGCGCGTTCTCGCCTCGAGTCACTTTCTGAGTGCCACGGTTTTGCACCAACGCGATGTGGACAACATCGTTTTTCTTGTGATCGGAAATGTTCCAATCAACTCGTACGCCTTTTGCCGCCACGGTCGACTGGATTGAAATTTTGGCCGTCGATTGGATGTCCATGGCGATTTTAATCGCCCGATCTGACAGCGATTGGTTTCCCCCGTTGAATTCGGCTCGCCCATTCACCACCATTTGCGGTGTGTAGATACTTTCTGAACGAAACTGTTTTGCATATTGACGCTGGCGATCTGTAAATTTGCGATCGCTGTAGGGATCTTTCCAGCCAAGGTAATTCCAGTAGTCAACATGATAGGACAATGTGTAAATCGCTTTGCCATTTTTCTTCGCGAGATTGGCAATCCGGATTAAATTTCGATCCGCTGGAGGACAACTGCTGCATCCTTCGGAAGTAAACAATTCGAGAATCGCAAAGCCTGATTTTTCAGTTTTCTGATCCTGTTGCTGGCCCGATGTATTCTCAGGGTCTGCAAGGCCGTTTGAAAAACCTCCCTGCCTAACACCGTAAACCGCCGCACAAAATGTAACTGCCAGCGCGACCAATATCGCCGCGAAAGCCATCCGTTGACCCATCTGAGACCTCAAAAAATTCCAAAAAACTGTTTGCCCAGGGGACGCAAAACTTGGTCTTGCCTTACTTCTTCACATCTGTTCGATTTTGAAATACCAAAAAAAAGCAACTCATAGCGGAATTCGTCGATAATCAAATTGAATCGAATTGTAAGGACGGCAACAAAGAGTCGTCTTGTGATACACCCCGTAAAACAATAACGAAATGAGTAAATGATGGTGGCTGAAATGTGGGTCGAGAATTGTCAAGAAACCGAATGCTTTATGAACGGATTAGTCAAGCGTAATCCTGGGCAACCCGAGTTTCATCAAGCGGTCAAGGAATTTGTTTTGACGGTCATGCCGTATGTCAAACAAAATCCGCAATATCAGCAGGCCCAGATTTTAGAACGACTGACAGAACCCGATCGCATCATCATCTATCGAGTCACCTGGCAGGATGACGATGGCAATATTCGTGTCAACCGCGCCTGGCGTGTTCAATTCAACAACTCCATCGGTCCCTACAAAGGAGGCTTGCGTTTCCATCCGACGGTGACTTTGAGTGTTCTCAAATTTCTTGGCTTTGAACAAATCTTCAAAAACAGTTTGACAGGATTGCCGATGGGCGGTGGCAAAGGGGGTTCGAATTTTAATCCGAAAGGCAAAAGCGATTCGGAAGTTATGAGGTTTTGCCAGTCGATGATGACCGAACTCAGTCATCACATTGGACAACACACCGATGTTCCGGCTGGTGATATCGGCGTCGGCGCGCGTGAAATCAGTTACCTGTTTGGCCAATACAAACGCATCCAAAATGAATTTACCGGCGTGTTGACGGGCAAAGGTCTCCCGTTTGGCGGCAGTTTAGTTCGAACCGAAGCGACCGGTTACGGTTGCGTTTACTTTTGTGAAAACATGTTGAACCTGGTTGGCGACAGTATTCGTGGAAAAACCGTGGCAGTCTCCGGAGCTGGCAACGTGGCAATCTACGCCGTCGAAAAAGCCACCGAGTTGGGTGCCCAAGCCGTCACGATGTCCGATTCATCGGGTTTCATTCACGACCCTGACGGAATCGACGCTGAAAAACTGGCCTTTGTTAAAGACCTGAAAGAAGTTCGCCGCGGTCGAATTTCAGAATACGTAGAAAAATTTCCAGGCGCAACGTTTCATGCCGGTCAACGACCTTGGTCGGTACCTTGCGAAGTCGCCATTCCTTGTGCCACACAAAATGAAATCAGTTTGGACGATGCCAAAACCCTGCTCGCCAACGGTGTAAAAGTGGTTTGCGAAGGCGCTAACATGCCAACGGAATTGGACGGCGTCAACGCATTTTTAGAAGCGGGCGTGCTGTTTGGTCCGGCCAAAGCTGCCAACGCTGGCGGCGTCGCCGTTTCCGGTTTGGAGCAAAGTCAGAATGCATTGCGATTGACCTGGACCCGCAATGAAGTTGACGAAAAACTTCGCGAAATCATGGAGGAGATTCACGCCAAGTGCGTCAGGCATTCCGACGGCAATGGACAAGTCAATTACGTCCGCGGCGCAAACATCGCCGGTTTCATCAAAGTCGCTGACGCCATGTTGGCTTACGGAGCGGTGTAGTCGAGCAATGAACAATTCCAGAGATTTTGTCGCCGCTAATTCTCGATGTTAGGTACTATTTTTTGTTTTCCAACAGCTTTCGCACTCGATCGTATTCAGGATTCACGCATTTTTTTCCCCAACGTTTCAGCGCGCAGAGCAAACCGAGATCTGATTCGGGCTGCTGCCCTCGATCACCGGTTTGTTTGATCCAGGTCGCAAGTAATTGGCGGTGCTGTTTTAGCTGTTCTGCATAGCGGGGATCTTTGGCGAGGTTGTGAATTTCGTGCGGATCTTTTGTCAGATCGTAAAGCTCCTCGGGCACACGATCATTGCTAAAGAACACCAATTGCGTTTTGTTCATCTTGCCGTCCGCCATCAGTTGCCGGAATCGCTTGGAAACATCCCATCGATCTTTGTAACTCGGTTGCATGTACGGCCGATCAGTCAAGTAGTTGCGAAGGTACTTAAAGCGAGGAGTCACCACGGCGCGGATCTTTTCAATCGTGTAGTCACAACGATCGCGAGCAGCAACAACATATTCGCGTTCTTTGTAGTCCTTCGCCAGAAAATCTCGTCCTTCCATCTCTTGGGGAACTTCGATTCCGGCAACAACCAGGGAAGCAGCTGCAACATCGATTCCGCTGATCAGGTCATCTCGTACCGTCGCAGGCTTTGCTCCGCCCCCCACGACGATCAACGGCATGTGGATTCCACCTTCGTACAAGAACTGCTTGTGTCGATGAAGCTTCATCCCATGATCGCTAAACAAGAAAATGATGGTGTTTTTATAAAGCCCCTCTCGTTTCAAAGCTGCGATGATCTGTCCGACTTGTTCGTCTGTTTTCAACAAACAGTCATAGTGGTGCGCTATTTCTTCGCGAACTTCGGGGATGTCCGGATAGTATGGCGGTACTTCCACTTTGCGGCGATCCATCTTTTTCGGAGCTCTCCTGCCAAGCTTCCCACCACCCAATTGCACTTGCCCAAAGAAAGGCTGCCCCGATTTTCGCCCTTTCCAACATTTGCCAGAGATCAATGCCTTTGGTCCCCAACCTCGTTTTGACGGCACAAAGTCATAGTATTCTTTGATGCTAAACTCAAAGTTATAGTCATCTTTGCCGCCTTCGTTAAACGTCCAATAGCCTGCCTGTCGAAAACGAATCGGCAGTGGAACCACTTGCTTGGGCAACACATTTTTATCGTACTTGCCCATCGATTTGCCGCGAAAATTCGCTCGGCAACTGCGATGATTGTGAGCTCCAATCGTCGTTTGCATCATTCCTGTGATGATCGCCGAACGTGTCGCCGAACAAACACCAGCCGGAGTGTAAAACCGGGTGAATTTCGTTCCTGCATTTGCCAAGGCATCAATATTCGGCGTTTCGATTAATTTATCGCCATAGCAACTAAACCAGCCGCTGACATCTTCGAGATAAATCCAAAGTACATTGGGGCGTTCATCTGCACGGGTAAACTGAGTCATCCCCAGGCAAAAAGCCAGACACAAAAACACGGAACGTAAGTTCATAGCAATGCTCGCAAGTTGTGATGAGTACTCCGCCATATAGATTTTACTCAGCTCAACCGCGCTGCACAACGAAGCTCAGATTCATCCAGGCCGCCGACGCCATGTTGGCATACGGAGCTGTTTAGCCGTTCTCAACCCCGAGACCGATCACGATTCCGCAGATATCGATTGTGAATAGTCGACAATGATTTTTTTGCTCTTCGATTGATCGCGATCGAAATTGCCGAAGACGGTCTGGACAATTTCGCCATCGAACAACCAAAACGTTTCCCCAGCACCAGTTGGAGTTCCGTGAGTATAGACATTGATACGGCGAGAGTTCAAACTATCGACATCAACAACTAAAAGTTCTGGATGGGTTTTGCATCTCGCGCAGGGTCGCCGTCAAAAACTGAAATGCCTGGATACTTGGCCCGCTCCAAAAAGCTAATAGAAATACGATTCCATTGCGAAATTCTTTCAGCGTTTGATCATCAACATTTTCTCGGAATCGATATGCGCTGGTGGGTAAATTGGAATATTTTTCAACCAGACGTGCTCTTTCAAGACCCATTTATGCCTCGCTAACATTGACATCAAACACCGTAATTACTGACGACTGGACGATGAGGGTGTTGGAATCGAACAAGTTTTTGACATCGACGATTAATCGACCAGTGGAACCGGAGCCACATGAACACCATCCTGTTTATCCTGTCAAAAAACGAGACCGGCGTTACATCCTAATACTCACTGACCAACACCATATCGTTAACACCGGGCCAAAGTTCTGTATCGACAACAAACACCATACGGTCACCTTTGCTCAAAGCATGATGCTGGTCGACCCAATTTTGTACAAACGGAATCACGCCTTTGTTCCCTTTTCCCATTTCATCGAAAAACAACGGCGTGACGCCCCAAAACAAATTCATCCGGCGAAGCGTTTCAATCGAATCGGTCAACGCGATCGTCGGAATGAAATCACGTTGTTTTGATTTGATCAACGCCGCATCGCCGTTGCTGGTGGCAACGGCAACGAGATGAGCGTTCACTTTGCGGGCGATGTCAGCGGCAGCCTGCAAAATGGCTTGCGATACCAGGTTGTCTCCTTCGTGACAGACATCGCAAATTTCTGACGGACGGCCTCGGAGCAACTGCTCGGTTTCGATCATGATTTTCTGCATCGTACGGACAGCGTCGATGGGATATTCGCCGATGGCCGTTTCACCTGACAACATACATGCGTCGGCACCATCGAGGATCGCGTTGGCCACATCGGTTGCTTCGGCACGCGTGGGCATTTTGCTGTATCGCATGCTTTCGAGCATTTGTGTTGCGACGATGACGGGTTTCGCATATTTGCGGCACGTATCGATAATCGTCTTCTGAGCCAGCGGTGTTTTTTCGATTTCGATTTCAACACCGAGATCACCGCGTGCCACCATAATCCCGTCGGCAACACGCACAATGGATTCGATGTTTTTCAGTGCTTCTCGTTTTTCGATTTTGGCGACGACCAGAGCGTGACCACCAGCCTGGCGAATGACATCAATCAATTCGTTGATCTCATCGCTGGAACGTACAAAACTCAGACTGACAAAATCGGCGCCGTTTTCGGCTGCCCAAATCGCATTCTCGCGATCGACTTCTTGGAGTGCTTGAACACTCAATTCTGCGCCCGGCAGATTGACGCCTTGCCGCGAACGGATTTCACCGCCATCGACGACACGACAAACAATTCCGTCGGATTCTTTTGATTCGACCACTGTGCGAACCGTTCCGTCGCACAACATGATCGGATCTCCCACTTTGACGTCATCAATCAATCTTTCGTAAGAACATGTCAGGTCGCGCGGGTCGTCGGTGGCGGTACGAACAAACCGGATTTGTGATCCTGTTTCGATCATGATCGGCTCGACCGGCATTTGTCCAAGTCGAATTTTGGGGCCTGCCAAATCGACGAGAATGGCAACTTCGCGACCAACCGACTTGCTCGCCGCACGTATATCTTCGATCGCTTGCTGGTGTTTTTGCCGATTTCCATGTGCCATATTCAGTCGGAATACATCGACGCCGTTCTGGATCAATTGTTCCATCATTGGCTGATTTAAACTGACGGGCCCCAGTGTAGCCACCGTTTTTGTTCTGGCATTCTGTTTGGATTTTTTGCAAACTGGATCAGCAAGTTTATCTTTTGATTTGTCGGCGATGCTCATATCATTTCCTTGGTTGGTTGTCATTTTACCGGAATCGGAATTTCGAGATAGCGTCATTGGGAGTTATCCATGTCATACGGCTCGCTGAAGATCATCATCGATGGGTACAACCTCTTGATGACTTGCGGATTGGTGACGCCCAATCGAATCGGCCCGGGAACATTGCACTGGGCGCGGCAACGGATTGTCAAACTCCTCGAACGCAAATTGCCGAAAGACGAAATCGGTCAAACCGCGATTGTTTTCGACACTAATCGGGAATCGGAATCGCCCATCAACAGCTCCGACATGCAAGTTTTGTTCTCGACCGGTTATGCCGACGCCGATTCCATGATTATCGAGATGATTCGGCAAAATTCAGTACCACAGAAATTGTTGGTGGTTTCCAGCGATCATCGGATTCAAACCGCAGCAAATCGCCGCAATGCAAAATTCGTTGACTCGGATGAATGGTTTTTCGAAGAACTCGGGGCCGTTCGCCAGGAAGTCACCGTGACTCCCACCGACGACGAATTGCTGAAAGGCAATCAAAAATCGCTCAGCGATTCGGATTCATTGACTTGGACGAATTTGTTTTCCGAAGAAAAAACGCCTGACTCAAAAACGCTCAAATCCGACCAAGCGGCCGACGATCCGTCCGATGATTCTGGCCAAACCGACGATTCACCCAAAACCTGGAATCCGTTTCCAGACGACTATGCCGACGATTTATTCGACGACTCGTAACAGAAATACAAATCTCAATTGATCGCGATGCCAGTCGCTTTGTCTGAAATATCTTTGCGACACCAACCACCGGGAAAACGAATTTCCTTGACGGCGGTGTAGGCCGCACGTTTGGCATCGGCGATCGAATCACCCAGTGCCGTAACACCGAGAACACGTCCTCCATTGGTGACGACAGTTTCTCCGTCCAATTTGGTTCCGGCATGAAACACTTTGACATCGGGAATTGCTGCAGCCGCATCGAGTCCAGAAATTGGCAGCCCTTTTTCATAGCTGCCCGGGTACCCTTCACTGGCCATCACGACACAAATGGATGGCCGCGGGTCCCATTGCAATGGTTCGATTTCTTCCAAGCGACGATCGACCGTGGCCAGCATGATTTCAACCAAATCGGATTTCAATCGCATCAACAATGGCTGGCATTCCGGATCTCCAAACCGCACGTTGTATTCGAGAACTTTGGCGACCCCCTGCGCGTTGACCATCAGTCCGGCATACAAAATGCCACTGAACGGAGTACGGCCTCGTTTCATCGTATGAACAGTCGGAACCAAAATGTTTTCCTCCACCCGCGCCACCAGATTTTTGTCGACCTGCGGAGTCGGGCAATAGGCTCCCATTCCACCGGTATTGGGTCCGAGGTCGTTGTCGTATGCACGCTTGTGATCCTGTGCGGGCGGCAACGTCAAAATCGTTTTGCCATCGGTTATTGCCAGGATGCTTACCTCTTCGCCGGGCAACAACTCTTCGATCACAAATTGATTACCGGCATCACCAAACGCGCGATCACGTGCAATCAAATCGATGGCCTGAAAAACTTCTTCACGCGTTTTACAAACAATGGCTCCTTTACCCGCTGCCAACCCGTCCGCTTTGACGACCAACGGCACTTCGTTGTCGTCCAGGTCTGGAAACATTTCATTGACATAGCGAACACCTTCGGCCGGATCGCTAAACACGCGGTAATCTGCTGTCGGAACACTGGCGTGCCGCATCAAGTTTTTGCAGAAAACTTTGCTGCCTTCGAGCTGAGCGGCATTTTTGTTGGGTCCAAAAACCCGCAAACCTTCGGCTTGAAACGCGTCAACCAAACCATCGCACAACGGTGCTTCGGGCCCGACCACGGTCAGGCCGATTTCGTTTTGTTTTGCGAATGCCAGCAGTGCTGGAAAATCACCAACTGAGATATCGACATTCTCCGCATCGATCGCCGTTCCCGCATTTCCCGGTGCGACAAAAACGGTATCAACCAGCGAACTTTGACCTATTTTCCAAGCTAAGGCGTGTTCGCGCCCCCCTGAACCTACCACAAGGACTTTCATCATTTCTTTTCCGTGCTGGCGAGTTTTTTTACCAAATACTTTACAACAGATTCGCGTTTATTTTCGTACACGATTCGAACGGATCGGCAGGCTGCCGTCAACAACCGAGCTGTCGATATTGAGACTACAAAGTGTCATCGTATAATGGAACTGAGACACGAATTCACTACGAAAGAACGAACATGAAATACCGATACACAACATTGGCCATTGCACTGGCTGTTTTACTTTGCAGCAACCTGGCTCATGCCCAGGACGGCAAAAAATGGGGCCATCTCAAAGGCCGAATCATTTTCACGGGCGAAATACCCAAAGTCAAAAAAATCACGCCGTCGAAAGCCGAGGACAGAAAATACTGTGAAGACAACAAAATCGAATTGATCAACGAAGATTTCCTGGTCGACAAAAAAACCAAAGGGCTCAAAGGCGTTTTCGTGATGATGTATTTCGGCCGCAAACCTGAAAACGGCAAAGACATCGAATACCACGAATCGTACAAAAAGCGACTGAAGGAAAAGGTGATTATCGACAATAACAAACTGCGATTTGCACCTCACAGTATGATTGTCATGATCGGCCAGGAAGTTGTTCTACGAAACAGTGACACCGTGGGTCACAACGTGCGGTTGGCTGCCGGCGACAATGCGTTCAACGCCAATGTTCCCAAATCCTCTGATGTTTCGCTCAAAGACACCGTCAAACATGCGGAACGGTTGCCTCAGACGTTGGAATGCAACATGCACGACTGGATGCGGGGCCGCATTTTGGTCCGTCATGAACCTTACGCCGTGGTCACTAATGCGGACGGCACCTTTGAAATCAAAAACATTCCGGCAGGTAAACACGAATTTCAATTCTGGCAAACCAAATACCTGAAACTGTACCAGGCCGGCAAAGAGATTACTGGCAAACGCGGCGTCATCAAAATCGAAATCAAAGATGGCGAGACGTTGGACTTGGGCACTTTGGAAATGAAAAAACGTTAGTCTCGATGCCAAAGTTCATTTCACGTAAAACAACGATTCAACAAGCCATCCGCATTGGATGGCTTTTTTTCCTGCTCATCGGGCTGGCTCTGCCCGGATGTCGGCCTCGCAATGTCGCGCCGCAAATTCAATATGATCAGGAACATGTTGACGAAGTCCGCCAACAGATCGACCAAGGCGATTGGGAATAGCAGCCTGTTGCGCTTCGAGCGTTTGTGCATTCAGCAAACCAGCGATACTAAATCACGGATTCGTGATTGGTCACATTGCTATAGCCGCGAAACGGCTGGTAATTCATCAATTGAACATCTTCGTTGCCGCGAATCTGGTATTGGATTCCCCGCCAGGAAATTTTTCGACGCAACACGGCAATACAGACAATCACCGGATAGATGATTTGTGTCAAAACGACCGCTGGGACTAACATCGCTGTGGCATGAAACATGTTCCAACGGACAGGCTCATTTTTTAGTCTCACGATTTTTCGAATTGATGTCTCGATATCGAGTAAACCGATCATTGACAACGCCAGGTAAATGGCCAGCCCAATTCCGGTTAACAATGCGCTGAGTACGTTACCGGTCAGAACAGCCGCGACCAACAACGTCATCGACAACGTCTGGGTAAGTGCAATATTGGCTGCATGGGCGCCAATTAAACTCCAATTGCCAGTTGATTTCGAAGCGATCATTTGCCGCTGCATCCAGCCAAGAAATTTCGGCAACGGGACCTGTTCATGATTAAGGATCATCACGCCGGGAACAAATTGGATCGCAAGCCCGTGTTTGCGCATTTGCCGGTGGACCGTTGCGTCAACCGACAGTGCTTTTTGCCAGGCATCAACCAGCTCGACGCCTTTAATTGTTTCCATCCGCATCGCCATACTGCCGGCCCAGATGATATCGTTCAACCAGACTTGAACGACGGCTCCAACATTCCAACAATATCGGACCCACGTCCCCCATTGAAACGCCGAAGGAACATACCAGCGATTGCCATAGGTCACGCCAATCTGATGATCCAACAATGGAGTGACCAGATCGCGCAGCCAATGAGGATGCGGTGTTGCATCGCCATCGATAAACCCGACGACTTCGAACGAATTATCGATTTGCTGGATTGCATGAACGAGACTACTGCATTTGAGACTGCAAGTATCAAATCGCTGCTGAAGCACCGAAACGGAAACACGTTCTGAGCCGGGTTTTGATAATATCTGCGTTAATTGTTGTTGGACGGGATCGTTTTCGCTGTCCACCACGATAAAAACATGATAGTCGTCGTACTCTTGGCACATCAATCTCTTGATACATTGATCGAGAAACGGATCAGGCCCGCGCAGCGCCAGTACAACAGCTGCTTTGGGAAACTCGACCGATGGGTCCGCACAACGCGAAGTCTGACGGATCATGCGCGCAAACCGCCAACCGAACACAAATTGTCCACCCGCCAGGACGCAACACAAAATCAGTGCCAGGATTGATAGGATTAACATCATTTTTCACCGGTGCAAATCAAGACGATGTCAACATCACCACGAAACTTGTATCAATTTGAAAAAATGCCGGATGGGTGGACACAACTTTCGCCCGAGGCGACGTGCAAATGAAAGTCGCTTGAGGCTTTTGTTGTAGTAGGGCGGGTCCCCAAACCCGATATATTTTTCGATCTTTAAACGTTGATCCCACGCCAATACTTGCTTGGGGGAATTCAAACTAAACGTCAGTTTTGAATCGCTCAGCGGATGTCGCAAATTTGACAACTTGAGATACCAAGAGGATTGAGCGTCAAAAATCAGGTGAGCGTTGGGAAATCGATCGATCAGCTTTGAAACCAATTCCTGAATCTGCGAATTGCGAAAGAAATAAAAAACACCTTCGGCAATAAACAAAATATCGCCGCCGTCGCATTGCTGCTGGACAGCATCCATCCATTGATCCTGCAGCAAGTCACCAACAATTTGAACGCGATTGGAATCGGTAACTGGAAGACATTTTTTTCGTAGCGCCATCGCTTCCGGCAAATCAAGTTCGATCCAACGGGCCGCTTCGATTCCAAGCCTTTGAAATCGCGTATCCAGACCGACACCCAATTCGACGACATGAGTGTTCGCATGGGTATCGAGAAACTCTTGAGTCATTCGATCAACGATCGATGCCCGAATACAATAGTCGACAGACGATACGGATTTGCGAGTGAAGGAGTCAAAATCAAATTCGATGTTGGAAACAATTTCCTGAGCGCGCTGATCGAGCAGCAATGGCTCCGGTTGACTGGACTCGATCGCACGTGCCCACAACGGCATCAACAAAGTTGCCTGAGCTTGTGTCAGCCCACCAATTGGAATGGACATCGCGCAATCCGCTTAGAAGTGATTCGATAGACGTTGTTTCGAGTGTAATTAGCGGAATTCGAGAAGCAACGAATTTCTGTCGACCAGTAAACAAGCTGACGTTTGAAATGCGCTCGTATCGAAATGTGGACAGGATGATCAAGTAACGATCTTAGGGCAGGAAAATATCCAGCAATATTTCGATTCACACGACGATTGGTGTTCGAGCCCACCGTTCTCCATCAATTGGAATGTCAACGTTTTCATTATTTTTTCCGGTGAACGCTTGGTTCAGAAGCGCGCATTGTATTTACGTTAATTGAGTCTACAAGCACGAAGCGCGAGCGAGGAACCGTACATCAGAGACTGGTACAGGAAATAATCTGACCGCTCTCTATTTGCCCATCATGTGGCAGCTATCCTTCCGCGCTATTGAGACTTTCTAGTTTTACATAGTATTCAACGACTAATTTGCTGCCGCCGGAAAATGTGAACATTATTTTTTGTCTGATAACGACCAAACGAGTCCCATAGAAAATAAAAAATAAATTTGTTGACAACTGACGATGAGTTGTTAAAACCAATTCTCCCACCTCATGCCACTTCCCAATTCCCATTATCTCATCGAGAGCCAATTCGCCGTGGCAAGCCTTAGCAATCGCACGTTTACTTTTATTCTTGTCATTTTCGTTGGTCTGTTCGGGTTGACGCTGCTCGCCATGAACCAGGGTTGGTTTCAATCGAACGAGCGGGTTGTCGTTTCAGACTCGTCATCGGTCGAAGAAGAAAAAACACGATCGCTCCAACCGGGTTATGTCCGCGTTGGCGATGTTGATCGTCCGGCAAAGTCTTTGAAAAAACCTCGGCGAGCGGACAAGGTCAAAGACACGGGTTACGATTTTGGCACTACGCCCGCGATTGCCGCCGACAGCAATGAAACGACGAAAAAACTTGCAGAGTCACGCGGTAATCCCAAACTCGATTATCGTCGGTCTTCACTGGTGCCCGCACCGAAGTTTGATCGAACGGCGTACGAAGCCGATCCGCAGGCATACTTGACCGAAATTGCACCGGGTCGAATCAATCAAGCACTTTCTCCCGGAAAAGATGTCATTCCGATCAAACGTGTTGGCAACTATTTTCACGACGGAGTCCTGCCTGGTGAATCGATCAAACTGAAAGTCAAAACAGAGCCCAAGATGCCTACCACGTTTAAGGCGCAATTGGGTGCTTTTGAAAATCGATTATCAACGATCACGGTGGCTGCCAACGAAAATGGCGTCGCCCAGGCGAGTTTGAAAATCGATGGAGGAATCAGCGGAGAGTTGGAAGTCAAAGCGGTATCGCCAGTCCATTCGGATACGGCCCGCTGGCTGATCGAAGTCGTTGCGCCTCGAACGACGACACAAAAGACCTCATCCAACAAGTAATTCACTTCTCAAAACAACCTTTCCATAAATCTATTCAGATTCAGAGATCACATCATGACGCTTTGCCCCAGCTCATCATTTGTTCGTGTCTTTCTTTCCCTTTCAATCGCCGTACTTTTGGCTGTATCTACGTTCGGTCAAGGATTTCCTCCGGGTGGAGGTGGCGGGGGCGGCGGCGTTGGTGGGGGCGGTGGTAACCAGGGCAATGGAACGTTTGAATCGGACGATATCGAAATTATTTCGATTACCGCCTCCGGCCAGATTGCCACGATCACCTGGAAACTACACGATGACTATACCGGCAGTGGCAGCCCGCTGCTGAGCACACAGGATATTGATAATGATGTGATTGATACGCAAAGTATCTCCAGTGAAACGGCCAAAGACACCAATTACACCAAAACGATTGATCTGGGCGCAAGTACCGGAACGTTTTCGATCTACTTGTCGTATCCGTCAGTCGGCACGGAGCACAAGGTCAGTGTCGACAACAACACCGTCACCATCCTGCAATCGTACGTCGCCTTTCTGGGAATCAATCGTCTGAACCATCTGCCATCGGGCGATTT
>JANQLU010000006.1 GCA_028280445.1 Pirellulaceae bacterium | reverse complement strand
AGGAAAAATTTCTCCAAAACACCGTGCGCAACTGTTGTGCTGCTTCAAATTGGCGTATAAACACTCTGCGCAACTGTCGATTTGCTTCAAATTGGGGGCTTTTGTTAACAAGCTAAAACTTGTCGAGGAAAGCGAGCGCAACTGTTTATTTGCTCGAAATTGGCGTCAAAACACTCTGCGCAACTGTCTATTTGGTTGAATTTGGTGACTTTTGTTAACAATCTAAAACTTGTCTAAAACAACGTGCGCAACTGAGCTGTTGCTCCAAATTGGCGTAAAACACTCTGCGCAACTGTCGTTTTGCTTGACGTTGGCTCCCTTTGTTAAAAAGGTAAATCATGTCCAAAACACCCTGCGCAACTGTCGTGCTGCTTGAAATTGGCGTCTAAACACTCTGCGCAACTTACGTTTTGTGGGCCTTACGTTTTGTGGGCCTTTAAAGCGAAGGCTACCTTTCGGGGGATTTTTTAAAAATTTCCCTTGGTCCCCTCTTTGCAGATTTTCAGAAAATGTGGGTTTTGGGTGACCTTGCAAAAATTGCGATAACTTGGTTATTCGGGCAGTTTTGGAGCCTCCTTTGCACAAAAATCTTCTCTAGTCTTTTCACTTTAAGAGCATACTTATTGGAGGATAATGCCATTTGCGCCAGAGTGCCTTTACTCCTTTCAAACGATGGCTACTCTTTGGGCGACTTTTGAAAAATGTTCCTTGGTCCCCACTTTTCACTTTTTCAGAAAATGCGGGTTTTGGGTGACCTTTCAAAAATTGCAATAACGTGGCCTTTCGGGCACTTTTGGACTTTTGTTTTGCGCCACAATTTTCTGCAGTGTTTGCACTTTAACTGCATACTACTTACAGCATAATGCCATTTCGCCCAGAGTGCTGGTGGCCCTTTTAAGTGAGGACTGTTTTTTGGGGGGACTTTGAAAAATTTCTCTTCGTCCCCCCTTTGCACGTTTTCAGAAAATGCGGCTTTTGGGTGACCTTGCCCAAACTGCCATAACTTGGCCATTCGGGCACTTTGGGAGCCGTGGTTAGTGCCAAAATCATTTCCAGTCTTTGCGCTTTAAGTGCATATTAATTGGAGGATATTACCATATGTGCCAAAGTGCTATTAGCCCTTTCAAACGAGGGCTACTTTTTTGGCGATTTTTGAAAAATTTCCCTTGGTCCCCCCTTTGCACTTTTTCAAAAAATGCGGGTTTTGGGTGACCTTGCGAAAATTGCCATAACTTGGC
>JANQLU010000003.1 GCA_028280445.1 Pirellulaceae bacterium | reverse complement strand
GTTGCTCGCAACGAACGGTATTGAAACGCTCACTTACTTTAGGGCCGGAGATCCAGAGAAACCCCTTGTCATTTTTGTGCCCGGCGGATTTCACCTTGCGCGCGTGGCTTATGGTTATCCCGGCGGTGATGAGAGAGACTTTCTGGCATATTGGCTTAGCCAAAAGGGTTACTCCTTCCTAGGCGCCTCATACCCCACCGGAAACAAGGTTTTTTCAAAGGCATACCCTGCCTATTCGATCCGCGATTGGGGCAAGCAGGTCGCGGCCACAGCAAAATTCTATATCGACGAAAACAGCCTTTCCCGAGAAATCATTGTCCTCGGTTGGAGCGCTGGAGGACAGATTGCGCAGTCTGTCTATGAGGCATCGCAAAGGGCTGGTCTTGACATGAGCCTTTTCGTGTCACTTGCAGCAACCCCGCCAGCGCCGCTCTTGGTAGAAGAAGCCGGCTCAATCTCTATGGCACCCAACGGATTGTCTTCGGCACCACAATTCTATGAGACCTTTAGGATCCAGGTGACAGCCCAAAACGAACTCAACGGCCACGTAATTATGCCATGGGACAAATTCGAAACCGACATCCTTGGTGACACACCTGTAGCACTGGATGGCATCATCACAGCCTCGCGCTATGAGAACGGTGAATTTGTAAAAGACCTCGATTGGGCTATTGCAGATACTGGAGCGCTGAAAAACGCGGATTTTCCTTACATCGTGACGATCTCTGGGGACAAGGTCTTGGACAGCGATCATGCCCTGACCGATCGCGGCAATTGGGGCATGTTTCAGATCCAACATCTGTATCGCGGGATCATTCTTCCCGCTCTGTCAAAATCCGAAAAGATCGCGCCGGCCAACTGGCAGCACCTAATGGATCTTATGACGTATGCTACGTCGGGCGTGCTCAATGCACGGGTGCCTGGCAATCACTTCTTTTGGTATGGCAAACTTGGGGCGCGCGAGACCGTCCAAAGCATCGACATGCTACGGTTGCGGGCCGCGAACCTCAAAGCAACGATCGCAGCCGCGGTGGCAACGATCGGCACCGAATAGAGAGCATTTGACTTAGCCCTTAGCCTTGCTCGGCTT
>JANQLU010000062.1 GCA_028280445.1 Pirellulaceae bacterium | reverse complement strand
AAATCGCCCGATGGCAGATGGTTCAGACGATTGATTCCCAGAAAGGCGACGTACGATTGCAGGATGGTGACGGTGTTGTTGTCGACACTGACCTTGTGCCCCGTGCCGACTGACGGATACGACAAGTAGATCGAAAACGTTCCGGTACTTGCGCCCAGATCAATCGTTTTGGTGTAGTTGGTGTCCTTGGCCGTTTCACTGGAGATACTTTGGGTATCGATTACATCGTTATCGATATCCTGAGTGCTCAGCAACGGACTGCCACTGCCGGTGTAATCATCGTGCAGTTTCCAGGTGATCGTGGCGATCTGACCGGAAGCGGTAATCGAAATGATCTCGATATCGTCCGATTCGAAGGTTCCATTGCCCTGGTTACCACCACCGCCGCCTCCACCACCAACGCCCGGAGGAAATCCTTGACCGAACGTAGATACAGCCAAAAGTACGACGATTGAAAAGGAAAGAAAGACACGAACAAATGATGAGCTGGGGCAAAGCGTCATGATGTGATCTCTAGATATGAAGGGATTTATTGAAAGGTTGTTTTGAGAAGTGAGCTATTTGTTGGATGAGGTATTTTGTGTCGTCGTTCGAGGCGCGACGACTTCGATCAGCCAGCGGGCCGTATCCGAATGGACTGGCGAAACCGCTTTGACTTCCAGTTCTCCGCTGATGCCTCCATCGATTTTCAAATTCACCTGGGCGATGCCATTTTCGTTGGCAGCTACCGTGATCGTTGACAATCGATTTTCAAACGCACCCAATTGCGCCTTAAACGTGGTTGGCATCTTGGGCTCTGTTTTGACTTTCAGTTTGACCGATTCGCCAGGCAGGACGCCGTCATGAAAATAGTTGCCAACACGTTTGATCGGAGTGACATCTTTTCCGGGAGAAAGGGCTTGATTAATGCGGCCCGGTGCGATCTCGGTCAAGTATGCCTGTGGATCGGCTTCGTACGCCGTTCGATCAAACTTCGGTGCGGGAACCAACGACGAGCGGCGATAATCGAGTTTGGGATTACCGCGTGACTCCGCAAGTTTTTTCGTGGTTTCATTGCTGTCGACGGGAATTGCTGGCGTCGTGCCAAAATCGTAGCCCGTGTCTTTGACTTTGTCCGCCCGCCGAGGTTTTTTCAAAGATTTTGCCGGACGATCTACATCACCAACGCGGACATAACCCGGTTGGAGCGATCGTGTTTCTTCTTCTTCGACAGGCTTGGATACGAGAGCTTTCTGGTTCGATTGAAACCAACCTTGATTGATCGCCATTAAAGTTACGCCAAACAAACCGACACTAACGGCCATCAAGATCGTAAACGATCGAGTCGACAATTTCATCACGACGCTGCTCTCTCCTCAAAAAAGCGACAACACTTTTGTATTCCTGTCCCCATGTTGAAGTATTCCGAATCTAACTTTCAAAAGTCAACGGAAACCTTTCGGAAGACTATTGACAACCAACGCGAAATTTTTGACACGAAAAAATAAAAAAATTTTTTCAATTGCGATCTAAGTTCAAAGACGTCAAGGATTTAAAAATTTTTTCCCGGCGTCAAAAGAAAAAACATGCTCACATTTTTGAACGAGAAACACGTCCAAAATTCATGTCCAGCATGTGAGAGCTGAATTGAGATAGAATTTAGAAAAGATGTTTTTGGCGTTTTTAAACCAAATTGCTGGACATCGGTTGTCCCGAAACTTAAGTGTCCATTTGAAATGTTGAATGGCCTCTTAAATTTGGCGCTGCGCAAAAAGATGATCTTTCAATCAGTTACGAGAACGCCGAATTAATCCGCCATTATTCGGCGGTGGGGCAGCGGCGTGGTTTGATTGGCGAGGCACTGCTTTGGCCAATGCATGCGTCCGAGCAGCAGACGCCTGGTCCACACTCTCCCGACTCGTTTTCAAAAATGTAATCGCCACACGGAGTTACCGTCTCTTTCATAAAACGGATGCTGCCGTCTTCGAACCAAACCACTTGGCCTACACCATTGTGGTTCTGGCTGGCGCGACCCGGCGCCGATGGATCGGGGCGATCTGACAAGACTGCGAAATTACAACGACGACGGTTTCGTGGCACGCAATAGCGGTCTCCGTCGTAATAGCCCAAATTGTAACCGTAATCGCCACCCATATTTCGACGATACTCAGCTAATCGAGGCCCACAAGCGTTTTGAATTTGACGAGTTGTCGGGATCGGTCCACGATATTGATCGCAATAAAACACCTCGTCTCTATCTACCAGGCCACTATCCAACAAAATAGGAGCATAAGCGCCGGCAACATTCAATTTATCTTGGGGCGACGTTGGGATCGGAACGTAGGAGCCGTCTTCAGAAATTTCCTGATAGAGAAATAATGCGTTACCGACCTGGCGAAGATTGTCTTTGCAATGTGTGATTCGGCTATTGAATCTGGCGTAGTTGATGGTCGGAATGGCAATCGCTGCCAAAATCGCAATGGTCAATGCACCCACCAGAAAATCAGTCAGTGACCAGCCGCGTGCTTCTGAAGACAAATCAACCGACGGGGTCATTGTCGTTGAACGAGATTTACCAGCGACGTATTCGATCGTACGTCGCGCCAAGCCGACTGAGGGCGCAGGAGGAGTTTCCAGGTTCTCCAGTGGAGCAACCATCAACTCGAGTTCCTCTAATTCCTTTTGAAGTTCAGTGTTTTGCTGGATCTGATTTTCGATTTCTTGAGTTTCGGTCGCATCCAATGCTCCCAACATGTAACCCAACAAATCTTCACGACTGGAATTTGTCACTTTCTACTCAACTTGGTTCGCTTGTTCCCAAACATCACTCAGTTTGGCGACCGCTGCGTGGAGTCGGCTCTTCACCGTCCCCACAGGGATGTCGAGTACCTCGGCTGCTTCTCGATACTTCATCCCCTGGTAGTAAACCAGCTGGATGACAGCATGCATCGAGTCGGGCAATTGGTTCAAAGTTTCGCGTACGAGGTAATCGCGTTCGGCCGATTGAGCCGAATCGGCGGGGTTTGGGTCGCCACTTTCTAACAAATTTACCAACCGACCTACATCTTGGTGATCTTGCTCATTGGCCTGATCCAAACTGACCATCCGATGTCGTTTGTTTCGCCGGCGAGCATCGATCGCCTGATTGGTCGCGATGGTGTAAAGCCATGGCCGGAATCGTCGGCCTTCCTGAAATTGATCGCATTTCAAATGCACTTGCAAAAACGCTCCTTGAAAAGCGTCTTCTGCCATTTGGGCATCGCCGAGATAGCGTCGCAAATACGTATACAACTCTCGTTCGTACCGGTACACCAGTTGCGCGAACAATTCTCGATCGCCGTTTCGACGATAGTCGAGTAACAGTTGTTCATCGGTCACAGGTGCTTCCTTGGCAGCTAATTGACGGTCAGTGTTGTAATGCAATTCAACGACAGTGGCTTCCATGATAATACGCAAGTTTTCCAGCCGTAGTTCGCCATTTCACCGTTTTTCGGGGTAAATTAACGTTTTTAGCTGTTCCCGTGCGTCTCCGTTGGGGTTTTGAAGTGACTTTTTGGGTTGTCCGCTCTTGGACATTCCTTCTATCGCCGACGTGGTTGACTCGTTAGGTCGCTTTACAGCCTTTTTTTTGCGGCTTACACTCGCAGCGATTATTTGGCTTGTGACGGCAGTCAATTGCAAAGCCCGTGCCGAAAGACAATTCGTGAAAAAAAATTCTTACAAGTGGTACGCTGCAGGCGACGTTAACGCCTTTTTTGGCTTGATGTTAGATAACATTGCTGGCTTGGTGCTGGCAGTCGGACTTTTGGTCGGCCAATTTCAATTTCCTGTAGATTTTGCATTACGTTACATGGTCCCCGGAACTGCTCTTGGAGTTCTAGCAGGCGACTTGATGTTCTTTTTGCTAGCCATCCGCTTGGCAAAACAAGAAAACCGCAGCGATGTTACGGCGATGCCGCTCGGTTTGGATACACCCAGTACCATTGGAATGGTGCTGTTCGTTGTTGGACCGGCATTCCAAAGTGCCTTGGGCAGTGGTTTATCCGAACACGATGCCGCGATGTCAGCATGGCATATCGGAATATGCGGGATTTTTTTGACGGGCATCATCAAGATTTTGATGGCGACCGGATCGGGCTGGATTCGCAAGGTTTTTCCAAGAGCCGGCCTCCTCGGCTCCCTCGCTGCGATCGCCCTGGTTTTGATTGCTTTTACACAACTCGAAAAACTTTCGGCCAACCCCATTGTCGGATTGTCATCTTTGGTCATCGTGCTGGTAACGTTGATCGCGCGAAACAAACTTCCGTTTCAAATTCCTGGCGCGTTTGTCGCAGTGCTGCTCGGGAGCGTTGTCGGTTATATGCTGCAAGGTTCAGATCATTTTTGGGGTACAACTTTTACACCCCATGTTGAAACCACGAAACTCGCCTGGTTACCGACGGAATGGTTGACGGTGTTTCGATTTGAATGGATTCACTCATTCGGTGCGTCACTCGCTTATTTGCCTTATGTTCTTCCGTTTGCCATCGCAACCGTTATTGGTGGGATTGACTGCGCGGAAAGTGCCGCTTCGGCAGGTGACGATTTTCATACACCGACCGTTATCGGAATTGAGGGAGTGGCGACATTGTTTGCGGCGTTGTGTGGCGGCGTCATCCAAACAACACCTTACATCGGGCATCCAGCATATAAAGCCATGGGCGGACGAGCAGCTTATACGTTGGCAACTGCTATTTTTGTAGGAGGCGCTGGATTAGTTGGATATTTCAGCGTGTTGTTCCGCTGGATTCCTGAAGCCGCAATTTTGCCCATCCTCATATTTATTGGGATCGAAATCACAGCTCAAAGTTTTCATGCAACGCCTCGCCGTCACTATGCGGCCGTCGCCATCGCATGCCTGCCCGCATTGGCAAAACTCGTTGCAATCTATATTGGACAATACATTGGCTGGCTGGCGAAGAATTTTCCTGAAACACTCGCCGCCATGCCGGGATTTATGAGCGGCATGACGCTCAGAATCAATGTCCTGGCGGGTGGATTTATTTTGACGAGCCTGATCTGGGCGTCCGCCACAGCCAAAATCATTGACAGAAAGTTTTTTACGGCTTCAATATTTTTCGCCCTGGCAGGAATTTTGGTTCTGTTTGGAGTGATGCATTCACCTTTGGCTGGCGACCAGATGTTTATCACGACTGATATTTGGCGGGAAACTGAGGTCAATATCGTTGAGCCAGGTGAAAGCGGATTGAAGAAAGACCAGGTTCTTTCAAAGTCAGAATTTGAAAAAATTCCAAAATTCGACACGGCGATCGTCAACGAAAAAACTTATTTTACGGATGAGCAACGATCGACCACAATTAATTTTGCGATTGCGTATCTTGTGATGTCGGCCTTGCTGTTTTTACTCGGCTATTTCATGCAAGGTAAAACGACAGTGATCAATTCGGACGAACAATTCGAGAAACTACAATGAGCCAAATTCCTCGCGTACTGGAACCGGAAGTCATGGACACCGAGCAGGAAGCGATCGATTACGATGCGATGGACCATTCCGAAGTCAATCGAATTTTCGTCGACGATTTACTAGCCGCGGGTTTCAACGGCGGCGATGTTCTGGATGTTGGAACCGGAACGGCACTAATTCCCATAGAACTCGCCAAGCGGTTGGACGAATTAGAAATCGATGACTGTCGAATCATGGCGATCGACGCGGCCACGCACATGCTGGATACGGCGCAATACAATCTGGCCATCAACGAAATCTACGACAAAATTCAACTTGCCCACGAAGACGCGAAAGCAACATCGTTCGAAGACGCGATGTTTGACGTCGTTATTTCCAACAGCATTATTCACCATATTCCCGAACCTGAAGCGTGTATCGCGGAAATGGTCCGCGTCTGTAAACCCGGCGGCCTGATTTTCGTCCGCGATTTGATGCGACCAGAATCGGATGAACAAGTTCGCCACATCGTACAAACCTATGCCGGAAACGAAAATGAACATTCTCAAAAGATGTTTGATGATTCGTTGCGCGCTGCATTGACCGCCGAAGAAATGCAGTCCGCGGTCAGTCAATTTGGATTTCCCACGGCAACGGTTCAAGCGACATCGGATCGCCACTGGACCTGGATTGGTCATCGACCAGAATAAAATATTGCTTCATGAAACAGATCATTGCTGTTGTCAAACCGATTGTCGTCGAAAAAGTGGTCGCCGCACTGGCGGGAGAACCGATTGCCGAACTCGTTATTCGCGAAGTCAAAGGATTTGGCCGGCAAAAAAGTTACTTGCAGGAATATGACGAAACCGAATATTCGCTGGCTTTTTTGCCCAAAGTTGAAATCCTCGTCTGGGTCGAACCGCAACATGTCGACTCAACGATCGAAAAAATTGTTCAGGCTTCTCGAACCGGCCGCATCGGCGATGGCAAAATCCTCGTCATTCCTGACGTCATTTCCGCAGGTTCGCCAGTTTAGTTTTCGGTGCGAGCGATTGAGGGCACGCTCCCCATTCGTGTGGCACTGACTCCTCCAGTGAATTGCACATTTGACGTTCGGTTTTTTTCGTTCAATTGAAATACTAACAACCAAATCACTGGCGGAGCCAGTGCCACCCGCGCGCAGAAAGCAAGTTTTGCTACAATCGCAAATCGCCGTTTGGAAACAAGCTCGCTGGAAATCTTTCTCTATTAACTTGAGCAACCCAAAACAGGAACAAAAATTTCATGATTCGCACGCTCGCAATTTTGATGTTTATTTCAGTAACGTTGATATCTACCGGATGCCAGCCCCAGAAAGTTGAAAAATCTAAGGCCGCAACCAACGACAAATCCACTGCCCAAAAACCAAAAGCACAAACCGGCAATAAAAATTCCAAACCGGCAGGTTCCAAAACCAAAAACGATTCCGCCAGCCAAGTTGACAAGAAGCCTGCTGAAAAAAACTTCAAAAACACCGGACTCAAACGAGATGAAGTCCTGAAAGTCGTCAACGACAATTCCAAAGGTGATGGAAAACTCAAACACCATTTTGTTCTCATCGAGGAAGACAAAGACTCGACCCTCTATGAAGATCAACATAGCGAAATGTTGTTACAGTTCGTGGGCCCGAAAGATGATCTAAAGGTCGTGGAATTCGCGCTGTCGATGGACTCGTTTGTCAGTGGTGGAAAAAACTCGGAAGTCGACCAAAGTAACGCTTGGAGTAATTGTATAAAACGTTTGAGTGGCCATCTGGATCCCGGCCAACCTGATAAAATTCATGCCTGGATGAAAAAAAACGTCAAACGAGCTGTCTTTACGCCAAATGGATCGGAAACAAAGCATCAGCATTTGCTGATTATTTTTGATTCTAATGTTACCCCAAAAGGAACAAAGACCATCAATTTTGCGGTCGTTCTGCCAGAATAATGTTTTGTTGCGAATTGCCTGACAATTCGTTTTGACCGACAAAACCAAATTCCTTCTCAATTTTTCGCAAATCGAAAAACGAATAGGGTTTCTTTGTGTTTACTGGTGCGCAATATTCCCAAAGCGGACCGGACTGCGAACGTTTTCACCAAAAACATTTCCAGATTTACCAAGGTATAACTCATTGAAGAATTCCAAAACAATCGGAACAAATTTGCCCAGCGCCAGCCATTGACGCAATAGTGAAACCGACATTTTCTATGTCGAAGTCCTTGAGGAATTGGTAAGATGAATCCCAAACCCCGACACAAATGCTGGATGACAATCGTGAAACAAATCCTAAACCTTCAGGCTGTTTTCGTTTTTGCTGTTTTCCTTTTAACACCTGTTTTTGGTGTCGCCCAGGAAAACGCTGCACCTATCGATTTTGATCGCGACATCAAACCGATTTTTGAAAAACACTGTTACGTTTGCCACAGCGAAGATGGTCAGGAAACCAACGATCCTGACCTGAAAAAGAAAATGGAAACGTTTGACCGCAAACGTGTCATCTCTGGCGATTCAGAAGCGAGCAAATTGTACGAGTCACTGATAACCGATGACGAAGATTATCAGATGCCGCCGCCAGACAATGATTACGATGTTCCTGAGCTATCGGCGAGCCAAATTGCAACGGTAAAACGCTGGATCGACGAAGGAGCATTGTGGTCGGGCGAAAAACCAGCCGAAACAAACGCTCCACCAATCAAAAAGAAAAAAGATATCAATCAAGAAAATATTTGGTGGCATCTTTGGAATGTCATCGGCGTGTTTCACTTGGCGGTCGTGCATTTTCCAATTGCACTGTTGATGGTCAGCGCGTTTTTTGCCATCGGCGGACTGCGGGGCAGCTATGTTGCCAGCGACATTGCCTATTACTGTTTGCTATTGGGTGCGTTGTCTGCGATCGCATCAGCCACCATGGGCTGGTCTTACACCATGAATATTGATGCATCCAAGGCCTGGGATGACTGGGGGAATGTTTTTGATACCAACAACAAATTCTTTCTCCATGGCATGGGTGGGATTGCGGTTGCCGTACTTTCGACATCGCTGGCCATCTACGCCGCCGTCTCACGTCGACGCGATGCCGACGCCAGTGGCGGCAGTCTGTGGAAAGTCGGAACATTCGTCATCGCTGGTTTGGTAGGTTGGGTCGGCCACGAAGGTGGTGAATTGGTCAACAAAGATCTGTACACCCCCGTTTGGGAATTTGTCGATCGTGTTCAAGGCAAAACCGACGACGACAAAAATGCAGATAAAAAAGACCAGCCGACAGACAAATCCAAAACCGATCAACCGACCAGTTCAGACAAAAACGATAAAACCGATCCTTCGAAAAAGGGTGGCGGAGATAACAAAAAATCTGACGACGACAAAAGCAGCGAGAACAAAAGTGACGACAACAAAAGTGACGACAACAAAACCGACAAAGATAAAACCGACGGAGAAAAAAACGGCGGTGGCTAGATAGGTCGCGTTGATTAAATGTAAGCGGCAAGGCGCTAGCCGCCGGTTCGAAGCGCCAACATACCGGCGGCTAGCGCCTTGCCGCTCAGTTCAATTCACAGCTTCCGATTTAGTCAATGCAACTAAGCCTTCTTTTTCGCAAGTTTCAAAATGACGTCAAATTCCTTTTTCTTGACGGGTTGAACGGACAAACGTGAGTTATTCAGCAGCACCATATCCTGCAATGACACAACTTCCTTGATTTCAGGCAACGACACCACGCGATCAAACACCTCATCAATTTTGATATCGACCATAAACCAACGCGGTTTATCCTTGTTCGATTTGGCGTCAAAGTATTTGCTTTTTTTGTCAAACGCGGAAAAATCTGGATAGGACTCTTTGCAAACCGTCGCTGTTCCCGCAACTCCGGGCGGTTTGTCGTTGGAGTGATAAAACAGCACGCGATCACCAATTTTCATCTCATCCCGCATGAAATTTCGAGCCTGGTAATTTCGCACGCCATCCCAATGCGTTGTTTTATCTTTTGCCAAATCATGAATCGAATAGGCGTCCGGTTCTGATTTCATTAACCAATATTGAATCGCTTTGGCCATATTTTTCCTTTGTTTGGGGCCGCGCAAGAATTCCGTCGCGCCCCGATTCTCAATTTTCCAAACTATTTGGAATTGTTGTTGACGTTGAGATTTCCTTGGCGAAACGCCTCGGCCATCGCTTTGGGAACATTGGCTTCGGCCATCACGAGTTGAGCGCGATTTTTTGCGACTGTCGCTTTGTTTTCCTGCTCTTGAGCGATCGCTTCGGCACGACGACCTTCGGCATGAGCGCGGGCAACGCGCGTGTCGGCTTCGGCCTGGTCCGCCTGCAAACGCGCACCGATATTTTCGCCAACATCGATATCAGCGATGTCAATCGAAACGATCTCAAACGCAGTATGAGCGTCGAGGCCTCGTTCCAATACCGCTTTGGAAATCCGATCTGGGTTTTCCAGGACATGACCGTGTTTTTCAGATGAGCCAATCGAAGAAATAATACTTTCACCAACGCGGGCGATAATCGTTTCTTCGGTCGCGCCGCCGATCAACTGCTCCAGGTTCGTTCGCACGGTGACGCGAGCCCGGATTTTCAACTCAACACCGTCTTTTGCAATCGCGCTCAAGAAATTTTTACCGCTTCGTTGCGGGTCCGGACAATCGATCACTTTGGGATAGACACTCGTTTTCACTGCGTCCAAAACGTCACGACCGGCCAAGTCAATCGCCGCCGCACGATCGAAATCCAAATCGATGCCGGCTCGTTCCGCAGCAATGATCGCATTGATCACGCGCATGACGTCACCGCCGGCCAGGTAGTGGGCTTCTAAACGTTGGGTACTGATCCCTTGTTTGCGATTAATATTCAAACCCGCTTGGGCAGCCATGATTTTCGCCGTTACGATGACGGTCGGCCGCACTTGTCGAAATCCCATTCCGACCAAACTCATCAGACTGACATCCGCGCCAGACATAAAAGCTTGGAACCAGAGCTTTCCATAAGACAATATTACCGCGACGAGAATCAATAATATGAGTACGCCAACGATCGAGCCGACAATGATTGCAAGTTGCATCGAAGAACCTTGAGAATTCGATAGGGTCGTTTGTTACCAATTATTTTAGACCAGCGAATTCGACTTAGAAACCGCTTAGAAACGTCCGTTCTGAGACATTTTATTGAAACTCGCTCAGACCATGTCAAAATCTTTGATCCAGCCGCCGCCTAAAACTTGTTGCTCCGAATACAAAACCACCGCTTGTCCGGGAGCAACGCCAAATTGCGGTTCGTCAAATTTTACAACGAATTGATCGTCTCGAATTTCGATCGTTGCCGCTGCCGCACGGCTGTTGTAACGAATCTGTGCCGCACAGCGAAATTCATCTCCCGATTGAATATCTTTGCCGTCGATAGACTCGACCAGCCAATTGAGTTTTTCGGCAGTCAATTGTTGGCGGCCCAATTCTTGTTTTTTACCGATCACCACTTGATTCGTACTGGCATCAATTTTCGTGACAAAATACGGCTCACCCATGGCAACTCCCAGCCCTTTGCGTTGCCCGATCGTAAATCCTTCGATCCCAGGATGGTGGCCAACCACTTGGCCAGCCGTGGTTACAATTTCACCCGACGTATCGATGTCGTCCTGGCGGGCTCGCACAAAATCGCCGTGGTGCCCTGATGTGACAAAACAGATTTCCTGACTGTCTTTTTTTTCAGCCACGTTCAAACCCAATTGACCGGCAATTTTACGAATGGTTGTTTTGTCGTAATGTCCCACCGGCAACAACATCCGCTGCAAATAATCGCGTCGAATGCCAAACAGGGCATAAGATTGGTCTTTCGAAAGATCATGGCCTCGAATCAATCGCAATTCATGTTCATCAGCAATTAATCGGGCATAGTGCCCCGTCGCGACGAATTCGGCGCCAACACTATCGGCATAATCAAACAGTTTTCCAAACTTGATCCAGTTGTTGCATTGAACACACGGGTTCGGCGTCCGACCGTGGGTGTATTCATCTACGAAATAGTCAACGATCTGACGGAATTCCTCTTCGAGATTCAAAGCGTAAAACGGAATGCCCAAACGGTCGGCCACTCGCCTGCCGTCTTCGGCATCCAAAGCGCTACAACACCCTTGCTTGTGATCCGCACGAGGATTCAATACCGGCAACAAAGTAGAATTTTCACGCTGCCCGTCAATCGAGCAGGCCGTGACAGCTTTTTCGCCATGGCGCATAAAAACACCGATGACCTCATGGCCTTGCTCCAACAACAGATGTGCGGCAACACTGGAATCGACACCTCCAGACATCGCCAAAACGACACGCGACACGAAAACTCCACCGTTCAAATTTGAAACAACCAGTCAATTCTAGTTCTGACAAACGGCCGAGGTCAACGTTCGCAACGTAGGGCCGGTTCCCACCGGTCGTTTTTATTCGATTGGTAGGTGCCAATCAGCCAAGGCTGATCCTGTGAGCGGCAAGGCGCTAGCCACCGGTTCGTGTTCGTTAGTGCTTCGTACCGGCGGCTAGCGCCTCGCCGCTCACGATGTCCGTGGCCCTACCAGGCAACCTTCCACCGGTTGCACGAAAACTGAACCGCTATTATCAAATGGTCAACCCAATTGGAGCATCAAAAAAATGTTATTGGTCATTTCGTCCAGCCTGAATCCCGAAAGCCGCAGTCGAGTCCTCGCTCATCGCGCCGTCGAAATCTTGAAAACTACGGGATCCGCAATCGAATTTCTCGATTTGAATGATTGGGAACTGCCGTTTTGTGACGGGGCGGCAGCTTATGCACACCCGAATGTCGCCGCGATCGCGGAAAAAATCACCAACGCCCGAGGAATCTTGATCGCGGCGCCAATTTACAATTTCGACGTCAACGCCGCGATCAAAAACGTTGTCGAACTGACAGGCAAAAACGCTTGGGGCGATACAGTCGTCGGTTTTTTGCTGGCTGCAGGAGGACAAGGCAGCTATATGTCGGTGATGCCATTTGCCAACAGTTTGATGCTCGATTTCAGATGCTTGATTCTACCGCGTTTTGTTTACGCCACCGACGAATCATTCGACAACGGTCAACCAACGGATTTAATTGATGGCCGAATTTCTCAACTCTGTACTGATGTTGTCCGCGTTTCAAAAGCGTTGGGCAGCGGCGCAGAGACATAGATATTCAAAAATTTTGGGTAGTGGTGTCGCAAAGTGTAGATGGCTAATGTGCTCCGGAACGTGGTCC
Organism: Pirellulaceae bacterium; assembly: GCA_028280445.1. GTDB lineage: Bacteria > Planctomycetota > Planctomycetia > Pirellulales > Pirellulaceae > JANQLU01. The sequence goes on along the minus strand of JANQLU010000062.1, from coordinate 5,208 downwards.
CTCGCTCACGCTTCGGGTTGCGATTTACGTAGGGCCGGTTCCCACCGGCCGTTTTATGAGATTGGCCGGTGGGAACCGGCCCTACTTTTTTCGATCCCTTGCTCACAAAAAAAGAGGTGAGCCATCTGCCCACCTCTGGATATTACATTCCACCGGAATCGATCTCGATGGATTCGATTTCGCTGACAAAGCGATCGGAGTCGCCCGACATAAAACCGGCAACCACCTTGAATACGGCGTCATTGAATCCGCCAATGTTCAAGATGTCGTTACGTTCTGGCGCCTGCGAAGTTGTGTAGGGCTGGATGTTAATGCACACCAGTCGCGGTTCAATTTCTGATGAACGCTGGTTTCGCACGAATGCGTTCCAGGCGGTCATCACTCCAGTTGAACCACACATACCTTGGCCAACCCAGCTTTCGCTGTCACTGACCAGGACACAACCTGCATACGTTCGCTTCTTGAGCCGCTTGTTTGCAAACTCAAGTGGCAAAGCGCAGTTGGTTCCACCGCCGCCGTACTTGGCCAATCGTTGGGCGATACTCAAAATGGTGTCGCCAGGATCGATCTTGGCTTCGTACGCCCGGGTGTCAAATGGTACAACAACACTTTCCGGGTTGACGCGTAGTATCGCTGCCGCGAACAAAGCTGCAGTATCAACGCAACGCATCTTGCTGGTGGCGCCGCGTCCTCGTGACCCGGTTGTCGCACATTGCATACTGCCCGACGTGTCCAATCCGATGACGATCGGAGCTGGCATCCGCGGAATGTTACCACAAGCCAGTTCTGCTGCACGATGCAGCGCCTGCCGAATGACGTGAGGAACATTGTCCGCAGCGTTCATGTAGGCAGCAAAGTACTGATATGGGAACTGCCGTGAACGTGTTACCGCATCGATGTCGGCAATCCGATTGGCGATTTCAATCGCAAAGGTCGAATCTGTCAAAACACCGTGCCGTTGCAACGTGTTCAAATTCATTCGCAACGCCTGTGGACCCATTTGGTCGGCAATCGCTCGCCAAACACTTGTGTCAATCGCAGCGTCGGCCAACAAATCCCAACGAATGTTGTGACCTGAGATCGCAGCGATTTGTGCCTTTGGCTTCTTGGCCGTGCGGAACTTGATCAACGCCCGCACTTCGGCAGGCAGATCACGTTCTTTCGCAGGTGCCCAGTTTGCGACTGGCTTTTGGGTCAACCAACCGAACAAAGCTCGGCGCATGTTGTCCACTGGTCGAGGCCGCGCCATGCGCATGATATCGCGCAGGCTCGGGTCATGCCCGATCGACGCCGACAGCAAACGACTGACCGAAGAAGTGTTCAACCAGCGCTGGAAAGCACGCTTCAACGAAGACGACAATCCAACGCGACCAAATTGACCTGAACGAATCATCTGGAACAGCGTGCGTAGAACACGTCCATTGTCGATAACGCGATCGAAAACCTGGTGAGTCAACTGAGGGTCGCGGCTCGACAATACAGCGATCAACGCCGCCGGCATGTCCTTCATAAACGCGCGCTCACGTGCGTAAACCGCCAGTTTTGCCAGAAAGACATTGTCGTCAACGGTTTGGATCAAGTTGATCATTTCGTTGAGTTGTGTTGAGCCCTGGGCGTAGTACGTTCCGTTGAACGTACCGGTTGCCGCCAATTGTGCCAAAGCTTGCTTGGCGCTCAGCTTGTAAGCTACTCCGCCAGCTTCGTTACGTGCGTTGGCGCGTAGCAGTCGGCTCTTGCTGCTCGAAAACAATGTCTTGTTAGCCATACTCAGTTCCTCGTTGGTTGAACAAAAGAGAAAAAGATCAAACGGTGACTTAGGTGGCGAAAAAGATTGACGAAGTTGTGATCAGAGGTTTCGACGTTCACCTGTTGAACTACAACGCAATTTCCTGCATTGATGGGATTCGAACCCATACCTTCGAGTTGGATGTACTCCGAATCGGCAGTCAATCTTTTGAAAAATTTGGCTCGACGAAGGTGTGATCAGAGTTTATCCGCACACCCGCCGAGCGAGCGAACGGTCCGACACCATCAATGACTCTCCAAAGGGTGTCGGATAGGATTCGAACCTACAGTTGCCATGTACTCCGAATCGGCAGTCGAGTTGTTTCGTAAAAATTAGACCAATGAAAAGGGTTTGATATATAAAACTCAACGAAGGTTTGCTGAGAAAATTCGGCCGCGCTTACTTTTCAACATGGGATGTGTTTCCAAGCAGTGAGCCCGCAGGTTCTGTCTCGGTGAGACATCATCCGCGATCGCTATCCGAGTCGCCCCGACTTCGCTACCTTAGGACCGTCATGTATTCCCATGCGGCAGTTGAGTTGTGATTAATGTGTTTTTTTGTGACAAACGGGTTCGCAAAAAAAATGGCCCAACGAAAGGTTTAAATCAGAAACGGTTTCAAATAATAAGTTTGATGTACTCCGATTTGGCAGTTGGGTTGCCTAAAAGGACGATCGAACAATCACAAGGTTCAGCGAATTCGAAAGTTGGTACCAGTAATCGCAAGCGCGAAACGTGAGCGAGGGATCACATTCCGCAGTACGTCGGCGTGAATTTCGGTCCCTCGCTCACTAGGATTTGCATGAGACAAAAAATCGTAACCCGAAGCGTGAGCGAGGGACTACGTTCCACAGCACATCAACACGGGTTCCGGTCCCTCGCTCACGCTTCGGGTTACGATTTTTGCCGCGCGTTACCTTACAATATTTGCCCCGATCGTAGGCCCGGTTACCACTGGCCAATCGGAACTCGACCAATCCAACAAACGGCCGGTGGGAACCGGCCCTACTCGTCCCAGGGATTTTCCCATTCACTGGAACGTTCGAGATACTCGCCGTACACAGGAGTAGCTTCCGCTTGCTGCTCAAGCCACTGGTTTGTTGATGCAACGATCTCACGCTCTCGCTCCAACGAAATCTGACCGGTTAAAACAGCAACACGCAAAAATACAAAATACGTATCCAAAACATCACAACGACAATAATCGTTGATCCGTTCAACCTGTCCTTCGGCATGCAAATCTTGAACCATGTGACCGGCAATTCCCATTTTGCCTGGTCGGCCCAGGATGTTCGCTGCCAGATTCAAACCGCCATTGAACCTTGTGGCACTGAAATTGGTCAGTACATCTTGGAGGTCGAGATGGGCGTTTTGATTGTATCGGTTGCGGCGCTGTTCGAATGACTTGTCTGCCAGATTGAACCAGGCAGGAACGGAGATTCCGTATCGAAAAGCGGCCAGCTCCATCAACGGCAAATCGAAAGTCCGTCCATTAAAAGTCACGAACGTCGGCATGTCGTATTGATACCAACCGCGCCAAAATTTTTCGGTGATCACAGACGGTCGGAACTCTGGTTCATCGATCGCCACAATGTCCATCAATTCCAATTGGTCTGAAACCTTTGCAATCACGACGGAAACCGGCACTTGAAACGTATAAGGAACAAAGTCCGACTCAAATTTGTCCATCAGCCAACTGCGATAGGTGTCGACCGCTTCCTCGGGCGTCAAATCGTCGCCCGGAAAACGGATCTGCGACACCAATTCGCCATCGGCGACAGTTTCAACATCAAAAACGAGATACTTGGGGTGAGTCAATCCAATACCTTTCACAGTGCATTTTTCCGATTCAATCGTAGCCTTGGAATCAGAACTGCAAAAGCACACACGATCCGCCGGAGTGCTGTCTCCGGTGTGGAAACTCAATTCGTTTTCACGTAAGTTAATTCAAAAAGGCGAAGGAGAAAATTTTGAGCAACCTGATCAATCGAGAGCGATTACTGGAAAATTTTTTGACCTATGTCCGCGTCGACACGACTGCCCAGGACGATACGGATCATTATCCCAGCAGTCCCGGCCAAATTGAACTTGGGAAAATTCTGCTCAACCAATTGCTGGAACTGGGGCTCAACGACGCAGTTCAGGACGAAAATGGCATCGTCATCGCAACGATTCCAGGCAACATTGACGGTGCTCCCACGATCGCGTTCAACTCCCATGTCGACACGTCTCCCGAGACAACTGGCAAAGATGTCAAACCCAACGTTATCGAAAATTACGCGGGGGGCGATATTCCGTTGTCAGGCGATCCCACCAAGGTGATTACCGAAAAAACTTGCGCCAAGCTCGTCGATGCCATCGGCAAAACGATTATCACAACCGATGGAACAACGCTGCTCGGCGGCGATGACAAAGCGGGAGTCGCTATCATCATGGAATTGGCGAACATCCTTGTTGAAAACCCCGATGTTCCCCGCGGTAATGTTCGCGTCATGTTCACTTGCGACGAAGAAATTGGGCGCGGCACGCTACATGTCGATGTGAATCAAGTGAATGCGATATGTTGCTATACGTTTGACGGTGGTGGTGCAAATGATGTTGACGTAGAAACATTCTCTGCTGACGGAGCGGTCGTTAAAATCAAAGGGGTGAACATTCACCCGGCTATCGCCAAAGACAAAATGATCAATGCGATTCGAGCAACGGCTGATTTTGTTGCCCGATTACCAGCCGAACTTTCACCTGAGCGCACCGATGGTCGCGACGGATTTCTCCATCCTTACGTCATCGAAGGCGGGGTCGCCGAAGTCACACTGAAAATACTGTTGCGTTCTTTCGATACTCCAAAACTGTCCGAATACGCGGACATCATTCGTAAGTGCGCACAAGAAACCGAAGCGGCCTGTACGGGCGTATCCGTCGAAGTTGTCGTTAGCGAACAATACCGCAACCTCGCTGACGGGCTCGCCGCCGAACCGCGCGCTGTTGAATTCGCGCTGCAAGCCCACAGGAATCTCGGCCGCGAGCCCAAACAAACCATTATTCGTGGTGGGACCGATGGTTCGCGTTTTACCGAGATGGGTTTGCCAACTCCCAATCTTTCCAGCGGCCAACACAATATTCATTCGCCGCTCGAATGGGCCTGTCTCGACGAAATGATTGCGGCCTGCGAGGTCGGCGTTGAAATCGTCAAACTGTGGGGAAAAGTTGATGGATCATGACAACAGGGCCCCGCCGAGCATAATCCCGTGAGCGGCTGGGCGCTAGCCGCCGGTTCGCTAGTGATTCTTACCGGCGGCTTGGCTCAAACACTGGCTGTACTCGTACCGGCGGCTAGTGTCACGAACGTTAATTGCTATGCCACCAAGGCGAGTATTTGCTCAAGTTTTGCATCTTGTGTCTTTTCACGCCATGTTTTTGGTC
>JANQLU010000005.1 GCA_028280445.1 Pirellulaceae bacterium | reverse complement strand
GGGTCAATTGAAGTTGGGAAGTATTGCAAACAAACTCATACGTTAAACTGCGCAAGAATCGATCCTGGTGGAACACCAATTAGCCTTTGTAGCACTAGTCGCCGGTATTTGAGGGTCCACCGGCGGCTAGCGCCTTGCCGCTCATATTTGATCAACACTACCTATGAGATCTCGTTGTCGTTAAACGCTTGATCGACGGCCATGACGAATTCGACGAGTTGGCTACTGTGTTTTGAGCTCAAGACTGACGAAATCTCGAAACCGTACTCGTACAAACCTTTGAGCAAAACGCGTTCGCGGCGTAGTTCGCCGTGAAAGCAAAGAATTTTTGAGGCGATCTCGTCGTCGAGCAGAAAAGTCATGACAACATCACCCGTGATTTCCTGAAGCGACAGAAAAGAACAGCCATGGTCACTGAGGTCTTTGGTGATACCGACGCCGATGTTTTCTATATCCGGACCGTTTTTTGGACACCACGGGGCAAACATCAGGCTAAACGTTCGGTTGTAACGATTTTCCAGGCGGTTGTCCTGGTGCAGTGACGATGTAGAAATGGAACGATCAATAATGCGACGCAAAAATGGCGCAGCGTCTTCGCCTTTCTTTTTTCGCGCAAATTTAAACAAGACGGTCCCTTTTTTCCATTGAGTAAGCTAGTCAACAATAGAATTTTGCCCGATGCCAGCCAAGCAAAATTTCCTTCCCCATTCCGTTCGGCGAATTTGAATCTGAAAAACGTCGACTAACTAATACAACCAGAACATTCGTCTTTCAAACAGCGGAATTTCTTTCCGACTGTTGCCAGATTGGAGCCGTTTCGCCTGTTCCAAATAACAGCATGTTGCAATCGAAAATCATATAACCACACGTTGCAAATCGCATAATTCGCAAGAAGAGACGCTGGTGGGAGTCGAACCCACTTTGATACTGCTTTGCAGGCAGTCGCCTAGCCATCCGGCCCCAACGCCAAAAGATCGCCCGCCTAAAAACGGGCGCTGATTGTTTTGTATGGATTGATTTATTCGCGATCTCGGAAATAGCTGTCACGATTGACGCCGTCAAAATCGCCCTGTCCTGAGACAGCAACGTTTCAATCGTTTGCCACTACCGCACGGGCATGGATCGTTGCGTCCGAGTTTCTCGTCGAGTTGTTTGTCACCGTGAACGATCTGAATTCCACATTTGACTTGCGTCTCGGATGGGAATCCGTGGCGACGTTTGCTCATGATTTCAAAAGAAATGTTGTCCGTTAAAGTGAGAATTTCGCATCACGCACCTCCATTTCCTATCGTTTGGAGCGTCCCCGCCAGGAATCGAACCTGATCTTCGACCTCCGCAAAGTCGCGTGCGGTCCGGCACACTCCAGGGACATCTCCTAAAATGACTCCATCGATCGAAAAAAGGTTCGCGGATATCGCGTTTTAAATACGTCGTCGCCGCAGTGCTAGAATCCCAGCGCCTAACGTAACAATCCAAATCGTGCCGGGTTCGGGGATGGTTGATAGCGATAGAAACGGTTTGGGCAATGCGGTGTCGACGCCGCCGACTACCAAATCCGAAAGTGAAAACATGATCTCATCTGGGACACCGGGGTCGGGATCATACGAAGCCATCCGACCTGTGATCACAAAACTGCCACCGCTCGAAGCCATGATATGGCTAATTGCGGTTGGAGAAAGCGGGATGATGATTTCCATTGGAAACGGGCCGGTCGGGGGAGAAGCTGATTCGAACACCACGTCGCCATAGAAATCACCGAAACCAAAGGTCGGAAACATTTCTTCAGGAGTCAGGCCGTGCCCCGCAGGGTCCAGGATTTCTTCGGCAGTATGTGCTGACGATGTAATTTCAAAAACTTCGATGCCGCCTTTGAAATTCGCGGGGATGCTGAATTCTGTTGGCAGATAGAGCGAAAATGCAGCGTCAACCAAAATTTCACCTGGGTCAAACGCAGGAATATCGAAGATGAAAAAACTTCGCCGCTCCGGCAGCGGAGAACCGGCGCCGGCAGGCGTCGCATGTCCGACAAAATAATTCTGAAATATGGCGGCATTGTCGGGCGTGCCGGTCGCATAAAAACCGCCGACTTGGGTCGATTCAACATCCGTCAAATCGGCCCACGACTGATGGGACTTCAAGCAGAAGATACAAGCGATGATGGCAACGATTCGAGGCAGTTGGAAGTTGGTGTGGAGCATGGGTTCCTGTAGCAGCGTTGTAGAATCAAGATTTCATAACATTCGAATTCGACGAACTTCACTATTGGTTTTTGCGAGCAGACCGACACACGTAGTCTCAAAAATTTGAAATTTCGTAAAAGACTTGCAAAAAAGCGCTAAATCGCCGCGGAATCAGCTGTTTTTTGATTTAGATTAGAATCATTCGAGGTCGCCTGTTGCCACCGAATGTGAAATTGGGTCAGTTTCGTTAGCGCTACCATGACCAAAGAAAACCAAACCGGTGAAATCACAGCACTGATTGAGCGGTGGATGCTGTTGGAAAAACAGGGTTTGAACATCACCGTTGATGATCTTTGTCGCGATACCCCGCATTTGGTCGATTCAGTCAAACAGGAAATTCGTGCGATTCAAAATATGAATCGACTCCAAGATAAAATAGAATCTGAAACGTCGCTGGGCGCTCGCGATGAAACCTCGAATCACCAGCTTGGCCGGCGAACGGGTACGTCACAGGTAACCGGTTCTTACCAACTCAAAGAGTTGCTTGGCCATGGAGGTTGCTCGGAAGTTTACGTGGCTGTTGATGAAAAACTTGGCCGTCAAGTCGCCGTTAAATTTCTTCGACCGGACACGCAAAATATCGAGTCGTTTCGCGATCGTTTGAACCGTGAAGCCGAAGTCACCAGCCGATTGAATCATCCGGGTGTCGTTTCGATTTACTCAACCGGTCAAGACGAAAACGGATTGCCGTTTTACGTGATGCGTCTGGTAGACGGCGAACCGTTGTCACAAGCAATCAACGATTTCCACCAATCTGGATCGGCTAACGGAACGACACCGCGATTGGAATCTCAGCAACGCAAGTTGCTCAATCATTTTATTGACGTTTGCCAAACGATCGCTTTCAGCCATCAACACCATGTTATTCATCGCGATGTAAAACCGGCCAACATCATCATTGGCAATTTTGGCGAAACGTATTTGATCGACTGGGGGTTGGCCAAAATGATTGACGCCGACGATGAGCCAGAATCGTCATCGTTGCGCGAACACCACGATCAAAATTTGACAAACGTTGGACAGTCGATCGGGACACCTGCATTTATGAGTCCCGAACAAGCGTCGGGCGATGTCGAAATTGGTTTTGCCAGTGACGTGTTTAGTTTAGGCGCGACACTCTACGCGATTTTGGTTGGTCAACCACCGTACGCCAGCGATTCCGCAATTGAAAATGTCAAAAACGCATTGGCTGCGAATTTTGATTCACCCCTTAATCGTCAACCGAATACTGCGAAACCATTGGCAGCGATTTGTTTAAAAGCGATGGCGCGGCGTCCGGCAGATCGCTATCGAACTGCAGCGGAATTGGCCGAGGATGTCGAGCGGTATTTGGCCGATCAACCGGTTTCCGCGATGCCCGAACCGGTTTCTGAAAAAATACGTCGTTGGGTGACCCGAAACCGCACGCTCGTCACAGCTGCGGGAGCCGCTGTGGCCGTTGGAATTCTGTTGTTAGTGGTTGGCAACACTCTACTGTTGAACATGAATCGACGGTTGGCAAAAAGCGAAGCAGATGCAGTGCGTTTTCAAAAACGAACGCAAGCAGCGCTTGATGAAACAACCCGCTCACTGTACGCGAAACGAATTGCATTGGCACATTCTGACGTTTTGGATAACAACATCCTTCGCGCCAAATCGACTTTGGCCAGTTGTGCCGTGGAAAACCGCCAGTGGGAATGGGGACTGTTGAATTGGATGACCAACCGGCACCAACCGGTTGCCCAATTAACCATGCGCAACCAATTGATGCATTCCATTGCATTGAGTAACGATCAAAAACTATTGGCCGCTGGGTCGGCAGATGGTCTCGTGCGAATCTGGGAAATCGGAACTTGGAACCTCAAGAATGAGTTTTACGTTCGCATGGAGATTAAACAGTTGGAGTTTAGTCCCGACGGAAAATTTCTCACGCTGGTTGGACAGCGCGGCCGAGGCGTCGTTGCTATTTGGGATTTGGCAGGTACGAGGATTGCCCAGCGAACGCGCAATTCGCCGAGCATGACCGATGTGGAATATACTGCGGACGGTTCTCAAGTCGTGACTTGCGAACAGGGCGGCTCGTTGAGAATTCGAAATACCAAAGACCTGGTTCCCACCGCCAAATCCAGTCGCGCGCATGACGATCACATCAACGCGGTGGCGATCGAGCCCGAGAGCAGCACGTTTTTCACCGCGTGTGCTGACGGAACGATCGGCCAATGGGATATGCAATGCCAACGTCTGACAACCACCCGCACGCATACCGGGGGCGTGCTGCGTCTGATGGTCTCCGACAATCATTTGATTTCTTCGGGCGCAGACAATACGGTTCAAATTTGGCAATTACAGCGCCAGTCAGATGCTGAGCCCAAAATCCGATTGAGGCTGCAAAAGCAACTCGTTGGCCACAAAGATCAGGTGTTAGCGCTCGCCGTTTCGCCAGACAAAAAATATTTGGCAACAGGCGGTCTCGATCGAAACATCGTTTTGTGGGATCTCGAGCGCGGAGAACCCATTGCCAAAATCAGATTTCACCTCAGTCATATCCGCAGCCTGAAATTTGGCGCAGCAGGTCAGTATTTGTATTCCGCGGGCGACGACCGAAAAGTGTACGTTTGGAGCGTCGCTCAACTGGTGCAATCGCGTCCACGTGGCAAATTTGTTTCGTATTGTGGAGACAACGATCAACTCATCGTGGCCAGTGATCGTGAAGTGCTAATTTGGGATACGCAACAAGACAAGGCGGTGGTTCGAATTACGGATCATCCATCCCAAATCATTGGTTTGGTGTCCAATCGCAACGATATGTTTGCGACGTTGTACCGCAGTGGTTTGGTGCGTGTCTGGAACGCCCATCATGGAAAAATGATCTGCGAATTTGACGGAAAAAAATATGGGCCAGCTTACGACGCGTGTTTTTTTGAGCCAACCAAAATAGCAATTGGGCATCATAAGCAAACGTTCACGATCGGCAATCTTAAAACTGGAAAAATCGAAACCACGGTCGATTGTGAAGGCGTGGCTTTTCGCGTGGGCTTGGCACAAGATCGTCAAACATTGATTGTGTTGGCGCGCGACGGGAAAGTCAGTTTTTGGAATACGGCAACCGTTAAAAAAGTTGGCGGTTTCGATACTCAGCACGGCAGTGGACTCGGGTTGGCAATGCACCCGTTGAAAAAACAGTTTGCGACGTCCGGCAGCGACGGGCTGATCAAGGTTTGGGATTTTGATTCGAGTGAACCGCGATTAACGCTGACGTCTGGCAATTCATGGATCAATGGGATTAAATTCACAACGGACGGCAAACGAATTTTGGCAGGTACCGAACATACCGTCGCCATCTGGGATTCGGAGGATGGTCAGGAAATTTTGTCATTCTCGATCGATCGCTGCGTTCACTATTTTTCTTTCAACAAAACCGGCAGGAAATTGGCGTTGGGAGGCGATACGCGCGACGGGGCTTCGCAAAATGTCGCACCACCACGCATTCGAATTTTTGAATCAGTTCCAGACTAGCAATGGTCATTCAGGCAATTGGTGTCCCAAGAGTTGAAACACCTGGCGTCTGGATTTTTGCCAGCGTCGACTGACCGATTTTTGCGAAATTCCAAGTAAACGGGCAACTGTATTTTGGTCGAGCCCTTGGTACCAGATTAATTCAAAAACACTTCGATGTTCGGCATCCAGTTTGTCGATCGTTTCGTGAAAATCTGTCCAAGTTGCCAGGCTCGACGCTTCATGGGTTTCACTGCTTGGCGAGAATTCGTTTTCTGAAGGTGTTTCGGAGATGGAATCCTGGTTTTGCCCAATGCCTTTTGGGCCTTGTAATGATCGGGAAAGTTCGATTAACTCTCGGCGAATTTGCAAGGCTGCCAAATTAAAGAAATGCTTGGCGTTCTCCGGAGCAACTTGTTTCAAACTTTCCCAAAGCCGAAGTGTTGCACGCTGAAAAACATCATCCGTTTCTTCCCAACGACGAACGGACGGAAAATTTTTCAGCATCTTTCGAGCAAGACGTTTGAGTCGATCGTGACACAATTGAATCAGTTCTTCGCGCGCATCAAGATCGCCGCTCTGTAAACGAGATAGCAACGATTCAGTTTTATCGATATCAGATTCCTGCATCGAGCCGACCCGTGAGTGTGTTTCAATCGTAAACGCGACGCGTGGGCGGAAATTTCATGAACTACGTCGAGTTTTACAAGCACGATGCGCTGCCGGGTAGTTTTGCGCGGTCGAACCACTCACCAGGTAGTGTTGATTAATTGTGAGCGGCAAGGCGCTAGCCGCCGGTGAACCCTCAAATACCGGCGGCTAGCGTCTTGCCGCTCAGATCAAATTCACAGCTTTCCGATTTAATCAACGCTGCCTAGCGCTTCGTGCTTGTATCAGTCGCAAACAATTACTTCTCGCACGTCGCGCTTGCGATGTTATTGCGCGAGTTGGATCATTGTAGCAGAGATGCCAGATGCCAGAGCAACGGTGCAAGGATTCGAACCCTGTGTGGCGGTTTTGGAGGCCGCTTGCTCTCCCAGGAGCACACCGCTGTAAAAACGGAACGTGAGAAGGACGAGGAGTTCTCACGTTTCCGTGGTGGTTATTTGAGTTCCACGTTCCAGTACGCGTCGCTCAAAAATTTCTGCCAACTATCCATGCGGATGGTGTGGCGCGAGTAGGCAGGATTCCAGCTTGGTCGCACAGGTTCCTTGCGCAATCGCATGTGCGCCTGTTCTGGAGTTCGGTCCGCCTTGGTGTGATTGCATGTCACGCATGCCAATACACAGTTTTCCCAAGTCGACTGTCCACCTTGGGCTCGCGGCACAACGTGGTCAATCGTGAGTTCATCCGCCTTGGGTTGAGCGCCACAATATTGGCAAGTGAAACGGTCACGCTTGAAAATATTGCGTCGTGAAAACGTCACGGCAGCCGACGGCAAACGGTCATAGTCGTTCAAGACAATGACTTCGGGAACGCAAAATCGCTGAGTTACCGATCGAACAGACGGCTGATCCGTAGCGGGTACGATTGCCGCCCAATCGTTCCAGTCGAACAACTGGTACGTTTGCGGGTCAACAATTCGGGCTGTATCGCCGAAAACCATCGACAATGAACGTGCCACAGACGTAATATTGATCGCCTGCCAGTTACGATTCAAAACCAATGTTGGCTGTTGTAAAACGTTGGTAACCACGATAATCCTGCAAGTTAAAATATAAATTCGGCTTCCAGTGACTTAGACACCTGGTGTTCGGAAAAGTTCGTGATTCCATCCACTGAATTTGTAGTGAGCCTGCGATGAACAAATTAATGTTGACCCTCGTGATGATCGCTTGTTGGATCAATTGTTGCTGCGGTCAGGTTTCTCCGATCCGGTTTGTTCCCAAACAATTGGCGGTTGATGCCAATGAGGGAATCGATTTAGCAGATGTCAACGGTGACAAAAAACTGGATGTGATCGCCGGTCGAAATTGGTATGCGGCTCCGGAATTTACTCCACGACCGCTGCGCAGCATCGCCGATTGGAATGGCTACGTTCAATCAAACGGCGATTTCGCTTACGACGTCGATGGCGATGGCCATGTTGACGTGGTGGCGGGATCGTTTGTGCCGACAACCGTTCATTGGTTTAAAAATCCTGGCAAGCAGGGATTGGATCGCGGCCAACATTGGAAAAAACATCTGCTGGTGGATACCAAGCAAAGTCAAAACGAAATCAGTTTCTTGCGCGATCTCGATGGCGATGGGAAACCGGAATGGATCACCAACAGCTGGAACGGTCGCAACCCGATCAATGTCTGGAAATTTGCCAAGGAAAATAACAAACCAGTGTTGAAAAAAATTGTCGTGGGCAAACATGGACAGGGACACGGAATGGGATTTGGTGATATCAACAACGACGGACGTGAAGATATTTTGACGGCAACCGGTTGGTACGAACGGCCCCGCAAAGACATTTTCAAAAAACCTTGGAAATTCCATCCCGACTGGAATTTAGGTTCAGCCAGTTGCCCGATTCTCGTTCGCGATCTCGATGGAGATGGAAAAAACGATTTGATTTGGGGGCGAGGTCACGACTATGGATTGTTCTGGTGGCGGCGCGACGGCGCAAATTTTGTCAAAGGAGTCGTTCAGCTGAAATTCAAGGCATACAAAATCGATGATCGCTATTCCCAAACTCATGCGATTCACCTGGCTGATTTGGATGGTGATGGGACCGAAGAACTAATTACGGGCAAACGTGTTCGTGCACACAACGGTAAAGATCCCGGCGGTTCAGAATTGCCATGTTTGTACTATTACAAATGGGAAAAGGCAAAAAAGAAATTTCGCAGGTTTGTCATTGACGAAGGCCACATTGGTACAGGTTTGCAAATCCGCACGGGCGACCTCAACGGTGACGGACGAACTGATATTGCTGTCGCCGGCAAAGCGGGAACCTGGATTCTGTTTAATCAAAAAAAGTCCGAAAGATAAACACACTTTTCTTTGATGGTTTACATTTTTCTGTCGAATTCTCAGAAAAAACTGTTCCTGAGTTGTCGCTGGGCCGTTTGAGTACTTTGTCGATGATTCGAACAAATTGGTGTTTCAGTCAATCGACAGCGCGAAGCGTGAGAGGTATTTCACCACGCCCAATCGTAACCCGAAGCGTGAGCGAGGGACCAGAAACGACATGTATGCGCGGTTTAATCGTAGGTCCCTCGCTCACGCTTCGGGTTGCGATTGTCTTCACCAATTTCCTGAAGCACCTTCACCAAAAAAATTACTGCGACATCTCTCATGAATCAAAAAACATTTGTTACAACACTTGTGCTGCTGTTTTTGTCAGCCGTCAGCCTCGCCCATGATGGTGATCATCACACCAGCGCCGTTCGCTACTGGTCACTGGCTTCTGGCAAAACTCGGTTTGATGGAACATTTGTATCGGCAACCGGCCAACAAGTCAGTATTCGGATGAACGACGGATACCTCCTCAAGATCAACATGAACCGTCTTTCGGAGGCCGATCAAAAATGGGTGAAACAACGACAGGCGGAAATTGCTCGAATCAATCAAAATGTCGTTCCGCTATTAGTCAATTCGCAACAGATTTCAACAAAAACTTCGACTGACAGTTCCGCAAGACGGTCGATCGACGATCCAGCGATCGCCAAACATTTTGAGCCATTTGCCAAAAAAATTAAGTACAGATGGGATAAAGAATTCTTCTATGTCCAATCCAATGGAATGCCGGATCACGACATGATGGTCGGGATCAGAGCCTGGCAACAGCAAATTCCAATACCTCAGAATTACACCGGTAGAAACGCCTGGAGAATTCCGTTGAATCCAGTGCCAGCAAAAAAGCCGTTGTCGGCAAAATCAAATTTCTTTCGTGGTGCCATTGCATTGGGTGTCAACGGCGTGCCCATTTTCAACCCGATTAAAAACGATGGCCGCACGGATACCTTTCTGGCAGGCGAACTCGACAAATTTGGCGGGCATTGTGGTCGAGCGGACGACTATCACTATCACTTGCCGCCGGTCCATTTGGAAAAAATTGTTGGTCGCGGCAAACCGATTGCCTATGCGCTCGACGGGTATCCGATTTTAGGATTTCAAAGCAAAGAAGAGGCTCGAAAGTCAAAACTTGATTGGCTCAACGGGCACCAAGATGAAAACGGAAACTACCACTACCACGCCACAAAAAAATACCCCTATCTCAATGGTGGCTTTTATGGACAGGTCAGTGTCCGGGGTGGACAGGTAGATCCTCAACCACGCAGTCAACCGATTCGCCCGGCCGAAAGACCGCTACGCGGTGCGACGATTACCGGTTTCTCCCGCAGCAAAGACGGCAAAAAAGTTTCGGTTCAATACAAATACGGACGTGAGAAAAGATCGATCAGTTACATCACGACCGATTTTAAAACGTATCGATTTACGTATGACAACGGTTCCAGCGGCAAACGATCGGAAACTTATGTGTTGCGAAATGACGGCCGATCGGGCGACGATCGAAAGGGCGGAAAAAGAAAACGCCGACGGCGATGATTTGTCAAATCAATGACAAATAAAACAAAAAAGAAAGGCCGCGATGTAAGCGGCCTTGTTTCGTTTCTATTTTATTTGTGAAATTTATTTCTTCGATTTGGCTTTCGCCGCATCGGATTTGAATTTGGAAAGATTCCTCCGCTGAGTCGTCGTTAAGACTTTTTGGGTTTCACTATCAATTTTTTTCTTGAGTGCAAGCATTTCCTTTTGCAACTTCTCAAGTTTGTCAGCGTATCTTGCTTGAATCTTGTAAATCTTTTCGCGTTGTTCATCGCTCAATTTCAGTTTGCCATAGTGATAGGGCAAGCGTCCCGAAATTTCAGATTTTTTGGTTGTCGTTTTTTTCGCCGATGACTTTTTGGCCTTCGTTTTTTTTGTCGACGATTTTTTCGAAGACTTGGTTTGCGCCGAAAGCGAAGGGGCACTGACGGACAAAACAAACAGCATCGCCAGGAATGCGAAACCAAAGGCCAGTTTTGTAGATTTGAATTGCTTCATGAGAAACTCCAGAAAAGTGATAAAAAGTAGGGAGCGTCATTCTATCAATTTGTTGTCTGATTTGCTGCCGGGTAATTCGAAAATTGAAAGGAAATTTTTTTGCAACTCAGGATTACTTTCGGTTTTCAATTCGCCATGCCGACGTTGAGATTCATCGAAAAATTTGCAACGCGACCGAGTGTCCCAATCGGTTTACACCAATCAATTTTGCGCTAAATTGAAATCCGGCTCTTACGCACCCTTGGCAGCAGTAAAAAGTTGAACCAGGCGTTCCCAAGCCGAGCGGGCGGAAGTGTCGGTGGTGGCTTCAAGTCGTTCGATCAGGGCGTCGCTGGCAGATTCGGCCTCTTCGGGATCAAAGCCTTCGTCACGATATTTGCTGTCGATCCACTCGTGAACACGTCGCCGCTGCAATTCGCTGTAACGACCTAATTCTGAAAGCCAAGGCAAACCAACGTGCGTGAGAAGAAACCGCGCGATTGGAAACATCAGGGCGATGACGGCGGCTTCGGTCAACACGCTAAACTGCTTGGCCCGAACGGATTGTGCTGATTCCCGGATCGGTTCAGCAAGATGTGGATCGGCCAGTACAATACTTTCAAATTCTTCGCGTTTCATAACTGTTGCTCTTCGATAGCTTGTTCAATGTCAACGATCAACTGTTGCGTTCGAGCGACCACTTCTGCTGCTGATTCGCCATAGGTTTCAAAACCGCGATGCGCGGCGCGGGCGTATTCGCGAGCGTCGAGCAAGCGGTTGGACTGCGCAAGCTGAATCGCGACGTCCATGCGATTTCGGCTGGCGTCGAATATATTGCCGGTGCGTTCGTTGTAGACAATGGCTCGACGGAAATGGTCTACGCCTTGATCGAATCGACCGGCAGCGCCATAGATCAAACCCATCTGGCTATGCACGACAGCCAGATCGTTCACTGCGTCCGCCGGCATGAGATTGAGCACATCGTGATAGGACTGTAATGCAGCGTTGAGATGTTCCAGCAATTCCGCTTCTGGCAATTTCTGCCGAAGACCTTCTTTAAAACGTGCGAAAGCGACACCGCCAATTTGCCCCAGGCATCGGGCGCGTCCATGCAGATCTTGTTCGTCGCGCAAGTCCAAACTCCGCTGATACCAATGTTCGGCTTGGGCGAAATCGCGAATGTTCTTCAGATTTTTGTAAGCTGTCCCCAAATTGAATGTGCATTTTGCGGCGCCGACTCGATCGTTGATCGCTTCGACCACGACCAACGATTCCTTGTAACTGGCAACGCAATCTGGCTGCAAACGCTCGCGTTGGATATCCCCCAATTCGTGCAGAGACACCGCCAACCAGCGCACGGTATTCCGCGGTACGCCTTTCAGTTCTTTCAATGAGGAATAATCTTCAGGATTGGCCGTTGCCGAAAATTTGACGCCGGCTGTGTTCTCCGCGCGTTTTCTTGTCCACTCGACATGAGCCGTTTGAATTCGTTCGGCCTCATCCCATTGTCGGGCGTCGCGGGCCAGTCGTACGCGGTATTGGGTGACGAGACTCCAATCGTCTTCGAGACCTTCGACTGGGCCATCTCCCGGCAAATCGACAAATTGTGGAATGATCTCTTCGACGAGCCGTCGCCATTCCGCTCGACGTCCGGTGTGGCTGTAAAGCGCCTGTAAGCCTTGCATCGCGCTGGTGACACAAAACCACCAGTCATGCTTCTGTGCCAAATGGCGAGCGTGCAGCAGATTGGCTTCCTCGGCTGACAAGCCATCGATAACTTTTTGGTTGCCTTCGTTGAATTCACGATGGTAGTGATTTCCCAATGCGCCCATTGCTTCGACGAAAGCTCGAAACGGATGAAGGTTGTTATTTGAGTTTTGTGATGAGTTACCGTCGTGACGGCGGTATTTGTTCAGCAGGTCATAGAAGAACCACGGCAGTGCTGGGTGGATGACGTAATAACCGGCACCGTGTGAAGTTAACAAACCAACTTCCGCGGCGCGATCCAACAAGGCGATCAGTGACTCACGCGTCGCCCCTTTCAATTCCGGCAAATTCCACTCAACTTTTGGCTCACCCATCGCCCTCAGAACATCGACGTCAACAAACCCCTGGAACATCGCCAACAGGGCCAAGATGCGCCGTTCGTCCTCGGTAAATGCATGCTCAAAACCATACTGCAACGAGGCACCTAACGAGCGCGTACGCCCCTGCTCAGCTTCGTCGTCAAAAGCAGCTTCGCCGGTTCGCAAGCGATCGACAAACATCTCAATCTGATCGCGGGTGTGCAATCCGTCTCGCAGCGCCTGGCCAACCAGGACAGTGATTGTTAACGGGTTGCCTTGAGTAAATCGCAACAGCGGACGCCAGTCGTCCACGTCCGTGAGCCGCCGTTGGTGATGTTCGGCCAATGCCCGAGCCAACTGCACTCGCTCTTGCATCGGCATTCGTGGAACAGCAATTCGGCAAGGCAGATCGCCCAACCACTCTCGTTCGTCGCGGCGACTGGTAAGCAGAATTTTGGCTTGCGTTTGTTTCGCGTCGCGGAGGAAATCGACCAACGCCTGACGCTCATCTGGCGTGTAAGCATTATCAGCGTCGGCAAGTCCTGCGATCGGCTCGACGTTGTCCCAGATCCAGAGAACCGGATATTGTTTCAAAATTTGCAACGCGATGTCGCGGCGGGTGTCATTATCGAGCGTCAACCAATGAATTTTTTGTTGTTCCAAAATCGGGTCAAAGACTTCGCCGATTTTGTCGAACACGCGCGGCAGAGGTGTGTAAGTCTCAAATGACGTGAACAACACGGGACCTAAAACACCGCCGGTCAATGAATACCATCGTGCGAACTCAGCGGCCGTACTCGTTTTGCCGCTGCCGGCGTAGGCATGCAACAACACGATTGGCATTTCGTCAAAAGCCCGATCGAGCGCCAGCAACGTTTCGTCTCGGCCAAAGAACCCGATGTCGGGCGGACGCGGTAATTTGTTATCCAGCGCACCTCGTTCGATGGCCGAACGACCACCGCGGATCGTGATCTGTGGTCTGTCATCGGCGCGTTTGGGAAACAATTCAATCGGAGCTGCTTCGTAGACAATCGGCACAGGCCAATCTTGTAAAGGACGAGGATCGAAGCTGATCGTTCGATTTGGCTGAGCGGCCAATTGTTTGCGGCCCATCGACACGGACTCGCCCAGCGAACGGCCTTGAACAAGTGTTTGGTACATGTCGGCGACGAACTGGGCCGCCGTTACCACATATACGTTGTAGCGCATTGCCACAACGCCCGCCACGCCAGCGTCCATCACTTCCTGGGCCAACGAGCCGAATGCGCGAACTTGCTCGTGAACATCACTACCGCCACCCGATTTTTCCGGTTCGGAGGGCGCTTCGGCATGAGCACTGCGGCAGGCGTTGAGCACCAACAACGCAACATCAGCAGCGACCAACAATTTGCCTAACGTCGGACCATCGACCAATTCCATATTCGAATCGTGGTCGGGTTTTTCGAACAACAAATATCCATGCCGACCCGTACGAGGCCCGGATAGTACGACGGGAATCAGCCTTTGCAACCAATTGATTGCCGCGTCCGTATCGGGCACTTCGGAATACATTCCATGACCGTCGAAATGGACGACGTGATACGGTTTACCCTTTGATTTTGCGTCGCGCAACACACGTGCCAACCGCTCAAATGTTGCCGGTCGTAACACATCGAGTTGAAACGAATCTTCTGCCTGATCGCCCAACCCTTTGATTAACTGCGTGGCGACCGAACGAAACGGTACGTCGTCATCACCGCTGGGTCGGCAGATAACCAGCAGAATACGGATTGCACCAGATTCGGTTTGCGGAAGTTCAGGTTGCTGAGCAGCTTGCGAATGCGAGCGAACGAAAGATTCAGCTCGCAACGCTAAAGCGGCGTCGGTTTTCGGATCGCGAATCAATTCCCACGGAATCGAATTGGCTTCGGTCACCGACGTGTTCACTTCGACTCGCGTGTCGTCCAACTTTTGCCGTAACGTCGCCCATAGATCGCGCGTGTCGTCGTTAGGTTGAAAAACTTTCTTGAAAAGATCGACACCGATATTTTTCAGATCGCCTTCGATTCGCGCGGCGATTGTCGGCGCGGGGTCTTGAGGGTATTGCAGATAGTCTTCCAGATACCAGCGAACGTCTTCACGATGTTGTGGTTCGAGTTTGAATTCGAACGTCGAAGTTGCCGTTTGTTGCGCAAGCCCTTCGCCTTCAAGAACCAACTTAGCGCTATACTGCCCCGCACCATTACTCACTTGAGTGATCTGCAGTTTCCGCTCACTCATTCCCAATTTGCCTTTTGCGCCTTGAACCTTGAATTCCAAGACATATGGTATCGCCGGAAATTTCTCTGTGCAGCATGCGTCGAAAGAACTTGATGAGTATTGTTCGGGAATCGTTTGACTCACGAATAAATTTGATGAAGAACTGCGCAATTGCGCAAGTCGAGTGCCAGTGGCTTTGCCAGTGATTGGCACATTGACGCATGTTTTTTTCGTTCAATTGAAATACTTTCCAACCACTCTCGGGCCACATCACTGGCTGGGGTCAGTGACACCCGCACGCGCAACCTTGAATAGCAACAAAAAGCACCCCGCGGACCATCCAGCTCAACTTTTAGGATCCAAATTAGATTGAAACGGGACCTGAGATCCAGTGATGAATGCCAATTGGCGTCGCCAGAAATACGTTACAATTGGTTCATGTCAATCTCAACCAACACTCGCGATACGACGCCGGAAGCAGAAGCCGTATTGATTCAACTGCTTCGAGCTAGACCAGCTACCAAGCGGCTTGCTGATGCCGTCGCTGCCAGTAATCGCGTCGCTGAGCAGTGCAAAGATGCAATTCGTCAAAGAAACCCAGGAATTTCTGAGGAAGAGGTCGGGCTACGTTTTATCGAAATCAACTATGGTCCAGAATTAGCAAACAAAGTTCGTATTTACCTAAGACGCAATCGATGAGCGGAAGCCCGGGATTGATTGAAGCTTCAAAAGCTGGTCGATTCCGTGAAGTAATGTAGCGACTTCAACAAAAAGCACCCCGACCAGGATTCGAACCTGGAATCCCGCGTTAGAAGCGCGGTGTGATCGTCCGTTTCACTATCGAGGTCTGTGTTTTTTACACAAGTTCTTTTTTGGGAAACAATCTATTAAGCTAGTTTGCAAATTCCGCGATGGCTCAGACTCAAAAATTGAAATGAATTTACGAACCGCAGTTATTTTTGTCTCGTTCACTTGTTTGTTGATTTGTGCGACTGGGAAAGCGCAAGATAAAAAACATTCCCAGCGCAAATTCGAAGTCGCGAGGGACTGGGGGAAAATTGTTTACTCCGCGCCAAATTTGTATTGCACAGTAGAAAAAATTCCTCAGAACGGATTGCTTTCGATTCCTCGGCTACACAATCCGATTGGCAAAATCTATCTGGGAAACGATCCATCAAAATCTAATTTAAAGATCAAGATTGGTATGAAAGATTGGCAAGTAGTCTTGCCCAAAGATTTTGATAAATCTCGCAAAGTGATCATCGAGGTCCGGGGAACGCCGCAATTGGTTGGCAAATCCAAAATCCAAGTGACGC
Organism: Pirellulaceae bacterium; assembly: GCA_028280445.1. Classification (GTDB taxonomy): domain Bacteria; phylum Planctomycetota; class Planctomycetia; order Pirellulales; family Pirellulaceae; genus JANQLU01. Next base: position 125,710 of record JANQLU010000005.1, on the reverse strand, counting down.
CGAAATCGAACGACGCTTCGATCGTTCTCCATGCGCATCAAGCGACCGTTCATGGAAAAAAACTGCGATATGAACCACAGCCCCATAAGAACACTTTGGGGTATTGGGCGGATGCCAAGGATTGGGCCGAGTGGTCATTTGCGATGTCCAAATCCGGTCGGTACGAGATTGCAATTTTGCAAGGCTGTGGCAAAGGGCAGGGGGGAAGCAGGATCGAAGTCGTTGTCGGTGACCAAAAATTAAAACATACCGTCGTGGACACCGGACATTTTCAAAAATTTGTGACCCAAAAAATTGGCGCCGTTCAACTTGAAAAAGGAAAGCACCGACTCAAGGTTCGAGCCATCACGAAAGCCAAAAATGCCGTTATGGATTTGCGGCAGATCACGATAACCTTCGTTAGTTCGAAATGAACGCAAACAGCGGAAGGCGAGGGATTCGAACCCTCACGACACTCAAGGGTCTACCGGTTTTCAAGACCGACGCCGCTACCCAGAATCTTTCGGCTTAGCCTTCCCGAATCGTTTTTGCAATTGAAATTTGCCAGCGGAAGGTAAGGGATTTGAACCCTTATGACATGACGTCGCACGGTTTAGCAAACCGGCCCGGCAAACCGTATCCGGCTACCTTCCTGATTGAACCAATGAAAGAGGTCCGTTCGAGAATCGAACTCGATCTTCTTCTCTACCACAGAAGCGTGCCACCAAAACACCTACAGACCAAAGTCGCGGATCCAGGAGTTGCACCTGGCGGACCGAGCTTATGAGGCTCAGTTGAGCACTGGCCCATCCGCAATAGAACAGTTGCAGACTTCGGAATCGAACCGAACAAAACTGCCGTATGAAAGCTGCCTGAGTTCCCAGCTCGTCTGCAAAATCGATTTCAAAAATGGTTGTCGTGAGTAGGGCCGGTTCCTACCGGCCGTTTTGTTTTTGATTGGCCGGTGGGAACCGGCCCTACAATTGCAAAGCGATGGCGACGGGATTCGAACCCGCTCTAAGAGATCGACAATCTCTCGTGCTAGACCGTTGACACTACGCCACCCGATTAATGAACTTGTCAATTCAAAAGTAAAGACATGTTGCTACAAACATGGTTCGGAATCTTTTTCTTTAGGAACCGATCTACAAGTGGGTCGGGACGGAGTCGAACCGCCACAGTCCCAACGGACGACTGGGTTACAACCAGCTGAGCTCACCAATGCAAGCCGACCCGGGAGGCAGGGAGTAGGTGGTAGGGAGTAGGGAGTAGGAGGTAGGAAGGAGAGTGGCGCACGTGGGAGTCGAACCCACAAATTCACGAAGTTTTGAACTTCGCCGCTTTGCCAGTTTGCGTACCGCGCCTGAGGAATCTATTCAATGGTGTCGGGCTTGATCTTGTGAGCGGCAAGGCTCTAGCCGCCGGTATTTGAGGGTTCACCGGCGGGCCTTGCCGCTCACAAAGACTTGCTATGAAGCTCGTACCATACGCTTCGAGTAACGTGTTTCGGCTCGGCAGGAGCCTCGCCCTCCCAGTGGAGCGCCGGGGAATCGAACCCCAATTTCCTGCTTGCAAAACAGGCGTCTTCCCATTAGACGAGCGTCCCGTGCAGGTAGTAGGTAGTAGGTGGTAGGAGGTAGGAGGTAGGTCGTAGGTGGTAGCGAGTAGGGAATAGGAAGTAGTGAGTATTCGAACTTACTTACTCCACTCCCTGACTACTACCTACAACCTACCACCTAATACCTACCCTGCTCCCAGTGCTCAGAGCAGGATTCGAACCTGCAAACAGTCGGGTTTAAACCGACTCGCTCAACCGTTGGCGTACCTGAGCAAAGATGCTGAAAAAAAATGTGTAACAACCAAATTCGCATTACGCTTCTGGAAATAACCCAGGCAAATTTTCAAAATCAGGTGCGAAAATGACCAAATTGTTTTCAGTTTTCAAAGTTTCTCTGTTGCTGACTCCCACGGTTGTGATGGGCGCGATCGGCGGACTAACTTCCGCGGTTTTGACAGCGCTGTTAACAATTGTCGGTGTCATTTCATTGACATTGATGATCAGCATTGCCGCCATTGGCGGTTGGATCAAAATCGTTCCCAATGGTGCCGCAAACTGAATTAACGAATGAAAAAAGTAGTCCTGGATGGATTCGAACCATCGATCCCCTGTTTGTAAGACAGGTGCCTTAAACCGCTAGGCCACAGGACCTTGGAGGGGGGAGAGAGAAGAGGGGCGAGAGAAGAGCATCACGTTTCTAGCACATTTCTACAAACTTCAACTCTCAGCTCGCATCTCGTCTCTCGCATCTCTCAAAAAGCGCCTCACCGAGGAATCGAACCTCGTCCAACTGTTTCGAAGACAGTCATGCAAATCCATCACACCCGCAAGGCTTTTTGTTAAATGTCGCTTTGTTTTATTAGCGATCGAAATCTCAAGCGAATCAACAATTCGATGACTCGCTTTTTGATTTATAGCGGGAAGGGTGGGATTCGAACCCACGATCGGTCGGTTAACAGCCGACTGCTTTTGCCACTTAGCTACCTACCCGAGTTAGGAGTTAGGTTGTAGGCGGTAGGTTGTAGGTGGTAGTTGGTCAGGGAACACTAATCCCTATCACCTACTGCCTGCTCAATACCACCTACTCCCTACAACCTGCTTCCAATCGGGGAGAAGGATTCGAACCCTCACAACGAGCTTCAAAAGCTCGCGGCCTAGCCGTTAGCCGATCCCCGAAAATCATCAAATTAATGGACGACCTGCAAAAAAAGTTGTGCCGGCGGGAGTCGAACCCACAATCACCAGTTTCTGAAACTGGCCGCTCTACCGGATGGCGTACGACACAATGGAGGGGCGTGGGAAGAGGTGAGAGAGAAGAGACGCGAGGGAAGAGTAAAGGTTCATTCCCTCCTCTTCTCTCTTCCCTCGTCCCTCTCCCCTCAGGTGGCCGACCGGAATTGAACCGGCATTCACCTGGGTCACAACCAGGTCTCTGAACCAATACAGAACGGCCACAGTTCCGAGTGCAGGAATCGAACCTGCGACCTTCTGGTTCAGAGCCAGACGCAACAACCAACAGTTGCTACCTCGGAAAAAATTTTTGATGCCTTAGAATAGATCCGTGTCCGATATAAAAAGGGGATCCAATGCTGCCGGATCCGCCACACTTCATTGGCGCCTAGAGTCAAGACGAAGACCTTGGCTTCCAACAGCGCGTGTCTTGCCGCTTGCAAATGTTCCTCGTGCGAATCGTTGTACTCTTGGACCGACTTAAACGTGATGTCCTCGCGAAATGGATCCAGGAATTGAAGCTTGTCTTTTTTGCCGTTGGTCTATTGGCTACGCGCTTTTGCGCCACTTAATCGTTTGCCTCGCCAGGTTAGCCAGGCGGTTTACTTTTTGCCCGGTTTTGAGTAACTCCACCGCGACGCGCGTCGCCACGTTGGGGCGAACTTTTTTGCCCTTGAACGCGCCCGAAAAAAGTCCTTGCGGCGAGAAGTATTGAAACGTTTCGCCGAAGGTCGCCATGTAGTATCCGTACTTGTAAGCCTCTCGGGCATCGGGCGTTGGCAGGTCGCGTTTCAGCAGATCGACCAAGGCCTCGTGCGACTTGGGCCGATGGACGGCGTCAAAGTGGCAGTAAAAGCACACGCCCGAGAGAATCGAAGGCGTGCCCCAATAAACGGCCTCGATGCCGGTCGTCGAACCGAACGAGAGCACTTTGTCGGATTGTTGAATCAACGCGTAAGTGCTGGTCGTCGCCTCGCTCGGAATCACGGTCAGAAACGGGGCCGACAACGCCATGAGCTGTCTCGTTTGCTTGGTGTCGACGCCCGCCAGGTTCGGATGGACGCGAAGGTACAAATGCAAATCGTCGGGGGCGTCTTTTAGCGAGGCCAGGATGCGGCGGAGCCCGTCCGCCTGGCTCTCGTAAAGCGGGTTTTTCCAGCTCGGACCGATCGAGGCGAACTCGTCCTCGGACGAGATAAAAATCGCGACGTTGCATTTGTCGCTGTCCCAGTTATTCGGCAACTCGCCTTGTCGTTGGTCGCTGACAAATGACGACCAGGCTTGTTGGACGCCCGCGACGCGTTGCTCGAACCAATTTTGGGCAATCGTCTCGCGCTCGGGATTATCTTCCGCCGCCGCCCAAGCCGCGTTCATTCGTTCGTAAACCAGCTGGTGATCATGCGGCGTCGAGTTTTCGTAAAGGCTGTAGTGTTGGGCGTTGCAGCCTCGTTCATGCACCATGCAGCGAATGCCCGCTTGCTGGCACGCTCGCAGGACCGAGCGGGCGATGGCGAAGCGCCCGTTAAATATATAAACCAAGTCGACGGGATCGGCCGCCAACCGCCGTTGCATTGCGCGATACGTTTTTAACGAGGCGCGCAAGTACCTGCGCAACAGATCGCCATGTTCGGCTAAGTTGACGTCGGGGTCCCGCGCGTGAGAGATTGCCGACGATATCACGGCGTAACCCAGGTCGAGGCTTTCGATGTGGCAAGCTCTTAAATCGTCGATCGAGTCGAGGCTGGCGATAAGGGCTTCATCATCGAGATCGAGCGAATCGTATCCCTCCAGCGATTGCGTCTTTATCGGTTGGCTGAGCGCCGCGAATCCCGCGTCGCGCCGGCCCATGCATTTCAAGCACGCGGACTGCCGGTGTTCAAGGTTCGGCTCGCAGACTTCCAATTCACGATTGCAAACCAATGCCTCAACTTGGTCGCCCGCGTCGAGATGCCGTTGAAGCAAGTCCAGCTCGGTTTCGAAATGTGGTGTTAGCAAAGCGTACGGCGTAAATACTAAAACCTTCATGGCGCGGCGTCTCTCATAGTGATCCGTCTAACGTTTATTGGCATCGTCGTAGCGAAATTCGCTGTGTCTTCAAATAATGGTGACTTTCGTTACCGGGGCTTGGTCGCCACCACGCGGACTTGAAACCAGCTTCGTTCCAGCATGCCGCGAATCCGGCAGCGAAATTCAAAGTATCGCCGTCCCCACCGCGCGACCTTGCGGTACTTGCGCGGCCACTTGTGGATGTAGGGTTTCGACTCTTGAACCTCATAGCCGGCCTCGGTGAACAGGTTGCCCAACGACATCGGGCCCCAACTGTAAAGATGGTAGTTTACGTCGTTGGGCTTGTACTTGTACGAGATGTTTTCGCACGGCACGACGAACACGATCCGACCGCCCGGTTTGAGTTTGGGGTGCAGCCTGCAAAGCTCGTTCAATGGCAGGCCCGTGTGTTCCAAGGCGTTGTCCGAGATGATCACGTCGGCCCATTCATCTTGGACGTCGTCGAAATTCAACGTGACCTTCACGCCGATTTCGGCGGCTTGCTTGGCGGCCGATTCGTTGACGTCCAGACCCAGCTTGCCACGGCACGTCAGGTTGCGCAGCAAGTAGCCGCCGCCACAGCCAAAGTCTAACACGTTGTCGGACGGCCGGATGTATTGCTCGAATTTGGTCAAGTTGGCCCATCCGCCGAACTCGCCAATGGAGCACTGCCAATCGAAGTAGGTCCTGTCATAGTGTTGCTTCGCCGCTTCGGAAACGATATCCAGTTCGGTAGTCGCGGTGACCATGTTTCTCTCCGTTGTTGATGGCGTGAAGGGTCAGGCGGCTCGTTGGAGCCGCACCAATTGAAAATAGCTTCGCAGCCGCGTCAGATACTTCCGCAGCCCACGGCCGCGGCGTCCGAGGAAGTTGCGCTGAAAAGTGTATTGATCCGCGTACCGGTCGCGCGCGACCTCGGTCGGGTGCGAGACCACGGGCAGCGGCTCGGTCGGTAGCTCGGCAAGTTCATCGATCGAGTGCGTGGTGTGCGTGGCGTCGGCGCCAAAGCCAATGTTCGACACCAGATTCACCGAGGGAACGATGCTGAGCCGCGATTGGGACCAGCAACAATACGTCCATTGATAGTCCCAAGTGTCGCATAGGCCCTGGTATTGCCGGTCGAAAACGCGGGTCCAATACCAGTTTTCCTCGGGGGTGTCGCACAGCTCGCGTAAGCCGCCGCGATCGCGAAACGCGGGCCAGCTACGCATGGTAAAGTCGTAGTCCCGCCAAGCGCGTCGCCAAGTCGCCCAGCCCCAGCAATGAAAATACTTGGAAAAGTAATAACTGTGTTGGCGGCTTGCTTGCCCGTCTTGGAAGTTGTTGCCGCCAATGCAACCAATGCGCGGTTCGTTCTCGTAGGTTCGCAGCAAGGTCTCGCAATAAGGAAAGAAGTCTGAATGTGGTAAGCAATCGTCCTCGAGGATGATGGATGTTTCCACGTTTTGAAACACCCAGTCCAAGCCGCTAGCGATCCGCCGGCCGCAACCAAGGTTCAAGTCCGAGTAATTTTTTAACACTTGGCAAGGCCAGTCGACTCGATCGATGATCGCGCGCGTGGCCTCGACTAGTTCGGCTTCACCCTCGCGGTCCTCGCGCGGGCCGTCGCACACGACCAGCAGCGTTTGGGGACGCGCCTCGGCGATGCTGGCGAACACCCGCTCGGTGACATCCGGCCGGTTGAAAATCAAGAAGGTGACCGGCGTTTCCAGCGGTGTTTTTTCATGAGACATGGCATCCTTTCCATGCTTCCTTTTTTTCGTGGCTAAGCTCGCCAGTTTCAACCACGCGTGGTTTACGCGGCGACGGTATGGATTTTTTATCGGTAATCAGCGAGCGGTAAAGTTCGAGATATCGATCTCTTTGCATGTTAATTTCAAATTCGCGTCGCACTAGGTCTTGGGCGGCTCTTCCCATGCGTTGTCGAGCATCCGGGTGGTCCGCCATCCACTGAATCGCTTGCGACAAGGCTTCGCAATCGTGCAGCGGCGCCAGTACGCCCGTCTGTCCGGGGCGAACGATTTCGGGGACGCCGCCCACGTCGAACGCGACCACGGGCGTGCCGCAGGCTAGCGCTTCGACCGCGGTTTGCGGCAAGTTCTCGGCCCACGACGGGAGCACGAACATGTCCATGGCCGAGTAAACCAATGCTTGGCGGCGCGGGTCGTTCAAGTAACCGACCGTGGTCATCGACGGCAATTCCAATCCCAAATCGGGCAACTCGTGTTGGCCAAATCCCAGGCCCATGAATCGCCTTTTGTCGGACATCTTGGACAGAGCCGTCAAAAGCTCGGCAAAGCCCTTGCGACGGTTTTTAAGTGAAGCGGCTCCGAATCCGACAACAATGGCATCGTCCGGCAGTTGCAGTTCGCGGCGCGATTGCTGTTTGTTTCGCGGCGCGAAGATTTGCAAATCCAAGCCGTTGCGGATCGTTTGAATGCTAGCGGCGTTGCCCAGCAAGTCGCTTTGCCGCACGAGTCCCTCTAGCCAACGGCTGGGCGTGACGACATGAATGTTCTTGCCGGCAAAGGCGTGCCGTTTACGCTCGAACGTTTGCCACGCAAAGTCGCGCGCGCTGGACTTGGCCAGTTGCGGGCAATGCTGGCAGCCAGCACTGTAAGCCGTGCAAGCATCGGCGTGGTGGCAGCCTCCCGTCATGGGGTTCATGTCGTGCAGCGTCCACACGATGGGCTGTTCGTCGGGGATGCCGGCAAAAAAGCTGGGATAGTCGATCCAACTGGCGATCCAGTGCAAATGCAGCACGTCGCCCGCTAGCGAGAAGGGCGCTTGAACGGCCGCGCGCGCGTCGGTGAAGATTTCAAAGTCGCGTGACCGTCCTCGGAGAAACCGTCGCTTGTCCCATTTAAGTTGAAGTTTGCGCAACCACGCTCGCCACGCGGGACTCGGCGCGGGTAGTGGTTGGCATTGAATGTCGCCAGCCGCGGCTTTGGCCTTGGGCCCGTGCCACAGGCGACTGTCCACGTCGGCCGCTAGCAAGGCCCGATGCAGTCGCAGCGCGGCGACCGCCGCACCGCCGTGAAGCGAGGTGTTCAATTGGTTGATGAGCATTCGGGTGAGGGGGATTCGGGATAAGGCGAGTTTATGGAGGGGGCGGGATTGTATCGAAGCTGGCGACCGGGAACAACACGAATCTTGCGTTTTGTTGTACTCTCGCGACTCCGTTTGGCGGAGCACTGCCCAATTGTCAGCCGGCGGTGGATGCGCATTGATCACTCCCTCGGCAATCCAACAGTGGTGGCAAGTGAAAACAGCAATTGTGTTGGCCGAGGTTGGAGGTCGATGGACGGCGTCATGGGGCGATGATGTCGACCGGCCGGACTATATTGGTTCGGCTTTTATCAAAGAGTATCAACCTTTTCAGCGGCTCACGTTGTCGGACTACCAGTATTACTCGAAAAACGGCCCGCTGCCTTTTGAACTTCAGACTGAAGTCGTTTTTGAAATTCAACCATCTGACGACGGTTCTTTATTCACTGTCACACAAACTGGTTTCCCAACAGACTTAGAGGCCGATCCGTTTTACAACGGATGTGTTCAAGGCTGGCGCACCACCTTGGACAATTTGAAAAACTATCTGGAACAAAACAGCCAATCGTAAAACCGATTGTTCCATTGTTTCAAAGAGTGTCATGCGAGAGTCGAACTCGCCTCACCTGGGTGGAAGCCAGGTACCTAGCCGCTCGGTCAATGACACGGGGAATTAGGGGAGTAGGTTGTAGGTTGTAGGTGGTAGGTTGTAGAGGTTGGGGAGTAGGTTGTAGGTTAGGGTGATGCGTGACTATAAAAAATTACGAGCTTTCGAACTGGCTGATCAACTTGTCATGGAAGTTTATCGAGTGACTCGTGAATTTCCTTCCGACGAACGATTTGGTTTGACTTCCCAGCTTCGGAGGGCATCACTCTCAATTGCATCAAATATTGTTGAAGGATGTTCGCGAGATTCTCAATCAGATTTTGCACGCTTTGTTGAGATTGCATTTGGTTCTGCTCGCGAAGTCGAGTATCAACTTTCTGTCGCAAATCGACTTGACCTTGTCACCAGGGAACAATTGAAATCTGTATTGGAGGTCGCAACGGAGACCTGCAAAGTTCTAAATGGATTACTCCGATCGTTACGAAGTTAACCAACAACGAAAAACCGAGACCCCACTGCTACTCGCTACCCGCTACTACCTATCACCTGCTCCAAAGCGTCCAGCGGGAGTCGAACCCGCACTTTCGCCATGGCAAGGCGATAGGCTACCGCTACATCATGGACGCAGAAGGTGAGAGGCTCGAGGCGAATGCGGTGCGCTTGCGTTTGCGGCGCATACCGATTCAGCCCGGAGCTCTCTCACTTGAAAAAGGCAAAATTCAATTGTCAAAGATCAAAATCGCAGATCATCTGACCTGCGTCTGCAAGTGATCAAAAATCGTTCACGCCGACTGAACGCATATAGCACCTGTCTGCGTGACGATTCACATCACCGTTGAGAGCACCGGGTGGGACTCGAACCCACGTAGCCGCTTTACAAGAGCGGTGTCCTAGCCGCTGGACGACCAGTGCTTGTTGAGTTGTCGAGTTGCGAGGTTTTTAGGTTCGAGAATTCGTGCCTCTCACCTCTTCTCTCGCATCTCTCAAGTGGGACCAGAGGGACTTGAACCCTCACCGATCTGGTTAAGAGCCAGACATGCTGCCGCTAACACCTTGGACCCGATTATGAGGTTGTAGGGAAGAGGTTGTAGGTTGTAGTGTTGTCGGTCGTTTTCTTTTTGCCGACTGTTTTACTACCACCTACTCGCTACTACCTACGACCTGCTTGAAATAGGCGTGAAAGGAATTGAACCTTTGACCTGATGCTTATAAGACATCCGCTCTCGACCTCTGAGCTACACGCCCATGCTCAATTCTTTTCTGCCATCAATTTGCGATTACCTGTTTCTTCACCTCGCTTATCTACTCCGCTTATCTGCTCCCTATCACCTACCTGCTATGACCTACTACCTAAAATGAGGCCGGAGGGATTCGAACCCCCACCGTGCTGATTAAAAGTCAGCTGTGCTAACCGTTGACACCACGACCTCGGAAAACAAGTCGAGTGTCCATGTTTCAAACGTTGCAATAAAACCATTGCCAGTTCCTTTCGGTGATCAGTGTTTTTCGTGCAGGTCGTTCAAGGTCGATCGACAACCTAAACCTATTACCTACTCTCAAAAAAAGTGGTCGCCTCAAGAATCGAACTTGACGCAACTCGGTTATCAGCCGAATTTGGGCGACCAGCCCTCGACGACCTTTTATTTAAAAAATTCAAGTCGTGTCCGCGGGGGTCGAACCCGCAACCTCGTGTTCCCAAAACACGCGAGCTCCCATCTGCTCCTCGACACGATAAAAATCCAAATGCCTGTGAACGACTCCCCCAATTTTCTGAAAGTAAAAAAGTAAAAGTAAAAAACTAAAAAGTACCTCGTAGGGGGTTCGAACCCCTGCCGCCGGATTGAAAGCCCAGCATCCTAACCACTAGAAGAACGAGGCTTGTGGTGAGGTGCGGGTGCGATCGGCGCGAATGTTTTCACCGCCATCGCGCACCGCGATCCTCCAGTGGTTCAGAAGGCGCTCGAATCCTTGTCTTCCGGGCTTCAACCGGACGCTTTACCGTCTAAGCTACCGAACCAAATTTTTTTGTTGGGCATTTTGCAGAACAGAAATTCCACAAAAAAACCCGATGTTTTTTTGACACCGGGTGATCAGAAATCTACTTTCAGAATCAGCCAAGTGTCACTCGATCGCGAGAATCTCAAAACGATAATTCCGTTTGACGACCGAACCGGTCGTGGCGGCAATCGTTTTGAAATCGTGACCTGGATGCATACCGCTCACCGATGCAAAGCCGGATATGCCGGATTTGCCGAGCAATAAATCGAAATCGCGATGAAACATCAACGATCTCGGCATCGAATTCGAACTTGGCTGTAAAGACATCATTTTTGAAATCAAAGTCCTTGTTTAAAAGGATGTTGTATTGTTTTGTCTGATGTATAGACGAGTTGTCCGCGTTTTGGTTCACACCTGTAAAAACAATTTTTGCTGAAATGCTTGCTCGCATCTTTCACACAGCACGGGTTAAAATGCGTCAAGTGTTGGCTTTATTTTCAGATTTAGAAAAAGTGTCAAAAAAAATGTCTGATCAATTTTCGCAAGCGGTTTCACGCCGCAAGTTTTGTGTTGCTGCTGCCGCTACTGGCGTTTCAACCCTCGCAATCCCGACCGTGCTCACAGCGAGTCGAACGCGGCGTACGGAAACTCTCGGGTCGGGCGAGTACAAATACAAATTCAATCATCGCTGGGCGCAACTGCCTGAGAAATTCTCGTGGCAGACCACCCACAACGTCGCCGTTGACAGTTCTGGATTGATCTACGTCATTCACGAGGGACAGGCCAACAGAAAAGATCATCCGTCGATTTTCGTATTTGATGCGGCGGGAAAATTCGTACGCGCATTTGGCGGTCAGTTTCAGGGAGGAGGCCACGGTATCGAAGTCCGTAAGGAAGGAAAGGAAGAGTTTCTCTACGTTTGTGCTTATCAACAAGTTAAAAGTTTTGCCAAAATGACGCTCCGAGGAGAAGTCGTCTGGCTCAAACACGCGCCAATGGAGTCCGGAAAATATGCCAAAGGTGAGGACAAAAATCGGCAACGCCAATGGGGCCGCAATCGATTCATGCCAACTAATTTCGCTTTTATGGACGACGGCGGGTTTTTGTTGGCGGACGGCTATGGTTCGTATTTCATTCACCGATATGACAAAGACGCGAACTGGGTCAGTTGTTTTGGCGGACCGGCTCCCCGGTCAAATCCCAGAAAAGGCGAAGGGTGTTTTCAAACATCTCATGGAATTTGGATCGATCGACGCAATAAAGAGAAACCTGAAATCGTGGTCACCGACCGCGCGCGAAACACGTTGCAGTTTTTCGACATGAATTTCAAATACCTGCGAACTCAAGCAGGTTTTGGCTTGCCAGCAAACATCGATTCGCGAGGTGATTTATTGTTGGTGCCGGAACTCAAAGGACGTATTTCCCTGCTAGGCAAAGACAACAAAGTTGTGGCTCAACTCGGCGATGACAGTAAACGAATCAATGCCGATTCCAGGATGACGATTCGTCGCGATTCGAAAAAATGGCAAGACGAAAAATTTGTTCATCCTCACGACGCTTGCTTTGATGCCGATGGCAATATTTATGTCGCCGAATGGGTGGCTGGCGGACGCGTTACGAAATTGGAAAAAGTGGACTAGATTGCGCCCACGATTTCGACACTAGATCCTGGAAATTGCAGGATCTGGCATTATCGTCGAATCTAATCTTTGTACAGCTCGATTCCACCATCGACACTTGTAAAACGGTAGGGTCTGGCGACGAGATAGTCTCCAGACTCTTTTGGTTTGTGGACCAGTTTCGCGTTTTGGCCAAAGGTCAGTTTGTTGGTGCTGAGCGTATACAATTTTTCCTGATAACCAGATTCAAATGAACAATCGAATTTGATCCGTGGCTTCGTATCGCCCGAGGAATGCCACCACACGTTATAGTAACCTGCCTTGAGTGAATATTGTTTCCACTGCTTATCCCCCGGAAATTTCAAGCGAAATTTGATCGTGGAGCGTGTTCGATTTGTAATACTAAACGCGTTACGGGAATTGATGGTTTTACGAAGCGCGACGATTTCTCGGGCGGCAATTGCAATTCCATAGCCGTAAGAGTCAGAGCCGCCGGAAACAACTCCAACCAGTTCACCATTTTGATTCACAACGGGCCCACCGCTGTTGCCATTGAACGAATGGCCGTCAAACTTGAATCGATAGGCACTCAAGCGCAGTCCGCTTTTGTAGGTCCAGGTGCTGTACCCATAAGTTTTCAAAAGTCCAACGCCAATGGTGCCTGGTTTTCTGCCCGAAGGGCTACCGATGAAGTACAGTGGATCATCAACTTTTGGCGGCGTATCACAAAGCTTGATGGGTTTCAGCCCTTCCGGTCGCCAGTTCAATTTAATAATTGCCAGGTCTTTGGATTTTGATCGGGCAACAACCCGACCACTGGCGCCACGTTTGAGTTTGTAAAAAATATGGTCCTGTTGTTTGGGATAGCTTTTGGCGTCCCACAATTCTCCGCTTTTGTTGTGCAAGATGCAAAAGAATGCGGCGACGTTTTCTTCGCCCATCACATGATCGGCCGTGACCATATAGCCATCGCCGAGATACACTCCAGCGCCTGTTTTATTTCCATTTTTGACATAGTTCACCACGTGGACCGCATTGTTTTTGAGGTCCGATTTCAAACGGTATGCCGGCTTGCGCGTTTCATGGCGTTTTGATTTGCCGTTTTGCTGCGCCCGCGATTGAGTCGATACCGTGAACATGACCAGCAAAGATAAAATCAGCCATGTTTTGAGAGATTGAGGCATGGTGAATTACTTCTGTTAGAACCAGTGAGTCGATCGTAGCGTACGACGACAATTGGTCATTTTGTCAACTTAATTTTTCGCTCGCGTCTATTTTTTTAATCTTATTACCGACCGTCAAGCATCTTAGGAATTTTTAACAAGTTGTTGCGGGGAAAGCGAAGCAAATGTTGATTCACGGGCGCCCGAACAGGCTTCCCCAATACTATATATGGTTGATGTTTCCAATTCCTTTCATTTGACGCTGAAAAACTTTTACGAAATTTTAGCGTGATTGATGTAGTCAGATTTCAGCGATGTGCGGTTCAGCTAAAATAGTGGTTTGAACGAATTCCAACTCATGCGTCTGGAACATGATATGCAAACCAGTTTTTACCAGATCCTTTTTTCCGTCTTTGTTTTCGTTGCAGTTATCGCGAAACCGGTCGGGGCTGATGAGCTCAAAGGTAGCCGTCCAAATATCGTTTTTATCCTGGCTGACGATATGGGATGGAACCAACCGGGATTTAATGGCGGCAAAAAAGAACTGACCCCGAATATCGACCGGCTTGCGTCGCAAAGCGTTCAGTTGACGCACTATTATTCGCATTCGGTTTGCGCGCCGACTCGTGGCGCATTTTTGACTGGGCGTTACGCGTTTCGAAATTGGATGGATTGGCGTTCGGAAGATTTTGGCAAACCGAGTTATCTCAAGGCACTCGGGCTAACTTTGGCACACAACAAACGCGGCGAGCCAACACGACGCATTCACGCGCTGCCAACGGAAGAGCGGACGATCGCCGAAGCGCTTAAACAAGCGGGATACGCGACGGCTATTGTTGGTAAATGGCACTGTGGAGAATGGCTGCCCGAACATTTGCCAATGGCGCAAGGCTTTATGCACCAGTATGGGCATTACGCTTGGGGCATCGATTACTACACCAAAAGCATTGTTCACAATGCACCAGCGAGGTTTGCTGTTTACGACTGGCACCGCAATCAAAAACCTCTGAAGGAAGACGGTTATGCCACTGATTTGTTTGCCGCCGAAGCGGCACGTGTGATTGCTGCACAAAAAAAAGACAAGCCGTTTTTTCTCTACGTACCTTTTAATGCGGTGCATGGCCCGCTGGATTTGCCGCCCAATTTCAAAGGTGACAAAAACGACAAACTGGCAATCCGCGATGCGATGTTAAAATCGCTCGACGATGCCGTGGGAAAAATTTTGCGAGCAATCAAAGACAACGGCTTTGCCGACAACACGCTAGTTGTTTTTACCAATGACAATGGTCCGGTACTCGAATCGATGAGCAAACCGTATCGCGGTACGAAAAACACGACTTTCGAAGGCGGTGTCCGAGTTCCATGCCTGGTGCGTTGGCCTGGCAAAATCAAGGCGGCGTCGAGCAGCGACGGCATGATGTTTGTCACCGATTGGTATTCAACGTTTATTACTTTGGCAGGCGGTCAGCACCAACAAAAAACCAAAGTCGATGCAATCGATATGACCGACATGTTGTTTGTTGGAAAACCGAGTCGTCGCGATGAGATCATCTTCGAAGTGAAAGGGAGTGTTCGTTTGCCGACGATTCGCAAAGGCAATTTTAAATTGATGGGCAAAATGCTGTTTGATATCAAAAATGATCCTTATGAGAAAACGGATGTTGCCAGCAAACATCCGGATATCGTGAAAAAACTTTCAGAACGATTAGCCAAGGTGGGACGGGAAAGACCGCCGCTAGGTGAAAAACCGTTGCTGATGGACCCTCCGTTGCCGTACGTCTATGGCCTGAACGAAAATAAAAATGTTCCCGACTGGTTAAAAAAACACATTCAGGCCGTGCGCGCCAAACAGCCGAAGACTTGGGCGCCTGGCGAAACACCGTGGCCCAAAGCGCCAAAAGGGGCCAACGCTTCAAAACAAGATTGATTGGATATTAAGAAGCGTTAGGGTGCCACTGGCTCTGCCAGTGATTGCGTTTTTATTGGTAGAAAACAAATCTATTCAATTTATGAAGTTGTTGTAGTGGTTTTGAACCGTGCACTAGCAGAGCCAGTAGCACCCGAACGAACGCTCGTTTTCGGCTGCAGAACACAGTTCATTCTCTGTGGTTTGAACGTTCCATGTTCACAGCCATCAATGTTTGAGAAACTTCTTAAAAGCCAACAGTCCAACCAGTCGTTGATACTCTTTGTCTGACTTTTTTCGTTTTCTTTTCAACCGTTTGATTTCGTTAGTCGTTTTTTCGGCAGGTGCGAGATTGAATCCACTTTTGATTTTGATTCCTGTCAACTCGGGGCGATCGCAAAGTTTTTGAACTTTCCAACCTTTTTCACGTTGAACTTGATAACCAAATCGATTTAGCAACCCTTCGGCTTGGCTGCGGAATGTCACGGGTTCGTTGCCGGTTTGCCAGGAAAAAGCCAAATCGTCGCAATAGCGGGAGTAGGTTGCACGAGTCTGTTGCGCCAAGTCCTGGAGTGCCACGTCGAGTTCATAGTTGACGAGATTGCTCAGGATCGGACTGGTCGGAGCACCTTGCGGTAAACTTCCTCGATAACAAGTGAGTTTTTTCAGTACTTGAAGTGCATGCCCAGACCAACCTTGCTCCGAAAAATATTTTTGAACGCGCGACGTTCGCGTCGAAGAAAAAAAATTCTTGAGGTCGACCGTCAGTATGAAACTGGAATAGGAATGAATCAGCGCGTGATTTTTTATCGTCACTCCTTTGCGAAATGCACAGCAAGAATAATGCACCAAAAGGCTGCTGAAGTAGTTTGCCAGTAGTTTTCGTTGGAGTTTTTTCAGATCGCCCGTTGGGGCGCATATTTCGCGAACATATCCATGTCGTTTTTTAATTTGATAGGTTTGGTAGCCGAGTCGGCGATTGCTCGTAATTTCACGAGTCTGCTGTGGGCTGATTTCCAGCAGCTTGCTCAACGTTGACAATTGTTGACGCTCGTCTCGATTGCCAAGCCAGCTTTCAAACGAATGATGAATCAGGCTCATGATGAATCCGATGAATCTTTGCCGTTGGGTGCAAACAATCTTTCGATCCCAGGAATCACGACGACGTTGCCGGATTTTGTGGCCAGATTGTTGAGGAGTTCCAATTCCTGGAGTCGGGCAAGATTTGGATTTTCCTGAAGCATTTTTGCGGTGTTGGCCCGAGCGCGGGCCGCCGCGGTTTCATGCCGGGCAGCGACAAGATCCGCTTTGCCTTGCAAATCGGCTTGCATTTCTGCAAAAAAGATGGATCGTACGGCGCCCGGTAAAACGATATCTTTGACACCAACACGTTTTAACTCGATGCCATATTCGGCAACTCGCGAAGTGACCTGTTGCTGAATTTCGTCTGCCAAAGGTTCTCGGTTTTCCATCAATTCGGCCAACGATTTTGTCGTCACCGATTCTCGCAGCGTCAATTGAAGATCTTGATAGAGTTGTGATGCGAAATTTTCGACTTTGTGCATGGCCGTGGGCGCATCGACAATTTTGAACTGCGCAATCAAGGTGACGCGAATTCCAACTTTGTCTTGAGTCAAAATTTCCTGGCCTTCGACGGTATGACTTGTCTCGCGCATGTCGACCAACGTGATGGTTTTGCCACTCCAGGGCCAGAACTTATACCGGCCTGGCGGTAGCTCTTCGACAAATCGTCCCTGGTCGTAGAGCAAACCACGTTGAAATTCAAAGACTGTCCATTTTGGCATCGAAACGCTCCTTTCGATGAAACATATATGTTCAGTGTGAAACTGGTTGTTTACTAGCCAAGAGAGATCTTTGGCAATGATCAGGAATCTTAGTCCCGACCATTGTTCGATATGTTGTGATGTGGACGACCGGTTGATGAAATCGCGGACTGACGGAATCCGCCAATCGGCAACAACAGGTATCCCCGATCGTGCAAGACATCAAAACATAACAGACTCGTGGTCTGCTCTCGAAATCGACCTCTCTTGGATGTTATGGTAAGCGTCGTGCAACGACGCTATACCATGAATGGGATCCTATTGCGGTACGTTTTAACCAATACCAGGCAAACGCCGCTTTGATATGTAGTCAGAGTATAAAGAGGCAAGTTGTTAATTGAAATGAGTTTTCCAAACTCTCGACAGCAACCAGAACGAAATATCGAAATTGCTGGCCGTCAGGGTCGTTCTGTGGTTAAACTATCCGTTGTCTCAGCAGCTCATTGACGTCGGGATTCGCAATCAAGCTCACTGGATTAACAACACAAGCAACATCATGAATATGTGCCGATTTTCGTTTTTAGTAATTTTGTTGGCGGCAATTTCAACCGCGTTACAGGCAGGTCTCGTTGCGGACGAAAAACGTCCCAACATTTTGTTTGCCCTGGCAGATGATTGGGGCCAGGAGGCAAGTATCTATGGCACTCCCGTCATCAAAACACCAACATTCGATCGGATTGCTAAACAAGGATTGCTGTTTAATCGCGCCTATGTGTCATCGCCCAGTTGTACACCGTCACGCGCGGCAATCATGACGGGCCAATACCATTGGCGACTGGAAAGCGCCGCGAATTTACATTCTGTGTTTCTGGACAAATTCAAGACCTTTCCAGAAATGTTGGCCAAATCGGGGTATCAAATCGGACATCAATCCAAGGCTTGGGGGCCAGGGCGGGCGGAAACAAGAAACCGAAAACCAACCGGGCCGAGATTCAAATCGTTTGCAGAGTTTATGAAAAAACGAGATCGGGATAAACCGTTTTTCTATTGGCTTGGAACGTCGGACCCACATCGCGGTTACAAATTGAATTCGGGCAAAAACAGCGGGATGGATTTGAGCAAAATCAAAGTGCCCGGTTATTTTCCAGACTCCGAGACCGTCCGCGGCGATATCGCAGATTATTTTTTTGAAGTGCAACGATTCGATACACTTGTCGGGCGCGCGCTCAAGCAACTCGAAGAAGCGGGAGAGTTGGAGAATACACTGATTGTGATGAGCGGCGATCATGGCATGCCATTCCCACGCTGTAAAAGTAACTTGTACGACAGTGGAACATGCGTCCCTCTGGCGATTTGTTGGCCAAAAGGAATCAAACGCGTTAACCAGAAACTCAATGAGTTTGTCAGCATGACCGACCTTGCACCAACGTTTCTGGAAGTTGCCGGTATCAAGATTCCTGAAAACATGACAGGGCGTACGTTGACCGATTTGTTTGTCAACGAATCTACGAAAACAAAAGATCGATCATTTGTTCTGGTCGGCAAGGAACGTCACGTGCCGTCCCAGGAGAAACCCGATATGGGCGGATATCCCAGTCGCGCGATTCGAACCGAAAAATACATGTTCATTCGCAATTACCGACCGGACCGTTGGCCCAACGGAACACCAAATTTCGAAAAAGCAACGCTCAGAGGCGGTTGGTATTCGGACACTGACAATAGCCCGACCAAAACGTACATGATTGAAAATCGCGAGCGCGACCAACTCCATCAAAAACTGTATCGTTGTTCATTTGCCAAACGCCCCGCCGAAGAACTTTACGATATGGCCAAGGATCCGTATCAACTCAACAACATCACCGCCGATCCGAAATATGCGAAAGTCAAAGCGAAATTGGCTGCAAAGCTCGATGCGGAACTTAAAAAAACTGGAGATCTTCGGGCGCTGGGCAAAGGCGATATTTTTGACAGCTACCCGTATTACGGTGGCGGCGGCGGAAAACATCCAAGTTTCCGACGCAAAAAACGCAACAAAAAGTGATTTGCACTTTTGCCCAAATGGAGTGCTGTGGCGCAGGAAGATTTGAACAATTGGCGAGAGAATTTCACGGATGATTTCGAATCTTACAAGCACGGCGCGCCAGCGAGTGGTTCGACCGTGCAAAACCATTCGCTGGCGCTTCGTGCTTGTATCAGTCCCGAGTGTCGAGTTTGTATCAGCCTCAAGCGTCGAGTTTATGATCGATCACGGCGTAACCTAGTAACGAATGTTGATACCGAACGTTGCGATATGAGCATCGGTGCGGTTGGTGACTGACGTTCCAGGAACAGGTCCAACGATGGGTGCAACGATGGGGCCTGTCGTTCCCCAATCAGGAACGTAGTTGTAGGCGAAACTGAAGGTGGCAAATTCGTTGAGCCGGTAGCTTCCGCCAAATGTTGGTGCGTGACGGTATCCGATATCGGAACCCACATTAAAGAACGTTGCGGAGCTTGGGAACAGATCGGTGACATACATGTAGCCCGCCCGCCATGTCAGCCGTTCGGTCACTTGAAATTGACCACCCAAATGAACGGAAAAGACATCGCTCCAACCCAATCCGGTAACGTTAAACATGGGACCGAATCCGGCGGGATCGCCAAACGCGTCGGCATCATTGTAATTGAGGTAGCGAACGTCAGCTGCAAAAGTGATACCGGGAGAATATTTGTAGGCCGAACCCAATGAAATGATCATCGGCAATGTCACGGACACTTCGTCGACGCGTGGAGCGCCAGTATCGGTTTCGCTGTGATAACGAAACGGTTCAAACCACATCGGAGTTTTAATGTTGCCGCCAATTTGGAAGGCATCGTTGACGATGTAATAAAAACCTAATTGCGCGCCCAAGCCCCAGTGATACCGCGTGCCATTTCCACGTGGAAAAGTCGCGGATGGCAAGTTCGGCGGTACGAAAGCGTTTTGATCAAGAAAAATTCGAGCCATGTTGATCACGGGTCCAAAGCCGATGGCCAATCGATCGGTCATCGTGATTGCCAACGACGGCGCCATTTGAAAAAACGATGCGTCAGTTTGGTAACGGCCTACCAATGCAGGCCCCAAGATCGGATTGGTTGCATCGGCCGGCATGTTCACCGAATAACCTGCGGCACCAAACAATCCGAATCCGAACTTGATATTCGGGTTAGCGGTTTGATGCACCCAACCAATCGAAGGAACGGGAACCGCGCCGCTTTCGTCCGAGGTTGATCCGGCACCAACGCCCATGATGCTGGACGATATTCGGTTGCGGGCGTAAACGGCTTCGAAACCAAAACCAATTTCGTCCCGTTCAAAAGCCGCGATGGTCGCCGGGTTCCAATACAACGAACCAATGGCATCCAGAGCGGCACCGGTGGTTGCTCCCCCCATGCCTCGATTCACCGCACCGCTGGCGGGCAGGAAAATTCCTTGTGCGTTGATAGACGATTGAAATGCTGAAACGCAAATCAGGACGACAACCAAAGTGGAAAGCAGTTTTTGCATGGCAAGGGTCCACCGAATTTTTTGTTGGATGTTTCTCCTTGTTAAAATCGTCTGCTCTTGAGGGTTTTTTTAGTTTTAATTGTCAGACAGGTGCGCGAAACGTTGATCGTTGTTTCGATTTGTTAAACTTTAACGGCAATTGAGTCTGGAAATCGTCTGAAGTTGCTAGCGTCGGAATTTTTTTCACGTTGCGCATGTTGTGAATGAAACGTATTGTTATTCAAGTAGGGCCGGTTCCCACCTGCCGTTTTTGTTGGATTGGCCGGTGGGAACCGGCCCTACTCTGCATCGCAACCCGAAGCGTGAGCGAGGGACCACAAGCACGTTGATGTGCGGTAAAACGCGGTCCCTCGCTCACGCTTCGGGTTGCGATTTAATAAAAAAAACGGCCGGAGGTTTTCCGGCCGCTACAGTTTGCTCTCTCCAAAAGACATTACTGTTTTTTAGCAGGACCATCGTCGAGGTAAGAAAATCTGATCGATCCCGCACTGTTGGTTGCCTGGAGTGTCGGGCCATTGGAACCAAGCGAACCGTCGTAGGTGTTATTCAGTTTGCGAGATCTTTTGATAAATGGGCCTTGAATACTGCCAACATTGGAACGGGCTTTGATTTTCAAATTGACGCCTTTTTGCAAACCAACCCTAATCACGCCGGCACTCGTTTTTAGCGTGATATTTTTTTTCGGCTGGCGAGTTAGATTGAGTTGGATCGAACCGCCGCTGGTTTCCGCATCGACTTGACCTGAAGCACTTTCGATTTTGATGCTGCCGCCGGACGTATTCGCCGAAACGTCGCCACCGACTTTGGCAATCCAAATTCGGCCGCCGCCAGTTTTGGCAACGAGATTGGCGGCTGCCGTACCGACATCGATGCTTCCGCCACTCGTACGCAGCTCCGCGTTTTGTGTGCATTCGGTCAATTTAACGCTACCGCCGGACGTGATGGCCAATAACGTTCCGTCGATTTTTCCTAGCATGACTCTGCCGCCAGATGTTCGGGCGTCCACGGTACCACGGAGGTCCGCAATTTCGATTTTGCCACCGGCGGTGTTGAGTTTGACGTTGTAGTACGCCGGCATCGTAATTTCATACTGAATGTTTCTGAAATGATGATTTTTGTGTTCTTCCAGAAATTCTTTTGGCCAACGATGTTCGATTTTCAAATCAGCATCCTGCTGTTTGTTATCCGCCTTGGTGGAAAACTTGACTTGATGTACTTTCATCAACTCCTTGGCCTGCTCGATCGTCTCCGCTTGAACTTCGCGAATGACTTTCACGGAAGATTTATCGTCAGACCCGGCGATCAGTTTGATGCCGCCCTGGCCGACATCCACGAACAGATTCCCGCCTGCTTTAGTAGCAAAAGATTTGCTAATCGTGTCGGTGTGTTTGGGCCAATCTTTTTCGATCTTTGGAAACGGTTTGTTTTTTTCTTGTTTGGGTTTCGTGTCTGATTTTGATTTTTCCTGTTTTTGTTTCTGTTTGGGAGTCTTGCGTTCCGACCAAGGGGTGACCGGAGTTTTGGGTGTTTGCGGAGTTTTTGATTCCTGCAGCCGGATCTGGAAATTTTTAAGCTCCGCTTTAAACTGCTGCGGATTCGATTTTTTCAATTCCTTGACAACAACATCGGTTTTCAAGATCTGGCGGAATTCGTCGAGCGAGATATCACGTTTTTCGGTGATCATGGAAACGTAGCGTTCTGCCGACATGCCAAATTTACCGGCTTGAACCGCAATTGCCTTGTCGATTTTGCCGTTGGAGTCGATTTTGTATTTTGCCGCGAGCTGATTGATGAAACGTTTACGCAACTCTTTGGCATGTTTTTCATCGCTTTTCATTTGCTCTAGTTTTTTATCAAGTGCTTTGGCCATTCGGCGATGCTTTTCTTGCGCTTCCTCGATTTTCACGCGTGATGCTGAATCGGATCGATATTGCAGCATCCAATCGTAGACCTTGCGATTTCGAAATACGGTCGACGATCCACAACCGCAATCCAGGGTGACGAATACTTTGTTTTGATTTTTCACTTGGAAATCAGACAAATCATCGAGATGGACTCGCTTGAATTGACAATCTTTGGATTGATCTAGTTCATCAATCGTTTTCAACGAGACCTCGTACTCGACACAGGGATCACGTTTGTCGTGTGCGGCCCAGATCGGCAATGCCGTCAGGAGCGTGTGGTTTTTGATTCCATGATTATCACCTGAGACGGGAACAAACGCGGCAAATGCGTTGGGCATGCGGGTGGCCAATCCCCAAGTTCCATGTCCGCCGCGTCCTGCTCCAGCCAGATAAACACGCGACGTATCGCCGTTGTAATTTTTGATCATTTCAGCCCGGATTAGTGCGATCGCTTTTTCTTGGTTGTAGAATTGGCGTTCGTCAAACGAGCCTTTGGTCATGTGAGGGCAAACAACGATAAACGTATCTTTGATAAAGCGGGCGAATTCGAATTCGGATTCTTTCCACAGATCCTCTTTCAACAATTTGGGCAGACCGATACAAGCAACTTCGTCGATCTTGCCACCGACCGCTTGACCTCCTTGGAGGTACATGATGACGGGGTAAGGTTTCTCGGATTTGGGGTCATACGATTTGGGAAGATACAACATGTATCCATCGATGATTCCTCGATCGAATTTTTTGGCGACCGTGACAAATTTTCCGGGTTTGCCAGGCAGTGACTTGGTGGCTTTGTTTTCCGTTTTGTCAGAATTGGCCTCAGCATTGGCGATGACAAGATTGGCGTTGCCCGGTTTTTGATCTTCCTGGTCCGTTGTCAAACCGTCAGGTGAGTTGTCCGAATTGAAAAAGCTGGATGCTGCAAAAAATGATCCAATGATAAACATGGCTGCCAGTGCGATCGCAACGGAAAATCCCGATCGCTTTTTACGCGTTGGTGTAAACCACGGACGTTCGGGAGCGGCGACCGTCGATGGGCCTTGGAGGTGGGCAAGCTCCGCGGACAAAATCTCAACGACCTGTTCGGCCGATTCAAAACGATCTTCACGGTTTTTGGAGTGAAGTTTATTAATGAACGCTTCCAGCCATCGATCGATTTTGGGATTGATTTCACGAACGGGCAGAGGTTCGGTTTCGCAGACTCGTTGAATCACTCCAAACACGGTTTCCGCACGAAACGGTGCACGACCGGTTGCGGCGGTGTACATCACGCTGCCGAGGCTGAACAAATCGCTACGGAGGTCGATGGGGTTTCCTTTTGCCTGTTCCGGAGACATATATTGCGGAGTCCCTGCGATCACACCGCTGCGGGTCATCGCCGCATCATCGGCGACCCGTGCCAGCCCAAAATCACTGACCATTGCTCGGTCGATGTTGCTTTCTAACAAGACATTCGCGGGTTTCACATCGCGATGAACGATACCTTGTGCGTGCGCGGCGCTGAGGCCTTTGGCAATTTGCATGCCCAACCGAACGACGCCGCAAGTGTCCAACGGGCCATCGTGATCGATGCGCTGTTGCAGTGATCCGCCAGGCACATATTGCATGACGATATATGGCAAATCGCGGTATTCATCGACAGCAAAAATAGGAACGACATGTTCATGAGCCACGGCCGCAACAGAGCGACTTTCCCGTTCGAATCGAACCCTGGCCGGGCCATTGCTGGAGTAAGCCGGTGACAGGATTTTGATGGCGACGTAGCGTGAGAGTTTCGGTTCAAAGGCTTTGACAACGATACCGGTGCTGCCTTGTCCGATAAGTCCACAAACTTCGTAGTTGCCCAATCGACCGAGGTAGTCGGGGTCATCGGTTGGTCCGAGGTAGTTTTGCAGTTTTTGCAATTCGATTTCAGCGCGGGTCACCGTATTGTCGTGAGTTGTATTAGTTGCCGGCAGTCCCGAACTCAATTCGCCCGCCAAGTGAGCTTGAAGCTCGCCCCAGATTTCTTGTCCTGCGGCAGCGCGTTCCAGTGCATTTTGACATCGAGGACATTGGTCGATGTGGGCAACAATTTCCGATTCATCATGTTCGTCAAATTGTTCGTGAATCAGGCGAACCAGCCGTTGGGTTTCCAAGCAATTATTTTTTAGATGTGTCATTTTTTTCTAATCCGTTTGGGAACGTTTTGTCGTGTTAATCTAAATCGACTGGACGCGAATTTCCTCAATCAAATCTTCACCGGTGAATTGATCAACATCGAGTTTCGAGATCATCGCCTTGATGCGAGCGACAACGCGACATTTCGACGTGTAAACTCCACCGATGGACATGTCAACTTCTTTGGCGACTTGATCGGGTTTTCTGCCTTCGATTGCCGTTAACCAGAACGCTTGCCAGGTTTTCGTGTTGACTTCGGGTTTTACTTTTTCAGCCGCCCAATTAAACAAAGCGCGGCGATATTCGAACCAGAATGCCGACTGTTGTTGTTCTGTCGAATCGGGATGTTCGGCCAGCGCTTGAATGACACGGGTGTCTCCACTGGCGGAAATCTTTTTGGACAGCTCAATCAATTTGTCGACGGCCACATTTCTTGCGACTCGAAACAACCAGCCTCGAAAACTTCCTTTGGATGGATCGTTTTTCCAGGTGTCAATACGTCGTTCGACCGCGGAGAGGACGTCTTGGGTAACATCGCGTGCATCGGCTTCTTGTAACCCACGCGAACAGCAGAACCTGTACAAAGCCTGTTCGTAAATCTCAACGAACTCTTCCCAGGCATCATCGCTCCGATCTTTCAAGCGTAAAATCAAGCTGTGCCGTGTTTGGGGAAGTCGTGTCATAGGATGCTCGAAACAGTGAGTTAACACCAGTATCTCTGAAGTGAAAGCCATTTATTACACATCTTTTTATTGAAATAGCGATTTTGTATTGAAACCAGTTGTTGAGAGGGAAAATCAGGTATTTGAGTGGGAGGACGAGGCTCCGGGAGGGCGAGGCTGGGAGGGCGAGGCTCCCGCCGAGCCAATACACGGGGATAACGCTCAGCTAACGAATAGATGTTCAGATGTGTTCTTTTTCACGTTTCCAAATTTATTCCGGGCAGGAGCCTGATCCTGTGAGCGGCAAGGCTAGCCGGCGCTAGCCGCTGGTTCGACGCGCGTTCAACCACCGGCGGCAGGCGTCTTGTTGCTCAATGGTTTGCGGCTCGGCAGGAGCCTCGCCCTCCCGGAAATCCTCAATGCTGAAATACTTGTTTCGTTTTTTCAACACATGTCGTGTGGTTGCATCGCATTGTTGCACCGTTGCAGCATTTTTCCCGTTTTTTGATATGGAATGCCAATTGCGATGTTGGTGAATCGGTAAAACGGTAAACGATTCACTGGAGCCAGGAATGTTGAAACGGCAAGAACTGGAAACCGAAAAATACGTTCAACAAGAACTGAAGCGATGGGCACTAGATGTTAAGGCTCAGAGAAATCGTAAAGCGATATCTGATTTTGTAACTTTTCTGTTCGGCTTGCTCCTGATTGCACTTGGCGTTTTAATCGTCGGGACATTCGAACACTGGTCCGTATGGTTTGAACAACTAATGCGTCCGTCCTAGTCGCACTCACCAAACATTTGATAATTCCTCCGACCTGTTATCAAAAGAAAAAAGCCGTTCCGAGTGGAACGGCTTTTTTTGTTGGGTCGTTTCAAATTACATTCGAACGAATTTCATTTGATTTCCATTGACGTTCAATTCAAAGTGGTTGGCGTCGGTGAATCGAAGCGAACCATTGATTTTTTCGCCACTTTTTTCAGTCATCGTGATTTTACCGTCAGCGATCTGAAACGAACCAGTTGAGGTGTTTGAGTTTGTTTTGAGTTCAAATCTGCCAGAGCGAGTCAATTTCAAAGTCATTGAATCTGATTTCCAAGTTCCCACGTGTTTCGGAGCGTCGCCCCAGGTTTTGGTGTTCCAGAGATCTTTGGTCGCAACTGCAAATTTTGACATCATTTGCATTTGATTATCCAGTTTTTCCTGAGTGACTTGACCGTCAGTATGAACGGCACCGACCATCACGATTCGACGTGTTTTGGGAATGTAGCGGAAGAAATAGTCGCCCCATGAACCGTTTGCATTCATCAGTTTCATGAATTCAGCGGCACATTCGTTCGGGTTAACGTCCGCAGGAACGGTTGACAGATAAAATGTGTACCAAAGTCGTGTTTTGCCTTTGCTGAAAACGACGTCAACGGGAAACGTCCAAGTATCGTGTTTGTAGGTCAACATATAGCCGTTGCCATTTTTCATTCGTTTTTCTTGCGTGAATTCACGAGCTTCGACATACTTGTCGAGTTCTGCCATCGAGAATTTTGAAGATGACAAATCGACGTTGCCATTGGTTTGTGGTTTGGAAAATGCGGAAGTCAGTCCGCCTTTGTTTTTGTTGAACAAATCTTGTGCGTTTACATTGACTGAGGTTATTGCGGCTACGATCAAGCAGATTGCGGTTGTCAGCGAGTTAAGTTTCATTTTGATCTCCAATCTGGTTTGGATGTTTCTTGTGCGGGGGATGTTTCCTGTACAGCGATGTCGGGTCGCTGTGACAAATGTTGATCTCTTTTTCCAGCGTCAAACGGCGGGATTTGCTACAAGTTTTCACGAAAAACCTCGAAAACCCGTGAAAACTCATCAAAAAACGCCGTCCACACGCAAAATGACCGTTGATTGGTCAAAACGAGCCAATTTTCTTGCGAACCGAGTGTCAACTTTCAAATTTGAGAGAATCGCATAGGGTGATTTATATTGAGTGATAGGCTGCCAATTATTTTGCAGAATGGAGCGAACAACGTTCTGCTGGATGACAAGACAAGGAACATTTCGAATGATGACGAAAATCGCAATTTTGTTACTCAGCGGATCGATGATTCTGGGAACGATGGTTTTGTTGAACGAAACGTCGGCTCAGGAAAAATCGCGACGACAAAAAAACAAAATTCAGTGTGACAAAACGCTGCTTTACAAAAAATGCGATGGCGGCGATTTAAATCTCTACGTGTTTTTACCTGAAAAAGCCGACAACGACGCTGATGCAGAAACGAAACCGGCGGCGATTGTGTTTTTCTTTGGAGGAGGATGGGTTGGTGGGACTCCAAAACAGTTTGAGCCGCACGCGAAATATCTGAAATCTCGCGGGATGGTGGCGATTTTGGCCGACTATCGTACCAAGCGTTCTCACAAAACATCACCGCAAGAGTGTGTCGCCGATGCAAAGTCAGCAATTCGCTATGTCCGTTCCAACGCAAAAAAACTCAATCTTGATCCCCAACGGGTTGTTGCAGCCGGTGGTTCAGCGGGAGGTCATTTGGCGGCAGCCACGGCAACGTTGACCGCATTTGATGATTCCAAAGACGACGTTTCTGTTTCGTGTTGTCCCAACGCATTGGTGTTGTTTAACCCGGTTTACAACAATGGTCCGGGACAATGGGGGCACAAGTCGGTGAAAGATTACTGGAAAAAAATATCGC
Organism: Pirellulaceae bacterium; assembly: GCA_028280445.1. Classification (GTDB taxonomy): domain Bacteria; phylum Planctomycetota; class Planctomycetia; order Pirellulales; family Pirellulaceae; genus JANQLU01. The sequence continues at coordinate 97,825 of JANQLU010000005.1, read as the reverse complement.
CCGCTGCCAATATCAAAAAAGGAATGCCGCCGGCCATCGTGTTTCTCGGTGACAAAGACAAACTGATTTCTGTGAAAACGGCGAAATCCTTTCAGAACGAAATGAAAAAAATTGGCAGTCGTTCCGAGCTACATATTTATCCAGGGGCAGGACACGGGTTTTTCAATTATGGACGTCGGGGCAACAAGGCGTTTCGAGACACCGTCACCAAAATGGACCGATTTCTGGTGTCTCTCCGTTTTCTCGACGGCAAAGCGGATGTTGACGATTTCCTGAAACGGCAACAAAAAAAGTGATTACTTGCCAGATTTTTTGTGCGCCTTTGTCAAAAATTTTAATTCTTTGAAAATGTCGTGATCGACCTCTGAGCCTTTGACCAGAATAAATTTGGGATTGCTCGAGTCCATTTCAAATGACTTCGAATTACGGAAAGCTCGCTTGGCGGATTGGGCCAAGCGGTCGGTGTCCGCGACAACGTAGAACTTGATTTGCAGTTCCTTGTCCAAGTCCCGGTCACAAAACTTGATAATGCTCTTTAGCTGAGTCATTTCTGCCGGTGCCGCTTTGACCCAAACGCCGTTGATTCGCTGATCAGAATGGACAACGACTTCGCTCATTTTCGTCTGGGTGACAATTTTGGAGAGTAAATCCGTAGCTCCTTGAGGAGCAATTTCTTTGAGGGCAAAGAACTTAACTTCCGGTGCCAGCTGCGCTGCAGCGGGCTGTAATACGACGAATAAACAAGCAGCGGTGACAGTCGATAGCAGGATCGATTTCATGATAGATCTCCGAACAACCCTCCCCGTCCAAGTTTTAATAGCAAATGCTTAGCTTGAAAATAAAAATTCTCTGGGATCTCGTGATTTCCTGGATGTACTGGCTAGCTAGGCCCGTTTTGGGGTGTGTAAAATCAGCGATGACCAGACTTGGATCTTGGCTTGATAAATTCAGCTTCGAGAAAAAACACTTGAGAATTCTGGAGATTCGCATGTACCGCCCATTTTCAAAATCGATTTGTTTGTCGGCTTGTTTCGTTGTATTCGTTGTCCTGCTATCCGGATTTACGATGGCAGATATCGTGGTTGTTAATTCCAATTACGACAATGCTGAACCCACGTTTCGTGATCGCGAACTTGTCGCTTCGGGTACAGCGACCGGACTCGACTCGAACAATGTGGACATCATCCTGGTGATGGTGGCCGTCGAAGGTCCGCAGACGTTAAGTGTCGAATTTTCCGATGGATTCCTCCCGCAAAATTTTTCGCTATTGGCTTCTGCGAACCAAGGGGAAACTTCTGCATATTTGTTCTGGTTACAAAATCCAAACGCGACGACCAATGGTTCGATCACCGTCGTATTTGATGGATTGCTTCTGGCTGACTGGTCGGCGACTTCGATGGCCTTGCGAAATACAACTGGGTCGGCGTTTACCGTCCAGACTGCTTCGAACAATGCGGTCAGCGATTCCATCACCTACGACTATGGAACGCCATTTGGTGATGATACGACTGCGACCTTGGTTGAATTCGCTCATGTCGACGGCGACAACAGCTTGAAAGAAGGGGAAACTCCAGCCAACAGCAGCTGGGTTTCCGGACAGCAACAGGCGCAAATCGATTTGAATCATCCCGATACTTTCTCGTGGAGCAGTGCGACAGAAACCGTTGCCGGTTCGACATCAGTCGAAACGAACATGCTTGAAACCGCGTTAGCGCCTCCATCAACCGAAGAGATCGCTGTTGTTGGTGCCGCATTTATCACGGTCATTCCAGAACCAGCATCGTCTGTTTTGTTGGGGTTGTTGGCTGTCGGTTGCCTCGCCGCTGGTCGACGACGACGAAACTAAATGCGACGAATCTACTGCATACGTTGTCTGGTCAATTCGATCGCCGAAAGCAGGCCGCGCGCCTTGTTCAGTGTTTCCTGATATTCACTTTCCGGATCACTGTCGGCGACAATTCCAGCACCGGCTTGAACGTAAGCCGTGTTGCCGCAAACCACGATGGTTCGCAATGCGATACAGGTATCCATGTTTCCTGTGATATCAATATATCCCACGGCACCCGCGTAAGGTCCTCGCCGATGAGGTTCGACCTCGTCGATAATTTCCATCGCGCGGACTTTGGGCGCTCCAGATACCGTTCCAGCTGGAAGGCTTGCCATCAATGCATCAAAGGCATCGCAATCGTCTCGCAGTTTTCCTGTAACCGTCGACGAAATGTGCATCACATGGCTGTAGCGTTCGATGACCATCAAATCCGGCAATTCGACGGAACCAATTTTCGCCACACGACCGACATCATTTCGTCCTAAATCGACCAGCATCACATGCTCGGCTCGTTCTTTGGGGTCCGCCAGCAATTCTTTTTCCAGATTTCGATCTTCGAGATCGGTGGCTCCCCGTTTTCTCGTTCCAGCCAGGGGGCGGACGGTTACTAACCCATCGACCACCCGACACATGATTTCCGGCGAAGCACCAACGAGCGTGCAGCGATCGGTTCGCAGGTAGAACATAAACGGACTGGGGTTCAGCACGCGCAGCGATCGATAGATCTCCAGCGGGTCGCAATTGATTTCCATTTCCAGTCGTTGACTGATGACAACTTGAAAGATGTCTCCTGCATGAACGTACTCGACACATTTTTTGACGGCATCGCGAAATTCCGCCGGCTCAAAATTTGAATTGAATTCAAAATCGTCGGCTCGCGCTTTGGGATCAATATCATCGCACAACAATTCGTTGCCGGTTGTATTCAGTTGATCGACCAACGCGTCAACACGAGCGGTCGCCTGCGAATACACCGATTCATGATCTGCGTCGGAGTTGCATCTGGCCAATACCAAAACCGTCAACGTTTTTTTGATATGGTCGAGGATAAACATCTGTTCATAAAATCCGAAGCACAGATCGGGCAAATCGCGATCATCGTGTGGCGCATCGGGCAATCGTTCAACGTAACGAACCGAATCGTATCCGGCATATCCAATGGCTCCGCCGTTAAACGGTGGCATGTTGGGCAAAGTCGGAACGCGCAAGGCGTTTAATTTTTCGCGCAATAATTCTAGTGGGTTGTCGCAAGTGCTGTTTTGGGTTCCCGATTGATCGGTAAACTCGATATCGTTCCCAAACGCTTTTAGTGTCCAAACGGGATCGGCGGCCAAAAATGAATATCTTCCAACACGTTCTCCACCGACAACACTTTCGAACAAACAGGCCTGATTCCCCGAATCGATGCGTTGAAAAGCCGAGACGGGCGTCAATGAGTCTGATAGCAGCGTGCGACAGACAGGTACAGCATCAAACTGTCGAGCCAGTTTTAAAAAAGTTGTCAAGTCAAGATTATATTTTTTCATGATGCGTTTTGTCAGGCTTCGAATGTGATTTGCAGCTTACCAGCGTCGTATCTGTCCCACAACGGTCAATAATCTTGAATCGAAAACAGGGCATCGATAGAATTCGTTGCAGTGCGACACTGCACCTCCACTCACAAGCGACGACCCATTGCATGAATTGTCAAAAATGTCACAAGCCGGCTACGTTCCATATCACTGATTTAACCGGTGATGAACTTCTCGCCTTGCACCTTTGCGCAGATTGCGCCAAGGAATATCTCAATCCCGAGGAAGATGAGTCTCAGATCGATGCACCGACATTGACAAACCTTTTAACCAAACAGTTGAAGTTAGGACAGACCGCCGAAGAGTTGGCGGAATTGGACAACAAGGAATGTCCGATTTGCGGAATCACGTTTTTCGAGTTTCGACAAGAAGGTCGGTTGGGATGCCCGTACGACTACACGCATTTCGCCGACGAGCTCGAACCCTTGCTGGTCAATGTTCACGCCAAAATTGAACATGTTGGCAAAACGCCCAAACAGGGTGCTTACGATGCGGAAAGCCAGACCGAGTTGATTCGTCTTCGCCGAGAAATGAAAAAAGCAATTGAAACCGAAGACTACGAAGCGGCGTCGAAGTTGCGCGACCAAATCCGCCAAATCGAGGAGAAAGGGTAATCAATGTTGCTTGACGACCTGGCAAATCGATGTGGTGAATGGCTTCGCGGCAGCGGTCCCGATTCGGACATCGTGATGAGCAGCCGCGTTCGGCTTGCCAGGAACCTGGCTGATTTTCCTTTTATTCGTCGCTGTACGGATATTGATCGAGCGAATATCGCGGCGACCGTTCATCAGCGTTTGTCGACGATCGCCGAATTCAACGAGGCTACTTTTTTTGACGTCAATGATCTCGAGACCATCGATCGGCAATTCCTGGTCGAACGCCAGTTGATCAGTCGCGAATTGGCGGATTCCGAAGGAGCGCGAACCGTTGCCATTGATCAACTCGAAAATCTGAGCTTGATGGTCAACGAAGAAGATCACTTGCGGATTCAAGTCATGAAAAGCGGTTTTTCATTGCACGAAGCGTGGAGCCAGATCAATCATGTCGATGATGTGATCGAAAAACAAATGACTTATGCTTACCACCAGAAACTCGGATACCTTACCGCCTGTCCAACGAATGTTGGAACTGGCATGCGAGTCAGTGTGTTGGTGCATTTACCGGCGCTGGTGCTGATGCAGCAAATTGAAAAAGTCTTTCGCAGTTTTCAAAAGATCAACCTCGCGGTTCGTGGTTTGTATGGCGAAGGTTCACAAGCGATGGGAGATTTTTTTCAGGTCAGCAACCAAATCACGTTGGGTAAAACAGAAGAAGACTTGATCAAACAGGTTGGCGATGTTGTACCGGCGTTGATCACCTACGAACGCAAGGCTCGTGAACAATTGATTCGCGACAACCAGCAGAAATTGTTCGATCAAGTCAGCCGCGCCTACGGCACGCTGCAGAATGCCCAGCAAATCAGTAGCGAAGAAACCATGCATTTGCTGTCCAAGGTTCGTATGGGAATTAACCTGGGTTTGATCGGCGATCTCGAAATCCCGACGATTAACAAACTGTTTATCCACACTCAGCCTGCACATTTGCAAAAAATCAGTGGGATGGCACTCGATACTGCCAACCGCAACATCGAGCGTGCCAATTACCTGCACACGCAACTTCGCCGTACGATGGATAACTAGGGACGGGCGAGAACGCTGCCGTCTGCGAATTGCTCGGGTTCCGAGGCGAATCTCACGGTAAAGCAAGTCCGCTCGTTGACTTTCCGCACGCGACTGATTCTCATGGTAATTTCCGCCCACCTGTTACTTTCCCCGCGAAAATCCGGAAAGAACTGAATGAGTACTATCGAATCAAATCTTGATCCAAATATTCAGCAACTGGCTGACCAGGCCAAAGAACGTCTCGATCAACACACGGTAGAAACGGTTCGTTGGCATTTTGACGAAGCGACGGGTTGCCCATTCTGGCTCGGTAAAAAATCAGAACTGAATTTCGATCCACTGACTGAAATCAAGTGCTTTGATGATTTGAAAAAATTTCCGCTGTTTGAAGATGAATGGCTCCGTGGCGGACCGGTCGAACGTTGGCGTCCCAAAGCTTATGAAAACGAGCCGACATACGTATTCGAAACCGGAGGAACAACGGGGATTCCCAAAAGCCGCGTTGTGGTCCACGATTTTCGCATCGACTATGAAATGTTCAGCGAAACGCTACCTGAACAATATTTCCCCAAACGCAGCAATTGGCTGATGCTTGGTCCTTCAGGGCCGCGTCGACTGCGGTTGGCGGTTGAACATCTTTGTCAGTTTCGTGGTGGCATCTGTTTTTGCATCGATCTCGATCCGCGGTGGGTAGTGAAGCTGATCAAAAAAGGTTGGATGGATCACTTGGAAGAATACAAAAAACATTGTATTGACCAGGCGATTACCATTTTGACCGCAGGTCACGATATCAAATGCATGTTTGCCACACCCAAACTGCTAGAGTCGCTTTGTCTGGGTCTGGAAGATCGAGGTACGACACTCAAAGATTGTGGTGTTACCGGTATTTTTTCTGGTGGAACGGAGTTTACACCGCAGTGGACTCGTTATTGCATCGAAGAGTTATTTGAAGGGCCTCCCGAAGAAAGTGGAATCTACATGACGCCCACTTATGGGAATACACTGATGGGATTGGCTTGTAGCAAACCGGTGACCGCCGAAGACAAATACAAAATCAGTTATTACGCACCGCAACCTCGCGCCGTGACCGAAGTGGTCTCGTTCGATGACCACACACAACCGGTTGGCTACGGGGAAACGGGACGTGTGAAACTTTACACGTTGACCAAGGAATTCTTTATTCCGGGGTTCCTCGAACGTGACGAAGGCGAACACGAAGCCCCCTTTGAAACGTACCCATGGAGTGGTGTCAGCGGCGTCCGTCCGTTCCACGAGTTGGCTTCCTCGACAACCGTTGGCGTCTACTAACGTTTAACGCACGGTCGAGCGTCAAGATGACGACATCCGGGCCTCAAACCCAGGGGCGACTGGCCGATCGCGAAAATGCGTTACGGCATAAAAACTATTTGATCATCAGAACGTTTAATTCAAACAAACTATTTTGGAGCAACTAACGTGCGAATTCCGGTTGTCCGCTGGGGTAAACCTTACGAATCATTGGAAATTCAGGAAGTCGCTCACTTCCTGACTGGCGAACCGATTGCAACGGTCGATCAGGCCAACGGTGGCTTGGTGACACGTGATCTGCGTAAAGCTGACAAGGCCCGCAATATATTGCGCGAATTCACTTGCGATCAATTAATCGATTTTGTTGGGCGGGCAGCCGATCTCTACGAAAACGAAACGCTGCCGATGGGCGATGGACAACAATCCCCCGACGATTTCGTCAAACAACAATCGGCATCAACTGGTTTGCCGGAGCATATGTGCCGAGCCAATATGACGAAAAACAGTTTCGTGCTGCGAAACATGCGGGAGATTCTCGACGCCCTGACGCGAGGTCTGGATCTCGAGATTTTAACGCGTGGATACGGTGTCGAGCAGCGTGGTGTTATTCTCAGCTATCAGGCGCAAGCGCCGGTTCTGGGTGCCGTGCTCCCATCAAACTCGCCGGGCGTACATACGTTGTGGCTGCCTGTTGTTCCACTCCAGATGGGATTGGTTCTCAAGCCGGGTTCACAGGAACCTTGGACAGCCTATCGAATCGCGGCTGCATTTGGACAAGCGGGAATTCCTCCGGAAGTGATTTCGTTGTATCCCGGCGGCCACGATGTTGGCGGATCGATTTTGACAAGTTGTCGTCGCAGCATGATTTTTGGCAGCGAAAAAACCATCGCCCAATATGCGGGCAACCCAAGAGTTCAAGTCCACGGTCCCGGATTTTCGAAAATCTTGCTCGGTGACGATTGCGTCGATCGTTGGCCGGAATATATCGACGCCATGGCCGAAAGTGTTTACATCAACGGTGGGCGGAGCTGCATCAATGCCAGCGGCGTCTGGGCGTCACGTCACACCAAAGAGATCGCCGCCGCACTGGCCGAGCGCCTTGGGCCGATCGAAGTGAAACCTCCAGATGACCCCGATTGCGGACTTGCCGCGTTTACGGTTGCCGGCGTCGGACCGGCGGTGATGAATATGGTTGAACAGGATCTCAAACAGGACGGAGTTACCGACTGCACGGCTGAGTATGGTCCACGTTTGGAAGAAAAAGAACGTTGTTCCTACCTGAGACCGATGGTGGTTCACGCGGCTTCACCAGATTTGGACATCGCCAAAAAAGAATTCATGTTCCCGTTTGTTTCGGTGGTTGAATGTCCGCAGGAACACATGATCCAAAAAATAGGTCCGACTTTGGTCGGAACTGCGATTACCGATGACGACACATGGATTGATCAATTGACGGGCGCGACCAACATTGATCGGCTGAACATCGGTAACATCCCAACCAACCGATTGAATTGGCTGCAGCCGCACGAAGGCAATCTGATCGATTTTCTATTCAGATCTCGAGCCGTTCAAACCGACCGCCAATTGGCTGGCGTGTAAGCGAATCCTTTGTTGAGAAAGCATCCATGTCAGTCGATATTCCCGAATTTGATTTCAATTTGCGGACACGTATGGTTCGCGGAAATAATGCCATCGAGAAACTCGGTGCATTGGCCAGCGAAATTGGTGCCCGCCGTGTGTTGGTGGTTACCGATCCGGGAATTGTCGAGGCCGGGCATGTGGCGCGAGGCTCCGACTCGTTGAGGTCCGCCGGTATTGCGATTGAATTATTCAATGGGGCTCAAGAAAATCCGACGACCGACAACGTCAACGATGGATTGCATGTTTGCAAGATCTTTGAACCCGAAATGATCGTCGGGCTCGGTGGCGGGAGTTCGATGGATTGTGCCAAGGGAATCAATTTTCTGTATTCCAATGGCGGCCAGATGAAAGATTACTGGGGTGTTGGCAAAGCGTTGCATCCCATGTTGCCAATGATTGCGGTTCCGACAACGGGGGGAACCGGCAGCGAAATGCAATCGTTTGCCTTGATCTCGGATGCCGAAACCCATGTCAAAATGGCCTGTGGTGATGTCAAGGCGGCCGCCAGAATTGCGATCCTCGATCCAAAACTGACCGTGACTCAACCCCACAGCGTTACGGCACTGACGGGTGTCGACGCGTTGTCCCACGCACTCGAAACTTATGTGACCAAAAAACGCAATCCGATTTCCAAATTGTTCTCGTTGAATTCGTGGCGGTTGATTGCGGGCAATTTCAAACGCGTGCTGGCCGACCCCCAAGACATCGAGGCTCGCGCGGCCATGCAATTGGGTGCCGCTTACGCCGGTATCGCCATTGAAAATTCCATGTTGGGTGCCAGCCACGCGCTGGCCAATCCAGTCACGGCGACCTACGGTACGGCCCACGGCCAAGCGGTTGGTGTAATGTTGCCGCATGTGATTCGATTCAACGGTCAGCAATTTGAATCTTGGTATCGGGAATTGCTGGAATCCACGTCCGATATCGAAGGTTGTCCTGATCCGTCTGGCGGCAGCGAGGCATTGGCCGATTTTGTGACGGATCTGGTCCGCGCGGCCGGTTTGGAGACGAATTTGGGAAATTGTGGAGTAGTGGACGACCAACTCAACCAAATGTCCCAAAACGCTGCCCAACAGTGGACCGGAAAATTTAATCCACGCGATGTTGACCAGCAAAACCTTTTGCAACTGTACGAACGGGCACTGTAAAATAGATTTTGCCGCCGAAAATGGCATTGATGATCGCCCTCGTAGCCCGAGATCGGTGTTTCATTAAGACAGAAAATGTAGGTAGTGCCATGTTAGTGTTGTAGTCAATCTTAACCCGAAGCGTGAGCGAGGGACCAAATTTTGTCGTACATTTACAAGTTGTTCGGTCCCTCGCTCACGCTTCGGGTTGCGATCTCCGACAACACTCATGGTTTGCAAATTAATTGAGTCAATTCAGGCGTCACAATACGGAATAAAAATCTCGTTATGAACACACAATTCAAAATTCGATTGGTCGGATTGCTGGTTGTATTTATTTTTTCCGCTTGCAGTTTCACTTGGGGGCAATCGCGTGAAAAAAATTGGCCGATATTTCGTGGTGACGCATCGGCAACCGGTGTTGCCGCTGGAAAAATTAGTGACAAACTGAAAATTGCCTGGAAGCAAAAAATCAAAAACGGCGGCTTCGACGGTTCACCAGTGATTTCAAATGGTGTCGTTTATATCGGTGAAGGCAACGGGACGTTATACGCTTTCGATCTGAATGACGGTAAACAGAAATGGAAATTCCCAAAAGAAAAACCGACATTGGGATTCGTGGGATCGGCGGCTGTCAAAAATGGCCTTATTTACATTGGCGACCTTGATGGAAAACTGTACTGCGTCAACACGAAAGGTGAGTTGCAATGGACGTTCGAAGCCGAAGGCCCCATTACTGCGAGCGTTAATTTTTACAAAGACAAAGTGATCCTCGGTGCCGAAGACGCCAGGCTGTATGGAATTAACGCCAAAACTGGCAAGGAAGTTTGGCGTTTCGAAGCGGCCGACGAAATTCGTTGTATGCCAACGGTCGTTGAAAACCGTGCGTTTGTCACGGGGTGTGATGGCGATTTACACATCGTCGATCTCGACAAAGGAACCGAAATCAGTACCGTCACGCTCGAAGCGCAAACCGAATGTTCAGCAACGGCCATCGGAGACAAAGTTTTTTTTGGAACAGGTCAGTTGGGATTTCTGTCGGTGAATTGGAAAAAGGCCAAAGCGGGTTGGAAATTCGAAGAGCCTGAACAAATCAAATCCAATGCGGCTGCCGTCAAATACAAAGGTAAAACGCATGTCATTTTTGGGACCGGTCGTCGCAAAGTTATTTCGTTGGATTCTGTAACTGGCGAAACGAATTGGACGTTTACAGCCAAAAGCGGAATTGATACTTCGCCGGTGATCGTTGGCGATCGCGTTGTGGTTCTGGGAAATACAGGCCATTTCTACATCCTCAACCTGGCCGACGGCAAAAAAGTCTTTGAAAAACAGTTTTCTGGTGGGTTTCGAGGTTCGCCGGCCATCGCGGATGGAAAAGTTGTCATTGCGACAATGCGTGGCACGGTTTATTGTCTAACCAAAGACGAGTAGCAGTTACTTTTAACAACGGCCGGAAATCCATGTCGACCGAATCAACTAAAACCGAAGTTGGTAGTTATTTTATTTCCAACTACCCACCGTTTTCACAATGGACTTCAGATGACCTGGAGCTCGTAAAAACCGCGTTTCAACAACCGCCCCGCGATGTTCCATTGGGTCTCTATTTGCACATTCCATTTTGTCGAAAACGCTGCAAGTTTTGTTATTTCAAAGTTTTTACTGAGAAAAACGCCGCGGAAATTGAAACCTATGTCTCCGCGCTTTCGCGTGAAATCGAGTTGGTCAGCAGCCAACCTGTAATGGGCGGCCGTCCGTTTCGTTTTGTTTACTTTGGCGGAGGGACTCCATCATTTCTCAGCGCGCGGCAACTCACATCGTTGGTAGATCGGCTCCGCGAGAATATTAATTGGGATCAAGCCGAAGAAGTCACGTTTGAGTGCGAGCCAGGTACGTTGCAGGAGAAAAAAGTTCAAACCCTCAAGGAATTGGGCGTCACCCGTATCAGCCTCGGCATTGAAAATTACAACGACAAACTCCTGGAGGACAACGGTCGAGCGCATCTGTCCAAACAGGTTTACCAGGCGTGGGACTGGATTCAGAATACTGAATTTCACAACGTGAATATCGATTTGATTGCTGGAATGGTTGGTGAAACTTGGGACAACTGGAAATACAACATCGAAGAAGTCAAAAAGATGTCTCCCGATAGCGTCACCATTTACCAAATGGAATTACCATTTAACACGGTTTATTCCAAAGACATTTTGGGTAACAAAATCGAGACGCCGGTTGCCGACTGGCCGCTGAAACGCGATTGGGTCAGTTACGCGTTCGATGAATTGACCGACGCCGGCTATCACGTCAGCAGCGCCTATACATTGGTCAAAGATAAAGACAAAGTCAATTTCAGCTACCGAGATAATGTGTGGCAGGGCGCCGATTTATTGGCGACAGGTATCGCCAGTTTCGGACATATCAGTGGTGTTCATTATCAAAACAAGCCGGAATGGAATGACTACACGGGTGATCTCAACGAGCGCGGTGAATTGCCTTTGGGTCGAGCCTATCGACCGACCGAACATCAATGTTTGATTCGCGAAATGATATTGCAACTCAAACGTGGATATCTGGATCGCGCGTATTTCGACAACAAATTTAATGTCGATATTGTCGAACATTGGCAAGCGGTCTGGGATTCACACGTTGCCGATGGTTTTGCGACGATAAACGACCAACAAATTGTGTTGTCGCGCGAGGGCTTGTTGCGCGTTGACGGTTTGCTCCCGCCGTTCTTCGAAGAACAGCACCAAGGAGTTCGTTATACATAATGAGCGACCAACTCACGTTCATGATGGGCGAATTCGAAGCTGAGTTTCCAAACGATCGATCATATTGTTCCAACCATATGTGGGCGCAATCCGTCAATGAAGATGGATGTTATCGATTTGGATTCACTGCTTACGCCGTTCGATTGCTTCAGGACGTTTATTTTCTCGACTGGCTGGTCGATGCACCGACAACACTGACGGAAAAGCAGGAATTTGGCTCGATTGAAAGTAAAAAAGCCGAGAGTGCCTTGTATGCACCGGCCCCTGGAAAACTCCTGCGTTTTAACGAAGAAATCATGTTAGATCCGTCGGCGATCAACGTTGACAAATACGGTAACGGTTGGCTGTTTGAAATGAACATTGCCAACGACGGCCTGATGTCAACCCAGCAGTACGTGGATCATCTCGAAGATGTTTGGAAGAAAACCCAGCGGACCATCAAAGGCCAAATGAACGAATAACCAGTTAGCACGGGGCGAGCCAAGCATGAGTCGAATTTTTCTTCTGCGCTCTATCGTTGTTTTTTGTTGCATGCCGTTGGTTTGTCAGATCGCGGCCCAGGATCCGGTTTCGACCGACGTTCTCAAAAACGCACAGTTTGAAAAAGCGGCCGACAACAGAACGCCGGAAGGCTGGTTTTTTAATTCCGCATCGGGTGGCAAAGTCAGCGTTGATACCAAGGAAAAATTTGCTGGCGAGTCGTCGGCCTTGATTGATGCAACGGTCTCTGATCCTGAAGCCCGAAGTGTGTTTTCCAATTTGATGCAGTCAATCGACGGCAAGCCGTGGCGGGGAAAAACGGTGCGATTTCGAGCAGCCGTGCGAACAGAGCAGCTGGATTCTGCGGCCAAGGCACAGCTTTGGTTTCGCGTCGATCGTGCCAAAGATGCTAATGGGAAAGTTCAGTACGGCGCGTTCGACAATATGCGAGATCGACCGATTCGCAATGATCAATGGAAACATTATGAGATTACGCTCAAAATCGATGACGACGCAGAGCGCATTGTGATTGGAATGTTTTTGATAGGAGTTGGCAAAGCCTGGATTGATGATGCGTCTTTTGTCGAGGTTGATAAAAACACGCCGACAACGGATGCGAAACCGGCAGGTTCGAAAAACAAATCTTCCAAAAAAAGCAGTTCTCGTGCATCGCGGTTTCGCATGCCCGAGGCCGTCATGAGAGCGCTCGGCGAAGCGGAACATGCACCTCAACAACCTTTTTGGACACATTGGTTGTGGTTGCCGCTGATTGCCGTAGTTTTGTTTGTTTTGTCGACAATCCCGCCGCGCGAGACCGAAGTCATGCTCAAAGGCGAAGAAAAGGAAACCAGATGGGTTTCGGGACACGTTGCCAAGTTTGCGTTTCGTTTTTCATTTGCTTACTGGTTGCTGTACTGTTTGCCGTCGCCTTTTTCGAGGTTGATTCCTTATCTCGGAAACAAACTAGCGGCTTGGCACCAACAGGGTCTCAAACCGATCGTGGCCTGGACGGCAGAGAGTGTTTTTAAAATCGAAACCGAATTGGTTCCGCCCAATGGCAGCGGTGATACGACGTTCAGCTACATCAATGTGTTTATCGTATTCGTCTTGGCGTTAGCGATTGCGATCATTTGGACTGCTTCGGATTGGCGCAAAACGGACTATCGCTGGATGAAAGATCTCTTGCGCAGTTACCTGCGATATGTGCTGGCGTTGGCCATGTTGGGCTACGGTCTGGCCAAGGTTGCTTGGGATTCCAACCAGTTTCCCACGATCGGCGAATTTCAACTCGACAAAAAATGGGGTGATTCGTCTCCGATGAATGTCGTTTGGAGTTTCATGGGCGCATCGCGCAGTTACACGGTTTTTGCCGGACTTGGAGAGGTCATCGGCGGCGTATTATTGATTTTTCGGCGGACGACAACAATCGGTGCGATGGTGGTGGTCGGCGTCATGGCCAACGTCGTGATGTTGAATTATTGTTACGACATACCCGTCAAACTGTACTCGTCGCATTTGTTGATGATGGCTTTTTATTTGTTGCTACCCGAGGTGCGACGATTGGGCAACGTTTTATTTTTGAACCGACCTACAAAAACCGTCGAATTTCGTCCTCCCTACACCAACGAAATTACGATTTGGATCCAGCGAGTTTTCAAAGTTGCCTTGATCGTCATCGGGTTTGGTATTCCTTTGTTTTCACATACGACACGTCAATTCAAACACTTTTCCGACCAGCGGCAACAACCCGAGCTTTTTGGAAACTACGACGTCACGCAGTTCAAACTCAATGGTAAAATTATCAAAGAAGTGGGAGAGATTCCGGCTTGGAAATCCGTCAAGTTCGAATCACAACCTTACAATATGGATATGGAACGGAAAAAATCGAACTGGATGTCGGTTCGAGTACTGAGCCGTGGAAACGCCGCTGCGACGTTCGAACAGTTTGACAACGAAATCATTTTGGATGATCACCAATACAATTTTTTGCCCAACTCTCCGATCAAGATGACGAAAATATCGGATGATCAATACGAACTCGCCGGAACGGTCGCAGCCGGTAAAATCGAAGTTTCGATCACGCGGAAAACGGGCAAAAAATCTCGGCTCACCGGCCGGGGATTTCGCTGGATTAATGAGGTGCCATTCAACAGATAGTTCATGATTTTTTTTGAAACACGATTCAATCTGATCTCGCGAAAATCTTTCGCAGCAACCTTGCTGGTTCTCGGAGGTCTGACGTTGATTTGTCTTTCGGCCTGTGAACCTGTGGCAGAAATAAAAACCTATCAGCATTCCGAAACGCCGTTTCAAGCAAAAATCCCCAAAGGTTTGCCGGCAATGTCGCAGTCGGACGACAACCCAATGACGGTTGAGAAAATCAAATTGGGTCGGAAGCTGTTTTTTGACAAAAATCTGTCCGTTGACCGTACGGTCTCGTGCGCGAGTTGCCACGACCCGGAAAAATTTTGGACCAACGGGAAACAATACGGAGTTGGCGTTGGTGATCGACGCGGAACCCGCAATGTTCCAACGCTGAGCAACGTTGCCTACCAGCGCCAGTTTTTTTGGGATGGTCGGGCCGGTTCGCTAGAAACTCAGGTGATGGGGCCGTTACTCAACAAAAATGAAATGGCGATGCCCAGTAACGAAGCCGTTTTGGAGCGTCTGCTCGAAGATCCCGAGTATGAACGGCTTTTTGGCGAGGCGTTTGTCGACGGCATTACGATTATCAATATGGCTTATGCGCTGGCAAGTTTCGAACGAACGATCGTTGCTGGAAATGCGCCTTATGATCGGTATATGGCTGGCGACAAAACGGCGATGTCAAAAGCCGCCATCCGCGGCCTCAAATTGTTTAACGGTCGGGCACGTTGTAACAAATGCCATTTGCCACCAATGTTTATCGATTATTCATTCCATAACCTTGGCGTGGGAATGGATCAAAAAAATCCAGACCTCGGCAGGTACCACGTCTTTAAAACAGAATCATCGCGTGGCCGATTTCGCACACCATCGCTACGTGATATCGCGCGGACGGCCCCGTATATGCACGACGGCAGTGTCAAAACGTTGTTGGAAACGGTCGAATTGTACGACAAGGGTGGCATTGCTAATTCTCATTTGTCTGACGTGCTGCGGCGAAAATTACGTTTATCCGACCAAGAGAAAAAAGACATCGTGACGTTTATGAAGGAAGGTCTGACGTCGGATACAGTAGGGCCGGTTCCTACCGGCCAATCCGAAAAACGGCCGGTAGGAACCGGCCCTACTAAATAATTCTACCACTCGCCAACGCTCTATGATTTGTAAGTTTCATGTTAGAATACAGGATTGCTTTCGATCCCCGGCGCCTTTCGTAGGACTAACATGAAATACTTGCTCCTGATTGCCATGATTTTGTCTATATCAGTATCTCCATTGACGGTACAAGAAAAAACAGCGGTAAAAGAAGAAATCAAAGCCACGTCACCCGAACCGCGACAACAAAAATGGTGGCAAAATCGGCACCAGGCAAAATTGAAGGAGTTGAAAAAATTGGAGGAAGTCCAGCTGTTGTGGATTGGAGATTCGATCACACATAGTTGGGAAAACGGTGGAAAAAAAGTGTTCGCGAAATACTATGCCAAACGAAAACCATTCAACATTGGTTACAGTGGCGATCGGACCGAACATGTACTTTGGCGATTGCAAAACGGCGAAGTCAAAGGTATCAATCCAAAATTGATTGTCATGATGATCGGTACCAACAATACCGGACATCGCAAAGATAAACCGGAACATACGGCTGCCGGTATCAAGGCCATTCTGGGGGAAATCAGCAAACGCATGCCAGAATCGCGAGTGTTGTTGTTGGGAGTCTTCCCACGCGATCGTAAAGCGGATGGGAAAATGCGACAAATCAATAATGGCATTAACGAAATCATCAAGGATTTTGCCGACGACAAAAAAGTTTTCTTTCTGGACATTGGCGAAAAGTTTTTGGCCGAAGACGGTACGCTTCCCAAATCGATCATGCCCGATGCCTTGCACCCCAACGAAAAAGGCTACCAAATCTGGGCCGAGGCGATTGAACTACACGTCGCCAAGCTGATGGGTGAAAAAAAGTAGCCTGATATTTTGTGAGCGGCAAGGCGCCAGGCAGTGAATAAATGTGAGCGGCAAGGCGCTAGCCGCCGGTAAAACTTCGGATATCGGCGGCTAGCGCCTTGCCGCTCACGATGGTTTACCTTTGGCTGAGGCGGCTCGGCAGGAGCCTCGCCCTCCCAAGCCTTGCCTTCCCGAATCTTGCCTTCCCGAATCTTGCCTTCCCAAGTTTCACCTTCCCGAATCTCGCTCAATGAATCAACCGTTTCGATAAACCGGCCGTTGGGAACTGGCCCTACAGGTTTGCTCTGGCCAATTCGCCGATCGCGTCGATCGTGGTTTTGATTTGCTCTTCGGAATTGAACAACCCAACACTCAACCGCAACGTTCCTCCCTGTTGTTCAGTTTCCAAAGCTCGATGAATCATGGGAGCACAGTGGAGACCTGCTCGGGTTTGAATGGACCACGTTGAATCTAAAATCCCGGCGGCGTCGCGACAATCGATACCAGCAATGGAAATGCTAAACACACCGACGCGGTCTTGTAACGTCGGTTTCCCCTGGATGGTGATACCGTCGATCGAAAGTAAACCATCGAGCAGCAGTTGTGAAAGAGAGCGCCAGTTTTTGTGAGCCGCCTTTCCTTGCTCACTGTTCAAAAACTGGATACCCGCGTTCAGACCCGCGATGCCGGGTAAATTCAAATTGCCCGATTCAAATTTGTCTGGAGTTTCGGTTGGCTGAAATTCAACGCTGCCGTCCGTACCGGTACCGCCAAATCGTAACGGTTGGATTTCGTCGGCCACGTCTTGATTGACGTACAGCACACCCGTCCCCAAAGGCCCCAACAAACCTTTATGTCCTGGAGCGCACAAAATGTCGCAACCGATGGCCTGGACATCAATCGCGAGATGCCCCAACGATTGGGCCGCGTCTAGCAAAAATCGTGTTTGTAAATTCCCAGATTTACTGATCCGTGATTTGAGATCGTCAATCGGTTGAATCGATCCGGTAACGTTGCTGACATGGATCAGTGCGACCAACCGCGTATCGGATTTGACGGCATTGACGACGTCGTCAATGGCAAAACATCCGTACTGGTCGCAAGGAACATAGGTGACTTCGATGACACCGGTGGCTTCGAGATGTTTCAGCGGTCGCAGTACGGAATTATGTTCGACGGTCGAGGTCACAACGTGATCGCCCGGTTTGAGCAGCCCAAAAATTGCCGTCGACAGCGTATCCGTTCCGTTAAATCCAAACGAAATACACTGTCGGCTTGCGGCATTGATCAGCTGGGCAACCTGGCCGCGTGTATTTTCCACTAACCTGAGCGCTTCCACGACATTTTTGTAGTTTCCACGCCCGACCGCAGCGCCGATCACACGTTGCGCGTGATCCACCGCCTGATAAACCGACTCTGGCTTTGGCCAGCTGGTTGCTGCATTGTCGAGGTAGATTCTTTCCATGGTCATTCGTTTGGTAGGGCCGGTTCCCACCGGCCGTTTGTCGAATTGGGTTTGTCGAATTGGGTTTGTCGAATTGGGTTTGTCGAATTGGCGTTTGTCGAATTGGCGTTTGTCGAATTGGCGTTTGTCGAATTGGCGTTTGTTGGATTGCTATCATCGGATCGGCCGGTGGGAACCGGCCCTACGATCCATCATAACCCGATGCGTGAGCGTGGGACCACGGGGATACGCGTCAATACAGCGACAAAAAAAACGCTTCGCGAATTTCACGAAGCGTCCTGATGATTCGAATGGAACAGGCTCTATTTTTTGGAAGAACCTTTTTTCATTCGCGTGTAAGTCATTTCCATGCCTTTGACCATTTTGTCACCACCTGCTGGATCGGGACCCCACATGGTAAATGACCGTGTATCATCCGTGTACTTAATGACGATTTTGCCTGCGGCTGGCTTGCCATCCATGCCGACGCCCGTGGTTTTAAAAGTCATGGTTTTGGACGCTTTGTCATAAGTGCCGACCATTTTAGTTGGGTGTGGCTGCATCGAATCGACCCAGGTGCCAACAAATTTTTTGGCTTTGGGATCATAGCCCATCGTAGCTGATCCACGGAACGGCTGGCCGAACATGGTGGCCGAGTATTGGCTGACGGTCCAGAAACCGCCGACGTTGGTGACGGATTCTTTGCCTTCGAACTCTGACGCGTTTTCACCCATGAACAACTTGCCTTTAACTTTCCACATTCCGACGTCAGCCATGACAATCTTGTGCTCTTCAGACGGCTTGGGCATTTCCTGTGCGGTTGCTTGAGTTACAAAACCAGCAACCATCAAAGCAAAAATTGACAAACTTAAACGTTTCATTGATCACCTCTGTGAGAAAAGAATACTTGTGTTGAATCGCGTCCGAGTTGTTTGCCAATGGATGATTCATGGCGATCGCGATCCCCTGCTCATTGCGATTTTAATAATCAGCTTTGCGGACTGTCAAATGTGCTCGGTGAAATCAAGTCGATATTCCGATTTCCAAGATTGTCCACCAAATGGCGGGGCGTAGCAGGTTTGGATTCCAGCAGGAGGGCGGACCTCTGGCAGCGGTGATTGTCAAGAAAAATTCACAGCTGTCGCCGAGCCCGACAAGGTTTCGTTGGTTATTTCACATGTGCCCTATTTCTGCAGCAGTTTGAGTACGCCGGCGTCGCGGACAGGTTGAAACACAGGATGGTTTTCGAGTTTGTTGACGACTCGAGGATGTTTGACGAGTCCGGCGGCAAGTGCTTTTTTGACAAGCTCGATACCGGTTTCAGTAAATTGTTTCAGCAAAGCCGTGCGGTCATCGACCACGATTTCTTGACGAGCTTTTAAATGGTTAAAAGCCAGGCAGACAACGGCCAACGAATCTATAAACATCAAATCGTCTTTTCGTTTGATCGAAAACTCGGCAAGTTTTTTCCCATGTTCGGCGGCGAGTTCAACCGATCCACGAGCCAACAGGGCGTGGGCATAGCGATTGGTAAACCTGGGAAAATTTGATGGGTTCGAAAGCTCGAGAGATTTTTTCCAATAGCGATCCGCTTCCTTAAAAAGTCCTTTTCGCTCGATGATCTGCGCGAGTTCGTTGTTAACAATCGCGTGGGCGACCCGCGACGATTTGTCTTCGGGAAATCGCTTGACTAACTCTTCGAACGCCGCGAGCGATTTCACAAATGATTCTTCGGCCAGCTCGTAATTTTTATCGAGGCGATGCGCTTGCCCCAAAGCCATCAGCGAATTGGCCAATGCGACATGATGAGACACGATTTGTGGAAATTTTCGAACGAGATATTCCGCAATGGATTGCGCTTGTTCAGCGTTCCGGCGCGCGTCAGTGGTTTTACCGGCCGCGTTGTAGACAACAGCGAGATTTAAAAAACACCTTGCCGAGCCATGTCGATAGGCTGGTTTCGACGAATTCATCAACGACGGTTTACGGGCAATTTCGACCGAACGTGTGGCCGTTTGAATACTCTGTTTGATGTCTCGTTTGGCCAGGAAAGCGATGGCAAAACTGGAAAGATTTTGCGAGTGACGGTGTTGAACGCTGGGCAACTCCGGTTGTTCGAGCAGGAGTTGCTCACCGATTTCCATCGAACGTTTGTAGTGCTGGATCGAACGGTCCAGGTTTCCCCGGCGGCGAAAGAATTTACCGATATATGAAAACGAGTCGACCATTTCGTTACGAAAATTGATCTGTTTTTTACTGATCAACAACGCTTTTTCGCTGTATTCAATGGCTTTTCGGGCGGCGGATTCTGTTGTCCATTGCGGATCGACGGTACGACTGATTTCCAGAACACCGGCCAACAGATTGTACGCCGTGACGATTTGCCGAATCGCATCGAGGTTGTCGGGGTCTTGATCGATTCGTTGTTCACACCAGTGAATCATTTGCTTGGCATTTTTGATGCCCGATTCAAAATGCCCCATCGACTGGCGCATATGAGACATCGACGAAAGATTAGCAATCATTTCGCGCGTGGACGCTTCGGAATTTCCGATTTCTTTTTCTTTGGCCCTGATCAAACGAATGTTTTCTTCACAGACAGCAACCGCTTTGTCAAACTGGCCGCGATCCTGGTAAATGTCGGCAATCAAACGGCGCGTCGAGCAAGTGCGAAGCAAGTGATAGGGTTTTAGGGGTTCCAGTTTTTCAAGCTCGTGCGACAGCTCGACCGCTTGTTGCGCATATCGATAGGCTTTGTCCGTATCCTCTAAAATCGAATTGATACGCGCCAACTGAACGAACGACGTGACACGATCGATTTTGAGTTTGATATCGTCGCCCTGTTTAGCGACCAGTGATTCGTAGAGAAGTTCGGCTTCGCGCGCGATTTCTGCCAGCAGAGGTTGAATGCCTTTGTCTTCCAGCCGCGGATCACGAGTGATTTTTACCAGCAGTGCCTCGATTGATGATTTCGCAAGGTCGAGGTTGGTATTCGCGCGATCAAACTGTCGAGCGGCTTCGCGCTCTCGATCTTGAGCTTTATCCCGGGCGCGATCGGCATCGATTTTTGCGGCGTCAGAAATACGTCTCGCGTTGTCGGCACGTTGGTATGCACTGGAAATCATGATGATTCCAATCGTCAATCCGATCAGCCCGACGATCGCCGCAATCGATGCGGCACGAACCAATTGGCGATGGCCCCGCATCCAACGACCCGTTTGCGTAAGCAGACTTTCCGGGTGAGCCGACACAGGTTGATCCGCCAGATAGTTTTCGATGTCGTTCACCAGATGTTTGACCGACGAATAGCGATCCGTTTTCTGAGTTGCCATCGCTTTCAGGCAAATGGACTCGATCGCGCGATCAACGTTGCGATTGATTTGGCGAGGCGTGCGTTTCAGATTTTCCTGGGCTGATGAAAGCGCTGTTTTGGCAGTACTGCCCTCGAATGGAACAGAGCCAGTCAGAACGTGAAACAGGATTGCACCCAGGCAAAACACATCCGACAGTTGGTCAATCTGCTCAATGTTTCCATGGGCCTGTTCGGGCGACATGTAGGCTGGAGTTCCTTTGACTTCGCCGGTTTGCGTCGCACCGGAATCCGACTTGAAAAACATTTCGTTGTGGATCGAATCCGTTGATTCTGACAGGTCGTTGTCCATTTCGTTGAGATCTTTAGCCAAACCCCAGTCGAGAATAATAGTCTCGCCAAATTTACCAACGATGATATTTTGCGGTTTTAGATCGCGGTGGATAACATTTTGGCTGTGGGCAAACTGCATCGATTTGCAAACCGACAAAAACGAACGCAGCAGTCCACGGAGCAGCACATCGTGCGATTTTTCGGAGATGGTATGGGGTTGATGCAGTTCTTTGATTTTTTGTGACAACGTTTTGCCACGGACGAGTTTCATGGTGTAGTACGGCCATTGGGAATCCAGATGGGAAACATCATGAACTGCAACAATTCCAGGGTGGTCGAGCCGGGCTGTGATTTTCGCTTCGTTGACAAATCGCTCGCGCGCGAAGGGATAATTTTTTTCCTTGACGTGGAGCAGTTTAAAGGCGATTTCGCGATTGAGCTTGGTATCGATGGCGCGCCAAACAGTTCCAAAGCCGCCTCGGCCTTGCTCGGCAATCATGCGATAGCGATCGATTTGTTGGCCCGGCGTGAGCCGATTGGTCCGCAGGACGTTAAATATGTCGGACGAACTGCGCGGTTTGGTGGCGGGAGTGTTGTCGACCGTACCATTTTCACTGTCTGCAAAACGGGGCGCATGTTCCGCATACTCGCTCCGCGATGGTTGGTCGCCAAATTTCCACCGCAGATCGAATTCGTACTCACTCAACAACTCGATGCAATCAGGTGAGTCTCGAAGAGCCGAAAACCGCTCCATATAGTCGCCGATTCGAGCAGGCAGTGACGGCGCTTCGGTGCCCGTGTTTTGATTTTGCCAGTCGCGCCAGGCGAGTTCCATTTCAATTTGAATAAGTTCGAGCAGCGTACCCAAGTAGGTCGATTGGTTTTGCTCGGGCAGGTAGTCCTCGATCGGGCTGGCTTGTTTCGAAAACATTGCGTCTTCGAACTGTTGAATCAAATCCTCGTTGATTGGTAGGCTGGTCGAGTCACTCATCTTGATGTTTATCCAATGCTGCGCGCCAGTCGCGTCTCCAACTCTTCACGGACTTGTTGAATGGTACGGCGGATGGTTCGATGAGATTTGCGAACTTTTTCTCCGATTTCTTCGACCGAGTTGTTTTGTAAAACCAATTCCATTATTTGCTGTTGGTATTCTTGCAAATTGGTCATCACGGATTGGAGTTCTTCGACGATCGCGGCAGCATCATCGGGTGTGGGGTCGTCGGCGATCACTTCGGGTTGCAGAAAAAACGATTGTTGGGCTCCTCCGATGCTTTCCTCAAGAAAGATTCCTCGTTTCTGAGCACGGTGAAATTCAACTTGCCCGCGAACTTTGTTGATCGTGATGGCCGCCAGCAGTCGCCACAAGTCACCGCTTTGTTCCAACGTAAAATTTTCTCCCGCCTTACAAAAAAAGCTGCGATAGACCGATTGTACAATGTCTTCGGGTTCGACGCGGCGTTTCATACGCTGCGACAGTCGGGTACGCGCCAGCGCAACCAGTCGATTGGCATAGCGGTCAAACAGCTCTTGTGCTGCACTGTCGTCGCCATCTTTCCATCGTTGCATGATTTCGATGGAGTTGCTGTCAGTCATGCTCAATCCTTACATGTCGTTGAAGGAAGATATTTTAGCACGACTGCAAGTGGCAGGCACGTCTGCGCTATTCGTCGAACGCCGTAGGGCCGGTTCCTACCGGCCAGAATTACTATTGTGCGTTCCACGTACACAAGTTGGCTGCATTGCAAACACGGTCCAGAACGCATTACCAGAATGTGTTTGCTTGACAACCATTCATTGAAGTTTGGCCGGTGGGAACCGGCCCTACGTCTATTTTTTCATATAGTTTCGGGCGCGATCGGCCAGGCGTTTGTCTTTGGTGATTTTGATGACACGAGTGAGTGCTCGGTCAAATTCCGCTTGATGAGGTTTGCGCAGACCACGGTGATGCGCCAACTCGACGACGGTACGACAAGCGCGTTGTTGCAGTTTTTTGTTGTCCAGATACGGTACGACGAATCGTAGCGTCTCGATCGTACGAATAGCTTTGGCGCGATCCAGAATTAATTCGCGTTCTTGGTCGCGTTCGGCTTTTTTCATCGTTTTCGTCAACATCTCCAAACGCTGTTTGTCACTGCGACTGTCTTTGAGCACGACGACTCTCGCCAGCGCGCGAACGCTGCGAATGCGAAGGCTTTGGTTGGAATGCGTCGAAACTCGAATCAAATCATCCGTGACTTCGGCACTGGGCCAGTTTGCCAGAGCTGTGACGGCAGCGTCGACAAATTTTGCATTTTTGTCTTTGACGGCGGCGCGGATGATTTTCAGCGATTGTTGTCCACCCAGCCGGCCGAGCAGCGGCAGTAGTTTCATTTGAGATTCCCGATTCGCACTTCGGTAAATTTCGACAACCGGTCGTTCTTGAGCGTCACGTTGTGGAATACGCCGGCAGATGTTGACGACGGTTTTTTCGAGTTGATCACGTTCACCACGATCGGTATTGGTGAAATGAATTTGAATGATCTTGGAGATATCGGCAGACGATGCGAGACGACTGACAATATTAAACGCCAATTGTCGGACGGATTTGTCGGCGTGTTTGCATTGCTCAACAATCGCGTCAATTTCTGTGATTGCGCGGCGGCGATCCAAGATCTGCAGAAATCTTTTTCGTCGTTCAAGATCTTTTTCGCCGACCATCATTTTTGAGATGCGTTGATCGACGCCGTTGGCAAACACTTTTTCCAGGCTCCGCGCTGCTGCCTCGCCAGTTTTTCCACCAGCCATCATTGTGTCGACGAGATACGGAACTGTTTTCTCATCTGCCAATCCAGACAGCGCGTCGAGCGCGGCAATTTGAATTTCCGCATCGTTGGATTTGCACAGTTTCAAAACAGGTTCAAGCGCAACGCGCTGTCGTGTCGAACCAATGATGCGTAAGAAAGCCAATTGTGCCGATTTGGGAAACCGATCACATCGTGCAGCAAGTTTTTTAATTCCTGCCTCAGAGAGTTTGGGGATATGGGCTGCAGCGACCTGCTGGATTTGAGGGTCGTTTTTTTGGATCAGGTATTGTTCGGTGAGTTCATGTGCTGGTCGGTCCAGTACATCGGCCGTTTGCAGTTGCCCGCTGATCGCTGCGAGCCGAATCGACGATTGTAATTTCGTTTCGGCAAGTTTTTGAAATCGAACTGCGGCTCGCGTTTTATCTCCGCTGGCGAGAAAACGTTGTGCAACGGCCAGATAGGCGCGGGCGGTTGGCAGATCTTGAGGGTTGCTTTCAAACGCGGTGACAATAATTTTATCGGCCTCGCGGTGTTTGATTTTGGCCAGCGCTTGCATTGCTGCAGCGACAATTTTTTTGTTTTTATTTTTCAGCAGTTGCGCCAGGTAAGGAACGCTTTCCGGTTGTCCACGGTAGCCGAGTGAATTCACGATGGCGATATAGAAATCTTCCGGAATATATTCTGTCTTTTTGGTCGAAAACGACAAATGACGATGAAAGATTTCGACGGCTTTTTGGGACGGATTGTTAGTCAGCGCGCGGCGGGCGGCATCGCGGACTTTTGTGTTTTTATCGGCCAGACCTTCTTCGATGGCTGAGATCGATTCCGCGTTTCCGATGCGCTCCAACTGACGAAGTAAGAATATCTTGGTGTGAACCGGAGTTTTGTCGTTGAGGTGTTTCGCAATCGTGGTACAGATGTCAGCATGATTGGCGGCTGGCGATTGGAGAATGTACTTATGGCATTTTTCCATCGCCGCTTGCCGCTCCTTGATTTTGTCGGAGTTGATGGTCTGAACCAAATTGGCAATTTCATCTTGACCCAACGTGTTTTGGCCGAATGTGGTGGAGCAGAAGCTAATCGTAATGAGCAGGCAGAATATTGAAAAAAATTGTCGTTTCATGGCGATCACATTTTTGGGGTGTTAGTTAGCTGTTTTCGAAGGAACGATTGATAAAACGAATTAACTCAGTGTCCATTTGCCGCGACGAGGCCGGTCAAGCCAACGACTTGCCGATTCGTCGCCAATGATCTGCTCTTTTTTTGGATCCCACCGCAATGGCCGATTCAACCAATATGCAATGTTTCCGAGGTGACACACGGTACAAGCACGGTGCGCAATTTCGATATCACGGAAGGGGAGTTCACGCGTTTTGACGCAGTGAACGAAATCGCCAAAAATGCCGCCGCGACCTTTGTAGCCTTCCATGTCGACGCGATCGAGTTTGGCAGGATGCGATCCAGGAATCGTTCCTTCAGTGCCCGTGTAGGTAATATTGTTGGTGCCTCCGTGATACATTTTGACGCCATTTTCAAATTCAAAAGTCAAATACTTATTGTCTTTGCCATCTGGAGGTGTGATTTTGACGGGGCCCGTTTTGTGCAAACCTGCGGCAAACATGGCAGCGCCGAATCGATGTGCTCCCCAGTCAGTCATGCCACCACCGGAGTAATCGCGATACGGTCGAAATCCGCCACGAATGAGTTTGGTATTAAAACTTTGAAACGGTGCCGGGCCGAGCCACATCTCCCAATCCAGGCCTGCAGGAATTTTCTCTTCGGGTAAATAACATTCGCCACTGGGTCCACCACAATTGACATGTATAGTTTTGAGTTTGCCCATCGCCTCGCCGCGGACCAGACGTGGGATGTCG
This sequence comes from Pirellulaceae bacterium, assembly GCA_028280445.1. Taxonomy (GTDB): domain Bacteria; phylum Planctomycetota; class Planctomycetia; order Pirellulales; family Pirellulaceae; genus JANQLU01. The sequence goes on along the minus strand of JANQLU010000005.1, from coordinate 71,629 downwards.
CCGTAGTCTCCCAAGACACGTTGGCTGCCGCCGGAAACGACTCGCGAGTATTTTCGTGCGGCTGTCACCATTGCACGACCTTCGACCACGGTGAGGCTTTCCGGTTTTTCACAAAAAACGTCTTTGCCATTTTTACAGCATTCGATGGTAATCAGAGCATGCCAGTGGTCCGGTGTGCCGATCAATACCGCGTCGATATCATCCCGTGTGACAACTTCACGAAAATCGTTGTACGCTTTGCCATCGGTATTGCCATATCGTCTGTTGATCAAATTTTTCGCTCGATCGCGATGGGCGGGAACTGGGTCACAAGCAGCAACCATTTGCACTTCGGGAAAACGCATAAAAGAATTCATGTCGCCTGTGCCGCGACCACCAGTGCCGACGGTGGCCATCACAATTCGTTCGCTAGGTGCCGGGCGTTTTCCGAAACCGAGTGCCGAGGCTGGCACAAAGGTTGGCGCTGCGATGGACGCTGCCGCCAGGGATTTTGTAAATGTTCGTCGGGTGGGCTTGAGATTCGACATCGCGGGCCTCGTGGGTTGGAATGATGTTTCTTTCCTCGTCGGCAAATCATTTTAAGCGAGTTTGGTTCAGATTTAAGCCATCGAAGTGCAGATTTTTGCAATGAAATTTGACGTTACATCACAAGCGCGAAGCGTGGGTAGGGCCGGTTCTACCGGCCGATTCGAAAAACAGTTTTGACAGGATTTACAGGATGAACAGGATGTTTTCGGATCTTATCCTGTCAATTCTGTCCAAAGAGATTTGGAAAAATACAATTGGTAAGTAGGGCCGGTTCCTACCGGCCAATTCAAAAAACGGCCGGTAGGAACCGGCCCTACAAATAACGCCGCGATGTTATTCACGTTTATTTTTTGTCGACGGGAAAACCGCGTTTGCGGAGTAACGCTTTTGTATCAACATCGCGTCCGCGGAATTTACGGAACCCTTCGGCCGGATCAATGGTGTCGCCGACCGACATGATATTGTCAAACAGGCTTTTGGCGAGTTCTTTTTTGTAATACGAACCGGCATCTTCGAACACTTCGGCCGCGTCAGCAGTCAATGCGTCGGACCACAGGTAGCTGTAGTAACCGGCCGAATATCCATCGCTGCTAAAGACATGACTGAATTGAGGTGTGCGGTGACGCATCACGATTTCCTTGGGCATTCCCAATTCTGCAAGGGTTTCACGCTCGAATTTATCGGGGTCGATTTTGACATTGCCGGCTAGATGAAGTTTCATATCGATCAACGCACTTGCCAAATATTCGACTGTTGCGAACCCTTGGTTGAACGTTGCCGCTTTTTCGATTTTGTCCAGCAACTCTTTAGGAATCGGTTTTCCTGTTTTGTAGTGAACGGCGAATTTGGAAAGGATTTCCGGAGTTGAAAGCCAATGTTCGTTGAGCTGCGATGGGAATTCGACGTAGTCGCGCGCGACGGAGGTACCGGCTTGCGACGGGTATTGGCAATTGCTGCAAAGGCCGTGCAGGGCATGGCCAAATTCGTGGAACAGGGTAACCGCATCATCCCAGGAAATGAGAACCGGTTCGCCCGGTTTTCCTTTGACGAAATTGGAGTTGTTCGAAACGATCGGAGAAATCGGTTTGTCGATATTGCGCTGAATGCGATAGGCGTTCATCCAGGCACCACTGCGTTTTCCGCGACGAGCGTAAGGGTCAAAAACCCAGAGGCCCACGTGTTTGCCATCGCGAGTGACTTCCCAAACACGAACGTCCGAGTGGAACACGGGCACATCGGAGACTTGTTTGAATTTGAAACCATACAGTTCGCCGGCGGCCCACATCATGCCTTCGCGCAATTTTTCCATTTGCAAATACGGTTTCACTTCGTTGAAATCGAGATCGTATTTTTGTTTGCGAACAATTTCGGCGTAGTAACGATAATCCCACGGTTCGATTTTGATGCCATTGCCTTCGGCATCCGCAATTTTTTGCATGTCGGCAACTTCTTCTTTGACGCGCTGAACCGCTTTGGGCCACACCTGTAACATCAGCTTCATGGTGTTTTCCGGTGTCTTGGCCATTTGAGGTTCGAGTCGCCAGTGAGCATGAGTTTTGTAGCCCAACAACAGCGCGCGTTCTGCGCGAAGTTTGAGAATTGCGGTAATGATCTCGTTGTTGTCTCGTTCATCACCATTGTCACCGCGGCTGTAATAGGTCCGCCAAACTTTTTCGCGCGTCTTGCGATCTTTGGCGTAGGTCAGGTACGGTTCCATCGATGACCGAGTGTTGTTGACGACCCAAACTTGTTTGCCGTCTTTGGAATGTTTCTTTCCGGCTTCGGCGAGCGAGGCAACGAAGCTGGCAGGGAGCCCATCGATTTGAGATTTTTCGGTGAGGATCGTGATTTTTTCTTCGTCCTTGAGGACGTTGGTACTGAATTGTGTGAACAAGGTGGCAAGTTGCGCGTTGATCGTCGAAAGTTTCTTTTTGTCAGCGTCGGAGAGTTTGGCACCCTGGCGTACAAACGACTTGTAGCGTTTCTCCGTTAGTCGTTTTTGGGCTGGCGACAATTTTTTCATTTCGTCACCTTCGTAAACCGTGGCAATGCGATCAAACAGTTTTTTATTCTGGATGATCGAGTCTGAGTGTTTGGAAAGTTTGGGCATCACAGCGGCTTCGATATCCGGAATCACACCGATTTTCAGATTGGCCGTGTGTACAAAAAACATGGTTGTGACGCGGTCGAGCGCTGCCCCGGATTTTTCCACGGCAACAATCGTGTTACCGAAAGTTGGAGCCGCGGGATTGTTGGCAATTTTTTCGATATCAGCGGTCGACATTTCGATGGCTTTATCGATCGCTTTTTCAAATTCGTTGACGCTGATTTCACGCCATGGAGGAACACCTCCGTACGGGCCATCCCATTTTCGAATCAGCGGATTTTTTTCGCTCATTGATTTATCTTCCTGACCGGGGGTGCTGGATTGAAAAATGTAAGTCACGGCGATTGTGACCGCAAAGAGTTTGGTTACAGTGTGCATATTCATGTTCATCTATCCGAAAAACCTGTAATGTTTCGCTTTGAGTCGAGTCATTGATTCTATACGAAAGGATATGTCAGTGAGAACCGAATCGTGATATTGGTAGTGGTCTGTTTTTCGGCAAGTTGGGGTTAAAGGGGTCGGGAGTCAATTGCCGGAACGGCCCTTTGGGTGCATCTGCACAATTGACTCCCGACCCCTTTAACCTGGAATGTGATGTTAATCGTCTCGCTGGTTGCGTTTTCGGTGGACGAGCGAACGATTTGATTAATCGGTGACTTTACTGGCGACATCATGGCAGAGAAAACACCAGATTCAGATCAAAAAGATCGGCGTTGGTTGGTTCGGCTGGCTGTTTTGGTTGGCGTTGCTTCCGCGGCTTTGTTGATCTGGGTTTTTTTCGGACACCTGCTGACATTTGAGAAATTGGCAGAACACGAAGGTTCGCTGAGGGATTTTCATGCGCGACAACCTGTGCTGATTTTTGGCGCTGCTTTTTTGATTTATATCGTCGTCACAGGTTTGTCATTGCCTGGAGCGACAGTACTGTCGTTGGCGTATGCCTGGTTTTTTGGTTTTTGGCCGGCATTGATCTTGATCAGTTTTGCGTCGACAACGGGTGCCACATTGGCGTTTCTGTTGAGTCGCTATTTATTTGGAGAATCGATTCAAAATCGATTTGCAGATCGATTGCAGAGTTTTAACGAATCGTTTGAAAAAGACGGCGCGTTTTTTCTGTTTACCTTGCGCCTGATTCCCGCCTTCCCCTTCTTTATCATCAATGCCGTGATGGGTTTGACCGAGATTCGCGTCAGAACATTTTGGTGGGTCAGCCAGATTGGAATGTTGCCCGGTACGATTGTTTACGTGTATGCCGGGTCACGAGTTCCAACATTGCAAAAATTGGCCGATGAAAGAATCAATGCGGTGTTTTCGCCCGAGCAGTTGACGCAGTTCGTTATCGCGTTTGTTTTGCTGGGCACGTTTCCGCTGTTGGCAAGGTTCGCGATCAAGTGGGTGAAGTCGCGCCGTGCTAACTAACAATTTGATACATGTCTAGTTGGCGACTGATGCAATCGCTTTGCAGACTCGTTCCACATTGTCATTGGACAACCCGGCAAGGTTGATTCGTCCGCTTTTCAAAAGATAGATCGAGTATTGATCGCGGAGTCGATCGACTTGATCTGGATTGAGTCCCGTAAAGCTGAACATGCCGCGTTGCGCGATCACAAAAGAGAAATCGGCGTTGGGCAACAACTCGCTCATTCGTTTGTAAAACGCAGCCCGCATTTCAATGATCCGGGATCGCATGGTTTCCAGTTCACTGACCCAAAGCGATTTCAGTTGCTCATCCGCCAAAACCTCGGCAACGATCGCCGCGCCTTGATGCGGAGGATTGGAGTAATTGCCACGAACCGATCGTTTCACATGTGACAGGATATTTTGACAAATCTGTGAATTGCCCGAGGTTATGGTCAGGCCTCCAACGCGCTCGTTGTAGAGACTGAAATTTTTCGAAAACGAGTTGCAGATCATCAGATCGTCAGAGGATTCACAAAATTGTCGGATGATCGAAGCGTCCGCCTCCAGCGATTCGGCAAATCCTTGATAGGCAATGTCAAAGATCGTGAGCAGACCTCGTTGCTGAACAATTTCCTTGATCGTTTTCCATTGTTCGGGTGTCGGATCGACTCCGGTTGGGTTGTGGCAACACCCGTGTAAGACAATCACATCGCCACTTGGGATCTGGTTGAGAGATTCGGTCAAGCGATCAAAATCCAGTGCCGTACGCGATTGATCAATCCAGGGATAGGAGTCTGTTTCGTGGCCGGCGGACCCAAAAATATGCAGGTGATTTCCCCAAGTGGGGTCGCTAAACCAGATCTTTTTCTTGCCAAATAATGAGAAAATCGTATCGGCAGCGACTTTCAAAGCCGATGTTCCGCCCAGCGTTTGAATGGTGCAGTAACGCTGGTCTGCGATGGCGGGATGGTCGGCACCCAACAGCACTTCGGCAATTGCCTCGTTGTATCGGGAGTTTCCGTCGATTGGCAAATACTGACGGTCCACCGCGCGATCGGCGATGCGGCGAACGGCCTGTTGAACACATTCCAATGCTGGTGTTTTTCCAAAATTGTCCTGATAAATTCCAGCCGCCAGATTGATTTTCTCCGGGTTGCTGTCGGCACGGAAAAGTTTTGTTAAACCAAATATCGGATCAGGAGCTGCGGGTTGAACTGACTCAAACATTGAAAAACCAAATATGTTGTTAGTTGACTCGACACATTGTGTTAGTCATTGTGTCAACGTTCATTTTGCGGATCACTTGGCTGTCGAATAGGCCCCTTTTCTGAAACAATTGGTTTGTTGTAAAAGACGGCATCGCATGCGGTCGATCGACTTCGGGGCAGCTTTAGAATTGCAGCCGTAAGAGACCGTGCTAGGCTGAAAGAAGTTCCGCAATATTGAGCGATTCCGTTGGTGTCCCGTTTTATTTTGTCGAATTGCAGTCAAAATAAAACGAAACGAATACTTTGATTTTTTAGATTTTTCTGGATTAGTCTTTGATGGCAAAATGTCGTGTTGGTTTATGGATTGTTGGAGCAAAAGGAGCTGTCGCTGTCACAACCATTTTGGGCCTGGTTTCACTCAAAAAGAAACAGTCGAGTACCGTCGGATTGGCGAGCGAACTCCCCCGGTTTCAAAATCTGGATTTGGTGGACTGGTCACAGATCGTGATCGGCGGTCACGAAATTCGTAAAACGACATTGTTGGATGAAATTCAGCAAATTCATGAACACAATCACGTGTTTGATTCGAATGTTATTTCAAAATGCAAAACTGAAATTTCCAAAATCGAAAAAAACATCAAGCCTGGAATTTTGGTCAACGTCGGCGAGACGATTAAGAAATTGGCCGACAAAAAACTACTGCAGAAAAAAGAAACTCCCAAACAAGCGATGTCTCGCGTGATGAGGGATTTGAAGAAATTCCAATCCACTCACGAGTTGGATAACGTGGTGGTCGTCAATTTGTCGTCCACCGAACCGGCTGTGGATGTCAAGAAAATTCCCAAAACCTGGGACAAGGTCGAAAAGACGTTAGAAAAAGCGGACACGTGTCCTCTTGCGGCGAGTTCTATTTATGCGGCAGCAGCGATTCTCAACGGGATGCCGTATGTGAATTTTACACCGTCGGTCGGATCGAGTTGTACCGCGATCGAAAAATTGGCGAACGACCGCGAAGTTTGTCACATGGGTCGCGACGGCAAAACAGGTGAAACGTTGATGAAAAGCGTTTTGGCGCCGATGTTTGCCGCCCGCCATTTGAACGTGATGAGTTGGGTCGGTCACAATATTTTTGGCAATCGCGACGGCGAGGTGCTGGACGATCCGGTCAACAAGCAAGCCAAGGTAACCAGCAAGGATCAATTGTTAGGACAAATTTTAGGATACTCGCCACAAACTTTGGTCACCATCGAATACATCAAAAGTCTCGGTGATTGGAAAACGGCGTGGGACCATATTCATTTCCAAGGGTTTATGGGCACACCGATGACATTGCAGTTTACCTGGCAAGGCTGCGATTCATTGTTAGCGGCACCGTTGGCGATCGACTTGTTCCGTTTTACCGAACTGTCTGCCCGGCGAGGTGAAACCGGGTTGCTGACGCATCTTGCGTGTTTCTTTAAATCACCGACAGGTGTTATCGAAAATGATTTTGTCAGACAGTATCAGTTGCTGGAAACCTGGGCCGAAATGGTCGGTCTATAACAACATTGCTTCCTAGCTTTGGAAAATTACTTCCACTGCTTTTTCATAGCGTCGGTGACTTTGGCAACATAGTCGACAATCGATTGCAGTTCCTGGTCGGTTGCGTTGGCATTGGCATGTGCCAGAAAGATGGCGTGAGTATTTCCGGACGATTGTTCGAGTACCCAACCTCCAATTTTGGTTTCGCTGTTTTGCTGGAGCATTTGGAGCGAAGTGGATTGAGGAATTTTTCCAGAAAACGTCTTCGCCAACGACCAGATTTTACGAGTTTTGACGTTCTGATAACTGTCGATTTCGTTGGAGATCAACACGAGTTGCTTTCGCCCGCCACCGACTTCGACAACGCGTCTCGATATGGTCGGTTTGTTGTTGCTGGTGTCTTTGTTGTCAGACGACGAGGACGATTTTTTGTTGGAAACCAGGTTTTTGTTGGAATCACGAGTTTTGTCGAGAAACCATGTGATTTCAGAGATATCGACGCCATGGCTGATCAAGCGTCCTTTGGTACTGAATGACTGGGAAATTCCGACCAATTCGCCATTATTGTTGACAATCGGTCCGCCACTGTCCCCGGGGTTGATGGGTGATTGTGTTTCGAGGACCTGCATCCGTCTACGCTTGGACGTTGAAAAAATGCGGTAGTAGTTGGCGCGAACCTGTCCCGAAGTGTAAACCCACAGCGCATCGCTGTTGCCCGGGTTTCCAATCGAGTGAACTTCGGCGCCGGGTTGGGCAGGTTTGCCGATCGCGATTGCTTTTTTGCCGCGAGGAATGCTGGCCAGTTGAACAATGGCGATGTCACGTTGTGAATTGGTGGCGATGACTTTGCCTACGATGCCCAATGATTTTCTGCGTTCGAGATAATACTTGGATTCCGCGACGCGGCGCTTGTTGACTTCGACTGGAAAAAAAATCGTGACGGTTTTGTTCGTGCCGACGACGTGTTCGTTTGTGACCACGAGCCGATTTTTTTCGTCGATCAATACGCCGGTGCCGGTTGCCGTTTTAGTCACAATCCAAACGGTTGATTGAATGGTTTTGTTATAAACTTTTTCGTCGGCCGAAACGCGAAAGGACAAAGCCAAAGATGCGACAAAGCAGATCGCGACTGTCATTTTTGGGAAACTTGAGAGTCGAGGAAGAATCATTTGAAAACCACCCAAAATCTATCGTGAAAAAAAGAGCCGCCAACAAAGCAGGCGGCTCTTTAAAAATTCGACCAAGTCAACAAATTCGTATTACTTACTGCCGCACGAATTTTATTTTATTATCGCCAACCTCAAGGTTGAAATTATTCGCGTCGGTGAAATCAATTTTTCCAGTGATGGTCTCGCCACCTTTTTCTGTCATCTCGATTTTGCCGTCGCCGATTTTGTAAGATCCCACGGTTTTGTTACCGTTGGTGACCAACTCGAATTTACCATTGCGATCGAGTTTGATTGTCATGTTGACACCCCCGGTCGCTTTCCAACTGCCCACGTATTTGGGGGCATCGTTCCACATGCGGGTGTTCCAAAGTTCTTCGTTTCGGTCGGCCAGCCGTCCGAGATAATTCAATTGGTCCAGGACTTCGGCGTCAGTAATTTTGCCATGCAGTTGAATGGCACCGACCAACGTAATTTGTTTGTTTTTCGGCCAGATCGAAAAGAAACTGTCGCCGTAAGATCCATTGAATGTCAGCATCTTCAACAGTCGATCGGGATAATCTTTGGGATTTCCATCGATCGTATCGAGCATAAACGTAAACCACAGGTTGGTATCGCTTTTGCTGAATTCAATATACGTTGGCAATGTCCAAGCTTTTTTGCCCGAGAATTTGAAATCAAACCGAAAAGCTCGTTCCCCGATTTTTTTAACATCCTTGATGTTTTTGTTCGATTTTACGAATTTCTCGAGATCGGCCATGGTGTAGCCGGATTTATTACCCGTCGTTTTTTTTCCGTCGGATTTGCTTTTTGAAAATGCGTTTGCGAGCCCGCCTTTTTTCTTGTTGAACAGGTCTTGGGCATTGATTTGGCTCACACACAAACTCAGAACCGTAAGCAAGGCAAAAAGTCCGAAGCGACGTAACATGTCCTTCTCCAAAATTATGAATCGACGGGCGTATATTTCTAAAGCCTAAATCTTAGCGTTTATGGACAGCAAAATATATCATTTGAAGAAAATATCGGAAAAAAAGAGCTGAGATTTTGTTGAAACGATCGCTGTTTTTGTGAAATTGCCAATTCTTGTCCATTTGTTCCGTTTTTATAACTCGCCTGATCGTTACAAGTTAAAACGTGACAATTTTTTCGTGCTATTCATGCGCTGTTTTTCCGCGCGATCGATCCACGACGGGTCTGATCCTGTGAGCGGCTTGCCGCTCACAGGTGGCTTTGCCTCTGACGACAATCGACGGTTGATTGAGCTTTCTTGTTCGTTGACGTTTTCTTGTTCCTCGTTGGCGTTTCGGGTTACGATTTTGATTCAATCTTCGTTTCGCCAAACACGTTGTGCTGAAAAATCGTTCAGCATTGAACGATTTTTTGAGCCGTGATGATATCCACCCATGAGCCAGATCATTGAAATCAATTCGATCGACGATACTCAGCTGGATGTATACCGCGATTTAAAGAAAAACAACTACACGCGCTGGTCAAACTACTTTATTGCCGAAGGTAAATGGGTTGTTCAACGATTGATTGAAAGTGATTTCGATATCAATTCTGTGCTGATCGCAGAATCAAAACTCGAACGGTTTTTGGAAACCAGCACACGAACCGATTTAAAAATTTTGTGCGTCGCCGATTCGATTGTGAATCAACTGGTTGGATTCGAATTCCACGCCGGCATCATGGGGTGTGGTGTTCGAACCAAACGCGATGAAATCGATGAAGCTTTTTGGAGAGCAACTGATGCGAGCAAGCGCACGGTGATGGCTTGCCCCGAGACTTCGCTGCCGGACAATCTGGGTTCCATGATTCGCTTGGCGGCGGCATTTGGCTGCGACGCCATGGTGATCGGTGGCCAAAGTGCCGATCCGTTTTGTCGCCGGTGTATTCGTGTGTCGATGGGAAACATATTTTCGATCCCAATTTTTGAACCCCCGGATTTCGGGTATGCCCTGCAAAAACTTCGTCGCGAATTTGATTTCGACATTATTGCGACGACGCTCGATTGTGACGCCGACGCTTTGGAGCAATGTACCAGGCGCCGCAACACTTGCCTGGTTTTCGGAAATGAGGCACACGGGCTTCGCGACGAACATTATCAGCTGGCGGATCGAACCGTGACATTGCCGATGCATGGTGAAATCGATTCGTTGAATGTTTCACATTCGGCTGCGATTTTCCTCTATCACTATTCGAGGATTGCAACTACAAAGGACGACAAATTGGAATAATGTTAAATCTGGCAAAACAAACCCGATTTGGGTGTGGTTGTAGCTGCCAGTATAATGGTTTTTGCAAAACGCTGGCGAAAAAGGCGAGCGTTAGTCGCATATCTATCAATTGCAATTGGTTCAATTACCAGGTCGGGAGAAAAATCGATGTCCAAAATCCTTCATGGATCGGTGGCGGCTTTATTGACTGCTGTGTTGTGTACCGGGCTCAACGCGCAAGAGCAGGATGAAAAACAAGAATCAAAATCTGCTGTCGAGCTGGTTCAAGCTGAGAAGCAGGAAAAGAAACAAGAGAAAGTAAAGAAAGAGAAACAGAAAAAGCCTCCGAAACTTGAGGCGACTCACAAACAAGTTCAAGCTTTCAAGCCAAAATACGATGGAAAGCCAATCGCGCTAAATACGTTTTGTGTAAGTGATCGCGGTGAAATTTTGGCGTGTGTCGGCGGAACGAACTACGTGCCCGTCCAAAAAGACGGTAAGTACGAAATGAAGGCCGTCCAACAACCCGCATTGTTGCAGTTTTATTCTCACGAGCTGAAATTCATTAAACAGATCAAGCTTCGTTTCACACCCACAGCGATCAATGTGGATAAAAGTGGAAATATCTACGTTGGCGGCGATGGCAAGATTGCAAAATTGGACCGCGAAGGCAATGAGTTGTTGACTGCCGGCTCGCCAAGTCTGAAAGCCGAAAAGGAATTGCGAGAACAAATTAAAAAGAATTTGGAAAAGCAGTACAAGGAAACGATGCTCACTTATAAAAAACAAATTGAGCGTCTGGAAAAGAAAATCGCGGAAATTGAGGAAGTGGACGAAGAGGAAAGAACAAAACGTCAAGAACGACGCCTCAAAAGCTACCAAGCTCAATTAAAATCTTTCGAGAGCTCCAGCAAAACCATGGCTAATTTCTACAAGCCAACGGATGAGCGAATTGAACAATCTATCAAAGAAGCCAAAGCCATCAAATCAATTGCCGTCAATGACAAAGATGTATTTGTGACTTGTGCGGCCCCTGGAACCTATGGTTATGAAATTTGGCGTGTGAATCAAAAACTCGAAGAGCCAACACGCGTCCTCGAGAATGTTTCCGGATGCTGTGGCCAAATGGATATTCAGGCTCGTGGAGAACATCTGTATGTCGCAGAAAACACAAAATTCCGAGTGGCTGTTTACGATCGCGATGGCGAAGAAGTCAGTAAATTCGGATCGCGAACAACAACCGGTCAACAAGGTTTCGGTTCTTGCTGTAACCCCATGAATATCCGTTGCTGCGACAACGGTGAAGTGTTGACGGCCGAATCCAGTATCGGTCATATCAAACGATTCAACGCGGCTGGCGAATTGATCGCCTATGTGGGCCGAGCCCGCATCGGAGGTGGTTGCAAACACGTCGCGATGGGCCACGATACCGAACGCGACATCTATTACATGATGTATCAGGACGAAAGTTCGATTTGCGTTCTCCGACCTGCCAGTGAAGTTGGTGAAACTCTCGCGGAAAAGAACGCCAAAGAAGCTGCGGAAGGTTTGGGCAAAAAAGTGGTCGGATCTTGGGCACATGTCAGTGAAAAGAAGGAAGACAAAAAATCTGACAAAGGTACAGCCAGTGGCGCGATTAGCACAGCAGCTTTGACGAGCTTCAAAAGCTTTGAATTGCAAAAAGATGGGACATTCAAATATAAATTTGATTCGAACATCGGCATTGGCTGGAAATTCAAATGGGTACCGGTCAAACAAGAAGGCAAAAAACTTTGGCTCAATCTGGTTGACGAACAAGACATCACCACGATGTCAATGGTCGTCGAATTGAAGTCAGACGATGAGTTGATCGCCGAAGTCAAATTCAGCACCTCATCGGGCAAAAAGCGGAGTTTCAAACGCGTCAAAGAAAAAACCGAAACAGATACTTCTACAAAATCTGAGGATGGCGAGAAGAAATAACGTTTCGCTCAAAACATGATCTTTCAAAAAAGAGGCTCGGGAAACCGGGCCTCTTTTTTATTTGTGTTCTAGCCGAGTTGAAATGTAGGGTTTCTCAAAACGATTCCGTAAACAGGCGGAAAGAATAATTGAATTGTCGGAAGAGCGAAGGCTAATTCGAAACACTGAATTACCAATGTTCTGATGCCACCGTAGGTTTGAAAGGCTTATCAAGAGATTCCGCATAAACGATACCGGCCGTTATATATCGTTTTCTCGTTCATCGGGGGTCCCTAAACGGCGGAAATGAGAAGGGATGCAACGCCGCATTGGTTGTTCACCATACTCATTTCTTTTCTGCTTTGTCGCTGGGCAACTTAAAGAGTTTGTCATCCAGTTTGTTGGGAAAATCAAAATGGTAAGTCGCGGTGGCTTTGTCGATCGGGTAGTGCGGAAACGTTGCTTTACGACACAACCAGACTCCTTTTTTTGACTGAAAAAAATCGTCCATCGTAATGACCTGCCAGTCAATGATGCTGTTCTTGTCTTCTGCATTCCCATCAGTCGTTGTGAAAAGTTCAATACGGTCGACGGCATGGCCTTTGGCGGGATTGAGATAATACCAGTTGTGCCCGAAACTTTTTCCACCAGCAAGTTCCACCGAAGTCTTGATCAACACCTTCCCCTTGTGGCCTTTGGGTTTGTAATCCACTGACAACTTCCATCCCTTGCGAGGTTCAATCTTCGGATACAACGCCGATATCAGTTTGGTGTATGGGGCAAGGGTCATGTTGCCCAGGTCTTCCCCATTCAACAGATTCCGTGGACCAACATATTCGCTTTTTTTCCAGTTTGTTTTCTGGCCGACACGGAAGTTCGTGTTTTGCCAGACCTCGGTTCCATCGCTGACATAAAGTGGAGCAGAGTGAACGCCCGGCAATTTCCCATCGTACCATCCGTCATTCGAAAGTTCAGGAATCAGCGTGGTCGAGTTCCAACTGCAATAGTCCACTCGCCATTTCCTGCCTTTCTTGAAAACCACCATCGCAAGGCGCTCGGGAGATCGTCTCACCACCATTCTGAAATCTTCGATTCGGTTGCGATTTTGCTTCAGCTCCTTCAGCAACAGCTGAGTCCGCTTATCAGGAATCAGGTCAACGATCTTTGTGTCTCGCGGAACCCCCATCGCATAAATGTCACTGGGACCTCGCAAAGGATAATCGAACTCCCAGACCGACGTTTCCGAGCTGCCGTTTGAACTGAAAGTCAGACGCACCGGAAGTTTTGTTTTCGGATCGACGCGAAGAACGGCATTTCGCATGCTTCCCCGCCACATCAGCAGTTCGAATTCAATCCATTTTTTGCCTTTTTCGGAAACCACTTTTCTTTTCTGGCTGATCACTTTTTCTGTTCCAAAAAGCCAGGGTTCGATCGCTTTTTTGTCTTGTGACAAAGCCGTAACGGGAAGCACTTTCTCAATGGTATGGTCATCCACAGGCAATTTTGTGATCGTTTTTTCCCAGTCAATGTATTCGTACTTGATCTTTTTCGTTTGGTTGCAAAAAATCTTTGTGCTGCTGAAATTAATCGCCCATTTATTGTTTTTGGTTGAAACCCAGACGGTGCGCTTGCCGTTTTTACCCTCGGCTGTTCCGCGAATCCATTCCTGCTCTTGAACTGCCCGAGTCATCTGTCCCCAACTGACCTGAGGCCGGGAGAATAGTGAGAAAAGCATCACTCCCAGACAACAGGCAACTACTGCCAACGATGCGGCAAAAGCGAACCAGCGAGATTTGAAACCTGTTGAACCGCGCTCAGCATGCTGTTTGTCTCGTTGATTTTTTTGCGGTTGTTCTCCCAGATTTTTCAGCATCTGGTCGGTGATTGATTCGCGATTCCGCAAAGATTCGCCCAACTGTTGCAATTGTTTTTCGATGATATCGTTGTTCATTTCAATCTCCGCCACTGCTCCAGGATCGCAAACGTGCGATAGCTCTGGAAGTCTGTTTCGTTACCGTGCCAAGGGGTCGATCCGTGATCCTGGCGATTTCTTGAAAGCTGTGTTCATCAAAAAAACGCAAGCCGATCAGAACGCGTTCCTGCTCAGGCAACCGAGCCACCAACTCGAGCAGATGTTCGTTTTCAATCCAGGCGTCAACTTCATCCGTAGTCGATTCTGTTTCTGTGGAATCAAGTGAGACTTTGACTGCAAGTTTCCGCGAGCGAGCCGCGCGAATTGCTTGCCTGCGTGTGATCGTGATCAACCAACTTGCGAATTTCTCGTCGCTCTTCAAAGTCTTGATACGCCTGAATGCAATCATCAAACTTTCCTGCGCGATGTCTTCAGCGAGTTGCAGGTCGCGAATACAGGCGAGCGCAGCAGCGACAACACTCCGTTCATAACGACGGCACAGCGTCTCAAAAGCCTCAACGTCCCCCTGTTTGGCGAGCCGAACCAGCTTTACGTCCGAAAGCACACTTGCTCCATCAATTCAATTTCACGATCAATCGTTTAACTATAGCTATTGAGGCCGGAAACGACTGGTTTGCGACCAGAAAGTTATTTTATGTCAAAGATTGTTGAAATTACCGGACAGTGGGCCGCTTGAAGGACGGGCAAATTCATTGAAGTCACTGACGTGTCGCTACGAAAAACTCTTGGTGGCTTTCTCTCGTGTTTTGGCGATATCAAAAACCTTGTCCAGTCGCGTGATCTTGAACAATTTGTGGACCTCTTTCGAGAGGCAGCAAAGTTTGAGTTTCAGTTGTTCGGTATCGCAGCGTTTTTTGAATGCGACTAGACGCCCGACCATCGAGGATGTCATCATCTCGACGCGACCCAGATCGATCACTACGTTTTCAAATTCTGAATTGTCGAGCACGTGATCCAGCTCTTTACCAACCTGGTTGACGGACACTTCGTCGAGAATCGAACTCGTTTGAAAGATAAACAATAAAACGTTGTCTGCCTGCTGCGTTACCACTAGCGACATCACGACTCCCGGTTAGATAGGCGAACGGTTAAAGCAGTATTATTTCTGAGCCGGTCTGAGAAACAAGCGGTGGTTTTGTTGAGGATGTTGTGGTTCGAAATGATGCGAAGTGCATAAAAGCGGTCTCTCACTGACGAGGAATTTATGGATTACCTCGAACCTTACAAGCACGAAGCTGGGCGAGTGGTTCGGCCGTGCAAAACCACTCGCTCGCGCTTCGTGCTTGTATCCGTTGCGACTGGTTAACGTGACTCCGCCGCTGGAGCGCGCGGGTGATCAAGACTCCTCTTTTTTGTCAGCCGTTTTTTTGGGGTTGCCCAACAGAAAACTAATGGCGACTCCAATCACCATCAAAACTCCAATCGAGATTGTGGGAATCCAGAGCTTTTCGGAAGCCATATAGTCAAAACTGCGATACGTCATAAACAGACAGGCGGCGATAAACAACAATGGCAACAGGGGGAAAAACGGAAATGGAATCCGAAACCCGATGTTATCACTGGAATTGTGACGCCATCGGCAAATAATGACACAGTTGACGGTTAAACCTAAAAACAGCCAAAAATAGATTGCCGTTGAAACGGTGATGGTTTCAAAACCATCGGAAGTCATACCAAACATGATCAGCAAAATGATGGAAACAAACATTTGTAACATCATCGCCAGCCACCAACCGTTGTTTTTGGTCGATGCGGTCGCCTGGCCCGCCAACCAATTCAAACGCGGATAATCGACGGCGGTTGCCCAGTAAATTCGCGGGCTTGTAAAAATCATGCCATTGATGGCGCCGGCGCAGGACGCGCAGACCAGCGCCGCAAAAAATCTTGTTCCCCAAGTTCCCATTTTTTGCGCGACCAAATAACTGGTTGCCGAACCATCTCCAAACGGTGTCGAAAACCGGGCGTAGCTCAAACCGATGACCAGCGCAATGTTTACCAACAAGTAAATGACAACGACGGTCAACGTGCCCAAAATCAACGCCCAGAGCAAGTTTTTTTGAGGGTTTTTGACCTCGGCGCCAACAAAGGCGATATCGTTCCAGCCGCCGTAAGCGAACATCACGAATACCATGGCCAGCCAAAACGAAGACCAAGTCGTTTGAGGAAGTTTGTTTTTCGCCTGGGCATCATCCTTTGCAACGTTAGATTTGTTCGAGTTGTCCGAATTGTTTTTTTCGCTGGTCGATTGTCGCGCGGAAACGGTTGATGTCGCGTTAGCGTTTTGCGTGGTTTCTTTGGCTGAAGGAAGAATCAAAGCGGCGGCGACGATCAGCAATATGCCGATGACTTTTGCGACCGTGAGGATATTTTGCGTCGTTTTGCCAAACGTCACACCCAACAAATTTGTTCCACTGAGGATGACGACAATGCCGATCGCGTAAATCAATACGCCGTTGGGGATCCCCAAGATCTCGTTGGCAAATTTTCCAAAAATCATCGCCATCGAACCGATATTTCCCGGTCGAATGATCCAGAACGCCGCCCATGAAAACGCAAAGCCCATTCGTTTGTGATAGCCACGTTTTAAATACGCGTAATCACCACCGGGCTCACGATACGACGTCGTCAGTTCGGCAAAACAGAGGGCGCCGATCAACGCCACAATACCGCCAACCACCCAGATCCCAATCACCCAGGCAACTCCATCCAGCTTGCCTGCGACGCGCCCTGGAATTTCAAAGATGCCTGCGCCGATGATGGTGCCAACGATGATACAGATGCCGTCGAACAACGTCAAAACACGCTTTGGCGAAGTTTCCTGATTCTCAAGCGTTGATTTTGTCAAATGCGCACCCGTTCAAAACACGTGAATTCCAAGATGACAACACGATACCGCCTTTCGAAGCTCGTTTCGATCCACCAAGATACCGTATTGGTAGTTTTGTCACGAAAAAATAGCAATTGAGTTGTCAAATGAACCCCTTGGACGTATGCGTGGCCCATCAACAACCATCGCGCGGGATCCAACCATCGCGCTCTCCAATTCATACAACTGTCGCTTATGTCTGTGATGACCCCGATCATGCCGACGCGATTTTGGGAGGACAACAATCCGGGTTTTGTTATCAACGGGACGGACATCCTAACGCCAACTCGTTGCGCGAGCTTTGTGAGAAACTGCATCAACCTGACCAAGCGACACATCCGACGGTGGCAACGATCACATCATCTGGTATGGCAGCGATGACCCTGGCCGTTGTGTCGATGCTCAAAAGTGGCGACCATGTTTTGTTATCAAATCGGTTGTATGGAAAAACGACAACGCTGATCGTCCAGCAGTGTCAGAAATTCGGTATCGCGGCATCTGAAGTGGATATTTTTGATGTCGATGCGCTGCGGGCCGCTTTTCAAACCAACACGCGGATGTTGGTTGCCGAAACGATTTCCAATCCCCAATTGCGCGTCGCGGATATTCCAGTTCTGTCAGAGATTTCTCGTTCGCACAACGCGTTGCTTTTGATCGACAATACGTTTGCTACTCCGATTGTTTGCCAGCCGTTGCAGTGGGGAGCAGATCTGGTTTTGGAGAGCATTACGAAATTCATGAATGGCCATGGAGATGTGATGTTGGGCATGCTGGCGGGTCGCAAGGATTTGTTAGAAGGGATCGACAAAATCTCTTCGACTTGGGGATTGGTGGCCAGTCCGTTCGACTGCTGGTTGGCCGAACGCGGTATGATGACTTTGGCGCTGCGAATGCAACAAGCGGGAAAGAATGCGTTGGCCGTAGCCGAGTACCTGGCCAGCCAAGAGGCTGTTGCCAAAGTGAATTATCCGGGGCTTTCAACCCATGTCGATCGCCAGATCGCCGAACGGCTTTTTTGCACGTTGGACAATGAAATCTGCTTCGCCAATATGGTCAGTTTTGATCTGCCGGGCGGCGCTGATACGGCAGCTACTTGTATCCGTCGGTCACCGATACCGTTTTGTGCTTCACTCGGAGAAATGTCCACAACGCTTTCACATCCCGCTTCGACCAGCCATCGCCTGCTAAATTCTTCACAATTAAGCGAACTCGACATTTCCGAGGGGACAATTCGGCTGTCTATTGGCTGTGAATCTCGTGAACTTCTGGTGAACCATCTACGTCAAACACTGTTTGGACTGGACTCGTAAATCCATTTGAATATAAGATAAATGGGTAATTCGAGTGGATTCAGGGCTCTGTTTTAGTAACTGAGCCGGTGGTCCATCACGATTTTTTTAACAGGAGGGCTTATGCCTAAAGAAGAATCTTTTGAAGTAGACGGCACAGTGACACAGGCTTTGGCCAATACACGGTTCAAAGTCGAGTTGGAAACGGGTAATGAGATTCTGGCTCACGTTGCTGGTCGCATGCGCAAAAACTTTATTCGTATCGTTCCCGGAGATAAAGTCCGCGTGGAACTTTCGCCTTACGATCTGACCAAAGGCCGAATCGTCTATCGTGAACGTTAAAGCCAGACCAATTCGCTGGCATTTTCTCTAATTTCTGTCTTTGACAGCATCTTGTAACCCAACTCAAGGCGACGTACCTGCATGCGCTTGCCGGAGCCTGGTAAAGCACGTTTTGGTGACGCGAAACCCTGCAAATATCTGGCCACAAATGAAACCTCTGTGGGTTTGGGGGAGTAGCACCATCACAGGAGATTGTCCCTGGTCCACAAATTGCTTGTTGCGAATTGTGTGCCAATAGGGACAATGAACACTCTTTGATAGCCTACGTATCAACCTTGCCAATTGTGCTGGCAAGCGAACAAGACAAAACCGCACGCCATTGAAGCGGCGGATACCAAACAAATTTTGCTTTATTTGGAGTATTGGGATGAAATTACTACATCGACCCATGTTGGCGCTGATTGCACTCGCCATGGGTTTGGTTGCTTTGGCACCACAAGCTGTGTTTGCCCAAAGCGAAAAACAAGCGGCCGTTGTTATTTCGATCGCACCGATCAGCGAACAACTCAAAGATGCCAGCTATCTGTCAGACGCCGCAGGGTTTGGGCGTTTGGGTGGAATGATCATTAATAGCCAGGCGGACGAATACCTGGGCGGTATTGATCGCGACAAACCGATCAATCTGTTTGTTCATATCATCGAAGATAAACCCGAGGAACCAGTGGTTGTCGGGATGATTCCCGTGACCGACTTTGACGAGGTGATTGATACCTTGGCTGAGTTGGGCGATGTCGACGACGATAAAGACATCGTTGAGATCTCCTTGGACAACGGCGAAACAATGTACGTCGTCGAGCGAAAAGGCCATGCCGTATTTTCAAATACAAAAGAAGGTCTCGATTGGTTGCCTTCAAATCCTGCGAAAGAAGTTGGCGATCTGTATAAAACTTACAACATCGCAGCTAAAATCTACGGCCAACGCATTCCCAAAGAGCTTCGCAAACAAGCGATTGAAGCTTTGCGCGAAGGATTCGAACAACAGCGTGCAGAATCAGGGGCCGACGACAGCGAGTTGCAAAAGAAAAGCGTTGAGTTGCAGATGCAACAAATGGAAAGCCTGATCAACGAAACCAAAGAAGTTGTCGTTGGTTTTGCAGCCGACAAAGCGAAAAATGCTTTGATGTTCGATGTCAAAATGGTTGGCATCAAAGGCTCGAAAATTGCCAAGTCTTCGGCGGCGCAAAAAAATCTCAAGACGTCTCGATTCCGCGGGTTCATTCAAGACAACGCGATGGTCACCATGAATATGAATTCCAAGATGACCAAAGATGACGTCGCCAGCTACAAATCGTTGTTTAGCGGTTTGCGCGAACAGATGAAAGATGAATTGGATTTGGGCGATGTGTCCGATGAAGAAGCGGACGCTATCGAAAAAGTGCTCGAAGCATTCTTGAACACTGCCGAAGCGACGATGACCAACGACGGAATTTCCAACGGCGGTCTGGTTTTGACTGGAAACAAGAAACCGACTTTGGCAATGGGTTTTCACGCTGCCAACACTTCGGAACTCGAATCGAGCCTCAAAAATCTGGCCAAGGTTGCCAAAGATTCTCGCGGTATCGAAGTCAGTTTGAACGACGGAAAAATTGGCAATACAACTTTGCATAAAGCAGCGATTCCAATTCCCGAAGGTGAAGAGGAAGCGCGTTCGCTGTTTGGCGAAAAACTCGATTTGGTCGTCGGTATTAATGGCAACACCGTCTATTTGGCGGCTGGAAATGAACCCGCAAAATTGCTTGCCAAATGCATGAAAGGCAGCAGTTCCAAACAGGTAAAACCGTTCGAAGTCAATTTCCATTTGGCCAACATCATGGAAATGTTTGCCAACATGGAAGCGGAGCAAATGGTCGAAGAGATGGCAGATATTTTGAAAGAGTCTGGCAAAGATCGCGTGTCTCTTTGGTCAACAACCGTCGACGATGGTGTCAAAGCTCGTTTTGAAATTCAAGACGGCGTTTTGAAATTGATCTCTGTCGTTGCTGAACGATTTGGTGCTGGATTCGGTTTCTAAGCCAAATTTCATGGTGACAAAAAAACAACAGGCCCGGGGCAAACTTGGGCCTGTTTTTTATTGCGCACCGAAATTTAAGTAGGGCCGGTTCCCACCGGCCGTTTTGGTGGATTGGCCGGTGGGAACCGGCCCTACGTTGATTTTCCAGCGCACCAGTCGGCAATTAAAAATGCCGGAAACTGTAGCTTCCGGCTGTTCGGTTCTGGAGTAAAAAAGCAAACGCAGTTCCGTTTGTACTCCAATCTATTTTTTGTTGTTAATAACAGGCGGAACAGCAGCGGGTGGACTTGCACCTTGAGTCATTACTCCACCTTGCTGGAACGCAGCACCCTGGCAGGTTGGACAACCCGCGGGTCTGCCATGACAACGACATTCTGATTGATATTGCTCACATTTGGGGCATTTTTTAAATGCTGCTCCAAGGCATGGGTTTGGACGTTGTTGGCCGCAACCACAACCATTTTGTTGGCCGTTGTTGTTTTGACATCCGCCGGATTGGCAACCGCCCTGACACTGTCCGGTTTGACAACCGCCTTGACATTGGCCTGTCTGACATCCACCTTGGCAATGACCAGTTTGACAGCCGCCTTGGCATTGTCCGGTCTGGCAGCCGCCACATGCACCACCGCAATTTCCTCCTCGGCAGTTTTGATGGAACAATTTGTTATCGCGGTAACATCCGTATGATTTGCTATAGTCGCGCTGGGGACCGTAAAGCGATTTCAACAACGAACACCAACCGCATTGACCGCCACAATTCGGATTGAAATTGCTCATCTCGGGCCGCGGTTGGAGGATGCGGTTCAGATAATCTTCTTCTTTGAGCGTATGATTGATCCAGCCAATGGACTCGGACGTCGCCAAAGTAAAGTCGATAACCCCAGAGGCGCCCTTTTGATTTTCAACGATTTGAATTCCCATGGCGCCGATCCCGTCGTCGCCAGCAGCGAATAATCCATAATTACCCGGTTCGATATTTTTAAACTCGAATACACCGTAGTTGTCCGTCGAGGTGTGTGCGACGACTTCAGTACCTTTGGTGAGAGCGACGGTCGTATTCAAAACATCGACAGGTCTTCCGCTCAAACTGGTTAATTGATGGATTCGACCTAGTACACGTCCGTCCGATGTCTCCATGATCGCGTGGGCTTGAATGCTGGTTGCCGGTATTGCATTCGGCATCGCCGTGGAAAGCCCTTTCAGCCCGTAAAGCCGGGCAGGGTCGGCAGCCGCTTGTTTGGTTTTAAAAACGCCATAGTTCCGAAATTTGACCAGAGGCGCGAATCGCTCGAGCCAGGCAACGGTAAATCCAATGGTCGCTGGCATGGCCACGACGTTGATCGAACCCGGGGCGTTTTTGATTTCAGCTTGATAAGGAATGGCATTAAAACTAAAGGCGAAAAATTGGTTTTCACTGACGCCAATGATGGTATAAGCGGCTTCTTTCATGCCGGTAAATCTGAACGTTCCATCGGAATTTACGTTTGCGGTATTGATCAACAAACCACGACTGAGCAGGTGGATTTTCATCGGGCGTTTTTGCCCTTTGCTTGGTGCGTAATTGGCAACGCTACCCTGCAGTCCACCGCTTGGATTGACCATGACCCAGTTGGCACGCAAGGTGTCAACCAGGCGATCGCCGTTGTATCCTTCTCCGGCTTGACGCCAGCCGGCAAATTGTTCCTCTACGATTTTTTGAGGTTTTGGACGGGCGCGAAATCCCGGAGGTTGCTGTCCTACATTTCCAAGATTTGGAATTTGATCTTGCAAATTCCGATTGAGAGTATCATCGAGTTTAGGTGGACCTTGTTTATTGTCCTGCGGTGTCGTTGGTTTGTTCTGCGGCACAGGGTTGATGGGATTTGCCGGAGTTGTTTCCTGTTTGGAGGAAACAAGATTTCCCTTGACGACCGAGTTTCGAGTCCATTGAGGCAGCGCATCAAAGTTGGATTGTGAGCTGGTCTTTTGCTGTGCAGTAGCTGGAAACATTCCAATGCTGGAAACTACGCACACCAATGCGGTCACGATAGACCGCGCCAGTAGCCGATTTGCGTTCATGATTTGGAGCTTTCTGTTCGCCGTTATCAAATGTTTTTTAACCAATCATCGGGTTGACTGGTTTCAGGACTGGGAGCGGGAGGTCTTCAAAAATTGCCGGCGATGGGCGACGAGTTCAAGCGACGAATGCGTGGATAAAGTCTTCGTCTTTATCGTTGTTCGAACATATTCGGCGACAACATGAAACGCAGCAATCGCACGAGCGTTAACAGGTTTGTGACAATTGGTTGATTTGCAGAAACTCAGACTGTTTCTACGTATTTAATGGTGAATCAATCGGGTTTTCCGGCCGAGCCGCTTCCACAATCGCTACGACTTGTTGAACATAAAAATCCGTTATCCGCATCCTCGCCGAGCATATCAATTGCAGTACAAGCGTTGATTCTATCAGTTTTGACGTTATAGCAGCCCAATAATACCGGAGGAAACCGATACAAGCACGACGCGCGCGCGTGGTTTTGCGCGGTCAACCACTCGCGCGCTTCGTGCTCGTAAGTAGTAAGTAGAGCCGGTTCCCACCGGAACGTCAAAGAAGGATTGAACGATTGATAGTAGACGGCGTTTGATTGACCGTTCATTAATTTTCCAATTGATCCATTCGCTGTTTCAATGCGGCGATTTCGTTTTTGAGTAGCTCGATCGTGGCCGCCATTTCATCCATTTGGGTGCGGTTTGCTGCGGCAGATCCGCGGTTTTCCGATGCGGTGTTCGCGGCGGGTGCTGGTGGATCGCTAGTGCTTGAAACAACGCCGCGGATCTGTGTCAATTCGGTTTCTGAGTAGAGGTTATGCGTAACTATTTGTCCGCGACCGGCCGGAGTGAGTTCAACGACCAATTTCCGTTGAACGAGCTCGTCGAGAATCGGTTTCAGTTCTGACATGCCGGCAATTGGTTCCATCCGAGACGCACGAGCGCGCAGTTCGCCAACCGTCTGCTCGCCCCGCAAGAGCAATTCTCCCATGACCGCGATTTCCGTCTTGCTGACTCCCAACCACTGATACATCGTATGTTTGTATTTGGGGACTCGACCGTCGCCGTGAATTTCAACGACTGCTTTCATTTCTCGAAGTTGATCGAGAACCAGTTCAACATCATCCGAGGCGATGTTCATTTGGGGGTTGCGGTTCGATTTTTGATTGCAAGCCGTGGTAATGGAATTCAAGGTCAACGGGTATGAGCCTGGAGTTGTTTTACTTTTCTCAATCAAAACACCGATGACGCGCCGTTGATAGGAATCCAATGGGCGCCATTGCGGTTGATTTTCGGCAGAGTTATCTATTTGGGTTGTTTCAGGCATAAATCGGGATTCATCTCGCGGCAAAAAAAAGTTAAACAAGACAGTATTCGATTATGCCGATTTTGTATTATCGCTCAACCTTTTTGAGTCACAATTAACAAACATTATTCTGTGTTCCGCCAAAGCCAATTACTGAATATTATTCGCGGCAAAAATAATTCAATAACAGCCAAATTCATTCGTGGCCTGTTGTGGATGCTGATTCCGGTTTACTGGTTGGGATGGAAATTGAAATCGCTTCGATATCGCAGCGACGCTGGGGTCGTGCGGGTCGATGTCCCCGTCGTTTCCATTGGCAATATTACGACCGGCGGTACAGGTAAAACTCCACTGGTTCGCTGGATTGTGCAACATTTGCAAGACCTGGGCGAAAGACCTGTCATTCTAAGTCGCGGTTACGGTGCCGCACGTGACCAGCAGAAATTGGTCAACGACGAGTTTCGTGAGTTGAAATGGTATTTACCGGATGTCGAACATTTACAAAATCCGGATCGCGTGGCTGCCGCGCAACAAATCGTTTCATCTCAACCTGGCAACGTGATTGTCTTGGACGATGGTTTTCAGCATCGACGTCTGGCACGCGATTTAAATATTCTCGTCGTCGACGCGACTTGTCCTTTTGGATTTGGGTATCTGTTGCCGCGCGGTCTGTTGCGCGAACCGCTGCAGGAGTTGAAACGAGCAGATTTGGTCATCATCAATCGTTGCAACCTGGTGTCGGCCGAAGTTGTCGTCGAAATCCAAGAGACACTTTCCCACTACACATCGGCACCGGTCTGTCAGGCGAATGTTACTGCCGGCCCGTTTGTGGGTTTGGACCGTCAGCCCGTCAGCTCGTCCGCATTGACGCAAGATGATGTTTTTGCGTTTGCGGGGATTGGCAATCCGGAAAATTTTCTGGCGACACTGCAAAATCATCAAATCAACCCAACTGGATTTCAATGGTTCCCGGATCACCACGTTTATCGACAATCGGATGTTGACCAATTGTTGGCCGCAAGTGGCAAATCCGATGTGCTGGTTTGCACGTTAAAAGATCTGGTCAAACTCGAACCACTGGATTTTGCATCCAAACGTGTTGTGGCATTGACGATCGACATTCAAATCCAGGGGAACCAGCTAGAACACGCGCTGCAACGGGTAATGGCCCACGGCTAACGAATTTTGAGAATGCGATCGGGAATTCCATCACGCACGCGTTGCAACAATGAAGATGTTTTCGGTTTTTCGGAGTCGGATGGAGACGCTGTCGCGTTTTTGTTGTTTGCTTCATTGCCAATGTAAGTTTCAATAAATTTTGGCCAGTAACTTTCCAGCAATTGCAGACAGCCGTTCATGTCACCTTGATTGACCAATTGATAACTGGCCAAGGCGACCGTCTGGGCAATAACCTTTCGATCGTATTCATCAAACCAGCGATCGAATATTTGAACGTAATCCAGCCAAACTTGTCCTTTGCCCATCAGGTCAAATCCAATTTGTAGATCCGTCAAATTCTCCGTTGGTAAATCGTTGAAGTGTACGACATATTTTTTCCAGCGTGTCGTGAGTTGGTTGGATTTGCCGTCGGGCACGAGGCTGCCAATATTGGCAAATCGGTAATATTCGTGACCATGGTGTTTCCCTTGGATCGCCAGACGCAGTGGCGGCTGGTTTTGGGGGTCATCCGTGCGCAACCAAACAGTCAACGATAGCCGTCCCGTTTTGGGCGGTGGGATAGAATTGCTGCGCAGCCAAACAACCGTTCCGGAGCTAGACAGCTCCAAGTGCTGACGCCCCTGGTACGAATTTGAAGTCGAAAGCTTGACGTTTTGCGCTTTGTTGGCATCAAAACGCCAAACACTCGGTTTACCCGATTCAGAATATTCAAAATCGGAATTGCGAATCGAACGCAGCGGTGTTGTGAGATCGACATGATCCAATTTTTGCTTGATGCGCGCGATTCTGTTTTGCAAATGGCTGGCGATCCCGCTGTCCAGCGTTGTTTTGAAATCGATCGGTTTGAATTGCTTGGCGACCACAATACCGCCAGCGATATCGTACGGTTCGAGTTGCATATCAATAGAACGGACTGACGCGGATTTCGATGTCGAAATATTTTGATTGCCCAACGATTTGATTTGAACATCCGCTGATGATTCAAACTGGATCGTGACGCGAGTTTTCCAGGGGCTGGAGTTGACCACGTAGAACCGATGATCTGTGCTGGTCGCACCGTAGCGAATGACCACCGGTGATGATTTTTCGGGTGCGAGCGTTTTCATTTCTTGCAAAGGCATTTGTGTAAAAACGTGGTGCCAGTTGACCAACGATTGTTCTTGGCCCAAAGTCAACATCACACCGCCGTCGGCCAGCAGTTGAGAGTCAGATTGTGCCAGGGATTGGGCAAAACGCTTTCGATTTTGCTCACCGGTCAAGCTGAGCGGTTGAAAACGAATCAGGGAATCTGAATTACGATTAAATGGAGAAAGTTTTTCCAATTGGGAATAGTGAATCCAATCGTCACGATTGACAAACAAATGCCCGTTGGAGGGCGATGCAGATTGTTGTTTGCCGGCTTTTGAATTCGAGGCAAATTGATATTCGACACGCTGCTCGCTGAGGGTTTTGTTGACAGTGACGCGACGTGGCGACAAAAAAGTGATGTTGGGGTCCGCCGTCAGTGCTTTGATATCCAAACCCATCAATTGCATGGCGAGTTGATAATTGGAACGCCAGCGCAATGAAGGCATCAATTGCGTGTTAATAGTTGGATCGCGAAACAGATCGACCGCCGAAAGATAAAGTCGGTGGTTGGTATCTGGTTTTCCAACGATGTCAGAGATCTGTTTGTAAAAACGAGTTACCTGGCGGGTTCTCCACTGTCTCCATGCGGGGCCGAGATCGCCACGCGTGATTCGTTCGATCGCCGTGTTGTGGTCAATCGATTGCGCTCCCATTTTTTCATCCCGCAAGAACTGGCCGATGGTCTCACGATCAAAACCCCAGCGTTGGTTGGGCAGTATCGTATAGGTGTCTGGGCCAAGTTTGATTCCCACTCCGCCGTAAGACGGGTGACTGGAATAGCGAGCGTGAAGTTCGGCAACAATTTTTTTGATTTCGTTTTGAACGTTTGGACAAAGGATGTTGTAGCCGGGTTTCGTATGAGGGTGTTTCCAATTTCCGAACTGTCCAGCCGGGTTGGTCAATTGCAGCGACGATGGCGCTACGTGCTGGTGCACCGCTTTTTCAAGATTTGGCAGGCAAGTCGAGAACTCGATGACAGGAATCAGCTGAAGTTTTTCACGATCAAAAATGCGAAACAGCATTTCCAAAACATCTTTTCGCTCGGCATCCCGCCCATCGGCCGAG
The DNA here is from genome assembly GCA_028280445.1 of Pirellulaceae bacterium. Classification (GTDB taxonomy): domain Bacteria; phylum Planctomycetota; class Planctomycetia; order Pirellulales; family Pirellulaceae; genus JANQLU01. Next base: position 44,394 of record JANQLU010000005.1, on the reverse strand, counting down.
AAAACTCCGTTGTCGTATTTGGCGTTGGGACGCAGAAATGGACTCGGATAAATGGCGCTGCCATCAGCAGCGACCGTTAGCAGCACGCCCGTTTTTTGACTGTATTTGAGATAGTCAACAAACCGGTTGGCACCAACGTGAAAAAAATTCCAGTCGGTCAATTGCTGTTTTGTGTTTTTGTCGTAATGCTTGGGCGCATCAAAGTTATCCGCAAAAAATGGTTGTTCGTAGTAGGCTAAAAATTGGCGACCGGTGTTGGTTGGCGCGATGGAATGCGTTTTTTGCAATTGGTCTGGTCCGGCAAACATCTGGATTTTACCGAAAGTTGCGGGAACGGATCTGCTTCGATTGACAACGACCACAAAGACTTTTTTTGCTTGGGGCCAAAACGTAACTCGATGAATTCCAGTTTGACCTTGGGTTTGAACATTGGCTTTGTTGACAAATCCCGAGTCCGCTCCCAATCGCTCGATTTGGCTTTCGGGCAATTGCAAAATGCTGACACCCACGGCCATCTCAAGGTGTTGGGGATAGTGCAATTCCAGATAATGGGGTTGGCCTGGCTGCTCGATGTCGATGGGGATGACATGCCACCCGCCAACAGCCAATTGTGACCAATGTGCGGCGCCGATTTTCAAATACGAGGTTTTGTGGTTGTGATAAATCGGGTTCTTGATGCGGCGAAGGATTCGACTGGGATCGTAGCGGTCACTTCGTTGTGTTTCAGCCAGATCAACGGTCGTCAGTTTCCGCCATTTTTTTGACTCAACTTCCAGTGGACTCGAACGCACGACGACCAATTCGACATTTCGTATCAGAGCTTGTTTTGAAATGCGCGCACTCTTTTGCTGCGCGAACTCCACCTGGAACAAGTACGCACCAGCGATCGTCGGTAATTTAAACGCGACTTGTTTAATATCGTTGATTTTCCCGTTTTCGTCCGTGACGTGTTTGAATTGCTGTTTCCAAACAACCGATTGGTCTGAAACGCGAATCAATCGATAGATCGCGTTGTAACGTTCATTGGACTCCAGATTGAGACTTTCCAAAGTTACAAGTGGGGAAAACCGTTGGTTTGTCCAGAAGACTGCTGATTTGTTTTGCAAATCGACATTGATGCCGTCTCCAGGGACGCGTGAAATTTGAAAATAGTTTTTCTTGCTATCGATATTTTGTCGAACCGATTGCCGGATGATTTCGTTGATGGAGTAAGATTTCCTGAAACGAGCGCCGTTTTTTTCTCTGATCTCAACAAACAAAAAACTGTCGGGCGAAGGCTGAATTTCAAAATCGAACCCATTGAACCGACTTTTGATGGTTTGAGACAGTTCCAAACGACCATCGATCAGAAAACCGGCACACGAGGAATCGTCATCGACCCCCAAGGGTTGGAGGTTGGTGATGTCACCGTCGGACAAATATATTTTGCCTTCCCAGTGATTTGCTTCGGTACTCCCCCAATAGAAACGGAGGCGAGTTTGCGCGTCGATATGAGAAATGCCAACCTGTAGCGCAAGGCTCCAACCCAAACACCAAAGGATTGGAACCAATAATTTTCTTGAGATCGGGTTTCGGTTGATTTGCACGTTCGGACTTCCTTGTCCGAGAGGGTCCTCGAACTTGCGCAGACTTCCCTAGAAACTACCAAATTCCCACTTTTGATCGCCAGAACAATCACGACGGATTGGGCAGGTTGCTAGCAAAATTGGCGGTTAAAAAGCAGATCGCAGTGTTTTTTGTTGAATTACCGTTCTTCGATCGAAGTCAAACGATCGGGCAGTTCGATCGCGTTGGCTGAAATGCCTTGATTAATTTTTTTGGCAACATCCTGAAATATCTCAACCACATCGTGACAACGACTTGAAATTTCGTTGACTTCCCAGCGATCATCCGGTTTGGCGTAAAGTTCGAATGCTGTTTGCTGCTGAATGAAATGCCAGGCCTTTGATCTGATGGCGTAACTGGAATCCGGGCCAGCTGTATAAATCACGTTTTCGGATTTCACATTTTCAGTCAAAAGTTGCGAATAATCAGAAACAAATTGATCAACGAGGTTGATCGCGCAGCACAACGACTGATGTCGATAGGTGGTTGGTTCCAACAAACTGTCATACACGAGGAAGGGAATATGAATGGATTCGCCGTACAAACAACACGGTTGTTGACCTACCAATAAATGTTCGCCCAACGGATAACCCATTGATGAAGTTAATGCAATTTTGACGTTGGGTTGATTTTCAAAATCCAACATATCCAACAACACGCCGAGGCAAGTGTCAAACACGCGCAGCTGTGCGAGAAACGCTTGCTGTAACACAAGTGTTCGATCGGGATCCAAATCTTGTTCGTTCCGCCAGTCAAACTTCGGAGGTTCAAAAAAATCTTCGGCATCGGGGTCTTCGTCTTCGACCAGACTTTGTCGCAACTCCCAAGGCGCATCCCAGGCTGAGTAAAATCCACTGAGATGGACAACGACCAGATCTGGATTTTCGCTGAGCACGTTCGGCAGCAATTCGAGCACTTGAGCAAATAGTTGTGCCAACGTGGTTTGTTCGATGGTTGTGGCCAGCGCTTTGACGTCGGGACGATGGAGTTGAAAAATCTTTGAGAATTTAGACTGTTGGGTATCCGCATAATTTTCTACGACATCCGAAACCAATACCGCTTGAATATCCGTAAAATTGGAGCTGGCAAACAACGGTTGCGGCAACTCGGTCTGTTTGGCAAAACAATGTTCAAAAATCTCGGAACGGTTTGCCAAACGGTCGATCATCGGAGTGTCAATCCAGTGATTGCCGTAGATGCTCAAATGTTTTGCTGCCAGTCCGTCAATAACGAGCAGCAGTTTGGTTTTTGATTCGGGAGCTGAAAGATTCAAGGTCGTCTACAAAAAAGAAAATTGATGGTCCCTGTCTCGGTAATGTGAAAACGCGCTGCTAGAATCGTAGCGAATAATTGTGAATACCTTAAGACGTTCGTAGAAAACAGGGTTGTACGACTGATGTATGATGAGCAGCAGTTAATCGAATTGGTTCGCGAAAAAGCACTGCAGTTTGGCGATTTCACTTTGGCATCTGGGAAAAAAGCCAAATTTTATCTCGACTGTCGTAAAGTGACTTTGGATGGACAGGGAGCCAATTTGATCGCTCATGGGATCCTGGATCGGATCGAAAACGATTTGCCGGATGCCGTCGGTGGTATGGCAATTGGTGCTGATCCGATCACGGCGGCAGTCGTCACGATAGGTTGGCAACGCCAATTGAAATTCAACGGTTTCATTGTCCGAAAACAACCCAAGGCTCACGGTACCACGCAGATGGTCGAAGGTCCTGTGGAACCTGGACAGCGAGTGATTTTGGTCGAAGACGTCACGACGACCGGCAGCAGTTCGATCCAGGCGGCAAAGTACTGTCGCGAATTCGGATTGACCGTTGACCGGGTCATTTCAATCGTTGACCGCTGTCAGGGTGCTGCCGAAGCTTTTGCGGAGCAGGGGATTCGTCTCGAATCGTTGTTAAACATTGCCGATTTAGGTGTCCCTGCGGAATCGTAGTTCTGTAACAGAAATTCCGCTGAGGTATTTCAAGTTTAACGATTATCAAAACGTTGCCGGATGCGTTTGTTAATGCTTGCCGGTTTCTGAAACTTCATCGAATGTTCGTTTCATTCGCCTCAAACTTGATGTGGGGGCGGTAGCGGTTGCATGCCTGCACCTGCACCGATTTTTCCAGCCGTGCGCTGTTTTCATTTGGATCGGGTTAATCCGCAAACGATGAATAACGCAGATGCCACGGTGTTTAGGTTCGTGGCGCGCATGCCAATTCTTCGTGCCATATGATGGCGACAGCACGAAGCGAAACAAAAATCTGTTGCCAAACTTTACGAATCAAAAATGCTAAGGGAGTTAGCAAAGATGAAACGCATCGTATTCCATGGAGTGGCGTTGATCATGGGAATTTCCATGGTCAGTCACGCCGTCGCGCAATATGGGCAAAATTCTTGGGGTGGCTCAATTCCAGGCAGCCAGACGCGGGCACCCTATCCGCCTGCTAATCTGAGTTCGCCCGTCCAACGTCAAATGCAACCGGCATTGCCCGGTTTCGGTACGCCAAGCCAGATCCAGAATGCGCCTCGATTGTCACCACCAACACAAAATGGATTGATCCCCGGAACACCTACGCAGTACGGCACGATCCAAAACCGTGGTCCCGCTCAACTGCAAGGTCAAATCCAACACGGTCGACCAATTCAACACGGCCATTCGATTCAACAGGGCAAAACGGTTCAGCCGTTGCCCGGCCAGCAGATCATCCATCCGCCGCACGTTAATCAGAATTACACACCTCCCGCATATAAACCTGCACCGAGGTACCAACCGTCACCAACGTATCACCAGGCACCGACGTATCAGCAACGACAAGCGCCAACATACCAACAACAACAAGCTCCGGCGTATCCACCAGTACCGCCAACTCCGAGTGCTCCGGCATATGGCCAGGCACCAGCTCATGCTGGCGGTGGTTGTGCGCCTGCTGCAAACTGCGGATCAGTGAATTGTGGTGGTAGCTGCGGAGGTGGCGTCTACGGTGCGACCGGTGGTGGTTGTGCAAGTGTTTACGGCGACAGCTGCGGAGTTGCTGCACCGATCGCAAAAAATCGCAACGCCAACTGGATTTTCGGAATCTACGGAATTGGTTTTCTGAGAGACTACGAAGACGATATCATTTTGTCCTACAACCCGGTTGGCGATGTTCTGGCTTCGACCAGTGCCGACAACGGTTTGATGGGTGGTTTTGAAACCATGATTGGCCGCCGCGGTTGCAACGGCGCCGGTTGGGAAGCACGTTATTGGGGACTTTACCCAGGACAATCGTCGGCAACGATTCTCAATGCCACGACATCACTTCGCGATTTTCAGTTCATTACCGATCCAACATCAGGTTTTGATGCTTACAATATTTTCAACACATCCAATGATCATCGAGTCTACCGTGACAACCAGTTTCACAACGTAGAACTGAATCTGTTGGGTAACGCTGGTTGTAACGGCAGTCGTTCGTACGAATGGATTGCCGGTTTCCGTTGGTTTGAGTTTGATGAGTATTTCCAATACTCAGCATTCAACACTGCTGGCGGCTATCCTCCACGTTACGACTACAACATTGACGTCAGCAATACGTTGTTGGGTTTCCAAATGGGTGGTCGAAAAGAGATTTGCTGCGGAAGCAAGTTTCGATTACATCTCGGCGGACGCGCTGGTGTGTTTAACAACCACATTCGTTCACGACAGTTTTTTGTCAACGATACTGGTGTTTACGGCCAACTCAACGCGGGCGGTGGCGCAGGTAACGATTACGACTACACATCCACCAAAAACGATCTAGCCGTCCTAGGTGAACTCGATCTGGGGATGTCTTATCAGTTCTCTTGCTGTGCACGTGTTCGCGCCGGATACCGCGTGATTGGCATCAGCGGAGTCGCATTAGCACCGAATCAGATTCCTCGCAACTTCACCGACACGATGGATCTCCAGCGTATCAAATCGAATGGCGGTCTGATTCTGCACGGATTCTATGTTGGAGGCGAATTCTGTTTCTAACAGACCGTTTCATCATTTGAATCGTAAAGTTATATAAAAAAGCCGCAATCAGATGATTGCGGCTTTTGTTTTTTGGGCGTCGGTTATTTCGGAGTGAACTATTTAGGTGCGACAGTACAGGAAATTCTCCGAGCTTGTCGACTGGGAGGTGATTCCAATTTTCCGTACTCTTCACAAAGCCGTTCAACGATGGTTTCAATAATTTTTTGACCTTCATCGATGTGAGCCATTTCGCGGCCACGAAACAGCATCGTGACTTGAACTTTGTCTTTGTGTTTCAAAAAACCAATGGCTTGTTTGACTTTGAAGTCAATATCATGCTCCCCGGTTTTGGGGCGGACCCTGATTTCCTTCAGTTTTGTCTGATGCTGTTTGCTTTTGCTGCTGCGTTTGCTTTTTTCATAACGAAACTTGCCATAATCCATGATCCGGCAGACTGGCGGTTTCGCGTCAGGTGCGACCGCGACGAGATCCAATCCCGCTTCGTTTGCTTTGGCAAGTGCTTCTTTCGTTGGCAGAATGCCGAGTTGTTCACCATCAGACCCAATAACTCGAACCGGCGAGGCTTTAATTTGATCATTAATCAAATTGGCAGGTTCCGAATTACGTTGGTTTCTACGATCTACTGCGATTTTCACATTTCCTTTCAGAAAAACTTGGAAGTAAAAAAGGGGGGAATTCCCCTAACTAAAAATATCGGCGACATTTCGCGTACGTCAACAGATATCACGTCAAAACGAGCGATTTCGACAACGTATTTAACAAAATTCGTGAGAATTCCAGCTTCCCGACAAATCATCAGCCGCGCGACATCGCCGTTGCTCTATTCTACCGATTTTTGGCGAACCGTTTTCAGCTGAATTTCTTCGGTGAGTTTATCAATCGTTTCGGCCAAAGGCATAGCGCCCAGATCGCCGTCAATTCGATCTCGAATGGAAACGGTTCCGTTTTCAGCGTCGCGTGGACCGACAATCAACAGATACGGAATCATGTCCAGACGACCCTCACGGATTTTTGCGCCGAGTTTTTCCGGACGATAGTCGCTTTTCACGCGAATGCCAGCGGCCAGCAGTTCTTTTTCAACCCGTCTGCCGTACTCTTCGCTTTTTTCACTGACGGTCAACAATCGAACTTGTTCCGGCGACAACCAAAGAGGAAAAGCACCGCCAAAATGTTCGATCAAAACTCCGATAAATCTCTCCATCGAACCGAAAGGTGCCCGATGGATCATGATCGGTCGATGTGGCTGATTGTCGGCTCCGATATAGCTCAACTCAAAACGCTGAGGCAAATTGTAATCGACTTGGACGGTGCCCAGTTGCCATTTGCGGCCAATACAGTCACGAACCACAAAATCGATCTTGGGGCCATAAAATGCCGCTTCGCCTGGCTCCTCGGTAAATGGTTTACCCAAAGTTGCGGCAGCGTTGCGACAAGCTTCCTCGGCCAGGTCCCAGTTTTCAGCATCGCCAACGTATTTGTCATTGTCGGTATCTCGTAAACCGACGCGGACACTGTAGTCTTCCATCCCCATCGCGCCGAAAATAATCTTGACCAACTCGATGCAGCCAATGAGTTCATCGGCCAGTTGTTCCTGAGTAACAAACAGATGCGCGTCATCTTGAGTAAAACCGCGCACCCGAGTGAGTCCGCCGATTTCCCCCGATTGTTCCCAGCGATAAACAGTTCCAAACTCGGCGAGCCGAATCGGCAAATCGCGATAACTTCGCGGCTGCGAGTCGTAAACTTTGACATGATGAGGACAATTCATCGGCTTGAGCAAATAACCGTCGATGTCCCCCTCTTTCATTCGATTGGCCAGATCGCCGCACGAACATCCTTCCTCGGCCATTTGAGAGAGCTGCTCGCGATGAACCAACGGCGGATACTGACTTTCCTGATAGTAAGGAAAATGTCCGCTGGTTTTGTACAGCTCCAATTTTCCGATGTGCGGAGTAAAAATTTGATCGTAACCTTGCCGCCGCAAATGTTCCGAAATGAAATCTTGCAGTTGTTGGCGGATGTATGAACCTTTGGGAGTCCACAGAATCAGCCCTTGTCCTACCGCTTCATCAATATGGAACAGGCCAAGTTTTTTTCCCAGCACGCGGTGGTCGCGCGCTTTGGCTTGCTCGAGATTTTCGAGGTGTTCTTCAAGTTCTTTTTCGGTAAAAAACGCGGTCGCATAAAGTCGTTGTAGTTGTTCACGCGACTGATCACCCATCCAATAGGCACCGGCAATCGACAGCAGTTTAAATGCACCGATAAATTTGGGTGAAGGCACATGGGGCCCCGCGCACAAATCGAGAAATTCACCTTGCTGATAAAACGACACGGTTTCTTCGTCGGCAAGTCGTTTTTCGATATGTTCGACTTTGAAATCTTGTTTCATATCCGCGCAGATCTCGATCGCTTTTTCGCGCGGAGTGACAATGCGTTCAAACGGTTCGTCCAACCAGACAATATTTTTCATTTCGGCTTCGATCGCCTCGAAATCCGATTCGGTCAGCGGTTCGTCGGCTTCAATGTCGTAGTAAAAATAGTTGTCTTCGGCAGGTCCATAAGCCAGGCGGACATTTTTTCTCAGCCGCATCACCGCGCGGGCCATGACATGAGCACACGAATGCCGCATGGTCGACAAGGCATTAGGATCTTTTTTGGTGATGATTTTCAACGCGACATCGGCCCCTTCGGGGATCGCGTAATCGACAGGGTAGGGTTGATGATCGATTTCGCCCCAGATCGCATCTTTGGCGAGCCGTGGACCGATACTTTGGGCGACCTCTTTAATGGTGATCGCGCCCTCAAACTCTTTAACATTACCATCCGGTAATTTAACACTGGTCATCGTGGAGACTTTCAAATTCGGCGATGCATGCGTCAATGTCTGGAAAACAAAACCAGTCCAAATTCACGCACTTTCCGACAGTATAGGATCTATGACACCGCTACGGAATGTCGGTTCGCGAATGAAGTTCGACGGGCGAGGTGAGAGGGACGAAATTGGGGGAGTTGAGTCGGTTAATACTAGGTCGGGTAACAACTATCAAAAAAGAGGGCGGGAAAAATATTTCGGATGTTCGAGTGTTGTTTCCAAGTTCTTTTGCGAACAAAACTCGATTGCGATTGTCAAATACACGTGGCCAAGGAACCCTCTCATCTCGTCCTTCGCGCCACGAGCCGCCTCAAGATTGTTTTTTGAAATACCGATATTCAAACCGTCATAAGTTGTTAAAATGACGAAAGTATAAAAATTAAAAGGGGCGGTTAGCTCAGCTGGCTAGAGCGCCACGTTGACATCGTGGAGGTCGTTGGTTCAAGTCCAATACCGCCCACTTGTTTTTAAGGCTCTTTCCGAAATTATTGCAGTGAATTGCACTTTTCATTGCCCTTTTCGGAAAGAAGCCATGCCACGAAAACCTACTCCATACTTTCGCAAATACACCAAGAGTTGGTACTGCACGATTGACGGCAATCGTATTCTTTTGGGTAAGAACAAAGAAACAGCCTTTGCCCGTTTTCACGAAATCATGGCCAATCGCCATGATCTTGGCTCAGAAGTAGCCACCTGTTACCAACTGACCCAAATTTATTTGGACTGGTGTCTTAAACATCGTGCCAAAGGCACCTATGACAATCATCTACGTTATCTCAAGTCATTTATTGAGTCGGTTGGCAAGCGACTGAAAATCAGCCAAATCCGCAAAAAACATATTACCGCTTGGGTCGATGATAAAGGGTATGGAAATACCAGTACCGCTGATGCTATCTCAACGGTCCAGCGTTGTTTCAATTGGGCAGTCGAGGAAGGGCATATCCTTCGTTCACCGCTCGGCAAAATCAAAAAACCCAAACGTACGCGGCGGGAAATTTTCTATACAGCAAAGCAATGGAAACAAATTTGCTCACACGTTACCGACCAAATATTTTCGGATTTCCTTGATTTCCTTTGGGCAACTGGTTGCAGACCTAAAGAGGCAAGAGAAGTTGAAGCAAAGCACATTCACCGCAATCTCATCGTTTTTCCAGCCAGTGAAGCCAAAGGCGAAAAACATGATCGTGTTATTTTTCTGACCAAACAAATCATTCCAACTATTGAGCGTTTGGTTGAAGCACGCCCGATTGGACCACTATTTGTAAACCGCCTCGGTAACCCATGGACAAAAGATGCTATTAAGTGCCGCCTCAACCGTATCAGCAAAAAAGTTGGGTTTCGCGTAATCGCCTACGGTGCAAGACACGCATATGCCACTGATGCACTCATTAACGGCGTTGACCCCGTATCGCTTAGTCACTTGATGGGGCATGTCGATACAACGATGATTTCGCGTGTGTACACACATTTGTCGAAATCACCACAGTTTTTGCACGCCCAAGCAGAGAAGGCAAGAGCTGGGTAAAACGGCGTCGAGTGAGAAACGCCAAATAGTAGTCAGTGAAGGTTCAGGTTTCTATATACCTAACCAAAAAAGACGGTTTCGTTAGCGTGCGTTTCTTGGGACTTTTTTGACCGAATACCGAATTTACATCGTTGTTTCAAACGATTCATCGTCCGACGTGATTTCTGTTCCAATTGTTTCTCGCACAGGTGTTTCACGCCGAATCCAGTTTTGGCGGATCGTATAGATCGGCGTCCAAGAACAACTTTGACAAAAGAGATGATCCAAAGCTGCTCGTTGGAACTACAATTTTCGGAAAGCCAAGGGCCCAAGGCTCTGCCTTGTCGGTCCAGTGAGCAACCTAAGCCAACTGAATCGAACTTACTTTTCCAGTCGCTCTTTCAACTCAGCGACGAACTCAGAGGGCCCTGAAGTTCTCGTCCTGTATCGGGTCTCCCGTTTTCCGGAGTAAGTTATATGGACCTCCGTTTTTGCCCTAGTCAGTCCAACGTAAAACAGGCGACGGGGTTCGTGTTTCTGTTCTGGCTTTGTCTGCCTGTAGCTTGGAATGATTCCATCGTTCATCGCAAAGAGGATGACCACTTCAAACTCTAGTCCTTTCGACGAATGCAGTGTCATGAGATTCAGGTGTTCTGGAGTGCCTCCCTGACCACCAAATCGCTCGATCGTCCAGTCTGAAATTTTTCCATCATCACTTGCTATTTCTAGTAGAGCTTCAAGGTTCGCAATTTCTTGGTCTTGAGTGCCATCTGCCCTTAGGTGCTCGAAGAGACACTCGGTTGCGAGGGTGTGAAGCCACTTTTGCAATGGCTCATTGGTATTGTTGTGCCTCATCAAACAACGAACGAGCTTTTGCCCGGCTTCAATCCGATCTCGTTCACTTTGGAGCTTGTTGTTCAATTTCCGGTAGTCGTTAATGATTGACCGAAGCAAGGGTGCTTCATTTCCCCCATTTGACATACACCATTGAGCACAGTCTTCTAGCCAACGAGTTAAGATTGTCTTGGGATAGGCTGCATTGTTATCGATTCTGAGATACTCCGTACCCGCTTCCGACAACGCATCTGCAATGAAATCTCCTTCGTATTTTGTGCAGTAAAGGACAGCAATATCCCCACGATTCTCCACCACCTCATTCTTCAAGAGTGAGGGCACGAGTTTCGAAGCAATAAATGCTGCTTGCTGTTTGAGCCCTTCAGGAAATCCATGAAACTCAATTACACCAGTTTCCTTTGTTGCTGACCTGTACCCCCTATCTTCAAGCAAGGCAAGTTCGGAGGCATCAATGATGTTCTGACGACTCCGGTAATTTAGCCTTAGCGTTTCAGTGCCGACACCATTTCGTTTCGAAAGTTCCTGTAATAGGTTAGGTTGTGCTCCGGCAAAACCGTAAATGGATTGGTCGGGATCACCGACGGCGAACAACCGGCAGTTCTTTTCGCCCTGAGAGAAGCACAGAGCCATAACCAACTCATGCAGTGGCACGCCAAGGTCTTGATACTCATCTACGATGAAGGCTGGAAATTTTGCATGTATGGAACTTCTTACCCAGTCGTGCTTCTTAACGAGCTGCAGCCCCAGCAACATCATATCGTCGAAATCAATGAGCCCTCGGTTTCGCAAAAGACGCTCGTACTCCTCTACGATATTTGCACAACCCTTGTCTGTTTTTTTCCAAACAGTAGATCCACGATCAAGATACACTCTTCGGTAAGCCATTGACGGAAACCGCCAATCATACGGGTTTTGATCCGGTCCTAGAGTGTTAGACACAGCGTTGCTGAACTGTTCATTCTGTTCATTTTGTGTTGCAACGCGTATTGGCCAAGCGATGTCGAGGTCTGCCAATCTTGCATATGGACGAACGATATGCTGAAAGCAGAATGAGTGAACTGTACCTATAAAAATACGCCCTGACCCAGACACACCAATTTTCTTGAGCCTGCGTCTTAACTCTCGGGCACACTCATTGCTGTATGTAACACACGCTAGACCACGAGGCGGCTCGATATCCTCGTGAATAATTTTAGCCAACTTGGTTGTGAGAACTTTTGTCTTGCCACTACCCGGACCAGCCAAGGCCACAAAGTTGCCCTCAGATTGATATGCCGCCCATTGTTCTTTGTTGGGTTCAAGGTCTTTAGCGGCGTCGAGGTAAGGTGGAATTGGCATTTCAAATCTGCTCCACCAAAAAAGCAATCGCATTCTTCACTGAATCTGGAGCGGATGTGCACGTCCCATTTAGAACTCGAGTGGAAAGCCTTTGAGCAAACCTTCCCTTTCCGATCTTGCCAATGTCTTTCAGCAATTGTTCAGCGTCAAGCGATTCTGTTTCTTTTCTCCAAGACTTAGCACGTTCTTTTGCTGCGTCAACGCTCGTTAATTCTTCAACCGTCCTAGTGATTGCTTTTGGACGGCCGCAATTGAACAGCGCTATCTCCAGCGTATGTTCAGTGACAAATATTCCTTCGCTTTCTGCCTCGGCAAAGAATACGTCCACGTCATCTGAATACTCATAATCTGGGTTCAAGAACTCGGCAATTTTCTTAACGCGGGATAGGGCGAGGCAATCCTTCCCCTCTTGTGGGTCTTCGTCGGTTATGACGGCGAAAGGCAAATCAAGACCGTGTGAACTAAGCAACTTCACATATGGCATAAAGTTCGTTCCTGAGACAGAACACACTGCGATCCCTAATTCATCAAGATCGTGCCCAAGTTGTTTACACAATGTTGGAACTAAATACTCCTCGGCATCGCCTTCGACCAGAAGAACTCCCTTGCAAAAGAGTAGTTCCCCTCGTGTAACGTCCAAGTATCGTTCGATGTCTTCTACGTCTTTCTGCTCAAGCCCCGCCTCCGCCGTCGATGATGCTATCGTTGTTCTGTGGTCGTCGCGGGTAGTGGCCCGGAGAAGCACTATGGAATTCAGTGGAGACACGCTTGCAATGTGTGGCGAATGTGTTGAAAGCAATAAGCTTCGATTCGGATTGCGTTCTTTCGTATCACTTGTTGAGCCAACTAGGTGCTTCCGGGGATTGAGAAATGCACGAAAAATTCGCCTTTGGATGTGCGGGTGCAGATGAGCTTCTGGTTCTTCAATGGCCAAGAAACTGTGGTCACGTACATTGTCTTCGATTTCGAGCTCAAGACACAGGAGTTTTAACGCCAAGTAAATGACATTTGCCGATCCGAGACTGGCGTCGTTTATGGATCGAGTGCCATCATCAATGAAGACCTTGAGTGTCCGAATCAATCGATCCACATCTGAAGGCACCAGTTGCAGGCTGGTTTCGTCCGAGTGATTAGGGCCGATCAAAGAGACGATGGCCTTTGAGATTTGCTCACCTAGCTCTTTTACTTCATCCGTTTCGCCGATAGCTTTTGTCGCCTGTTCAATCGCATAGGCGAGTGACTCTTTTGCAGAATCATCAAGCTCTCCACATAGTGCGTCGAGCAGCGGACGCAAAGGAGATCGCCGCCAGCTGGACAAGTCAGATTCGGCATCTCGTAGTGCGGGGAGAAGGTCCATTGGCATCCTTTGCCGAAACTCACGTGTAACCTCTCTCGTGTCGTCGTCACCTCCGTAAATCTGGAAGTCAAAATCCGAGTCTTTTGACGGTGTAGATTCCAAGTCGGGCTTAGGTGAATACTCGTATGTCAACCGTGCAACTCTAGGGCTATGCTCTACGCAATAGTCGCTAAGCACCGCAAGTTGCTTTTCGTCGTCTTCAAAGTCGGAGATATCAACTGAAATTTGAATCGTCGATTCGTCAGTCAGCGGATAGGCACCGTCCCAAAAATCTGTGATCTGTAGACAACGAGATCGCTCTGAGAGCGACGGATCAAGTATCAGGCGAAGGGCATGAAGAAAATTGGATTTGCCAACCCGGTTTTCTCCAACGATCACAAGATGTTTCCCTGTCTTTACATCGAGATCATGGAAGTTGCGAAAGTTACGAATTTGTATTCGGCTAATGTGCATAAAAAGCCAATCTGGTCTGTGCTTGTATTGATTCAAACGTTCACGCTAGCTAGCGCAGTGCACACGCAACCACATTATGCTGTAGCCGACTTCGCGATCAAAGTTGGGAGTCAGCAGGCGTGATGCCGAGACGCTGGCTGCCAGCACGCGGTTTTGTCGGCGTGGAAGCTGTCGAATAGCTTAACGGCGAGTTCATTTTTCCGAAAAGATGCTTTTTGAACGAGAGTGGATTGATCAACTTCTTGAGTTAAGTGTAGCAGTTTGTACTGCGTCGGCTTCATCGTTCGATGCAGAATCATTCCCCAAGGTTTCCCTAGCGGTGTTTCACGCCGACGCCGTTTGAGTAGTAGTACAAAAGCCGTCATCGTTCCGAAAAAAAAGGCTGAGTTTGGTTCAGGAACAATCCGAAAACTATTGAAAGCCAAGTCGCCACCGAAACCAGCTGGAGCTGAACCGTAGCCCAGAGATTCGGTTGCTCCTGAAGAAGTTCGACGTTTTACATCTCCTGTCGTGATTGCGTACAAGTCACCAGTGACTGTATCAAGTGCAATGTCGCTTACAGAATTCCCGCCAGGGGCCCACGCATCGACTTGAACATTGCTTCTCGTGTCCCAAATACTGACCACATTTTGGCCAGTATCACTGGCGGAGATGTAGACAAGTCCGTCATAAGCGATCAAGTCACCCCCGAAACCGGCTGCAGCTCCAACGTAGCCCAGAGATTCGGTTGCTCCTGAAGAGGTCCGACGTTTTACGCCTGCAGGAGTGATTGCATATAGCTCGCCTGTTGCTGAATCAAAAGCAATGTCGCTTACAGAATTCCCGCCAGGGGCCCACGCACCAACCTGAACATTGCTTCTCGTGTCCCAAATACTGACCACACTTTGGCCAGTATCACTGGTGGAAACAGCGATGATATCGGCGTTTGCTTGCCTTGGAATGAAGCACAATAGAGAAATGGAAATGCAAATGATTCTAACTTGACAGCCCGGCATTCTTGCTCCACCGAAATTCAAATGAGGTGACGATTCAAATATACCAAGCCGCGTCAATCAATATACCAAGCAACATCGGCTACATCGTTCTATGCAGTTTCGATCCCCATCATTCCCCACTTCGGCGTTTCACACGCGTTTCACACCGAGTGTGCAACGCAAAATGCTGAAACTGCATCGGAATTCGGACCGATGCAGTTTGCGGGACGCCCGAGTTTTTAGGCGACAACGTCTGGCATAAAACCGGGCCGCCGCAGTTGATGCTCCATTTGAAAACGCGCTGTCGGCGGCTTCGCATTCATGCCATTGTTATGCAACCATCATTTCGTTGGAGCAGGATCTTTTGGTGCATTCGCCTTTAGCCGATCCGTAGCCCTTCCTACGTTTACGACAGCCTTAGCCTCTCCAATGTCGGGAACAATTGGAGAAGATTCGTCACGAATCGCCCGAAGGATGTCTTCCGGTTTGGCGGAAGGGAACTTGCTCTTGAGTCTCGCAACAACGCCCCCCGCCAATCCCACGGCATACGAAACACCTTTCCCAAACACAACCATTCCGTGCTCATCCATACTCGGGATACCAGTTGCCGGCAACCAGTAGACGTCCCGAGCAGTACCTGAGAAATCTGCGCGGCGACCCTCCGCATCTACACCCCCGACAATCATTATGTCAGTAGCACCAGGGACCACTGGTGTGTTGATGATCTTCACAGGCCGTGGGTCACCTGGTGATTTGTTCGTCGCGACAGGCAGAATCACAATAATTCCATCTTCGACGCACTTTGCAATTTCCTTCATGACTTCGGGTGGCAAAGGCCCATCCGTTCCGTAAGCAACAGCTATTACGTCGGGTTTTGCCTTCCGAAGGACGGCAACATTGTTTGCCAAGGCAATGTTCGTGTTCTTCCCCGTCATCGCGGCGAACAATAGCGTGCATCTGTTCCCGGCCACCAGCGGTATCATGCGAGCAACGTTGCCTGTGTGAAGGTCGTCGTCATAATAACTCTCGTCACTCTGAACAGCTGTTCCGACACGTTCGATGGCTTGGTACTCTAACACTGCTGTTGGTGGTAAGCCACCTGCTACCGCAACCTTCACAGGCGTTGCTGCATCAACGTCTTCTGCCGCAACGCGCAGCCGCTCAAGAAGGCGTTGTTCTGCATCGGCAACCGCCTTAGCGACATATCTACTGAGGTCGATCTTTTTCAGATTCGTCAGAAGAACGTCGATCGCATCGAGTCGTTCCTTTTTGTCTTGATACGTGTTGTCTTTGGCAATTAACTCGCGTGCGCGCTCGTAGTGACTTCGCGCCTGCTCAAAGTTCAACGCGCGCAGTTGTGTGGCGGCTGATAACAAGTGCAAATCTGGCCAATTTGGGATAATACTCGTAAGACGGTCGGTCTTTTTGGCGACTTGTTTCCAAGCCTCGAGGTCGAATCTGCCAGCGGCTTCGAGTTCGCGGATTTCGTTAAATTCTCTCAAGGCTTGAGCAAAGTCTTTAAACTCTTCTTCTTTCAGGGCAGCAACGTGCGGCTGAGTTGTTTCAAGCTCTCTTTTCCAGATGTAATTTGTGATTCTTTCGATCACTGCGCTATCGTCTGAGCTTGTTTCAAGGATGACTGACGAATCCCAACTAGCACCAAGGTTACCGCTGATAATAGCACGCTGTTCTGCATATTGGACGGTGATACGCAGTATTCGTTCGTGATTGAGACGATCATATGCCCACCGAACCATCGGCCCCACATCGATGCCCTTGACCTTTGTGGCGAACTCTGGAGCCTCAAATAGGCTAAGCGGAAGCGTCTTTGCAACATCAGGGGAACTGCTTACGATGTCCGAGAATACATTCTGAGACACGAGGGCCCGAGCGTTTCCCTCAAGGTCGCGAGAAGATTGTGACGGCAGTCTTTGAGAGGCATCAAATACGGCGTGCAAGCTGTCCAAGTCCGTCGCAACGCGACTGACTTGGCTCTGGAGCATTTTTGCCATGCCGTTACCCAATCGCCCGTCCTTCGATTCTTTGCCGACGATAACGAATGGTGCTATTAGGTCAGCCGGTTTATTAGCCTGTATAGCTTGCCACCGTCCCCAAATTCGGCAGCCATTCCACAGACCGAACAGTATTAGGGCAACGACCATAAAAAGGTCTATCCAAAACCACGTCATTTTCATTTCAATGCTTGTCTATAAAGGTTGCATAACGGCAGTGTTCACTGAACCCGGACGGCAAACAGTGCTTCAAAACACGCGTGCAATCCGAGCTTCGCGTTAACCCGCGCCGTCAGATCGTTTAATATACCGTCAAGGATTCTAGATTTCATGGACGTGCAGCCAAATTTGGAGGGCCGAACGCAGATTCGGCCAGTTGCGAAGCCGCATCGGATTCATCGTCGAATGCAGCTAATTACCAGAAATGTCGTACCAAATTTTCATCGATGCGTAACTACTGCATCGGAGCTTATGCTGTTTGTCGATAGCAAACGCCGATACGTTTTTCGCTGAATTTCTTTTTTCGAGCTTTGCCGCAACAATTGATTGAACGGTTTGAAGATCATTACATGAATGTCTTTTTACTGTACCGTTAGAGCCAATCCGCCCGTAACGTACGTCAACCAACCACATCCCAAATAAATCACGGCTCACTTCAATGGAGTAAAACCGAAATATGTTTTTGCTAGGCTCGCGTGCTTCCAGATAAGTTGCAAATCCATTCATAGAGTTAATCGCATTTAAAAAGTTCAGAGTAAAGAAAACGAGCGTTTGTTTTACTTGCTAACAGGCTTGTACCAAATTTCGTTTCTTACGAGTTGGAAAGTAAAACAACTCGGTCAATAAATCAACGAAAAGTTTTGTTGTTGTTTCACGAGTTTCTTGACTAATTTCTAAAACCCCGTTAATCGGGCTCTATGCAGATTGGTTATGCCCGTGTATCTACCTTGGATCAAAACCTCGCCTTGCAGAAAGATGCATTGGTGAGTGTCGGCTGCGAGAAAATCATTACGGATGAGGTTAGCGGTAAGCTGGCCAAACGCTACGGCCTCGAACAACTCAAGCAACTATTGCGTCCCGGTGATACGCTGATCGTGTGGCGGCTAGATCGGCTTGGTCGCTCGCTTACGCATCTCGTTGAATTTGTCACCGAGTTGGAACAAAACCAGGTTGGTTTCAAGAGCCTCACTGAACAGATTGATACAACCTCGCCTAGTGGCAAGCTTATATTCCATATTTTTGCCGCACTTGCAGAGTTCGAGCGGAATCTGATTGTTGAACGCACCAAAGCAGGGTTAGCAGCAGCTCGTGCTCGTGGAAGGCTTGGCGGCAGGCGAAGAAAACTGAGCTTTCAGCAACGCAAGCTAGCTGCATCGCTCTATCGAAACAAGCAACATTCCATTGGTGAAATTTGTCAACTGTTTAGCATTTCAAAGCCAACACTCTATTCCTATATAGGAGAGTTTGCCCACGATCGTGAGGGGTGAAAATTTGATTTTCATTAAATGTTAAATTCTAGACAGCTAAGTTCTGCAAAAAATCCAATAAATGAAAACGCGTCTATGAGGCAAGAAAATGTTTTCCTGGCTTTAGTTTTACTTCTCTTTTGCCTCAAAACGATTCAGGGAAATTTTCAATTCTAGTTTTCTATTTATGGGTGAAAAATGAACAAACTCACAATCTTATTTGTTGTTGCGGCTTCTGTTTTTGCGACCGAAAAAATGTTTGCTCAAGGAAAGGGTACATATGTCTACCTCAAAACAAATCACGGCAGATGGGTATCAGTTGAGCCCGATGGTACTGTAATCGCCAACAGAAAAGTGCCATTTGGATGGGAGAGGTTTGAAGTAATAAAACATGAGGAGGGTTTGGTCTCTTTCAAAACTAGCCATGGAAAATTCCTCAAGTTCATACCAAATGATAGACCCAGAAAAGAGAAGCCAGGATCGGTTGTTGGGGGCGCGTCAACGATAAAAGGTTGGGAAAAAATTAGAGTGATAAAAACTAGCCCAAAAGGGCATTTCGCTTTTCAGACAACTTTTGATGGCAAAGAGTTTTTGTGTGCATTGCCCTCGGCGGAGGCTGCGGAGAGCGTGAATTACAAATTTCGGAAACGCGAGAAACCATATTGCCTAATGGTTAACAGGAACAAAATTGACGGGTGGGAGAAATTTCAGGTCTACATTGAAAAAGACGACCACAAATTGTTTCCTGGGGCGAAGAAGATGATCAAAAAATCTCCTAAGCAAGTACTGGAAGATTATTTATCTGCTCGATTAAAAATTGGTAATCAAGGCTCCGCAAAAGTTGAAAAGCTGAAACTACGCGGAACGAAAGTTCGCTTTAAGATCAAGGTTATTGCCGAGCACAGCTTTGGCAAATTCTCAGGGAAAAGCCCTTTGCGTGCCGAAGTGACTGTTGACGGCGAATATGACCACTTGAAACAGGAGCAGATTGAGAAAACTGTTATTAAGGTCAAAGTGCCAAAGGCATTTAGGGTAATTGTTGGGAAGAAATACATCGAAACCACTATTGGCGAAATTGCTGATTATTTGGTAGGCCGCGGCGACGGAACTTAGTGGGCAAGTTCGCACTTTTTAAAAGTGACATTGCTTTGCTTGCGGAAGCTGCACTTGTTGCTCAGCGGTTGCAGCCAAAAACGTGCTAAGTTGGACAGTGCTAACACGAATGCATCGCCCAAATTTGTGACAACCCAACTCGCCCCGCTTTATTAATGCGTAGACCATTGAGGATGAGATTTCCAAGATGTGACTGACTTGCTCAACTTTGAGCATCTTTGTCCTATCAATATTCATGCGAGATTAAGGTCAACACTGACCTGTAGCCAGTGTTGACTAGCAAAAGACAGATTAACGTTCGACTTCCTGAGTTTGCTCGACGTCCTGTCTTTGCGTGTAAAGATCACGCTGGTAAAGCTGCATTGGCGATGACAACCCTTGTTGCTCGGCAAACACTTGTTGTGGCGTCGGTTCCCACGCCGTACCTGGCTCTGGAGTTACACCAATGGAATCTGGAAAAGCTTTTAAGGTTTGAGACAGCTCATCCATCGCCATCCGATTATAGGCCATAACCTCAGCAAGACCTTTGTTGAAAAAACTCATTGCCTTGTCGGCAACCATCTCATTTGTTGGCTTGTTCGTTTGGGCCTTTTCTTTACTTTGAGATTGTTGCTGCTCAAGAGTTTTTTCAACCGCACGCAAAAAAGTTTGCTGGTATTGCTGAAAGTTCGTTGGTGTTAATTGCATTTTTTATTCCTTTCACGCTGATATTTTTCGAAGTGCTCCATCATGTATTTTTGCTCTGCCATTGCATCGGCCATTTGTACGGAGCGTTGGCGATCCCGCTCATCGAGCATCGCTTGACGCACCATGTTGGCCGTACTAGAAGCCATAATAAAAAGGCCAAAGGGCATGCAACCTGTTGCCGCAACGATAAGACCGGCACCGATTCCAAAAAAGAACTCAAGGGCTTTTGCTTTGTCGCTATTTCCAAAACGTGAACCACCGATACATTTGGTGTGGACATGATCTGGTTGCTTGAGGGTTGCACCGATGTGCCGGATATACATCACAGGCAGTAAGATAAGTGAACCGACAAATAGGTATTTATCGGGATACCAGCTGTTCTGAGAAAGGGCGGTGAGCAACGTAATACCACAGAGTAAATCGAATGAATAAGCACGTGTGCCCACAGTTCCAGGCTTTTTGACGAGCATCGCCCAAAACACGCCAAGCGTGTAAACGGCGATCATCAATATGCCAGCTAGAAAGCTAAATGCTTGTTTGGCATTGGGGGATGGTTGTTGTTCAGGTGGTTGGAAAGTTTCCGCATGCGGTTTCATGATTGTTGCTCTTGGTAGAATGAATGTTTAAAGTAATGTCCAGACTCCTTGTAGATGATGGCTTCAACGACATAGTTGCCACGTGGGCCACCACTGGATAGGTCATGCCAGGCAGCAGGTGGAATGCGATGCTGCCATTGTTGGTTGAAACTAAATTGCGGTCGATCGCCAACGCCAAGCACATCCCACCATTCAAGCTCTTGCCGGTGGTTAGGCGTGCCACCGCCATAAAACATCTTTCTTTCATGGCCGATCATGTCGGCTTGCATCTCATTAGTAATAGAGCAGTTTTGGCTACACATGACTTTATTAACGTGTAGTCCCCACAACGCTTTGGCTTCGGTTTGGCTTTCAATGGTACCGCCCAACAGCGATTCCAAGACAGGCTGTGATTGCCAACAACTGAGCCCAATATATTTTTGCGACCTGCCGGTGGATTGTGCGGCAATATCACGCCTAGCAAACGCCAAGTGTGGATACTCATCACGTACCAAACAGAAATAGTTAAAGTTTCCACGACGCGATAACACAGCATCTTGGCAAAGCCACGACAAAATAAGCTGTAACGCTAACCCATTGCGACCATAAGTATGTGTATCAAAGTCCCATATCGTATCTTGATTGATTAACTGTTCTGGTGTGTGGGTTGGTACACCGTGTACCACTTTTGAGATTGGGCCAGCAATAAATGGCAATAATGGATTAGTTGCTCCTTGGACAGCTGCTCCTTTTGCTCTGTTACCGCATGTTGTCAGTTTTTGACAAAAGTGATCTACAATCGGCTTGGCCTTAGTTGGATCAATGGTAAATGCTTGATCCAGAAACTGTCCACAAGCTGATTCTTCCCGAAACTGGTCACTTGCAGCAACTTCAAGATTTTCTGGTGCTGACATGATGATGTTGTAGGCATCACCATAGGTCGCTTGTGTGCCCTTGACTAAGTAAGCCAGTTCAAACGCACCTTGTGATGTTTCGTTAGTAATCCCTTTCCAGAAAGTCTCGGTGCGGCTGCTATCTGAACGAGTGAGTACCTCGTTTAAATCTTCGTGAAGCAGTGCCAACTCACGTGAACTTCCCCCTTTCTTCGACATAGTGTGAATAAAGGGACTAATTCGAAACATTCCATCTGCCGTAATTCTGAGTGGCTTACGGCCCGCACGCAGAAGTAAATTTTGATACGTATCAGCATCACCTGGTTTCACGCAAGCGAATGCAAAATTCACACGTTCATCAGCGCGGGCTAGTTCCTCTACTACTCGCAAAAGTGTCGTTGTCTTGCCACCACCAATGCGACCCGTGAACGCAATTCCTACAGTCGCTTCATTGGGTGTAAACAAATCTTGCGTTGTTGGTGTGGTGTGTTTTTGAGTAGATTTGAAACCAATTGCCGCAATAGCAGTGAGTAGTACAAATACGATGAATACATAAACATAGTTGCTCATTTAAACACCCCCTTTCGACTTGCAATCCACCAGCCAATGGCGGTACCGCAACCAGCCATGCCTAGCAAAAATATCGGTGTCCAGTTCACTTCTTTGGCAACTGCTTTAGGTATTTCAGCGATAGGGTTAATGGCGTGCTCACCAATAACATCTGTTAGTTGCACGGTACCATCGATAAATGGCTCGGGATTCGAGATAAATACAAGCAAGGCAGCGGTGGTAGCCAGGGCAAGTTTGTTTTTCCAAATAAATTCCATGCCTCTGTCGCCAAATCGAATAACAACATCCAACAACTCAGGTTTCATTGCTTTATCGCCCGCCATGATGGCCATACGACGGGCGTTGTGGCTTTTTCCCAATGCCGCTGCGGCTTTTCCAGCTTTTTTGCCAAACTGTTCTATGACCGGTTCGACGATCTGACCGTGCTTGATCATGGCATCGGCAGCCTCATCGCCATGTCTGGCAGCCAATGCAAGGCGTTTAGGATTAGCAACGACAAATATCGCATCATCGCCTTTGCGTGCGAGCAAACGGATTGCGTCATCTGCATGAGCACCAGCATTGTCGGCAAGTGCTAGGCTTTTAGGCCCAACCTTGCGAAATGCCTTGAGCCCATCATCACCAAAACGGCTAACCAGTTTTGCGCCTTGGCGGCTTAGCTGTTCAACTGACTTAGAGCTGGTTTTTTGTCCAGTTTTTTTCATGAGGAATTTAGCAGCCTCACGAATGGCTGCCGCTTTTCCTTGTGCGTGTGCCTGTTCACCGAACTCGTGCAGGATGATCGCGGCAAGCGTGATCCAGCCGAGTAAAATAACTTTGCTTTTCATAAGTAATCTCAACTTGAGTGATGTAAAAGAAAAGCTGACCGCCAACTACATCGCGGCCAGCTAAAGAATCAGTAACAGCTATTGCTCTAGAAGCGTCATCAATGTTTGACTCCTAAGTTCCGAGCGTTGCTTTAGGAAGGAACTCAAATAGCTGCGTAAATCAGCTTTAAGTGACGCGGCTAGTTGGTCGAGCTGTTTGTTTAGCTCTTTGGATAATTTGCCTTCGGGGTCTGCTACCCAGTTCCAAACCAAGCTAACGATTTGGTCAACGATAATACCGGCGACTAAGCCAGCACCAGCTGTGGCGATACTAGAGCCTGCCCCAATCGACAAAATGCCACCGGAAACTCCAAGTTTGATGGCAACATGGGTGAGCACTTCTGCCACAATAAATCGAACCACCTCGCCACTAATTTCTGTGGGTAATTTTTTGCCCACGGTTTGTGCTACTTGGGAGTAGATATCACTAAAGACTGCCTGTAGCTTTTCATCATCAAAATTGGCCATTGGATAAGTGGCTGAAAATTCAGCAACATCCGACCGCAGATCGACCAACATTTGAGACTCGATGGAGTTGACGTGATTGAGGAAGCTGCGGGTTAGCTGCGTCATCATCTTTTCCAAGTCGCTTTGAGCGAACAAATGCTTCGCAAACTGGTCACGAAGGAAGATTTCATGTTTATTGGAACCGCGAGATAGCTTGTCTTTGATCAACAACCATTTTGACCGCCAGCCAAGTGTGGTTTTGGCAAATGGGCGTGTATTGGCTTTGGCTGCTGTAAAGAATTGATCAATTGACTTTTCATGTGAGGCAATTAATGCCTCACATGCCTCATCCGCATTTTGTAGATGCGGTGTCGCCAGTTCCTCTGGCGACGGTGGAGCAGTAACCTCCACTGGCACGACTGACTTGATACCAGATTCGGCAACGTGGTTGGTTGCGATGCGGCTAATAGCAATCCCCAAGACAACGCAGGATGCAACGAATACAGCTACCGTGATCGCAATGATTTTTTCGCAGTACATATTTTTCTCCTAAAAAAGCATAAAAAAAGAACTCAGTTACTCGGCAATATTGGCGGTTGATGATGGCAACTTATTGCTGATGGTATTGAATGCAGTGTTGAACGCTCGCTGCAATTCTTCACGGCTGGTTGTGGCGGCAATCACCGTATGGATGGTGATGACACCTTTTTGGAATTTCTCTTCGAGCACGCACTCATTGTTTGTCGTGTTTGATTCACTTCCTCGTGGTTTTCCATCGAGTTCAGCAATGGCCTCCTTAACTTCTGAAGCAGCTATGTCATGACCTGTCTTAGCCCTTTCAATGAAGTGATGCTTAATCAAATCAGAAGTGGAGCTTGCAGCGAGGAGTTGAGCAGCACCGATTGAGAATCGCTCAAAGAGTTCAGGCAAGTGCTTGTTGTGGGGCGCAAAGAACTTGAACAAGTCGATCCAGCGATAGGCTGTCCGGCGTTCAAAATTAAGCAGTCGTAATCGATGTGCAAATCCGCCGCTACCCGCACCAGAAACCGCAGCATGCATCATGAATAGAAGAAATCCGCCCAAAAAACGTTGGGCAATATTTTTGACTTGTAAGCTTGAAAGTTTTTT
Organism: Pirellulaceae bacterium; assembly: GCA_028280445.1. GTDB lineage: Bacteria > Planctomycetota > Planctomycetia > Pirellulales > Pirellulaceae > JANQLU01. The sequence goes on along the minus strand of JANQLU010000005.1, from coordinate 19,682 downwards.
ACAAGTCTGCAGGCTAAATTGCTCAAGTTGCTTTGGCTTGAGTGCACCAATTTGTTTTTCCAACTCAGCAAGAGAGACGCCCGCAAACCGCCTGAGCAATTCTTGTTCATTACTCAGGAGTTTACTTGCTTCAAGAATTGTCGTTTTTGATTGAGTTTGTTTTGCCTTTTCTAAGGTTGATTGTTTTGTGGTCATACTGACTCCCAAATAAAAACAAAGATCAGTAAGGCCCCGTGAAATCAATTGGGGCAAGTTTGTAGGGACGTACCGATACCGTGCTGGAGCGTTGATGCTTCAGTTCGCAACGGTAAAAACGAGGGTGTGCTGAGAGTGCAGCAGCCGATACTTTCCAATGGAAAGTAAGCAACAGTTATCAAATAAAACTGTTGCCGCCCGCAGTTGCGGGTGGTAAGCTTAAGATGCTAACGTTAAGAGATTACCACTCTTGACTAAAGGTTGGCTGCTTTACTGAAGTCAGCCTTTTTTCTTTTTCATGCTCTGCTCCTTCTTTTCTGAAAGTGGTTTATTTCTTTTAGAGAGTGGCTATTAGAATCTCGCTCAATAGTGGCTCGGTTTAGCGAGTGAGCACAATTGATTTTTGGTCTCTCGTGAGACCAAGTCAATGCTTTTCAATTTTTTTTTCGGAGATTTTTGACGTGCTTACTAAGTTGGGTGAACAAAGCACTTCTTTGACAGTAGGCCAACCATCTACGAATTTCCGCTGTCCATCGTCTCCGTAGTAAGTGAGACGGTATGCACTGTGGTTACCTTCGCCCTTGGCAACGGCAGTGAAGTTATAGATCTTTTTTCGAACTATGTCATAAAGGCTAAAATCCCATTCTTGTAACCATGCCCTTACTTTCCTTGCGTGTTCGACTTTCTCATCGAGCGACTCGGTTGACTTGCCATCATCGCCTATTTTGTCTGCAAATGACTGTTTGATTCTCTCTTCAAGGACGGTTGCTGCAACGCCTTTGACCGCTGCTGTGTAGCGTTCAAATGGTGCCTCCAACGATTCATTCTGTTGAGCAGCCAACTGTAACGCATCTGTGGCATCACGTAGTTCTTGCGATTTGCTCGCTAAACTATCAACAAACTCACTGTCCATAATCCGGCTATCGGTCGGTTCAATATGGTCAGCACCATCAACCACGTTGCTCTCATTGTCAATCAAGTTTTGCTGAGCCGGTTCGCACCATACTTGAACAACACAAAACGCTTGGCCATCTTCCGATGATTTGGGCATATTCCAGTGTCCACTTTGGTGTGCATTCCAAATGCAAAATTCGAGCATGTTGGCAAGTTTAAAATCATTGAGAGCTTGTTCAGTAGAATCCGCCTCACCACGTATGCGAGCAACTAGCGTCTTGCCTACAAGCTGCTGCCAATCTTTTTGATTGTCTTGAATACGATCTAGGGCACCTTGCAGGATTATTTCTAGGCCATGCTCTGTTGCTTCGCTGAAGGCAAATTGTGGGCTGCCGTCCTCATTGACCCGACATTCCATTGTCATCTCAAACCACCGGGAATTGGATTTACTAATTAAATCCTCAGTAGCTACTGTCATAGTGAAGTTCTACGCTATGAATAAAAAAAACTATCAACTGCCTGAGACAAACAAAACCGGTCAAAATCAGTTGCAATGGTTACGTAGCGAGTAATCGGCTCACAATATCCTCTTATGGATAGGGTGTTGAGTGTTTCAGGATGTAGCTCTAGAACTACGCTATTCGCACGGTTGTTGCCCAGTTCAACACGGTTTAACGATACTAGCATAGAACGAACAATGGGGTTTTGATACATCACTCCAGACGAGTCACGGTCAAATACAGGAATGCCACCGTTTTCGATGCATTGGCGATCATATTTGTTGGCAGTGGCAAGACAGTAGCGATATTCACGATAATTCTGTGGAGTTTCCAAATAGTTGCGGTGTGACAGCTTGATTGTGTGGCGTGAGCAGACCATTTCTGAACCAAATTCATGGTTATGCCAAACAAAAGAAAACAGGGGATAACGAAAGCTCGGGGTTAGTTGTATACCTTGTTGCATAGGGTGTTTTGGGCGTCGTACATTCTTAATTTCGACGCGTTGAGTCTGGTGAGAGACTTGTGGGTCTTGGATGCCACGATCTTTTTTTGAAAGCCTTGAAAAAATAACAGTGATCCAGCCAAAGCTTTTTCTGTAAATGCCAGAGAAAAAATCAAAAATCAATTGAGCTATCGCAGCCAGTTGATAGTCCCAGCGATACAAGCTCGATATTCTAGTACCATGAAGTTTATTGCGTTGTCGTTCAAGCGCATCAATCACCTTCCACGCAGGATTTTCGAGTTGGCTGCAAGTGCCAGCCAAGTTAATCGCAAGGTTTGCTTCATCTTTAAATGGCAAGCCAGTTCCAGACACGATTGGTTGGACAGCCTGCCACTCAAGTAGTTTTGATTTTCGACTTTTACTCTTGTGGTAAACTGCAAATGTTTCTGAAAACTTTTCTATTGGAATGATGTGTTGAGGATTCCAAGAATGTAAAGGCCGTTTCATTGCCATTCCACCATAGATGCAAGTTTTGTTGTCGTAGTGATTTTACGCAGTGCGTTTTGAGAGAACAAACTTTGCGCAACTGCGGCTTAAATATCCTTAGTTTGCTAAGGGGAGTACGTCTGCACCAAATTGAGTATTGAATTTGGTGCCTTTCCGTATAGCATTGCCTGCCCACAAAATAGGAATGCTCCCTTGCTGCGAATCACTCAACATCGTTCAGCCACCGCGGTAAAGAACTATTACCGCCAAGAAATACCATCGCAATTGGTGGATTATTATCGCAACGAAATGCAGATTGAGCCCGATGTAATTGGCTATGTTGAGGGTAAGGTAGCTGACTTACTTGGTGTCCGTGGCACACTTACAGAAAAGCAGTTTTCTGATTTGGTAGCAGGCATTCACCCAGCTACTGGTGAGTCGCTAAACAAACGCGTAAATAAAAATGGTAGCCGTAGAGCTGGAATCGATTTGTACATAGACTTGGGCGGCAAAAGTTTTTCGACCTACTTTGCTGCTACAAAAGACCCGTTAGTGCTTGAGATTTTTGATCGTGTAGAGCGAGAGTTTATGCGAGAAGAAGTAGAGCCTCGAATGCACGTGCGTGTACGTCAGGACGGGCAAGATACGACGCGGCAAGTAAGTAATGCCATGTGGTCATCATTTACCGAGATCACGACTAGGCCAACACGAATCAAAGACAAAAAGACCGGTGAGATGGTGCCAACAGGTACCACTGACCCGCATTTTCACAAACACATTTACGTGTATCCCTACGCTTGGGACAGCGAATATCGCAATCGGGATGGCAGTAAGGGGGCGATCATGGCTGCGGAAATGGGCAAAGGGATTTGGGACAACGCGGCGTTGTTATCCCTTAATTTCGATGCCCGTTTAGCCAAGGCATTTCGTGAAGCTGGCTTTAATATTCGTCGCACTGAGCATGGTATCGATTTGGTAGGTTGGAATGAGGCGTTGGATAAAACCTTCTCACGCAGGAAACATGAAGTAGAAGCGTGGGCTAAGAAAAAAAACATCACTGACTTAAAAGACAAAAGCAAAGGAGGCAAAGCCACACGACTTTCAAAAAGCACCAAAGTACTTGAATTAGAAGAGCAGTTTCATGAATGGCGTGAGCGTTTGCCGGAAGCCTCGTGGCGTGAGTTCTTAAAATCTGTCAAAGGTGATGATGAAGATAATTGGCCAAAAGTCACAGAGAAAGAGGCGGTTGATTATGCTCTCGCCCATGTATTACAGCGGCAAAATTCTGCCAGGGTGGAAGAGATTTTGTATGCTGCCATAGATCGTGGTTTAGGCTCCATCGATGTGACAAAGCTCGAAAGCGAGCTTTTGTCACGAGACAATGTGATCTCTGCAAAGATCGGCCATGATGTATTGGTAACGACCAAAGAGCAGCTTGCCGTTGAGCAAGAAATCCGCAACTTTGCCATTCATTCACAAGGCACGCGACTACCGCTTGGTTCTGGTGACTTTCAATTTACACCGTTTTATGTGAGCGGTGGCAAGCGTGCAACGCTCAACCGTAGTCAGCAACAGGCAGTGCAACTATTACTTGGTAGTACGTCGGCAATTAACACGCTCAAAGGCTCACCTGGCGTTGGTAAGACGACCGCACTAACACAGCTTTTTCGTGGTGTAGAGGAGAATGGCGGACAAGTCGTAGCATTGGCGAGTACCAGCAATGCTCGTGATGTGATGATCGCTGATGGCAAAGAAAGTGGCAGCGTGCCACTTATGGAAACAAAAACACTTGCAAGATTCCTCTATGACGAGCAATTGCAGAGTGTGCTAAATCCGCACAGCTTGATCGTGCTTGATGAAGCAACACTGGCAAGCCTTGCTGATGTGCAAAAACTTGTGCAACTTGTGCAGCAGTCAAAGGCTCGTTTATTACTTGTGGGTGATGAGCGGCAAATGCAAAGTGTGAATGCTAATGCCAATATTTTTGGTCAATTGCATCAGCTGTTAAGAACTTCTTCTGCTGAAATCAATCACATTGTTCGTCAACGTGACAAAGATTATCGGCGAGCAGTAAGTTTGTCGAGTTCTGCCGATCCAAAAGAAGTTCAAAAAGGGTTTGATCAGTTGGTCGAGCTTGGCTTTGTCCAAGAATATGACAAACGGAATGACCGGCTTGAACAAGCTGCTGAAACCTATATGGAGATCACTTCGAAGAAAACCAGTAATCGTGGCAAGCGACTCAGTTGGACAATTGAGGAGAAACAAAACCCAGCCATGTATAGAAGCGGTATGACTGTGTTTGTGAAGCAAAAGGGCAAAAAAGCCAGTAAGCTTGAAGTGATTGGTCGAGATCATGGTCAAGTAATGGTGCTGGGTTTGGATGAAAATCCAGAGAAAGCCAAACCATTTGATTTGAGCAAAGCTCGACAATTTAGTGTTTACGCTCCTAAATACGCTGACGCTATGGTGGTGGTTGGTACGCACCGCGAAGGCGAGAAATTGACTAGCAAGATTCGTGAGGCTCGCAAGAAACATGGCGAGCTCGGTATCGAGCATCAATTTGAGCGAATGGAAAATTTGTCATTTTCTGACGAGCAAAAAACCGTACCGGAGCAATATAAGCCCGGTATGATTATTGAGTTCGCCAAAAAAGCCAAAGCAAAGCGAGCAGACAACTCCGAAGAATCATCAACCATTTGGTCTGGTGAGCGACTTACTGTAACTGGCCGAGAAAACAATCATGTATTGATGCAAAACGACAGGGGCGAACGTTTGGCTTTACCGACAGATTTAGGTGACCGCTTTGATGTTTATGTCAGAAAGACAATGCGTGTCGCGGTCGGCGATCGCATCCGCATGACAAAAAACGGTCATTTTATGCCCAAGGCTGGAGCCAAGCGAGGAGTTCGCTTTTCCAACAATGCGGTGTTTGAAGTCAAAGGCTTTGATCAAGAGGGCAATTTGATTGTTGGCAATGACCACCGCTTGGCCAGGGATTTCGCGCATCATCGCTCTGGTTATTACAAAACCGCGATGGCGAGCCAAGGGGCAACGGCATCGCATCTTATTTATCTGGATTCAAAAGAAGCAGGCAAAAGTCGCTCGATGGAAAGCTATCTGGTTGGCATTAGTCGCGGCAAGCATGCGACAACATTGATCACCGATGATATGCGAGCCTGTCGTAATTACGCCATTACTCGCAGTTCTCAACGACCATCGGCAACGCAGTTAGCGGAGTTAGCCGCCAGCCAAAGTGGTGACACTGTAGAGCGTGAAATGACACGGCTGAGCAAGCAGCAACAGGTGCTAGAACGTGTGAGTCATTTTGCTAAACAAGCAGTGGATGCCACCATGCGAACCATTGCACAAACCAAACAACATATCGCTGACAAAGCTAATTCACTTTTGCCAGAGCATAGCCCATCAATTCAGGAGCCAGCTGTGTGAATGAACCAACCAGTATGGCTGAGACAAGTTTTCAGCACCGGCTAAAGCCCAATACTCACATCGAGGAACCAGCCAACGATCAAAAGCCACAACGTTCGCAGGTGGGGCTTAACTATCGCATCGCTCCAATGCGGCAATGTCCTGTGCTGCAGTTCATGCTTGTTTTGAGCAATGGCAACGCCAAAGAAATAAAATACAGCAATATTACTGACCGTGATTTTATCCGGCAAAGTGATAAATATCAGGCGAATGCAATTGTCATGGTTGTACGTGATTCGATGCGAGTATCCGTAAGTGGTTTTTGCTTAGAGCGACTCAATGATGATTTATTGATGCAACGTGTGATCGACCTTGGTGCGGTAACGATGCTTGAAGCTGAAGCTGCAATAAAAGACAAGCACGAGCAGCCGATCATTACCAATGTAAAATATGAGCATGGCAGATGGGACGTTGAAAATGGCATTTGGCTGCCGGGAAATGGGCAGTGGTCAGATGAACAACAGCAATGGATAACAGGTCAATCGTTGAACGTCAGAAATGGCGTTTAGAAATAAAAATATGCTGATAGGAAACCCCAACCGGCTTCTAGCTTAAAAGTCAAAATCTCGTAGACACTGTTCGGCAAACGCTAAAACGTCATTGATTCGCATGACTAACTGAGAAATCATCATGAACAATGCAAGAAAAGCTAACCGCAGGCAACCAATAAAGTTTGCTGCGATCGTGCGATTGGCTGACGGCGGCACCATCGAAGTCCAAATTGCCAAAGCAAAAGCCCAAAATGCGATATCCATACTCTGCTCAGTAAATTGAGTAATATTTCAACGTTTGCTGTTTTCGTTAGGGCAGTAGTAAACAGTTACGTGGTTACCCGTCCCAAACGCCCAATTCCCCCATAGAAAATATTTGAGAAAATAGTTGAGTTTCTGTGGGGGAATTTGCGGAAGCGTGCGAGTATCAAATTGTCCGCTCTTCAATGTCGGAGTAGTGTATGGAACAAGAACCAGAATTGACATTGAGAAAGCTGCTTAATGGGAGCCGGGTGGAGCAAGCGGAAGCATTGAAGCGAATCGATGACTTGCTCAGGCACCCTATCTGTTCCCAGGTATCGAAAAGGTTTCCAGGATTGTCTATTGAAGACATTGCTGAATGTTGGTCACAGACTTTAGAGGGGGTGTGGCGGGCATCTCAAGAAGGGACTGTTGATCTTCTTTCAGATCAACCCATTGAAAACTTTATTTGGCAAATTTGCCACAAGAAAGCAATTGACAAACTCAGAAGAAAAAACAGTTTTGACGACGTAGTTATCGAAGTTGGACGTCGACTTCAAGGTACTTTAGTTGGAGACGTTTGGCGATCAAAAGATATGTTGGAGCGGAAAGAGCTTCTTGCAATTGTGCGCAATCTAATAGCGAGCCTACCTCCTAGACAAAAAGTTGTTTTGCAGGCATTTGTAGACCGCTATCCAATAACTGCCAAAGACCTTGCACGTGAGATTTCACGGGAAATAGGGAGCGAGGTAACAGATAAATCTGTCGAGCGAGCACTGGAAGAAGGCCGCAAGAAAATTCAAGAAGCGATTCGCAAAACTGACTACGGTAGTGAGGCGCGTCACAATGAATGATAATCTCCTCACTTCGGAAGACAAAGCACTTCACGCGATTCTGGTCGTCGCATTTCGAATCGACGAAGTACCATCAAATCTTGAAAATTGTTTTTTTTGTTCCGAAGAAATAGCTCTTTTGGATAATGCCATTGACGATAACTTAGTAGAGTCGATCACTGGAATTCAACTTGTCGATCAGCTGGAAGAGCATCAAGTCGAGGATCTAGCTGCTGATGCTTTGTTGGTGGCAGCACTTCGTGATGAATCGTTGCCGCCGAGCCTTTTAGACTTTATCCTCACTCAAAACGATCTTAATAGCATTGATGACGCGATTGGCGATGACATCGTTTCAGCAATAACAGGCACTAGCAAAACTGATGGTTCTTTAGATTTGGGTCAAAATTTGATTGACTCCAATGCGAAGGAGGATTTTGCAAAGGACAATGAAGTAGCGGAAAAGCTTTGGCCAAATACAATGTTCGGTTGGAAACGTTTTGTGAGTACGTGTTTAAAAGGATTTTATCCTACCTACATCTTAATTTGGCTTGTGAGTATTTGGTTGGTTACTGGAGGGCTTTATGTCGTTGTTGCCATTGCCATTATATGTGTTTTTTGGCAATTTCTTGAGTTGAGTCGCATCGGCACAAAATTGTATATTGCTGCTGAATTGAAGCGGAAACAACTGGAGCTGCAGAATAAATTGTTGCTTCACGCAAAATTAACTAAGGAGTTTCAATCTTCCACGTTGCTGTCGCTGATGAAGAAATTGGAGAAGATTATGACAATAGAGAACTTGCGTGACACGCTGAACAAAGAACGTAAAAAATAGTTTTCATGAATTATGTGGCAAAACTGTGTTTCCACCTTCGAATTGATTTACCGCAACATCATTGCCGAAAAAGCGGGCAGAATGTTTGCTCGCAACAAGGATTTAACTTTTGCGTTTAGCTTCACTGACAAACACCATGCATCATAAATGACATACTGTCCAATAGATGGGACTGCGGTGTAGGCGTGACACACCTTGTGCCGAAGGGTGTTAAGTCTCTGATTTTTCTGAATCAATTTGAGCCGCCGCCGCAAGTAGTTCTTTCTGAATGAGGATGTCACTGGCATCTGGATTGCGATAAATCGTGATGTTGATATTTTGGAGTAGCACTTCTTTCTTCTTGGACTTGTTTGGTGATGACGACGGAGTTTCCAAGGATGAATCAAGTGTTTGTTCAACAAGCTGTTTCGCTTGATTGCGATTGAGCTTTTGCTGGACAATTTCATTAGCTATTTTCTTTTGCTGGAGTTTGCCTTGTAGTTTGCGTAAATCAATGGCTGTAGATAGTGCCAACTCTCCATTGTCAACTTTTTGCTGCACTTCATCGGGAAGCACAAGTAGTTCAAGATAACGGCCAATGGATACGTGACTCATACCAAGCTCATTCCCTAAACGGCGATTGCTCCACTCAGTAAGTTTTTGCAACGCATCGATGGCCCGTGCCATTTCCATAGCTCCTAAATTTTCTCGTTGGCAGTTCTCAACGAGTTGCCTGATACGGATGGTTGGCTCATCGGTTTTTTCATCGACAAATGTGCATGGGATGGTTTTAAGTCCTGCCTCAATCGATGCGCGGTAACGTCGATGTCCGAAGACGATTTGCCATTTTTGATGGCGATCATTCCAACGCAGTTGAATTGGAGTTTGGACGCCATGTATCTTAAGATGGGCGGCAAATTGTTTTAGTGAGTCTTGGTCATAGTGTTTTCGGGGTTGGCTATCATCTTCTATGATGCGATCCAAAGCCATTTCACCACTATTGGTGTCGCTTGGAATAAAGCCGAGATAGCGATCTTCGCCGATTGGTCTGACGCCAGCTGATTCGGCCATGTGTTGGCCGAGTTTTGTGGTAAGGACAGTTTGTTTTTTGTCGCGAGTCATGCGACTACCCCGGACGTTGCCAGAGACTTATCATCGGCTGGCGACTTTGGGCCATTCATCCGCTGAAACTCAGGCGGGCGGCAGCGAAGCTTTGTAATTCGCTCCATCAGTTCATTGGCCAAGCATTCAATGGCTTTGGCTGCCGGACAATGTGGTTTGTAAAATGAGATAGGCTTTCTGGCTGATAGAGCTTCGGCAAAGTCATTCCAATCTGGCAGCGTCGTTAGAAACACCTTTCTGCCGTAAGTATCACGCAGCAATGTCTCATAGGCTTTATGCAGTGACCTTCTGGCTTGTACCATGTTGAGTACATAGCCAGCTAAGCGAAGCGTCGGATTGGTAGTGCGTAAGACCGTATCAATGGCTTTTTGTACTGGTATCAGACCTTGTACGTCATATTCCTGCGGGCGTGTAATGCAATAGGTGAAATGGGATGCTGCCAGTGAGGAAAAGGTACAGATTTGTAGATTAGGTGGATTATCGATCAAAATCACGTCATAACGCTCTTGCACCTTATCGACGAAACGCTTCACCGCTAGTTGTGTCTCTATGGTCTTTTGCTCTGGTGGCTCGTTGAACCGATCAAGAGCATCACTGCCGCACACGATATCGATATTGGCAAAGTCAGTTTTTCTGATCAGTTGCTCAGGAGCAGCGGTAGTTTCGTGGTCAAACAATGCAGCAGTCGTTGTATTTGCTGCGAGACTAGACGCAGCGACTGGCCCCAAAAAACCATTGGACAAAGAGTGCTGTGGTTCGTTGTCAATACACAAGACTCTTTGATTTTGCGAGGCAAAGTAACCACTCAAATGGTAAACAGAAGAGCTTTTCCCAACCCCGCCTTTACGGTTTACTGGACTAATGACAATGGCCAAATGCGATCAACCCGTTACGTTTCATTACCGAGTGAATGTGCCACGATATTAAACAAAAGTCAAAATTAAAAAAGCAACACCATCAGTGTTTTATTTGTTGTTGTTCTATCTATTTATTTACTTATATATGTTTGTATGTTTAGGGCGTAAATTTGTTTTGTGTAACAACAACTTGTCAGATTTTTTCTCCTTCACCTCCCGGCAACGAGTGACGAAATCGCTAGTTTTCTCTCTCAGCTGCCGGTAAAATCTCCCTCAACTGCCGGTAATTTTCTCCCTCAGTTCCCGGTAAATTGGTATGGCAATTAAAAAACCTCCCTCAGCTACCGGTAAAATCTCCCTTAGTTCCCGGTAGTTTTTTTACTTGCTTTTCACCAACTTAGCTGGCAATGTCGGCGTCATGGGAAAAGCTGATGAATCGGTAGAGTTAAAACATCAATCGCTTGAACAAGGGCAGGGTTGGGATGAACTGAATTTGTGCGAATTTCCAATTGCTTCCCTTGGTGATCGGGCACCGGCAGGCTGTCAGAAACTTTGTTTTGAAGACACGGTATGGGACGAGTTCAATAAGAAAAAAATTCACCGCAAATTGCAGATTTTTGGCCACCCAGACTACGGGCTGCCAACTACCAAGGATGAAGATATTTTGCGATTTATGATTGTCCTTGCTGACCAACAAAACCAATTTACTGATCCAAAGGTGTATTTTACTCACTACGAACTATTAAAGATGCTCGGCTTGGACGACAGCAAAAAAAATTATCAGCGACTTACTGATGCCATGCATCGCTGGCGACGAACTGGACTCAATTACAAGAATGCCTGGCGAGACCCGAAAACGAAGCGTTGGGCGAATGCTGACTTTAGTATCTTGGCAGATTTAGTGATTTTTGGAGCTGAAGAGCGAGCAGAAATTCGACAAGCCGGTGAGAAGATTGATGGTCGACTGTCTTATTTTGTTTGGGGTTCGACCTTTTTTGAGTCGATGCAGGCTAATTACCGTAAACGCATTGATTTGGAGTTTTATAAGTCGCTTAAATCAGGGCAGTCCAAACGAACTTATTCATTCTTAGACAAACGGTTCAATGCTGGTCGCGACAGCTTGGAGTTTCCGCTAGAAGAATTTGCCTTTGAGAAAATCGGCATGTCTCGCAAATATGATACGGGCAAGATCAAGGAAAAGCTGACGCCCACCATTACCGAACTGGAAGAAAAATCATTTTTAGTGCCGCAAGCCAAAGAGCAACGCTATGTCAAAAAAGGCCCCAAGCGTTGGAGTATCCGACTAGAACGTGCCAAGGCGCAACGCGTTCTCTTGCCACCCGATAGTGAGACGTTAGTTAATAAACTCGTAGAACGTGGTGTTAGTAAACAAATTGCGGTTGATTTGGTTGAGACATTTGATGCCCGTGCGATTGAAGCAAAAATGGATGTGCTTGATTGGAAGCTAGAAGACTCTAATGATTCTACTAAAAACCCGGCCGGTTTTCTCATTGATTCGATTCGCAATGACTATGCACCACCTGCTGGCTACAAAACGAAAGAGCAACGCCAGCAAGCTGCTGACCAGAAGGCCAAACGCGAATCCATGCAAGCCGCTAAAAAACGCAAGCAAAAGGAGCAAGAAAAACTCATGCAAGCCGAGCGAGAGCACATCAATAAGATCAGAAGTAAGTTGGCCTCAAGTGAGCTGGCAGCCATAGAAAAGTTAGTTCAAGAGCAAGCCAGTGATATAGAAAAACAAGGATTACAAAATCCAATTACAAGAGATTGGCAATTGTACTTTTTGGTTGCTGCAGAGTTACTAAAACGTTATCCAATGGTTGAGGTAAAGTAAATAGGTGCATGCCAACTTGGACGGGAACCGAGCTAAAGGTCAATGATAGGTTTATCGAGTGCCAACATTAGCATCGTTTGCCGCATGGTGTCACGAGATTTATCGTCAAGTAGGCGATAGTTGAAGATTAGCTGTTGTTCGTCATGCCAAAGCAAGGGGCCGTGCTCCAAAAAAAAGTAAATGGGAACATCTAGCTCAATGGCGATTCTTTGCAACGTGCTTATGGAAGTATCGGCTAAACCTGAGCTACATCACTGCTTGGTAAAGATCATGCAAATATCGTGCAATCCTGGAATGAACGACGAGCGATAGACTTTGCGCGAACTTGTTGCATTATGGCTAAACCTAATGATGTCCGTACACGTCTGCTTAAGTCCGACCTCAAAAGCAAATTGTTTGGTGAGATAAGTCAACGGGACATAACCAGCGTTTTGGTCAAAATAGTCCCCCATTAATACGGCGAGATGCCCATTTGATTTAAGGGTTGTCGAACAGTTTTGTAAGAATTGTTGATAACGGCTACTAAACTCCTCCAGTGTTGCGGTTTGCGACAAGTCGTTTGGCTCGTTGGAGTATATTTTCTGTCGCCAGTAGGGTGGATGTGCCCAAATAAATTCAGCAGGTTCAATACCTCGGTAATAATCGGGGTCGCACGCGTCAAAACCTTGCTTGAGATCGAATGACTGGCACGGTATTTCAAGTTCCTGGCAAACATCTCGGCAAGTACCGCTGCCTGCCATCGGATCAAAGACCGATTCTGGTTGAAAGAACCTCAACAGATCCTTGATAAGATTTCCACCGCAATTGCCGGGATAAGAGCGATCACCATAGGGACCTGCCTCTGCGAAATGGTAAAGGCTGGTTAAATGTGGGACCGGGCTCATGTTTCTAGGAACGGCCGGAAGTAGAGCATTTATCTTTGCTTGTGGCGTGCGTCGCGATGCATAGAAGGGATTTACTAATGTCGTATTTGTGTTTTGCATTTTCAATAATCCTTTTGTTTGTAGTTCAAGGGTGACAGAGGCGACAAACCGCCTCTGTCAATCGATGTCTACTGCGAGTCCTCTTCAACTTTTGGAGGTTGGCAAACGATGCGGCCATCCAATGGCACAGCGTCGAGTTGCACCGTGAATCCGCCGTTTTGGGTTGGCCAGACAGCCCCGATGCGTGTCCAGTAGTTCTTGCCATTACCGGCTTCGCGGACTTGGTACGCATAGAGAGTTGGTTTCTTTTTAGCTGTTTGTTCTGACATGATAGAGTCCTTTCTTTAATGTTTGGGCCTGCAACCGTTGCGGCCTGATGGTGTGCGCTAACATCTGCGGCACCGGAGCAGCATTGCTGCGTGCAAATCAAGTCATAAATTGGGGGGCGACCTTCAGGGGGAGCCGATTTATGACTTGATTTGTCCGGTAGCAGATGTAGCAATGCCAGAAATCAGGTCGTTGTTCGCAGGTCACATGGAAAGGACAATATTAATTGTCGGACAAAATCGCAGCCATCTGTTGAAGCAGTTCAGCCAGTAGTTGTTTGTGTCGGTACCCTTCAATAACATGAATAGGCAAATAGCGTCATATGCATCCTGCCTGACGGGCGATAGTGAAATTGACATTTGCTTTTCGTCGTGCTAAATGAGCAGACTGCGTTCCTGGCGAAGGTAGAGTGGTATGTCTAGCTTACTTGCGGTTTGTTAGAGTTGGCAGCTGGAATAGCTCTACAGTATCGCAAGGCTGTAGAAGATAAAGATATTGCAGCTTCAATGTAGGGATACTCTGCTTAGCTCCACCAGAAATTAAAGCAAAAACTTTGCAAGTGAAAGAGTTTTCACTCATATATGATTGGATTGTCACCATTGAGGTGTAATACGATCTGTCTCACTTTGATACGTGCTTCGCGGCTTAGCTGGAAATAGGCATTGATGAATTGTTCATCATCTATCCAGTTTGAAAGTGTGTCGCTGCCGACCAGATAACAAATTGGGACGTCAAGAATGTTAGCAATACGGTTTAGCTCAAAGCTGGACGCATTGATGTCACCTGTTTCAATTTGGCGAATATGTCTCGGTTTTCTTGGTGGAAGCATGCCCGCAGCAAGTTCTTCAATAGATATATTTTTGCGTTCTCGACTTGAGCGAATTCGTTCTCCAAGACGGACACTAAATGCTCTTTCAGATGGGTTTCGAAACATTGGTCTGCTCCTTCAGTTGATGACGGCGACCAACAACCACTTGTCTGGTGCTGGGAGGTTGGAAGCCGATAAGCAGCCCATGGCGTATTCCCGCGATTGCGGTATTGTATTCCGCCACCCTCCCAACACTGGGAGGGCTATTGCACGCAATGATGCCCAAAGCTCATTGCTTACCGGGTTTCCAAGGCCCGTCGTTCCGAATCCTATATGCCATATTTCATGAAATGTAAATCAAATTCTGAATGATGGCGGATCGATTCAGACCAATACTTTGACATCGAATCAATTAGCGTGAGAATTTACTTGCCGGACACACTATGAAGTTGATAAGAATTGCGATTCATCAATTTCATTGTGAGGATTTCTGACACCGCAAACACAATTAGACGATGCAATTCGACTGGGAGATTGGCGAACCGTCCAAAATTTGATCGAATGCCATCCGGAACTGGCGGCGACAAGAATTAAAAACAGGTCGCTTTTAAGAATGGCGGGGGAGCGAGGACATCGCGGCCTTTGTGAAAAACTTGTCGTAGCTGGAGCTGATCCCAATGAGGTTAACGGTGCATGCAAATACTCGTTGCTCCACAATGCGGTGGCTGCGAAGAACTATGGTTTTGCAGTGATCCTGTTGGAGCTTGATGCTGAGTCTTCGCCGAGAGCCAGTAATGGTGCAACACCACTTCACTTCGCTGCGAGGTCCGGCCAGCAATATATGATTGCTAGGCTGCTGAAATCTGGCGCGAATGTCGATGAGCAAGACAATAAAGGTCAGGCACCATTGCACTATGCGATTCGTAAGAATGATAATTCAATGGTGAAATTTCTGATCAGACAAAATTGTGATGTGAATTTGCCCGACAATCGGGGTTTGGCACCGGCGCAGCTTGCCGAGAAGCTGAATTTTTCGGAAATTGCCGATGTGCTTCGTGACAATGGAGCCACCGAAGCAAAGTCAAATTTCCTAGAACGGGCAAATCGCAACTCCCGTTCCCTAAGACAACGGCGCCTGTTCTGAGTCAAAAACGACAACACAGCAAGATCTCACTTGCAGTGTTGCCATTAGAGCAATTACGACAATTGCCTTGGCTGCAATTGGTGCAAATACTCAACAGCTTTAGATGCCAGTGAGGCGGCAGTAAAAATGGCTCGTTTGTCGTTTTTCAATACAGTCAACCACGATTCGATGTAACTTGCGTGGTCTTCCCTGACTTTTGGAGTAATACCTAGATCTGCACACAAAAACGCAGCTCCGAGTTCGGCTACTAGTTCTTCCATTGCATATCCCTTATCGCCCCATCGTTTGCGACCAAGATCGCGGGCCAGTCTTGAGGAGTGTTTGGTCCAGTGTGTCAACTCGTGCAACAATGTTGCCGCATGACTTTGCGCATCACAAAATGCCTCAATGCGTGGCATGCGAATGAAATCTTCACTGCTGACATAACAGGCCCGATTGCCACCTTCGCGAATTCGCGCGTTGGTGTTTTGGCAGAACCTTGCAGCCGGCTCGACGCGTTTAATATCACTAACCTGCGGTTTAGCAGTCGCATAGAAATGTTCTGGCAGTCCGTCGCACTGATCGACATTGAAGACTGTGTATTGTTTCAAAATAGGAATCTCCCGTTCTAGTTCATTGCCTGATTCATCCATTTCAGTTTTTTGAAAGCTGGATGCGTAAACAACTTTTGAGCCGCGTTCCCCCTTTCGCACTGCACCGCCTAACTGTTTGGCTTGTGTAAAGGTCATCCAAATTGGGCAGGAAAATCCCCGACTGTCGGCAGAGTCCCATAGTAAAAGAATATTAATACCTTGATAAGCTTTACCATTGGAGCGGAGCGGTCTGGTGATTCTTCCGGCAGCATGCTCAGCGTTCCAAGGTTGCACCCAAGGGCGAACGCCCTCTTCCAACTGCTCAACAATTCGCTTGGTAACTGTAGTGTAAATATCAGATTTGTTTTTGGTCATGACTAAATCCTTTGAGAAAGTGAGAAAGAAAATGAAAAAGCCCCATGCCAAAGGCAGTGGGGGCGAAAGCCCAAAGAATTCAGGGGGAGGCCAGTCAAGGCCGAGTGGTTAGGAAGGGCACCCGGTCTGCACAAACGCAGCAAAGCGGAATGCGGAAGATGGGGGAGGGAGCCTGACCGCTCGCGTGGCTCCGAGCCTTTACGGGCCGGGGGAAGTTCCCCCAATGCTAACCGTAATAAAAACAATGCCACTTAGAGTGGCGTGGAAAGTAGAAAGTGACGACTGACTTACGCTGCCAATGTGGTTACCGGGTATTGCACAATGATACGATCCTTAGTGATGAGTTTGAGGTTTTCTAATCTTGCTTGTGCAATCAGCATACGATCAAAAGGGTCTTTATGGTGCATGGGCAATTCGAGAGTGGCCAGACTGTGTTCGACAGTGATCGATAGAGGTTCAAAACGATTGGCCAGCAGCAGATCATCGATATTGGCAACTATTGGGAGTTTGCCGAGCTTTTGTTTAATGGCAATTTCCCAGGTACTGGCAGCACTAACAAAAATAAATGAGCGTCCATCACCAATGGCAGCCCGAGCCTCAGTACTAAGACGGCTGGGATCGATTGCCCATTCAATGAGTGTGCATGTATCAAGAAGATAGCGATTCATGAAGCGTCAGGAGCGAATGGCTGGAAGAAGAGTTGGTCGAGTTCTTCATTAGTGAACCCAAAGTCCTTTCCAATCTCAATTTTTCCTGCCCATTGTCCACCCACTCGGGGACTAGTGTCGCGAGTAAACGGCTCTAGGCGAACCAATGGTTCATTGGTTCGGGCAATGACGATTTCATCTCCAGCCAAGGCTCGCTTTATTAAGTGCGACAGATTGGTTTTAGCGTCATTGATATTGGCGATATGCATAACAAAATCCTTCTCAATTTTCACACTGCCATATCGCTGGCCAGATGTCAACCAAAAAGCACCAATTCGAAACCATGGTCGGACTACAAAGTGAATAAAGCAGCGGGAAAAGCGAACGCCCTCGACGTAGGCAGCACTGGAGTCGCAGGACCTACGGATTAAAAGTCCGTTGCTCTACCGAAGAGTTTGATGGCTAAAGAAGGTCTTGCCGACACACGGATTTTCAGTCCGTGTGTCGGCAAAAAGTCCTGGTGAAAAGAAAAACAAACTGAATATTTCGATGTTGTTTTGGTGATAAATAGAAACAAAATGGAAGGTGGTCGCCGCTGGTGCGGCATATCGTCTTAAAAACGATGGATCGGTTGGCCCCGATGGGTTCGATTCCCCCACCTTCCGTATTTTATTTTGAACGTTGTGCCAAATGTGTCAAATACAATTTGTTGATGGTGTTTGACAACGCTGAAGAGTTTGGCGTTAAATAGCTGTGAATTCAATCATCAACAATCGATAATGGAGTACGGGATTGGATAAAGTGACACGTTAAGTCACCGTAAAATGGAGGATCGATTTGATATTTGGCATTCTGCTCACTATCTTTCGTAAATGTCCCCCAAACACCTCCTATGCGAGCTCCTCAACGGAATCCAGGTCAGTGTTGAAGATCTCAACGGTTACGTCTTTCGCGGCATTGACAACGAAATCAAACATAACCAACCTTCAGGCGACTCTACTCCGAGAAATCAGAACAATGAGTTGATAGGTTGGCTCATTAATTCAGGAAAACTGCTTGCAATTGAAGTTCAGGATTACATGGTGATTGGACGGGATAGTTGTCAAAGTATTCCTGAGTTGTCGTAATCTTTCAGAGCAATTTCAGAATTAGTGGTATGACCTGATTGATCACGGAATTCGCCGATCGAGCGAATTTGCTAGTAGGGAAACCTTTAGGCAAGCCAACGGATGACAATGGGAATGCTTTGGGAAAGGTTTCTACAAAACTCTCAAAAAATGAGATGATTCGACATCTCGATTTTCTTCAAAAATTTCTTGTCAAAACAGTTCACTTTGGTGGCAAATAACTTTTAGAAAAAATTTGTTGACAAAGGATATTGATCGTTTAGAACGCGATGACCTCGTCACAGATTTCCCGATTTTTTTTGATTGGAAGTTTTTGCTGTGACCAAACTATCGACTCGATCGTTCGCAACCATTCTCGTTTTAGTAGCACTGGTTTTCTGTTTTGCACTGGCCGGGATGAACAACCGCTGGTGGGGTTGGTTTGAACCGGTGGCCCAAAACACAGATCAATCCGATGATGCCACGGAGTTGATCCCCGAAGGGTTCGTCAAACATGGCGGCGTTATTCGACCTGAAAAAGACGTGTTTGGACCCAAGAATCGCAAACGTCGGCCTCCTCGAGAGCCGGTCAACGTCGGTCTGACTCCGGTCGTCAATCGCAACGCCAACGCCAATACGAAAAGCCTGGCCAAAACCGAAGACAATCCCGAACTGGCCAAAAACCGCAGCATGTTACAGGTTCCTGAACCGTTTGATCGGGAGGCTTATTTAAAAGATCCTCAGGCCTACATCGACCAAGTGGTCGCCGGTCGCATTTGGCAACCGGCCAAGCCGAGCAAGAAAACCGCTACCATCCAACGCGTTGGAAAATACCGACACCAACTGGTTCAAGGGGAAACGGTCACTTTGCGAGTAGATGTCGAACCTGGCATGCCCGTTCACTTTGCTTCGGAACGATTGGGACAATTCGAAAACCAGCTTCCAACCATCACCGTCCGAGCCGACGAAAACGGCCGCGCCACGACCAGGTTTACCGTTAGTGGCGGAACCCGAGATTTCATTGACTTGGTCGCCAGTAGCCCGGTGCATTCGGGTTACGCGCGTTGGTTGATTGAAATCAGCCAACCCAAAAAGAAATAACACCATTTTTTAAGTTTTCATAAACAACGACAACCAAAACAAACTCATCGATAGCAGCGAGGTCAGGAAAAATGTTCGCAGCAGTTCAACGATTCGCCGTGTTAGTTCTTCTTTCATTGGTTACAGTAACTCCTTGTCTGGCCCAGCTCGGCGGTCCGGGAGGAACGGGTGATATCGAAATCGAAGATATGTCCTTTTCCGGTTCGACACTGACCGTTGAATTTCGCTTGCTGCACGATTTCAAATCTTCGCCCCAGCCCTACGCGACAGTCATCAATGATGGCAATGTGGTCAAGATCCAGGAACTGGATGACTACAACGAGAATCAATCACCGGCTGCGGTCTATTCGGTAGATATTCCGATGGGGGCGCATGGCGAAGGTGATTATCAATTGACGATGGCTTACGATGCGACGTTCCCTGATCTCCCCGATACGATGACACTCGATTTCTCGATCGCTTCCAAC
>JANQLU010000004.1 GCA_028280445.1 Pirellulaceae bacterium | reverse complement strand
CCCGAAGCCTCATGCGAAAAACTGCTTCCAAACAAAAAGCAACCCAAAACCAGACCCAGACAACTGTAAGCATCCAAAATCCCGGACAATATTGGGCTCTGCCAGTGCTTGGCGCATTGGCTCACAGCATTTTCGTTCATTTGAAATTCTTAACTACCACATCCAACACAGCACTGGCGTAGCCAGTGGCACCCGAGTGTCGAGTGAGTTGCTAGTCAATTGAAGTTAGGAAGCATCCAAAACAAACTCATATGTTAAACGGCGCAAGAATCGATTCTGGTGGAACACCAATTAGCGTTTGTAGCACTAGCCGCTGGTATTTGAGAGTTCACCGGCGGCTAGCGCCTTGCCGCTCATATTTAATCAATACTACTTTGGCTCTTTATGCCAGTTGTTCAATTTGCTCCAGTAGATCAGGGGCCGGTTCTCACCGGCCGTTTGCCGGATAGGCCGGTGGGAACCGGCCCTACGGCGTCGGAAACAAAGATCAAATGAAATATTTACTTTTTGAATTCTTCAAAATCTTTTTTACCTCCGCTGCGGAGGTAGGCCATTAGGTCGAGGATTTCGTCTTTCGTGAGGTTGTCGAGTAAACCTGAAGGCATTGTCGATACTTTGCTGGGCCGCTGCTCTTCGATTTTGTCGACGTTGATGTTCACCAATTTGTTCGGTTTCATCATGTCAGGTTGGACGACATAGTTTTTGCCATTCAAATTAACGACACGGCCCGTAATGATTCGACCATCGTCCAGTTCGAATTCGGTTGCTTGATATTGGTCCGAGATGGCGTTGTTGGGATTCAACATCGATTCCAACAGGTCTTTTTTGTTGAAGCGTCGGCCAACGGCGGTGAGATCAGGTCCGGAAATACCACCTTGGTCGGCAAACCGGTGGCATTTGTAGCATTGTCCGACACCAAACATTTTTCGACCGTTTTCAAAATTGCGTCCGGTAAGTTCATTTTCCAGCGCCTCTGTGAGGTCGGCGGTTTTCCATTTTTTTACAAACGGTCGGGCTTTGAGGTTGGCATAGGGATCTTTTTCAACCGGTTTTTTGTTCAAGATTTCGGCCAACGCGTTGCGAGTGTTTGCGTCGAGCGTTTGCAGCGAACGTTTTCGAATATTTTGCAGAAAACCATTGAACGACCGTCCGCCATAGAGATTTGCGGCATCGAGGAACCATTTGTAATAGCGTTTCCTTTGATCCAACGACCAGCCCAGGCGTGCCGTGCTGAGTGCGTAGACATAGTGAATCTGGTCTTGTTGCGTTTCAGATTTTTCGAGCAGATCGAGTGTGTTACCAATGACGTCTTTTCCATTGGTGGCAATCAACAGCCGGCACAGTTCTTGATTGACACGTCGGTTTTTCGCGGGGTATTTGTCGACCAGATGTGTGTTGATGACTTTGCGCGCTTCGTTGTTCAAACCGCCGAGACGGATGATCGCCAAACCGTAGGCGCGAAGTAAATCAACTCGTTGTGCGTCGGTAATTCGGTCCCAAGGAACTGCCGAAAGCGATTGCAGAACACTTTTTTGATAACCGGGATTACCGCGGCGAATCAGTGCCATCACGGCCAGGGTTCGTGCATGTGCCATGCGTTCGTTGAGCGCTCGTTTGGCCCACAGCCGAACATCCTGATGTTCGATTGCAATCCGTGCCGCGTAACGAACAAAACGATCTTCGTGATTTATATGTGGCCAAGCTTCGTCGATTACTTTTTGACCACGTTGCGTGTGAAGTGCTTCCAGTTTTCGACGCAGGGTGGTCAATTCGTTAGTGGCGTCTGGTTTCGCCGCTTCAACCGAGTCGCTGCCTCGATAAGTCACGCGATACAATCCGGATTGCGTTCGTCGTCCGCCGATGACGAAATAAAGTGCTCCGTCGGCTGGGTTAACGATGATGTCAGCGACTTGCAAAGCGGGCGCCGAGCAGAACACTTCTTTTTCAGCGGTGTACGATGAACCATTGGGTTTGAGATGAACTGCATAAACAATCCCGTAACTCCAGTCACAGATAAACAACGCTTTTTGAAAACGCTTGGGAAATTTTGTGCCGGTTCCAAAAACGATTCCTGTGGGTGAGCCAGGGCCGATGTCGAGTGTTGCGGGCAAGCTATCGGGATAGTCCGCGGGCCATTTTCCGCTGCCGGTGCGCCAACCGAATTCAGCGCCGCTGGTGACGTGGCAAACACGAGTGGGACGATACCAAGATGTTCCGATGTCCCATTCCATGTCGGCGTCATAACTGAACAATTCACCATTGTCTGAAAAAGCAATGTCATATTCGTTGCGAAAACCGGTCGAGATCAATTCGAATTTTCTACCGTTGGGGTCGGTTTTGGCGATCCAACCTCCGGGCGCGCGAATTCCCGCGGCATGTCCGTTTGCATCGGGCATCGATGGCAGAAGTTGATCCTCTTGCCAGTTGGTTGGGACGCGGCTCGATTCCGGCCGTGGCGTCTTGGTATGGTTTCCGGCACAAATGTAGAGCGATTTTTTGTCGGGGCTCAGGATGACGGCGTGTGGGCCGTGTTCGCCGCCGCCTTGAAACTGTCGCAGCAATTGAACCGAGTCGTATTTGTCATCGCGGTTGGTGTCCCGGACTCGATACAGGCCTGCCGGTTGGTTGCCGCCTCGATGGGCAACAACATACAAGCTGTCAAATGCACACAACAGACCTTGGGCACGTCCGATGTTGACGAGGATGGGCTCAACTTTTTTTGATTTGGGATCGATGCGGTACAGTCGGCCGTATTGGTCCGAGGCGATGAGTCGCCCTTTGGGATCGTTGGTCAGGCTGACCCAGGAGCCCTGGTTTTTGGGAACGCTGTAGACCAATTCCACTTGAAAACCTTTGGCGACTTTGATTTTGTCAGCCGCCGTTGCTTGGCCATAGATCTGGGTTGGAAAACAAGCGGTGGCTAAAACCATTGCGAGCAGCGTCATTGACCGAAGCGAAAGCATCAAATCTCTCCAAGTTCGTCGTTAATATCTATCAGACATCATTGTTGACGAACTTGAGCGCGAATCCAACACCGCTGATCAAGATTCTTAACGGTTTATTATTGTGGTTTGCTGATCGCACCGCATGTGAATTTTCAGCGTGTTTTTTTGGCGATCAAAGGGATGAAAGCGAAACGACGTTTTCTAAACGTTCAAGTAATCGACCTGTTTATCGTCGAGCAATTGCTGCACAAGATCTTCCGTGTTTTTCTGGTAAGACTGGATTTGCAGCATCCAAACCGATTTTGGCAATTCCATCATGGCAAATGAATGTTTTGGTAAACAGGCAAGAATTCCATCGGCGATTTTATGATTTAACTCGGGGTTCGCTGGGAAACGACTTGCCAATCGCTGGAGGTCGGTCGACAGCGAAGCGGCCAGCATTTTTTGTGCTTTTTGTTTGACATCATTGGGGATTGGCTGATCGCTGGCAGCGAAATCGTCAAAACGTTTTTCACAAAATGCGAAAATCCTGGCGGCTTGACGATTGGGCAGTTGTGAAAGAAGCATGTCTGTCCAGCGTTCGATCGAACGCCGCAATTGATTCAATTTTTCAGCCGTCGGTTCCGCCCATTTGGGGACGGACAGCAGCAATTTGAAAGCTCGACTACGTGATTCGACATGGGCGATCAAAATTCCATGGACGATGGCAAAGATGTCTTTTGATGACTCCGATTGATCGCTATTTTGAGTCAATACGGCGGACCACACCCGTGTCAAAAGTTCTGAGAAGATGATTTCCTCGGTGACGATACTGATGGCCGGCCAGGGGTTATGCGTTGAGTTTTCGAGTTCAAGGTCCTGGGCAAACATTCTCAAAGCGTTGTCCCACCGTTGACTGCGACATTTCGATGCCGACCAGTACCGATCCGACAACATCAATGCCAGTTGCTCGTGGTCAATGGATTGGGATTGAAGTGTCAGCCAGCCACCGAGTTCAGCCAGTTGTGATGCGTGCATTTGGATTTATTCCGAAGACAAGATTTGGTTTCGCTGTATTTGGTTTTTCACAGCAAATCGCAAACTCGATGCCATAAAGTGGATTTGCAGGTGCCACGCCAAAACTCCCGTGGTTTTTGCTGTTTTTTCGGAGTCGATCCAATCGCGTTGTTGCATAAAAACAACACTACGGTGTGGCGGTTGATTTTTTGAGTTTACATTTGTTGAATAAAGCCAACATTTTTGTTGATGAAAGCTGAAGAAAAATGGACCAGAAATCAGAAGCGTTCGGCAGGCAAACAGCAAGAAAATCCGGCCCTGTTTCAAAATTCTTGCAACGCCATTTCTTGCATTTCAACGCCCGCGAGACGATTGACGCAGCCCAAGGTTATTGTGATTTGATTGAATCTGGCGGCCGGATGCTGGTTTCACTGGCCGGAGCCATGAGTACGGCTGAGTTGGGAATTTCGTTGGCTGAGATGATTCGACAGGACAAGGTGCACGCGATTTCTTGCACGGCGGCGAATCTGGAAGAAGATGTTTTTAATCTGGTTGCTCACAACGAATACAAAGCGGTTCGCAATTATCGCAATCTGACACCCGAAGATGAATTGGCGATTCGCGACGAAGGGTTTAATCGAGTTACAGATACTTGCATTCCGGAAACCGTGATGCGGCATCTGGAGCGAGAGTTTATTGGTGTTACGCAGCGGTTGGCCGAAAATGGCGAGTCGATGTTTCCATTTGAAATTCATTACGAGTTGTTTCGCAAAAAACGACTCGATGAATACTTTCAAATTCCGGTGGAACACTCTTGGTTGTATGCGGCGTGGGAAAAAAATATTCCGGTTTATTCACCTGGTTTCGAAGATTCAACTTTGGCCAATATTTTTGCGGCGCGGGTGATCGAAGGTGTCGTTTCGTCACACTCGGCAATTAAAACCGGTACGGAGCAAATGGAGCATCTGGTTCGTTGGTATTTGGAGACCCAGGAAAATCATCCAATTGGTTTCTTTCAAATCGGCGGTGGGATTGCGGGTGATTTCGCGATTTGTTCTGTCCCTACCATCATCCAGGATCTCAAGCGGACCGATTGTCGTTTTTGGGCTTATTTTTCTCAAATCTCGGATTCGACAACTTCCTACGGTTCGTATTCCGGCGCGATCCCCAGTGAGAAAATTACCTGGTTCAAACTCGATGTCGATACACCAACATTCATGATCAATTCGGATGCGTCGATTGTGGCGCCGTTGATTTTTGCTTACGTGTTGGATCAGTAGTTTGGCTGATACAAGCACGAAGCGATCCATGAAATTCTGACAAGTAGGGCCGGTTCCCACCGGCCGTTTTGTTAAATTGGCCGGTGGGAACCGGCCCTACTTCATTTTTCGTTCTGAAGTCGTGATGATGGCGAACCATACTAAAACGACGGCCACCATCAACGCGCCAAAAAATCCAGCCAAAATTCCCAAAGGGAAAAGATCGCTGTAGAGGCTACCAAATTGATTACCTACGGTGACCGTCGCGGTGCACGTGACTACAAAAGCGGTGAGCATTGCAGGTATCAGCAACAACACCGCTACAAACAACATGACGTTAGACGGTTTTTCGTACTGCTGTTTGCTCCGATTTTTTGGTTTTTGTTTTTCTTGATCGGAGCGTTGCATCATGATGGCGACCGTTACTGCTTGGTAGCGTCCAATTTGGCGTGATAATCGACAATCAAATCCAGCGTTTCCTGAGGAGTATCTGTAAAGTCGATGAGGTCCAGGTGTTCATCGCTAATGACTCCCTGGTCAGCGAGAAACTGGAAATTGATAACCTGTTTCCAGTACTCGCTGCCGTACAAGATGATCGGGATTTCCTGCGAGCGCGTTGTTTGGCGCAGTGTTAAAGCTGTAAACAATTCATCGAGAGTTCCAAAACCACCCGGGAAGCAAATTAGCGCTTCGGCGCGCAACAGGAAATGCATTTTGCGAATTGCAAAGTAGTTGAATTGAAAACAGAGTCCGGGAGTGACGTAGGCGTTTGGCGTTTGTTCAAACGGCAGAATAATATTTAAACCGATGGAGGGCATTTCGGCGTCGTACGCACCACGATTGCCCGCTTCCATAATTCCAGGTCCGCCACCGGTCTTGATGACAAACTCGCCCGGCATGTTGTTTGCCTTGGCGTATTCGGAAACGATTTTTGCAAATTCACGACATTCGTTGTAATAGCGGACATTTTCGGCATAGTTTTCAGCGCGAATCATATCTCGTTTGGCAATCGCATCGTCTGGATTGTTTTTGATGGCCGTTTTGGCTTGCGCCATTTTTTCATCGGCTTCGGATTGGGGAATAATTTGAGTACCCCCAAACACGCAAATCGTTGATTTGATCCCTTTTTCTTCGAGCAGCATTTCCGGTTTGAGTAATTCCAACTCAAGCCGCAGAGGTCGCAAGTCTTCGCGGCCCAGATAATCCAGGTCGCGAAACGCGAGCCGATAGCTGGGATGCTCCATGATTTCTTTGAGACGTTTATCAAGATCCAATTCGCTCAACGGAATCCTCCGGCGTGAGATGTCTAACCAAGACGCGTAAATCCTGTTGTAACAGGGTGATTCAAACCGCGAAATGTTCTCATCAATCTAAAGATTACAGGTATTTTGCCAAGGCGTCGTTGCGGGCCGCACGTGCGTCGACACGCTTGGTAATCTCCGGATCTTCGACCAGTGGAGGTGCGTGATGTGGCTTGATTCGAGCATCAATGACCAGGCTACCGCGGCAGCCCCAATGTTTTTGGCGGACGCCCGAATCGATACCATGAACGTCCTGAGCGGGATCGCTGCGCGTGAAAACCATCCACAAAAAATTATTCAGCGATTTCACACAAAATTCAGAATCGTCAACAACAACAATGAGTGGAAATCCATCAATAGCCGCGTTGTTTTGAAACGCGCGACAAAATTTTTCAACGTCTTCCGAAGTACTATTTTGTGAATATTTGGGGCCCTCGATGGCTAGCACACCGGCCAAGGCTACTTGCGGATTTTTAAACCCGGTCGGCCAATCGATCGATGAAATGGATTCCAATTCGTTAGAGAGATTTCGTTTTTTTGAACCGGCGGCAGCAAGAATGAGTTTGGAACCCTGATTAAAACCGGAACCACTATAGTCCAATGTGTCGATGGTGGTTTGTGTTTGAAAATGTAGATCCCGCTGCCAGTCAACGCGTTGGAGAAAGTTGATCAAAAACATTTCAATATTGTGAATGTCGAGATCGGGTACACAGCCTTGATCGATGATCCACAAGTATTTGGCTAAAGACAATTGCCCTTGCCCAAGGATGGCGTTGGCCTGCGTGAGAATTTCTTGCGGTCGATCGGGTTCGTTGTAGGGCGTGTAACGCTCCGAACCGATGGCCAGCAACAACGGGTGAACTCCTGCTGCATCAACTGCGTGGACCGCTTTGACACCCGGCAAGACTGTCGGGATGATCGGCCCCGTTAACTCATGGATCAATTCTCCAAAAACGGTGTCTTCTTGTGGTGGACGGCCAACCACGGTAAACGGCCAAATTGCGTTTTTGCGATGATAAACTTTTTCAACTTGTAGCACGGGGAAATCGTGCGCCAAACTGTAGTAACCTAAATGATCTCCAAACGGACCTTCGGGCAGCAGTTGGTCGGGGAACACCGTTCCGCAAATGCAAAAATCGGCATCGGCGTAAATGTGTGAACCATTCTCAATCGGTTTCATTCGAATTCGATGACCTGCCAAAGCGCCGGCAAACGTCAGCTCGGACATGCCTTCGGGCAGCGGCATGACGGCCGACAAAGTCATCGACGGAGTTCCCCCGATAAAAATATTCACGCGAAACGGTTTGCCGGCTTCGATAGCCGCTTTGTGGTGAACACCGATGCTGCGATGTGTCTGGTAGTGCAAACCGATTTGCTGATCGAGGGCATATTGGTTTCCCGTTAATTGGATGCGATACATTCCCAAATTGCTTTTGTTGAGGCCCGGTTTTGTCGCATCCTCACTATAAACTTGAGGCAGCGTCACAAACCCTCCAGCATCCAGCGGCCACGAAATCAAATGTGGCAATTGCGAGATGGTTGTCGAGTGTTGGGTGACGGCAGCTCGGCGGACTCGTTTAGGGCGCATTGCCATGGCGGTCAACGGTGCGCGAATGTAGCGCAAAGGTTTTTGAATGGCGCGGTTCGGTTCGATTTTCAGCTCAATGGCGCGACGAACATTTTCGATCGTATCTCGAAACATGAAACGCGCCCGCTCGATCGTTCCAAACAGATTGGAAACCATCGGAAACGAACAATTTTTCACATTTTCAAACAACACGGCTGGACCGCCATTGCAATAAACGCGGCGCTGAATTTCAGCCATTTCCAAACGGGGATCAACCTCGTCAGTGACGCGAATCAACTGGCCGTTTCGGTCGAGATCGTCAATACATTGTTGGAGAGTTCGATAGCCCATGAATAGCGATCTTACGATTCTGTCAGGCAACTGAATACTGGCGTTGCAAAAAGTCTCTAAAGAAACTCCGTAAAGCAAGTGGTTTACATAACCGCGATAAATTTAAAGTACTTTGCCACCTATAGACCTTCGTTTTCCCCAAAATCGGGGAGGCATTTTGTTATGTATTCGCAAACTTGGTAACGGCCCGGTAGGATGAAAGCGCCCAAAATTCGTTTTATCACTCAACGAACGTGAACCATTTGATGAACATTACGACTGTTTCACAACAGACCCCACTCGATGTTTCAGCAGATGCCATCGTCATTGGCGTTTTCAAAGATCATCCGCATCCGGCACCAACGACGATGGTTGACCAGGCTTTGAATGGCAGGATTTCGAGGTTGATTGAAACCCAAGAGATCGACACGAGTGCAAACTCTGTTCAGTTTCTGTTTGAACCTGATGGTATTGCTGCCGGAATGGTTTGTATCGTTGGTTTGGGTGACCCGATGACGGCAAACGCCTCGTTGGCTTTTCAGGCTGCTGGCGCGGCTGCCAAAGCATTGGCCAAAAAACAGCGGGAGCGAGTCGCTTATTTTCTCGATTTTCCAAATTTGCCCGATGCCGTTTGCGGCTCGATTGTCGGATGTGTTGGCCAGGATTTGTATCGTGAAAAGAAAAAACTTCATCCGCCCGCAAACATTCTTTGGTCGACGCAAGATCAACAGGCGGTGGCCCATGGTGAAATCCTTGGGCGGGCCGTGAATTTCACGCGTTATTTGGTGAATGAACCTGCCGGAAAACTGTTTCCGGAATCGTTCGCCCAACATTGTGTCGAAATGGGGAATTCAACGGGTGTCAAAGTTGAAGTTTGGGATAAAGAAAAACTGACTGCCGAGAACTGTGGGGCTCTGCTCGGTGTCGCACAAGGTTCGGAAAAATCTCCGCGACTGGTCATCATGGAATACCGTGGTGGAACATCCGATCAGCGGCCATTAACGCTAGTGGGTAAAGGCGTGACGTTTGACTCCGGAGGTTTGTCACTCAAACCGAGCGATTCCATGTTTGACATGAAATGTGACATGGCCGGCGCTGCGACGGTTGTCGGGGCCGTGCAAGCGATTGCCGAGTTAGGAATGCCCATCAATGTCACTGGGATTATCGGGTGTGTTGAAAATATGGTCAGCGGATCATGTTATCGATTGGGAGATGTTCTGACGGCCAAGAACAACAAAACGATTGAAATTCATAATACGGATGCCGAAGGGCGATTGGTGCTGGCCGACGCTTTGTGTGTTGCTGTTGAACGGGGAGCCGGAAAAATTGTTGATCTGGCAACGCTGACCGGTGCGTGCATGGTAGCGCTGGGGCGATTTCATGCAGGGCTCATGACAAACGATCAAGCGTTTTGTGACAAAGTATCAGAGGCTGCAAAAGCACGCGGTGAGCTGGCATGGCAATTACCGATGGACGATATGTTCGGCGAGTATATCAAAAGCAACGTTGCGGATATTAAAAATGTGGGTGATGGTCGATGGGGTGGCGCGATCACGGCAGCCAAATTGCTCGAAGAATTTGTCGCCGAACTTCCTTGGACACATATTGATATCGCCGGGCCAAGTTTTGGTGATGATTCCCAAGCGTGGATTGATGGCGGCGCAACCGGCTGTTTTGTCAGAACGCTCGTCGAGTTGGCCAAAAATTATGAATGAGGTCATCTATGAAATCTCTAGTCAGCGAGGGATCGAATCTTTACTGATGTGTTGCGAAACGTAGTCCCTCGCTCACTAGGATTTTGCATTAAACAAAAATCATAACCCGAAACGTAAGTGAGGGACCACGTTTCACCGCACATCAGCGTCGTTTGGTCCCTCGCTCACGCTTCGGGTTGTGATTTTCTAATCACACCACCCAGAATTCGCTGGAATGTATGATCGAATATAGTCTTTTGGCTGTGATTTGCGTTACGATAAGATTACCAACCGCCTCATTATTTTCTGCCAGCTAACCGACGTAGGTGTTATATGTCAATTTTTTTCCGGCCGATGGTTCCAGTCTTGGTGAGTTTGCTGAGTTTCATTTGCCTGACTGCCAGCGCACAGCAGGAAAACAAAAAAAATCGAGAAACTGACAAGGATCAAAAGATCCGAGACCTTGAACGGCGATTGGACAGGCTCGAAAAAATCGTTTTGGCGACCAGCCAGCTTTCCGTTCTCGAAGCCGAACGTCAATTGACTCGTATGCAGCAACAGTTCGAACATAGCGAGCGATTATTTATCAGAGGTTTGATCAACGAGGCCCAATTCTCGCAGGATCGATTTGAACTGCAGCTCGCCAAACGTGAATTGTTGCTGGCAAAAAATACAAAACACGCGCGCAAAATTAGCATGGAAATCGATTTTATGCGAGCGAAAAACAGATTGCGTGTTGCCAAAGAGAATTTCGATCGTTCCAAGCGGTTTAGTATTCGGGGCTTAAGTTCACCCCAAGAAGTCGAAATAAACCGCCGACAAATTGGCATCGCGGAAAAAGCATTGGAGGTTGCCAGATTACGTCTCGAGGCAATTTCAAAACCGATCGATGAATTGAAGCCGGAAGCCAAAAAACAGGCACCCAAAAAATAACCGTAGGGCCGGTTCCCACCGGCCAATCCAAAAAAAAGGCCGGTGGGAACCGGCCGCTTGATTTTAAATTCAATAAAGTGGCCGGTAGGAACCGGCCCTACTTAGAATCTATTTTTTTGAGTTTTGGAAATAGACCGACAACTCGCCTTCGTTATCGCTGAGTTCCAGCCAGTCGTCGTTGCATCGTAAAAACAGCTGACCGTCTTGTGGCGCGGTAAATGATGTCCGTGCGCCCAACTCAAATGGTTGGCTGAGTTTGTAGTCTTTGTAGATGACGCCGAGCAATTTTCCAGAACCGCCCTGGTAGCCATCCCCTGTCAGCTCTTTGCCTTTTTTCTCAATCTTCCACGTGCCTTTGGTCAACACGTCGTAAGAATTACCCGCTTTGACTTTGAGCGACGTGGCTTGCCATCCACCAGCGGCTTTGACCGTATATTTGGCAAAATCTCCACCAGCCAGGATTTTTGGTTTTTTGGACCAATCCCAAGTGCACAAATCTGCGCGGTATCCGTTGCCAAAATTTTTGCAAAACATGGCGTATTCAAATTGCATTTCCTTTTCAACTTTTCCATACGCGGCGTCAAACGTCGCGCCTTTTTGGGAACGCATCATCATGACTCCCAATTTTTTGAAATTGCGCGAATAGTTTGAATTGTTGGCCAGCATGTGACACAGAGCCCATCGCCACGAATAAGCTTCCCAGGAGTCGCCTGTGATTTGTCCGGCTTTCACAATATCTCGCAGCGGTTTGGGTTTCGCTTTGGTCAAGTATTTGATCACTACCGGATCAATCGAAACCTCAAGCTCACCGGGTTTCCAGTATTGGCCCATTTCAGCCATGCCTTCGGCGTACCAAGTCGGTCCGGCATCGCCAAACGTTTGATAACAAAATGCGTGAACGGCCTCGTGTTGCACGACACCCTGATTGTCACACGAGTAGACGACGGACTCGGCATTACGTCCATTGGTCAAGCTAATGGTGACTCCGGCACCTTCGAGGATTTTCATAACCCCGCGTTTTGGAAAACCGGCGTTGGCCCATTTCTTCATATCTTTGACGACATAGCAAACGATTTTTTGAGGAGAACAATTTCGACCGTAGTATTTTGAAATCAGTTCATACATGTTTTCCAGTTTGGCTAGTAAAACTTGTGCTTGCCGATCCGAGATATCCGTATTCAAAATAAAATTTCGCGACCGCACTGTTCGCGGATTGCCAGGATCATCGGAGAGGTGGCTAAATTCCAGTTCCAGTTGATCGTGATACGAAAACGTGGCCGCTTCCCGATCAGGAGCCATTTCGACTTCGACCGTGCGTACGACCCAGTCGCCGGAGTCAAATCGAACTCCCTCCATCTTTTTAATTTTGTCACCCTTTCGGACTCGATTGAGATCATCCGTTTCAATCGTAAACTCGGAAGACTCGGCCAATTTGACCGAAATGCGTCCCTTTCGAGAAAATTTCGTTTTTGGAACTTCGAGCAACAATTTATCTTTCTTGAGGAATCTCACTCGCCCGATAATTTCAACGTCAACAAAATTCGTTCCCGTTGGTTCGTCTTTTGGTTCGTATTTCCATTTCGATGATGGAACATTGACCACGGCGAGGTTGGTGACCGTTCCCTGAGTGCGTGCTGATCGGTTGGCTTTGGCTGTGAATTGAACCACCATTCCCGCCTCAAGCAATCGACCTGGCAGTCGCCCTTTGACTTTAATTTTGGCTGGCAGGCTGACGATCAATCCGTTTCCGATCGACATGGCATCTTCGTCCACATCTTGCACGAGGTAATCGCGTCTGCCACCTTTTTCGTCTTGAATTGTCAGTTGCCCAGGTTTGACGGCTCGTATTTCGCCTTTGACGGAGAAATTGCCAACCTTTTTGGGAAATCGTCGGGGTTGTCCATCGGCGGATGTCAAAGGCAGCAGGATTGCAGCGACGAATGCGACCCAACACAAAGATCGCACCGCAACCAAACCAGCATTCAGTGACCGGTGTTTATAGACAGGGTTCATTGATATCTCCGGAGACCAGATGGTTAAACTGAGTCAACATTATATCGCGAATTTGTCGACTCATTCCATGAAAAAATTGTACCCGATGCCAGCGCCGATGAGCCATTTTTTGTGAGTGTGTTTTTTATCCAGCCGGCTCATTATATGGTCAAAGATATCGTCAAAATCGAAACAATCGCCAACATCTGCCGATTTTTTTGGCGTCCACCAACCCAGTTTGGGTTTTTTCGATTTTTAACGGAAATTTACATCCAGATGCCGATTTTGCCGCGTTAGAAAAAGCTATCTTCAGAAGATCCAATCTCGTATTCCTCACAGGCTTTTTCAGCAACCCATCGAGTGAAAAAATGAACGACGACCTCAAAATTCTTCTTGAATCGATCAAGAAAAAAATCGCTAGTTTCCCGCAGGGCACACACGAGCCCAACGAACAAACTGAGTCACAAAATCCCTGCTCGACGGTCGAAAACACATTTGTCGACCAGCAGCGGAACAGTGATGATGAGAGCGAAGTTTCCAACGAACCATCACACGAAAACAACTGTGCTGACTCGCTCTTCGAGGCATTTTCCCAAGAGATTTCACAGTTGGAGAAAAACAATTTTTTTGGTGACGACTGGAGCTAGTTTTGTGCGTTTGGGAGGGCGAGGCCTATCCAGTGAGCGGGAAGGCGCCAGCCGCCGGTTCGTTAGTGCTTCGTACCGGCGGCTAGCGCCTTGCCGCTCACAAATGCCAGGAGCTCGTCCCAATACGGCCAGCCATACGAGGCATTTTTGAGGTTCGACATTTTCAGTCGCGAACCAAACTGCTAAAATTTCCACTTAACCAATGCATTTCTTATGCATTTTTGCCAACCAAACAAAGGCCGGGTGGTGAAATTGGCAGACACGCAAGATTTAGGATCTTGTGCCGCAAGGCGTGCAGGTTCGATTCCTGTCCCGGCTATTACCTATTTTTATAGAGTTTCGGGCCGTTTAGTATCAACTCTCAGATTCGAGAATTTCTTGTTTGCCCACTGACTGCCCACTGTTCTTTGACAATTCGTACTTCGATTTGAGTCTGTCGCGAAGGTCCGACGCCTCTTGTTGGGCATAGTATTCCATCGTCTGGAAACACTATCGACGTGTCGCAACTCGATACGACAAAACCGTCGTATGCTTCCTCGCGTTTATACACGTCGCAGCAATGTTCACAACCATAATTTAAACGTCAACACGGCCTAGTTTCCGTCTCCCTGAGTGTTGCCATCTCCACCACCACCGCCGCCACCAGATTCTCTCGGGGCCTGAACTGTCTTGTGAACAGAGCCCATTTGATGCCAGCCGGATGTTGTAGGAGATCCGGTTTGAACATATTTCCAGTAGTCAACACGAAATTTGTACTCACCATTGGCATGGTGCGGCATACCTATGGCGGCTGTTGTACAAGTTGCCGTAAGCGTATCGGCGCGCAAATTATAATAGAGAATGTTGTTGGGGCAGGGCCACAAAATCATCGTACCATTTACGAAATCCCAGCCTGTTGGGTACCAAGTAATGCTTCGCTCTCCAACTTTTGCCCATATCTCATATGGGACTCCAAACATATTGAGACCGTGACCAATAACCATGAAATATTCAGCCTGATAAGACGTAACTGCGCCTGGTGGGAACAGCGAAGTTTTGGGCGCATGTTCATACTCGCTGTCCAGTTCCCATTTATCCGTTACTGCCGTGGTTTCAATATGTGTAATGTTGAATTCAATCTGGCCATCGGATTTGGATTCCAAAACTGATATCGCTAGACCAATCAAAAAGAAGAAGTAAACTGCTTTTTTCATTGTTTTTTGCCTTTCGAAATGGATGCTGCATTCGATTATACGGATAGTTTGTAGGGTGAATAGAGAATCTTCCCCAGTAAAAACTGCTTACAAGTTCTTTGAAATCTGTTATGTCTGCTCAATTTCGTACTTCACGCCACCTCGAATACTGACACGAATGTTCACCGGTCCACTGCTAACGTTCTTCAAGAGCGAAAACCGTTTTTTGCCACGAACCTCATACACCTTGTGCCGCAAGGCGTGCAGGTTCGATTCCTGTCCCGGCTATTTTCTTCGACTCCAAAATCGCTTTTTTGGCCAAACTCTTATTTGAAAATCCCGTTTGGCTTTGTGGACGTCTGTAGTCCAAACATGGAAACCGCTTGCCAAAAAGTGAGCATCGATGGCCCTCGCGGCAGGAGCATCAACCTCTCAAACCTTGCAACAGAAGTGTCGATTTTTGTGGAGCTGATTTTTAACATAACTGCTCGCCGCTCCCTCACTGCTTCAACGCGTTTGAACCAAGTTTGAGCCGTTTTCAGTGATCTGCAAAACAAGGGGGTGAAGTCCCCCGCAAAAATGGCTTGGGAGTGACAATTTGGATAAATTCGCGCACTTGTCTGAAATTTTGATGAGAAATCGAATGACTTTTTTGCGTAAAAATCTTATACTATCAGACCTTATTTGAAGGTTTAGGTAAAAAATCTACCCTAATTTTCGAGGAAGCCACTTCCAGCCAACGATATATAATTCGGGAAGCCAATTTTGATTTTTTGTCTAATAATCAAATGGTAATCCTCCTCACCACGCTCATCCTCATTTAACAGGTGGTCAAATGCGTCTGACTCAACCAAATCATTCGAATCGCCATTACGGTTTTACGCTCGTCGAGCTTCTTGTTGTTATTGCCATCATCGGAATTTTAGTTGCGTTGTTGGTTCCAGCTGTTCAGTCGGTGCGCGAGACTGCGCGTCGAATGAATTGCTCAAGCAATATTCGACAATTTGCCATGGCGACAACCAATTATCGAACCGCCAAACAGCGATTCCCATCGGGCGGAGTAAATGCTCCCGGTTACAACCAGATCGAAGTTTCCGTGCATGTCATGTTGCTGCCATATTTTGAGCAAACCTCGCTTAAGAATTTGGTGGACCTGACGATTTCCAACGACCATACGGTGTTTGCCAGCTTGGCAACCAATCGTGTTCCAATTTTCTTGTGTCCGTCGTCACCCGATGAGCAATTTAACGGTTTCTACACGCACCATTATTACGGCATTCAAGGGCCTGCGGACGAGTTGGCAAACCCCGGCGTGCTTTACAACGGAGTTGCTTACGACGATTTCTTTGGCGCCGGATTTGATGAAGTCGCTTCGCTCGAAGGTATTTTTGCTCCTCGTCGATTGATCGGCACAACCTATTTCCACGATCCCAAAACGGGAACGTTGGAGACTGACGTCAGTGACGGATTGAGTAACACATTGTTGTTCGGTGAGATTTCGTGGGAAGCCAGCAAGGGATTCACCTATCAGCCGTGGACCCGCGGTCCAAGCGATACGGGTGTGCCCAGTGTTGATGGATGGAATTGGGGTGTCAAAGCGATCACCGATCGTCCGATCAATTCTGACATTTTTAATGGTTCAAATAAAACAGCATTTGGTTCAACTCACCCAGTAGGTGCAAATTTTGTAACTGCTGATGGCTCGGTGAAATTCCTTCCAGCAACAACTGATATGGCAGTTTTGTTTGCTCTGGCGAGTCGTGAATCCGGTGAGATTAATACAGCGTTCGAATAACGGTTCGTTACAAAGTATGGATTATCGAAATTTGATCAGTGGCGCAGTCATCTGCGCTGCTGTTTTTTTATTGACTGGCTGTGGAAGTCGAACGAACGACGCTTCGCACAACATCTCAGGGACCGTGACTTTTGATGGCAAGCCGATCCCGCGTGGTTTCATCCGATTTACGCCGGACGAGTCTCAAGGGAACAAAGGAGCCACGGGATACGCGGAAATCATTGACGGAAAATTCAATACAAAAACGAGCAAGAAATCACAAGGTGTCGAAGGCGGAGCATATATCGTTCGGATCGATGCGTATGACGGCAACCCCTATACTTCCAAATCGGGAAATGAATACTCGTTGGGCAAGCCGCTGTTTGCCCAATATACGGTCAAAAAAGAGCTTCCTAGCGAAACCACAACGCTGCAGTTGGAGATCACCTCCGACGACGTTGAACTTGTAGACATCGACTGATACAAGCACGAAGCGCCAGCGAGTGGTTTGACAGCGATAGCCCGCTATTGACGGACACCGCACACCAAACCACTCGTTGGCGCTTCGTGTTCGTATCCATTGCAAAAAGTGATCTTGAACTTCCACTGATTTCTCGTGGGCCAAGATTTCTGGAAATTCTGTCGACGTTGGGTTGTGATTCTGTCAAATCAACAGCACCATATTGTACGACGTAGCCTGCAAGTGTAATTGGCGATAAAGACACTTGTTACGTTTCATGACTTTGCTTTGATCGGAACGACTATGCGTATTGCTTCAGCGTTGTTTGCCGTTTTATTTGTTGTCCTATTTCATTGCCCAGCTGACGCTTCGACACCGTCAGAGCAACCAAACGTTGTGGTCATATTAGTGGACGACATGGGATTCTCGGATGTTGGGTGTTACGGTGGCGAAATCAAAACGCCAAACCTGGACCGGTTGGCTGCGGGAGGATTGAAGTATACGCAGTTTTACAATACAGCGCGATGTTGGCCGACACGTTCGGCGCTGATGACCGGTTACTACGCACAGCAGATTCGACGGGACCGCATTCCTGGAAAAAACTGGGGAGGTGGCCGAGGCAAACGACCGGCCTGGGCTCCGTTGATGTCAGTGGCATTGAAACAACGCGGATATCGTTGTTACCACTCCGGCAAATGGCACATCGATGGGAAAGTGCTGGAAAATGGTTTTGATCGTTCGTACCGCTTGAATGACCATGATCGGTTTTTTTACCCCAAGAATCATCTGGAAGACGACAAACGTCTGCCGCCGATTGCCAAGGGTTCTGGTTTTTATACGACGACTCATATCGCCGATCACACGATCAAGTGTTGGAAGGACCATCAAGCACGCCAAGGTGCAAAACCCTTTTTCCATTTTGTTGCATTTACAGCGCCGCATTTTCCACTCCATGCACCGGAAAAGGACATTGAAAAATACAAAGGCGTCTATGAAAAAGGTTGGGCAGAAGTCAGAAAATCGCGATGGGCGAAAATCAAAAGCCTGGGATTGGTCAATGCAACTTTGTCCGAAGTCGAGCGCGATCAGGGTCCACCGTACCATTTCGCGAAACATCTGGAAAAACTGGGGAGCGATGAGGTAAATCGGCCGGTTCCTTGGGACCAACTCACCGCTGATCAAAAAAAATTCCAGATTTCGAAAATGATGATTCATGCAGCGATGGTTGATCGAATCGATCAGGAAATTGGGCGGTTGATCGCGCAACTCAAATCAATGAAAAAATTTGAAAACACATTGATCATGTTTCTGTCAGACAATGGCGCAAGCGCGGAAATTATGGTCCGCGGGGACGGACATAATCGCGCGGCCTCGATGGGATCGGGGCGGTCGTATTTGTGCTTGGGACCAGGGTGGTCGACAACCAGCAATACGCCGTTTCGAAAGCACAAAACATGGGTTCACGAGGGAGGTATCGCAACTCCGTTGATCGTTCATTGGCCCAATGGAATTGCCGCACGCGGTCAAACGCGACACGCGGTCGGGCATGTGATCGATCTCTGGCCGACCATCATGGACGTTACCGAACCACAAGAACAGCAAAACTCGGCTGCGAAATTAGACCGCAAAAATCAGCCCGTTCGGCCCGGAAAAAGCTTGACCAAGACGTTTGTCTCGGATCATCGAATGGATCGGGAACTGTGGTGGGCACATGAAGGTCATCGAGCGTTTCGCCAAGGTGACTGGAAATTGGTCGCGCCCAAAGGCAAACCTTGGGAGCTCTATCATTTAAAAGTTGATCGGGCGGAAACCAAGGATCTATCAAAAAAACAACCCGAAATCGTTGAACGATTAGCTGCCCAATGGAAACAGCATACTGAACGATTTATCAAACAGTCTCGTCCCGACAACGCAAACCAAAACCGAAAAAAGCGTCGTAACAACTAAAGTGTCTTTTGCTCCAAACACTTGTTTCCCGCGAGTTGGTTGGCAAATTGGTCCAGCGGGATAATACGTCTTTCTATAATGATGTCATGGAAATTCAAAACACAAAAGTAACGATTCAGGATATCGCTGACCGCGCCAATGTTTCCAAGAGTACGGTATCACGGGTTCTCAATGACACGACTCCCGTGAACCCGGAGAAAAGACGGGCGGTGTTGGCCGCGATGAAGGAGTTGGATTTTCAACCCAATTTCCTGGCTCGCAGCCTGGCGGGTGGTCGCTCGATGACCGTTGGGATCGTCACTCAAAATATCGGTACGCCGTTTTACGACCTGGTTGCCCAAGGCATTGTTCAAAAACTGGTCGACACCAACTATTCACCGATTTTTGCCGACGGTCGTTGGAATCAATCGATCGAAGAACAAGCGGTTCAAACTCTGATCAGTCGGCAAGTTGACGGGTTGATCATTGTCGGCGGATATCTCACCGAAAAAACGTTGTTTGACCTGAAAAATCTCAAACCCACGATTTTGATTGCGCGTCATCTGGACAACTGGGAAAATCAAAGTTTCCACATCGACAATCTGAAAGCCGCTCAAAACGCGACCAAACACCTGATTGATCACGGCCATACCAAAATTGCTTTTATCAAAGGTAAAGAAGAACACACCGACGCGGGGCTCCGGTTCGAAGGATACAAACAAGCGTTGCGCGATGCAGGTGTTACGTTTGATCCTCAATTGATTTGTGCGGGCGATTTTACAGGGCAATCGGGATGTCAGGCGGTGGCCAGTTTATATGATCGCAACGCCGAGTTCACTGCGATATTCGGCGCCAACGATACGATGATCTATGGTGCTCGTTTGGAGCTACATCGCCGTGGTATTTCTGTTCCCGACCAGGTATCACTTGTTGGGTTCGACGATTTGCCAACGTCCGAATTTGTCATTCCCCCATTGACCACGGTCGCGCAACCGACCATCGAAATGGGAAAAACAGCTGCGACGGCACTTTTGAATTTGCTGTCGGGTAAAGAAGAGGTTTTGAAGCAACCCAACGCTGTATTGATCGAGCGAGATTCAGTCGCAACGATATCATAAGGGCTCTCTGGCGATGTCCACCAATGATCCTGTTCCGAGCGGCTCAACAGATTTCAAACTGTCGGAGCGGTTTCCAGAGCATGGTGTTGGCGACGCCGAGTTAAAGCTGGTGGAGTTGCCCCATGAAGAAAAATCTGCGACTCCCCTGCCCTTGCCGGATCAAGATCGAGAGGAAATGCAGAACCGAATGCAGCGCATTCGCAGTCGACGGTTCTCGCTGACCGAGTTGTTTGGATTGACGATTCTGTTTTCCATCATTTTGGGTTTAGCCACTTTGATACCGCTGGAATTACTGAGCCTGGTGCTCGGAATTTTAACGATCGCCGGATTGGTGATAACCAAGGTTTGCGGATGGAGTGAACGGATTACATGGCAAGTCTTTGGGGCCATGTATTTTGCTTACGTGGTTTCGATTGTTTTTCTTTTGATCCGCGGTTGATTTCTGTTGAGCGGCAAGGCGCTAGCCGCCGGTTTGTTAGCGCCTCGGACCGGCGGCTAGCGCCTTGCCGCTTACAGGGTCGGGCAAACATTGTGTCTGCGGCTCGGCAGGAGCCTCGCCCTCCCGAAAACCTCACCCACCGAATTCCCGAATACCATCACGCCAAAATGTCTTTGATGATTTTTCCGTGGACATCCGTTAAACGAAAGTCGCGACCTTGATAACGATAGGTCAGTTTCTCGTGATCCAGACCAAACAGGTGCAGCATGGTGGCATGGAAATCATGCACGTGGACTTTTTTCTCAACCGCCGCATAACCCAGTTCATCGGTCGAGCCGTAAGTGATCCCGGGTTTGATTCCACCACCGGCAAACCATGCCGAGAAACCTTTGATGTGATGATCGCGACCGGAGCCCTGTGCCATTGGCGTACGTCCAAACTCTCCACCCCAGATAACTAGCGTGTCATCGAGCATCCCGCGTTGTTTCAGATCTTTGACCAACGCAGCCGACGCCTGATCCACTAATTTGGAGGTAATCCGGACGCCGCGTTTGATACCTCCATGATGGTCCCAACCTCGATGATACAACTGAATAAATCGAACTCCACGTTCGGCCAGCCGCCGCGCGAGCAAGCAGTTCGAAGCGAACGAACCGTCGCCACCTTTCGTGCCATACATATTCAAAATGCTTTCAGGTTCATCGGAAAAATCAACCAGCCCCGGAACCGACATTTGCATTTTCGAGGCCAGTTCGTATTGCGAGATTCGTGTGTTGAGTTCCGGGTCTTGATAGACCTCGTTGCCCAGCGAATTCATTTTGTTGATTGCGTCGATGACGTCTCGTTGGCGCTTTCGATCAATCCCCTTGGGGTTGTTGACATACAACACCGGGTCGCCGGTCGAGCGAAATTCAACGCCTTGAAATCGGCCGGGTAAAAAACCACTGTGCCACTGCCGCGAGGCAATCGGTTGCGATTGTCCACCGCCAACACTGGTCAACACAACATAGCCTGGCAAATCATCACATTCACAACCCAGCCCGTACAACAACCAGGAGCCCATCGACGGTCGGCCGGAAATCGGCGTGCCCGTATTCATCAACGTATGTGCCGGGTCATGATTGATCTGGTCCGTGTGCATGGACCGAACGATGCAAATGTCATCGGCAATCGAGCCAATATGCGGCAAAATACTGGAAATTTCCTGACCAGATTTTCCTCGTTTCACAAATGAAAACTGCGGTGCCATACAAGTCAGTTTGTTGCGTTGACCCTGAAGTTGAGCGATTTGTTGACCATCGGTAAACGATTTGGGCATCGGCTTGCCGTGCATCGTGGCAAGTTTCGGTCGATAGTCCAACGTTTCCAGATGCGATGGTCCCCCGGCCATATACAAATGAATCACACGTTTGATTTTGGGTCGCATTTTTGGCGGCGACGCAATTCCTGTCCAACGGTCGGTTTTGGTTTTGTCGTTTGCGGAAACATGCTGGGCCAACATCTGGCCCAACGCAATCGATCCCAGGCCTCCAAAGGTTTGTCGGAGGAACGTCCGCCGGTTTTGGGTCAGGAAAAATTGTTCTTGTCCGCTCATGGTTTTAGTTTCTTGTAATGAACTCGTGTAAATTCAAGATCGTTCGCGCGACATTGGTCATTGCCGCCAACTTGGCAACCGGCGCATTTGATTTGTTTTCCGAGATACCGATTCGAACCAACGCTTTTGCGGCGTCGGGTTGGTTGGCAAAATATTGTTCGTGCGATGCGAATAATTTCGAGAGCACGTTGATTTCTTGTTCGGTAAGCGAGCGCGTTAAGGCTTGTCGAAACATCCACGCAATTCGTTCTTTGTCTGTTTTCAAATTTTGTTGATACGAACGGGCCGCCAGATTGCGGGCAGCTTCGACATACGACGGGTCATTCAGCATGACCAGAGCGGACAACGGCGTGTTGGATTTCGGCCGTTCACAAGTACACTCTTCGCGAGATGGCGCATCGAACGATTTCATGGCGGGGTGAAGAAATTGTCGTTGCCAGTGAGTGTACAGTCCGCGGCGGAATTGTTTGTCACCGGCGTCCGATTGGTATTTGCGTTGCGGAAAATTCAAATGTCGATAGAGCCCCGGGGGCTGGTAGGGTTTCACACTGCGACCGCCAATTTTTTTGACTAACAACCCGCTGATGGCCAGTGCATTGTCGCGAATTAATTCGGCGTCGAGTCGAAAGCGCGATTGGCGGGCCAGCAATCTGTTCTCCGGATCCACCGTTTTGAGATCATCGCGCGAGGCCGAGGATTGACGATACGCGGCGCTGGTAACGATCAAACGAATTGTATGTTTCACATTCCAACCGCTATCGACGAATTCGTTTGCTAGATCATCCAACAGCTCGGGGTGGCTTGGCCAGCTGCCCTGCGATCCAAAATCGTCGAGCACTTTGGCAATGCCAGCGCCAAAGTAGAGTTTCCAAAGTCGATTCACGAACACTCGGGCGGTGAGCGGGTTGTTTTTCGAAACGAGCCAGTTTGCCAAATCCATCCGCGTCGGTCGCCCGTCAATCTTGGGTAATGGAGGAAGCGATTTGGGAGTGATCGGTTGCGCGATTTTACCCGTTTTGTCCATCCAATTCCCACGCGGCAGTACGCGCATCGGACGCGGCTTGGTGGCGACAGTGACAAGACTGGTTCGAGTATTTTCCTTGACGATTTTATCTCGCTGTTTTTTTAACGC
Source organism: Pirellulaceae bacterium (assembly GCA_028280445.1). Taxonomy (GTDB): domain Bacteria; phylum Planctomycetota; class Planctomycetia; order Pirellulales; family Pirellulaceae; genus JANQLU01. The sequence continues at coordinate 19,955 of JANQLU010000004.1, read as the reverse complement.
TTCGATTTTCTTTCGCTGTGCGGCAAACAGGGGAGTGATCGACAGAAAATATTCAGCCAGTCGTTTGGATTGTTTCTCAGTTCGATTTCCTGCAGCTTTCAAAATCGTGCCCAGGTCGCCGGGCAATGTACTCAGTGGATCGGTGACCGGGTTTTTATCCGAAGTAACCGATACTCGGAAACGACCGAGCAAATGATTACCCGAACCATGATATTGTTGTAACACCAGGGTCAGGTATTCTCCTTTTTTGAATGTTACTCCTTTAGGTACCTGGACCACGAGGCTGTTGGGTTTTCCTACTTGGGGCAAGACCGCCCACCCGAACGTTCGTCCACGTTTGTCTTGATCAATCGCGCTGCGAGCAGACCATTTTTTGTCGGGATGAGATTTTGCCGCAGCTTTTTGTTCAAACGTCGCGCTCGCATTGGCCAACGGCAACGTTTGTTGTTTCAGCGATTTCGGCCATTGCTTGATCAGTTTTTTGAGAACGTCGGTATTTCGATGTTTCCCTTTCAAAGCGATCATTTGCGTGATAACAAAATTGCCGTTGCCAGCGCGGCCCGGACCCCGCTGCGGTAATTTGAAATGGGGCATCGCTTCCAGGCGAATTCCTTTCACGTTCATGTCCGGCATTTTGAAATGGACAATGTATGTGTCTTCGTTGGAGGCTTTGCCGGTCATCACCACACTGTTGTCTTTGAGAATTTCGTGGGCAGATTGTTCGACGCTGATCAAACTGGCGGGTTTAAGTTGTTGCCAATGAAATTTGAACTTTCGCAAATTGTCTTCCCATTTTTGTTGGGCAGCGGTAATCGCCGCCCGTTGCGAATTGAGTTCGGATTGAACCGTAGCGATTTGTTTGTCGATCGGTGCAATTTTTTGTGGCAATTGGGGGTCAGCAACAACAACTTTGGGTCCCCAATCTCCAGAGACGTGGGCGCCGCTGTACAAACCGCGTTCTTTGATGTCTGCGAAAAAGGATGCGAAGTTGTAAAAATCGGTCAGCGTAAATGGATCGAATTTGTGATCGTGACATTCGGCGCATCCGAGTGTGATACCGAGCCAGACTGACGCCGTTGTTCGCACTCGATCCGCCGCATATTTGGCCAAGTATTCTTCGGGTTGAACACCGCCTTCGGCGCTCATCATCCCCAGGCGGTTGTAGCCTGAAGCAATTTTTTGTTTGAGTGTGGCATTTTCAATCAGGTCACCGGCGAGTTGTTCCCTGGTGAATTGGTCAAACCGTATATTGTTATTGAATGCATCGATCACGTAGTCGCGATAAGGCGAAACGCTGATGTTTTGATCTCCGTGGTATCCCACCGTATCGGCGTAGCGAACCAGATCCAACCAGTAAATGGCCAGACGCTCGCCAAAATGTTTCGAAGCCAGCAGTTGGTCGACGACTTTTTCATAAGCGTCAGGTGACGTATCGGCAATGAAAGCGTCCACCTGTTCAGGTGTGGGAGGAAGCCCGATCAGGTCAAAATAGATTCGGCGAATCAGCGTGCGTTTGTCCGCCTCAGGCGAGGGAGCGATTTTGTGGGCTTGGAGCCGCTGTAAAATAAATTGGTCGATTTTGTTTTTGGTCCAGGCTGAGTTGGCCGGTTGAGGAGTTATTATTTTTTGAGGTGCAATTAACGACCAATGATTCTGCCACTTGGCTCCCTGACGAATCCACTGCGTCAAAATATCTTTTTCGCGAGCGGTCAATTTTTTTCGATGGTCCGCCGGCGGCATGACTTCGTCTTCGTCATCCGAAATAATTCGACGGATCAATTCACTGTCATTCGGTTTTCCGGGAACGATCGCGGCGTACCCGCCCAGATCCGCCAGCGCTTCATCACGGACATCGAGTCGAAGATCCGCTTGGCGTTGCGCTGCATCGGGTCCGTGGCAAGCGTAACATTTATCTGACAAGATTGGCCGAACGTCACGATTGAATTCGATTTTTTTCTGCGGCTGATGGCCTGCTCGCGCAAAATGATTCGAATCCGATTCGTTTTGATGGTTGGCCAACGACAGCAAATTAGTCGTAATCAAACCAATGACAAAAAACGTCATAAGAAAGGCAATTTGGATGGATGTTTTCATGAGGCCATCGATTGCAAAAAAGTGTCAACGAATTACTGAGTATTACTTCCAGTAATTATAAGCAAATCAAACCACGATGGTTACCTGAACGAAGCGGTACCGCCGTAACCTTTGCGTTGATTACCGCCACTGAGATTCACTGATTTCAGCTTGAAAAAGCCGCGAATCAAGAAAAACAGGCCGACACCGAGCGCAATATTGGCAGCCCACTGAAAAAACCAGACCAAGATCATCGGCACGAGCGCGGGCTGTTTCAGTTTGAAATCGATCAGTGCCATAACAAACAGAATCGCCAGAAAAACCAGAAATCCGCCGACCAGCCAGAGCGATAACATTCCCGATGACGCAATGTCTTTTCGATTCAATGACTTTCCAGCGAGCAACAGAAAAACGCCGCTCAGGATCAGCGGTGAGAACAACAACGTATCGATCAAGCCCGCAATAAAAGCGTCTGCAAAATCAGCTTCGGCAGGCCACATAAATATGTAAGTCGTATGTCCGCGGTAATCCACAAACATATCGTCATCCAAAATTGGGATCATTTGGAAGATCAAATAGAAAATGGCTGCCAGTGCTCCAGCGGCGGTCATCGCAATGGCAACTCCCATCAAAGCTTTTCGTGTTGGAATCAAAAATGAGAAAACGAATCCGACAATGCAGCCAATAATCGAAATCACCAAAACAACATGTCCAATTTTGTAAAACACATCTGCAACCTTGGTGAGATTACGAATCATTTTGGCGCGCTTGCGAAGTTTTTCCGGACTCGGTTGTTTCTTTTGCCATTTTTCGAGTTTCTCACGATATTTTCGCATTTCGGCGTTGTATGATTCGCGCGTACTGAAATCTGTACTACTCGGACGCTCGGGTGGGCGTGAAACGGATGCAGCTCCTATCAAGACGGAGATCTGAGTCAGGCCTTGACCCAAATAATTCATCAGTATCGCGCCCGCAAAAACGCAAAGCGCAATGGCGGCAATTAACGCTCCGATTTTGACTTTGGAAAACTCTCTCTCAAGTGAAATCGGTTTGGGCGCCGGTCCGATCGACGCACTGGGAGATTCATAAGGGTTGGTTTGTGGAATGCCACTGGAAACTATCGGTTGTTGAACCGGTGTGACCACGGGTTGTTGTGCGCCTTGTTGTGCACCTTGTTGTGGAATGACGCAAGGGTTGCCACAGGTCGGGCAATTTGTTTGTTGACCGGCGAATTGTGATGAAACCTGGAAGCTTGCTCCGCAAACACAAGGCACGATCATTTCAACAAATTGTTGGACTGGCTGCACCGGAACCGGCGTGGGTTGGGGTGTTGCAACAGGCTGTGGTGTTTCAACGGGTTGCGGAGTTACCGCGGGTTGGGGCGTCGCAGCGGGCTGTGGTGTTGGCACGGGTGTTGAGTGCGATGGCGCCGGTTGGCCCGTGTTGATTTGTGGTGCCGATGCTGCTTTGTGTTGAGCCGGTTGCCCGGTATCGATCTGTGGTGCGGATTGTTGTTGAGTGGGAATATCGACGACGGCCGAACATTTGGGGCATCGCGTTTGGCGCCCAGCCATTTCAGGTTTGGCGCGAAGTTTTTGTCCACAAGGGCACCGAAAAGCAATCGACATTTTTGATCCAACAAAGGGGAAGTGGTAATCGTTGGGTAAGGATTCAAACGGTGAGATTCGAAACCTAGTAGCTTATAATATAGTTACCAATGCATAGCATGTTAACCAAAACAGCGATGTTGCAGCCAGCTGTTACATTTTTTTTGCAAAAAGCCAGTATCAATACGATTCGAAGCCAATTTCATCGGACTCGTAGAGGACCCGGCCTTCCATTCCACCGGATACAGTGATCGACTGGCCCGTAATATGGCCAGCTTTTGAGCTGCAAAGGAACACGACGGTCGAAGCGATGTCGGCTGGCTCGGCGAATTTTTTCATGGCAATCGTTTGCAGCGCGCGCTTTTGAGCTGCTCCATCACCGGCAAATTTTTCAGTCATCGGCGTCAAAGTCCAACCAGGGCAAACAACGTTGATGCGCCCATTCTTGGCAATTTGATTGAGTTCGTTTTTCAAACTTGGCAACAACCCGCCTGCGATGGCAGCTTTTGCAGCCGCGTAGTCGGCATGACCCGCTTCACCAAAAATACCTGCGGTGGAACTGATCATGACCGCAGCGGGATCAGTAATCTGGTGGTTTTGAATTTGAGCAAAGAAATATTTCATGCACAAAAAAGTGCTTGTTAGATTGGCATTCAAAGTTTCATTCCAACGTTGCAGCGAGATCTGGTCCACACGTTGGTTTGCGACGGGCCAGACACCTGCGTTGGCAACAAAGATGTGAATCGGTCCCCAACGATCCGTTGCATTTTCGAACAGATTTTTGGCTCCTGACTCATTGGTCAGGTCTGCAGCCATTGCTGCCGCATGTTGTCCGCATTGTTTGACGACGTCATTGGCAGCAGATTGGTTTTTATGAAAATGAACCGTGACCTTTGCTCCTTCGGCGGCAAATTGGCGGGCGATTTCGCTACCGATCGAACCGCTGGCGCCGGTGACGACCACGTGTTTGTCATTGAGATGAGTATCCATGTTCGTACATTTCGCAAAGGTGTAAAAAAAAATCCCGGCCAGAGTGTGACCGGGATTTCGGTATCTTAAAAGATTATTTTTTGCCTTTTGCGGGCGTAATGGTCATTTTTGATTTGCCCGATGTAGTCATGGACATGTTTTGTCCTCCAGCGTCCATTGACAGGACCAATTTCTGCTTGAGTTCTGCTTTGACCAGGCAACCCGCTGTTGCATCAAAATACAACGTTCCTTCGACGGTACCTTCGTCGGTTTCCATGGAAACAGGACCTTGATCCATTTCCATTTCGACTTCACCCTTCAAGCCGATTTTGTAGATTTCTTTCATGCTCGAAGATTTCTCTTTACCTTGAAAAGTGTATTTGTTTTTCATGGTCATCGAGCCCTGGTCGCCGATATCATTTTTGATTTTTTGCTCCCAGGATTTTCCTTTTTGCACAGCACCTTCGGGGAACTCGATGAACATTTGACTGGCGATGTCGGCAGTCATATTCATGCTCATCGCCCCGCCTTTGGAATCGCTTTTATCTTTTTTCTTGACTTGACCACGGCTGTTGAATTGGAGTTCAGAAGATTGGCCAACCATTTTTTTGAATTGGGCGACCATTTGACGGGCCATGCCTTCGGGCTCCGAATCTTTGTCATCCGAATCCCACTCGATATCGCCGGCAAACGGAATGCTGGTTTTGATTTTGATGCGATCAATGGTTTGTTTGATTTTGTAATTGCCGTCTTTGGCTCCGAGGACTTCCCAAGTCATGGTGGTTGTCATTTTGTTTGGGATTTCCTGGGCACCCATTGGGGTGTCAATTTCTGTTTTCGAGTCGTTTTCAGAAACGACGGTGAATTTCTGGCCTTTTTCAAATTTCCAGCGGAGAACGTCTTTGGATTGGGCTGTTGCGTTGGCTACAAAACCCAGCAGGGCAGCCATCGCCAAAAGCAATGTCGATTTACGTAGATACATGTTGTTCCTTTCTGATTTGTTGAGTCGCCGTAGGTGACGAAAATTAGCTGGTGAAACGGGCCGTTGCCTGCATGTCAATGGTTGTCGACTGGGTCTGGATTATGGCAGGTTTTGATAAGATTTTCCACGAGTTGTTGGCAAAGCGTTCACGTCGTGTCAGGTTTCCTGCAAAAACAGCTGTATTTCGCCAGAAAACTCTACCCGCCTGTTCGGGAATAGTTTCAAGAATGTCGACCGAAAAAAAATGGCTGGTTAAAACCAGCCATTTCACAACCTATGGTTTGAAGCTTGGAAGTTAATCCCACTCGAGCGTGCCGCCCGTTTGGTATTCTGTCACACGCGTTTCGAAGAAATTTTTCTCTTTGGAAAGATCCATGGTTTCACTCATCCATTCGAACGGATTGGAGCTGCCATACTGGACCTGCAAACCAATTCGTTCCAGCCGCCGGTCGGCAACATACTGAACATAATCACGGAACAGATCGGCGTTGAGTCCGAGGACGCCGTTGGGCAAACAATCTTTGGCATAGGCGATTTCCAGTTCGACGGACTGTCGCACACGGTCGATCATTTGTTGTTGGAAATCGTCTGACCAGAGGTCCGGATTTTCCGCTTTGATGCCATTGATCAAATCGATGCCGAAATTGAGGTGAATCGTTTCGTCACGCATGATGTACTGGAATTGTTCTCCAATGCCTTTCATCAGATTGCGGCGGTGGAACGACAGGATCATGACAAATCCGGTGTAGAAAAAGATGCCTTCCATGATGATGTAAAAACCGATCAAGTTTTTCAGAAACGCTTGGGCGCCTTCGAAAGTATCGGTGGTAAAGTCTGGATCGAGAACTTCCTGGGTAAGCTCCATTTCAAATGCGTCTTTACGCGCGATCGATGGAACCTCGTGATACATATTGAACACTTCGCCTTCGTCCAGGCCGAGGCTTTCGACGACATACAAAAATGTATGCGTATGAACCGCTTCTTCGAAAGCTTGTCGCAACAGGTACTGGCGGCATTCGGCGTTGGTGACATGTTTGAAAATGGCAAGCACCAGGTTATTGCCAACGAGGCTTTCTGCTGTCGAAAAGAAACCGAGATTGCGGAGGATCACCAACCGTTCGTCGTCGGTCAGGCGATCGGATTTCCAAATCTCAATGTCTTTGTTCATCGGAACTTCGGTCGGCATCCAGTGATTGGCACAACCATTGATGTAGTGTTCCCACGCCCAATTGTATTTCAGCGGCATCAATTGATTGACGTCGACTTGATGGCAGTTGATCAAGCGTTTTTCACGTGCGTCAATACGCTCGGGGTTGCCTAGGATTTCAGTATTCGTGTTTTGTAAATCAGTACTCATGTCGCACTCCATGCGTTAAATTTTTCATTGCGTGAGCAATCGTGATTGGTATTAAAAAAACGTTTGAAAAAAAGCGGCGCTTGGGCGCCGCAGTATGATTTATTGACAGGCGTCGCAGTCCGGGTCCATGATCGAACAGGTTTTTTCCGAATCGCGCTGCACCTGGATATTTGATGACGCACTTTGACTTTTCATCCATTTGGGTTGAACCCCAAATTTGTTGATATCGACCGTCGATTTTTCAACGGATGTTGCTCCGAGCGAACGCAAGTAATAGGTCGTTTTCAAACCAGTTTGCCAGGCCAGACGATACATTTCGTCCAGTTTTTTACCGCTCGGTTGGCACATATACAGGTTCAACGATTGTCCCATGTCGATCCATTTTTGGCGGCGACTGGCACATTCAATGAGCCATTGCGGTTCAATCTCAAAAGCGGTTGCATAACGCCCTTTGATATCCTCGGGCAAATCATCAATTTGTCCCAATGAACCATCGTGGTACTTGATCGCTTCGAGGATTTGGTCGTTCCATAGATTGCGCTGTTTGAGTTCGTTGACGAGATTCACGTTCACCTGAACAAACTCACCTGACAGATTGCTTTTGACAAACAAATGCTTGTAGGTTGGTTCGATCGATTGTGTGACACCGATAATCGTCGAGATGGTGGCGGTCGGTGCGATTGCCATGACGTTGCTGTTTCGCATTCCGTTTTGAGAAATCGCTGCGCGAACTTTGCTCCAATCCATCGTTGATGAAACATCCATCTTGACGGGGAGACCGCGCTCTTTCTCTACCAGTTTGACCGTATCGATCGGCAGTAGACCGCGTTCCCATTTGGAACCTTTGTAGGTTGGATAGGTACCACGTTCACCGGCCAGATTGCTGGAAGCCAAAATTGCAAAGTAAGAAATTGCTTCCATAGAACGATCGGCAAATTCAATGGCTTCCTGGCTGGCATAGCTGATACCGCAGGCGGCCAAGGCGTCCTGGAAGCCCATCAAGCCCAGTCCGACGGGGCGATGACGCTGGTTCGAATTACGCGCTTCAGGTGTTGGATAGAAATTAATATCAATGACGTTGTCGAGCATGCGAACAGCGACATTGATTGTTTCTTCCAGTTTTTTCAGGTCGAGTTTGCCGTCGGTGATATGGTTCAGCAAGTTAATAGAACCGAGGTTGCAAACCGCCGTTTCGTCTCGAGATGTATTCAGCAGAATCTCGGTGCACAGATTGCTGCTGTGAACGACACCTTTGTGATCCTGGGGCGAGCGAATGTTGGACGGATCTTTGAACGTGATCCAGGGGTGACCTGTTTCGAACAAACGGGTCAGCATTTTTCGCCAAAGTTCTTTTGCCGAGATTTTTCGCGACAATTCAATTTCCCCGGATTCCGCTTTCGCTTCGTATTCGATGTATCGTTTTTCGAATTCCGAGCCGATCAAATCGTGCAAATCTGGAACATCGTTGGGGCTGAACAGCGTCCACATGCCGTCTTCTTCGACGCGTTTCATGAACAGGTCGGGAATCCAGTTTGCGGTGTGCATGTCATGGGTTCGACGTCGATCATCGCCTGTGTTTTTACGCAGGTCGAGAAATTCTTCGATGTCCAAGTGCCATGTTTCCAGATACGAACAAACCGCACCTTTGCGTTTCCCGCCTTGATTCACAGCAACGGCTGTGTCGCTGACAACTTTCAAAAACGGAATGACGCCCTGGCTTTGCCCGTTGGTTCCATTGATGTGCGAATTGGTTGCACGGATGTTGGTCCAGTCGTTGCCGAGACCGCCCGCCCATTTGGACAGTTTCGCGTTATCAGAAATCGCTTTGAAAATGTTGTCCAGGTCATCCATCACTGTGCTCAGGTAGCACGAACTCAGTTGAGGGTGACAGGTTCCGGCATTGAACAATGTTGGCGTGGCACTGGTAAATCGGAAAGTTGAAAGAACTTCGTAGAATTTAATGGCGCGATCCGTACGATCTTCGCCTTCGTGGAGCGCCAATCCCATCGCCACCCGCATCCAGAAATACTGAGGGGTTTCAATGCGGCGACCGTTGATGTGCAACAGGTAACGATCATAAATAGTCTGCAGTCCCAGGTACGGGAACAGGTGATCGCGCTCGGGCACCAATGCTGCGGCAATGCGTTTGATGTCGAATTCCGCAAGCTCCGGTGACAGACGTTTTGCCGCAATGCCTTCGTCGATATATTCGGCAAATTTTTTGTAATAGAGCGGTTGGAGGTCATCGCTGTCCAGCGATTTTCCCAATGCTTCACGGTAGATAATTTTGAGAATGAGACGACCGGCAACCGTGTCGTAGGCGGGATCGCGCTCAATGCGAGTTCGCGCGGCATAAACCAACGAACGGGCAATCTCATCCGGGGTAATTTTGTTGTAAAACTGTTTCTCGATATCGTTCAACAACTCTTGTGCATCGCAGATATCATCGATTCCATGGCAGGCAGAATCAATTTGCGAACGGAGTCGATCAAAATCGAGGTTTTCCAGTTGCCCTTCACGATTGACCAGGATGCGCGGAAACGGCTCGCTGCTGTCCATGGTCTCTTCGGCACGCAATTGACGCATGCGAGCATGCTCTTCGCGATACAGGATATATCGTCGAGCAACGCTATAGTGTTTTTGCCGCATCAACTCGCGTTCGACAGCATCCTGGACGAACTCGACGTCGACGGTTTGATTTTGTTTCAGACGGAAATTGGATTGGTTAACGACTTCGGCGACCATCTGGTCGATGTCAGAGATGATTTTCGGTTCGAGCGCGTCAGCTTCGACATTTTCTTCTGCGGCAAACGCTTTTTGAATTGCCCGAGTTATTAATTGAGCGTCAAACAGCACAACCCGGCCGTCACGTTTTGTAATGGTGAGGTCTGTTTTAGTATTTGCATTTAGCATCGCTTGAGTTCCCTTTCCAAAAAGCTTGACGAACCAGCGCGGCATTCGTTGCTCGCGTCATGTTCCGCCGTATCCATGCTTATTGCGTTGCTTCATGACACCGTTGGTCATGCTCGCTTGAAAGATCGATGGAGCAAAAATCGAATCAAGGGAAAGCGAGAGAATTGGCATCCCTGCCGGCCCGATTTGTTGGCAATTTTGCTGCTGATCAATCCCTTTGTATTGAGAGCATTGTTCACGGTTCAATCAGTTTCGCATGAACAAACCAGCCGCTCGTTTGCCCGCCGTGCTAAATCACTGGAATCCGAGTTTCCGTATTCGACTGCTAGCAGTGACAGGCAAAAAATGGGGATTTTCGGGAAAATCACCGTTTTTGCGACTTGGTAAGTCATACCGTCGTCTCCGACGGTGGGCCCCAATATATCGATGTTGAACCATCTGTCAACACAAAATATTGTGCTGGCTGACTAGTCGGATTTATCGGGTTTTTTCGAATGGCTCGCCAACTTTAAACTTCCAAAACACAAAAAATTACGGCAAATTTGAGTCACCCAAAAATCTAAAATTTTGAAAAATTCTATGAATTTGCCCGCATCGCCTTTTGTCGAGCAACTCGAAGCCAGAGTAACAGGTCGTTGGAAACCGGAGCAGGATTTTGCCCAAGCCCAGCGAACGATTTACGAAGAGGTGTTGTTTGTTTCCGATACGATTCGCAGCTCGAATTTTCAAAACATCTCAACCGAAGATCTGCAGTTGTTGTTTGAGTTATACGACAACGTTTTTTTTGACGGCTTGATTCGCCAATCGTTGATCGACCAAAAACTGCCGCTCCAAATGCGATTGTCAAAACGTATGACCAACGCCGGTGGCAAAACAACCATGTTGCACCCTTACGGAATTCACTCCAATCGCGGGAAAAGTTTTGAAATTGCCATCTCGTCGACACTGTTGTTCGAATCGTTCAACCGGGGACAGCCAGCCAGTGTCGTCGGTGTTGACTGTCAGGATCGGCTCAGTGGGCTGCAGCGAATTTTTGAGCATGAGTTGATCCATTTGATCGAAATGCTGGTTTGGTTGCATTCGAGTTGTTCTGCGCGGCGGTTCAAGCTCATTGCGAAGAACTTCTTTGGACACCGGCAGTCCAGCCATCAATTGACTTCGCCAAAAGATTCGGCGGCCAAGCAATTTGGAATTACCACCGGAGATTACGTCGAATTTGATTTAAATGGCAGTCGTTTGCGAGGATTTATCAACCGCATTACACGTCGAGCGACAGTATTGGTCAAAAACAAGCGCGGCCATTTGTACGACGATGGTTTTCGATACATCAAGTATTATGTGCCCATCGAACGGCTGAGCAAAGTTTAGCCGCTCATATTTAATCAACACGACCTAGTGGCTCGGCAGGAGCCTCGCCCTCCCGAAACACGGGTGGGTGCCACTGGCTTCGCCAGTGTTGGGTGGACGGTAGTTGTGCAATTATTTCAGTTGGATGAAAAACCGTGGCGTCATCGTGCAAATCACTGGCTGGAGCCAGTGGCACCCGCACGCGCTCGCCGCTCATATTTAATCAACAGGACCTAGCGACTTGGCAGGAGCCAAATACAACAAGCAGTGGCTCGGCAGGAGCCTCGCCCTCCCGAAACACGGGCACAAAGAAAAAGGTCGCAGATGCTCGGCTCTGCGACCTCAATCGTATGTTTTCAGTGAATCGTCTCGACGCTATGTCTAGAGTGTTGGACTGGTTGGAGGTGGGCTGTCATCTTCGGCCAGGGCAGCAATACCTACACCCAATGCAGCCAAACCGACGAGTCGGCCCAGACGTCCGCCGCCACCAATCGGAAAACCACCGCCGACAGGTGCTGAACCACCGGTTACAAACGCTGTCGAAGTGTCGCCGACGATTGGCGGTGTATCGACAGGTGGCGTATCAACGACAGGCGGGTCAGCAAACGTCGCGTTATTGAACGGAGTCAAAGCGAATTCTTGTGTCTCTTGCAGTGCTGTTTTGGGAAGCTCGACTGCCGCGGCCGAAGTAGCTTTGGCCGGCAAAACCGTTCGGAAGCGGAAGGTAGCAAATCCAGCGGGTCCAAACGCAAACAGTTCGTAAACGCCTTCATCTAATCCCTTGATGGTGTATTTACCCATCGCGTCCGTTTTAGTTTCGGCAATCAATTTTCCATCTTGATAGATTTGAACGGTCGTACCTTCGAGTTTCTGGTTCGCTTCGCGATAGTGAGAAACTGCTCGACCAACCAACGTACCGTCATCGGACAATGTCGTTGAACTGCTGCCGGTGAGTTTGGTGAATTCCGTTCGATCCTCGAGAGTCATGGACTTGAGTCGGAAACCCGATTGTGATCGAAGACTGCGAATTTTTTCGACAGCCATTTTTGCAGTTTTACCAACGGTTGATTCAACAAACAGAGAATCGGCTCCGCGCTCACTAGGATTGACGATGCGAATTGACATCGTCAAAAATTCGCCGTCACCAATGGCAAAAAACGAATAAACGCCTGTTGGAACATTGCCGACAGTAAAATTCCCAGTGGAATCTGTTTCCGTTTTAAAGACGACGTTTTGGTTTTGAACAAACTGAACCGAAAGTCCCGATCGTCCATTGACTTCGCCGGTACCGCCATCAACGTTGACAACCCGACCTTTGACCGTTTGATTTTGATCACGCTTGATCAAATAAGTAGCAGTGTTTTCTTGGTTGGTGTCGACGATCTCCGATTTGGATGTCTCGACTTTCGTATCCGGTTTTTCCAGATAGTTAAATGCAGATACTGTCGCGGTTGCGATCAGAGGGAGCGCAAATACATAAACGCTGAGTTGAAGGATTTTTAGGAGTTCTTTCATAGCTGAATCTTGGTGCAAGTTCCGATTGAGAAGGAGAAGGGCCCAAAAAGCCGACAATTGCATAGCTTTTCGTGCTCTCTAAATTAATCGGAATCGAGTCGAGATGCAAACTCAATTCGGGGAAGAAGTCAACAATTCCTGGGTCAAATAGGGTTTTAGAGGGGCTTAAGTGTCCATTGTGCCTCTTGGGCGGTTGTTTGGTTCACATAGCTGGCGAGCGTTTTCCAAATCAACCCATTTTATTATTTGAATTTTAACAAACCGTTGCATTGGTTGTGCAATTAATTGCCAATCATAACCGGACCAACGCTCGAGCTCGTAAGATTCGAAGGACCTCCATGAAATTTCCTCGTCAGTGAGGGCCAGAAACCATACTAATGTGCTGTTGGAACGCAGTCCCTCACTGACGTTTCGGGTTATGATTCTTTTGTGTAAATCAAACAGGGCCGGTTTCCACCGACCGTTTGTAGATTGGCCGGTGAGAACCGGCCCTACGACCACATCAATAAAAAAAGGAGCTCGACTTGGAGCTCCTTCAGTGCAAATTTCAATTGTGTTCAGATCTGATTACTTCGTCGGGCTAGTGGGCGCCGGGTTGTTATCCAAAATGGCACCAAGTCCGAGGCCGAAACCGGCCAGGCCCAACAGTAATCGGCCTCCGCCACCACCGGCGAAAAGTCCTGCGCCAAAACCGTTCGAGCCAAATCCGCCTCCACTGGGGAAGAAACCACCAAAGGGGTTCCGTGGAAAGATCGCACTGAAATCATTGGGATTGGTCAGCGGAACATCAAACGTGTTGGGAACATCTTGTTGCGTTGGAGCGAAGCTAGTTTGACGAATCAGACGGTTTCCACTGACGGCTTCCAGGCCAATAGCAACGGCACCGTTGGGACCCGAAGAAACAAAGTCGTATTTACCAGGTTGGACATTCGAAAATACAAATTTTCCATCTGCGGTTGGTGTTGCCGTGGCAATTTGATGACCGTTACGCATCAGGGAGACGGTGTTTTGGGAAACATCCGTCGTATTGATCGTCGCTACCAGAGAGCCATATAGATTGTTGTTGCGATCCAGTTGAATTTGATTGCCGGTTCGGAAATTCATGTCAGCGTATTGGTTGACTGTCTGGATTTCCGACTGCTGTTCATTTGCATTGACCGAATTTCTGACCTGAGTTGTTGAACTTGTCGGTACCGTGATCGCTTCGAAGTAGCTCGGGGTAAAACGAGCGTCGAACGATTGCAATCGCACGGCGTACATCGACATTTGTCCGTTGCCGCGAGCTACAAACGAGTAAATCCCCGGTTGGACGTTGGGCAATGAAAATTGGCCGGCATCGTTCGTTTTGGCTTGGGCGATGACGTTGCCAGATTGATACAACGCGATGTCCATGTTGGCAGAATTGAGATGAGTTTTGTATTCCGCGTCAGGCGACCAAATACGCCCGTGAAAGACGCCATTTTCATCGAGCATCAGGGAATGGCTGCGCTCGGCGTGGATAGTTGTTGGAATTGTAGCGCTGGCAGAATGAACGCGAAGTGACTGATCTTGAGGGGATGTCCATTGATAAGCGGACAAGGCAGCAGTCGCAATCAGCGGGAGTGCAATAATGTACGCTGCAAGCCGAAAGTTTTTCCATAGTTCTTTCATTTTTTTTCACCTGATGTGAATTCGGTTAAATGGCTTTAGATCGCTGAAAAAGGGGTTTATTTTTCGTACAACTCTACAACCTGATTCGCTTTTTTTGTGGAATCCCGGTAAACCAAAATGCTTTCCAACGATGGGCAAAAGCAACAACGGATACGATCGTGACGTCTGTCAATATCGGTACTTCCGTGTGGTGATATTGGGATTGGGTCAACGGCAGCAAACATCCGGAATGGATCGGATTGTTAGATACCGTTTCAGTGCCACGAACGAATCGACTGATCCATTTCAGTCTTTTACTCGTGATGCAATGACGCCGACTTCGGGGCTGCTTGCCGCGGCGTACTTGCTTTTAGGAATCCGACCTGCGAGAAATGCCAGGCGGCCGGCTTTGATGCCATGCATCATTGCGCGAGCCATTTGAACGGGGTTTGCTGAACCAGCAACAGCGGTATTAAGCAAAACTCCGTCAGCACCGAGTTCCATAGCAATTGCCGCATCGCTGGCTGTACCAACTCCTGCATCGACAATCACTGGAAATGATCGGTCTTCTGACTTGAGCATCTCAAGGATGATTGAAAGATTATTGTGATTTATGACTCCAAGCCCTGAACCAATTGGACTACCTGCAGGCATTACACTGGTAGCGCCAATTTTTTTCAGGCGCATGGCCATGATGGGGTCGTCATTTGTGTAGCATAGTACGGAAAATTCTTCCTCCACCAATTTTTCGCATGCACGCAAAGTTTCCAATGGATCGGGTAATAACGTTCGACTGTCTCCCAGAACTTCGAGTTTGACCCATTCAGCACCGGGGTTGTCGAGATCGCGGAGAATTTCACGGCCCATCCGTGCGCAGCGGACCGCTGTTTCAGCGTCGTAACAGCCCGCCGTGTTAGGCAACAAGATATAACGGTTGGTATCAATGAAATCGAGAATGTTTCGACCATCGCTGTCGTGCAGTTTTTCACGTCGCACTGCGATGGTGACACAGTCGGTTTCAGCCGCCTGATGCGATTGTTGCATCACTTCGAATGATTCGTATTTTCCGGTCCCCAGGATCAATCGACTGGACAACGAAAAAGGGCCGACCTGGAAACTCGATGAGTCGTCCAGCGAACTCGAGTCGATTGATGTAGGTTGAGTGACCATTGGTGAAATTTACCCACCACCGACTAACGAAACGATTTCCAGCTGGTCGCCATTTTGAACCAAGGTGGAAGGATGTTTTTCGCGTGGAATCAATTCCAGATTCACTTCAACGGCGACCGCGGGCGTTGATAATTCGATTTGTTTCAACAAAGCTTCGACGGTCAAATTGGCCGCGATTTGTCGAGGCTGGCCATTGATTTCGACTTGGATGAAGTTGTCTGTCATACCGTTATTTGATTCCCCTGCTCCATTTATTAATGCGAGAGAACGGCAAAAAGAAAAGCCCCAGGCAAAAAACCTGGGGCTTTTTATGGTTTGGTTTGACTGCGATTAACGACTATTTGTGGTCGTGATCGCCGTCTTTGTCGTGTTTGTGGCCATGATCGCCGTCTTTGATTTTGCAGCAAAGATCAGATTTTTTGTGGAAACCGCAAGAGCATTTTTCGCAGTCTTTGTCACATTCGTGGTCAGCGTCTTTTTTGTGACCACATGTACCGCAGTACTTGACGCCTTTTTCAGGTTTCAGGCCGCTGCAGCACAATTTCGTGCCGGTGTTAAATCCGCATTTTTCGCATTTTTTGGCATCTTCCTTACAACAGTCATCGCAACCTGCGCAACAACCGCAAGAGCCGCAAAGATCAGCGGAAACTTTGCTGACTTGGGCTTTTTCTTTACCCTTGTCGTCTTTCTTTTCTTCTTTTTTACAGCCCATAAAAGCGACTGTCAGGCACATCAGTACCGCAAAAAACTTGAGTGATTTCATTTTGACTCCGACTATTAGATTGGTAGATGCAGACAATTGTCCGCGAAAACGTTGGTAAAGTGACACGAAATTATAGGGTAAATCAACGGGTCAACAAACGGAATTTTTCGATTTGTAACGAAAAATACGCAGTCAAATCACGTATTTTCCCTATTCTGTTTCTGCCATATCGCGGGCATGGTAACTACTACGCACAAACGGCCCGCTGGCTACCTTTTTGAACCCCATTCCCCGGGCAATATTCCCAAGTTCGTCAAATTCCTCAGGCGTTATGTATCGCACAACTTTGATGTAGCGATCTTGCGAGGGCTGGAGGTATTGGCCCAACGTCAAAAAGTCACAACCGACATCGAGCAAGTCGGAAAAGACATCCAACAATTCGTCTCGTTCTTCGCCCAGCCCTAACATCAATCCGCTTTTGGTTTTGATCGACGGATCAACGTCTTTGATACGTTTGAGCAGATCGAGCGTCCATCGATATTCCGATCGAGGACCGCGAACGCGTCGATATAATCGCGGCACAGTTTCTGTGTTGTGATTAAAGACATCCGGTCGTGCTTCGATCACTCGGTCGAGCGCCGCTTTGTTTTCAATAAAATCAGGAGTCAAAACTTCAACGGTCGCACCAGTGCGCCTGCGGACAGCCAAAACACATTGATAAAAATGTTCGGCACCACCATCTGGTAAATCGTCACGAGTTACCGATGTGATAACAACATGTTTGAGGCCGAGTCGTTCTGCCGCTTGCGCGACGCGGTCAGGTTCGTCCAACTCGACCGCTTCCGGCCGGCCGCGACTGACCGCGCAAAAGCTGCAACTGCGAGTGCAAGTGTTCCCGAGCACCATAAAGGTTGCTGTTTTTTGCGAATAGCACTCCATGCGGTTGGGACATTTGGCATTGTCACAAACCGTTTCCAGCCCTAGCTCTTCGATCAGCCCCGCAGTAAAGTGATTGGCGTTGCCTTTGGGGACCTCGCGTTTGAGCCAGCGCGGCAATCGATGAACGACGGTCGCATCCGAAGACGAAGCTCCTGAAGCACAGCCAGAACCGGACGAACATCCTGATCCACCGGGTTGTACAATCGGTAATTCCAACAAACTACTTTCACAAAAAACCAAGGTGCTGAACCCAATCAATCTTAACAGGGTCATAACCGGCATCTAGCCCAAATTGTGCGGCGACGCCCTTGTGGCCCGGTATTTCGGCTTCGTGAATAAAGTCGCAAGTTGTTAGAATATAGTGTTTGCGAGTTTTGTTAGCTGGATTGAATTCCGTTTCGTGCTTCCATGTCAAAGTCCAAAAAATCGAAAAACAAGAAAGACAAAGCGCCCGACGATGGTTCGCGAACGATCGCACAAAACCGTCGCGCGAATCACAAATTCGAGATTTTGGAAAAATTGGAATGTGGAATCGTTCTCCAAGGCAGTGAAGTGAAATCGCTCCGCGATGGCAAAATCTCACTCGAAGAAGCTTATGTTCGCGTTCGCGACGGTGAGTTGTGGCTGGTCGGCGCCGACATCCCCGAATACGCTCAAGCCAACATCTGGAATCACAATCCCAAGCGTCCAAGAAAGCTGTTGGTTCACGCCAAGCAGTTCCGGAAGTTGTCGGATCGCGCGCATGAAAAAGGTCTGACCCTCGTACCTTTGCGGATTTACATCAATGCACGTGGCATCATCAAATTGTTAATCGGTGTCGGCAAAGGTAAAAAATTGCACGACAAGCGCGAAGATCTCAAACGCGCCGAAACGAAAAAACGCATCGACAAAATGATGCGCGGCCGCGGCTGAATATTTTGCTGTGTGACGAGTGGCAAAACGACGTTACCTGTTGATGGAAGCACTTCCTGCATACATCGTTGGGACTGGACACTTGAGTTTTGTGACAAAAGCGTCCAGCAATTTCGTTGAAATCGCAAAAACATCTTTTCTAAATTCTTTCTCAACCCAGTTTTCATAGTTGGAGATGATTTTTCGATGTGATTCACGTTCAGAAAGCTGAAACTCGATTTCTGACGCATGCTGAACAAGGAATTTTAAATCCTTGGAATCACAGCACTTAAGTCACGATCAAAATATTTTTAGTTTTTTCCTGTCAAAGATTTCCCATTGGCTGCCAATAGTCTTCCGGAGGGTTTCCGTTGCTCTTCCATTTTTGAGATCCCAATACTTTTAGAGCATCGAGAGGCCAGGTCCGGGAGGGCGAGGTCCGGGAGGGCGAGGTCCGGGAGGGCGAGGCTCCTGCCGAGCCAATGACGTGTCAATCGTCTCGAACCGATGGCACATCATCGTTCCGATACGAACCTCCACTTCCAAAAACCAACAACATAAAACCCTCCATTGTCCAAAAAACAGGACGCTGGAGAAAAATCACTACGATCAATCGAAGAGGATAGCGGTGTGACGAAATTGTCAACTCGATCGTTTGCAACCATCCTGGTTGCAGGCGCACTAGTTTTTTGTTTTGCACTGGCCGGGATGAACAACCGCTGGTGGGGTTGGTTTGAACCGGTGGCTAAAAACACGGATCAATCCGATGACGCCACGGAGCTGATCCCTGAAGGGTTCGTCAAACATGGTGGAGTCATTCGACCGAAAAAAGATGTGTTTGGACCGAAAGATCGCAAGCGCCGACCACCACGAGAGCCGATCAACGTCGGCCTGACTCCGGTCGTCAATCGCAACGCCAACGCCAATACCAAAAGCCTGGCTAAGACCGAAGACAATCCCGAATTGGCTAAAAACCGCAGCATGTTGCAGGTTCCCGAACCGTTTGATCGGGAGGCTTATCTGAAAAATCCCCAAGCCTACATCGACGAAGTGGTCGCTGGACGTATCTGGCAACCGGCCAAGCCGAGCAAGAAAACCGCAACCATTCAACGCGTCGGAAAATACCGACACCAGTTGGTTCAAGGGGAAACGGTCACTTTACGTGTGAACGTCGAGTCAGGCATGCCCGTTCACTTTGCTTCGGAACGATTGGGACAATTCGAAAACCAGCTTCCAACCATCACCGTCCGGGCCGACAAAAACGGCCGCGCCACGACCAGGTTTACCGCTAGTGGCGGAACCCGAGATTTTATTGACTTGGTCGCCAGTAGCCCGGTGCATTCGGGTTACGCGCGTTGGTTGATTGAAATCAGCCAACCCAAAAAGAAATAGCACTTTTTTTTTAAGTTTTCATAAACAACGACAACCAAAACAAACTCATCGATAGCAGCGAGGTCAGGAAAAATGTTCGCAGCAGTTCAACGATTCGCGGTAGTTGCATTTTTTTCATTGGTTACGGTAACTCCCTGTTTGGCCCAGCTCGGCGGTCCGGGAGGAACGGGCGATATCGAAATCGAAGATATGTCGTTTTCCGGTTCGACACTGACCATTGAATTTCGCTTGCTGCATGACTTTAAATCTTCGCCCCAGCCCTATGCGACAGTCATCAATGATGGCAATGTGGTCAAGATCCAGGAACTGGATGACTACAACGAGAATCAATCACCGGCTGCGGTCTATTCAGTAGATATTCCGATGGGAGCGCATGGCGAAGGTGATTATCAATTGACGATGGCTTACGATGCGACGTTCCCTGATCTCCCCGATACGATGACACTCGATTTCTCGATCGCTTCCAAC
>JANQLU010000087.1 GCA_028280445.1 Pirellulaceae bacterium | reverse complement strand
CACAAACCAATAAAGTCCGTTTACTGTACTGTACACTTAAAAATCAAAATAGTTCAAAGTGCATGCAGTTTTTCCGGACAATATTGGGCTCAGCCAGTGATGTGGTTGATAGTGGTGTTAAGTACTACATTTGAACGAAAAACCGTGAGTCAATGTACAAATCACTGGCAAAGCCAGTGGCACACAACCTGTTTCGATATAATTTCCTGGGTCGTTTTCCCAAAAAAAACGCGTGGTTAATACCACGCGTTTTTTATTTGCTAACAGACGCTATTTCCATTTCGGAATCTTGCGGCCTTTGGTCCACGGCGCGCCAGCGACATCCAGTTTTTTCTCAAGCGCTGGAATTTTCGATTCCAAAATCGGCTTGAGTTTTTTCAGAGCCGCTGAAAACTCGGCATCGACGATGGCATATTGCTTCTGATGCGTTCCCGTCGGCCCTTCGTCCGAGCCCATGGCTCCAAACATCGCTGTGAATAGCCGACTGCGGAAACCTGGATACGACGATTCATTGCGACGACCCTTTGTCGGGTCGCCATTGAACGCTTCCATCACATCCATCAATTCCGTTTTGACCGCCCGAATTTCATTTAACAGGGCCGGTTTCAAAGTCGTCGACGTTTGCGCCAACGTTTCAAACGAAGCCAGTTTTGATTGCGCGTCACCAGCCAATTGGCTGGCCGCATTGACCGCGTTGGAGAGTTTTTGGATTTTCTCCGTAAACGCAACGATGGCTTGGCGATTTGCAGGAGATTTATCGCCAAATCCTAACGGCTCGATTTCAAATTTGACTGGTTTCACCAGTTGCGTGATTTTTCCATCTACCATTTGTGAAATATCAACGGTGTAAGTGCCTGGACTCGCATAACCTCCACGAGTTGACCCGTATCCGGCATTCTGGAAATTCCACAACGCGGTGTGCACGCCTTTCGAAGTGCTTCCCGAGATGCGGCGAACCGCTTTGCCCGATTTGTCTCGAATCGTGAGCCAGACCGCTGGTGCGACTTCACGATCCTCGGCCTTCAACTCATCCCAACTTGGATACGGAACGTCTTTGCCCGCAGCGGCAAGTTTTTTGTCGTTCGATTTACGAACAGACTTCTTGGTTCTGAGAGATTTGGCCAAATGGTATCGAATCGTGACGCCCACCGGAGGGTTTGCCGCCGAATAGAAATTGGCACCTTGAAATGCACGGCGTCCGACCGCCAATGGTGCCGACTCACGATACATGCGTCCTTTCTTGATCGAAAAAATGTGATTCTTCTTGCCGGTTTCCGGTGTCAATTCTCGTAGATAGGAATAGTCGTCCAACACGTAGAATCCTCGGCCAAACGATGCGAGAACCACATCGTTTTCCCGCCGTTGAATCTCGATATCGCGAATCGCAACCGTCGGTAATCCGCCTCGAATTTGGCTCCAGTGTTTGCCGCCATCGATCGTTACAAAACAGCCGAACTCCGTTCCACAGAACAAAATGTTTGGGTTGACGTGATCTTGTTTGAGCGTGTAAACACTGCCACGCTCTGGCAAGTTCGACGAAATATTCGTCCACGTTTTACCGCGGTCGGTGGATTTGACAATATACGGTTTAAAATCGCCACGTTTGTGATTGTTCACCGCGACATAGACGGTATTTGCATCGAACAAATCCGCTTCGATATCGTTGATGTAACCAAATTCTGGAACATCCAGATTTCCAAATGCGCCAATCGCGTTCCAATTTTTGCCACCATCGCTGGTCACTTGAACCATCCCGTCGTCCGTTCCAACATAAATCAATCCTTCGACTTTGGGAGATTCGCTGACAGAAACAATGGTGCCATACAGCGAAGTCGAGGCATTTTTGGCAACGGTGTCCACGCCCCAAATGCGGCCCATCACTTTGAGTTTGTTTCGATCGATATTGCGCGACAGATCTCCACTAATCGCTTTCCAGTTGTCGCCACGATCGTTGCTTTGGAACAGAATCTGTGATCCGTAGTAAATGCGTTTACTGTTGTGAGGCGAAATCGCCAACGCCGAATCCCAATTCCAACGCAACGGCGGTCCGCCTTTAGCCGCTTGCGGTTTGATATCGATACGCAAACCGGTTTTGCGATTGTACCGAACCAATCCACCATATTGCCATTGCGAGTAAACGGTATCGGGATCATCGGGATCGACCGCTGGATCGAAACCGTCGCCAAATACTGTGATAAACCAGTCGCTGTTTCGAATGCCATGGATATTGGTAGTTCGCGACGGGCCGCCTTGTGTAGCATTGTCCTGCGTACCGCCATAGACATAGTAAAACGGTTTGTCGTTGCTGACGGCGACTTTGTAAAACTGAGTAATCGGCAAATTGGCTTTGTAGTCGTAGGTCCGACCTCGATCCCATGTTTCGTAGACACCGCCGTCGCATCCGATGATGAGATGGTTTTCGTCTTGCGGGTCGATGATCAACGCGTGGTTGTCGACGTGCTTGTTCGCTTCACCGAGTCGTGTAAATGTACGCCCGCCGTCTTCACTGACTTGCATGTAGGTATCGAGCGAATAGATCCGGTCTTTTTTATGAGGACAAGCGACAATCTCTTGATAATATTGGGGGCTCGACGAATTGTACGACGACATCTTTGACCATGATTCGCCTCGATTCGAGCTGCGATAAAACCCGGATTGCCCTTCGGCCGCTTCGACCAAAGCGTAGAGTATCTCGGGATTATGCGGGGAAATCGCCATGCCAATTCGGCCTTTGTCGACCGATGGCAAACCACGATTGATTTTTTTCCAGTTCTGGCCACCGTCCGTTGATTTGTAGAGGCTGGATTCAGGTCCACCGTTGATCAATACCCAAGTGTGGCGTCGACGCTGATAGGCCGATGCGTACATGATGTTGGGATTATGCGGGTCCAATAAAACTTCGTTGACACCGGTGTGTTCGCTGATGTCCAGAATTTTTTTCCACGATTTGCCGCCATCAGTCGTTTTGTATAAACCGCGATCTCCACCTTTTTTCCAAAGCGGTCCTTGCGCGGCAACGTAAACGGTATTTCGGTCTTTTGGATGAACAACGATTTTTCCAATATGCTCGCTGTTTTCCAAACCTACTTTTTTGAATGACTGTCCGCCGTCGGTCGATTTGTAAAGCCCATCGCCGTAGCCGACCGAACGTTGCGAGTTGTTTTCTCCGGTTCCCAACCAAATCGTGAATCGATCATGCGGGTCGATGGTGACACAACCGATCGAGTAGGAACCATAGTTGTCAAAAATGGGCCGCCAGGTCACACCAGCGTTGGTGGTTTTCCAGACGCCGCCGGATGCCGCGGCAACATACCACGTGCTGCGTTTCTGTGGATCAACAGCAATGTCAATAATTCGCCCCGACATCAGCGCAGGTCCGATACTGCGAAATCTGAGGCTGGAAAATAAACCTGGACTAATTGCAGGCTTTGTCTTTTTGGGCGAATCGGAGTCTTGCGACGGCAATGGACTCGTCGTCAACGCAACGACCACAACAGCCAACAACAACGCGCGGTTACACATGAAAAAAGCTCCCGATGTAATCTTGAATGGATGCAACTCTCCCAGCTTAGTTCGGGCAATCCAGATTTTGAATCGGCCCAGCGGTGATTGAGTTACAATTTCAAGATGAAACCGTGCATTTTGGGTGCTGGTAGATCGCGCGTTCAACCGTTAGTCAAATCACAGATGGCCCACAGCTGAGCCTATCTCAAACGTCCTGGGATTTGGATTAAACAGAAATCGAAACCCGAAACGTAAGTGAGGGACCACGTTTCGCCACACATCAGTGTGTTTTTGGTCCCTCGCTCACGCTTCGTGCTTATGATTGCAGGAAGTCGTTGGTTCAACTGGGGTTATAACTCCTGATGCAAAATCTTCGCTCGCTCGGGGTTACGGCCAGATAACTCGGCTGGTCCAAATCGATGAATACGCGCGATTCGTTTGTGGTTGAATCGGAGAAATATAAAAACGCAAAACGCTCGATGGCGAGAACCGCTGGGTGGGTTTGGCTGGATCGTGTCGACGGCAATTGCTGACAATTGAAAGAACTGAAACCGGTTTTTGGCATTTTTGAGTCGGATTATTTGGTTTTTACCAAAAAAAAGGGCGTTCAACCAGAGTGTGGACTGTTTTGAGGTAGGGTCGTATCGACCACCAGACTTTTCCGGTCGGAATAGACGGGAAAAATACGGTTTTCGTTGACACGAATTTTTGTCGGCAACTATACTAAATCGTACGGTTTCCACAGTTTGGGGTTTGGGGGACACTGTTTTCCATCAAATGCAGAAACCATCAGTGCGTGCGACCTTGTCGCCGGGGTCATTTTGACTTAATCGAAGTTCAACAAGCCAATCCATCAATACGGGAAGTGACTATGAATCTGCTTGGCAAAATCTTGACCGTCCTCATTTTGCTATCGAGCATCGTCTTTTTGACATTGGCGTTAATTATTGGTGCGTCACATCAAAACTGGCAAAAGAAAGCCATGGAGCTCAAAGCTCAGGCTCAACAGGAAAATGAAAAAGTGTTAGCGGCATTGGCGCTGACGAAAAAGAAAGACGCACAGTTGCGAGCCGAACAAGTCGCACGAACTTATCGCGTTGCCAGTCTCAACAATTTGAAGATCTCGGCAGAGTCCGATGAAAAAACAAAAGAACAGTCTCTCGAAGCTGCCCAAAAAGAGCTCGTGAAACTCACCAACCAAAATGAAACAGCCCAAAAAAGTATCGCTGAAAAACAGGCCACGATCGACCAACTCCGCAAAGACAATTCTGAATTGGTCGACCAAATTCGTGACGTTCGTAAAGCGGTCGTCGAATTGACCAACCAGAAATTCGGTCTTCAAGGACAAGTCAACAACCTGAAAGAACAGCAAAAATCTTTGCAAGATTTGACAGCCAAATTGACACGCGTCTTGCGAATTGAAGGTTTAGACTTGCAATCGCCCATCGGCCACATCCCTCCCAAAGACGTGACTGGAGAGGTGATTGCTGTTAATCGAGGCGGACATTTCAGCATTAATATCGGTTCCGATGATGGTTTGCGAGAAAATCACCGCGTCAATATCTACCGCGGCGATCGATTTGTTGGCGAAGCCATCGTGATTGACGTAAAACACAACAGCGCTACTGCTCGAATTATTGAAGACTTGAATAAACTCCCACTGAGGATTAAAGACTATGTCACAACCAAACGCTGATATGCCAGTTGAGCTGGAAGCCACCGACGTTCCTGTCGAAATGACGGCACAACCAGCCGAGGCAGAACAGGTCTATCGAAAACAAAGTCTCAACGTCTATACCGTGATGTTGGTGATTTCGTTTGTCGCGTTGATTGCCGCGATTATTTTGTTGGCAATGAATCTGTCGCAGTGGGAAGGATTGCCGTTTCCATACAATACTAGTAGCGCCGATTTTGTGCCCAAATCACAGTAGAAACATGAGACGAAATACAAAGCTTCCGAAATTCGGAAGCTTTTTTTGTGCGCGGACGCTGAATTTGCCTCCTGACCAGCGACAAGCAGATAAATTTCGAGTAGGATACCGCCAAAGTGTTATGTTGAATTTCAGTTGGTGGAGATGCCCTTGAATGCCGAGTCCGTGGCAACCGGTCGAAGTATCACCGTTGATTTAAAAAGACTTTATTCGGTTGTCGAACGCATCGAAAATAATATCGTGCAAGTGGTACTGGGTAAGCGCGAAATTGCTCGATCCTGTATCGTCGCCTTGTTGTCCGGTGAACACATTTTGCTCGAAGACGTGCCGGGAGTTGGCAAAACGCTGATGGGCAAGGCGATTGCCAAAAGCGTCGAAGGTTCATTCTGTCGCGTTCAATTTACACCCGACCTGCTGCCTAGTGATATCGTCGGAAGTTCGGTTTACAAATCGAACACCAGCGAATTTGTCTTCAACCCTGGCCCCATTTTTCACAATTTCGTCCTGGCTGATGAAATCAACCGTGCCCCCCCGCGCACCCAAAGTGCGATGCTTGAGGCGATGAGCGATGGTCAAGTCAGCGTCGACGGTTCGACTCACGACCTCAAAAAACCATTTATGGTGATCGCAACGCAGAATCCATTTGAGTTCGAAGGAACCTACGTTTTACCCGAAAGTCAGCTCGATCGATTTTTGTTGAGAATCTCGATGGGTTATCCAGATTCGGACTTCGAGATGGAGATCCTGACATCGCATCGATCCGGAGAACCGGTCGACAAACTCAGCCCGGTCGCCAACATCAATGAAATTGTCGAATTACAGGAAGCCGTTCGCAATGTCAAAGTCGAAGAATCGGTTGCCAAATACTTGATGGATATTGTTCACGCCACACGCAGCTCACCCGAATTGAGCGTCGGTGTAAGTACCCGCGGCGCGCTGCTCTGGTATCGGGCGATCCAGGCAATGGCGTTTGCCGATGGTCGCGAATTTGCCACACCCGATGACGTCAAACAATTGGCAATCCCCGTGGTGGCTCACCGCGTAAAATATCGTGGAATGTCACAACAAAACCAACGAGAAACTTTGGAGACGGTGATTCGCACCATTCTGAGCGAAGTCCCCACGCCGAATTAGTTTCGATCAGGAACGACGATGTCTGAGAATACGTTGAGAGGCCGCCGAAGTATTCGATTGACGCGCGAAGGATTGTATTTCTTTTTCATCCTCTGCTTTATCATCTTTGGCTCTGTACTGCGGCAAATTGGATTGCTGTTCATGTTGGCGGGCCTGATGATCGTGCCCCTGATCCTCAATTGGCGGTTTGTGATGTCGTCGGTGTACTACTTGAATCCGCGACGTCGAACCAACCGGGTGATCAACGCCGGGCAAACCACGCTGGTCGAGTGGCAAATCGAAAACACGCATCGTTGGCTGACGTCTTGGGCTATCAAGATCAAAGACGAGATCAAGCAGATTGAACCGGTGGTGCTGGAACAACAAAGCAACGTGGAACTCCTGATTCCTCAGGTTGCGCCCACAGAAACGGTTTCGGGGACCTATCGTTTGTATTTTGGAAATCGCGGCGTCTATCGATTGGACTCGGCCCAGATTTCGACGTCGTTTCCGATCGGCTTGCTGCAAGGCAAATTTAATTTCTTTCAAACCACCGATATTTTCGTGGGCCCCCGGCTGGGTGACATGACCCCAACGTGGCACCAGCGGATGCAGTCGCTGGTGGCGGGTGACCAGTCGAGCCAACGACGACGTGGAATCGAACAAGATGAATTTTACGCGCTGCGGCCATGGAAATCGGGTGACAGTTTGCGTTGGATTCACTGGCGCAGCTCAGCGCGGACCGGAAAAATTACGGTCAAGCAGTTTGACCAAAAAGGGGATCGGGATTTCGCGCTACTGTTTGATTGCTGGCTCGAAGATGTCACGGTTGTCAATCAAAAAAATGTCGAATTGGCCGCGAGCTTTACCGCAACGATCGTTTCCGAATTGGAGCAATTTGTCAAAGGACAGGTTGCCATCAGTTTTTGTGGCCAGAAACAATCGTTGGCCATTGGGCAAATCAATGCGGGTTTTACCCAGGAAATCACAAAGCAATTGGCGACGATTCAGCCGTCCAGCAATTCTGATTTGCAAAACGCAATTTTGGAATTGGCGTCAAAGACTTCTGCCGGTACGCCGTTGATCGTTATCAGCACGCGGCCACAACCAATGTTTGAAAACTCACCGGGTTTGGATGCCGCCTTGCATAGAATTGACTGGATCCAAGCGGGAACGGACCATTTTGCCGAACTGTTTCATTTCGATCAGCAACGTTACAAAGACGACCTGATTGCCATTTTCAAATCGCAGGATACCGATGATGACAGTGTCGGCCTGGATGTCGAGGCCCAGACCAATCAAACCGCCAAGGTGGTAAAAGATGTTTAACGTCAAACGACTCGTACAAATCATGTTTGTCCTGTTGGCAACGCTCGGCGGGTTGTTGCTTGGGCTCGGACAGTACGACTGGAATCCAACGATTATTGCTGTGGTATCAGCCGTCAGCGCGTTTATCCTGAACGACATCTACGGCATCATTCGGTTTAACAAATGGGTTGCCAACATCACGGCAATCCTGGTCACTGCGTATACGTTGAGCGGATTTTTCAAAGCGGGTAGCGGGCAACAACTGATCTTGATTGCCAACCTCCTGGTTTACCTGCAAGCGGTATTGATGTTCCAGCTCAAAACACCGCGCGTGTGTTGGCAAATTATGGTGTTGAGCCTGCTCCAAGTCGTCGTTGCCGCCGCGTTTAACTTGGACTTTCAAGGCGGAGTCTTTTTCGTGCTGTACATGATGGTGGCCGGCATCACCATGATGCTGCTGACCCACTATTCGGAATCTTGGCAAATCAAACGAAAAAACCGCAACGCAAAAAAACGTTTGACGGCGCTGAATTTGCAAAACGATGATTTGAGTGGGATGGCCCCGATCGCCGTGTTCGATCAACAATGCCAAAGTCGTTCGGTCATTCGCCGGATGGTTCGGCATGTAATTTGGTTGGGTCTCATCGGGCTGGCTTTTACCTCCGTTTTGTTTTTGGTGATCCCGCGCGATCAAACGGCCTGGTTCGGCCCCAAAATCATGAAGATGAGCCGCACCGGGATGACCAAAACCGTCGACCTCGAACAAGACAGTTTGATCGCGCTGTCATCGAAAACGGTCATGCGTGTTTGGTTTTCCGACCCCAAAACAAAAATTCCGGTATTGCCTGACAACGAACCATATTTTCGCGGCATGGCGTTGGGAACACTCAAAATCAAAAATGGCCATACCACTTGGGCAGCTCCCTACAGCCGAGTTCGAAACGAAGAGTATTCCAGTTTGTTTCGCCCGTCCCGCAGGCGAAAAACCATGGTTCAACGGATCATTCTGGAGCCGACTCGGGATCCGCTCATTTACGGTGTAACGCCGACACGAATTTTTATTTCGTCTGACGATCGTGAAACGGATCGTTCGTCATCGGAGATTCAATTTTGCCGACCACTGTCCAGTTTTACGCGAGGCAAAGATGCAAAGCTCATCGAGGTATCGTCGTTCCCGTATAAATTGACGGTCGAAGTTAATGGAACGGGAGCTTCGTTTCGCTTTCTGGATTCTTGGGAATATTTGCCCGACTACGGCTCGTCGATGAAAGAAAACCGAGCCGAGTATCAGTGGCTGACGGAAATCGATCTGGCGCGCTATCCGACCTTGGTCGCCAAAGCCAATGAAATTGTCAACAATTCCCAAACCGACAATCATTTGAGAATTGCCCGTCAATTGGAACAACATTTCAAATCCGGACAATATTCATATACCTTGGATTTTCGTAACATCGACCGAGATCCACAACTCGATGCCGTCGAAGATTTTGTCAGAAACTTCAAACGCGGTCACTGTGAATATTACGCATCAGCATTGTGCTTGATGTTGCGAAGCCAGGGGATTCCGGCTCGCGTCGTAGTTGGATTTCGAGGAGGTCGCGAAGACACCGTTGGACAATACTTGTTTGTCCAGGAGCAACATGCCCACGCCTGGGTAGAAGCTTACATTCGTCCTCGGGACTGTACCGCGAACATGCCACAACGATTCTTGCGCGATCGACGCAGCACTGGAGGTTCGTGGCTGCGTTTGGACCCGACACCGGCGTCCAGCGAAGACATCGAAGCAATCACTGGGGCGGGCGGAGACCCGTTGGGGTACGCTAAAAATCTGTGGCGAGATTACGTTCTAGGCATCAAAGAAGATTCCCGTAATGACGCGGGCATGGAAAGCTTGGGAGCAGACCCCTTGGCGTTCCTGTCGAAAATGACTGACAACCAATGGTGGCAGGAACAATGGCAAAAATCGGCGATGAATGATCCCAAATCGCCTTGGTGGTGGCTCCGTTTTATCATCCCCGTATTGGTTGTCGCTGCCGTGATCTTTGCTCTATCTGTCCGGACCATGCGCGTCGCCAAACGCCGCAAGTCCGGTGAAACAGTTCCAACGAATATTTTCTGGAAAGTCCTGGGCAGCGCGATTTCCCTGGTCGCCCCGCGCCTCGGTCGCATCGTCAGCGGCGAAATCGTGACTCATAAACGTGTTGACTTCTACGAAAGATTCCTGAAAATTTTGAGGTCTCACGGACTTCGGCGAGACCCCGCTGAAACCCAGCTGGAGTTCGCTTCCAATATTGGCGAGCATTTCGCTCAATATCCGGAACGCGAAAAAATCAAAACCAGCCTGGATCACATCACCTCGTTCTTTTACCGTGTCCGCTTCGGTGACACGGAAATGACCCGTGACCAGCAAGTTGAAATTGAAAAATCAATTCAACAGTTTGAACAGGCCATTAGAAATAAATCAAATCAGGAAAAATGAAAATCGGAATTGTTGGATACCAGGGATCGGGTAAAAGTTCGCTGTTCGAATACATAACCGGAATTCAAGTCGACCCGTCGCTTTCGCATACGAGCCAAATGGCGACGGCCGTCATCCCCGAACCGCGAGTCGAACCACTTTGCGAAATCTACCAACCCAAAAAAACCGTTCAAGCCAGTCTGAACATCGTCGACACACCGGGACTGGGGCGTTCCCAAGACGGCAACGCCGGCAAACTTGCTCAAATGCGCGAGGCGGGTTGCCTGATTGTGGTCATCGCCGGATTCAGCGACAACGATCCGGTGGCCGATTTGCAATCGTTTGCTGAGGATCTGCTGTTGACGGATATGGAGATCGTTTCCAATCGTGTTGAAAAACTTCGCGAAAGCGTCAAAAAACCTCGACCCAATCGCGAAAAAGAAAAAGAGGAACTCGATGCGCTAGAGCCAGTTCTGACACAACTGGAATCAGGAAAATCACTCCGTGATCTGGAGCTGACCGACAAACAACGACGCAGCATCAAGTCGTTTCAATTGTTGACGAGCAAGCCGATTTTGTATGTGATCAACATCGACGATATGCAAGACAGCGATGAAGTTCTCGCTGAAATCAAAAAATCCGATGCGTTCGAGGCGGGACCTGAAATCGTCGCGTTTTCGGTTACGCTACAATTGGAATTGGCCACCATGGACGACGACGAGCGGAAAGCGTTTTGCGAAGAGATGGGCGTTTCACCGTTTGATCGCGACACGTTGATCCAAAAAATCATGGACGTTTCGGGGCAAATGTTGTTCTTTACCGCCGGTGAACAAGAGGTTCGAACTTGGTTAATTCCCAAAGGTGCGACCGCAGGCCAAGCCGCTGGCAGTATCCATACCGATTTGGAAAAAGGCTTTGTTCGCGCGGAAACCATGACCTGTGAAGATCTGTTCCGACTCGGCAGCGAGCGCGAAATCAAAGCCGCCAATTTGATGCGCAAAGAGCACAAGGACTATGTCATTCAGGATGGCGATATTTTGCACATCCTGGCTACGACTTAATCAGTAGGGCCAGTTCCCACCGGCCAGTCCGACAAAACGGCCGAGAACCGGCCTACTTGCTACTTGTTCACTGATACAAGCACGAAGCGCCAGCGAGTGGTTTTGCGCGACCAAACCACTCGCTGGCGCTTCGTGCTCGTAAATTGTTTTGATCGGCCGGTAGGAACCGGCCCTACTTAATCAACCGTTGGTCGATTTCTGAAATAATCAACTCGGCAATCGTGGTCTTGGGGCCATCGACTTCGCGAATGATCTCACCTGAACGATCGAGGATTTTGATTTGGTTGTGCGTCGAATCGATCGCGGCAGGGCCATTGACTACCATCAGATCGCAGGATTTTTTCTGCATTTTGGTGATCGCTCGAAAATTGGCATCGTGCGTCTCTAACGCGAATCCGACGGCCCATTGTCCGTGTTGTTTCTGACGTCCCAGTGAAGCGATCACGTCAGGCGTTTCGACCAATTTCAATAACAATCCGTTGCCGGTTTTCGCCAGTTTTTCCGGCGAGACCGTTTCCATTTTGTAATCACAGGGTGCCGCTGCACCGATGACCCCGTCACAGGATTTAAACACTTGATGGCACATTTCAAACATCTCATCGGTCGTGACGACATCCAAAACTTCGACCGTACTCGGGTATTGCAAATGGACCGGGCCGGAAACAACGACGACGTCGTGTCCGGCTACCACCGCCGCTTCGGCCAGCGCCGCGCCCATCTGGCCGCTTGACGCATTAGTTAAATACCGGACGGGATCCAGGTATTGCCTGGTGGGACCGGACGTAATCAGAATTCGAGCCACATTAATTCTCGGTCTCGGACGGCTGTTCCATCAAGAAAAATAATCTCTGAATTTCGTCATGAATTTTCTGTGGTTCGGACATACGCCCCCAGCCTTTGACGCGACAACTCAGCCAACCTACCTCGGGTCCCACAGTATGCACACCGTCGGTCATCAGTGTTTGAACATTTCGTTGCACCGAGGGGTTGTCCCACATTTCGCAATTCATTGCAGGGGCAAACAATTTTGGACCTTCGAAACACAAATACAACGTGCTCAACAAATCATCGGCGATGCCGTTTGCCGCTTTGGCCAAAAAATTTGCAGAAGCCGGCGCAACACAAAGCACGGAATATTCGCGTGCCAGTTCAATGTGTGCACCAAGCGGAAACCGGGCGGGTTCAAAAATTTTCGTGGCAACCGGACGTCCTGTGAGTGCCGCAAACGTTGCGGGTCCGATAAACTCGTGTGCTGATTCTGTCATGACCACTTGGCAATCGACATCTGCCTGAACCAGTTGGCTGACCAGCGCCGCCGTTTTGTAGGCCGCAATTCCACCTGTGACACCGATCAATACACGTTGTTTTTTCAATCGATGTCTCCTACTGGGAATTACATATCATCCAATTCCAATTCTGGAGTATCAAACATGTCCAGATGGTTCACTTGAACTTCGTTCGAAGTATCGAGAAAGATTTTATCGTGCAGGATTTCTTGCAAGACAATTTCCATTTTGTCGTCGGAATTTGTATCGATCAGAGGACGTGCTCCCTGGTTGATTTGGACCAGGCGTTTTTGGATGAGAGTTGACAGTTTGAATCGCCCGCCAACTTTGTTGACAATTTCTTCTTCTTTGAGATGGTTGTACATATTTAAGTACTGCCTCCGTTGGATTTTAAAACCTGACAAACCTGCTCAACGGCGTTGTCCAGATTTTCGTTGATTACAATGTGCTTGTAGGATGGCGCGAAATCAAGTTCCCGTTTTGCAACTTCGAGGCGGCGGAGGATTTTTTCTTCGGTTTCAGTACCTCGATCGCGGAGTCGCCGCTCCAGTTCTTCTAACGAACCGGGGTGGATAAAGATGGTAATCGCTTCAGGATTGTTTTTCGCGACTTTCATTGCGCCTTCGACGTCGATCTCTAAGATTATCCATTTTCCATTTTTTCGGCTAGTGGTGACGTCGTTTTCGAACGTTCCATACCATGTTCCCCGCCCGAACACTTCGACATATTCCAGAAAATCGCCATTGTCGCGATGGGCCCTAAATTGCTCGTCCGTCAAGAAACGATAATGGATACCATCAGTTTCTCCCGGTCTCGGCTGCCGTGTGGTTGCCGAAATGCTAAGTTCCAAGGGCAATTCGCACGATTCCAGCAGACGTTTGACGATCGTCGATTTCCCAGCTCCCGAGGGGCCCGAAATAATGATCAAAGGAGCCAGTTCGGTATTATTTGAATCTGATTCCATAACGATTCTCAGCTGGTTGAGTGCCACAACAACAGTGAATCAAAACGCTATTCAACATTTTGAACCATTTCGCGCATCCGTTCGATCACGGTTTTCATTTCCACAACGTGCCCGGCAATTTCGGCGTCATTGGATTTGGAACCGATCGTATTTGTTTCGCGCAGCAATTCCTGGGTCAAAAAATCCAGTTTTCGACCGCTGCAAT
Source organism: Pirellulaceae bacterium (assembly GCA_028280445.1). Classification (GTDB taxonomy): domain Bacteria; phylum Planctomycetota; class Planctomycetia; order Pirellulales; family Pirellulaceae; genus JANQLU01. Next base: position 37,170 of record JANQLU010000087.1, on the reverse strand, counting down.
TTTCGTCGGCGATGATCTGCTGGAATTGTTCCAAATGGCTTTTCAATCGAACCAGTTCTTCGTTGACATCGCAACGGTCTGAAAAAATTCCGATTTCCCGCACGATGTCTTTGCGATCGATCTTCATATCCATTTTTTCCAGCATCTGATTGATCCGCTCCTGCAAACGCTGTGCATAAGCGTCGACGACCAACGGCGACCGGGACCTTACTTGCTCAACAAGATCGGTAATTTGCTGACAGTTTTCGGCCAGCTGCTGAGCCATCGACTGTCCTTCCTGTTTCCGCATTTCGTTGAGTTTTTCAATCGCCGCGGCCAACGCCTGTTTCACCAGATTTTGTTGTTGTTTCTGATGTTCCTCATTGGATATGTTCTCGGAAACAACACCCGGCAAATTGAGAATTTCGCTCAACGCAACAGGTTCGCCTTGATTCAATTCGGCCAATTGTCGCTGATAAGTTTTGAGGACCGCGGTGTTGATACGAAACGAATCTTCGTTCAACTGGCCATCGACTTTGATGTGGACACTAATCGTTCCTCGGCGCACCGTTTCGCGAATCGCGTTTTCCATATCGGATGAAATTGAATGATAACAATCCGCGCCGCTAAAATTGATTTTTAGAAAACGGCTGTTCACCGAGCGCAATTCGACGGAAACATTGGAATGTTCATCAGCTGCTTGGCCAATACCCTGGCCAGTCATACTAAGCAATGGCAGCCTCCATGCACACAAACGAAATGTTGAGTGGACAGATTCAAAATGGGGATGGAAAAGCGTTAGTTATCTTTCCCAGTTTTAGTTTTATCGTCAGATGATTTGGTATCATCTTTTTTCTTGTCTTCAGATTTCTTTTTGTCGCCAGACTTGGTTGGATCAGACTTGGTTGGATCAGATTTTTTGGTGTCGTCTTTTGTTTTCTTGCTGTTGTCGGGCTGTTTGGAATCACCAGATTTTTTATCGCCTTTGTCGTCAGTTTTCTTGTCACCCTTGTCGTCGGATTTCTTGTCGTCTTTGTTGTCGGTCTTTTTGTCCGATTTTGGAGTTGTCTTTTTAGGCGTCTCTGATTTTTTACCCGAACCCAGCGGAGGAATCGTTGTTTTGTCTGGTCCCGTTTTACCAACGCCTCGCATCGAAGGATTCAATTGATTGATTTCATCTTTCGTCAATTCCATCGCGTTGGGATCAAACTGTTGTCGTTCTTCGGCCGTTCGTCGCATTGGCGGATTAAACCACGCAATGGTTACCATGCACAACATGATCCAGATAATGGCTGTGACCACGGTCACGCGAGTAAACACGTCACCGGCCCGCGAACCAAACGCACTTTGGCCGCCCATTCCACCCAACGCACCAGTAAGTCCACCACCGCGTCCACGTTGCACCAAAACCAGCAACATCATAAAGACGGAGATAAGTAAAAGGACGATTCCCATCAAGCTCAAAAACATAACTGCTGCTCAGAACGATCTTTGAATGAATTTACAGACTATTAATAATACCAATGAAACTTTCAGCATCGAGCGAAGCCCCACCGACCAAGGCACCATCAATATCATCTTGGCCCAGCAGCTCGGCAGCGTTGTCTGGTTTGACGCTACCGCCGTACAGAATTCTCACGCTATCTGAAACCGTTGAATTGTAATGGTTTTCGATCAATTTGCGAAGGTCAGCATGCACTTCCTGAGCCTGGTCAGGAGTTGCCACTTTTCCCGTCCCTATCGCCCAGACCGGCTCGTAGGCAATGACCGAAGAGGACACCTGGGCATCGTCAAAATTGGCCATCGAGGCTTCGAATTGCCCCTGAACGACACTCAAAGTTTCGCCATTTTCACGCTGCTCGAGCGTTTCGCCGACGCAAATAATCGGGGTCAACCCCGCCGCCAGGCTCGCCAGGGCTTTGGCATTAACATCCTGGTCCGTCTCGCCCATGATGTGGCGTCGCTCACTGTGCCCCAAGATTACGTATTGGCAGCCAACATCGAGCAACATCTGGGTACTGATTTCACCAGTAAATGCTCCATTTGAGCGGTGATAAACGTCTTGGGCACCGAGCTGAACATTCGAACCGGAGTCCTTGAGAATCGATGACACAGATTGCAAATACACCGACGGAGGGCACACGAGCACGTCAGCGCTCGTTTCAGACGACAATTTCTCTTGGATGCCGCGCACCAGACTCGACGCTGCATCCAGGTCAGTATTCATTTTCCAGTTACCCGCAATTAACGGTTTTCTCACGGCAGACTCACCCTTTCGGATCAAAACCAAAAATCAACCCGACGAGTTTAACAAATGTTTCGCGTTGAGAAATGACGTGTCCGCGAATTGATGATGAGTTGGGACGGTTCCTGCCGGCCATTCAATTGGATTGGCCGGTGGGAACCGGCCCAACGATTATTTGCGATTGATACAAGCACGACGGACAAGCGAGTAGTTTTACACGGTCAAACAAACCACTCACTTGCGCATCGTGCTTGTAAAATCCATCATCGAAGAATCGCTAATTACATATAACGTTCCACAAAGTAGCTGCCAAAGACGGCCAGTCCAACCACAGCGGACATGAAACTCGCCACCAACACGGCGCCGGCACTGACGTCCAGGGCGCGTTGAACATTCGGGTCGAACTCGCTGGTTACAGCTTTGGCCAACGCTTCGATAGCCGTGTTGAACAATTCCGCGGTCAACACAAAAGCGACACAGAGAAACAAGATACAAGTTTGCGCTGTCGAAATTCGCAACAAAATCGCGGCTACGATTACCACGATCCCGACTGGCACGTGAATATAAAAACTACTTTCGCTACGAAACGCAGCGGCAATCCCCGAAGCGGCGTTGATGAATTTGCCCATCCAGGTGCCCGAAGAAAAATCGGATGGACGATTCGGATCAGGTTGGTTGCTGTGACTCATTGAAAACCCTATTCCAGCCACCTGCTGCTGGCCGGACCTATTGCTTGTCCGCCAAGATTCAACAAACGTGAACGCCTCAAAAACCGTGGTTCGAGTGCGAAAATAAATCCGGTGTTGCCACGGCTTGCGTCGTAGTTGACACCCACATTCCACAAAAATGATTCGCCGATGAAGACCACACCCAGTCTCGAACCAATGGATCCAGCATCCGCAAAATCGACGGTCGAATTTGCGTTCAATGCCCATTTGTCACTCATCCGATAGGATACAGCAACTTGTAACACATTGCTGCTGATCGGCCCTTCGAGTGAGCGGAGTCCCAGATAAGCGTTTCCGATTCCCGGCCGACTGGTCAACAGTCCGAGACGCGTTGTTCTCAGTCCCTGGCCAAAGAAATCGTAGAATCCATCTGACAGGAGACTCAAGCGATCTCCGATATGCCAACGGAAATCGTAATCCAGCATGCCAAAATCGGCGCCAAAATTATCCCGAGCCGCTTTCGGAAAATACGTCGCGTTGATGTTAAATGTAATCCAATCAATAATCCGTTCCCGACCAGGCATCCCACGTTTTGTCTGCCATCGATTACGGACGCCAAATTTGACTTGGAAAAAATCGTCAACAATTTCGGTTGCCGGTGAAGTGACGTAACTCTGCAAGCCGTAGCGATAAGCGAAATTTCGTTCATCATATCGCAAGGGAACATCCATCCCGGCGGCCAACCCAAACGTATCAAACAAAAACCGCCGACGGAAATGTTCTTGGGCATTGTCATCCAGATTGTCGTACAGCGGAAATCGATCGATATCCTGTGACGCCTCGCCAAACGACACTTCCGAATCAAACGTTACCTTGTGCGCCAGCCCTTTGACGTTAAACAACTCGCTGCACACCGTGGGATCGACACGCCACATCGGTAAACTGCTGCGAACACCCGCTTGCCCAAACCCGCGGAACGTATCGTTGCCGTTCAAATCCTCCTGCCAAAAAGCGGCTTCTCCCATGATGTAGGGAACGACTTTGGTTGGACCGATTTGCAAAGGAACATCGATTTCGTGTCGCGACGCGGCGACAATGCCATTGGCGTTGGAGGTTTCCCAACCCAGGGGATCAAATTTCAACAGATCGACTGCGTTGACCGGTGCATCCCCCGTGCGAAATCTGCGGTAGCCGATATGAGAGTGCGAATGATAAACAGCGCGGCCGAACAAAAACGAATGCCCGATCAAAAAATGATCCAATTTGGGCAAGTTTTCGGTTTCCGTAAAAAACTGGTTGAGTCGAAAATCGGCCGTGATATTAAACGACTGATGATAGATGTTTCGTTCCAACCACAAACCCGTTGTGTAATCTTTGTATTGGTCCCAATGCCGCTCGTAATATTGTTCGAGAAAATTACGATCGCTGATCCAACCGATTTCAGTCTTTAAGGTAAACCCAGGTTGGAACCGATGACGATGGTTCACCAGCACATGGCCGCGAAACCGTTCTTCGAGAGGAACAATTCGTCGATCAAATCCGAGGTTGTCTGTGCCATTGTCGCGAATAAAGTAACTTTGCAAGAAAGTATGAACTTCGCCACGCAATCCCAAAAACTGATTCGTTTGATTGCGAAAATCGGTGCCGAATCCAAATCCGCGTTCACTCAAGTAGTCGAGTCGACCAATCCAGTCCGCGTTTTCCGGTTTGTTGCGGATCCCCAAAACCTGATACAGATCCCAAGACGTTCTAATTTGAGTTCCAAAATCACCATCGTTACCAAACCCGATCGATCGAAGATAGAAAACCGGGTCAGTCAATTCCGTACTGATACGCGGCCAATAAAATAGTGGAACACCGCCAAAGTAAACTGCGTTTCCGCCACTATCGGCAAAGAAACGATTTTGTCCTGTACCGGGAACCAAAGCTCCAGAATAAGGATCGATGTTGGGTTGGGCGACTCGACGTTCGATCGCCAAATTGTCACTTTGCAGCCAATACCGCGGAACACCCATCCGGCTGGTCGTGACCGCCGCTCCATAAGCACGCAAATTGTTTTCGTCGACTTGTTTGATCACGTCGGCTTTGAGCCGCCCAAATCCTTGGATACGCTGAAACGGAACCAGCATTTCAGTGTCGAGAATGGTTCCTCGTTTGAAATTCGGATCGTAATACATTCGTTTTGCACGAATGACCCGTTGCCCCAAAGTGAAAACGACATCGCCTTCGAGATACAATTCCCAACGGTCCGTTCCCGACACATCGTTTTTCCAAGCCACGAAACTGTCGGCCACGATCGTAATTTGCTTGTTCTGTTCTCCCTGCAACTGCGGTGAACGATTGAGTTGGTCGCTATCGATGACCACGCGGACACCACCGGTACCCACGGTGATCGTTTCGTTAGGATTGGCCGACGGTACGGAGCGAACATTTAATCCCCCGACTCCAGTTCGCGGCCCCCATTCGACACGTGTTTCGGGGATCGGTCCAGAGAACCCATTGTTGACAATTCCAAATCCGTTTTGCTGTGGCTGATTGCGCGGAACGTTTTGAAGTGCCGGCGGCTGTCCAGTTCCTTGTTGGACCGTCGGTGACGAACTGGGAATGATCGCGCCGGTTTGGGGTGATATCAGAGTCGGCCCTTGAGTGTTGTCGAGATGCTGAACCAGGCGCACATTGCCCGACGATTCTCGCTGATGGTATTGGTTCGCTCGCTGGTAGATCGCTGGCTTGGTTGCCCCAACCGATCCTGGAATCACATTCATCTGCAAAGTTTGATTGGTGAAAAATCTGCCAAACCAAACTTGGTCACGAATTGAGTTTTTAGTCTGCTCGCCAAAATTCATGACGAATTCATTTTCGAAATACACCATGATTTTTTTGGTGTCTTTCGAATCGCTCGTCCGAATGGTTTCTACCCACAAAATGGCTTCGCGACTTGTGGCATTTGTCGCGCCTTGTTTTAGATTCACATTGCCCGTCAAATGCCAAACGTCATAAACACCTTCGATCCAATGCGATGCCCGATCAGCGGAAACAGTAATCGAGAAATTCTCACTGGGCGGTGCGATGTCAACCTGTTGTGAACAACATTCGGCAACCGGTCCGACGGCAACCACCAGTAGGGGCAGCGCAGCGGTCATCGCAAACTTGAGGCAAACTTCAAAAACTTGAAGAGTTTTTGGCAACGGGTTACTCGAATCTCAATACGGGTAGCGCAGAAAAATTGACGCGGGAGTATAGGTGTCCATAAAACCACTTACAAGTGATATTGCATTCAGACACAATGGATGATGCTAGCAAACATATCCATCACCCTGCTTTTTAAGTCTATGAATCTACCGATTGACACAACGCAGTTTCCCAAATCACTACATAGTTTTTTCAGTCCTGAAGTTTTTGCGCATTTTGGAAACCAACAACGCCACGTGGAGTTGGCCAAGTCTTTGCAACAACTCGAACCGCAAGACTTGTTTGATCACCCAATTCAAAATCAGTTGATGGCCAAATGTTGTCTGTCTGGACTTTGGTTGTTGATCAATGATTTGGAGCGATCACATGAAATAAGTCAGACGATTAAAACCGCCGAGGGAAGCTATTGGCATGGCATTATGCATCGGATGGAAGGAGATTTTTGGAACGCCAAATACTGGTTTGCGCAAATTGGAAATCACCCGACCAACCAACAGTTGTCCGAATATGTTGTCGAGAATTTTTCAACAGTTCCACACGCCACCGTAAAATCATTGGGAAATGAATGGAATTCCGCTTTGTTTGTCGATTTTTGTGACGAATTTCAATCGCCAACATCCGAGTGGGGAAAGCTTTGCAAACAACTCGCGGTCAAACAGTGGGCTGTATTGTTTGCACACTGTTATGGACTTGCATGATTTTCTGAATCCTTGGTTAAGCAAGTGTTTATAATGGTGTATATTCGTTCCTTTCAGGATGAATGATTTACTAATGAGCATGAGCACGATGTCGTTGATGAAACCTTGGCAAATCTACATCGCAATCATTTGTGTTGCTTGTTTATTGTTGCAACCACGGCAAGCGTCCGCGCAGGATTCAACTGATGTCCAACACAATGTCGTCGCACCATTATTAAAAGCGTACGACTTTAGCAGTTCGCCGTTGCGTCGAATCGACGCGGCGATTGAAACGCAAATACAGCTAGAAAAGTTTCGCGCCAAACAAGCGGGCAAGCGACAATCTAAAAAACTGCCACTGTCTCAAAGCGCCATAGATCGAACGCTCCGGCTTTTAACTCGCGTCGTGATTGTCACATCATTGAAACAGGATTCGCAAAAACCGTTTGACGTCGATCCCGCCGATCTCGTCAAAATAAAACATCGGTCCCAGTTTTGCCAAATTTTTTTCTACCGCGGACAGAGCGAGCTTGCCAGACGTCGATACTCGCGGGCAATCAACTATTTGTCGAAGGCCAAACATTTTGCCAAGTTCGGAGATCTGCCGAGATGGGAAGTAAAGATTGAAAATGCGTTGGGCATTTGTCTTCATCGCCTGGGTGCGACAAATGTCGCCGCTGCCAGCTACCGCCGCGCTTGGCTACTCGCACGCGAAAAAAAATTGCCAGACTTGTTGTTCAATGCGGCAACGAATTATGCGTCCGCGGCGATCGAGTTAAAAAATTATACGGCGGCGGAAAACGCCTACCTGTCAATTGGCCCCACACAACACCCGGTGCAGGATTTAACCATCACCGTCGGATTGGCGAACGTCGCTTTGCAACGGAAAGATTTTGTTCGCGCGCGAGCGTTGATTGATCGAGCCGCGAAAATGGAATGTCACAAGACCGTCGCTCGACTCGGCCAAATGAAAATGATGGAAGCCAAAATTGAATGGGCGGACGGGAATCTCAAACAGGCTTTGCAGTTCTGTGACACGGCAATCGCCTATTACAATCGTATCGCTGAAGTACCGCCGCTACAGGATACCCGCCTACCAATAACATCCATCCAAGTCCAAAAAGCGGAACTCGTCCGCTACCAGATTTTGATTCAGCTCGGCCAACACAATGCCGGGCTCCAGGGCATCGTCGATCTTCTGGACCATATCAAAGACGAGCCTTTCCGGCACAAGGCCCACGTGAAACTTGCCAAGATGTTTGCCAGAACCAAGCAATTTTCCAGCGCCTACAACTATTCAAAACTGTCCAAAGATATCAAAGAACAACATGACGCCAAATCGGATTGGTACAAATCGCTGGTCGACAATTCAAAACAAAATATCGAAGAAGCCCGGAAAATCGATGCGCAACAGACGTTGGCAATGACGTCTCGCAAGCATCTCTCAGAGCAACGAAAACAAAAGATGGCTCAAAACCAGTCGACTGCCAATTTTCGGTACCTGATGCTGCTCAGTTTCTGCATCTTTACGATCAGCGTTTTGGGAATTTGCCTGCTTGTTCAACGCAATCGGCACGAACGACGGCTGAAAGAAAGCGAACAAATCCGCAACACCAAGTTGAATGAACTGGTCGAGTCCAAAAGTGCTGAGCTGATTCGCAAAGCCGAGGAGCAGGCGGAACTCGAAAAATCGCTGGAGCGCAAGCGACGTGATGAAGCGATTGGAAAACTGACCGGCTGTGTTGCCCACGATTTTAACAACTTGCTGCAAGTTATTTTGAGTACCAACGAGTTGTTGCAAGATGAAGCGAATTTGAGTGGTTTCGAAAAAGAGATGTTGGGCATCTCGTCGAAAAGTATCGAAACCGGATCAAAAATTGTCAAACAACTGTTGTCGTATGCCGGCCAGCAAAAACTTGCGCCACAAGTTCTCAATGTCTCCAACTATTTTGAACAAACCTCCAGCCTCCTGCATGCTGCGGTTCACCAACGGTGTCAATTGAAAATCGATGACGCCACCTGGGATTCCTGCGTGTTGTTGGACCCGGCCCAATTGACTACGTCACTGATCAATTTGCTTAGTAACGCCGTCGACGCCACACCCGAGGGTGGTGAAATTCGAATCGCCGCCAGCACGGTAACGGTCGACGAATCTCCCGACCGCCGCTGGTCCGAATTGCCGCCCGGGCAATACATTCAAATGAGTGTCGAAGATCCTGGAATCGGCATGACACAGGAAGTCAAACAAAATGCCCTCGAACCTTTTTTCACCACCAAGGCTACATCGACCGGCACTGGATTGGGTCTCAGTTCCGTATCGGGGTTTGTCAAACAGTCGGGTGGTTCGATGAAAATCGAAGATCAGCCTTCGGGCGGTGTTTGCGTCTCGATGATTTTTCCATTGACCACTCAAACCCCTCCATCGACACCCGAAACATTGAAAGAACTCCAGGAACGCGCTTTGTGTTCTGTGTTGGTCGTCGAAGACAACGCAGCCGTCGGCGAAACGATTTCTCAAAAAATACAATCGCTCGGTTTTGAATGCGAATTGCAAACCAACGCAAAATCGGCGATCGAAACATTAAACGAAGGCGCCACGTACGACCTGGTAATCTCAGACATCCGGATGCCTGGCGACATGGACGGTTTCGAATTTCGCGACTGGATCTTGGAAAATCACCCAAAACTCGAAGTCATTTTAATGAGCGGATTCTATTCCAACTCAGTCTCCAGCGGCGACACCCCCATTCTCGAAAAACCTTTCTCCGAAACCCAATTGCTACGAGCCATCGAATTAGCGCTTTCAACCCAAGCAGCAACTTTGCCGAGCTAGGTTTTTCCAACAGGATTAACATGATGGACAGGATGGTGCTGTTTTTTTGATTCTGTTCATCCTGTCTGATTTTTTCTCTTCGACTGAGCACGTTTTGAAACGTGGTGTTGCAACGTCGTCAAACAAACAATCAATCAACCGAGCTGTTTTCTGAATCGCAGGACGCTGGCGACGATGACGACGACGCAGCAGATGGTTAGGCCGACGACGGATGAGGTTAAGTCCGTAAGCCCGGCGCCGCGAAGGATGATGCCGCGGAGAATTTCGATGAAATAGGTCGCGGGTATGGTGAACGATGCCCAGTAAATCGGCAGCGGCATTTCGGCGCGGGGGAAGACGAATCCGGAAAGGAGAATCGAAGGAAGCATGATGATAAATGCCATTTGAAACGCTTCCAATTGCGTTTTGGCGATCGTTGAAATGAACAAGCCAAGCCCTAACGAACAGACCGTGAACAACATCGACAACCAGAATAACAACATGATGCTGCCGTTGATGGGCACGCCAAAAATGTAGAGCATGACGACCAGCATAATCAACACTTCGACCGCACCAACGGCAGCATAGGGGATGAGTTTGCCAAGCATCAAACCTGTTCGCCCGACCGGTGTTACAAACAACTGTTCAAGTGTTCCCAGTTCTCGTTCGCGAACGACGGCGAAAGAGGTCAGGAACAGGGTCACCAGTTGCAGAATCACACCAATCAAGCCCGGCACGAAAAAGTGTGAGCTATCGAGGTCGGGATTGTAAAGCAATCGTGTACGAACTTCGATTGGCAAAACAGACTTACCTTCCGAGTCGCGAGCCGGAGCGAGTTGTAATGATTCACCTTTGGCCTTGGCCAACTGGATGGATCGGCTTTGCCCCAATAGTTGTGCAGTACTTTGTGCGGTCGAAGCAACTTGTGAGTCACTGCCGTCGATCAACACCTGAATGTGCGCTTGTTCACCGAGCAACAACCGCTCGCCATAGTTGGGTGGCACGATGATGCCAACCTGCGCGCGACCGGATCGCATCGCGCGGTCGAATGCAGCCTGATCATAAACGTTTTCGATCAATTTGAATCGCCTGGTATTTTCGAACGACTCGACTAGCAACTGCGACTGCAGACGGCCGTCCAGATTCAATACAACCGTTGGAATATTCTCGATTTGCGTATTGATCGCGTAGCCGAAGATAATGGTCTGCATCACCGGGACGAGAAACATGAAAAACAATGTCGTCGGTTGACGGCGAACGTGAAAAAACTCTTTAACGAGCATGGCCCACAGCCCATGCAAGCCGCCTCCACGTATCCTGTCTAACTCAACATCATCTTCGGCGTCGAGCATTCGCGGCACGTTCGACTGGTCGTCGACCTGCTCATCGAGTTTGTCCGATTCAGCTTCAGCGATGATCGCCTGAGGACCTTCTTTCTCGGCCAGATTGGTAAGTGTCACGAATACATCTTCCAGCGACGGCTCCGAGCTTTGAATGTCGAAGTCAGTCGCTTCGAACCCAAGTCGGCTTGGCAGCTGTTTCTGCTGAATTGATTCGTCAACCAACAAATGAATCCGTTCGCCAAACAATGTCGCGTCGTGAACGCCGTCAATTGCCCGCAATCGTGTCAGTTGCGATGTCGGAGACGGAACTTTCACATCGTAACGAATGGTCCCCTCGGGTGTGACTTGCGGCAACCGTTTTAACGCGTCCGGTTTGCCAAGCACCAACAGTTTGGACATGTACAAGTAGCCGACGTCGGTACACCGTTCAGCTTCGTCCATGTAATGAGTTGTTACGAGCAACGTGACGCCTTGACCAGAGAGTTCGAACAGCAAGTCCCACAATTCTCGACGGGCAACGGGATCAATTCCTGCCGTTGGCTCATCCAGAAAAATGACATCGGGCTGGTGAATCAACGAACAGGCCAAAGCCAACCGCTGTTTCCAGCCTCCAGAAAGCGTTCCGGCCAGTTGGTTCATGCGATCTTCGATTCCCGTCAGCTCGGTCACCGCAGATTTCCGCTCGGCCAGGCGTTGATGGCTCAATCCATAAATCCGCCCGTAGAACTCCAGATTCTCGCGGACGGAAAGATCCGTGTACAAACTGAACTGCTGTGACATGTAGCCGATTCGTGGTTTAATCAACTCGGCTTGTTTGACAGCGTCCAGATCGAGAACGCGCGCCTCTCCACTGGATGGAGGCAAGATTCCCAACAACATTCGAATAATAGTTGACTTGCCGCTTCCATTTGGCCCCAGCAACCCAAAGATCGCACCTCGATCGACTGTAAACGAAACGTCGTCAACCGCAACGAGTTTCCCAAAGCTGCGCGACAAATTTTCGACTTCGATCACATGGTCATTCATTTTGGATCAAGCCAGACGTTGGTGGTCATTCCTGGACGCAATTTGTCTGTATCTCCGTTGAGCGTGACACGAATTCGGTAAACTTGTTTGGCTCGATCATCGGGAGTTTGCACATTGCTGGGAGTAAACTCCGCTTGGTTTGAAATGAATGTGACTTCGCCTTGGAAATCTTCACCAGGGAAACTGTCGACTGTGATTCGCAGTTCTTGGCCAACTTTCAATTGCAAAAACCGCTGCGGAACATAGGCCCGGACTTTCAAGTTTTTGGTCGAAAGCATCGTCATGACCGGAGCGTTGGGGCCAACCAAATCGCCCGGCTGCAGGTCAAGCGAGTCGATGATCCCGTCTGCCGGAGCGTACAGAACCAATTCTCGCTTCTGAGAACGGATGGCTTCCAGCGATGCGGCCGCCGAGTCACGTGCGGCTTGTGCTTGTTCGATGTCTTCGGTCCGGAATCCTTTTTTTGCGAGTTCCCAGGCCAGCCGCAAGTCTTCGACATTCGCTTTGGCAATTTCAATTTCCTGTTTCCGGGCCCCATCTTTCAGAATTTTCAATTCACTTTTCCGCACATCGACCAAGGCCACGGCAGATTTCCATTTCTGGTCGGCCGAGTCAAATTCGGATTTGGATATCGCATTCTGCTGATGTAATGAGGAAATACGATCGTACTCTCGTTTAGCAAGCTTGAGTTCTGATTTTGCAACGGTCAGTCGGTTTTCTGCCGCAGTGATTTCTTCGGGTCGAGCGCCTTCTTGGGTCAAACTCAATTGCTCGCGAGCTCGATCGTAGCGAGATTTGGCTTGAGCAATTTCCTCGTCGCGCATGCCCGTTTTCATCTTTTTCAAAACGGCTTCCCGTTCCGCCAAAACCGACACAGCTTGCTGTTCACGTTCATTTAAATCATAAGGTTCAAACTCAACCAACGGCATCGACTTGGTTACGCGATCGCCTTCAGCCACCAATACCCGCTTTACCCGACCACCAATCCGCGACCCAAGTCGAATTTCTTCTGATTCGATCAATCCAGATACATAATTGGATTGCGGTTGTATTTGGCTGTAAACGATCAGCGCAATTAACGCTACGACAATCACTGTAAAAAAGATAATTCGTCGAACCATTCGTATGCCTTTGAGGGTTGGCATTCATTGATGATTGGATATTCCGTTGCAAATGTTTCGCATCGCTCCTGCGACGGAACGAATTCCATTTCTATGTTTGCGAAACCATACCTGATATCATAACCGAATCTAACGTGAATTCGCGCATCCTCCAATGTATCCAACATCACTTGCGACAATTAGGTTCATTCAATCTCTATTTCAAATTTGATTGTTGTGAACTATTCTGCTGTCTCGGTTATCACTTAATCAAAGAATTCTTGCCATCAGAATCGCCATTTTTGAAGATTGACTGGGCAAAACAATTAATGGATCAAAAAATTCTAGTTTTTGCTTACGGTTCGAATTTGCATATTCATCGAATGAGGGACAGAGCGCCCAGCGCGACTGTTTTGAATATTGGATATGTACATTCGCGGCGAATCATGTTTCGTAAGCGAAGTGTTGATGGCTCGTCGAAGGCCGACGCGTCGTTTACCGGTGACATCCGAGATCGAGTCTGGGGCGTCGTTTACCAAATGAGCAAGCAGGATAAATCGGCCCTCGACAACTACGAGTCTTTGGGAATCGGCTATGACGAGGTGGCCGTCGATGTCTTCATCAGCGATCAACATCGGACACGGGCATTGGCCTACATTGCTCGCCAAGAGTCGCTGGACGAAGATTTAGAACCGTACTGTTGGTATGTGGAATTTATCAGACATGGTGCGCTTCATCATCGTTTACCGATGTGCTATATCCAACACGAGTTGAGTGTTAATTTTGTGAGTGATCCGGATGTTGTGAGGCGGCAGACGAATCAGAGGTTACTTCGCGGCGATTGTTGATGTGCGTAGAATCGAAGAGATAATCATTTGCGACCGATACGAGCACGAAGCGTGAGCGGCAAGGCGCTAGCCGCCGGTTCGTTAGCAGTTCGTACCGGCGGCTAACGCCTTGCCGCTCACGGGTTGCTGACCTCGCTTTCCCAACACAATCGGCTCGGCAGGAGCCTCGCCCTCCCGAAAAAAAACGGCTGGTTGAAACCAGCCGTTTGTACCTTGCCCGAGAAACGAGGTGGGTTATTTCACACGAAATTCCATTACCGTTCGTTTTTCTTTGGCGCGTCCCAACGAAATTGTTTTGCGGGTCATGGTCTGCTCGGTCGTTCCGAAATTTCGATAAACCGTGACGTGTACCTTGCTCCGCATATTCGTTCGCAGATTGTCGCTGCCGAAGTAATTAATTTTCACCTGGTAACGGCCCGGTTTTGCGCGAGGCAGCCAAAACATTTCCGGGCCGTAACCGTCGGTGACATCGCTGGTGATTCGTCCGCCCATCTTGGTCCGATTGTGCTGGTAGTAACATTCTTCACCCGCAGAATCAATGACATGCAAATCCACGTCCGAACGATCGGTATTCCACATCATCGTGATCAAAATATCCGCTTTGTCGACGATCATGTTGTTTTTGTTGGTGGCGTTGTTGACAAGTGATTTCAATCGGCTCGTCGCATACCCTTTCAATTGCGTTTGATGTTCGCCACGCTCAATCTGCTTGAGCAGTCCGATGTATTGGGTTGTCGCGATTTGGCGGAAACTGGCTTTGTCAAATGTTCCCGTGACGGCAATTTCGAAAAACACCATCGCCAAATCGACATTGCCCATTTCGGTCAAACATCTGGCCAAAGCCGTATAAACTACGGCATTAAACGGTCTGGCGAACGCGACTGTTTTCAACAACGGATACGCTTGTTCCGGCCGATCGAATTCCATGGCCATCATGGCAACGTCTCGAATCAGCTGTAAATTACCAGGGTTTTGCTCGATCAGATTTGACAACACTTTGATCGCATCGTCCTCCGACGCTTCGGCGCGACGTTTTTTGGCTTCGGCAACCAGTTTGTCGTATGTCAATTTTTGGCCTTCGAGCATTTTCAAAAACTCGGCCGAGTATTGATCGCTGCTGCGCCACTGGCAATTCAATTTTCCGGAAACGACAGGCACTTGGACTTTTTCAATGGCCAGCCGCAACGCCGTCGGAATTTTGAAATTGATTTGTGGCGCGGATTCCAATTGTTCCAGCCACATTTTCAACATCGCTTTGGGATCGGCCATCGCCGCTGCATTTTTAGACAGCTCGTTATCGATGACTTTGCTACACGGTTTCGACGTGACCACAAATTGATCATTCTCTGGTTTGATATTAAAACGTTTGTAATCCGCTTCACTATCAAGCATCAGCAGCGAGCAAGTTTGACCGGTCACTCGGAAATGGCGAGCGTAAGCCGTCGAAAAATCATTAACGACATCGCCGAGATTTTCCAGTTGACCTACTGAAACCTGGCCGTAAGCGCGAACAGCCAATTCCGTTTCGTGTTTCTTGGCAACCGGAATTTTGAGCGTTTGTTCTCGATCATTGTTTTCCAATTTGAAAACAAGTTCGCCTTTCGGAGCACCACGCCCCACGACCATCATGGACTGTCCGGGGTACACCCATTGAACTCGCCCAGCCGTCATCACATCACTGGCACCGGTTGCTGAAATGTCAACCAATCGCCAAGGTTGATTGCGATGTGCTCGGGCCGCTTTTTTGGTTTCATCTTCGCCGATCACCGAAAAAACGGCGCCGCCGGTTTTTGCCGTCAAAAACTGCAACGCGCGAATGGACGTACCAGACATTCCTGCCTGGTAGGCAAACATACTGCCGACCGATTTGCGGTCGAGCAAGCGAGCGATCAGTTGCAAATTGGTTTCTCCCCAAGTCGCCGCACCGTCGCTGAGCAAAAACAAATCGGGACGAGCGTCCGCATCGGCAGCGGACCAAGACGTCGTTGTCGCCAAACGAATGGCCGAGTACAAATCCGTCGCCCCTTCGAGAACCAAAGTGTTACAGTGGTTCATCAGCAGGTCGACGTTTTTCTCGGTGTTATCTACAAAACTGGGTTTCCACCAATACGATTCCACATTGAAGAACACGACGTTGAAACGTTTCAATGAATCGCGATTGTCTTTCAACAACCGAGTCAACATCTTTAACCAAAGATTGAATTTCTCGGGGCGTGAACTGAGCGACGTATCGACCAGGAAAACAGCATGTTTCGATGACGTCTGTGATTTCGATTTCAGCGGCAATTGGACGCGCGTCGCAAACACTGACAAATCATCATCCACGGTTCGCGTCAACACGATTCCTCGTTCTGCCGGAATGCTGACAGAGTAAGCTTTCTGAGTGGGGTTATCGAGATGGAAATTAGCCGTTTCGTCAAATTTATCGAGTTCCACCGCAGGAGACACTTCGACCTGATCCGTCGAGGCCACACGCACATCGATTTGACAATCGCCGGCCTGTTCGGGCAAAGCCAATTGATAGACCCAACGATCATCCACTTGTGTCAAATTGACATCGTACCCAACAACAACACGATGCAGTTTCTTGGGCGCCAACGGGAAAACTTTGGCATTGAAAACTCCGGCACCGGCCCATTCCACCAAGGCCGGGTCGATGCGACGTTTTGTTGTTTGTTGATAAGCGAACGCGGCTTTTTGCTTGGGAACCATCCGCGCTTCTTTGACATCGTCCCAGGCCCCTTTTCGCAAATCTCGAATACTGCCCGGCTCCAAGCTGACAAATCGCGTTCCGTCAGCTGGCCGCACAAATTCACGTTCCATCCGGGTATCGAGGTCGCGGGCGTCGGGCGTAAAGTCAAAACGACTTTGTCCGAAAGCAAAATAGTAAGGCGACGCGTCGTTGGGTAATCGCAATTTAAACGAACCTTCGAGTTGTTGATCGCGATCATTGTAGAAAAAGTAATCGATCACTACGCGAGCACGAAAGCCATCGATTTGGACGTTGACTTGCATTCCGGTGATCCCCAATTCCTCTTTGTCGCCGATCATCAAACGCGACGTATTGGGAACCGCTTTTACACGCTTCCAAGATTTCGGTTTGGCATCAATCGTTTTGGTGAGAAAATGGTTGAGAAATTTAATCCGCAAATCCAAATCCTCGACCGATTTGTGGCGGCCTGCACCTAGTTTGTCGACTACCGCCTGCCGCTCTTTATTGATTTCTCGCAATTGCGCCAAGATTTCGACGCGTTGTTTTTTTCGCGCCTTTTCTAGCGCCTGTCCCAGTGCTTGCCCGTCAAGTCCTTTGTTGCCACCCGATTTTTCAAACCAATCCCGTTGGCTTTTGTCCAACCATACCAAGTCTTTGACCAAAACCTTTTCGGCCAACCCTTTTGCGATCCACGCTTCGTCGTTGGCGTTGTCCAGCAGACGAATGTTTGAGTATTTGGCCCGCAACGATTTATATCGCTGCCATTCTTCCGAATCGGGAAATACCAATGTTTTTTTACCGTCATTGCCGGTAGCGGGTTCGCCAGTTCTGCCTGAAATTGCGGACGGTTTAAGCTCGATTGCGAAATCACCGCTACTGGGTGATTTGGAAAAATCGCCGCCAAATTCATTAAATTTACCTCCACCAAATCCACCTCCACCAAATCCACGAAATCCACCTCCACCCTCGTCGAACTTATTAAGCCTCACCTGGGGACTTGTGTTCAACTGGATTTCCAACAATGAAGGTTTGGCGGGATTGGGCATCACCGAAGATTCGCGCTCTGAAAAATATCCAGACGCGGCACGTTTCCCGTCCCCTATGGAACTCGAATCGTCAAACACCTCGTCAAACACTTCTGGTTCTGATTTTGATTTCGACTTCACTGGCGATTCTAGCGCCCAACTCGAATCATTTTCTTTTTTCATATCCGCGTTATGGGCTACCTGAAAAAATGGTCCGGCGTTGCCAAATAAAACAAGTGCGGCAGGTATCCCGATCAACAGCATCACGCAGACGGCAATCGCCCAGCGAAAACGCGACGCAAAATGCCGGTTCGTCGATGCCGTTTGTTTGGACTGTTGTTTGGCCGCCACAGAAACTTTTTCGTCGTCCATTTCCGTATTTGCAATCGCACCCGCGATTTGTTCACGTTGCTCGGACGTCAATTGATGTTCGTTGTCGACCGTGGCAAACTCGTTGTCCAGTAATTGACATACCGCGCGAATTTGCTTGATTTCCGCTTGGAGTTCTGCTGATTGTTCGATCGCCTGTTGAATTTCTGCCGATTCGGTTTCATTCAATTCGCCCAGGACATAAGCCGTCAGGCGTGGATCGTTGATAAGTGGAAGTTTTTTATTCATGATCGTGACAAATATATAATTCGATTGGAGGCTGTTTTAAATCAAGTTTTCGGTTGGGTCATTTCCGGCGCAAGCACGCCGCGCAATTTTTTGATGGCCGTGTGTAGCATGAAACCGACGTTAGATGTCGTGTGCCCGGTGATTTCAGCGATTTGTTTGTAAGACATCTGATTTTCAAACCGCAACCGAATCACTTCCTGTTGGCTCGCCGGTAGTTTTTTGATTTGCTGGCCGAGTGAGTTAGCTTGCTCCGAAGCAACCAATGGATCGCCGTCGGACAGCGCATCGCCTGAGTTGTCTTGACCGACCAATTGGTCGATCGAATTGACATCAGTGGTTTGCATCCGCCTCTCCTTTCGCAAATAGTCGATAGCAGCATTGCGGCTGACCCGAAACAACCAACTGGCCAATCGCGATTGGATTTCCGCCTGTTTTTCTGGCTGCCGCTGCGAACAAAGACGCAAAAAAGTTTCCTGAGTAATTTCGCGAGCAATGTTGATATCACCCACCATTCCCATCACATAGCGCAGCAGACGACTTTCGTACGCATCCAGCGCCGAGGTTATCCAGCAGTTGCCATGGTGCTGCGGATCGACGTTCATTCAGTTCCTTTGTCAGTCCTTGTTCGTGTGTTTAACGATCTCGGCAGAAGATTATTAGAGATATTTTTTTGAGTTCATTGAGCTGATGATACCGGTGAAAAAACGCAGCTTTGTTAGCGAATTGGTCGGCAATCGAAAAAAAACGAGATAAATTAATGTGCGAAAAACTTGCTGAATGGCATCGTCGTGTTTTGCGACATGCAAGAATTCTGGCGTTGGAAAACCGTGTGAATTTCAATGCGGATAGATCAGGTCTGTTTTTTTGACAGGATGATCAGGATTTACAGGATGTATCTTGTTAGTCTCGTAAATCCTGTCAAAATCACGAACCGACGGAACTTGCGTGACGCGCCTCATTTGAGCTTCGATTTGATGGCATGACATATTTAATTACTTGAGTTGCATCGCTATGAAGAAACCACTTTGCCTGCTGTTTTTACTCGTCACCATCACCGGAAATTTGCCTGCCCAGGAACGCCCCAATTTTGTTTGGTTGATTTCAGAAGACAATTCCAAACATTTTTTGCAACTGTTTGACAAAACCGGTGCCGAGACACCCAACATTAAAAAACTGTCGGAAAACGGTTTAGTGTTTACGCATGCGTTTTCCAATAGCCCGGTTTGCAGCGTCGCTAGAACAACATTGATCACCAGTTGTTACGCTCCCAGAATCGGAACTCAGTATCATCGACGCTCAAAAATGGTGCCGTTGCCTGTGGGACTCAAAGCGTTTCCCGAATACCTCAAACGCGCCGGGTATTACACGACCAATAAAGCCAAAACTGATTACAACGTTAAAGTCGGCAAAAATGTCTGGAATGAATCTTCGCGCAAAGCGAGTTGGCGAAACCGAAAAACGGGTCAGCCGTTTTTTCATAAGCAATCTTTTAAATCGACGCACGAAAGTTCGCTGCACTTCAACAAAAACACGATGCAAAATCAGCGAACCACAACCGATCCAACCCAAGTGTTTGTCGCACCGATCCATCCATCTACCAAGATTTTCCAATACACCTACGCGCGTTATCACGACCGCATTCGTTTGATGGACCAGCAGGTTGGCCAAGTCCTCAAACAACTTCAAGCGGATGGTTTGATGGATTCAACATTTGTTTTTTACTTTAGCGACCACGGCGGTGTCCTGCCGCGCGGCAAAGGGTACGCTTATGAAACCGGGTTACATATTCCGCTGGTCGTCCATGTGCCAAAAAAATTCAAACATTTGGTCGACGCAAAACCGGGAACACGCGTCAAAGGTTTCGTCAGTTTTGTCGATTTCGGCCCAACGTTGTTGAGCCTAGCCGGAATCGAAGTACCGAAACAGGTTGATGGTAAACCGTTTCTGGGCCCGAAAGTCAAAACCGATGGAGTGAACGAGCGCGACACAGCATTTGGATACGCCGATCGGTTTGACGAAAAATACGATTTCGTTCGCACGGTACGACAGGGGCAATACAAATACATTCGAAATTATCAGCCTTTTAATTTCGACGGTTTGCAAAACAACTATCGATATCGCATGTTGGCTTACCAACAATGGCGTGAACACTACAAATCTGGAAAACTGAACCCAACACAAAGCCAATTTTTTCGCCCACGCGCTGCAGAACAATTGTTTGATTTGGCAACCGATCCTTACGAAACGAAAAATCTTGCCAATGATCCGTCGATGCAGAAGACATTGGTCTCGCTGCGGAAAAAACTTGCCCAACATGTCAAAACAACTGCTGATCTAAGTTTCTTTCCAGAAAGTTTTCTGTACGAATCAGGGTTTGATCAGCCAACGCGTTTTGGAATCAAGCACCAAAAACAAATCGCCCAACTGGTCGACATCGCCGATTTGAGCTTGCTGAAATTTGACGACGCAAAACAAAAAATCGAAGCCGCCTTGAAATCTGAAAATCGCTGGTGTCGCTATTGGGGTTTGATCGCGTGCAGTAGTCATGGGAAAGCCGCCAAAGAGTTTTTTGAACTGGCCAAAACAATTGGTGCCAAAGATCAAGACGCACTTGTCAGAACTCGCGCGGCTGAATTTCTGGCAATCGCCGGTCAGGTGGATCCCGCCCCTGTTTTGCAGCAAGCGATTTACGAAGCAAAATCCGGCATCGAGGCGACATTGATTTCAAACTCAATCGTCTTGTTAAAAGACGGGTACGGGTTTCAATTCGCACTCGATCCTCAAAAATTTGCTCCCGCGATTCGCAACGACTGGTTTTTCAAACGCCGTTTGGAATATCTGGCACCCAAGAAATAGCCGACAGCAACATCCTTGCAATTTGCTTCCACGCGCGAAAGATTTGTCGGTACGCTCCAGTTTTCACGTGTTAGCCAGCGCGAACTGTTATCTAACACACTGCAATCGTTGGTTACATCACAAGATGTAGTGTTGCATTCAATAATTCATCGTCGATTTTTATATTTATTGGTTCCATTTGGAAAACCGAACACTCAACAGGTACCATTCAGGTAGCTGTTATTTCGGGCCCTAAAAATGCTCCAAGCCAACCTTTCCAAAACGCGAAAACGACGATATTTCCAGATTGCCATCTTGGCCGTGTTGTCACTGACGATTTTGTTTTTGGCATCAGTCGCCTGGCTGGTTTACCGCGCGGAACGGCAACGGCGCAGTGTCAGTTGGGTCCAAGAAAATGGTGGATTTGTCGTTTACGATTTCGAAATTGATGAAAACGGCAGTTGGGATTCAGATCGCGAGTTAAACATTCCCGATTGGCTGAACCCCGATTGGAGCATCCATTACTTTGCAACAGTTGTCCGCGTCGAATTCATTCGATCCGATTCCAAAAAAATCACCGATCTAAAACCGCTGACTGGCCTCCGCCAAGTGAATTATTTGCGTGTCGCTGACATGCCAGTTTCCGATCTTCAACCGCTGAGTTCGTTGACCAATCTAAAAACGTTGTTTCTCTATCGAACGAACGTCAGCGATCTGTCCCATTTGTCAGATCTCCACCAATTGGAAGCACTTTGGTTGAGCGATACCAAGGTCAGTGATTTGTCGCCGCTGGCCAATTTGACCAATCTGCAATGTCTCTGGTTGGAAAATACAGAAATCACCGACGTCTCGCCATTGGCCAACCTTCATGAGCTCGGTCAATTGGATTTAGAAGGAACTCAAGTATCGGATCTCCAGCCGCTGCAAGATTTGACGAAATTGTTTCAAGTCAATATTGAAAACACACCCGTCGACGATGTTTCAGCTTTGCAAAATCTGGAGAACCCATCCGAGCTCTACTTGGGCAATACCAACGTGCCGGGCAGCGACATTGGACGTTTGAGATTGGCATATCCCAGATGCAAAATTTTCAGTGTCGTTCAGGACAATTGACAGCTTCATGAATTTCACCATGACCCAAACGAACCGTGCTATAACGCGGCGGCAGTAAAGTCATTTGATTGTTGCGAGAGGATCAAGCCTTGCTGTCGCCGCTCGCGTGGTGTTTTAGGGCGTTGAAATTCGGGACGGCGAATTCGGGAGGGCGAGGCTCCCGCCGAGCCTAGTGCGTCAGCGGCAATCCAACCAGTGCATTCCAATTCCACCTGCACATTCCAATCCCACCTGCATGATGAATTCAAAACCAGCGGCTCGGCAGGAGCCTCGCCCTCCCAACTCCGCCTCCAACGTTCT
Source organism: Pirellulaceae bacterium (assembly GCA_028280445.1). Taxonomy (GTDB): domain Bacteria; phylum Planctomycetota; class Planctomycetia; order Pirellulales; family Pirellulaceae; genus JANQLU01. The sequence goes on along the minus strand of JANQLU010000087.1, from coordinate 14,676 downwards.
AACACATCAACAACTTACAAATACGGTTGCAAAAATTTTCCGGTGTGGCTGGTTTTTGATTTGGCAACTTGTTCGGGCGTTCCACGAGCCATCACCTTGCCGCCCTTGTGGCCGCCTTCGGGCCCCAGGTCGATGATGTAATCCGCTGTTTTAATCACGTCGAGATTGTGTTCAATCACCAAAACAGTATGGCCGTTTTCTACCAGCCTGGCCAAACTCAACAGCAATCGATCGATGTCGGCAAAATGCAATCCGGTTGTCGGTTCGTCGAGAATATACAGATTGTGCTTGCCACGTTTTAATTTGCCTAATTCCGAAGCGAGCTTGACGCGTTGGGCTTCACCGCCGGAAAGGATCGTCGAGGGATGGCCGATGGTCAGGTAACCTAACCCCAATTCAAACATCACGTTCAATTTCCGCAATATCGTCGCCTGATCGGCGAAAAAGTCGACGCCTTCTTCGATCGACATATTCAAAACTTCTGAAATATTTTTGTCCCGGTAGGTCACTTCCAGAGTTTCCTGGTTGTAGCGATCGCCTTTGCAAGTCGGACACGTCACTTCGACGTCCGGCATGAACGAAAGCTTGGTGACAATCGTCCCTTCGCCGCTACATTCCTCGCACCGTCCTCCTTTGACATTAAAACTGAAACGTGAAGTCGTGAATTTGCGTTTTTTCGCTTCCTCGGTTTCAGCAAACAGCTTTCGTATGTTGTCGTAAAAACCAATGTAAGTTGCCGGATTGGAGCGCGGCGATCGGCCAATCGGCGACTGGTCGATGTTAATCACGTCATCTATCAATTCGTGTCCGACCAATTCATCGTGTTCTCCGGACAACACACGACTGTCGTGCAACAAGTTGTAAAGTTTTTTGTAAAGAATCTCGTGGACCAGCGAACTTTTTCCCGACCCACTGGCTCCGGTGACGCAGACAAATTGGCCCAATGGAATCGCAATATCCAAATTCCTGAGGTTGTTTTCTCGAGCGCCTCGGATCAAGATCTGTCGTTCATTGGGCGGTCGTCGCTCATCGGGAACGGCAATCGATTCCCGGCCACCGAGGTAACGTCCTGTCGGTGATGCTGAGCACGACAAAATCTTTTTGATCGGCCCATCCATGACAATCTCGCCGCCGTGGATTCCCGGTCCTGGACCGATTTCGACAATGTGATCGGCCGCCCGGATCGTGTCTTCGTCATGCTCGACGACAATCACCGTATTGCCAATATCGCGGAGCCGCCGTAGCGTTTCGATCATTTTGACATTGTCTTTGGGGTGCAAACCGATGCTAGGTTCGTCCAGGACATATAACATTCCCATGAGACCCGAACCGATTTGCGATGAAAGCCGAATCCGCTGCGCTTCGCCGCCAGACAACGTTGAACCTTGTCGATTGAGATTCAAATAGTCCAACCCGATCGAAATGAGTAAATCCAATCGCGTTGTTACTTCGCGCAAAATGATGTCAACGACGCCTTTCTGTTTGGTAGTCGGCTTGATCGACTTGAGAAATTTCATCAACTCGACCAGGTGCATTTCACCGACCTGGTAGAGATTTGTCTTATGGACGGTGACCAATCGCCGCGAACGTTTCAGACGCGCCCCGTTGCACTCGGGACACGGATGCTGGACCATAATTTTTTTCAAATACGAATCGATGCCATCGCTGCTTTGCCCGCGTTTTTTGTACCAGCGGTAAGTGTGTTCGATCTGGGTGATGACGCCGCGAAAACTGATTTCCTTGCCGGCGCTTTTGTGTTGTTGTTTGGCGCCGGGCGGAATTTTGATGACAAACTTTTTACCTTTGGAGCCGTACAACAGCAAATCAATCGTTTTCTTGGACAGTTTTTCGTATGGTGTGTCGAGGCTGAATTTGAAAGCTTGCGACAAACTGTATAACATGCGTCCGCCCCAAGTGTCTTTTTTACACTGCATCGCTTCTTTGACGAACGCACCGTCGTTGAGTGAACGAGTTGGATCGGGAACCAGCAACTGGGGATGGACTCGCATTCCTGTTCCCAATCCCGTGCATGTGGGACATGCGCCACTGGGATCGTTGAATGTAAAATTTCGATGGTGCATCGTGCCGGCGACCACGTGATCGGCATTGCAGCCAAACCCTTTGTAAAACTTGTCTTTTTTTGCCTTTGTCAGTTTGCTGGTCACTTCAAATGCCAACAAACCATCGCCAAGTTTCAAACCGTGCTCGAGCGAAGTGACCACTTGTTTGTCGATCCCTTTTTCGACCACGAACTGGTCGATCAACGCTTCGATCCGATATTCGCGATCTTCGTCCAACTCAACCTCGCCGCCGAGATCCGTTAGTTTTCCATTAATTTTAGCGCGGCGATATCCGTTAATGCGGATCTGTTCGAGCGTGTATTCGTAATCTTCACCATAAATTTTGAACACCGGAGCGCGGACTTCGACCTCCGTTCCCTCGGGCAGTGCCAGTAAATGCTCCATCATTTGATGCGGCGTCTTGACCGGAATTTTATTTTCACAATACGGGCAATGCGGTGTTCCGATCGTGGCGAACAACATCCGCAAATAATCCGAGATGTCCGTCATCGTACCGACCGTCGAACGCGGATTGGACCCAATCGTTTTTTGATCGATGGAAACGACGGGAGACAACCCGTTCACAAAATCGACGTCCGGTTTTTTGAGTTGTCCGACAAATCGTTTGGCATAAGACGACATCGAAGCCAACAAACGACGCTGTCCTTCGGCATAAACCGTATCAAAAGCCAACGACGATTTTCCACTGCCGCTAACACCGGTGACCACAATCAGTTTGTCACGCGGTAATTTAACACTAACATTTTTGAGGTTGTTCTCACGGGCATTTTGAACATCGATGGATTTTTGCATGTCGTGCTGGAGGGATCTGGCATTTGACAAAAGTGAGTTCCGACTTTTTTATTCGAGTCATGCTTTTTTTTGAACAGGAGGCAACGAAAAATCGGTGAATTTGTCGCGTTGACAAATGAAGAAAACTTAGGGAAAAGCGATGATCTTGCCGAGATGGCTCAAGGATTCGAATAGCATCGTGGTAAATCAAACAAACCACGAAACGACATTCGACACCACAAAACCGATACAAGCCAGGGTTCCCAGCAACGGCAGTATGATTGGGTAGTCAGGCGCCCTTTCGGCTGCAGGACGCTTTTGAAGTTTAATTACCAACAGCGACGCATTAACCAAAGCAAACACGATCAACAAGATCGTTGTGGTCGCTTTGGCGAGCGGCACAATGGGAATCCACAACGCCAAAACCAAGACAGTTATAGCAACCACTAACGTCGCGTTGATTGGGGTCTGCCGTTTCGGTTGAACTGTTGCCAGCCACGTCGGACCCTGACCCGAACTGCTCAATCCATAAGCGACGCGCGATGCCATGATAATCTGAATCAACGCACCGTTGACTCCAGCCAACAAGCCAACGACCGCAATCATTTTTGAACCCAACGGCCACGCGTTCAACACAAGCGAAAACGGAGTCTCACTGGTAGCCAGTTCGTTTGGCGATACTTTCAAAACAACGGCCAGGCATACCAAGACGTAAATCGATCCGCTGATGATCACCGATATCAAGATCGCTCGCGGCAAATTGCGAGTCGGTTGCTTGACCTCTTCTGCAACGTTTACCATATCCTCGAATCCGATAAACGAATAAAAAGCCAGATAAGCTCCAACCAGGATTCCTGTCCACTGACCGATGTCCCAGCCAGGGATCAATTCAGTCCACCGCTGCGTAATCGTTGCCAACGATGGGCTGGCATATGCGAAAACAAACAGCAAACCGGCGATTTCGATCAGTGTGATAATCGTAGCCATCATCACCGACTCGCCGATTCCCCAAATGGCAACAAAACCCAAGGTCGCGATCAAAACCAGAATCGTGATCCATCGCGGTACGTCGACCAATTCGCCAAGAAAACCTGCAAAGGCGTTCGCCAATGCAGCAGCCGATACAATCCCGGTAAAAATAACCAACCAGCCGACGAGAGTTGAAATCCAAAGACGACCGAATGCCTGTTTAACATAATTTGCTTCGCCCGCGCTGACGGGAAACCGCGCCGACATTTCGGCAAAAGAAAATGCGGTTACCAGGGCGATCAGCGAAGCAACCAAAAAAGCAAACGGCGCCAACATGCCGGCTTCACCGGCGACTTTACCTGTCAGTGCATAAAATCCTCCGCCGACAATCGTGCCAACGCCATAAAAAATCAGCAAAGGCAGCCCAATCGCACGTTTTAGTTCCGGTTTGGATTCGGTGGCGATCACGGCAAACAAAGACCTTTTGTCCAGAGTTAGCTTGTTGCGTTTGAAACAACTCAACTGTCTTGCAACTTGCTTTACGTTTAACTTGCAAATACTGTGCCTGTAGCGAACACAGGCTCCTTTTCAGGCTGTTCCAATAAGCGTTCACTAACATTTTCCTGGGCACTGTTTCAGGAAATATTTCACAGGATGGCACAGCAATAATTAGTGTGCGTTTTCGCCCACCGCCCTTCTATTTATAAAAATCTGCGTATCAGTCCAACGTTCAAAATTTGATTAAAAAAATCCTCGCCAAAATCGTCAAGCAAAACCGGTGCGTCTCGATCACAACCTTGCTTAGCAGTTTGTCTGCACCGAGCTCCTACAAAACCCAACCGCCAACCACCCACCACATTGCGGCACGCTGCGGCGAATGATCAATTTTGCGTTCCTGCAAATTGCGTTTTGCTCCCGTTTGCAATGCCGGATTACCACAAAGGACCAGGAAATTGATCTCCACGTTGCAAACACCCGGTGATGAACTTAAATGTGTCAAGTCTCGTGCGAAAGAAATCGTCAAAGATTTCAACGAAGACGCCCTGCGCCATGAACTGATTCGCGCAGCGGGCGACAAACTCTCACTTGTGGCCGAGTCTTCGAACGATTCAATCACCCGTCAGTTGGATGTCGTTCTGCGGAGTATCAGTGATTTTGAGTCCGTGCGGGAAGGCATGGATGTGGTGCAGTCGAACGTCGAACACATCAGCGGCAACGTCGAATCAGTGGTCAACAAAGCAAATGAAAGCTCAAACGAACTGAAGCAGGTCCGTGAGCGAATGGTTGTTCTCGAGGAACAGTTCAGAGAAATCAGTCAACTGGTCACCAAAGTCAACGAAATCGCCGAGCAAACAAACTTGTTGGCCCTCAATGCAACCATCGAAGCGGCACGTGCGGGAGAAGCAGGTCGAGGTTTTGCCGTTGTCGCCAACGAAGTTAAAGAACTGTCCAATATCACCAAAGTGACGAACGCAGAAATTGACGAAACCCTGATCAAAGTTGCCAGTTCGGTAACTTCACTTTCGGACAGCATCGAACGTTCGGTCGGCAAAATGCATGAATCCGTTTCGGCGGTCGAAAGCACTCAAGAAAGTGCGACAGTGATCGCTTCTGAGACAAAAGATTTCGCGAACAAAATCGAACATTCTGTTAAAAACTTTGCCAAACTCAATGAATCGTCGGCCCACGTGAAAAACGAAGTCGAAGAAATCAACACGATCGGAAAAACATTCACCTACCTGCTCGAACTGATGGCGATGCAAAATCGACAGGAATCGACCGACCCACTCGATCGATTGGCACCACTGGTGAAAGACAGCGACTACAGCGTCAGTCAAAAACGGTTCGCGGTTCGAGAACCAGAATACGTTCTCAACGAGAATGACATCTTGATTTCAGCGACCGACACGCGCGGGATAATCACGTTTGCCAATAATCGTTTCTACGAAATCGCGGAGTACGAATCAGGTGAACTGGTTGGCAAAAATCACAATGTGATTCGACATCCGGACATGCCTCGAACCGCATTCGCCGATCTATGGGCGACCATCAAAGACGGAAAGCTGTGGCAAGGATACGTGGCAAACCGATCTCAGCACGGAAGATTGTACTGGGTAAGAGCAACCGTCTTTCCTTGTTACAAAGACGGAATTATTGTGGGCTACATTTCGATTCGCACAAAACCCGATCCAGAGAAAATTGCAAAAGCGATCTCCGCTTACCAGCTAGTGCCTTAGTCAATCACGGTGGGCAGGTTTAGACGAGCTCCGCTTCGTGCAGGCTGGAGACAACGTCGTCCAGCGACGAAGAGACATCTAACCAACTCGCACCGACGGCCTTGATAAACGAAGCCTGGGCATCATTCCAATAAGGAACGATTTTGTCGATTTTGTTGTGCCCCTTTTTGGTCAGCGACGCAATTTTTGCCCGACTGTCGGACTGGTGCGGTTTGATAACGACTAGTTTTTCTGATTCCAGTGGAGAAATCGAACGATAGAGTGAAGTACGTTCGAGTTCCAGTTTTTCAGCCATTCGGCTCAGCAACTGAGGCCCTTCCCTTTCAAGCAGTCGAAGAATCGCAAACTGGGTTGCCGTGGTGTTGGTTGGCGCCAGGCATGCTTCATAGTAACGCGAAACGGCTCGCGATGCTTTTCGCAACGTCGAGCAGGCACAAGGGAAATCGTTTTTTGCCATGTCTTCAGGGTTCCAATTTATCAGATTCAAGATTTGCTTTTTGTTCTGGCCAGAATTCTTGCGTTGACCTTCGAATAGGAATTCGAATCAATACCGTACTTCTGGCAGTTGTCAATAATGTAATCCACCAGATATTCTTTTTCGGTTTGTCTGTTATTTTCAAAATCCACTTGAAGGGAGGTTTTTGTATTTGCAGGAAACTTGTTCAAGACATCCATGGCTGACTGGATTGCATGTTTATCCAACTCAACATTGTATTCCCGGGCCAACATTGCCATCTCTCCCATCATGTTCTTCAGATTATCCATTAGTTCCGGACGAGCTGCCAATCCACCAAGCGTCACATCATATGCCGTTGTTATCGCACCCGCCGGTGCAATGAATAGATATTTTTGCCATAGCGCTTGCGCAATATTTTCGACAAATTCAATATCGACCCCGCCCTTTGCCAGCGTCTCAACCGCCCACATGAATCGATGTAAATTCTGGCCACCAGCAATTATTTTTCCGGGTCCACCAACATGATGGATATGGCCCGGACTGACAATGTGAGAGGAAACATATATACACCCTTCCATCACAATTCCTTTGTCCCCATTTGTTTGCCGAATAACTTCTTTTGCGTTTACCATATTTTGAAGTGGAATAACAATCGTCTCGTCTCCAATCACTTCCGAATAGGTCTCGAGTACATTTCTTAGCGAGTAAGATTTCGTCGCAATCAAGAGAATATCCAAAACTCCAATTTCATCGACGTCGTCGCTAGCCAACGCGGGGTGCACCATTTTTTGTTGACTATTCGATTCAAAAACAAGCCCTTGTTGACTAATCTGATTCTTCGTTTCGCCTCGGCAAATAAAAATGATTTTCACGTTGCCATCGTTTTCGTAGAAATCGCAGAGCCGTGCTCCGACAAACCCTCCAACGCCGCCAATTCCCAAAATTCCAATTTTCATTTGTCAAATCCTGCTACCAGTGCTTCGAAACTTTGCTGCTTGACTGAGTTGGTGAATCCATTAAATTGAATATTGATGATTATACATCAATATTTGACAGGAAACAATATCACCGTTCAAACTTGACTTTGCGCAACGCGAAGCAGTCTTGGCAATGCGTAGTGAATTGAATCAACATTATTTAAGAAGGGCTCAAATGACTGACTCTGTCCTGGTAAGTGTTGTCTCCGGAACTGCGTGGGTTACACTCAACAAACCTGCAGCTTTCAACGCCATTAATCCTGATGTTGCCGATCGTCTTGCGACAGTCTTGACGGACTTTGTATTTCAATCCGAAGTGCGGGTCATCGTACTGACTGGCGCGGGAAAGGCGTTTTGCTCCGGTGGTGATTTGAAGTTCTTTGCAAACCATGCTGGCGGTCTCCATTCCGGAATCAACCAAACGGTAACTCCATTTCATCGAGTTATTACGAGCATCAGAAGAATCGGTAAACCGGTCGTTGGAATGCTCAATGGTGTTGCGGCTGGCGGCGGATTTTCTCTGGCAATGGCATGCGACTTTCGAGTGATGGCAAAGTCCGCAGTGCTGAAGTTTGGTTATCCATCTGCTGGACTTTGCCCGGATGGAGGCAGCACTTACATGTTGCCCAGGCTTTTAGGGCTTTCGCGCTCACTTGAACTGGCGGCATTTGACGAACCCATTGACTCAGAAAAAGCCTTGCAGTTGGGACTCGTCAACGCTGTCGTTGATGACGATGAGTTAGAAAATGAAACACGTGCGTGGGCTGATCGGCTTTCCCGAATCTCACTCTCTTCATTTGGCTGGTCAAAACGACTTTTTTCTGATTCGGCATCGTCAACACTTGAAAGTCAATTGGAGTCTGAGCGGTTTGCCATACTGGCATGCGGACAACACAAAGATGCCCAGGAAGGTATCGCCTCCTTCGTGGAGAAACGGCCCCCGGATTTCACTAAATAGTCGTATGGAATAGCCCGCCTGTGGGTTACGAGGTGTTGTGTGCGATACACGAAGAATTGGCTGATGAGTTCTCAATTTTCCTGCGGCGTCGTTTTACACCGAACGCACTGTACGAAAGTTGGAAATCGAAGCTCTGCAATCAATTTTCGCCAGTTGCGGCTTGAAAGATGACACTTCTTTTCAGCAAATCAAGACTCTCAACCAATCCTGGTAAACTTCACCTTCGTCTAACTCGCAAGTGAAGGTGAATCATTTGCACACGTCCCATACCGGCACTTGCAGAAAGGCAGACAGATCGGAGGCATAGCTGCGCAATCTTTTCTTCGAACGGTGAACGAGAACATGCACTCGATCGCCAGATCTCAAGACGAGGTTAAGCTCGTAGATAATGCTTTTTCTGCGGCCAAGCCAAGGTGGCTTGATGAGTTGCAGCGCGTAAATCTCCTCAAGCGCTGCATAACGTTTTGCATCCGTTTGTACTGTGGAAGGACTGGGGACTTTTCTTCCTCTCCAGAAATATCCCTTTTCCTTGTCGAAAACGATTGGTATCGACCAAGCGTGGAAAAGCAACCAAGCCAATCCCCCAAAAATAAAGAAGAACGGCAGTGGTGCCGCGTAGAACTGCCCTGCCAACAGTTTTGCAAAGAAGTCATAGATCGCGGCAAAGCTTAGAGCAGCAAATGCCACGATCAGGACAAGGCCCGTGATGGGTGAGCGGAACACCAACCGATTCGAATTGATCGAAACGAGTCTGCGATTGCGACCGCTGAAGCCGACCTGCGCAGGCTCCCAATCGATCTTTTTGGCCATTGGATCATCGAAGTCAGTCGTGTCGATTGCGCATTTTGTGGGCTGCATCAACGTTATGTGGAATTGATTTGTTTGTTTCATCATTGAAGGCAACTAATCCGATGGCCCTACCAATGTCTTTGACGGCGAGACCAATCGCAACTTCAATTCGATTTTTGGAGCGTTTTCCTCCTTGTTTTTTCCAGAGCGTACAAGTTTAGGAGTCTTCCACTCGCCAGACTTCCACATATCTCTGGAAACCAGAAATGTTGTTTTGCTCTTCGAGTGACTTGTTAATTCAATTCCCAGTCTTTCCGGGTATTTGTCTGCATCGCTGACAGTCGGAGCCACACAGATATAAAACCGCCCATTGACGTCGCAAGGCATACAGAAATGGTCATGACGAACAGGGCCACTCCCTATCCATGAGTGGTTTACGTTGACGGTCCAGTTTGCAGATTTTTCTTTCGTCCTCGAATCAATTACGGTGCATTCCACTACAAAATATCCCGCATCCACGTTTTGTCTTTTTGCAGCTCGTGGACTTGTGTCGGACTCAGGCTTTACAAATCGGTGATTTTGATGTTGACCGACGGCATGAAATTTTTCCTTTCCATCATCTATCCTGACGACTTCGATATACTGCCCTGACAATTCGTTACCATAAACCACGACGTCGTTTTTGCGGATTTCCATGTTGATACGGTTTGTGTACTCGGAATGCGAAACTCGACCAATGCCTTTCAATCGTTTTTCCCACTGTTTCTTTTTCCGGGATAAGTCAATCGCAATCAATTTGCAGCCCGTTGAATACTCGCTGTAGTCTGCATAGACGAGAGTGTCGTCTTTGATCACAAACACACTTTTTTCATGACCCTTTAGTTCAAAGAGAAGTTCACCCGATTTCGAAATTTGAATTGTAATCGGCCCGAAACGCCCGGCTCCGCTGCGAACTAGAGACGTTTTGTAGGCACTTGGGGAATTAACGAAATAATGAAACACCGACGATTTGCCTTCGCTCCACTTCCAGTGCCACTGGTCCTGCGAGAAAGCACTTGTCGCGAAAAAAAGGACTACAACGATCGATACTGCCAAACTTCTCATGTCTTTCCCCCAAAGTTTTCAAAGTGATAATCTGAATTTGGTTTTTAGTCGAATCGGTTTTCGCCAACCCCTATCTCGTCAACAATCGTTCGATGAATTTCCATGACTTTGCCTTCTTCGAAAACCAACTGTTCCAATTGTTGGCGCCCATCCGCCTCGAGTCACCGGCAGTTTTGCGGCAAAGTGGTGTCATTTTGCGTCATTGAGTCAACTCGCTAGGTGGTAGAGATTTTGGATGAACTTCGGCCAAACCAACGAGATAGACTGCGCGTGATGGTTGGTCTGGATATTACGACTCCGTTTCGAAACTACATGGATGTGTACCGTGGTATTCAAAATGTGGCGCAAAAACGGAGCGTCGACATCGTGGTAAATCCTTTCTTGTTGCCACGAGATCTTGTCGCGGGAAAATAAACAATCCCAAGGTTGAAACTAGGAACCAGCGGGTCAAACCAAAGGGACTTACACCACGTGACTCCACGGCATCGTTCCTCGTCAATGACGAGCATGTTGCTGAGATTATCGAATTCATTCAAGAAGTGTACATACGACCGATTGGGGTCAATGATATTGCAACTTCGACCAACCTTTCTCGAAGGACCATTGAACGAAAGGTCAAATCGGAACTAGGTCTCACCGTCAAAGAACTGATTTCCAAAATTCGAATTGAGATAGCCTCCCGTTTGCTAGTTGATACAAACTTACTCATCAAACAGATTGCGCTACGAACTGGCTTCACCGAGACTCGACGCTTAAATCAAGTTTTTCGACGACACGTTGGCTGCACGCCAACAGAGTATCGAGATCGCTGGAAGTAAAGACGCATTGGTGAATACGAATTCTCATCATTGGCTTCAATGGCAACCGTTCAAGATTATCAAGTAATTAGATGCAAATCTGTTGGTTCGAGGAAGACAATGTGCTTTTTTGCGACATTTGTGACTGGAATGCGACAGATTGGGAATTGTCGCCGTTGAAAACCTGTCTAATGTTCAACAACAAACCAGGAGTAATTTCAACATGAACCGCTTTTTGTTTCCATTCGCCTTTCTCGTTTTGTTTGCTAATGGTGTCAATTCTTATGCTCAACAAACGCGAGATCTGAAGTTCATAGAAGTAAAGCCGGAAAAACAGATTAAGTTTCAAGCTTACTTCAGACATATCGTCGTGGCCCCGGACGGAAGTTGGGTCGCAGCTGGAGGGGACGGAATACTAAAAATCTGGGATGTCAAATCTGGCAAAATGATCAGGAGTATGGGTGGTGACAAAACTCCCGATTTCAGGACCAGTCATGGTCACTTGTTAGCTTCACCCGATGGGCGCTTTTTAGTCGACACCGGGGTCATCAATGATTCCACCGCATCGGTCTGTTTGTACGACACGCAATCTTGGAAACTGGTCCGGCGGATTTCACTCAAACATCTCAAAAAGGAAGGTCTTTACTGGACACTATCGAGTGCAGCCTTTAGCGATGATGGACGGCTGGCGCTTTACACCCGCACGAAAGTAATCGAAATTTACGATCCAATGAAAGGAAAGTTGTTGAAGACGATTGATCTCAAAAAACACTCAAATGATCGATTAGGTCGGATCGGCTTTGTCCAAGAGGGAAAGAAAATCGCCTGTATTTTCGGTGAGAATAGATTTGGGGCTCCACCTTTGGAGTTCGACTTGATCGATATTGAATCGGGGAAGCGCGAAAAATGGAACAAACTTCCGATCATCTATAGATCGGAAAAATGTTCTTTCGGACGCAATTGTTTCGTTTCCGTCGATTCACGCGGCAAAGGTTATTACCCTTTGCCAAAAGATATAGTTAACGTTAAAGAAAACATCAAACCAATCCAGATTCCATATACAGGCCACACCCGCAGTGTCTCCGTCTCTTGGGACGGCAAATTTATCGCCGCGATCGAAAATTCGGCCAAACATGGAGATGAGGGAAGGATTCAGATTTGGAAAACCGAAGACTAGTGGAGTTGGAAATGGAGCGACGAAAAGACATCCCTGTTTTATTACTTCCAGAAATCGTCGGGCAATTACACCACTTCACTAGTCCGAACCGATTCGCATTCCCCCGACAAAATTACTATTCAGATCTCAAATGAAAAGGAAGTTCTTTTTGAGTTAAAAAGCAACAACAACAGTGCTTATGTAATTCACGACGAAACCCTCGTCTATGCAAACTACAGCGTAGTTTCAACTGGATGCGAACTCGTCGCATTTGACCTCTCCCAAAAGAAAGAACTATGGCGACGAAATCTAAAGGGAATTGGGGATGTTGATCACGGCAAATACAGAAATCAGATTAATTTGGAATGTCGGAACGGAGAGGTCGCCGTTTATGGAAGCGAGACCTATGGACAGTACATCGAAGTCGTCAATCTCAAGGATGGCAAATTGAGATTCCACGCTGTTGGAAAAGGGCCCAACCGGATGTTTAGCGCCAATCGTCCCAACGAGTGAGGCAGAAGCACAATAGCGCACTGGTGGCTGGTACATAAGTCCAAATTGGGGTAGGAAACGGCCCAATATTCAACGAACACTTCTGTTTGCCTTACGATATCAACGGCGTGTTTTACATTTGTGTCGCTCCTTTTGCCAATGTACGGGACGACTACCAGAGAGACTCGGGATCGAAATTGAGCGAAGTGACGATCTTCCCATAAGAACCGCCAGTTTTATGGTTTCCGAGGATGCCTGGAAAAGCAACGACTGGAAGCGCCTATCACCAAACCGAGATTCCAACAATCAGAAGTCGAGGATCCAATTGAAAAATGGAAAGGATTTCACCGTCAAAAACTCGATGGGTCCGATGCAGAAACGCCAATCGCCGGTTCCGCGGTGTTTCCGCGGCGGAATCCGTTTTTGAATCCCCAGCAGAAGACCTTAGCTTCAATCGCAAAACCAAGTTCGACCAGTCGAAAACTACAGCGCATATTCGCTGCTAAAACGGTGATGGCGCAAGGCAGGTGGCGAAGTCAGGCCCGACTTCTTTCAGCATTGCCGTTGCTAGACGATGGCTGCAGCTTAACAAGCTAAAACTACGTGCCATTTGCTTCATCGGCTGATGCAGTTTCCTATCCCCAAGACTTCCTCAGCGTCTAAGTCACTGATCTGCTCGTTTTTGACCTTAAGCCGGTACGGTTCGTGAAGATCGTTGTATTTTCGAGTGTCGATGCCAGGTCAATTCAAATCCTTCTTTCTGCACAAAAAAAGAAAGTCAGAAAACATCAGAAAAATGTGCACACATGTGTAACCTTTGACAGATTTTCTTTCTGTATACAGAAGTGAGCAAGTACTGCCCACAAGCCGTTGGCGTGTCCACGATACCCGCGGACTTTTGAGCGGCGGCAGCCCGTCCAACTCGCACGCGATGATAAATAATCTAGAGCAATAACTCATGCACAAGAAAAGAATCTGCATTTTTATATTCGGCGTAATATCATTGTCATGCCTTGGAGCTTGGATTGCGAATGGAATTGATGGTGAAAACCCAGCCTTTCAAATGTCAGGCATTCTGCTGATGAGCGTGAGCCCTTTATTGATGACGATCATTGTTAAGACGGTCTATCGAGAGGGATGGCAAGATATTGGATTGCGATTCGGCATTTCAAAGAACAAGCCTTGGTACCTATTCAGCTGTTTGCTTCCCGTGATGCTCATTTCTTATGTGATCGGGCTTTCCTTCTTTTCTTCTTCGGTATCATTGAGTGAATCGTTTGTATCCGACCTACCTCAGATCTTTCTAAGGTCAGGTGGCTTGTTTTTCGCCTTCCTCGTCACTTCAATTGGAGAGGAGTTGGGATGGCGCGGATATTTGGAATCAGCGCTCGCGCGAATCAACAAATCAGTATTGTTAAATCATTTGATTGTTGGATTCGTTTGGTTCACTTGGCACCTTCCATTAATCCTATTGGCTGGCAGTTTCCAGGTTTCCTTCCTTGAGTTGCTAATGATTCTATTCAGCACACTTGGATTGGCCGTTGTATATGGTCAGTTGCGAATACTGTCCGAAACCGTATGGACATGTGTCATATTGCATGCATGTTCCAACGCGTTGATTATCGGTTTCGGTAGTTCAAACTCGTTGATAACAGAGAATGAGAGCCAATACTTAATTTCATTAAGTAGTTTCAGTGTTGCCGTCGTTTCATTTTGGGCTCTCATGGGATTGAGCATGGTCGTTTTTAGTCGAACACGAGTAAAACCTCGGAAAGTATCTTAGGTGCCGGTGCATCGTCTTGTTATGCCACCATCAGTCATTTGTTATCCTATAGTCCATCCCAAGAGCGCGGAGCTGATCGGCGGCCATTTGTTGATGGTTGTCGGC
>JANQLU010000078.1 GCA_028280445.1 Pirellulaceae bacterium | reverse complement strand
TTATACATAAGATAATACGTTATCTTATAAATTTTATACTTTTATTAGATACCTTATATGTCTTAACTTGAACAGATATGCTGATAAAAGCGGCCAAACTCCAGTTTAGACCGGGATCTTATGCCTGTCTACAAATTAAAACTTTGACACAGAAAATACACTGACTCCCAGCACTTCACGAACGCGACCACAATCAACGGCAAAAAATTAAAATTTAGTTATTTTGTTTAGCAGGTAAATTTTAAAATTATCAACACTATACTGACTTTATTTTGTTCGTCTAATGTATCGGCAATTGTAATGGTTTTAAAAACATTTTAATGATGCGTGTCAGACACCTAACAGGCCAAAAGCCCAGTGATTAGAATTTAAATATATATTGTATAATGAATATAGCAATTACTAAAACGTTGATAACAATAAATCAATACATGATATGGAAGTTAATATAGAACAAATCCAAAGGTAGGAAATTCTTAGCAATACTATTCATTATATAATAATTGAAGTTTAACCCATGAGTCTTAGAGTAAAACCACCGATATTTGATCAGCTTCATTTAAATGGGGCATATCGTCAATAGACACATGACATGTCAGTGGGTTTTAAATGGGTCACGTTACATCACAGTATATACTACCTATGCTATAGCAAAACCTAGTTCCGCGCATTATCTAATGCAAATACGTAATAGCTCAGTTAATAATTTTATGATTACAAAAACACGGCTGGGTTCACTAGGAAAAAACCGTTTTGCCTAACAAGGTCATGTATTCTTATGTAATACAATAGCTTATATAATACAATATCTTATATAATACACTATCTTTTTCAACGCAATATACAATATCTTATATAACACAATCTACAATATCTCATAATAATTTATACATAAGATAATACGTTATCATACAAATTTTATACTTTTATTAGATACCTTATATGTCTTAACTTGAACAGATATTCTGATAAAAGCGGCGAAACTCCAGTTTAGACCGGGATCTTATGCCTGTCTACAAATTAAATCTTTGACACAGAAAATACACTGACTCGCAGCACTTCACGAACGCGACCACAATCAACGGCAAAAAATTAAAATTTAATTATTTTGTTTAGCAGGCTAATTTTATAGTTATCAACACTATACTGACTTTATTTTGTTCGTCTAATGTATCGGTAATTGTAATGGTTTTAAAAACATTTTAATGATGCGTGTCAGACACCTAACAGG
>JANQLU010000027.1 GCA_028280445.1 Pirellulaceae bacterium | reverse complement strand
GCGCTGGTATGGGCCGAATAATGCGGTGCTGACGATCGGCGGCGATATTGACCGCGCGCAAACGCTCGAGTGGGTGAAGAAGTACTTCGGTCCGATCCCCCGCGGCCCCGCAGTTGAAGATATGGACAAACAGCCGGCGACGCTGGATGCGGATCGTTTCACGTCCATGGAAGACAACGTCAACACGCCGCTTTTGCGCATTACGCTGCCGACAGTCTATTTTGGTCACCCAGACCACGACGCGCTTGATGCATTTGCCAGTCTTATGACGCGTGGAACATCATCTCTATTGTATAAGAGCCTGCAGAACACGAGCAAGGCGGCTTCCGCTGTGGGCAGCCATACATGTGGTGAGTTGTCATGCGTTTTGACGTTCAGCTTCCTGCCGGCCGAAGGATACTCCGTTTACGATATGAATAAGGGGTTCCATGAAACCTTAAAGGAGTTCGAAGAAAACGGCGTTTCCGATGATGACCTCGCCAAGATCAAGAACGGCGCAACGGCGCGGGCGCTCAATCAGATGCAGAGTGTCAGCGGCAAGGTGAGCTATCTTACCTATATGGAAACAATGATGGACAACCCGAACGATATTGAGGCTAGTCTGGAAAGAATCAACGCGCTGACAAAAGACGATATCATGCGCGTCTATGAGAAGTACGTGAAGGACAAGCCTGCTGTCTACGTCAGAATAATGCCCAAGGGCGAGGGTGATACGCTTCAGATCGCAGATAACTGGACGTTTCCCGGCCGCAACATTCCCAACGTGCTGCCAGACACAACTTCCGATCTTGTGGCCCCGGTGATTACGGACAGTTTTGACCGCAGCGTTATGCCGCCGGCTGGGCCTATCCCCGCATTGCAGTCACTGGAACACTGGACTGCGACATTGCCGAACGGCATCCGAGTGATCGGTGTTGAGAGTGATGAAGTGCCCACAACGGCGATGCTGCTTAGGATGCGAGCCGGCCTGCGGCATGAGCCGGAGGAAAAGCTGGGCGTCGCGAATTTGACCGCTTACATCATGAACGAGGCGACGGAGCTGAGTACGGCCGAAGAGCTGAATACACGGCTTGCCACACTAAGTTCCAATATTCGGTTTTATACCGATGGCGAGTACGCCTTCATGACCGCGAGTGGATTGACACGCAATTTCGAGGAAACACTCGAAATTGGCGCGGAGAGACTGTTGAAGCCGAAATTTGCGCCGAGCGATTTTGACCGGTGGAAAAAGCAGGCGCTGAAGCTGATTGAACTTAGCGACAACAATGCAGCGGGGATTGCCGAC
>JANQLU010000025.1 GCA_028280445.1 Pirellulaceae bacterium | reverse complement strand
GACCGGATCGGTGACGGTGGCCACTTTGCCCCACGAGTTGTAGGTCAATGTTGTTTTAGGACGGGTGCCGCCTGTCGAATCGGCCCCCTGGATGATTTCTTTGAGTTGGCCCGAGGTGTAGTAGGTGTAATCGGTGCGGTAGACGTCGGCTTCGTTGGTCCAATTCGGCGCATAGGCCGTGGTTAACCGGCCGCTGGAGTCATAATCAAATTTGTACTCGGTGTATTCCGATTGATTGACATCGTTGGGACTGGTTTTGGTCCCGGTGTCTTTGATCCCCACTTTAACCGTCGTCAAATTCCCATTGGAATCGTAGACGTACAACGTGACATTGGTATCGCGATCTCTATGGCGAGTCACATTCCCATAAGCATCGTAGCTCCAGGATTCATAGGTATCGTCAGAGTAGGTTCGTTCGGTCTGGTAGCGATCATCGTTGTATTTGCAATCGATCGAAGTGTAGTAACCGGTACCGATCGTGGCAGCCGCTCCATGTGCAACATCGCTTTCCGTTCCCCCGTTGGCCGGATAAACCATTTTCTGGTATTCGGTTTCCAAAGTCAGATTGGAAAACGCATTCCAGCCTTGGGTGATGTCGCCCAGTGTCCAGGTTTCGTAGTAACGAATGTAGCGTTCGTTGATGTTCGATTTGTAAAGGGCCAGTCGATCGCCGGTGGTCCAGATCCGGGCTTCGCTGTTATCGCTGGGATTAAAGTAAATCCCTTTGATCAGATCGTCATTAGCGTCGGAAACACTGCGGAATACACGGGCCGCCTGGTTATAGACCACATTATCGTTGGCATCACGACCGAGGAAAAAATCTTCGGTCAGCCGCCAGATCAATGTTCCCTGAAACGGGCTATCGATGGTGAGATTGTGGGTTTGGCTGCCTGAATCGTGCGCCAACGTGCAGGTCCATTTTGCTCCGTTGGGATAGGTGATTTCGTTGAGAAAATCGTTGGCATAAGAAAGATTCGTGGTTTGGCCGTTGAAGGTCACGGCAGTCAAAGCGGGTTCACCGGCAACGGTGGCCCCATATGTAAAACTGGCCGAGTGTCCGTATTGATCGGTAACTGTG
>JANQLU010000145.1 GCA_028280445.1 Pirellulaceae bacterium | reverse complement strand
ATCGTAATGCTTTCTTTTGGGTTGTTTTTGTCGTCGTCTGAGCGATACAGAGTAATGACAGAGTAGCCTTTCTTGACTTTGTTTGCCGACCAGCCGTTTGGAGTAGTGAATGTGGCAATTCCGATGTTGTTTACTCGGTTTTGCTTGGCAGCTGGATTTTGGTTGCTAGGTTTATCGACCGATTCTTTTTGTGAATTTGAACACCCGATACATGCTATGAAGAGAACGAGTAGCAACTGCCAATTGAATTTGTGCATTTAAAGTTTCCAATATTCGATAGATGATTCTTCAACAGGTGACCGTGACGGCGCACCAGTATACACCACGGATTTTTGCGAGAACAACCTGCTCAAGATCAATGAAACTGGTGGTACTCTTGTAAGCCACTCACGTTCATACACTAAGAGGGCACGGACCACATTCCGTAGGCGCATAAAGTAACCCGTCGTGAAGGCAGTCACGACGGGTTTTCGTTATTTGTGCCGGCGGTTTTTTTAATGTACAAAAACTGTGTTGCCAATCATGAAAGGTATTCTGACATGCTTCCCCAATGCATTTTCAAAAAGCGACTATCATTTCTTGTTTCAGACAACGTCTAGTCGGAGAATCGTGATGAAAGATGACAATGGTCAAGTTGTCTCGGTAGCGCCGACACCAGAATTGACGGAATCTGAAGAACGCGAGTTCGCTCATGGCGTAATTATAGGAGATTCAAGGGGTATTAGGTGGAAATCAGAGCGCGTGTTTTTGTTGCTAATCGGGAAAGGTCATATGCCCGTTCTGAATTAGGACACACTCTTCAACTCACGGTAGAGTTCGTCAACCGATCCGTAACGATCAACTGGATCCCATGAAACTGCTCGCTTTAGCACTGACTTTAGTGAATCGGAAGCGTCAAGCGTATCAACGACGCCCGAACCGTTGCTATAGTCATTTCTGCGAAGGTCTCGACCAGCAAAACCAAAAACAGCAGTCATACCAAGTGAGAATACATCACATCGCGCATCCACGCTTTGAGCGTCCTCCAATGCTTCTGGTGCCGAATAGAGAAATTTGCCTAGCGGTTCTGTGCGTGTTCCACCAGTTGACTCAGGTAACCTCGCCAAATCAAAGTCTGAAAGTTTGGCGCATTTGTTGTGTGTTACAAGAATATTGTCGGGTGACACGTCACGGTGTATCACGCCTTTGTTATGTGCATAGACTAGCGCTTCTGCGACTTGCATTACCACGTATAACACAGATTCGTGCAGCGTGCCCTTACGTATTCCTTCTGCGAAATTTGTTCCATTAACAAACTCCATGACAAAAAACAAATATCCGCGGTCTTCACTTACGCTATCTAGAACACGAACGATATTCGCGTGTGCCAATTCCTGCATTACTCTCGCCCCTCGACAGAATCGTCCGAATCGCTCTTGGCTGTGGGAATGTTGGCCGTGTAGAACCTTGACCGCAACAACTCTCTCAGACATTTCGTCGTATGCCTTCCAGACAGTTCCAAAACTTCCACTACCGGCCCGCTCAACTATTTCATAGCGTTCTGCCAAACAATCCCCGACTTGTAACTGTGGACCATCACGTAAGTGTTTCTTCCCTCGACGAATTTCCGATTCAATATTCTTCAATTGCGCTGCATCGTTATTTTCTAAAAGTAGTTTTCTTTTTTTTAACCGAAGCGATTGAATTCTTTTGCTTACTTCCCTTGTGAACTCATTTTGATACATAGGAGTAGGTCTTGCCGAAGATGCTTTGCGATAGTCCAACTCAATTACCCCAGCCTTGTCGAGGAAGTGACGCGCCGAAACTCCTGTGACGCCCCAGACTAGTCGTTCCAGTGGATCTGGATCAGATTTACGAAAGTCTACCCATGTTCTCCCGGTCAAAAACAATGGGAGATTCGGGACTGAATTCGCGGTAGGAAGGATTACTGGAATGACTGGAATTGAACGCCTAACAAACTCCGTAAGCAAGACTTCGATCTCTTCTATTTGCCATGGTCCTAGGCCCTTGTCGCCGACAAATACCGCCGCAGCTGCGACACGACTAATGTCACGTTCAATCATTCGCTGCCAAGGCAGCCCCGGTTGCAACTGCCACTCATCCAACCAAGGATAAAGACCTTTTTGAATCAATTGCTTACCAATTTCCTTAACAGCGACCTTGTCTTCAGAGTTGTGACAAAGAAACACGTCGAACAATAATTGGTCGTCGTCGTGATTGATTCCATCGACCGAGTGCTGCGTAGATGTCGCGGTTGAAGCGGCAAGTTCTTCGACGATTTCGGCACACGACTGAAAACGCGCTGTCGGATCTTTTGCCATCATTTTCTCAAGGACATTAGCAATACTGGAAGGAATATCTTCTCGCATTTGGTTGATTGCCAAAGGCATTTGAGTTTGATGCAGCGCTATCCTTTGCGCACGCGTTCCATCGGGAAACGGATCGCGACCACTCAACATGCAGTAGAATGTGCAACCTAGACTATAAATATCCGCTCTTTGATCTATATTGCGGCTGTTAATTGCGGCCTCCGGGGCCATGTAGTTTGGGGTACCAACAACTCTCCCTAGTTCCAGATCGGCATCTTCCATCTGGGCACCGCTCGAAATAAACCGCGAAAGAGCAAGGTTGCGAATTTTTACAATACCGGCATGATCCAGTATTAAGTTTTGTGGTTTTATATTCCCGTGGATTAAATTGGCGTCGTGAATATGTGCTAGGCCAACCGCTGCTTGGCGGATGTATTCCACAGCCTCAAAGACTGGTAACTGCCCGTGACGTTTGACGAATTCGTAAAGGCTTATACCCCCCACGTACTCTAACACTAAGAAGTGTGTCACGCCCTCGCCGACACCATCAGGCACGCTTTCTACATCGTACACACGTACAATGTTCGGATGTTGAAGGCCTGCAGCGATGCGAGCCTCGCGGAAAAATCGCTCACGTAGTTGAGTTAATTTAGGCGTACCTCGTGATAGTACTTTGACAACACATGAGCGCCGCAGAATAGTATGTTCGGCTAGATATTCGCGGCCGTGAATCCCCGAATACAACGCATCGACTAACTTATACTTACCAAGATAGAATCCTTTCCATTTGCCGCCTGCTAGCTTCTTGGCTTGCCATCGTGACAATAACCGACGGTGAACAAAGAGTTCAGCTAATTCGTCAGTTTCTTCAAATTTTGCAACTTCATTGTCAGCAAGAACGCGTTCGAGCAATTCCGACTCGATAAGACCACTTTTTTTCACCAAATCAAGAAACGTGCTCGGCACTACATTAACCATTTGCAAATTCCTAGCGAACTACCTTTTTACACATTGTAACTATAGCAGTCGCAGACCTCAGCAGGCGTCAAAATCGTGGGCAAGTCTTACACCACTTATTCCGATTACTTGATATCGCTCAATCAGCTCGGAGCATAAAGTAACCCGTCGTGAGGGCAGTCACGTCGGGTTTTTATGACAAATTGAAAATTGGATGCATATTAGTCTTAAACAGACTACAAGTTAGACAGTACTCGAACGATTTCTCGAGCAAGATATTCAGGATCAACAAAATTGGCATTGAATTTTACCCAGAGTCTTAGACAGTCGCTGTCCTTCAGGCGGCTTTTCTTTTCAGTGAAGCGAGCACCAGTGTCATGGAAAATTTTTTGTAAACACGCACCAGTCAAAAGTAGATTCAAATTCCTTTTGGCTAAGAAAATCCTCCAATCGTTGCGGGCTGAAGTACTCGGGATCAAAAACTTCCACATCGTCCAGAATCCCAGCGATTGGATAATTTTGCCAATCACTGCTTGCATTGGACTCGACAACTTTCCAATGGTAACGTTGCATTTGACTTTTGACGGTGTCGCTCATGAGCGCTGCCTGAACCAAAGATCCAAGTGATTTCGACTTCCAAATTTGAAATGTCCCACACGCAGCAACAAATTGTTTGGTAACACCACACGACACAAAAAAGGTCCCATCCTTTATCCTGCCTTCATAAAAACTACCGATCGGATAGAAATCAGTTTGCAGTAATGCTTTCAGGTAACAAACGTCGGACAACTTCGTTTTTTGTTTTCCAGTCAATCCAGTCAATATTCCAAACAATGGTACATTGACGAATTTTGCCTTGTACAAACCTTGTTGGATGGTCAAGCCAGAAACTAATTCCAAGACTTCCCGCACGCTTTGGTCAGGATTTTGATAGCCAAGTTTGATCAATCTGGCAATAAATTTTTCGACGTGACCGTTGCGCATTGGTTTACGTCGAACAGTTTGAAATTCTTTTTCCAACTCAAAAATTGTCGCTTCGAAATTTGATCTCTTCATTCTGTATCCAATTTCTATCGGTTAGCCGACTTTGGTATTGGTGCATTGGAACTCCTTCCGAAACCTTAGTTCCAATTTGTGCAAATTGATCTAGATATTTGAAACTAGAGCGACTATTCATGAGCAAGGCTCTTTAACCCCGCATTTCCCATTTGACTCTCTGCACTTTAGCACGTGATTTGCCAATCGCTTGAAAAGCAGGCGTCGTCAAATCATACTTCACATTATCCAAATTTGTAGACACCAGGTTTGATGAGGGGCGCTAGTGGCCGAGAGATTGCAATCTTCGATGAAACGTTGTTTGGTGGCCATGTTGATTCTGTTTGGGGTCGGGGCCACCGAATCGAAAGCTGATATCCTGTTTGGGTCGGATGCCAGCCCTGGTGATCTACTTATAGCAATCGATACCTCCACGGGGGCGGGCACCTCAGTCGGTTCGGTGGGATTTGTCGATGTCGCCGGTTTGGCTTACGACCCCAATAGTAATACGCTCTACGGCACGGATATTCGTACTGACAACCTTCTGACGATCAACACCGCTACGGGGGCGGGCACCTCAGTCGGCCCGTTGGGATTTGGTCGTGTCGAGGGCCTGGCCTTCGACCCCAACACCAATACCCTATACGGCTCGACCGACCTAAGCGCCCCGGGAGATGAAAGACTCCTGACAATCGACACCTCCACGGGGGCGGGCACTTCAGTCGGTTCGGTGGGACCCAACGGTGTCCACGGTCTGGCCTTCAACCCCAACCCCAACACCTTATTCGGCGCGGAGCATCATAGACTTCTGACGATCGACACTGCCACGGGGCAAGAAACCGTAGTCGGCTCGTTTGGATTTTTCGACGTTATGGGCCTGGCTTTCGCTGTCCCCGAGCCCTCCTCCACCGTTTTGCTCGCCGCCCTAGGGCTCGTCGGCCTGTTCCCGTTCACCCGGCGGCGGAAGCGCTGAGTATCGTTACTCCTCGCAGGCCAGGCGGGATAATAATTGGCATCAGGCGACGTAGATATCAGTGACCGACATGGCTTGATTGTGATGTACAAAAACTGTGTTGCCAGTCAGGAACGGATTTTTGCCACAAATTGACCTAAGTTGTCATTCAACCGAGGCTAGCGCAATCCAATTTGAAACTTACTGACCACCTTGCCATTTTCAAATGTCACCATGCACAATTTTCGCTTGCCTTTCTTCCAGGTAAATGCCTGCAGCTGAAAGGCGTTGACGCCAACCTGAATATCTTTGTCTGAAGTTGGTGGGCCAAGAATATCTTGCACCTTGTCGAGCGACATCCCGTTTCGAATTTTTTGGTACTTGGAGAATGTGATTTTTGGATGCTTGTTTGGTGACAAAAGCTCAAAACGGGTCAATGCTAGAAACCCTACAACAACCACAAACAGCAACATATAGCTAATGATTCGTAGTTTCTTTTCGTTCATGGCCTGCATTGTTATGTACAAAACTGCGTTGCCAATTAGGAACGGATTATTTGTCAGTCTTTTTTTTAATCACAAGTACGACAAAAAAGTCCGCTCCCTCCCACTTTGGGTCTCCGTCTGTTTTGAAGCTGCATATTTCTGGTGTTAATGTTTGCCACCAAGATTCGGGCACCATAAAGCTCTTACCGTCCTCGGTATCCACGTGCGCGACCAAAGGCATAACAATCTCATATCCTTCGCAGGCTGGGATGCTGCCGATTCCTTTGTGAATTATGCCTCCGTCAATGAAGGTATATCGACTCGGCGATTTCCCTTTTGCTGCTTTCCGAGTTGGCTTTTGCTGCAACGGAGGTTCAACAACGATTTTATTGCCAATTGCTTTTGATTCGTCCGCTTGGACTGCAACAGAATTCTCATTCTCAAAAAAGTTTCTACTGACGTAGGCAGAGACAAGTACAGCTACAAGAGCAAGTACAGCTACAAGAGCAAGTACAGTCAGGCACAAGATTAATTGTTTTCGCTCATGGCCTGATTATAGAAGAATTGTTGGCGACGCCGGAGCTGGTAACTCCAATAAAAAAACACGGTCAACAGGAACCGTGCTTATTGCCTTGCCACACCGCAATAACACATTTTCAAGAACCGTTTCCTAACCTGCTTTAGTTGAGGTGGTTTGTGGTTATCCGCGCTGGTGCGGTTTTACCTCCAATGAAAATACTTCAAGTTTGAAGCTCCTTTCTTTGGGCGAGACAATTCTATGGGCGAGCAACAGCCAGTCAACAGTTTTTCTTTCGATCCGTCACACTCTTGTAAGCCAGTCCCGTTCATCGAATGTTTGATCTAGCTATCAAAAGATAAATAGCCTCAAGCACGCCGGATCAGTTACAATACAAATCCGTACCGCCACTCGTTCCACGATAGATAGATTAGGAAAGACAATAATGAGATTCGTGATCTGCTTTTTTTGTGTTTCATTTATGCTTGTGATTTCGTCGGCAGCCAGGGCACAGTCTTTAGAAGAAATTCGTAAATTGCAAATCCAGCGAGCGGCGGAGGCAGCCGAAATGGACGCTGTTATGGCTGCGCATATTCACATGGCGGTTAGCTTTTCGCCTTATAGCAGGGGGCGACTCTTGACGAACGCCCAAGTGCAAAAAGATCTTGAGTTGGACCAGGACCAAATTACTGAACTGCGCAAGATTCAGGACAACTATCAAAAACAAATTCGAGATGAAATAAAAAAGGCGCAAAAAAACAAATCGTATAATTCAAAAAAATGGAATGAAATCTCGCAACGCCTTACCAAAGAACGGAAATCGGCAATAGGCGCCGTCCTGTTGCCTCACCAGTCAAAGCGATTGAAGCAAATTGCGGCTCAAATGGAATTGAAAAATCGAGGTGATCTCAACGCACTCATTGGCAGCAATCTGGCGTCAGAACTAGGTATCGACGACGAACAAAAAGAACGGCTCAAAAAACGAGCCGCCGAAGTCAAAAAAGAGCTCGAAGAAAAGGTCGCAAAACTCAAAAAAGAAGCTCAACAAAAACTGTTCCGTGAGCTGCGACCGGATCAACGTAAAAAACTCGATGAATTGACTCGGGAGAAATTCGAGTACAAAAGAGGTCGTTGAATCTTTGCCAATTGGTTCTTGTAAGCCAATCCCGTTCATACATTAAGGGAGCATGGAAGTTAGCACTGTTGCAAAAAGAGACCGCTGGTGCAGACTCACCAGCGGTTCCGGGGTCGCCCAGCCTAAAAACAACCATGTGGAAACTGTGACACAAGGCGAGCGCCCGATTCAGATACTATCGGCAGCGCAACCTGCAGAGCTTTATGACGGAGCTTTAGTTTTCGCGGTCGCGCAAAATTCCCAGCATCCACTGAGCGCATGAAGTAACCGTCGTGAGGGCAGTCACGTTTGTTCGACGGTTGTATTTATCGACGCGGTATCTCAAGCATAATTGTATCAAGATTTTGATTCCCCCAGCCAAAAGTAGGCTTTATTTTGACAATTAAGGCAAGTCTTTTTCTTTCTTCTACATTTTCCTTCTCAATTATCGCTTCTGTGGGCGCAACCACCGTTTCGAACTTTTTTCCGTTTCCGTCAAAATCTACTTTAAAGACAACAGGATTCATTCGCTTCTTGTCAACACTCGACTGTATGGCCTGGCAAAGGCGCTCCGTCCCTTTAGTTATTGGAATCACGAGGTAATAATCGTTGCCCAGCTGCTCCAGCCAGAAAGGAGTTTTGGAATGTTCTATACCCTCTAAATAAATATGTCCTTTGCCTTTAAGCTCGGCAAATCCGGTAAAAGGAAGCAGCGAGATTCCGATGATCGTGAGCAACTTATTCATTGGTTTTTGTCCTGTGCTAAATCCGAAAAATCTTTCGCAATGATTTGTTTTATTAAGTCGGCCTTAGATGTGTCACGCTTGCCGTCTTCTGTAACTGTCTCCACGCACATCAGAGAGAGCGCGCAGTTTTGCATCTCAGTTAGCAATCCGGTGACTTTCATGAAACCAGTTAAGCTACGGTTGAAAATAACAAAGAATGTACCTGCGGTGATTTCGATAATCACGCCACTAGATGTAGTCATTACGGCAACCCAAACAGAATTATCCAAATTCGGGATAAACAAACTTACCAAGCCTATGATGATTCCTATCGCGATCAATATGAATCCCGCCGTACTTACATTTTTAGCCTGGTTAAAGCTCCTTTCAGCCTGCGACCTCGTCTGCCTGGTATAGGCGTCCATCCGATGCATGTATAAGGCAAGCATTGTTTGGTATACATCAGGAGCGTTTTTCTGATTCTCAATTGCTAGGATGAATCGAGAAAGTGGTTTGCCCGCGTTGTCGAATAACTCATCCATATCGGACAGTGCTTCAAAATCATTTTCTTCACTAGCGTGATTCATAGAGATTTCTCGTCGAAGAACTAATTAAAGTGCACAGGGGCGCACGTTTTAATTCCAATTAAAACGCGATTCTTCCAAGATCTCAACAAAAACTTTCCAATGCGCGGCGACGAGGAGTGCGTGGGGAAGCAATACG
Source organism: Pirellulaceae bacterium (assembly GCA_028280445.1). GTDB lineage: Bacteria > Planctomycetota > Planctomycetia > Pirellulales > Pirellulaceae > JANQLU01. The sequence goes on along the minus strand of JANQLU010000145.1, from coordinate 57,328 downwards.
ATTACAACATTGTGTTGCTCGATACTTACCATGCTCTTTTCCTTCCCCAGTACCTCCAACCCAAATTTGTTAAAGTTAATCAAGTTTGGTCTTAGAGGTGTGGCTTTACTGAGAACGGAGCAAATGATCTATGGCTGAGTTACCAAGTAAAGAAGATTTGGAAAAACTTCCGTTAACTCACATAGTTGCTTATGCGTATAGACGTGCAGCGAGAGTGTTGCCATTGTTCGAATGCTGGGCTGAGAAACAGGAAGCTAAGTACGATGTGAGGTCTGCACTGCAGTTTGCCGTTGATTTTGTATCCGGTCAGGTTATTGATCATGATGCCGCCTATGTTGCCGCCAGCGCAGCAAGATTTGCCGCCATATCTGCAAAACGCGGCTTCGCTGCAGAAACAGCCGCCACTGCTGCAGCTAATGCTTGCAACGCCGCTGCCATTGCTTCAGAGTATGCAGTCGCAAAACTATCTGCCACCGTTGACGCCGTTGACGCCGATGGGGCTTACCCGGCCACCAGCACCAAAGAAGTCGCCAAAACAACCGCGGTCTACGCGGCTGCTGCCGAAGACTATCGAAAGCTCAAACAGCTTTCAGACAATCCATTTGACCCTGGTCCAAAAGGACCTCTAGGACCGCTTTGGCCTGACGGAGAACCAAACTGGTTTGGTGAAAGCAAGGACGAATATAATGAATTTGATTACTGGATGCATGGCGAATCCCTCAGTCAAATACTTGCAAAGATGCAAGAATCCAGAGAAAAAACTGAACGCGGAAACGAGCATGCATTGGTGAAGCTCAAATTGTCTTTCCCGCCTGGCATGAGCGACGAAGACATAGTTGAGTACTGCACAAACTTGACTGATCAACTGAATGAAGCCTATCAATCATTTGGCGGTGAAGGTTTAACGGTTGACGATGTCCGGCGGTGGGATCCGGCTTTTCAAACTACGGGAGGTCCAAAATGACTGACCGTGTCTACATAGAAATCGATCTTCGAACATTGGACAAAGTCACAGAGAAACGACTTCAAAAACTGGACGCCTTAATACGAGTCCTCAAAACACATGACTTGCCTGTCGAAATCGACCTTTGTTCGAGAGAGCGAAAAGTCGATCTTGAAAGCAAAGTGATTGAATCGGTTGTCGAGCGCTTAAAAGAAATCCGAGAAAAGCAAGCAGACGATGAATTCTCAGTGGATCAATTACAAGATGATGAGCAGCTTCAAAATGAGTTCAAAAAAATCGCTGAGTACGCCAAAGTCTCTGCTTCGATTGAAAGACGTTCGAAAAAGGATCGAGCAGATAAAATAGTTGGCCAGATTGTCGATGAAGCTACGCGAGCTGGAATCAAGATTACCGCTGAATTGATTAAGTCTCTGGTAGCTGGCTAGGGTTTTGGCCAAGAATAGCGCATAAGCGTAGAGTAGTGAGAACCATTACTGTTGATCTCATACGATTCAAACTCGATGTTTATATTGAACTAGGAGTGTAGCTGTGGCAAATCCGGAATCTGTAAGGATTGCGAAAGAAGATGGGCCAGGTCAAGACTTTCGAAACGAAGACTTTAGTGATGCAGATCTCAGAGGTGCAAGTCTTTCACGTGCAGATTTCGAAGGCGCCAACCTTGAAGGTGCAAACCTCGAAGTTGCGCGCCTTTCTCATGCAGATCTCAGAAGTGCGGATCTCAGAAGTGCGGATCTCAGAAAAGCAAGACTTGTCGACGCAGAGCTCACCGGCGCAATTCTCAAAAATGCAGATCTTGAAGGTGCAAAACTCATGGGTGCACATCTTCGAAGCGCAGATCTCGAGGGTGCAACTCTCAGAAATGCGTTTTGTTCAGGTGCGGATTTTGAATATGCAAGCCTTAAAAATGCAGACCTACGAAGCGCGTATCTCGATCATACAAAACTTATGAGTGTTCTTCTCCAGCATGCAAATCTCCAAGATGTATTTCTCGCCAGTGCAAACCTGTGGTGTGCAGTCCTTAAGGGAGCAGATCTAAAAGATGCAAATTGCAAGGATGTATGCTTTAGGGGGGCAGATCTCAGTTGGGCTGATCTTCAACGTGCGAATCTATCTAATGCGAACTTGCAGGAAGCGTGTCTTGCAAATGCCAAGTTTGATGGTGCGCATCTCGGCGGTGCAGATCTTGAAGGTGCATTGCTGTCCAACGCAACTGGCTTGAATCTTTTTGGTGCGGCAAACTACGTGCTGGATGGTCATGACATTTCAACTTGGACTATTCCACCGGTTCGCCTATTTAGTTACTCGGATCCGTGGTCGAAAATCCGCTTGTCGTATACTGGAGTGATGACTGCGTTCCACCTGCTGCTTGGCCTAACTGCTTTGGGTCCTTATCTACTGCGTGCAATTATTGCACCATACAAAAGCCTGGTAGCAGAAGGTGCTCCGTACGACATGCCACGGATTGCAGTTGCATTGGGATTTGGTAGAGACAACGCATGGTTCCTGGTATCAACTGCAATCGTACTCATTGCATACAACTTGTTCCGGCTTCTGTTCACGTGGTCGTTGTCGCAATTGCGTGACGAAGAGGTGCGGAGCAGTCATGCGCCAACCAAGGACCAATACTGGATGTTTTGGCTGGTGCATAAGTATTTCATGCGCTGGGCAGCATTGTTGGCGTTGTTGCTAGGTGCAGTACGAACTTGCTACTGGCTTTTTGAATGGGTTTGATAGCCAAGGAGTATGAATAGGGAGGCTGATTATTGAAGCTGTCAAATGTGAAGTGGAAATCACTTCTTCTTAGGGTCTTTGGCTGCATGAGCTTCTAGTGCATGCACTGTGCTTTCTTTTGCGCACTAAAGATGAGCATTCAATCGGTATGTTTGCATTTTCTTTCCCCACAGCCGGTTCGAAATACTGGAATAATGATCTCAGAAAACCTCTGTATTAATACCAAATTTAAAACAGTATCTAATGGAGCTTGATATGTCCAACAAGAACGCAGATCAACTTGAATTGGAAGTCACAAAACTTCAGCAACAGATTGAATCGCTTTTAAAACAGAGTTCCGCAGCTGAAACCCTCAGTGTTAGGGATGCAGTCAGAAAAGAACTCTCATTGTACGCCAAAATATTCGGAGTCGTTAATTTTGTTGCCGTCGTAGGCTCAATAGTTTATTTGTTTTTCTTTCTTCCAGGCATGGCAGCAAAGCAAGTTGCCGAATCAAACAAAGGATTGACGAGCTCCTACCAGAAAGTAATAGAAAACATAATGACAAAATCGAGTGAAAAATACGGCATGCTTCTGGACCAGGCCGGCAAACTTTCGGGAGAATCAAAATCAACAAGCGACAAACTCAAGGAAATTTCGAAAAGATATGGTGAACAGTCGAATGGCGTTGAACAACTCAACTACGAGGTCGTTGCTAGTAGAGATTCATTGAATGCGCTGAATCGCGAGCTGAACAACGCCAAGATGAAACTTGACAGAATTACTGACAGAAAAAATTTGGAGTTGCTGAATAACCTGCTTTCGAATCTCGAAAAAAGCGGAGTCAAAGGGGCATTTGAAGAAATCAAAGATGTAGAAAAAAAGCTGAACAAGAGAATAACTCAAGAAACTGCGCTGATAGAATTCAAAACTGCACGTCGATTCGCATACGAGCGATGGGATATGTGTTTTCTGTTGAAATACCTAGGCAAGCACAACTACAACAACCGAATTGAAGATCTGCTGCAAGTAAACATGCAAAGAATCCAGCGTGCTACAAATCCAACGCTACAAAACTGGAAGGAAGATCGTCAAGATTGGAGCAGATTTCCCAAATTGTACTTCTTGGTAAGTCCTTATTTTTATGAAGGTGTCAATCCAGATTTAGGGAACAAATTAAAGGTCTTTTGAAGCAACTTTGGCGATTTCTCTGTCATCAACACCGACAATGCTAGGAAACGAAAAGCTAGTTGTTTACTTATTCGGGTAGTGGGCAAGCTAGTTCTTTTGAATATTATAAGTGGGGAAGCAATTCCAGTCCCTATTTGAAAAGTCAGTGAAAATAGATAAGCTGACCGCTGGTGTCTGAAAGGTTAAGGAATGACTGACAGAATAGCCGACTTCACGAATCCACCACTCCAAGAAGTGTCTCTTGGCGTTGTATTTCAAGACTTGAGTATTCCAAACTATTTGATCAATCAAACTGCGTCAGTTTTTTTGGATGAGTTCCCGAGAATTGAAGAACACAAAGAGCTGGAAAGTGAATTAGAAGATTTGACAGGAATGCCAATTCCAAAGCTCAGATTTCGAACTGCGCAAATTCCGTCTATTCGCTATTGGTATTTGTCGAGAGACAATCAGCAGTTGATTCAAATTCAGAAAAACCGATTCAACCTTAATTGGCGGAGAGGCACCGATTTTAGTACTTATCCGAAGTATCCAAACACAAAAGTCATGTTTCAAGAATGCTTTGACACCTTTTGTAAATCACTTAGTGAGGTTACTGGCCTAAGTCCTATTGTTGAACAAGTAGAAATCTCATACATAAACCATATAATTCGAGATGCCGATACAGCGAAGGTATTTACCCGATTTTCGCCCGGTGGGAAGTTCGATGAGTTTGCGTTTTCCTATAGTAGCATTCGTCAGCTCGCAGGGTCTGAAATTCCGAATTCTAGGATGGCAGTATCTGTATTCCCTGCAATTTTGAATGAAACGAACGAGCCAATTTTTGTATTTGAAAATACGGTTCGAATGAGACAGAACGCAACTGCGGCAGAAATAGATCTTTTCTTTGACGAGGCTCGTAGAATGATAGTTGAAGAATTCCTTGAATCTACAACTTCATTTGCGCAAGAAAGGTGGGGTTTGCATGAAAACTAGACGTAAAACTAGCTCTGCACCGCACGCGCTAAGCAAAAGATGGACACCACTTCCTTGGTGTTATAGCTATGGTCAGTCCAGTGCTTCAACTAGCGAAGCGGTTGTTAGCCAAGATGCTGTTAGATCATTTGAAAGAATTGTTCAAGTTGCAATTGAGACTGACGACTCAAGCGGGCTTGGTAAATTCAAGGAAATTGAAAACGAAATTGTTGGCTACTCTGAAATGCCTGCTGGATGGGATTCGTACAACTCTAAAAAAGTTAGCTTCAAGGCAATTGAACTTGCAACGATGTTGGCAGGTTTTATTTTCCAAGAGTTCAAATTAATTCCTGTGCCCGCCCCGATGTCGAGCGGTGGAGTTTCCTTGGAGTATGTTAGTGAGCACATTGAGCTAGAATTCGAGATTTTTGACCGTTCAAATGTGACCGTTTCTTTATTGAATACTCAAACAGACGAACTAATTGAGTACACCAAGCCAATTTTGGATGTGTTTGATGAACCAAGAGTGTACGAGTTCTTGTCAAATGACAATTAGCGGAATAGCTTATGGATGAAGCAACAATTCTTTGGCGAAGGATTCGCCCAGATTGGGTGCAATACAACGAGGGCATTGCAAAAATTAAGTCGCAGGCCTTTCAGAATCAAGACCAAGTGTACCACGCCTTTTCGGCTCACGATTCAGAAGTTGCTGAGCGCTTAGGTATAGTTGTACAAGCAATATTGAGTGATTTTCCTGGATATGGAATGGTGTCGATAACTGTCGGCGATGCTTTGGCGCTCAACCAAAAAGTAGAGCCGTTTTCAGACGACACAGACGACCCTACTCACGTACATGTGATTGGCAAAAAAACTAGGCCAGTTCGAAGAGCATTTGCCGAGGCAGCAAAGTGGATTGTCGAACCCAGTAGCGCAGGCTAAATAAATTTTACAAAACAGATTCCAGCTATTGTGTCAGCATCAATCACGTACATTCAATCCTCCGTAATCGATTTTGGAGTACGGTATTGGATGCAGGGACACGTTAGGTCCCACCACAAAATGTAGGACCGATTTGATATGTGGCATTCTGTTCACTATCTTGAGTGAATGTCCTACCCCAAACGCCTCCTATACAAAATCCCCGCCGGTACTCACGTGCACGTTGAAGACCTCAACGGTTACATCAATCCAGCCAGGGAAATCAAACACACCATGCGAAAAGACCTCTACTTTGAGGAGCCTTCGGGAACTGGATGGAATTTCTCAGTTACCTACTTCGTGTATGATGATCGCTGGAAAATTTCGGTGCGCACCCGTTTTGTCGATTCGCACATCACGTCCAGACCCTTTCCATGATGGTTGCTCCGGCGGAGTAAGTTTGGATTGTTCATCGACAATGGGAAGGAAACGACCAAGGCGCAGAGTTTTCGCGGATGGCGTCGTGAAGTATTGGTGGGTGGGAATGCCACCATGAATTGCTGGCAACGCGGTGATGAAATCGGAAAAGAACTTGGCGAATTGCGACAACGCATTCAACGGCTGGAACAAAAGACCAGTTGCAAGTGCAAAGGCTCAAAGCCCGCATCAGCTTCGAGAAAAATGCCGTCGAAGATAACGCCTGAGTATCAGCAAAAAGTTCAGGAATTTATCAAAGCCGCTGACGGCTATCGTCGAATGGCCGAAGGCGAAGATGTTCCCGGCCTTTCCGTGCCCGAAAGTCTCGATTACACCCCTGCTCAACTTGCTTGCATCATTGGATTGGTTGTGGCAATGTGTGGGGTTTGTATAGTCGTTTGTGGTGGCCCAGAAGATCTTCCTTGTATCGCAGAATGCTGTGGAGATGTTTGGGAAGAAATCATTGAAACCTGCGTAGGATAGGCACGGTTGGAAGGGAAAAACCAAAAGTCGATTGGGACTCCGACGGCGAGTCCTAGTTGCAATTCTTGCAAGCCAGTCGCATTCATACATCGACAGGGCACGGAATTTTCCGCAACGCGCAAAATTCCCCAGCTGACGTTTCCCTGTTTCCAGTTAGCGCATAAAGTAACCCGTCGTGAGAGCAGTCACGCCGGGTTTTTTGAGACAAAGGCGTGTAGATATTCTCTTTCAAAGCCAAAGATTTGCACACAGTGATTTTGACTGAGAGTGAATACTGCATGCGCTCAGAAACCCGTTAAACCGCCAGCAGCGATTGTGCTGGCGGTTTTCTTGTGTGCTGAGAATGAGCTGCCAATTTCCAGGAGATTTTTGACAAACTTCCCCAATAGTTTATGGTGGGCCTTTTGTTTTTATCCAGATTCCGAAACCAATAAGGCCTATACCAAACAAGACTGCAGAAATCGTCATCAATTCCACACTGAGCATTAGTCCACTCCAGGAATCTTGCGCAGACACAATATTGTAGATGAGTCTTCCACGACAAGGAAACGATTCAATGTGTTACTTTGGCGTCGCGCGTCTGAAGATGAGTGCCATTCCTAGAAAAATCGAAATGCAAAAACAACTCGGTTCTGGCACGGCAAAGATAGATGTCAAGTACGTACCAGAATCAACCAAGCCTGTATCGTATCCCCAATAAACGTCAATTGTGCCGATCTGAGACACGTCAAAAACGCGATCCGACCATTCAGCAGAAATCTCACCCTCAAGCACTTCACCAGGCGCCAGATCGCTATTGAAAGCGACATAAAAATAATCGCCGAAAAACTCATCGCCAGTAGAAACTGGCCGACCACTCTGTCGCAAAAGTTGCGATCCAGAAAACGTTGCGTTTGCTGCACCTTCATAACGACCTAAAGCAAAACCAGGAGAAGCCTCAATATTTCTGTTGGCGAATGCGATACCAAATAATTCGTGCGGCGGAGGTGTGTTCGGCATCGTTCCAGAGAATTGAAAACTCAAGGAATCAGAGTTTAATGAGAAGTCTGTGATTGAAATATCTGCTTCAACCGAGCGATGAATAGTTGAGAAAACTAACGTTGCGAATACGAGTGATAAAAGTCTCATGGCGGGATCTCAAGAATGGAGAAGTGGATGGAGAAACGATTAGGTGGCTGATATTATCGCAGACAATTCAGTCAAGTCAATCAAAAATAACAACCGGTTTCAGAACGGAACAAGCCGCAACCGAAGCCTGAATGAAATGCCACCCTAAAAAATCTCAGGGTGGCCGTTTTCTGGCTCGAATAGATTACTAAAAGACGAAGTGGGTGTACTTGTATTTGAACCTTTGGTCTCCGTTGATCGCGCTGGTCGTGACTTCGATATCGTAGTAAACGTACCTGGCATTCGGGTTGTTCGAGGTAGCGTTCAAAGGAATGTATTCCGTTTTGTCCCCAACGGTTAACGTAAACCCTTGCGCGGTGTCCGTTTGGATCGTATTGTGACCTGCGTCTTTGTGAATTTTTGTAACGGAAACTGTATATGTTTGTGACCCGCCAATATCGATGGCCGTTACATCAATAGCAGCGCCAATGCCGCCGACGACAAGCGGACCGTAATTATCGGTCCAGGTGTAATTATTTCCGCCGTTCAACGTGATGGTTGTCCAACCACCGCCACCACCCACTTGCGCATTCGCAGTGCTGGCACAAGCCGACGAGACCACTACGACGGCCAATAAACAAACTAAATTGAAAAGAGCTTTCTTCATTTCTGTCCCTTCCTTAAATTCTAGCGCCGAATAACAGACATCGGCTTCAAAGACCTAATACCCATTGCGAGAAGCGTCTGTGAAAAAATTGAAAGATTACATATTTGCGCAAGCGTAATTCCTTCCCCAGTACACCAACGCAAAACTAGAGGGCAGGTTATTTGTTTTGACATACTTTCCGGACTTTGAAATGAAACTACATTAGATCCTGATGCCGAAATCGGCGAACGTAAAGTTGGCATCGAATCGTATAAGTCGGAATCGAAAGGGGCACGTCGAACAGCATGTATACACTTGAAGAAGGTAGAGCATACCGACACAGAAAATGTCAGGGAGAAACTATTATTCAAGGCAAAGATTTTTCAGGGATCTGCAATCCTGCAAGGATTGGTAACCAAACATTCTGTGCTGTCTGCATGAAAATGGATAGGCTGATCAACTTTCGCTGGGTTGATACGGGTGAGAACCTGAAAACATATCGTGATCGAATGAAAGAAATAGCTACACCATTTATGAAGGCATGGCCGTCGATTTCAGCGATCATTGGTGCAATTGCCGGTGGTTTGTTTGGGTTTTTCGTTTCCTGGTATTTCATTAGGGACATCACGCCGATCGCAATTGCAACATTCACCGGACTGTCCATCGGTGCAATTGTGATGCAATCCTTCATTGGCACAATTGTCGCGAATTCGCTTGGCGGCGAATTTTACAAGAATCAGTAACCAGTAGACTGTTCAATTCCAGAATACCGGGAGTTTGAATAGCGCATCAGCGCAGAGTACTGAAAAAGAGTTGCAAGTTGGGGTTATTTGTTTAGTGAAACGATGCGGCGATGTTTCGTTTCAACCTGAAAATTCAGTGATCTTGTCTTTCCTGGTATCACCAAGTCGTTGTCATCGCGGGCGACCGGTGTGAAACGGTTTTTCTTGATGTCGCGCTTCGGTAATACTATCGATCCTGAAGTTTTTGGTCTTTCCGTCCTTGTGATCCAGCCCGCGAATGGATTTACCAGTTAGACGTTCCACGGTGATGTGGCGTTCTGAGAACATGCGATACGATTTTTGATAGGTGAAATACAATTCGATCGGTTGCTCGGATGTGGTGATCAGTTCGTCGATCTGTTCCGTTGGCAATCCGACATTCAAACCGTCCGCCAATGTTTGAACCGTGATGCCACGTTCCGACGGAGGCAATGAACTGAGGTATTGATCCATCTCGTAGACGATATCGTTGACTTCAATCCGAACGCGATCCTCACCCCAAACTTGTACCGCCCACTCGTAACGATTCGGGGCGACTTGATAAAGTACACGAAAAGTCTCAGGCCACTGAATCGACGCGGGCAGATAGGTTAAACGCTCGTGCCAATCTCCCCACAGTTCGTCGGTTCGCACTACCAGACCATCAATGCCTCCGACCGTTCGGATAAATTTCGCCATGTACCAGTGGATGGCCTTGACATCTCGCATTCCTTCCGGCCCGTTCCGGCAATCGCCACGAAAAGCGACCATGCCGCCTTGTCGTTGGACATCGGGAATCTGCCAAACCCAAAAGGCATACGGGTAGGCCTTGGGAGATAGCCGCAGCTTACTCAAGCCGGCTTGACTGATGCTGATTTCACGAAACCTGGTACAATCGAATTCCGCCATCACAGATACCACTATTTTTGATCAATACAGTTCCAGTCATCGCCAAACGTTCAAATCGATTGATCGCATCGACTGTAGAGTTTGTACATCATGAAGCAACAACGATTGTACAGCACAACGCAGCTTGCATGCAATTTTGGGCCAGGAAGTAGCATGGGATTGGTCCTGCGCTCCCTAACGTTCTTGTGCGCCAGTAACGTTTGTACATTAGGAGGGCACGGAACTGCTACACATTCTGTAGGCGCATTAAGTAACCCGTCGTGAGGGCAGCCAAGTCGGGTTTTTTGAAACAAAGGCTTGCGGGTATTCTCTTTCAAATTCAAAGATTCGCACAACGGCGAATATGACCGAATTGGACGAATAGAAACGGTTGTTGCATCAAAAAGTTTTTGGTCTTTTTTCTAGAATTTGTGTCTCCGAATCGTCGCCGCAGGTAAACAACTATTGGGAACGCTGGCCAGCACTCTTGTCCCATCATTTACTTCAATTCCATAGGAACAAAAAAACATGATTCTTTCGAAAAAAGCATTGGCTTTTTTAATTTTGGTTACGCTGACTCCGGCAATTACATTGGCGCAAGATTTTGATGACGCAAATTTCGTTGTTGACGGAGCTACAAGCAAACAAGGTCTCAAAAATGACGATATCCAAATCGATATCAAAAATGGAGGTGTTAACGGTACTGCCACAGTGAAGATTGAGTCTGTGCAGAAGATTTTTGGTACTCAAACACCGGTTTTTGAGTCTCCTGTAAAAACGGTTAGCCTCAATGGCAGTGGAGCTGGCAGCAAGAGTTTTACGTGTCCTGGCGGCGCAACTGGAGGTGGTTGGACGTATCCTGGAACTCAGCCTAACGGGCGCGGCCAATACAAAGTGATCATCGATGGCGACACCAATGGAGCAGTTATTTTCACGGTGCAAAGAGTTAACGGTGTGCAAGGTGTGGACCGTGAAATTCATTTGCCTGGTGGAATCGGCGGCGGCGGTTCAGGTGGTTCCGGCGGATCAGGCGGAAGCAACTAACGCTGTTACAAAACCTTAGTCTTGATGCCGCCAGTGCAGTTTCACTGGCGGTTTATTTTTGCTTTTTCTGATATACAAAAACTGTGTTGTCAATCAAGACGGGATTTTGCAGTGAAATAGATCTAAGTTGTCAGACGGTCAAATATCCTAGGCAGCGTTGATTAATTCGGAAAGCTGTGAGTTTAATGTGAGCGGCAAGGCGCTAGCCGCCGGTATTTGAGGGCTCACCGGCGGCTAGCGCCTTTCCGCTCACATTTAATCAACACTACCTAGTACTACAGCGCGGTGTTGGAGCGCCTCGCCGCTCAACTCAAATTCACAGCTTTCCGATTTAATCAATGCTACCTAACGCTTATGAGAAGGAAACTCAGATACCGAATACATATACTTTGAGTATGAAAGCACGTAGTTTGTTTGAAACGGTGCCCTGATGGATGAATCTCTCGCGCGCAATACATTGGAATATTTGGATTCGATCAAGCCAATTGAGTTAACCTGTCCTCCTGCCAAAGCATCATTGAACGCTGGAGCAGCAGTTGCGTTGCCTGGATTGGATTGGGCAGAGTTTGGTGTCTGGCAAGGAGTGTCTTCTCGAATTTTACTGCAATTGCTTCCAGATGACTTAAATTTGCATCTATTTGACAGTTTTGAGGGATTGCCGGAGTCCTGGGGAAACTTTCGCGAGAAGGGACGATTCGCTCTTACCGAAGATCAGATTCCGAAATTTGACGATTCACGAGTTGTGATGCACCGAGGCTTGTTTGAAGAAACGTTACCGCCATTTTGTGAAATGCACCCGAATCCGCTAGGTCTCGTTCATATCGATTGCGACATCTATTCATCGACAAAGTGTATTTTGACGGCGATCGATCCTTTACTTGTCGCAGGATCCGTGCTTGTGTTTGATGAGTATTACAACTACGAAGCTTGGCGCGATCACGAATACAAGGCGTTTGTTGAGTATGTAGAAGAGTTTGATCGGCGATTCGAATACGTCGCGAGAACACAACACGAGCAAGTCGTGGTAATTTTGACCCATTGAGAAACTTGCCTAACAAAGGCCGTGCTTTCCCAACAGTTAGTCTTAAGATATGAGACATGCACTTCAGTTTGCAGGTGACTTTAACGACCAATGCATCCATCTGCTATTTGTAGAATTCATTACCGATTAGGTCTTGCCAACTGTTCGAAATTCAACATCTCCAACATCAACCACAATCTCCCAGTGGTTGTCTACACAACAGTAAAAACCTCTGCCACGTCGTATTGTGATCTTGGCTACCAACAACTAGCGCAAGGGGCTGCAAATGGAAGGTCTTGCGGAGACGGTACATCGAAAGATGCAGATTCGCTTGGTCAAGACAATCTCGCTAAAATAACACTCGGTCGCTCGCGAAAAATAATATTTGGTTGCTCTTGAGAAACGTCTCAAGAGCAAGGGGTTCTCGCTCGACTACTGGAGTTTGTTCATGAATCAGAAAATCAAAACTGGTATCATCTGTCTGCTTGTTCTTTGCCTTAGTTCCGTCGCACGTTCTCAAAACAAAGCAGTTTTGCCTGACAAGCTATCCAATTATGTTGGAAGATATTCTCTCAGAACGGACCTGGTTCTGGAGGTTAAAAGGGACGGAGATTTATTGACGTTACTGCCCAGTTTTTGGGGAAGTGCGGTGATTTTGAATCCGATTGCAAAAGATAAATTCGCTTCGTTGTTGCATCCTCGAATGAAGTTTGAATTTGGTCGCGATGAGAACGGGAAAGTTATCTCGTTGATTTCCAGTGGCAACAGGGAATTGAACGGAACCGCGCGTCGACTCAAATCAGATGATCTCAAGGTCGTGGAGTATCTTCTGTCGGGAAACGCAAAAGAAGCAATTAAAAAACTGGAGAACTCGGATGAAAAAGTTTCCGAGCGACGAATCGTAAGGCTGGGATTCAATATGCTCAGGTTTCGCCCGTCCATGGCGAAAGTTGCCCTGAGTTTTACCTCTGCATTTGAGCCAAAATTTCAAGATTCCGTCGATTTGCAACATGTATTGGGACTTGCCGCTCTGATGAACAAGAATGAGAAAAAGGCTGCAGCGGCTTTTCGAAAAGCCTTGAAAATTGATCCCTCTAATTCAATGTCACAGGCGGCAGTTCGATTACTTGATTCCCAGGAAAACGCCCCTTCCGCGCCGGCAGATTCGTGGAAGCTTCCGTTTGATATTGACGAATTATTTCAAAAGCCTTCTGAGGATGAAATCAAGAAGGTGAGAAGCGACTGGAACAAACGGGATTTGAGCGTGAAAAATGTGAAGATCGAATTCCAAAAAGACAAAGAATTGAGTGGTCGCAAATACACGGTCCAGATTATCAGCCACACGGTTCAGGGCCACAAGCATTTCGGTGCCGTGTTGATTCCGAAAGGAGCAAAACCGGGAAAATCGCCGATCGTCCTGGAGTTACATGGTGTCAATTCGAGTTATTCGCCCTTCAATGTTCGAAAAGCAAAAACACCGAAAATCCTTGGAAAGAATTCACTGAATGCGATTATTGCCATCCCTGCGTTTCGGGGAAACACCTTGATCCTGGATGATCAAAAGTACGTTTCCGAAGGATCAGCCACGGACGCCTGGGACGGTGCGACCGATGATGCATTGGCGTTTCTCAATGTCGTTGCAGACAAAGTAAGCGAAGCGGACAAGACGCGTATTTCGGCATTCGGAAAAAGCCGTGGGGGTACCGTTGCTCTACTGGCCGGAGTTCGAGATAAACGCGTCGGCAGCGTCATCGCTTGGGCCGGACCATCCGGATGGTTTTCCAATATGGGGACATTTGGTTGGTCTTTACAACAACAAGTGCAATGGGGCCTTTGGGAAAAATGGAAGCCCGGACGGGGCTGGGGAAGTTCTTCTCAATTCATTGACTGGTTTCTAACCAATCCAATTCAAAAACAAACACCGTCGTTGAAGAAAGTCCGTCATCAAATTTTAGCCTCATCTCCTCTGTACTTTCTTGAGAATTTACCGGTCGCGCAACTGCACTATGGAGTCAATGATGGGTCGGTTCCGATCATTAATGCCTTGGAAATCAAGAAAGCTTTGGAGGCAAGGGATAAATCAGCTCCCGATTTTACTCTGTTTATGCACAAAGACGCTGGACATGATCAGCCGTATCCGAGAGCTTTTAAATTGTCACGCGAGTTTTTGCACAAGCATTTTTCACGTCATGACCAGTGAGTATCAATAACTCATAGTTGCCTTTTTCATTTTCGCACTCGAGTGTTATTGAACCGGCCGCTGAAGTTGAGCACGTTGAAAAACATGTTCAATCCTCCGTAATCGATTTTGGGATGCGGCATTGGATGCAGTGACTCGTTAGGTCACACCACAAAATGTTGGACCGATTTGCCATGTAGAATTTTGTTCACTATCTTGAGTGAATGTCCTCCCCCAAACGCCTCCTATACAAAATCCCCGCCGGTACTCAAGTCAGTGTTGAAGACCTCAATGGCTACGTCTCTCGTGGCATTGATAAGGAGATCAAGCACACCACTCGGAAAGATCTCTATTTCGAGGAGCCAGCTGGAACTGGATGGAACTTTATCCTGACGTACTTTGTCTACAATGAACGCTGGAAGATTTCGGTGCGCACCCGTTTAGTTGAACGAGAAGAAGAAGCGTAAACCCAAGTTGATTCTTAGAATTTCGCTGGTGCCGTCGCTATATTCGGTCTTACAATGAAGATTGTAGCCCACAAAAACACGAAGCGGTTGATTTTGAACGTTTTGTTAAATAGGTGATCCATGAGCTTGTCGAAACTCGTTTTGTCTTTTTTTATTGGCGTTGTTGCTTTTATTTCAATGGCTGCTGCTCAGGACGATAAAGCAGCGAACGAAGAGGCGTTGAAGTATGGCCGGAAAATGATGGTTGGCAAGTGGAAATTTAATCAAAAAAAATCGTTGGCAGCCGCAAAGAAAAATGGATTGGAGAAACTCCATGGTGGGCCTTTGAGAAAATTGCCAGATGGTGTTGTTTTCGAATTCCGGAAAGACGGGACATGTATTTTGCAAAAGAATACCGCTCATGAATTCAAAGGAAAATGGAAGGCTATTGGTGACGACAAGTATGTGGTCGTTGTTTTTCCTGGCAAACCTCCGGGGGGACATGGAAGAAGACAGAGAAAATTACACATTAAAATTCTTAGTGAACACGAGAGGTTTATTGACGGTGTCGGGAGGAACAGTGCTTCGGTTGTTTTAGACCGTGTACGAGAAGAGAAGAAAGGCAAATAAAAGCGCTCTAAACTAAATAAAGTGTGGGGTCGCTTTCGACACTGCGTTCAAACGCGTCCGATTCCAGTTTTGTTTGATTGTCCATTTCTAGATACCTAATTAGACAACTTTAAACGCCCAGCAATTTTACCAGATTCAGAACGCGATCCGCCAATCCAGCCGCTATTGATGGCGTCTGTTTGTTCAGTGACGAATGAATGCGGCATTCGAACCTTTTCGCATTTTTCATCGTAAAAATCTGGTTGGCTATTCGCCGCCGCTTCCTTCAAAAAAACGCATCGAAGGTTTGCTAATGCTACGATTTTCGCTCATGCAGCTGTTTGCGATTGCACTTGTAGCGATTCTCTTGATTCCTTGGTGGTGGAGAGCCATCGAGATGACTTGGGATCCGAAGATCGCGCAAATGGACATTCCATATCCCACCGTTGGTGCCAAGGTGATAAAAGAAGATACTGCTAGAAACCTGGTCGTTTACGAAATCATTTGTAGAACAGATCTAAGACTAAAAGACGGAATCCTGAATCTTCCACAGGCATATTATCCTCTGCTTACAGGTCTAGTTTGCGGAGCAATTCTCGGATGGGTATTTCGCTGGCGCCCAAACCGCGCTGCAAAATCCAAACAGTGAATAGGGCATTAGCGTAGAGTTCAGAGAAAGAGTTGTTAATCACTTGAGAACTTTTGCCAAGTAAAATGTCACAACATGTTGCGGCAAAAATCTAATAAACACTCCAAACAGTGAATCGGATGACCCAAGCTGGACTCCCTGAACCGGCCTGGTAGCAAACTAGCCGCTATATGGCTCGGCGGGAGCCTCGCCCTCCCGGAGCCTCGCTCGCTCAAATTCTCGCAGCCCAATCCTCGCCCTCCCACAGCAGTGTTAGACGACCTTTTGAAAGTGCATAGGCGTAGATTTCAAAGCATGTGAATTCCGATTGGGAAGCAAAATTTGACATGCTTTCTCTGACACAATTAGAATTTGTCATAGCAGTGCTCAATTCCTCATGATTAAGTTTAACGATTCGATGATCTCAATGTTTTTTGGAATCGGTTTTATTGAACTCGCGATAGTATTGGTTTTATTTGCGGTGTTAGCAACGGTCTTGTTCTTGGTAGCTCGTGGCAAACGCCCGTAACAAGGCCAGCTGTCTAACAATTGTCATGTGCCAATGAACAAACGGCTGCAGTTCTCCATCTGGACCATTTTGGTGGTGACAGCGATTTGCGCTGTTTCGATGCTGGTTGGGTTGCAGTTCAACCAAGGGTACACGATCTACGAAGTACCGAGGCCGAATTCTGGCACGTTTTCAACCGCAGAGGCTGCCGCCTTGCTACCCAAGTCGATGGAACGCTCTGCCGGCATCGAGCGTCAACACGAGTTAATTCAACAATGGACGGGGCCAACCCAAAGCATCAAGGTACATATCCAACGTGATGGAACCATTCGTACAATCGATTTCTACAACAAAGAACATTTTGGATTTGACGCGATTCAAAAATCTATTGATGGCGTACCCCGCTGGGGAAATGCGGTTTCTGTCTTACTGACCTCTGACACCAACGGATGGAACGACTTGCAACAAAAACGCGAAGTGCTTGAAGTGTTGTTTACGCCGGGTATCCAAATCTATGTTGTAAAAGGCAAACGTCGAATACTGAGAAAGATTTTTATTCGATAATTTTCTTTACAGATGGCATTTCAAATAGCCGTTTCATACGTTTGTCTTTTGAAAACGATTTTATCCATCGCTTTGCTTCTGAGCCGAACTCGGTTGACGCGTTGACGACTACTTTTTCCGCTTCCGCGAATTTCTTTTGTGCGACCAATGCAATGACTAGCGATTCGTTCGTTCGATTCCGCATGTTTCGAGCGATGCTCGCGAAAGTCGCGGTAGTGAATTTCGAACGACCACTTTCAAACTGCTGAAATTGCTGACGTGCGGCGAGCAGCATTTTTTCAGCGGTTCGAAATGCGGATGCTTCGATCAGGCATGTACCAGCTCGATAATATGCCCAAGGGCCGGACAATCGATCACCGGCGACCGATACGGCATGCTTTTGGTAGATTTCGGCCGCCTCTTTCCAATGCCCCGTCAACCTCAAAACGATGGCCCGAAGCGGATTGGGTTCGCTGGGTTGATCTCCAAAAACCTCTTTGACCAATCGCATGTCAATTTTTTCATAAGTTGTTCCAGGCGCATGGAAATTGTAAGACTTGCCGCAAATGGTTTTGTCCGGTCGTTGATGAAACAAAACAACCTCTTGCGATTTCGGGTTCCTGTAAGTTAGCGGATCAACTGCGATGAATATTTCTCCCATGATTTTGATTTTGCCGGAACCCGCCGATTCAACTTTGATGGGGCGGCCTCGGTCCGGCCAACCATCTCCTTCGAATTTGGTGTGACAATACAAATTGGACAGATAAATTCCGGCAACCTGTTTGGAGTCCGTCGCAAACGGTTCGATCTCACCCACAATGCGGGCGGGTTTGAATCCGAAGATGCGGTCGATAATGCCGAGGGGAATATCGTCGGTCATCCGAACGCGCGGCCCCGTTTCTGAATTGCGATTGACTGCGATAAAGACTCCAAATTTTTTCGAAGGAACCATATACAGGCCCGCCGAATAACCATCGACTTGGCCGCCGTGATAAAGAATGGGGTGACTCGTATTGCCCCGGCGAAACATTTCCCAAAACCCATACTTGAATGAAGGCATTTCTGAATTGCCATGTTTTGAGGGTTCATGAATAGCTTTGATCAACGACGTTGGAAAAACTTTCGACTCACCTTCAGAATGACTGGTCAAAATCGCCTTTAACAATTGGGCCATGTCATGGGCGGTCGAATCGATCGACGACGCAGGTGTCGTTGCATAATATTCGTATGCTTGTGGAACAAGTTTGTCGTTCGTTACGCCGTAGCCTGTCACCAACTGGTTGCGATTTTTTTTAGGCACTTCGACATATGAATGCTCCATTCCGCAAGACGCAAAAAAACGCTTTTGCATGTAGCTCGAATAGTCTGTTCCTGACAACTTTTCGATCAAGTAACCAGCAAGCGTTGGTCCATACGTATCGTAACATGGGAGTTGTCCCGCGGGCCGAATGGTTCGAAGCTCGCGTTGCAAAAACGGGCCGAGTCGCGGTCGCGAATCGGGAGATTTAAAAACTCGGTTAGTGCCGATCTGGTCAAACCCGCCTGTGTGTTGAAACAGATGTTCAATTGAAACAGGTCCGTGTCTGCTGGCTGTTTTGGGCAAGTTGTCAGCGATTTCAAAAACATTTTTGTCTAACGCAATCCCGCGTTCGGTACACAATTTAGCGAGGGCAAGAAACGTAACCGCTTTCGAGATTGAACCAATGCGGAACACGGAATTTTTTGGATCAACTTTTTGTTTTGAATCGACATTGGCAAACCCGTACCCCTGGAGCATTTTGATTTTCCCGCGATGCACAATCGCAATCGCACAGCCCGGAATTTTTTCCTTGCTCATTTCATTGGGAATGACTTTGGGCAGGGCTTGCAGTACCCGTTCCAATCTCTTTTGAATTTCATCGTCTTGTTCTTGAGCAAAACTGGTTTTACAAGTGCATGGAAGTGTGAACGTCAAAATTATCGCAGCCCAAATTGCGATGTTGCCGCGGTTACTTGAAAGCGATTTGCCGAATTCCATTTTGCGTCCTCGAAACTGTTGGTCAGATCAAACATCGTAGTCATGGTCGGTCTGATCGTGAGTTGTTTCTTGAGGAATCCGTGCGCGCCTGCGAATTATTGTGAGCTTTGAAACGTTTTGCGAAACGCCGCCGGTGTCCAACCAATACTGTTTTTCATTGATCGAGTCAGTTCACTTTGATCAGCAAAACCGCAATCGTACGCCGTGACTGAAATGGAATGATTCGAATTGATCAGCATTTGACATGCTAAATCCAGTCTCAAAACCTTGATGAATTCACCAACAGATGAACCGAAATTTTTGCGAAAAACACGTCCAAGATGTGATGAGTTTACGCCAAGTTCGGTGGCAACCAGTCCCAGCGAAATCGATTCAGCAAAATTCTCTGCAACGATGTGGTACGCTTTCTCAGCCAGTTCGTTGTCACTTGCCTGGTTGTCAAAGTCTCGCGATAGCGCGTTGCACATTACGTCGCGTATAGCATGGAGGGTGTTTTCAGACAGAGGAAGTTTACCAACCAACAAATCTCGTAGTTTTGTTGCCGCACGCCCGGTCCAAAATGCAGACCGATGGAGCAAATCTGTTCCGAGTTCAGTAAACCATTCGGAACGAATTGCGACGTTGATAATACTCGCGCCAGCTGGTCCCGAGTAGTTTCGATGCGGGAGTTCAGGCGTCTGAAAACCGACAACACCTTTTTTCAAAACAACTAGCCGATCAGGCATGACCTGGAACATCGATCCGGACTCAACGACAAACAGGCAGTGGCCTTCGTGGTGATGAGTAGGCACGAAGTTGTTAGGGCGATATTTGCTTCGAACAATAGCAATCGGGCCGAAGGTTGCGACGGACTCGGGTTCACCATGGAACAAACTAAAATCAATTGTCTGCATTTGCTGGTCGTCGCCAGGAGTATTTTAAGTAATGAACTACTCGCCGTTTATTTGCGGGCTTGGTTGACGGCCCTTTCAATATAGTAGAGCAATTTTCTAAAGCAAATTGAGTACGTCTGAGCTAGTAGTCACAAGTAGGGCCGGTTCCCACCGGCCAATTCAAAAAAAAGCGGTCGGTGGGAACCGGCCCCAGGATGGTTCGAAAACAATCATGAAATTGGGTTAAACCATTGGTAGTTGTGATTGAGTTGCTCACGCAGAGACGCAGAGACACAGAGTCAAGATGGATGCTGACTAAAGAAATATCTGCTTTGCCGATCAGTCAATTGAATCATGAATTATTGGTTGTAAGAATCCTGAAGAAACTTTTCAAATAAAAACTCTGCGTCTCTGCGCCTCCGCGTGAGCCTTTCCCTCAACAACGCTTTCAATTCTTCCAGATCGCTCTCCGGCGGGAACCGGCCCTACTGATTGCGGTAAAAAGCGTTTGGTTGCCAAACAATTTCACGCCATCCAAGGTAATCGCGGAATTGGACGCCGATGCGTGTGCCGTCCGGTGGCAGGTCATCACGAATCTCAACAGTTTGCATAAAGCCAATATTTGTCCATGGAGCGAATTGGTGTCCCTCAACACGAGGTGCCGTGGAACCAGCATTCATCTCTGCAGTTAGACAACGATTTTGAAATTCGCTGAAACGATATTGAATGGGAAGCAAACCGTAGTTGGTGGCGTTGTAGGAATAGGTTCCATCACTGTTTTCAGTAACGGGTCCAAAACCAACGCGCAACGACAATGGTCCGAAACTCCAAATCATGAAAGCGGCAACACAGACCGTCAAAATCATGGACTTCAATCCAAACCGGCAACCATTGAGTTTTTTGTTTGTCGACTGAGGCAGAATGAGGTTTCGAACGAAGCTGACACAAGCGGTTACAGCGATCCCAATTAAAGCAATGAATGCAAGATCAATACAGAATGCAGAAAGGCTGAATTCTGGCTTCGAGAATTGGTGCTCAGTTAAATATGATGTTGGCCAGCCGCGTACAAATTTTTGAATTGGAGATGTGATTTCGCGCTCAACGAGGTTCACGAGAATCAGCACTGTGGCTACAAAGGCACCAAAGAATGCATCGACTAGCGATATTTGAACCAGGCGATCCGTCCATTTGTTTTTGTTTCCCATCGGCGCCTCGCAGTTAGTCTGCCGTGTACACAACTATTTTATCAATGATGTGCTGACAAGTAGGGCCGGTTCCTACCGGCCAATTCAAAAAAAACGGTCGGTAGGAGCCGGCCCCAGGATGGTTCGAAAACAATCATGAAATTGGGTTAAACCGCTGGTAGTTGTGATTGAGTTGCTCACGCAGAGACGCAGAGTCAGGTGGATGCTGACTAAAGAAGTATCTGCTTTGCCGATCAGGCAGTCGAATCATGAGTTATTGGTTGTAAGAATCCTGAAGAAACTTTTCAAATAAAAACTCTGCGTCTCCGCGTGAGCCTGTCCCGCAACAACGCTTTCATTTCTTCCAGACCGCTCTCCGGCGGGAACCGGCCCTACTTGATGACCTGACGGCCGACCGTGATCGACGAACCTGAAACGGTGGACAACTCCAATTATTCAAACTGGTTGTCGTCAGTCCTGAGATGGAGATAGCTGGCCTGCTACCAGGTTCAGCGTATCGCTATCGGAATCAGAATCATCAATTGGCCGCGGCTCAGCGTCATTTAAAATCGCCATTTGATTTTTTCGAAGAATCGAAAAAGCGATGACGTCACAGCCTCTTTTGAAGCTGCCGATTCGCTTGGCTTCTACCAATTTGTTTTTCATATCAAAAAAAATTGACTTTAAAAACAAATTGTACTGCGATTGAGTTAGGGCACCGTTTTGGACGGAATCTCTCAAATTGTCGCGAGTCGCTGGAATGCCGAGAAACCACTTTTGGAGATCTGGGTCGTCGAGGCATTCGGAAATCGAATTTACTACAGTTGAAATCATAGATAGGCGTGGGGCTAGGATCGAATGCTCAAAGTATAGGTCACGTTTAAATTGTCACTTGCTAGAAAAAACCTTGGTGTTTTTTTGAGTTGCTATTTGGAATGACTAATATGCTGATTATGTTGCCAATGCGTTTTGATAATTTTTTTCCCCAGCAGAATGGAGTGATTTGTTAGTTTTTTTGATGATTTCGCTTGCGGTCTGGGCTCGAACGTCGCATTGGGTAAAGGGAGCGAGGGTCCATGGGGAGGGCGAGGCTCCTGCCGAGCCGAATCAGGACGAGCTGCCAGTTATGGGCACAGCCATCGTGAGCGGCAAGGCGCTAGCCGCCGGTTCGTTAGTGCTTGTACCGGCGGCTAGCGCCTTGCCGCTCACGGGTGGTTTTGCTTGTGGCTCGGCGGGAGCCTCGCCCTCCCTTTGCCTCGTTCTCCCCTTCCTCGTTCTCCCGAACATGCTGCTCGTTTACGACGATACGCTCTCCGACTATCTTGATGCTTTTCTTTGCTCAACGTTGCAAACGCTTATGACCCGAAAACCTATTGCGTATGACGCGTATCAAGAACTGGCCGATCACTATGCGGCGATTATCGATACGAAGCCGCACAATGCTTATTACGATCGTCCCGCGATGATTGGATTGTGGCCAGAGCTCGATGGGAAACGGGTGCTGGACGCTGGCTGCGGTCCAGGTGTTTATACCGAAAGCCTGCTGGAACGTGGAGCGGTTGTAACTTCGATCGACGTCAGCGATCGTATGATCGAACTAGCCAGGCAACGGCTTGGACCAGAGGCGGATTTACAACTGGTGGATTTGACGCAGCCGCTGGATATGTTTCGCGATCGCGAATTTGATTTCGTCAATGCGCCGTTGTGCCTCGACTATATCGATGATTGGCGGTCACTGTTTTGCGAATTCAAACGGATTTTGAAACCCGACGGGCAATTTCAGTTTTCTTGTGGGCATCCCGCGTTCGACGCTGAATATTTTGAAACTGAAGATTATTTTTCGGTCGAGCGCGTGGAGTGTACCTGGACTGGTTTTGGAAAAAATGTTGTCATGCCCAGCTACCGGCGTCCGTTGCAAGAGGTTCTGATGCCATTGATCGATTCCGGGTTTCAGATCGAGCAGGTTGTCGAACCGCAACCGACCGATCAATTTCGGCAAGCGGATCTCAAACGCTTCAACGCGCTGATGCATCGACCCGGATTTCTATGTGTCCGAGCAAAAGTGGGCTAAACAAAGGGCTGGCTGCGCACTCAAAGTATCGGTCTCGAATCACGGATTTCACGATAGCAACTGTTGGCCTGTGACGTGTTGATGCGTCGTTTGTTAAACCATGTGACAGGTCGTTCCGCTGGCCAAATCAAGGTTCGCAACTGGTATTTCAAGTTTCGCAATTAATCAATGAAGCAATTCAGGGCACTTGTTATAAAAGATTGAGTTCAAAGGGGATTTGTATCTGTTTGCCGTGAGAACTTGCCAGCAGAACCCACCTGCCAAAAACCTACCTTTACCATTTGGGCAAATTGATCGAATCTCCAGTTTTTCTTGTCCCTTTTTGCTTTTTATGAAATGAAATGACTATGACTTATCAGAGAGTATTACTTCTAGGTTTGATTTCCGCCCTTCTATGCGGAGCTCGTGCGGATGGTCAATTGGTTACCAACGGCGATTTTGAAACAGGTGATTTGACAGGTTGGACGATCGAAGACTTAGGTCCGTCTGTTATCGCAAATGGCACTTTCGGTATTGTATCTTTTGGCAATTTCTTTTACCGAGCAGGTGCTGACGATCTGGGCGTTGTTTCGCAATCGATTGATGTTTCAGCAAATGCAACGGCTATCGATGCTGGGCAAATGGTAGGAAACCTGACCGGGGCGTTAGGATCTTGGGAAAATACCGACATTACAACGGTGACTGCAACTTTTTTGGACATCAATGATATTGATCTCGGTTCAACAATATCTATCAGTGCGCTAGACAACCCAGAACTCAATACCGGACCGGTATTAGGCTTAACGGCACCTGGAAACCAGGAATCGGCAAATGGACTGATACCAGTAAACACTCGCACGGTAGTGATCCGAATTTCTACTCCTCGAATCGGCGGAGTTGACAATGATGGGTATGTTGACGATATCCAGTTTGAGTTAACAGCCATACCCGAACCAACGTCACTTTCCATCATGGCCTTGTTGGGTACTGGATTCATGTTCCGCAGACGAAAGCGAATTTTGTAGAAAAAGGCAATGTAGAAAAAGGCAAGGTTGCAACGACGCCCTTTTGGCTTAAAAAAAGGGCGTCGTAGTGTATCGTGATGATTGACTGCCTGCGAAGACTGCCAAAGCATCGGCGTTATTTTTTCTTTCCAAAAGCAAACACGTGATTTTGTGCGCGGACATACAGGACGCCTTCGGAAATGGCGGGTACGGAAAGGATTGCCTCGCCTACTTTGTTTTCACCGACCAATTTATATTTTGGTCCTGCCTGGATGACAGTCACATATCCTCTTTCACCGGGAAAATAAATGTGCCCGTCAGCAGCAATCGGTGAACCGACAAAACTGTTCGATCGTGATGTGCTGATGCGTCGTTTGTAAACCACTTTACCGGTCGTTGCCTGCATACAGGTGAGGACACCGCCGTCGCTGCAGATGTACAAATAATCGCCATAGCAAACGGGAGTCGGCATATAGGGGCCGCCGCGTTTTTGTCCCCAGGCAACGTTGGATTTGTCGTCTTTGGAAAATTTAATTTTTCCCTTGGCGCTGGCTTTCACCGCATAGATCGGTTGAACGGGCCGGTAGCCGCTGCAAACAAAAATGAGATTGTGTGCAATAAAGGGAGTGGGAACCACAATTTCCGAGAACCCTTCGATGCTCCAAATTTCTTTACCGTTTTCCGGGTTGTAGGCACGCGCCGCTTTGGTGGCTGCGGTGACCAATTGATCGCCGTGCGAAGTTTTGACAACGGTGGGCGTCGACCAGGATGGTATTTCATCTCGTTTGACACGCCACAATTCTGATCCCGATTTAATATCGAATGCGGCCAAAAAAGATTGTTTTTGAATATCGCATTGAACAATGACTTTGTCTTTGTAGATGATTGGCGACGAGCCGAATCCCCATTGATAGTCGGCATCATAAAACCATCCGCTGTCCAAAAATCCAAGATCTTTTTTCCAAGCCAACGTTCCATCGATTTTGTAGCAATAAAGCCCTTCGCTGGAAAAAAATGCGACGACATATTCGCCGTTGGTCGCGGGAGTTGGATTGGCGTGGGTGCTTTTCGTGTGTCGTTTGACTTTTGGAACGGCTTTGTTGGCCAGTCTTTCCCACAAGATTTTGCCGGTCTTTTTATTGAGACAGTAAAGTCGAAATTCGTGTTCACTATCGTCTTTGACAGGTTTTACGTCACCGTACTGTCCCGTTTTCAAACCGGCTTGATCTTTTTCGCTGACGGCCGAAGTCACAAACAGCAAATCGCCCCAGATCGCGGGACTGGAATTTGCCAGACCGGGGATTTTGGTTTTCCAAAGCAGGTTCTCGCCTTTTTCCGCATCGAATTTCGTCGGTGGTTTTTGGCCTTCACCGACACCGCGAGCGCCGTTTCCGCGAAACTGTGGCCAGTTGATCGACGAAATCGCTCGATCGGCCGCCAGAGATTCGGGGCTGCTTTTCGTAAACTCTGTTTTTCCTGTGTCAGGTTTTGCAGCGACGGCAACACGTCGGTTGAGCGGGCGAAAGGTCGTGCTTTTGTCGCCAAATTTCCAACGCATCAAACGAACGGTGTCGTCGCGCAAGACAAACTGAATTTCACAATCGCCGATGAAAAAATTGGTTTTGTCTCGGTAACCAATCATGACATCTTTTTGCCCTTTGATTTTTGCAACAACCTGACCGCCATCATCGCGCAATTCCATATCGATGCCGATGTTGGCTCGATATTTTCCAACCAGGTTTTTGATCAAATCTGCCGTGGCTTGTTTGGGGGTTTCCGACCATTTTAGTTGACCAAGTTTGGCAAATGCTTTGAGGAAATCTCCTTTCGGATCGGCGGCCAGCATTTTTTTTGCACGTTCGATCTGAGCCTCGGTCACTTTGCCGGATTTAAAAATCATTTCTGCCATTTCAACGTTTTTTGATCGGACCGCGTTGTTTAGCGCCCCAGCTGCGCCTTTTGCATCCGCTTTGAGCAATGCTTCAACCACTTTGGTGTGGCCATTGAAAACCGCCCAAGTCATCGGAGGCATCGAATAAAATTTGTCAGTTGCATCAACATCCGCGCCTTTTTCGATCAAATATTTGACAACTTCGACATGCCCGCGATCACAGGCAAACGACAATGCGGTCACATCGTATCGAGCTTTGGCATCCACCTCGATCCCTTGCTCGATGGCCGCTTTGACCGTTTTTAGATCACCGTCTTTTGCCGCGCGGAACAAATCTTCTTTTGTCAATTTTTTGTCCTGGGCCGACAAACCGCCCGCCAGAACCACCGCGATCAAAATATAAGAGAATAGAACTTTGACTTGAGACATCGATTATTCCTTCGTTTTTACACTTTTTGTTTGCGTCCCATTGTATCGCATTTCGTTTGCGGCGAAATTTGATTTCAACTTATTTTAATACCTTAGTGATCTGGAACACGATTCAGCTCTGCAGAACAAAATCAGAGTTTTTTTGAGGAGATTATGCCCAATCGATTAGCCAACGAAACCAGTCCGTATTTGCTCCAACACGCGAACAATCCTGTCGATTGGTATCCATGGTCACAAGAAGCGCTCGATAAAGCCAAATTGGAAGACAAGCCGATATTTTTGTCGATTGGCTATTCCGCCTGCCATTGGTGCCACGTGATGGAACACGAGAGTTTCGAAGACGACGAGATCGCGAAATTCCTCAACGACCATTATGTCAGTATCAAAGTGGATCGGGAGGAGCGGCCGGATCTCGATCATATCTACATGCAGACCGTCATGGCAATTCGCGGCGGCCAAGGCGGTTGGCCGTTGTCCGCATTTTTGACACCCGATTGCCAAGTGTTTTTTGGAGGAACTTATTGGCCTCCGCGTGCGCGCATCGGCATGCCGGGATTTGACAGCGTCATTCGCCAGGTCCATCAAGCGTTTAAGGAACAGCGTGAATCAATCGAAGATCAAGCGGCGCGAATCACGCATTGGCTCAACGAATCGGTCCAATCATCGTCCGACTCCAATTCTGAAATTAACGAATCAATTTTGTTGGATGCAGCCAAACAACTGTTCCGCAATTTTGATTTTGAAAATGGAGGTTTTGGTTCGGCACCCAAATTTCCACATCCGATGGATCTGCAATTGTTGTTGCGATTAGCAACGCGTTGCGAAACCGGAGAACAAGATCCCGACCGTAAACAAATGTTGGAAATGGTAAACCTGAACCTTACCAAGATGGCTTATGGTGGCATCCACGACCATTTGGGCGGTGGATTTTGTCGTTATTCCGTTGACGCGGAGTGGCTCGTTCCGCATTTTGAAAAAATGCTGTACGACAACGCGCAGTTGTTACGAGTTTATCACGAAGCGGCTTTGGCAATTGGCTCGGCAAGTCACCGTCGGATTGCGGAAAAAACGGCCAATTATCTGACGGTCGAAATGCTCGACCCATCTGGCGGTTTTCATAGTAGCGAAGATGCCGACAGCGAGGGTGTCGAAGGCAAGTTTTATGTTTGGAATCCAGAAGAGATTCAATCGATCCTGGGCGACGAAATTGGGGCAACGTTTTGTCGATTGTACGACGTCAGCCGTGGCGGGAATTTCGAAGGTAGCAGCATTTTGAACCTTCCAGTCAACTACGCAGATTTTGCCAGCCAAAACAACCTCGATAAATCGACACTGCGGAATCAAATGCGCGATGCACGTGAAAAACTGTTGGCTGCCAGAAACCAACGTGTTCGACCCGGGCGCGATGACAAAATTCTCACCAGTTGGAATGCGCTGGCGATCGATGCGTTCGCTTTTGCCCAACCTGATCGTCCGGCGGCGGCAACCGCCATCGATTTTGTGCTTGAGCAAATGTTGGACGACGATGGGCGTTTGAAACATTCCTATCGGTTAGGGCAAGTCAAGATTGAAGCGTTTTTGGACGATTACGCTTACCTGATCAACGCTCTATTGACGGCGGCACAAACGTCGATTCCGTTTCGCGACGATTGGTTGAAAACAGCCATTGGCTTGGCTGAGAAAATGGTCGAGTTGTTTGCTGATGACCAGAATGGCGGTTTTTATTTTACACCTGTCGATCAACCCAACTTGATCGCCCGTTACAAAGACCATCATGATGGCAGTATTCCCAGCGGTAACGGCATGGCCGCTTTTGCCCTAATTCGACTTGCCCGTTTAACCGGTCATCAGAAATGGCGACAAATTGCGTTGAACACGATTCAGTGGGCGTTGCCGTTTGTCAAACGCAGCCCGATGGCCACCGGTCAAATGCTGTTAGCCATCGATTTGTTTTTGGCCGTGCCTCAAGAAATTATTTTGGTGTTGCCAAAGCCACATGATGGTGATGATCTGCCGATCAATCCAAGTCATTTTTGGCTCCCGTACGCCAGTGTCATTTGCGGTTCGGAAAGCCAGTTGGAACAATCTGATTTGTTTCAAGCGAATGTCACCGCCGGCAAAACGGCAATCGACAATCAACCGACGCTTTACGTTTGTTCTGGTTTCGCGTGTCAGACGCCGATTACCGAATCAACAGAAATGCAGACACAACTCGAATCGTTGGCGGAATTGAAACTCGACTAACGCGATTGAATCGGTGCGCGGACGCTTTACAATAAAGATTCCCGACCTTTCCATGGAGAATCTGTCATGTCAATCGCAAAGCCGTTTAATCTGATGAAGTGGATCGACGACAACCAAGAACACTTCAAGCCGCCTGTCATGAACAAACAGTTTTATGTTGATGCGAACGACGTCATCGTGTTTGTTTCGGTTGGCCCCAACACACGCAACGATTATCACGTCAATCCGACCGAAGAGCTGTTTTATCAGCTCAAAGGTGATATTGCTGTTCGTATCCGTCCGCTCGACGGGACGCCGCCACACGATGTGATTATTCGAGAAGGTGAAATGTGGCTCTGTCCTCGGGACGTTCCGCATCGCCCCCAACGGCCTGACAACACGATTGGCTTGATCGTCGAATTTCCGCGTCAGGGCGTCAAAGAATACCTCCGTTGGTATTGTCCGGATGATATTCACCTGGTGCATCAAGCGGAGTTCAATCTGGAAAAAATTGATGAGGATCTGCATCGAATTATGGATGAATTCTGGAACGGTCCCGAGTCCATTCGGACTTGTAAAGAAACCGGCAAAGTGATCGAGCGGGCAGGACAGTTTGATTTATCTCAAGCCGAGCCACTCGAAGCCGTTCTGAAAAATTAACCCGATCAAATTTCACGGTTAGGATGACCCGATGTTAACGATCGATTTGCACACTCATATTTTGCCGAAACAATGGCCCGATTTTGCCGAGCGATTTGGGTACGGACGAAAGAAATTCGTCTGGCCTGAATCGGGCCACGAAGACGGCAATCCTTGTATGCGGATGATGCGCGGTGATCGAATGTTTCGGCGCGTCTGGCCGAATTGCTACGACCCCGAAGTCGTGATCGCCGAATGTGATGAAAACCAAGTCGACGTTCAAGTGATCTGTACCGTACCGGTCATGTTCAGCTACTGGACGAAGCCGGAGCACGGTGCGGAAATCAGCCGTCTGCTCAACGAAGATATTGCCAACGTCGTCCGCGACCACCCGACGCGGTTTATCGGATTGGGTACAGTTCCTATGCAGGACACCGACCAAGCCATCAAGGAACTGGAGCGATGTAAACACAGTCTCGGTTTTCCTGGCGTGCAAATCGGCAGCCACGTCGAACCCAATCCGTTTACCGGTCGCGACTACGATTTGAATTTGTCCGACCCGAAATTGTTGCCGTTTTTTGAGGCTTGCAATGATTTGGACATGTCGATTCTGGTTCATCCTTGGGAGATGATGGGGTTTGAATCCATGACCAAGTACTGGTTGCCGTGGTTGGTGGGCATGCCAGCGGAAACTTCGCGGGCGATGTGCAGTATGATTTTCGGCGGCATTTTCGAAAAATTCTCAAAAATAAAAGTTTGTTTTGCACATGGCGGCGGTTCATTTCCGCATACTGTGGGACGAATCGAGCATGGATTTAAATGCCGACCGGATCTTGTCGCGATTGATAATCAAGTCAATCCGCGCGAATACTTGAAAAAAAGCAAGGAGCAACACGCGCGATTCTGGGTCGATTCAATTGTTCACGATGCGTATTCATTGCGAACACTGTTTGGTGTTTTCGGTTCGACCCGAATATGTATGGGGTCTGATTATCCATTTCCATTGGGCGAAAAACCGGGCGAACTGATTCGCAACAACGACGGCATTTCCGAGGACTCGGCCAAAAAACTGTTGGGCGACAATTCGTTGGAGTTTTTAGGCGTTGATTGGCCGCCGAAGGTGTGACGCCAAATCGTTGCATCGGTTCACAGGCGTTGAAGCTGGAAACAGGAATCTAAAGAGGAATGCACAGTCTGGCTATTTTCCTCGACGAGATTTTTTGTTTTTAAACTTCCGACCGGCTTTTCCTGCAAACGATTTGGTAGATCGTCGTTTTCGTTTGCGCGATTGAAAACGATCTGATTGGTCCTGAAACGCGTTGTTATTTAACGAGTTGCGAGGTTGGCTATCCTGGTCGGTCGCCAAACATAACTTCAGCTTTCGTCCGGCAACGCGCGTATTTTGCAGCGTATCGCAAATATGCTCAGGCATGTTTTCCGGCAGATCGATCGTGCTGTAAGATTCATGGATCAGAATTGGGCCAATGCATTTGCCATCAATTCCAGCTTCGTTTGCGACCGCACCAACGATGTTGCCCGGCCGCGCTCCATCACGTTTGCCTACCGAAATTCGGTAACGGACCAGACCTTCGGCGGGAGGTTCGTGGAATCGGGCACGCCGATCTGAGGTGCGATTGTCGTGACGATCGCGATTTTTTCCGGCGCGCTCACCAATCGGACGATCTTTCATCAAAAAATGTCTACCTTGTTGTCCGATGTGCGCGACAGCCGCGGCGATTTTCTCAAACGACTGTTCCGAATCAGCGGCGAAATCGGTAAGCATTTTTTCGAAAAATGTCAGGTCGGTTTCCTGGATGGTTTGTGCAATACGTTGTTTAAATCGCTGAACGCGCATATTGTTGATTTGCTTGGTTGTCGGCGGCTCAACAATTTCGATCGGCTGACGAGTCACATTTTCAATCAGCCGCAGTTTGTTTTTCTGCTTGCGCGTCAAGAAAATGATGGCCTCGCCGGTGCGTCCGGCGCGGCCTGTCCGGCCAATACGATGGACATACGACTCGCCACCTTCGGGGAGATCGTAATTGAAGATGTGGCTGATCCGGGAAATATCCAGACCACGGGCCGCGATGTCCGTCGCAACCAAGATGTCCAGGTTTCCTGATTTCAGCCTTTCGATCGTCCGTTCACGAGCGTTTTGTGGCATATCGCCGCTGAGGGCGGCAGCCGACAATCCCGCTTTGGCCAATTTGTCGGCCACGATAGTTGTCGTTTCTCGGGTCCGTGTAAAAACGATGGAGCCATCGGCATTTTCGGCTTCAAGAAAACGCGTAAGCAATTCGACGCGGTCGCGCGGCGCGACAAAAACAGCTCGTTGCCGAATCGAATCTGCCGTCATCGTTTTT
Source organism: Pirellulaceae bacterium (assembly GCA_028280445.1). Taxonomy (GTDB): domain Bacteria; phylum Planctomycetota; class Planctomycetia; order Pirellulales; family Pirellulaceae; genus JANQLU01. The sequence continues at coordinate 25,582 of JANQLU010000145.1, read as the reverse complement.
CGTTGAATCGTTACTTTCGCTGGATCGTTGAGATAGCGTTTGGAGATCTTGCGAATCGGCTGTGGCAGCGTCGCCGAAAAAAGTGCGATTTGTCGGTCTCGCGGAGTTTGTTTGAGGACAAATTCGACATCTTCGAGAAAGCCCATGTTGAGCATTTCATCCGCTTCGTCTAACACCAGGCATTCGATTTCCGACAGATCCAACGTCCCGCGTTTGACATGGTCAATCACTCGTCCCGGAGTTCCCACCACAACCTGAACACCGCGACGAAGTTTGCGAAACTGAATTTCGTAATCTTGTCCTCCATAGATCGAAATGACACCCAGGTTGGGCATGCATGATCCGTAGCTCGCAAACGAATCGGAAACCTGAATCGCCAGTTCTCGTGTTGGCGTCAGTACCAGAACCTGGGGCGTTCGATCTTCAGTTTCAACGCGTGACAGAATTGGCAGTGCAAACGCAGCCGTTTTGCCTGTCCCGGTTTGTGACTGAGCCAAGACATCTCGACCCGCCAGGACATGAGGAATAATTTCGGCCTGAATCGGTGTCGGGTTTTGATAGCCGGCCAGTTTCACCGCTTTTTGCACTTCGGCGCTCAGTTGTAAATCTGTAAATTCGATGGGCGTGGTTGAATTGGTAGTTTTTGATTTTGATTTATTGTCAGAGCCGGTTTGAGATTCGATCGGAGCGGTCTGATCTTGTAAGCGGCCAGGCGCTTGCCGTTGGTTCGGAAGTGCATCAATACCGGAGGCTAGCGCCTCGCTGCTCACAATGGCCTCGGGCTGTTGTGACTCAGTTTGTCCGGTCAATGTCGCTGCCAATTGTTGATCGAATTGTTGCTGTGGTTCGTCGTCGCTACGAGCCAATTTTTCGATGGCTTCAAAGGCTGCTTGATCGTGGTGATCGAAATAAACTTGGTTGTTTGAGGAATTTTCCAACATCATGATTTCCGTGAGGCGCTCATCGAGCGCGTATAGTTGACGCGGAATTGCCGTGCAATTTGTCCGCAAAATTGATTTTTCGAAGAAGTCGAAGACCGAAGCTAGGACGTCGTCGTTGAATAAAATTCAAAACGCGACTTGCTTCACACACTGCTCATTTGAAGAAATGTCGCTGGAGCTCGATTAACATACGAAAAGGCTAACCTGTACGGGCGCTCTTTCGTGGCTCTGCCAGTAGCTTAACCGAAGTACAACAGATCCGATAGGTGAAAAACATCCAGGAGGCGAGGCTCCCGCCGAGCCATGAGCAAGGCTATCGTGAGCGGCAAGGCACTCACAGGAGCCAATACGACATACCTGTGGCTCGGCGGGAGCCTCGCCCTCCCTAAACACCCAAGTAGCAAATATTGAAATCGTTATTTTTTGCCAGCCAGCGACATTTTTCGCAGAGATTTACCGACACGAATGTAGAGATCGGTGCCAACGATGGCCGGATGAGAGTGGATTTCGAGGGGTTCGCCATTTTCGGCCAGCGAAAATTTTCCGGTTACCTGATATTTGTCGATATCGGTTCGGAACAACACCATCTGGCCGTCGAGTGTCGTGACTAGCGCACGTTTTTTTGATGCAATTATCGATGCGTATTGACCGTATGGTTCGTTGTCCTCGGCGTAAATCTTTTTCAAATCTTTCGCCGACAGGCAAAACATGGAATCGCCCGCTCCGAAGATTTTTCCGTTAACGACGACGGGAGTATGGGTATCAGGCGACAAATCTTCGAATTTGGCGACTGGTTTCGGTTTAATTTTTCCGTCTTTGTCAAATTCATACAGACGGCTTCCATTGTTTTCGGTCGTCACAAATAAACGCTGACCAATTTGAATTGGCGTTGGCACGTTGAAATCGCCCGACTCCGGAGGTTTCAAAGTCCAAAGCCGTTTACCAGTTTTGACATCCCAACCACCCAGTGTTGATTTGTCGTAAGCAATGATCTGTTTGACTTTCGAGAATGTTGCCACAATCGGTGACGAATACGCTGCAGGGTTTCCTTTGGTTTCCCAGATCACGGTACCTTCATCTGGATCGAGCGCGACGATCGACGCGCGTTTTCCACCCGGCTGAACAATCAACTTTCCATCGACCAGAATGGGAGACCAGCAATTCCCCCAAGTCATCGCCTTGGCTCCAAACTCGTCGAGCAGATTAATGCTCCAGAATTCCGTGCCGGTTTCGAGTTCGACGCATTTGAGGTTGCCAAACGCGCCTTGGAGATAGACAACGTCATTGTGGATCAATGGAGTTGCCCGTGGTGAATTGCCGTAATCCAATCGGCCTTGAGCTTCGTAATCGACTTGCCACAGCAATTCGCCGTCAGACGCCTGGTAGCACCGGAACACATCTTTTTTGTCCAACGTGTCTCGCAACCCGATGACGACAACATCTTTATTTGCTGCGATACCTCCCAAGCCATTCGAGGGAAGCGGTTTTTTCCAGACGTATTCGGGCTTTTTTGGCAAGGTCTCCGGAAGCCAGTCGACAACTCCATTACGATTGGGACCGCGCCATTGGTCCCAGGAGGCATTCAGTTTTTTTTTACCGTTTCCTTTTTGTCTTTCGTTTCCTTTTTGAGTTCTTCGAACTCGACAAAACCGGTATCGGTCTCCAAGGCTTTGACCAATTTGACGTCACCGCCGACTTTTAACAGTGTGTCGACAAGTTTTTTCGAAATCTCGGCATCCAATTTTTTGTTCACAAAAGCCGTGATGAAATGAACTTCATCAGTTTCGCCGATGACTCGCAAATCGCCTTTGTTGATCGTACCGCAACCTTCTAGCAGCGGTTTGGCATAGCTCGAAATAATTGCGGCGGCCTTGATCTCTTTGTCCAACTCCAGCAGTTTGGTAGCCGCTTCGCTGCAAGCGCCGCTGGTTTCGATTTTTGCTGGAACTTCACCACCCATTTCTTTGATGAATGCGATGGGGGCTTTGTGTTTTTCATCGCAATCTTTGGGGCCAAAGAAAATGCGATAACCTTTTAGATCGTTGGCTGCGATTGCTTCGTCATTTTTTCGTACGACGATCAATCCGGTTTGAGTTGTCGACCCGTCTTTGTCGGTCAATTGAGCAACGGGTTTCACATCGACTTTGTGCTGTTTAGCGTGAGTCGTCACAACGGAGTGTTTTCCGATTACCAGATCAACTTCGCCACCCAGTTTTTTCAAGCCGGATTCAAACGATTCCGACCAGATGATCTTGACCTTAGTTTTCATATTGAGGACCACGAATTTCCCCAACTCTTCGTATTTGCGTTGCGCGTAGCCTTGAACGCAATCGCAAGCCAACGGAGCACTGAGCGGATCCATGATCAAAATGCGAAGCGGTTTTGCCTCGGTTTTGCTTGTGGTTTTGCTAGTGGCTTTTTGATCCGTCGCGGTTTCTTTTTTTGTTGTGTCTTGGGCAATCAGCACGCCAGCACACAACACGACGCAAACAACAAAGACGATTTTGATTCCAAACTGAGTTTTCATTTTTTATCCAACAATTTCGAATAACACTTGAGTTTCTCGATCCGTTTATTGAATCATAAACGGGTTGATCTGGCAAACATCAACTCCGCGCAGACGCCGCCAATTTTCGTTTTTTGCAACCGATTCAAGGTTACCAAATCTGGATGCAATCATGTTTATTTCACCAGAGATCTCAGACGATGGTTGATTGGCAATCGGCGGAATGCGGCAAAAATAGTGTTTCTCCGGCGGCGCCCGGATGCCGAACTGTTTTCGCCAATTTTGACTCATAAATTAGGCAAAGGGTTTCGCCTGTCTCACAATTGTTTTAGATTTTTTTATGTAATCTCAGGCAGTAAGCAAAATCACACGCTCAAACGAAAGTTTTTTTCTCGATGAGTATCGATATTTACCAAACGTGTCCCTGTCACTCCGGCAAAAAGATCAAATTTTGTTGTGGAAAAGACATTATCCACGACCTCAACGAGATCATTAATCTGACGTCGGGAAAGCAATTGCTGGCCGCCCTCGATCACATCGATAGAACCATCGAAAAGACCGGGGTTCGAGATTGTTTGTTAGCTCTCAAGACTCATATCTTGCTCAAGCTAGGCGAATGGGATCGGGCCCAGCGAACCAACGAAGAATTTGTGGCCAACAATCCTAATTATTCCATTGGTCACCAACATCGCGCTACGTTGTTCGCAGCCCAAGGCGATATCGAATCGGCGATTCGGTCGTTGCAAGACGCTCTCGATTATTTGCCGGGCGACGAAGTTCCAGTTTCGCTGGCAAACGGGTTTCGGCTAATTGGCATGGCGTTGTTGAAATCGGGTGATGTGTTTGCCGCACGAGCACATTTGCGATATGCGTTGCAACTCAAAGGGGGCGACGATGAAGAGCTGAATTACATGATGCTCGAGTCGTACCGAATGCCGTGGCCAAGTCTTTTGTTAAAAGAAGATCCGCGTGTTGGTGAAGCACCAGTTGATCAGCCGTGGTCCGACGATTTTGTGATTGCACTGCGGTTGGACCGCCAAGCTCAATGGCGGGCGGCAATCAAAAAATTAAGTGCGCTCAATGAAGAATACCCTAACGAACCTGTCATCCTGCAAGCGATCGCGGCGATGTACGCTTGTCTGGCAAATCGGGAGAAAGCGGTTGAATACTGGCAACAATTTGCGCGATGTGAAAATGCCGATCGACCATCAGCTGTCGAAGCTGAAATTCTTGCGCAGTATTTTGACGACCAGCCGGCGTCGGCGACCTACGATCTGGTGAACGTCGTTTTCGAAATACCAAATGTTCGCGAAGTGTTGGAGAAAATGGCCGATGAACCCAAATTGATCAACACCGGCCCAGTTGAATTTGAAATGCAAGAGGGACCTCCACCTCAGGCAATTTATGTTTTGCTGGATCGCGAAGAACTCCAGGAATTTGAAAACCTGACGGTCGATGACATCCCTCAGGTGTCGGGAAACTTGCTCGTGTTTGGAAAACAAACCGACCGGGAAGCGCGCGTCGAAACCTACTTGGTGAAAAATGATCGCTACGACGACATCATCGCTGCGATCGCTGATATCGTTGGAACGAGCGAGCACCAAAGTGAAAAAATCGACGAAGTGATGATGGCCGATCAGGTCATGAGTTGGGACTGGCATTTGCCGCCCCAAGTGTCACCGGAAAACCGCCGTGATTTGATGACCGCGAAAACGCGGCAAACCGTTTTGGAATTGTGGCCTGAAATTCCTTTTGCTGCGCTCGATATGAAAACACCGAATCAGGTCGTGGGAGACGCCAATTATGCTGTTCCGTTAACAGCACTTGCCCAGCGGTTGTCGCAACAACTGGAATCGGTTCCGGGCGCCGAACAATTGATCAACGAATTGATGCAGCAACTGAAATTGGAAGCCGAGGAAACCATCGACCCACAGGAGACCGATCTGGCTTCGGTTTCGGCAATTCGACAACGTTTGCTGAAATTCGAAAAACTCGATGACGAACAACTGTATGCCTTGTTCACCCATGCCATGATGATCGGCAATATGCCGGTGCTGCGAAATTTGATTCCCGAAGCTTTGAATCGACCTCAACTGACCGATCGCATCAATTTCTCTCAAGCGCTGACGGTGTTGGCTCGCGTAACAGTTGACAACGAACAAGCTTTGGAGCATCTGAAAAAAGCGAGACAATTGGCCATTGAAAACGGTGAAAAAGCTGGCACGTATCTGGTGATGGAACTGGATTTACGTTTGGAACGCGGTATCAGCGAAAAATGCGAAGACTTGGTCCGCGAAATCCAAATGCGACACATGAACGAGCCCGATGTTGAAATGATGCTGGTTCAAGTGCTCAGTCGTCATGGTTTGATTCATCCCGATGGGCGTCCCGTCGAAATGGACGAAACTGGGGGGCATGATCCGATGGGGCAGCCAGCCGCGCCTGCCGAATCATCGGGGCTTTGGACTCCGGATTCGGGTGAGACTGCCAGCGGGGAATCTGGAGGCGGGAAACTTTGGATTCCAGGGGCTGACTGATCCTGTGAGCGGCATTTCGATGACCATTCAACCTAGTTGTTGAGTCTATTGTGAACGAAACAAACAACGAAGAAACAAAAACAGAACGCGCTCCGCCGCCGAGCTATGTCGTCCGTTTTGGAATCATGCGGGTGTTGTCGGTGATGACGAGCAAAGTCCGTCAGCCATTGACTCGTGGAACCGCGGTGATTGTGCGATCCAATCGGGGGCTCGAACATGGGACGATTTTGATCGAAGCCAACGATCATGCACGCGACCTGATGGAGGAAGAATCGACCGGCGGGCAGATTCTGCGCGTTTGTTCCGAAGAAGACGAAAATGAACTCAATCACATCAATGCTCAACGCGATGAAAAATTTCAGGCTTGCAAAAAACACATTGCTGAACTCAAACTAGAAATGCAACTGATTGAAATCGAGCAGTTGTTTGGTGGTGAGCGAATAATCGTTTATTACTTGTCCGAGGAACGGGTCGATTTTCGGCAGTTAGTTAAAAATTTGGCAAGTGAATTTCAAACGCGAATTGAAATGCGACAAATTGGCGTGCGAGACGAATCAAAACTTTTGGCCGATTATGGCGATTGTGGTAAACCTGTTTGCTGCAACACACATTTGTCCAAAATGCCGCCAGTTTCCATGAAAATGGCCAAATTGCAAAAAGCAACCCTGGACCCGACAAAAATTTCCGGTCGTTGCGGTCGACTGAAGTGCTGTCTTCGCTATGAGTTCGATACTTACGAGGAAATTCAGAAAAGTCTTCCCCCCGTGGGGAGTCAGGTCGTAACACGCGATGGCAAGGGAAAAGTGTTAGCGCAGGAGTTGCTGGCAGAACAGATTTTAATGGAAACCGAGGATCATCGCCGCATTACCGTGCCCGCAAACCAGATTCTGTCGGTCGTCGGTAAATCGGCGAAGTCGGAAAAATAAGAGCCCGTCAAGAGGACGATTCAAAAATTATTCAAATTGTTTGATGTCTGGGAATTGACGACGCCGAAATCCGAAATGAAACTTATATTTGTTTCAAAAATTAACGTTGCCTTTGCCGCCAGTTTGGTAAACAATTCGGCGGGCAAAGGAAATTGGCAGTATTGAATCAGACGTCCCAACCGGTTGCTGATTGTTGGGATTTTCAGCTCTCAAAAAATTAAATAACGCGAGTAGTCATGTCACACGATCAATCACCCATTGTCCGATTACTCGAAATCGATGGCCGCTATTCATTCGATGCTTACCTGTTTGTTCGTGAAGGTCTCAATTACGCGGTTGAAGTGTTACAGCTAGGGCAATCCGATGAACCCTACGAATCACCCGACTACGACCGTGGCACCGATGGTGAACGACATATCACCGGACAAGAACTTTGCGATGCACTCCGCCGTTACGCGATTCACCAATATGGCTTTCTCGCAAAAATTGTTCTGGCAGAATGGGGTGTATATTCCACCAGTGATTTCGGCGAGATCGTCTACAACATGATTAAAGTTGGATTGATGAAGCAGTCGACCGACGACCAACGATCCCATTTTGATGACGTTTACGATTTTGACGTCGCGTTCGAAAACGACTTCGAAATCAGTCAAGCTGCAGTTTACTGGCCTGGTTAAAACACTGCCTCGTTAAACACTTTCGAATGCCCAGCACCTGATTGATGGCCAAAAACTCAAGCAAACAGAAAGACAAGTCTGCAGCAGAAGCGACGCCAGAAGGAACTTCCGTTGCCGACAAATCGATTGCTAGTCGTTTCTCTACCCCGCAAAAACGTTTGGTTGCATTGTGGACCAGCGCGATTCTTTTGGGGCTTTGGATGGCGGCCCTGGTGACTTTGGCGATTGTTTTGCGTTTGTAGTAAATCTGGATTTGTTATCGCAAGGTTTCAAGACGCAAGGCTTCAAGAGGGCGTTTTCGGGAAGGCGTTTTCCGGGAGGGCGAGGCTCCTGCCGAGCCAAATCTTGTGAGCGGCAAGGCGCTAGCCGCCGGTATTGGGCTGACGCAACGAACTTGAACCGGCGGCTAGCCCCTTGCCGCTCACAAGATCAATCCCGAGCCGCGGACATGTTGTAATAGGTTCGGCCGCGAGCCTCACCCTCCCGCTTTAATTTGGCGTAATCTCTAAATTATCTCGGCCCGTTACTTGGGTTGATTGTTTGCTGACGGCTCGCACTTCCAGCGGGATTCGTCCTTCGGTCAACGTGTCGACAATCACATCAAATGTATAAGACTGAAATCCTCGCAGCTCTGCGATCGGCTGGATATAGATCTCGGTGAAATCGTTTGAATTTCCAATTTTGGGACGAAGATTTTTTTCCATCCGTTTGTATCGCAACCCTGGTGGTACCAGCAAAGTAATCTTGACGTCTTCATTGCCGCCCGACAATTTGTTTGTGACTGTGACCTGAAATTTTGCTTCCTGCCCTTTGCGAACCGGAGAGTTCAAAGCTCGAACGGATACATCCAAACTAGTTGCCGCGGCTGCTCCCGCGCCACCGCCACCTGCTCCCGCACCGCCCGCACCGCCGGTGTTTGGAATTCCGATTCGATCACCGGCGCCGGTTGGTTCAACGCGTATCGTCACTTGTTGGCTGTCATTGGCGTTTTGAGCCGATAGGCCGGAGACCCGCAAAAACGCGTTACCGTCCACGGCGGTAGGAGTAAATTGCATGACGTAAGACAGTTGTTGCCCGGCCGTCAACGTTCCCAGTTGGACAACGTAGTCATCTCCTTGATAGCCCGCGGTGACGCCGCGCGAAATCGCATCCAGTCGCAGTGCATCAGGAAATCGATTGATCAAATTGACGTTGGTCAGCGTGGAGGTTCCGGCATTTCTGACGGTAACTCGTGTCTGGAAACTGCGACCGACACTGGCAACTTGCGTGCTTTCGATACTGACATTCAATTTATTGGTGTTGGTATTGGTGCCAATCACTTCGATACATTTTCGAGCCCTGGCCGTGTGGCCGCGTCGTGTTCTGACCAGGACATCAAAACATCGAATGCCAGGTTGCGTCAGTTGAATTTGAATGGGCAAGGTTTGGTTTTGACCAAATTTCAAATCACGCAATGTTGTGGTCAAAGTGTTTCCTTGAACTCCGGGAGCTCGCATTCCGGCACCCGGCGTTGCTTCAAGCACGACATTTTCCAAAGCAAAATCGCATTCATTGGTTAATTCAATGTTGAATGTGACCTGGTCGCCCACCCGCGCGGTTGTCGGGCCGGAGATTCGCATGCCGATACAGGGCCCTGCGATGTTCGTTTGAGCACACGCTTCGGTTTGCAAACGCGAGGTTTGGCTGGCAACCTCGAAACACAATTGGGCAGTTCCACGTTTGTCCGATTTGAGTTGGATATCAATAATCCGGGCGGCGGTGCGCGGTGCGACGTCTCCAATTTTCCATTCGTAAACGTTGCCGTACTGGCTCGGTTTGGGATTACTCGAAATGTATTTGACGTCGTCGCTGAAATCTTTGGTGCGAACCACGACATCTTTGGCGATCTGGTCACCGGGATTGGTGATTTCCAATCGATAGGAAAACGGTTGATCCAACCCGGCTTCTCGCGGGCCAATGGCCCGAATCGTCAGTGCCGGAGCACTCCAGGTCACGGATGTCATCCCGCTTTCGACCACCAACTCGCGATCGCCAAAAATGGCTGGGCGTATGATATCGACTCGTATTTGGGTTGTTCCAGCAGTAATTTTTCCATCAGGTTGTCGAATTCTGACCGGCGCGCGTCCCTGGTCATTCGTTGTGACCAAAGCTTGTTGGGCGCCGTCAGGCAAAAATTCTGCCGGTGCACCGCCGACGATTTGATAACGAACTTTCCAATCTTTGATACCCGACCCATCACCCGTGCGTGTGACGGCAACGTTGAGCGGTGCGATTTGACCTGCGGTTGCATAAGTCGGCGTTGGAATCGCCCAACTGGCGTCGACCCAATGAATGGTTGTTGTGCCTTTGCGTTGTGGCCAGCTTTTGTTTTTAGGAGCGACGGCCGTCACGTAACTGGTACCGGCTGAAGCAGACGAAACACTGATCCACGATTGGCCTTTGCGAACACGCAAATCATCGACCGGCGTCGGCGTTCCCCGCGTGATCAATCGCGGTTTGAGCAGGGTTCTGCCCCAAGCATATTCTCCGTCAAATTTTTTAGCCGACGGCGGTATCAGTTTATTGGAGATGCTGTGATCCGTTCCGCCGACTTCGATAAACTGGCCGGCGCTATCGTTGGACAACATCCATTCGATCGGTTGGTTGACGATGAAATGACCGTCTTGCCCGCAAACGCCCGTTAGCACCACAACTTCGCTGCCTACTGGCGCAATGATACGTGACGGAGACATGACGACCGTTCCGGATTTTCCCCGATCGGGAATCTGGTTGTGATGAGGTAATAGCAGGGGACCACGCGAGCCGCGGTGAATCAATCGACCACAGCCCGTGTTGCAAGGAGGGACAGGCGCAGGTTGTGTGAATGCGGGTGTCGTGCTGACCGGTGACGTGTTTGTCGGTAGCGTTACGTTGGGGAAAGAGTTTGGTGGGAGCTGGGTGGAGCCATGCGGCAAAAAGATTTGACGACCTGTCGGGTCAATTCGTGGAACGCGAACACGCGAGCAACCGATCGTTGCGACGCCGATCGTCAGCAAAACGCTGACCAGCGTGATCCATTGCAACTGCTTGTAAAAAAGCCGTTTCATGTCTGTTCCACCACGTCCGAGCGGCGTGACTCCTGTACATTTTCCTTTGAACACTTCAAAACATCCTGAAGCGATACAATGGACGTTTGGCAACCGCCAAAATCCATGCGTGGGAAAATGTAGCACGCGGTTAGGCAAGATGTTGAAAATTTTCAACATGGTTTGTTGAGAAAAATCAACAAAGGGATACCGGTTTTGCCGACCATAACAGACATTGGGGTCGTGAGGATTGAATCGCGACGGTACTCTTCGTCGCGTAGTTTTCAGCGATCATTTTGAATACTCGTTCAATTTCGAAGTTTGCCGATCGACCGCAGATATGCGACAACTTGCTGAGCCAAATTTTCCGGCGTATCAGTTCCGCCAGCGAGCTTGATTTCCGGGTGTAATGGCGATTCATAAGGATCATCGATGCCCGTGAACCCTTTGATTTCTCCGGTCCGCGCTTTTTTATACAGTCCCTTGGGATCGCGACTTTCACAGACATCCAGTGGCGTATCAACAAACACTTCAACAAAATCGCTTTTCGTTCCACGTGAGCAGACATATTCGCGAACACTGTCGCGGTCAAGACGATAGGGACTGACAAACGCGGTCAATGTTAATAGTCCGGCGTCACAAAACAGTTCCGCCACGGCTCCGATGCGACGAATATTTTCTTGACGATCAATCGCAGAAAACCCCAAGCCGAATCGCTCAGCATATTCCGAGCCAAACGTCGGCTCCAAAATTTCACGGCTGGCATTTAACCCGTGTCGAACATTGTCGCCATCGAGGACAAAACTTGGCTCGCCCGATTGATGCAACAATTCGTCGACACAGTTGGCAACGGTGCTTTTGCCGCTACCGCTCAGACCGGTAAACCAGATTACGCAACCGCGGGGACGTTGCACTCGATGTTCGTGCCAGGTAACCAGAGTTTTGTCTGTCATGTTTTTTGTGTTTCTACTGAATGCCGGCTAATTCACATAAATTGGCGTCAACGACCGAACGTGGACAACTCCAAACCAGGAAAAACAACGCTTCACGACACCAACGGCCTGCCGGGTGCGTTGCCAGGTAACCCGCTCCTTTGGCGGCCGACATCGAAGCCTGGGTTGCCCGCAATACCAATGAATTTGCCGACGTTCTCAATTCTTCGTTCGAACACAGCGGTTGTCCTCGGGCAATCGCCATTAAATGATCAATCAACGTTTCCCATTGGGAAAGTAATTCGCCGCCGATTTTGTTCAGATCGTCACGCGATTGTGCCTGTTGAATAACGTAATCGATTGCGCTTTTGGCAAGTCCTAACGCCAAAGTTGATGTTTGATGTCCGCCCGTATTTGCTCCAACCCCCGAACTCATCACATTGGGCAGCGGACCAGCAATCAAGTATTTCTGATCAACAAAAACATTTTGGCAGCTGACTTGTCCGGTTTGGCTGGCAGTCAAGGCAACCAGTTCAGGAGGTCGGGACACGATGACATTTTCCAATTCGGTTGGGACCACCGCCATGATTTGTTCGTCAGAATCTGTGACGCCGCCCATGACAATAAAATCGGCTGCAGGTGAACCGGTTACCCAAGGACTAAAGCCATCAAAGATAAATCCGTTGTCAGTCGGAGTGACCATCATTGCGGGTTTCTGCAAATGCTGCCGGCTCGTGGTCAAATGTGAGATACCGACGGTGGCAAAAATCGATCCGTCCAACAACGGTGGGATCAGCGTTTTTTGTAACTCGTGATTGTCGCTGGAGACAATTCGACTACAGGCGCCAGTCCGTTGTGTAATCACGAACGTGGTCGTTAAACAAGCTTGTGCCAGTTTCAGATAGCCGGCGGTCACCTCCGAGGAGGTCCAGCCCAATCCTCCCAGCGATTGGGGAACAAACCAACGAAAAACACCATATTGAGCGCACAGTGAAAGTTGTTCTCCAACCCAAGCGTCGGATTGATCGAGCGACGAAGATTTTTCGCGAAGTCGATCGCACAATTCGTCCAAAGCCGAATCGTCTGGCGAGTTAACAATTGTTAAAGTATTCAAAGTTTTTTTCATCAAATGGAAAAAGTTAACATTCCTGCCGATTCTATCATGCAATTCTTCACGACCTGTATCAACGGGGCAGTTCTTGTAGCGGTTGTTGGGGTCGACAGGTTTGATGTTGAGTGATTCTCGTGAAACGCCGAAAATGATAACCTACATGACACGGTGTTGACTGGCCGCAACTCAATTTTCCTAAAAACAAGTTATGACAATTTCAAAGCAAATGATCGAATCGACGGAAAAGAAAATGGCAGGACCCTCGAGTGATGAACTCTATCAGCGATGTATGTCGCTGGCGAGTAATCTTTGGTGGAGCTGGAATCCTGACGTCAGTAGTATTTTTCGCGATCTTGATCCCGTTCGCTGGCGGCAAGTTGACCACAACCCGATTGTCTTGCTGCGTGAATTTACGACCGAGCGATTGGACCAGCGAGCTTCGGAAATGGTTTTGTACAGTCGAATCAACCATGCCTATCGACGGCTCAAGGAGTATATGACCAGCCGAACAGAATGGGCCAGAAACAACGCGGGATTGTTGGGTGCCAAACCGGTCGCCTATTTTTCTGCCGAATTTGGTATTCATGAATCGCTGCCGATTTATTCCGGCGGATTGGGTGTGCTTTCAGGAGACCATATCAAAAGCGCCAGCAATCTCGGCCTTCCGTTGGTTGCCGTTGGTTTGTTTTATGGCCAAGGATATTTTCGACAGCGGTTGGACCCCAAAGGATATCAGAACGAAGAATACACCGACACCAAAGTTGAAGATTTGCCAATCAAGGAAGCGACGGACGCAGAAGGTAATCCGATCACCGTTTCGATTGATACACGTAGCGGCCAACTGTTAGCCAAAGTTTGGCAGATGCATGTTGGTCGGATTCGACTGTTTCTGCTGGACTGCAATGTCGAAGGTAATAGTCCCGACGATCGACAGCTGACCAGCCGACTGTACGGTGGCGACGTCAGAACACGGATTCGCCAGGAATTGGTTTTAGGGATTGGCGGGGTTCGCGCTCTGCAAGCGTTGGGAATCACGCCAGGTGTTTATCATCTCAACGAAGGGCACAGTGCATTTGGTCCGCTGGCGGTGATTCAAAATCAGATGGAATCTGACGGATTGTCGTTTGACGATGCGCTGCGTAACGTGGCCATGCAAACGGTGTTCACCACACATACGCCTGTTCCAGCAGGTCACGATCGTTTTGAAAGCGAACTGGTCGAGGAACATTTGGGCCCGCTGCGCGAGAAATTGGGATTGTCGTACGAACAATTTATGAGCTTGGGAAAAGTTGATCCGCACAATGCCAACGAATTGTTTTGTATGACGATCATTGGTTTAAAACTTTCGCGCACGGCAAACGCGGTCAGCCAACTCCATGGAACGGTTTCCCGCCGAATGTGGGCACATTTGTGGCCGTGGCGTGTTGAAGAAGAGATTCCCATCGGACACATCACCAACGGCGTTCATACGGCCAGTTGGTTGGCGTCACAAATGAAAGATCTCTACGACCGTCATTTCCCAGAAGGTTGGGCGGATCGAGTTGGCGAATCGAGCATTTGGGAAAATATTTACAACATCGATCCTGGCGAACTGTGGGAAACGCACAATGCCCTCAAAAATCTGATGATTCAGTTTGTTCGGCGTCGTTATACCGCACAGTGTCAGCGTTGGTCGAATGATGAAAATGTCATTCGCCAGGCCCAGCAAGTTTTGGATCCCAAGATATTGACGGTCGGATTTGGGCGTCGATTTGCAACTTACAAACGGGCCAATTTGATTTTCCAAGATCTGGATCGGATTGCCAAAATGGTAACCGATACGCAACGTCCAGTTCAGTTTTTGTTTGCCGGCAAGGCGCATCCCAAAGATGAACCGGGCAAAGAATTTATTCGCAAAATCGCGACGCTCCGCGAAAACGAAAATTTTCGAAACCGCGTGATCTTTATTGAAAATTATGACATCAATGTTTGTCGCGCGATGATCTCCGGTGTCGATGTCTGGCTCAATAATCCCCGACGACCGTTAGAAGCGTCGGGAACCAGCGGACAAAAAGTTGTCTTGAATGGAGGTTTGAATCTTTCCATTCTCGATGGTTGGTGGGCCGAAGCGTATGATGGCAACAATGGTTTTGCCATTGGCCAAGGCACCAGTCATGTCGATGACGCGGTGACCGATCAACGCGATTGCGAATATTTGTACGAAGTGTTGGAGTCCGAGGTGATTCCAATGTACTATCGGCACGACGTCGATGGTTTGCCAACACAGTGGGTCAAGCGCATGATCAATTCAATTGCGACGTTAGGCTGGCGCTTTAGCTCAGATCGAATGGTCATGGATTATACCAACTCGTGCTACGTCCCTGCCGCTGGCGGATTGAGCTGTGATGTTTCCAGTCGTCAATAAGTGTTGTTTGCCGGTAGTGAGGTTAAAGGGGGCGGGAGTCTTTTCGGGCAGCCGCATGCTCTGTTTCCAAACACTAAGCCGGTTTGAATCGCGGACTATCAATGACTAGTTCATGAAAAGACTCCCGACCCCCTTTTCGTGACCCCGCTACTCCGTTTTCAACCACTAAATCGGTTTGGATTGCGGATCGTTAACAAACAGACCATGAAAAGACTCTCGACCTCCTTTAACCCCAAACCAGCCTGCCACCCGTTTGCCGATTGAATCGTGGTGTCGCTCGATTTAAACTGATTTTATCATACCCCGTCAGTTTTCCGGCCCCAGCAAACCATGACTCACACGATTGTCGGCATCGATCTTGGTACTACCAATTCGCTGTGCGCTGTTTTTAAAGATGGTCAACCCCAACTGGTTCCCAATGTGCATGGGGATTTTCTGACCCCGTCCGTGGTCGGCGTGATGGATGACCAACAAGTTATTGTTGGCGCTCCAGCAAAAGAATTGCGCGTGACCCATCCTCAGAAATGTTCTTCGTGTTTCAAACGTTGGATGGGAACGGATCAAAAAGTTGTTTTGAATGGGAAGGAGTTTACTCCGGTCGAATTGTCGAGTCTGGTTCTCAAATCGTTGAAGCAAGATGTCGAAAATCACTTGCGGGAAAACATACATCATGCCGTGATCACCGTTCCGGCATATTTCAATGACAATCAACGCAAAGCTACGAAGCGCGCCGGTGAAATGGCAGGCTTTCGAGTGGCCCGGATGATCAACGAACCGACCGCAGCCGCTTTGACTTATGGGTTTCACGATCGACAGGCCGAAAAAAACTTGATCGTAATTGACTTGGGCGGCGGGACGTTTGATGTAACGTTGATGGAGATTTTCGAAGGCACGCTGGAGATTATTTCAACCGCCGGCGAATGCATGCTCGGAGGCGAGGATTTTACCGACCGTCTGGTATCAGCGGTTTTGAAAAAGGAAGGCATGCAACTCGAGTCGGCTGAATTAAAATATCCTTTGCAGGTGGCCCGCCTACGCGAAGAATGTGACTCTGCCAAACGAGCACTGGCGGATTTCGAAAAATCGGAAATTCGCATGCCAAATCACGATGGAGTATTCGATCCGTCAGCCAAAAAGCTTTCGATTAATCACGAAAATTTTGCGGCGATCTGCAAACCGTTGATGGAACGACTAAAAAAACCTGTCGAGCGCGCACTGCGGGACGGTCAGTTGTCCCCCGATAAAATTGATGAAGTGATTTTGGTTGGCGGGGCGACGCGAATGCCCGTGTTGCGGAGTTTTGCAAAGGAATATTTCGGGCGAGAACCGCATATCAAATTTGATCCTGATCAAGTTGTCGCGTTGGGCGCGTCCGTTCAGGCGGCGTTGATCGATGATGACGATGCCGTTGACGACATGGTGATGACGGACGTCTGTCCGTTCACTTTGGGAGTTGAGATTACCAAGGAATTTGGCGGACGATTTACCTCAGGATTTTTTTCCCCAATCATTCACCGCAATACAACGATTCCCGTTTCCAAAGAGGATACTTTTTATACCTTGCATTCAGGCCAAACCGAGGTCAATTTGCGTGTGTTCCAAGGAGAGGCTCGCAAGGTTGATGACAATCTCGAGTTGGGCGAACTGTCGATCACTGGTTTTCCAATTGGTCCCGCGGGCCAGCCGTTTCGCGTGCGGTTTACTTATGATTTGAATGGCATTCTCGAAGTCGAAGCGATCATCGAGGAAACAGGAAAACGATTTGCTTTGGTCCTGACCCAACACGCGAAATCTCTCACCGAAGCTGAAATCGCCGAAGCGGTCAAACGGATGCAGAGCATCAAATTTTATCCTCGTGATGATCTGAAAAACCAGCGGTTAGTTCTGTTTTGCGAACGGATGGTCGGTGAAGTCGGACCGTTTGAACGGCAGCAACTGGAGGAAGCGATCGATATTTTCGAACACGCAATGTCGTCGAATGAACGAGAGATTTTTGAAAAAGCTCGCCAACACCTGATGATGATTTTGTCCAGCCTGGGTATCGAGTACGATCAACACAATGAGTGAGTTTACCGCCAGTCAAAAACGAAAATACCTGGCGAAAGTTCTTCGCATGAACCCGCTGACGGAGTCCGAAAAAATTATTTCTTTTCGGGCGACGATTTTGGGCAAATCCACCCCTGATAAAGTTCAGGCCAATGATGCGGCTCAAATTCAACACCTGCGACTATCCGCCACCGGAAAAATTGATGAGTTGAGAAAACGTTTTTGGGTGACGCCGCAACAAACGCTGCTCGACGAATTGCGACAAATCGATGTCAGCCAGTTACCAGATCTGCAACCAACGGTAGCTCGACTCCAGATAATTGCACAATTGATTCCTCAGTTTCAAAGCCTGGTTCAACATCCGGAAACTCGTATCAATCTTGTGAACACCATCAAACGGATGATTATGTTACCGCCACGCGAAGCCGGAGCGATCAAGGCGGCTTATTTGCGTAAAGCGGCTTACGCTTCGGCTTTGCCAATCGTGCAAAAAATGATTTTCATGATGCATCGTGAATTCCCGCAAATTTACAACCTGGAACCTGACTGGTTCTATGAAATCTCGAAATTGAAACCTCGGTACAACTAGTTTGCCGTTGATCAGATTGCTGTGATGAATAACTCGCCAAAAAATGTTGAACCGCACTGGAATCTACTGCCGCATGATCCGATCGGTTTTTTTGAGTTGGCCGAAGGTTTTGATCGGAAATCGCTCAAACGAAAATACAATCAGCTCATCCGTCAGTTCAAACCAGAGAGATTTCCGGTCGAGTTTCAGAAAATTCGCGCGGCCTACGAACAACTCGATGGTCAATTACGATATGGCCAATCGTCGACGCCGCAGGCAAATTTTCAGTGGGATCAAATTCACCGTACGACCGACGTTGAAAGTCATCAAAAACCCGAACGTCCAGCTGACAGGCCAGTCAAACCAGCGACGGATGTTTTCGACTCCGACCAAACTCGTCAACCGGAACGCTCGCCCGTTGAGCACAAGGTGCAACCCGAAGTTGTGGTCCCTGAACCGCAACCTCGGGTCGTTTCTGTTCCGATCTATCAGCGGATCGAATCGGAATCGCCGGTAGCCATCTACCGCGAATTGCAAAATAAAAGTGACAAATCGCCCTTTGATTATTTCGCAATGGCTTTGATTTCGGATATCGTTGGCCAGGACCCGCTGTCTTTTTTTAAACTGATTCTGTCCGGGATCAAGCAGTATCCAAATGAAAACGGTCTGCTCGTTTTGTTGCAGGAATATTTACACGGCGAGATCGAAACTCATCAGCTTCCCAACATCCTGCTGACGATTTCAAAGGTAATTGCGAACGATCGGTTTTATTTCATCACTGAGCGATTGTGGGAGCAATTGTTGCGTGAAGTCGATTTTGTCGTTTGGCAAAAAACCTTGGAACGCTGCGAGGCGAATCTGCAGGACTTTCAAATCATGGGCCGTCTGGTGTTTTACATTCACATTGGGGCGGCGGCTATCTGGAAAGCCACTCCCGGTTGGACGCAGAAAACATTCCAGTTTCTCGACAGTCATTCAACTGAAGTCCCCGCACATATTGAGATGGACCTGGAGTTGTTATACCAGTTGCGCGACTATCTCAACGATTACCAGAATTCACCTGAAATCAACTCCAACCCAACGTTGCAATCGATTCATCAAGCCATTTCGCAGTACTTTTTGCTCGGTGGGCAACGTGGCGACCAAGCAGTAATCAGTTGCCAAACCGGTTTCGCACAAAACGCCTCAAGTATTCTCCAGAATTTTGGACCGGACACTGGGTTTAACGACCAGCAGTTGATGATTTGGGACTATATCAACGACGAGGTTTGCCAACGAAGCGATATTTTTCCAACCATCGATGCCAGAAAACTTCGCGAAAAAATCTATGACTTGCTCAATCATTTCAATCGAGGCGAAGTCTACGGGGCGGCCGATGATGTGCGCTATTACGGTTTGCGTTGGGGGCCATATCTGGTGGCGGGGCTGGCTCCATTTTTGTTTTTTGCGTGTTTGATCAATCGGCTCTGGGCTTATCCGATTGCGCTTTTCCTGGCTGCCGGTGCGGTTGCCCTCGTTCATTTTTTGTACAAGCCGTTTGATCGCTACGAGGGTTTTATGGAAAAACGAATTGAAAGAAAATATTATTCGCAATGGCGGGGACGTTTTGTGCAGTTGTTCGAGGAAACTCAGCAAAGCCATCGGAATGTTTCCGACGCGCTCATTGACGTGATCCGCGCTCACGCTGAACGCCTGGGATTTGCTTCATGGCTTTGGCGCAGTGTTCCTCAGGATGTCGGTCTACATTTGTACGCTTCGGCTGTTCGCTATTTGAGATAAAGGGTTTTTGTTGGCATCACCTTACGATTGGATGGATACGGAACTCGCGCAGCTGCAAACCAGCAACATGCGCCGATCGTTGCGGGTTCGACAAAGTCCGCATGTCGCGGGGCTGGTGCAAGTCGATGGACGCCAACTTGTGGATTTTGGTTCGAACGACTATTTAGGACTTTCGTCAGACAGTCGTCTGGTCGATGCGGTTCGCCACGCTGCAGGACAACATGGTTGGGGCGCCGCTGCCAGTCCGCTGATTCACGGACATGGTGTGTTACATCAAAAATTGGCCCAAACCCTTGCCAATTTTAAACGGACGGAATCGGCATTATTATTTCCGACGGGATTTGCCGCCAACGTTGGATGCATCTCGGCCCTGATGGGAAAAGGGGATCATGTTTTCAGTGATGAAAAAAATCATGCCAGCATTATCGACGGATGCCGACTCAGCGGCGCGACGATTCATGTTTACCGCCACTGCGACCCAAGCGACCTGCAAGCAAAAATGCAAACGGTTCAGCCGTCAAAAAAATTGATTGTGACAGATTCGGTTTTCAGCATGGACGGCGATATCGCTCCACTGCCAGACATTTGCGAAATCGCTGAAAAGTATCACGCGATGATCATGGTCGATGAAGCCCATGCCACCGGTGTGTTCGGTATACGGGGAAGCGGAGTTTGTGAGTTGCTCGGTGTCGAAGATCGAGTAGCGATCCGCGTGGGAACGTTGAGTAAAGCGCTTGGGTCGGTCGGTGGATTTGTTGCCGGCTCGCGGAGCCTGGTGGATTTGATTCTCAATCGTGCCAGAACGGAGATTTTTTCAACCGCTCAGCCGGAAGCGGTTTGTGCCGCCGCCATTGAGGCGATTGCCATCATTGAATCGGAGCCGGAACGACGGCAACGCGTGTTACAGTTGGCAGACCGGTTTCGAACGCAATTGAAACAGGCCGGGTGGAACGTTGGCAACTCAGCTTCGCCGATCATCCCGTTGCTGCTCACTAATATCGGCGAAGCGGTCCAGTGGCATCAGCGATTGTTGGAACAAGGTTTTTTTGTGCCAGTCATTCGTCCTCCAGCAGTCCCCGCTAACCAGGCGATGTTGCGATTAAGCCTGACAGCGTCGCATACCGACGAGCAGGTGGAACGATTTTTACAAATTCGATTGTCTTGAATTCAAAAAGTGAACGAACGGGTTTTCACTTTGTCTGAGTATGTTGTTGTGGTTTCTGCGGCAAACCGTAGGGCCAGTTCCTACCGGCCGTTTTGCGCAATTGACTGGCGGGAACTGACCCAACTCAATCCGCGTTTTTTTGCGGTGAGCTAACGTTTTTTTCGAGTTTCCAGATATTGCTGATCGGCCTTGCTCAAGTCGGGTTTGTTGACGGTAATGACTTTTCCATTTGGCTTTCTCAAGCGTACTTTTTCTCCTTTTTGATCGAGCAGCCGTGCCTTTAACGTGAACTCGCCATTGGCGCTGGTCCAAACGCGCTCAACCTCTTTCGGTCGAGATGATTTGGGTTTTTTATTGGAACTGGCTGTTGATGATTTTTTTGCGGAATCTTGAGGAGAGGGCTTTGATTTCTTATCAGATTTCTGTGGCGCGCCAGAAAACTTGGAAACATCCCAGAGATGTACGACGACTTCGCCCGCCGATGTCGTCGCCAGCTGTTTTCCATCGGGACTAAAATCGAGATGATGGACAACACCCTTGAGTTGAGAACTCATCGAAGCGAGCAGTTTTCCAGATTTGGCGTCGACAAGTGCCAGGAACGGATCTTTGTTGTCGACACGAGCCCCACCACCCAACGCAATTGTTTTGCCATCAGGAGAAAATGCCATGGCGTTATAAGACCGATCATCCGATCTGAATTGTTTGTCGGAAAATTCGGTGAGCAACTTTCCTGCTTCCAGATCCCATATTTTGACAATGTCATGGTAATAGATGGTGGCCAGAAATTTACCGTCAGGCGAGAACGCAGATTTGATCGGTGTTCCGCGGGTGCGGAGCGTTTTTTCAACCGTAATTTCATTGCCGTTCACACGCGCGAGCACGACATGGTCCGTCGTACAGGCGGCGATTCGTTTTCCAGTCGAATCGATCGAAATACTATCGAAATTCTCGTCCTGAAACTTCTTTTCACATTTTAATTTCTGGGACTTGGAATCCCAAACCTTGATATGAGTTACCAATCCATCGTTTGCGGCAATCGCAATAACCCCTGCAGCATTCATCGCCAGATGCCAATGAGGTTGCCACCCGATTCTCGTAACACCCGAAGGGACGCCATCACTGGATTTCCAACCAACGATCCTGGGTTGATTGAGTAATGGGCCAAAAATGGATTTCCCATCGGGTTGATAAAACAATTGGGTGGCACGCGGTCCACCTTTACAAAACGTTTCCGGTTTTCCGTTTCGAGATTTGAAAATGTAAACCCCCTTCGTCCAGGGAACTGCAATTTTCTTGCCATCCGGAGAATAAGTAATCGTCGGAGCCGCGTGTGAAAATGGTCGGGCACCTGAAATCGTCAAGGAGCGTGTAAGTTTGCAAGTGGGTTGACCTGCTGCTGTACTGACGAGTGTGATGAGGGAAATGGAAACAATCGAGGTTCTAACCATTGAATACTATCCAAAAGACTTCCGTTGGTTGCGATTCAAATCACGACGCAGGTCGATGACTATTGCGTGTTCCATCTTATAACGGCGGCAATGGCTTTGATAGCACGTAAATTGGCATCGATGATATTGGTTTGCAATTCTTTTATTGAAGCAACTTGAATGCAAAAGGTTGTCAACTGGCGTTAACACTAATAGCCAGACGCGATGACCGAAAAATATGTGACATCACCTGTTCATGACAACAAAACGCCTGTGTTGTTTAATGAGCAAGTGGCAGCATGCGTCGATATGCGGAATGAGAAACCGTAGTAAGACAGATGGTGAATCAAAGCAGTGTGAGATTCGGACTCCTGAATGGAATTAACACAAAAGTGTCGGGGATGCTGAGTGAGTTCCATAAAATCGCTCTGTTTTCGTGGAAAGAATTATTTTGAGGTGATTTTTGCGCGCCTCATTCGTCAAATAACATAGTGGCTTGATGTTGAAATTGACCTGATTGGCTTACTTCGATGGATTGGGAATCGACTGTTCGGGAAAACGCGCCGGCGATGTTTCGCTTGGCAATGCGAATCCTGCGCAGAACGACGGATGCCGAAGACGCAGTTCAGGAAGCATTTCTTAGAGCATACGAATCAGGGCGGCGTAAACAGATCCGTAATTGGCGTGCCTTTTTGAGTCGCTTGACCGTCAATGCAGCGATCGACCGGTTGCGACTGCGAAAGATGACGTTGCCTTTGGGTGATGATGCTTTAAGCGTTCATCAATCAAATAGCCCGCTGACAGAAACGTCCCTGCGAGAGTTGGCAGATCGTTTGCAGCATGAGGTGGCGAAATTGCCGAGGCAGCAGGCCAAAGTATTTTGCCTGTGCCATTTCGATGGAAAGTCGAATAAGGAAATTGCCGTGATTTTAGATCTCCGTGTTGGAGCGGTGGCGACGATTTTACACAAGGCTCGCAAGCGACTTGCGGCGGCGTTGGAAGTGTTTCAGGAGACAAGCGATGCAAAACCACAATGACAATCTGTTTGATGGCAAGGCGATTTCGACAACCCTTCGGGAAGCGATTGATCAAACATGCCAAGAGTTCGATGGCACCACTGCTCCCAACCAAGTCATTAAATCTGCGTTGCGGATCGGCGATCGACCGGTGGCAAACTCAATACTCAGGAACAGAATGGCTGCAACGATATGTAAAATTTCTGTCGTTGCTGCGTTGGTTGTTTTGGTGCTGATTGGCTGGTTCCGTATCTCGGAGCCTGCCAACGTCACTTGGTCCGAAATAACAGATGCCGTGCAGGCAAAGTCGTGGGTCAAACTTACTGGGAAAACAGCCGACGGATCAGCCTTCGAATCTTGGTTGTCACCTTCCGAAGCGAAGTGGATTCACCGTGCCGGCAAAGATGTGACTTTTTGCGATTTTAAAAATGACTCGGTGTTGTACTACGATGCAAATCACAATTGGGTGATCCAAGGCTCGGTTGATTCGGCGCGCCAACTGATCAACAGTCAAATGGCTATTTCCCAAATGTTGCTCAACGCTTATCCCAACATCCGCAAACAAATCGAAAGTGACGAGGTCACGGTTCATGTGACTAAAAAAGTCACCAAGAAAATTACAGTTCACAAAACATGTACTGTGCAGGTGCGCGTCAAAAAAAAATCGACGATCTACCGTCAGGGAAAATCGTTGGTCGAAATGAGCGTGCAAAAAAAACACGACACAAGAAAAGACACCTCCTGGCGGGCAACGCTACGTGTCAATCCGTCCAGTTCCCTGCCCCATTCCATCGTCGTTGATGGGAATGAAACCCTGTTTTCTTTTCCGAAAACGGGTCCTGGAAACATCTACGAACTCGGTGTTCCCAGGGATGTTGTGATTGTCAAAGGAGACATTCCATATCAGGAAAAATCTGATGACAATTTTGGCCTCGTTGATATCGAGCGGATCTACAAGCTTTACCAGCTGACAGATAAGCTTGGGCAGAAGATATGGCCTGGTTACGATACTCGCAAAATTCCAATCGTTGTCAACAACAACGACCAGCAGGAAATTCTGTTTGGGCATCCGACCCCGCCAAAACCTTTTCGCGAACTCAAAGGCCACAAGATCGATGGCAAGATTTTGATGATCCGTGATGGTGTCACGATGTTCGGCCCGCGCGGAGGTGGCGGATGGGCGCTTTCGTTCGGCGGGCAGCACTCCGCGTATGTGAAAGTTCGTCAAGAAAATCAGAGTACGGAGCGATACCTTTCGTTACTGCTACATGAATGTTTCCATGTTTATCAAGACCGTTATCGCAAACGTGGCGAAGGCAAGCGTTCGGGATTGCCGACAGATGATCCGAACTACTCGGCAATGATCGGGTTGGAAAGTCGAATCTTGCACGCGGCACTGCAGGAAAAACGCGACAAAGAATTAAACGAGTTGTGCAGGATGTTTGTCGCAGTCCGCCGTGAACGTCGCAAGGCGCTAGCCAATGGCGTGATCCGCAACGAAGGGGAACAGGAATACAATGAAGGTACAGCCACCTATGTCCAAGCCCGTATGTTCCAGTTGATCGCCGAAGCCAACGGAATCGAATTGAAATCCAAGGAAAAAGATACGGCGTATCAAGGCTTTGCCAACGCTGCTTCAGAGTATCAACGATACGTGACAAGTGTGTTGCCAGCGACCACTCGACCGATCACTTTTTTCCATTCCAAGTACAAAAATGGAATGGCACAATGCCTGCTTCTCGACCGCGTCAGACCTCAATGGAAAAAAGAAATGCGGGTGCAGGGAATAACGCAGTTTGAATTGCTAAAAAGACAATTTCCAATTGCTGATTCGGAAATCGGCGATCTTGTGACCAGTGCCAAACAGAAATTCAAGTTTAACGAACTGTTTGCCGACCAGAAAAAACTGGTTGCCGAGCGAGTTGCCAAGATCAGACAAATACTTGAGGCCGACGGTACGCGTTATCGAATTTATCATTCGGCAATCGACGGGAAGCGCAAATGGAAACCGCAAGGCCCCGTGTATCGTGTTCCACCCGCGTTGCTGGGTAAAGAAGCGGAGGGGATCGTCGTTGAATCGTCTCGCGGCCGCTCCCGAATTCTCAACGTCAACGTCATGATTTGGGTCGGCGGTATTCGCTATTTCAAAAAAGGTGGTCTTTTATTCGAGTCCAAAAATGTTCCATTCCTCTCTCGACCTGACTATTTCGAATGGATCGATACCGAACCGGACCCAAGTGGCAAAGATGTCAAAATCGAGTTCGCTCGAATTGAAAAAGGAATTTACTACGATCTGAAGATGACGACGGATGGGTTCATGCTCAAGCTTGATAAAGCTCGCTTGGAACGATCGAAAAATTTAGTGAACGTTCGCCCGATCCGGACGCCTTGAATTGATACCAAACGTCATGGTAAGCGGCAGGGCTCTAGCCGCCGGTGAACCCTCAAATACCGGCGGCTAGCGCCTTGCCGCTCACATCAA
>JANQLU010000130.1 GCA_028280445.1 Pirellulaceae bacterium | reverse complement strand
TAGGATTTTGCATTAAACAAAAATCATAACCCGAAACGTAAGTGAGGGACCACGTTTCGCCGTAAATCAGCGTGGTTTTGGTCCCTCGCTCACGCTTCGGGTTGTGATTGCAGGAAGTCGTTGGCTCAACTTGAGTTACAATTCCTGATGCAAAATCCTATCACGCTTCGCGCTTACGATTGCAGAAGACTCTGACTCAACTGAAATTACAACGCATTCGCCAGATTCAATCTTCTACTGTTGCATCGTTCTCATCACGAACATTTTGTGATTGATCTTTCGGCTGGACAATCAAACGAGCCCCGCGTTTAAACGTCAGGTAAGACCAGGCCCAGTTTACGACTACAAAAAATCGATTTTTGAAACCTACGAGAAAATAAATATGAACGACCAACCAAGTTAACCAGGCAAACCACCCCGAAAATTTAAACTTGCCCATTTCAACAATCGCTCGGCTGCGACCGATCGTTGCCATCTGCCCTTTGTCAACAAATTTGAACGTCTGGCGTGGTTTGCCCCGCAGGTCGTTGATAATTGTCTTTGCCACAAATCTACCTTGCTGCATCGCCACTGGAGCAATCCCCGGCAACGGTTTGCCGGTTTGATGAGTAAAATTTGCTTGATCACCGGCGACAAATACGTGAGGGTAGCCAGGAATGCTGAGGTCGGTTTCGACCGAGATCCGTCCGCTTCGATCCAATTCAGGTCCGCCTGGCACTTCGACGCCTCGAACACCGGCCGCCCAAATCACGGTTGCCGCCTGTAAACGCTCCTCGCCGATCTCGACTCCATGTTCGTCGATGTTGGTCACAAAGCTGTTTGTCCAAATCTGAACGCCGAGCGTTTCCAAATCTCGACTTGCTCGGGCTGCAAGTTTTTCCGTAAACGACGGAAGAATTCGTGGACCGGCCTCAATCAACAATACGCGCGTCAACGTCGGGTCGATGTTGCGAAAATCTTTTGCCAGAGTGAATCGGCTCATTTCGCCGATCGCACCAGCCAATTCAACTCCCGTCGGTCCGCCGCCAATCACGACAAACGTCAAAAGTCGATGACGCAGCTGCACATCTTCTGTCCGTTCGGCTGCCTCAAAAGAACTGAGCACGCGTCGTCGAATCTCCGTCGCTTGAGGCAAAGTTTTGAGACTTGGCGCGTACGGCTCCCAAGCGTCATTGCCAAAATAGCTTGGCACGGCGCCACAACAAAGTAACAGGTAGTCATAGTCGATCTCTCCAAAATCAGTGAAGACTTTTTCCGATTCGAAATCAACACGTTCAACGTTTCCTTGCAGAACTGTCACATTTTTACGCCGCGCCAACAGGCTTCGAATGGGAGCCGCGATGTCCGACGGAGACAGACCGGCAATCGCAACTTGATAGAGCAACGGTTGAAACAAATGATAATTCTGACGATCAATCAATGTCACCGTCACATCGCGAACCTTGCCAAGTCGTTTGGCAGCGTTGAGTCCTGCAAATCCACCGCCAACAATGACTACACGTTTCATGATTGCGCCGATCACTTCGAATTAAACAAAATTGTGACCAACAGCACACATTCTTCCTGCGATTCCAACGTGTGCAGTGTACCTCCCGACAAAAACAACCATGAACCGGGTGTCAAAGGGTTCGGTTCGTCTTCGACAAAAAACGTACAGCTGCCGCTCAAGCATTGAACGGTGATCGGACCATCAACTTTGTGTTCGGGAAACGGCTTTTCCGGTTTGACCACCACGCGCAAGACTTCAAACTCCGGTTGTTTGACGACCGCTGTCGTCCGTTGCTCACCAAACGTTTTGAGGTCGATGACCGAACCTGGTGTCGCGTGCTCAAGAGCCATTCTCATTCTCCTGTTAGTTTTTCGGATACTTGTAAAGTAGCCATTTGCAATTGATACCAGCACGAAGCGCTGGGCGACTGGTTTGCGCGGTCGAACCCTCGCTCGCGCTTCGTGCTCGTAAGATTCAAAGTAATCCATGAACGCAAATCGCCCGCAGAACATCAGTTTATCTTTCGACATTAAATCGGACAGCGCGCCATTGACACGATCGAATTGATATGTTGACCAGCCGCAATAAATCTATGTGCTGAAATACTGTCCAGAGGACGTTGAAACCCTGCAGAAATCTACATATTTAATTCCAAAATTCTTTCATCGAGCTCAAGATTGGGATAACCTATCCTGCTAAAGCATTTTCCAGCTTGATGTTTGGGATTTGGGAAGCCTGAAGTTTTTGCAATGGTGCCTTTGAGAGGCGTTTTCGGGAGGGCGAGGCTCCTGCCGAGCCATGGGCAAATCTATTGTGAGCGGCCAGGCGCTAGCCGCCGGTTCGTTAGTGCGTCGTACCGGCGGCTAGCGCCTTGCCGCTCACAGGCTCGGCGGGAGCCTCGCCCTCCCAAATGCGCCCCAAACATCAAACTCGGAAAACGCTTTCAAACCACCGCCCAACAAAATTCATTGACCTGCAAGCGAGGAAATCGCGATGTTCCAACGAATCACAATCAAGATTGTTTTTGCCGCAATGGTCTTTTGGTGCAACGGGATATGTTTTGGACAAGCTTGGCCCAAGGTCGAAAACGTTGACCGACAACCGTTGCTCGCGGCAGCCAAACGCATTGCCACGGCGCTGCAGTCGGTCGGTCGCCCATTGTCAAATGAGCAACTGGCCAAGTTGAAAAAAATTGAACAGATGACTGACGACAAAAAAGTGGTCGCCGCGATTCAAGAGCTGTTTGATCCACTTTGCTTGAACGCCATTCAAATCAACGCGGAAAGTCGTGTCAAAGTGGTCGAAGGCCCGGTAAAAAAATCGCTGGTGCAAAATGGCTGGCGAACTTTTTTGATCAAAATCCATAACGAAGCAGGAATCAACCCGGGACTTCAGTGCAGCAGCCCGCAAGCGAAACCGCAATATGTGCGATCAACGGGAACTCCCAAACCGAAAAAACAAATCACGCCCGCCGATGTCAAAGATCGTTGGCTGGATATTGCATTGCCAACGCGCGAACCGATGAAACCAAAACTTTCCGGTTTGGAGTTGGAATACAGAATCATTCAACTGCACAGTCGCGACAAAGGAAAACGCGAAGCGACCTTGGCCTTTAATATCGGACAAGGAACACAGGATCTCGGCTTTCGAAACGAGGTTTCCATTCTGTTCGCCTGCAAAGCAGCCCGCAAAATTCTAATCGATGTGCGCGACAAAAATGCACCCGAAGAAAAAATGATGGTCGCTTTGGAAATTCGTGACCAACGCGGACGCGTATATCCAAACCCCGCTCGCAGATTGGCTCCCGATTTCTTTTTTCACAGCCAAGTTTATCGCCAAGGGGGCGAATTTGTTTCGCTGCCGGACGGGACCTATCATGTCAAAATTTCGCGTGGCCCAGAGTACATTCCGTTATATAAAAAATTGGTCGTCGGAGATGGTTCGAAACCCGCAATCAAGGCCAAATTGGAACGTTGGATCGACCCCACTAAATGGCATTGGTATTCCGGCGACCATCATGTTCACGCTGCTGGTTGTTCGCACTATCAAAACCCGACCGAAGGAGTCGGACCGGACGACATGATGCGGCATGTGTTGGGCGAAGATCTCAAAGTCGGATGCGTGCTCAGTTGGGGGCCGTGTTGGTACGCTCAAAAAGAATTCTTCGAAGGTAAAACCTCGAAACTTTCGACACCCAATTATTTGATGCGCTACGACGTCGAAGTGAGCGGATTTCCTTCATCTCACGCAGGCCATTTGTGCCTGTTGCGGTTGTCCGAAGACGACTATCCCGGCACAACCAAAATCGAACAATGGCCCAGTTGGACGTTGCCCGTTTTGAAATGGGGCCAGCGGCAAGGCGGCGTCGTCGGCTACAGCCACAGCGGCTGGGGGCTGGCACTGCCCGATTACTTGCCCAACGGCAGACGTGCACCGAGAGGCGGTCGAGCGGCTGATAAATTGCCCGATTATGCTATGCCAAAATTCGATGGCATTGGCGCCAACGAATTTATTGTAAGTGTGGCCCACGAAGCCTGCGATTTTATCTCGACGGTTGATACACCCGCGATTTGGGAATTGAACATTTGGTACCACACACTCAATTGCGGATTTCGCGCTCGGATCAGTGGCGAAACCGATTTTCCATGCATCTATGGTGATCGCGTCGGACTAGGTCGCGTTTATGTTCAACTGAGCCCCAACGAAAAACTCCGCTTCGATGCTTGGGCTGGCGGACTTCGCGACGGACGCAGCTACTGTGGCGACGGGATGAGCCATGTTCTCAAATTCACTGCAGCATCCAGCGCCGATGGCGATGACGCAAAACCGGTTCGCATGGGTTGGCCCGGCAGCGAAGGCAAAATCAGCCAGCTGAATCTCGACCAACCTGGAAAAGTCAAATTCGAGACAACGGTTTCGGCAATGCTGAACACCAAAGTATCAAACGCCGCCAAACACATTCGACAACGACGATTGGACGTCAAACCCTATTGGCATATCGAACGATGTCGTATCGGAGATTCTCGAAAAGTCAAAGCGGAATTGGTGATCAACGGGCAAGCGGTTGCATCGAAAACGATCGAAGCAGACGGCAAACTCAAAAACATCGAATGGGATGTTGATATCAAACAGTCGAGTTGGGCCGCTGTGCGAATTTTACCGTCGGTCCACACCAATCCAATTTTTATCGAAGTCGCTGGAAAGCCGGTTCGTGCGAGCAAGAAAAGTGCTCAGTGGTGTCGCAAAGCGGTCGACGTTTGCTGGAACAGCAAGAAAAACATGATTCGCGCTGCTGAACGCGCAGCAGCAAAACGCGCGTACGATCAAGCGGCTAAGATCTATGACAAAATCGTCGACGAGTCAACTGACGACTGATGAATTCGACATTGGATGAGCAATTCAATTTGCGCCGACGCCACCCTTCGGGTCGTTTCTACAAATGGCTCAACTCAATCCAAAGCAGCATCGCACGAACAACGATGGCCTGCGATTTGGATATTAGTTATGGTGACAGCCCAGGGCAACGTCTGGATATTTTTCCAGCCAAGCAACAGTCGGCACCTGTGTTTATCTTTATCCACGGCGGATACTTCCGAGCACTCGACAAACGGCAATATTCGTTTATGGCTCGAACGTTGGTGAAATTGGGTTATTTGGTCGTCAGCGTCAACTACGATTTGGCACCGAAAGTTAGCGTGGCAACGATTGTCGATCAATGCATCCGTGCATTTCAGTGGACTCGCGAAAACATCGTTGACTGGCATGGCGATGCAACACGGATGGTTTTGTGCGGACATTCTGTCGGCGCAACGTTAGTCGCGAAAATCCTGGAACAAAACGACGCAAGTCATTCGGTCAAAAAAGCGATGCTGCTCAGCGGGCTGTTTGACCTCGAACCGTTGAGGCAGTCTTATTTGAACCGAGATCTGAAGTTATCAAAATCCGATGCGGAATCACTGAGCCCGATGAATTCGATGATTCAGCAACGCCCATCGATCTTGTTGGCAGTTGGTGCCAATGAGACGTCACAATTTATTGATCAATCAGAAAATTACTCTGCCAAATTGATTTCCGATGGTATTCCCAACGACATCATCGTCTTGCCACAGACAAACCACTACACGCTCGTGCGGTTGTTGAATTCAAAGCAAAATCCGATCATCAATTGGCTTGTCAAAAACGGGTAGGGCCGGTTCCCACCGGCGATTTGTTGGATCGGTCGGTAGGAACCGGCCCTCCATTAAAACTTGTCAAAAACGATTAATGAGGCTCCCGGCGAACATAATTTTGTGAGCTGCAAGGCGCTAGCCGCCGGTAATGACGCCCGGACCGAACCGGCGGCTAGCGCCTTGCCGCTCACGGGTGGCCCCTCAAATAAAAAAACCATGCTGCGATTAAAATCATCGCAGCATGGCAAACGGAAATGAAGTTCAGAAAATTATTTTTTCTTGACTTTATCTAACATCCTCAAATAGTGCACCGAGCTTGCACCGGCGTACAAATTTTGAAATTCTTCTTGGGCGACGGCTTTGCCCTCGGATGACAGCACAATTGAATCAACGGGATAGCTGAAATTGTCGGCAATCACTTTTGCCCACTTGAGTGCCGTTGGATCTTTGAAAAACTTTTTCGGCTTTTCAAATTCCGGGATAATAATCCAAGTATTTACAAAATCCGCATTTAATTTGTCGATCAATTTTTTGTTGGAGAGCGGACCCGCTCTCAATATTTTGCCGCTCCCTCAGCAGGATTCGTCGTCGAGTGCTCCGAACAGCGCGACGACGTGCAATGGTTTACCAGTTTTTTTCGATTTAGCCACCGCTTCTTCCCAGGGCAGCCAATCGATTTGAGCGAAGCGATAGAATTTCTTTTGAAAATTTTTATCGACTTCGCGTGATTTCAATTGCCGATCCCATTTCATACCATCGACCAGTTTCCAATCTCCACCGGTCAACTCCAATTTTTTGCAATAACCAATGTCTGCGGAGAATCCACGATAGGTCAACGGTTTACCATCTTTGCCAAGAACTGGTTTTCCATCCGGCCCTTTGATCACCCTCGTTTTTCCCGTTTCCCAATTCAGGTCAACGTTGTTGCGGCGTGGAGGTACGCCAAGTTTCAAAGCTACAATTTGTCCGGTCGAACGATTGACTACCAGATCACCGGCGAATTGTGACGGCACGTATTTGCCGTCTTTCAAATCAAATTGAGCATGTGCTCGAATACGAATACGTCGGTGCGTGTCGTTTTCGGCGACAATCGCCCCGTAGGCGCCTTGCGGACCTCCATGATGCAGCCGCTGAGTCGCGCCGGAGTGAAATTGTTTGAGAATCGGAATAATCTTTTCAATTTCGACTTTCCAAATTTCACCAAATTTCGTTTTGTCCGATGGCATAAAAACAGCCAGCTCATTTTTAGAATACGATTTCACCTTCTGCGCGGGCTTTAAATTTCTGACCGTATCCCATCGCGTACCAAAATGGTATTTGGAATCGGTAAAGGGAGCCCAATGGGCGGTCAATTTCAATCCTTTGCCGTCGTCGGACACGACCGCGTCTGTTTCCTGAATGACCGCCGACAGATTTGCGTCGGGAGCATTCGAAAAAATCGCGACGTGCCCGGCCAAGGCAATAAGAAAAATCAATAAGTGTTTTCCAACGTAGATCAACATCGTCTCCTCAATCAGAAAAGTTTTTGCTGTACACATTGGCCGCAACAAACGGCCCATTCGGTTTCCATCATTTTCTTTTCAGATTTTTTTTTGGCTAGAAAAATGTTGCTGTAATTTGGGAATACCTTGCTGCCTACTCTGTACGTTTGGCAAATGCTCTAGGAGTCATTCCCACATGTCGTTTGAAATATTTTCCAAAATGACTTTGATCAGAAAATCCCAACTTGGCTGCGATCTGTGCGAGATTCAAATTGCCTC
Organism: Pirellulaceae bacterium; assembly: GCA_028280445.1. GTDB lineage: Bacteria > Planctomycetota > Planctomycetia > Pirellulales > Pirellulaceae > JANQLU01. Next base: position 128,010 of record JANQLU010000130.1, on the reverse strand, counting down.
GCGCGATGAGTTCCTTGGCGCGTTCAGTCCGTTGTTGAATGACATATTGATGCGGCGAAATTCCCATTGCTTGTTGAAACTGCCTGGCAAAATGGAATCGGCTGACACCGGCAATCTCAGCCAACGCTTCCAACGAAATGCGATCGGCGAGATGGTCGTGAATATAATCCAGTACGCGTGACAACGGAAATCCAGAAATGGAACGACCTCGCAACGGTTTGTCTCGCAACGGTTCGCCCGCCAGCTTGGTGAGAACTCGAATCAACAACACCAAAGCGTGGTCGGCAAACAAATCACCTTGCGGATTATCTTCTGAAGCCTCTTCGAGCAATTGACAACACAGTTGTTCAATTAACGGATGTTGAAATGCATCAGCGTGCAACGCCGCGAGGTTGTTTGTCGAAGACGAAAGATCATGAAATAATTTTCCAACAACACCACTGGGCATCGACACCACAATCAACTCGTGAGGCCCGTCGACTTTGTAGTCGCATGCCGTGTTGGGAGGCGCGACAACAAACGAACCGGGACCTTGCACACGTGTGAACCAACCAGCGCCCAAATCGATCCGCGTCTGAACAACTCCTTTGGTGATCATGAACAAATTGAACGCTGGAGCCGGAGGGTCCGGAAACTCGCCCGCCGGCTGACTCAAGCGAATGACATTGATCGGATTCGTGCCAGCCGTGCGAAACTCTTTGACAAACTGCGAATAGGGTCCGTTCCGATAATATTCCTGGATACGACTCATGAACTGCATTCTCCGGTAGCCAAAACTTCCTGTTTTTTAAGCGTTTCGCGACAACGGCGCGTCTATTTCTAGTTTCCAAACTTCCCCACAAATTGCACGATTTCTCGCACGACTCGTGCAGATCTGGCAGAAAACTGGGATGCGTTGTGCGATTTCAGATGATGAGTCTGAAGCGCCCCAAAAAACATTCTAGTTGATTTTGGCGCGGAGAACCTCAATCGCCGGTCGGTTGAATCGCGCTGGTCTCCATCATCAGCATGACCGTTTTGACAGGTGCTTTGGGAAAGTGCATCACTCCTTTGGGAATCGTAACACCTTGGCCCGGCCTAAGGTCAATCGTTCGATCCTCTAATTCAATGATGAGATTGCCCTCGAGCACAAAGAAGAATTCATCATCGTCGTCGTGTTTGTGCCAATGAAATTCGCCTTGGACAATACCAATTCTGACGACGCTTTCGTTGACTTGAGTCAGCGTTTGATTGAACCAAGGTTCGTCGCAAGCCGCAACGATTTCGGCAACGTCAAAGCGTTCCAGTTGTTGATATTTTACATCGAGGTGAATGTCGTAATCTTGACTATTGTTCATAACTTTCCTGCCGTAGCTCGAACTCGATTTCGTAGTGACTCACATGACGGTCAAACGTGACCATCAACTTTTGAACTTCGTCTGGCACGACCGCCGTTGTAATCACGTCGCCAGCAAATGCGCGAATGTCATCCAGAGACTCCCAGCGAGTGATGATCAGAAACTCCGTTCCCTGTTCGACTGTCTGATGCAATATCTGAGCGTTAACAAAACCGCTCAATTTTGTCAGTTTTGGAAAAGTGAATTGTTTCAGATAGTCGATGTAGAGTTGCTCGTTTCCTGTTTCCACAACTCCCTTCCATTGTCTCGATATCATGGCACCTGCGTCGATTAGCGTTTTGGTCGTGCGTTTTATATACGAATGAGTATACATCAATCGAGGATATGATGTAGAACTCGTGCCGCAGGTGCACTTGCCCCGGTTCGTTAGTGTTTAGTACCGGCGTGTTGATTAAATGTGAGCGGCAAGGCGCTAGCCGCCGGTGAACCCTCGAATTGCATTAGCCCATTACCGGCGGCTAGCGCCTTGCCACTCACGGGTGGCTTCGAATCGACAATTTTTGTGATTATTGTTTTTGATCTGCCGCTTTTGTTTTGATCGGCGGAATTTTTTGCTCCTCGATTCGCAGGCTGAAATGGCCGCGCGGCGGCTGAACGCCTCGTCGTGGGTGGTTGTAGCGCAAAAAACTGCAGGCAGCAATCGTGATTTTCTCTGATTTCAATTCTTCGAGAAAATCCTGGTAGATATGAGCACCCCGAGGCTGTCCTCCCTGTCGTACTGCCACGCCAACGGTTGATTCGGCAAGTAATTTACCATTGACGTAGATCGCGAACCCTTCGCCTGAGTTCACATGTGCGGCACCGCCAACGACAATTCGATACCTGTGGCCTTTTTTGAGCGGCGGAATTTTAAATGTTCCTCGCACGAGAAGCACTTCTTTTTCCCACAACGTCGCCGGTTTTTTGCCGCAACCACAAAACGGCGATTTGCACGATTCCGACAAGGCGGCCAATTTTCCGTCGAGCTGTCCGAATGGCTGCCTTCCCGTTTTCCAACCCGCTTTCGCGGCATCAAAATCCACCGCGAACCAATTTGTCATTCCTCGGGGATAAGTGACCTTGCGGTAGCGGTTCCCTTTTTTGACCGACAATGTCTCTGGCGGGTCGAAGCTAAAGTAGTCCCATTGAAATTTATCGAGGTCTGGACCAAATGGCCGCCAGTCATATTTGTCGATCCCGGCAGCGCGGTAGCAATTCACTAAACCATACATCGACCCTCGCAAAAATTGGGTTTTCCGTTGCGGTCGTTTGCCGTTAGCCTCCAGAACGAGTGATTTATAATTCCGCGGATTGGCCGCGTACGATTCTGCAATGCCATCGAGAATGATTGGCCACAGCGCTTGTTGGACTGTATTTTTGTCTGCGTCGGATGCCACGGTCGAAGGTTTTTTTTGATCGGGTTTTGGCCGCGCCGTCTGTTTCAGCGGTTTCGCTTTGCCGCCTTGCAACCGAACCATCGCACGACCGAGCGCATCGCCGATTCGCATGTAAGTTTCGGCGTTGCGGTTGTAATGGTAATCTTGGCTTCTCGGAGATTCATCAACCTCACGCCAAAAATCGCGCGTATCCACCGAGGCAACGGTGCCAGCTAATTTGGGATGCTTTTTTGCATCACTCACGGCCATCTGTGATTTGAGAATTCGCAGAAATTTTTCTTGCATGTTGTGTCCGCCAAATCCGACTGTGGCAACGACGACTGGCAGCTTGGGCGTTTTGAACTCGCTACGAACGTCTTTGATTAGATTGACCAAATTTTGTTCGTACTCGGTAATCGATTTTTCGTTAAAGCTGTCTTTGTGACCTTGAAACCAAACGAAACCAGCGATTTCATAACCTTGACCTTTGTAACCCGGTACAACTTTTTCGATACTGCTCAATGTTTTGCGGACGCCTTGAACCATGAGTTGGTATTCGAGTGATTCAAATTTGTTGTCTTGAGCCGTTCGGCCACTCGATGGAGGACGAAAATCGAAGCCCAACGATCGGTTGCCCATCGCGGTTTTGATCAGCAAAACTTGTTCGTCGTGAAACGTCCCCAAAACATGACCGAACCCGAGTTCCGGCCCGATCGATCGGCCATTTGATGTGGGGCTCAAGTGCGAACCTTTGCCGTCCTTGGCAATTCGAGCCTCCTGATAATAAACATCTTTTCTAACCGTCCAGTTGCCTTGCTCGTCGATCAACCAGGGAAATTTTCCTTCGCGTTTGACAACCGCTGTGAGATCTCCATTGCCGAGCAAATCGGTTTTCTCCATCCAAAAACGGGGAGCTTCACCGGCAAAGCCTGAGATCCTAAACGGATAACGTTGGCCGGGCTTGAGTTTGATTGTTTGCTGGGTCGGTGCAGCACCCTGTTTGCGGCGATAAACTTCTGTTCCGTCGACTAACATCGTGTTGAAGGAAGATTTTTCGAACCCACAACGAAATCGAAATTCACCTTTTTGTGAAACTTCGAGAAAACCGCTGGCAATCGGTTTGTCTGTCTGCCGGCCATCTGGACCGTAAACTTTCAACGGCCCGGTTTTGTAGTAGCCCACCTTGTAAATTTGCAATGGACCCGTTGGCACTGCCGGATCATTCGTGAAGTAGATACCGGAGTAACGGTTTTTTGCACCGCTGATATCGCCCATCCCAACCATGTTTGACTGGCCTGCCAAAATGTAAACCTTGACTGGTTTCGAGGAGTCCCCCGGTTTTCCATCGGGATCCGGCAAAACGTCTTCAAGATCCGTGGCGGCAACCGACTGGACCAAGCAAATCGCCAAAAGTGCGACCAACCAAAACATTCCAACCGCATTTTTTGTTTGTCGCCGGTTCATTTTTAAAATTCTTTCCGTATTAAAAGACGAAGATTATTTTGTTTGTTTTTTCAAGACATACCACGGCGATTTCCAACCGGCACCTTTCCGCGCATTGAAACCGCCGACCTCGATGAACAGATATTCTTCACCACTGCTTTCGATGAATTTCATCTGCAGCGCCTCGTATCGAGACAAATCCATCAGCGTGTTACCCGACCAGATCCTCAGGACGCTATCCGTTTTGCCATCTTTCTGGAAATTGATATTTTGGAGCCGAGCTCGACGAGCGTTTAATCTTTGGGCGGGGTCAAAATCTTCGATCGACTTGACAACACCCAATGTTCGCCAACGACCGATCAATTTTGCATTGCCTGTGAATTTTCCATCAAAGACAAATTTTTTGGCGCTGGCTTGGCGTTCGCGATCGGCTGGATCCTGCGCCGCTTGCCACTCGGACGAAAGCATTGCCACGACCGTAGCCGATTTGCGCACCAGATCGTCACCCATTGGCGGAAGCTTTTGCTGCTCGAGATGCAAACTAATTTTGCCTTGAGGAACACGTTTGCTCGGCTTCACCTTGTATTTGTCGTTAAACCGCAGGAAAGTTTTTACGGCAATGGTCACGTCGCCGGTTTGAAAATCTCGCAAAAACTCTTTTGTGATATACGCACCTTTGGGTAATCCTCCGGAGCCTCGACCGTTACAAGTCTTGGCTTCGATCAGAGGTTTGCCATTGATGTAAATGATATGCCCGCCGCCGGACCCGACATGGTTTCCATCATTGATGCGCAACCGATAGCGATAACCAGTTTTGAGCGGGGGAATTTTGAAAGTTCCACGAAACAACAGAATTTCTTTTTCCCACAACGTATTGATTTTGGTCGCACCATAGCAACCCGGACCGGTGCAGCCCGGCCCACATTTGTGAATCGGGCGTGTCGGAAGTTTGCCCATGTATTGACCGAAAGGACTTTTGCCCGTCTTCCAACCATGTTTGTCGGGATCGAATTCAGGCGTATACCATTTTTCCATCCCGTCGGGCACGGTAATTTTGCGATAACGTGTAATCAATTGGTCCCACGGGATTTGTTCTGCGGCAATCGGGTCGAAGCTGTAGTACGACCAATTGGCGTTTCTCAGATCGGCGAATATTTGCCACTGGTATTCAGTTTGGCCTGCGCGCTGATAGAGTGCGGTCAAGCCATCGACTGCATCCCGTTTGCTGCCGGGATATCCCGATTGCACTTCGGCCGCCGCCAATTTTCGTAGCGCCGCTCGATTTTTTCCCACGAACTCAGGAATCAACTCTTCGGTGATAGTCGGTTGGATCGCTTTTTTGAGTTCAGGACCAAATTGGGACGAATCGGCACTCAGAAAAAATTCTTTGTAGGGCAAGATCTCTTGCGGGTAGCGCTCGCGTGCAATCTTGTACAGAATGTCGAGCCCACCCGGAATGCTCGCCAACGACGAAGCGATCGATTCCAAATGCGAATCGTAGGTGCTGGAAATGTCTTGACCACCGGTCGCTGTTTTAACACCAGCGTAATCCGAATAGGCAGTTTGCAGCGTCGCCGTGGCGAGTCGATGAATCTCAGGACCGCCTTTTTTGATTTGTTCGCGGAGTCCTCCAAGTAAACCGAGTGTCACAGCCGAACGCTGGTTGGTTTTGATCAGTTTGCCGATCGGCGGTAACACTTTTTTGCAATAGCGCTTATCTGCAACCACGGGAGTCAATGAAATCAGCGCCGCATTTCGCAACCACCATTCCGGATGCTCGAGGTAGGGGAGGAGGTGGTCGACTTGTGGTCCCAACCAATCCGCCGACCCGTGTCCGATGACTCGCAATGCCGTGTCTTTGATCGTCCATGACTCTTTGGGATCTTTGATCGCTTGAACTGCCAAATCAAAAACTTCCCGAGTGAGAACTTTCGTTCGCCGCTCGCGCCGCAGAATTTCGTAGATGGCGGCGAACATGGCTTGGCGAACTCGCGGATCTTTTGCACGCAGAAACTCCATCATCAATTCCATGCGGACTTTGCCGCCCGGCGAACGCCAACCAATGTAACCACTGTTGATCCCCAGAACTTTGTTCGCGGCCACAAACCGAATGTTGTTGTCCTGGTGATGGATATAACGGCGCAACAAATCGTCGCTGATGTCGCCCGAATCATGCAGTCGCACCAAAACCGGCTTGCTCGAATCGTCGCGCAAAGTTTCTTTGGTGAGATCTTGTTTGTTGCCATTGGCGTCCGGAACAGCCTCTAACGACAAAAATGCGTTGTCCGCCGCCGTACCCCAAGGTTGCTTGGGCAATTGATACGGCTTGGAAAATTTGGTTGACGGAGCGCCCGAAATGCGAAGTGTTTTGCGCGGGATCGTGTAAGTCAACGCATAAGCGGTTCCCCAGCCCCCTTTCCATTTGTCGCCGTCATAGCCGCCGCCACCGAGAATCCCAAACGATCCGTCAAACCGGCGTGACAAATCGTAATGCCATTGGCGGCAGTCCATGAACTCGCGATATTGTTTGGGTCGTTTTTCGTACAGCAATCCCATCGCAGGACTGCGCCACGATTCGCCGATACCGCCGCCCGTGTGACCGTGCAACATAAAACTCGTGGTGTAGAAACTGGTCATCGCACAAACATCGCGGGCTGCAGCGTAAACAGATTTTTCGCCATCGGGAGTCAACGCTGCGGCAGCGGCCATGGCGAATGCGAGATTGCCATTTTTGCCGTTGTCGACAAATCCCATTTCGGGTCGTCCGTCACCGTAAGGGTTGCCACCACGGCCCGAGTAACGAAAGAAATGTACTAGAGCTCCACGCAGCGCATGATCGGGCACCTCGACACCACACTCTTTGGCAAGCAACAGAAACGTTACGACCGCCGTTCCACCAGCATTTAAATGTCCCATTCCGTAAGTCACACGTGGAACACCTCCACGACCTGCCCAGCCGTCGAGGTACTGTGCTTTGACTGCATTGTTGACCCATTTCTGAATCCCAGGCAGGACTTTTGGGTCGCCTGTGCGGAGATAGTATTCACACAATGGAATTCCACCGTAGCCGAGATGCCACGCATAAGTCGGCGGACGGTTAGCAACATTTCGCGCCCATTTCTTAACCGGTTCGAGATCGCGATCGTCGCCCGTCGACAACAGAAACAACATGCCGATGCCGCCAAATCCCGGATTGGCTCCCGGCTTGCTGAGATAGTCCGCGAAATTTCGTACGATCTTGGCCGATTTCGGACAATCCAACGGCCATGTCTTGCTGTAGCGCCCCAATACCGGCAATTTGACAATGATTTTTTCACTGCTGCCTTTGATTGCAAATCGCAGAATCCCATCGCTCGCTTCGGCGGCAGCCAAGATTTGGCCAAGTTGAATTCGCGGATCAATATCCGCCAGTTTTTGGCCGTTGATTGATTCGATGATCTGTCCCGGTTTGAGTTTACCAGTGGCGGCCGCTGGCGAACCCATTTCGATGTGGCTGATCCGCATTGTGAACGCCGGTTGAATCAAATCGATTCCGATTCCGACTGGACCAAATCGTTTGATGTTGGTCAGTGACGCTGTTTCGTTTGGGCGAGTCGAAAACAAACCTCGTTTCGCCTGGTAAAACGTTTGCCCGTCGACGACGTTCGCTCCGAGTGCGATCAAGACAATGATCGAAAGCAGGTGTTGTTGTTTCATAACTTCCAATCGAAAAAAGTTTGGGGAGCAAATCGTTCAATTCGTTCCGATGGTCAACGCACGATTTGAACATTGTAATTCGCAATATTCATGGCGGTAGCATGTTATTGTTTTTGTTTCGACGTAGCGAGTTCACCCAACTGTTTGGCAATCGTTTCAAAATTTTTCGGCCATTGAACGAATTCGACTTTTGACGCTCCCTCGATTTTTGGAGCGGCAACACCGTCAACTAGCGACGATGCCGGATGGGCGTAGAAAAACGGCACTCGTTTCTGACCGTAGGTTTGAGACAAGCTGTTTGCGTAAACTTTTAGCGACGGTGTATAGATTTTGGTTTTTTCACTGATGTTGTTTTTACCAGGAACCCAGACCACGCCACGAACGGCAAACGGTGTCAGTGGGCTAATGCAAAAATTGTAGGTGTGTGTCGGTGTTTCGGTTCGACTGGCCCACTGGTTGTAATACGGTTGCGGAAATGCCGGAGCTGCATCGGCCAATTGAAGCGGAATGTCGCCGCCTGCCGCTAAAAGCGCCGTCACTTTCCGGTTGTATTGTTTCATTGTTTTGATGTAATCGCTCACCGCTTGTTTGCAAACTTCGGTGTTGGGATAAGCCAGGTTGAGATTGTCGCGTTCTGCTTCAAAACCGACCGCAGTTTGCATAGCCCGGTGTGAAACCCAAGTGATCGGCGGATTTTCGGCACCCAATGTAACGATGCCAACAGGCACGCCTCGCTGTTGGACTTTGGCCGCAAAGTGATAAGCGAATTCAGACGGCGGGTCGCCAATCTCGTCAAAATCGGCGGCTTGCCAGGACGCTACATATTTGCCGCCGCCAATTTCCATTTTTAATTTTCGCGGTGTTCGAAAGCGACGAGCTTTGGTTTTGATACGAAACTCGCGGACCCATGGCAAAGGTTTCAAATCAACTGGTTTACCTTTGGCGGAGCGGAGCAACCGACCGTCCAATTGGCGGGAGCCGGTAATCATCCAAACATCGCCAACCCACACATCTTTGATCGTTCTCGATTCTCCATTGCTACAACGAATCGACAGGTTACGTTTTTTCGTTGACGTAGGCATCGCGTCGAGCGTCAATTGCCACCGCTCGAATTCGTCAACGGTCGTTGACTTTTTCTGTTCGCCAAAGCTGACGGTGATTTCTGTTCCCGGTACGCCGTGTCCCCAAACCGGAATGGGCAAATTCCGCTGGAGAACACAACGATCGCGAAACAAAGTCGCTGGCAGTAAGTAGGCGCGTTTGCCGTACCGGCGTTTTGCTTCTGCTCTGGCAGCCGCAACGATTTTCGGATCGTCTTCGTTGAACATTTGCCGACCGTCAAAGTACGCAAAAGGTATGGCCGGCAGTCCTGCGCGATTATACAGGTTCGCGCCAATCGGACTGTTGTTGTAAGCGTACTGAACACCAACCGGATTCGGCACGGCTTTGGATCGCACGACGATTTCATTTCCCTCGATAACCGCTTTGGCATCGTGCCAGACTTTATCCTTACCAGCCAAGCGAAAATGTTTGATGGGTTGGTTCGGTGTCTCTTTCGCAGGCTCGATGTAGGCATCTGGTGATTTTCTGGCATTGGCTTCGAGCCCTTTGCTGCCAACCATCAAGCCTCCGCCCGGTCCAAGTTGCTCGAATTGAATGCGTACGGCGTCGCCCTCGATTTTATGCGATTTGTAAATGGGTCCAACGTAGGCAATGCCTCGACCGTATTGATGAGCCAACGCCCACCGCGCCAACCGTTTTCCGGGATCACGTTTGTTAAACGGATGAATCCCCGTCGGTCGCGCCGGATTGAGATCATGCTGGGCAACCATGCCCACATGTTTCGCATTGAGAAAGAACAACGTTTGGGCTTCTCGCAAATCAGCGAATCCAACGTTGTCTGGATTGGGCGCTCCATAACATTGCAACTGGGTGAAGTAAAACGGTAGATTCGGTCGTCCCCATTTTTTTCGCCACCCGCTGACCAACGCTTCCATTTTCGCCGCGTAGATTTTTCCATCATTGGAATTGCTTTCGCCTTGGCACCAGATCGCACCGCGAATCGCATACGGAACCAAGGGTGCAATTTTTCGGTTGTACATCCGCGTTGCACCTTTCCAGTCGTCGCAGATGCCTGGCAATTTCGGACGCGGCAACGGCGAACCACCACGATTGATGAGTTTTTCACTTTCTGACTGCCACTGCTGGAGATCCTGATAGTATTTGGCAAATGCGATTTGTGATTCTTTTGTTCCGGGCGTACTTTGACGAACTCGCCGGGCGATGTCTTGCAATTTTGGATGATCGGCAAACCCTTCGGAGGGTGTAAACGTTTCGATCGGAGTCGCGCCGTGCGTACTGCGAACAATACCAATGGGGATTTTTAGCGATTCATAGAGGTCCCAGGCAAACGCAAGTGAAAGGGCGGAAAAACTGCTGGCCGCGTTGGCTCGTTTCCAGCCGTCTTTGCTGGTCGTGCGCGTTTGTGGATACAGCGATGAACCGATATCGACGTTAAACTCACGAATGGGGATCTCTTTTTTTGATCGGGAAATCAATTTGGCGATGTCGCGGCAATTCGATTTACCCGCAATCCAATCCATATTCGATTGTCCGGACGAAAACCAAACCTCACCGACCAACACATCCTGGAGCGTGATTGTTTCGCGACCGCAAGTTACTTTGAGCGGTCGACCGTTGTTGGACGCCTTGAGCAATTCGAGCGATACAGACCACTTGCCTTTGCTGTTCGCCGTCGCCGCTTTGGATTGACCCGCAAATTCAACAGTCACTTTCGCGCCAGGCTTGCACCAGCCCCAAATCGGTACCGGCATTTGTCGTTGCAGGATCGCATGATTGACAAACGGCGAACCGAGTTCGAGTTTCGCAGCATCCTGGGCGTTTGAATTTTTGAGCTGCGATTTTTCGTTAATCGATTCAGTGTGCGCCGTGTGTTGCGAAGTCCGATTCGATTTGTTGGCGTGAAAAAATACGTGTGTGAAAACCAATCCGACTAAGACAATGAAGACTAAATTTTTGCTGTTCATCATGGATCGTTCTCGCGTTTTCGTGGAAGCGTGATTGGACTGAGTCGCGGTTGGGCTTTCGATTCAATTCTCGAACGTGGTTTCATAACATATCTCAACAGCCAAAATGATACATTCGATAAATCACTTTTGGAATTCGTGAACGAATTTTATCAACGGTTGATTTTGCACTCCAACAATCTGATCGTTTTTTTAAAAGCGGCCTCAAAAAATGCATTTATCGATCAATCTCTTACAAGCAAGTTTCTTTTGCGATCAAAAACGTGACACACCCAGTCAAAGTTGGTATTTTTGAGTCACCAGACATTGCGGATTCGCTAAAAATCGAGAATCGATTTCGATTGGCCATTGTCAACAAATCTCATGAACACATTGATTGAAACAGCGTTTACCAAATGGGTCACGACAATTTACGCATGGGTCATTGCGCTCATTCTGGCAAACGGAGCCATCGTTCACATATTCAACATCTTGGGAAAAGGCAAAATGCCTTGGGCCGAGTTCCCTATGGTTTGGCGAGTCATGGATGTTGTTTTGTTGATATTCAACATCATTGTGATCATCGGGCTGGTATTCCGATTTACCTGGTCCGTGTACTTGCTATTCTCCGGCCTGATCGTTCTACAAATTATTCCGTACACCGTCTTTCGATCGCACTTTGTAACTTCACCAAACGATCATTCGACATTGAACGGGCTGATTGCAACGGAAGTAGTTTTACTTTTTGTCTTTGCCGGGCTGCTGTTTTGGCAAGGCTACGGCGGAGGAGTTTAGCAACTGAACAAACAACCGCCAGGCCAGCGTGTCAAGAATTGGATTTTCGCAGTTTTCTTGATCACCAATTGGCTCACCGTTAGTGACAAGACCACAGGGTTAGTTTGTTCAAGAGCGCAAACCAATTTCAAGTTTGAAGCGCAAATCTCGAAACGTCTCCACATCTCCAAATCGTGTATCAGTTCAACATGGTTGATTCATCACGGTCGACTTTAACGCCGATTCCAAGCAATCAGTACATTCGATTAGATATCGCGAATAATTCTTCAAAAAGCTGGAAGCAAAAAACTCATTTTCCGCGCCCCTGCTTATCTCCGTTGAGTGTCTTGAGGTCCTCTAGAATATAGGCCTTCATCCTTGCCTTTCGCTTGAAAGTCAACGCATCGTCGTTGTCGATCTCCAATAGTCGAAGCGCTTTTTCGTTGTACTCCTTTGATATTTTTTTCTTTCCTGACTTCATTGCAAAGTAGGCAAAATAGTAGTTGGCGATGGCAGAGTCGGGGTAGCTATCCACTGCTAATTTGTAAAGACGAAATCTGTTTTCGTACTTCGGGTCTTTCTTCCATGCGAGCCAATCCCTCATTTCTTTGTAAAACTCTCGGGAGAACGGCGTTTTGTTTTGGGGTTTAAGCTTGCGATAAATTTGTTCAATCGAATCAAACCCTTTACTGAAAAAAGCATTCTTTAAATTCGCAATGTTTGGCGGCGTTGCAATTCCTTTCCTTTTGTAAGTCTCTTTCACATGACCTCGAAATTCGGTTGGCGGGTGCGTCGCCGCCAGAAAATCCTGGCAATTTTTGTTTTTCAACAATATTGCCTTGAAAAAATTCAGGCAGTACTGCGAGGCAATCGCATGCCCGCGCTTAACATCGCCCTTTGGTTTTCCGATGATGTTTGGAACTTGCGACTCAAACGGACCAAAGTTCAAGTAGTGGAATTCGCTCAATTTGGGAAAATGAAAAACATAATGGTCAGCGTATTTCAGATGGGAGATATGTTTCGGATCAATCGATGGATGGGGCGAGTGTATTGCGAGAATCGGGACATTAACGGCCTCGGGAGAATAAAATGCCGTGCGTTTGAGAATCTCCTGTTCAAATTGGCTCAGCAACCCTCCATCCAAACTGACAATGCAGTCAACATTGGCATTTCTCGTTTGGTAGGCAACGATTTGCGACGAGGCGAATCCATTCCCAATGAGGCCAATTTGATCTTTATTGACCTGTGGAATTTCCATGAGTTTGTTAATCGCGAAACCCAAGTCGTCGACAACTGTTTCAATACCCCTGACCGAAATGTCTCCACCGAATGCATGCTGTCCCTTCAAGACCACGGCCGCCACAACGAATCCATGACTTGCAAAGTATTCGCACATCACACTTTGAAAAGCAGGGCTGCCACCGTTGGGAAAAACGATCAGTGGAAATTTTTTGTCAACCGGTTTCGCATTGTACCAGGCACCGGTTTTCAGTACTTTCAATTTGTCCAGTTTTTTTGCATTGAACGTGCCGTTTCCGCCCAAAGCGTTTACCTTTTTGATGAACTGTTCGTCAGTAAATTTTCGACTCTTTTCTGACAACGGTCCGAAATCAATCTGCCGACCGGTCAACTCCACATAATGTTGAAATCGAATTCGAGAACTCTGCTTGGTAGCGGTTGCCGGAAACCAGACGTTGATTTGCATTTGTCGGCCTTTTGTTTCCCGTGTGGGATATAGTTTCCCATCCCAGTCCGAATACGGGATCGCCGGTCTCGAAATGTCGTACGAAAAAATTGTTCGAAAGCCAACGTCATGCGATCCGAATTTCAAAGTGTCACGATTATCTTTCGTGTCGCCTTGGCCGTTTGCTGATGCAGTAGGAAAATTCAAGACGCTGACAAATAAAGTCATTGCGAAAAAAATTTTCATCAAATTTACCCGATGAGTACAAAATAGCCGGCATTCCAATTCCTTGATCTGGCGACAAAACGTCAATGCTTCAGGTCGCAGCAAGACAAATGCATTTCGTTGGCGATCTTTGGCAAATCTCGTTTTTGTTTCGAGCGAGTTCATGATTTGTGCTCCTGGTAAGTGTTATGGCAGTCAAAAGATTGTCCGACTACTGCCGTTGGTGTTCGAAGAATGTTAGCTGGCCTTTCCGCAATCAACGCTCGGTCGCATTTTTACGCCTTGACCGCTGATTGGTATATTGTAATATACCAATAGCTATGAAAAATCAAAGAATCGACAAAAACTCGCCAGTTCCGATCTATTTTCAGATTGCCGAAGGAATTCGGTGGCAAATTTCAACGGCACAACTCAAGCCAGGAGAGCCTCTTTTGCCGACACGCGAAGCGGCGAAAATTTGGGGCGTGAATCGCCATACCATCCGCCGTGCCTATCAAGAGTTGGTCAATTGGCGACTCATCGAAAAACAAGGCACTTCGCGGATGATCGTTGCCCGATCGCTGAGTATCGATTCGGGACAAAGCAGTCTCAATGCGTTTGTAGAAAAAATGTGTCGCGTGGCGCAAGACCGCTTCAATCTCTCCACTATCGAATTGGCCAGCGTTTTGATCAACCAAAGTCGACCGCAGCGGAAAAAAGTGACCATCGTGGAATGCAACCACTACCAGTGCTTTGACTTAAAACGACAGCTTGAGCAACGGTTTGACGTGTTGGCTTCAGAATTCCTGTTGCAATCGGACGGCGAGCCTGAACCGGGGCCGATTGTCGGAACGCTGTTTCATTTCAATGAGATTTGCGCGCGTTGGCCGCATCGTCGCGGCGACATGCAATTCGGTGGATTGTACGTCAACCCTGTACTGGCAGACCGAATCGTTCGTTGTGCCGCGGAAACCAAAAATCATCGCAGAGTCTTCGTATATAGTCGGCGTCACGATACAGACGCTCTGAACCTGGCAACCGATCTGGAAATTGCTTTGGCAAACCAGGCGATCCAAATCGCACCGCGTCCGATGCACCAGCCTTTTTCAAAAGTTTTGGCGCAGGGAAACATTGTCGCAGTTGCACCTTGGAATTGGGATGACTTGAGTGCAGAACAACGATCGCATCCCCGTTGTTTCCTACTGCAATATTGTTTTGACCCGATTGATATTGAGTCAATTGGCGAAAGTTTTTGCTGGGTTGATCGGATCCGCGTTGGATCAGAAGCGCGGTAACGCATCGCTGCGGCCACAAAATGTCATCATTGCAAGAGCACAGTGAATGCTGATGGTCGCTGTTTTCGAGTTGCAGAAAATATTCGAAAAAGATGGCGAGCGCAGCGTCGTATTAACGCCGGAGCGTTCAGGCTCCATGTGTAAAAATCCATAAGCGCCCCCGGGTCGATATCTCTTCATTGCTCGACCATGTAAAATCTAGTCTGCTTGTCGCAGGGTCTATGAAATTCGAGTGTCTATTTTGCATGCTACGAAAATACAAGTGAGATGTTAAATCAGGAGAATTTGTCAATGACATTCATCACAGATGACGTCATCAGTTTCGCAAAACAGGGAAAGATTCGGCGTTGCCAAAGAGTGATTGATCGAGTTGCTAGTTCTGTGCTTGTCGTTTTGGCCGTTGTCCTGCTGGCTGGATGCGCTCAACAAGAAAAAAACCAAACAGAAGTTACAAAATCTGACCAAGACAAAAAACAAACTGACAAAAAACAAACGAAGTCCAGTAAAAAACAGCAACACAAACCGGCAAAGCAGCCACCAGCAAAGTTACAAAAGGCGATTAAGGATTCGCTGTCGCCTGTTCTCCAGCCAAAAACAGGACAATCAAAATTTCCTGTAGTCGTCGTTGGAGTGGTTGGTGCCAAAGGAAATTATGTGACGTCGTTCGGTTACAACAACGAAAAAATTCCCGCTGAACATGCCTTGTTTGACGTCGCGTCTCTCACCAAACCTGTCACGGCATTGTTATTGGCCAATATGGCAAATGATAAACATGTCGAACTGGACAAAGAAGCGACGGTGGTTGGCGGGCGATCGATTACGTGGCGGCAACTCGCCACTCATACCTCGGGTTTGCCTCGCGTACCGAGTGACCGGAATTCAGTCAAACCGTATGGCAGCAAGGCTTTCAAAGCCTATCTGGAGAAAGTCGCCATTGATGAAAAACAACAGGGGAAATTTAATTACTCGACGACCGGATACGCATTGCTAGGGGAACTGATGGCTCAAAATCAGTCGTCTACATTTCATAAACTGATCAACAAACAGGTGATTAATCCGCTGGGGATGTCGGACACTCGATTCGCGAATACTTCGAAACAAAGTTCTTTGGTGCAAGGCCATTCGGCGGACGGCAAGACTGTCGAAACTCAAATGCCGACCTCCGTTGATGCGATGGCGCCATCTGGCGGTATGTACGCGTCGGCGAGTGACTATATTGCTTTTATGGAAAAACATTTGAAGCCCGACGAACCATGGCGTTCGACAATCGACATCGTTTTGAAACCTGACAGCAAAATCAAATCGTTTCCCGGTTCGACCATGGCACTTGGTTGGCAGTATATGCAAGCGGGATTTCATTGGCATGCTGGGCATGCAGCCGGCCACCATTGTTTTATGGCAATCCACCGAAAAGGTCGCGTAGGCGTTGTCATCCTGGCCAATGCCAGTACGTCACAGCGAGACACTCGATTGGTTTTCGGTGCGATGGGAATACTCGGGCAAATGTTGCAAAACGATTTAGAAAAATAGCGTAACAGCTCGAAGCGTCGGAAGAATTTTCGTGTTGCTTCAAGCCTTTGTGATGTAGCCATTTTGCGATCATACGAGCACAATGCGCCGGCGAGTGGTTCGACCACGCAGAAAACCACTCACTTGCGCTTCGTGCTTGTAAAATTCGACGTAGTCCATGAAATTTCATCGTCTGCGAAAGTCCTTTTTTTCTGCGTGATTATCGTCCCTCACTCACGTTTCGCGCTTACGATTTTTCCTTTTTTGACTTGGCGGTATTCAATTGCCATTTGTCTTTGCTATCCAAAATTTTTGACGGGCCTCTGTTGTGCAACCATTTTCTGGCTGCCTTGTCATTTTTTAGATGGGCGTCCCAAAACGCGGTTGAAAGCGCCAAAATTACACGATGATGATTCGGATTTCGTTTTCTTTGGCGTCGTCCCACGCCGTCGGAAAAAGCGTGATGTTCGCCGCCTTCCAGGACCAATTCGTATTTGTCGATTGAATCGGGCAGCGCCGGATACACTTGCCTGCGATCCTCAACGGTTGTGTCGTTGATCGGAGACGTATCCTTGGTCCCCGTCATCAACATCCAGGGAATCGATACTTTTCCAAACGCATCTTTTGGTTTGGTTCGCCTGGGGCGATTGGGGCTGAACATGATCGCTGCATCGATTCGCTTGTCCGTGTATCGCTGACCAAGGCGGGGAGCGGACTGTCCACTGACTCCCTGAGTCGTTGACGCTCCATACGAATGCCCCGACATGCCGACGTGTGCCAAATCAAGTCGACCATGAAGCAGGTGGTCGTCAGTCCGATTCCATTTTTCCAACCGATCGATCACAGCAACAACATCCTGAAAACGAGCGAACGTATTTTTGGCCGAAGGTGCTTTTTTCAATGCCGAAAGTCGCTCTCGAACTGGAACATTTTTCCAGACATTTTCATCAGACCCGGCGTGCTGCATGAAAACCACCACGTACCCGCGCGCCGACCAATGCTTGCCAAGGTAACCGCAACCTCGTTTCGATCCGCCAAGACCGTGGCTAAACAAAATCACCGGGACCGGTTTTTTCGTTTTGGGCAAATAGATGCGAACTGGAATTTCTCGCTGCCGTTTTTCATCCTTGACGGTCAATTCCTGTGTCGTTCCGGATTTTGCTTTTTCAGTTTTGAGCGGATCATATTGGGCGAAAGAGTTGTTCGATGTAAAGTTGAGAAATATCAGAACGAATACTGCCGTTGTCACATGGGTTGTCGATTTCCTGTTCATCGTTGTTAAACGCCCTTTCATTTCGCATTCCGTATCTGGCCCTCGGAAGATTCGCGCGACACCACTGTTAATGGTTAAAGGTACCGGTGCCATGAGTGTTTGGTGGACTTCTTAGCCCGACGCTTCAGCGAAAAATTCATGTTTTGAATCAAATCTTTTTGAGGCAATCATTTTACAAACACGAAGCGTTAACAAATGATTTGACCGCGCAAATTCAACCGCTGGCGCTTTTGTGCTCGGAAGATTCGTGGTGATCAACAATCCTTAAAAAACTCGTAAATCCCTCCGAACATACCTTTACAGCTATATGCCTGACTAGTTATATTAAGTTCATGAAAGCCCAAGTGTTTGACCTGCTGGCAGATCCAACGCGGCGAAGGATTCTGGATGCGCTTCGCGAGCGCGATCGTTCTGTCGGCGAGTTGGTGGATCTGTTGGAGATCAGCCAACCGGCGGTGTCCAAGCAATTGCGGATTCTGCGCGATGCCGGATTAGCAACAGTGCGGATCGATGCGCAACGTCGCATCTATCGACTGACGCCGGCCCGGTTACTTGAATTGGACCAATGGTTGGCGCCCTATCGAGCATTTTGGGAAGACCGCTTGAACGACATGGAAAAAACCCTCAATTCGATGGAGGACTAATATGGAATGCAACTTCACACGGATCGGTGATCAAATTGAATTGGTTCTTGAAAAAAAGTTCGACCATCCACCGGAGAAAGTTTGGAGGGTTCTAACTGAACGAGAATTGATTCGGCAATGGTTTCCTTGCGACATCGTTGGGACGTGGCAAGTTGGCGAGACATTGCAATTCATTTTTCCGGAAGGGCAACATGAGGGGCTTTCCGAGGAAGAACTGCGCGGCGAAGTGTTAGCCGTGGATCCACCACATCGACTCGAATTTACTTGGGGAAAGTACAAATATCGATGCGAATTGTCTGCTGATGGTGACGGTTGTCGTTTGCGGTTTACCGAGCGATTACCACACCCATCGGAAGGCGCCCGCAGCGCTGCTGGATGGGAAATGTGTTTCGAAAATTTTGAAGCCATTCTTCAAGGCGTCAAAGTAGCGGCTTTCGTATTTAAAGTTTGGCAGGCCAAGTTCGACAAGTATGTGAAAAAGTTTGAGCCAGAATTGGGCCCCCAACAAGGACCGCCCGACGCCGCCAATTGAAGTCAATGCTTTTTGATTTGGGCCTCACGCGGAGGCACCGAGCAGAGGAAAGGATGAAACTGCTGATCTGGTCGCATACAAACCGTTCAGTGAATTTTTGTGTTTCAGTCAAAATCGCAAGCGCGAAGTCCCATCGCTAACGCCTGTGGCACCACTACCGAATTTTTTCGCGAATTTTACGACTTGGAAGCATCGATCGCTGTAACAGAAGTTGATTAACGTGCCGTTTTTCGGTTCAGCTTAAATGTCGAAGTTTAGACTTTTGCTGTTCAGGGACAAGAATCACCGCCAGCGACGAGCATGAACCTACTTGTTTTCCCCAATCAACTGTTTGCCGACCATCCGGGGCTGAAACTCAAGCCATCCCGCGTCGTGTTGATCGAGGATAGCCTGTTTTTCGGCGATTATCGCTACCCCACGAAATTTCACAAGCAAAAAATTTGGCTACATCGCGCGACCATGAAACGCTATGACCAAATGCTGCAGGGCAAAGGCGTTGAAACCGTCTATCTCGACTACAACCCAAAACCGAATTCTCTGAAACTGCATTTGAGAAAAATCCATCGCACGATGACTTCGTCTCCTCGCAAAGTGAGCGTCGTGGAGCCGGATGATTTTGTGCTGGAAAAAAGGTTAATGAGATTTTGTGAGCAACTGAATCTCCAGTGCCAATTTATTCCAACTCCCAGTTTTGTAAATCAAACGCAAGAGAATCAACAATACCGGGCCGACAAGAATCGCTGGTCGATGGCAGATTTCTACAAATTTCAACGCAAACGATTCAAACTCTTGATGGACGGTGAGCAACCGGTAGGCGGCAGATGGAGTTTCGACGAAGACAATCGAAAAAAAGTCCCGAAGAAAATGCTTTCAAGCATTCCCGCACTGCTCCAATTGAAACGAGATAAGATCGATGACGAAGCGATCAGGTACGTGCAAAAGAAATTTGCCGATCATCCTGGCAAACTCGAGCACTTTTACTATCCGACTTCGCACGCTGATGCGAAAAAATGGTTGAAACATTTCTTGAGGCACCGCCTCGAAAATTTTGGTGCTTACGAAGACGCGATCGTTGCCGGTGAATCGTGGCTCTGGCACAGTGTTTTGACACCGTCGCTAAATATTGGGTTGCTCACGCCAACTCAAATCGTCAGTGAAACTCTGGCATTCGCAAAACAGAACGACGTGCCACTCAATTCTCTGGAAGGTTTTTTGCGTCAGATCATTGGCTGGCGTGAATTCGTTCGCGCCACCTATCAGGATCATGGAGTGGAAATGCGAACCACAAACCACTGGCATCATCATCGCGAAATTCCTGCCAGTTTTTACGATGGAACGACTGGCATTTTACCAATCGACGATACCATCCACCGCGTACTCGAAACTGGGTATTGTCATCACATCGAACGGTTGATGGTTCTCGGCGGATTCATGTTCTTGTGTGAATTCGATCCGGACGAGATTTATCGGTGGTTTATGGAAATGTTTGTCGACAGCTACGATTGGGTGATGGTCCCAAATGTTTACGCGATGAGCCAAAACGCTGATGGCGGACTGATTACGACCAAGCCCTATTTTTCCGGATCATCTTATATTCGAAAGATGAGCCACTACAAATCTGGCCCTTGGTGTGAAATTTGGGACGGGCTTTATTGGCGGTGGATTTGGAATCACGTCGATGAGCTGGCGAAAAATCCGCGTTGGGCAATGATGTGCAGCATGGCCAGGAAAATGGAACCTGCCAAGCGAAAAATTCACCTTCAAAACGCGGATAATTTCCTCGAAAGTTTGGACGCATAGGTCCATCCGACCGGTCGTGAATCGACCCCGACGAACGAGCGTGACTGCAGTAATTTTTAATTCGCAAAAAAGTCTGTGGATCTATTACGAAACGATCAGTTATCCAAGTGTTCACAACAATCGGTAACAGTCACTGATTGTCAACATTTACACTTTTTTTGGAGACAAATTATGTTTCGTAAACTTTCAATGTTAGCTATCGCTTTGGTCGCAGTATCGTTTTTCACAGCCTCTGCATCGGAAGCACAGCAACGCCGGTCCAATAACCGCAAGAGCCAAGTTCAGCGCCGCGGTAACAACAACCGAACGTTTCAATCACGCCGCCAAGTCAATCGGCGAGCAACGTCGGGACGATCCAATGGATATCTCATCATGGGTCGCCAACAATCTAAGAAACGTGTTGGTAACAGCAAATATCCAGCAGCACGTACACGAAATCGAGGTATGAATAAAGCTGCACATCAAACTTCGCCAGGTGGATCGGGTTCGATTTCTCGGCCACGTCCAAAACCGCCACGTCCCAACACGACGACGCGGCCAAGTCCACGGCCACGCGGAGGCTCGACGAGTCCTCGGCCACGGGGTCACGGTTCCGGCGGAACAGCTCCTCCCGATGGAATTACACCCGGCCGCATTCCTGGGTATCACAACAAATAGACCTGCTTGACTAAATCTCAACACCCGCGTCACGAATTCTCGTTTCGCGGGTGTTTTTTTATGGGAGGGCGAGGCTCCCGCCGAGCCTGGTTTTGAGCGGCAAGGCGCTTGCCGAAGCAAACCCTCAAAAACCGGTGGCCAGCGCCTTGCTGCTTACAGGATTAGGCTCGGCGGGAGCCTCGCCCTCCCCATCAGACAGATGATTAAAAGAATTTTTTTGTAACGTTCTGCGCCAATTTTCGCTTGGGCTAAATACTGACCTAAGCACTATTACAAAGGAATTACAAAGGAATTGCGCAATGCGTTTTATTAAATTTGCCTTGTTGGCACTTTCCATCTGCGGATTGTACCAATCAGCGGCACACGCCCAAATCGACTTGGCCGTCGATCAAATTTCAAAACAAGGGAAAAACATCCAGATTCGAGTTCGCAATCTTGGCAAACGTCAATCGCCGTCGACACTCCTCAACGTTTGGCTCCAAGACAACGATACCCAAAATGCGTTGGAAAATCGGTTATTGACCGTTCCACCCATCAACGCGGGAAGATCCCAGACATTCGTGCTGAAAAAGCTGGGTCAAAAAATCGTTATGACCCGCAATTTGTTGGTTACCGCGAAAGTGGATCCCAGATTGAGAATTCGTGAAAGCAACGAACGAAATAATTTATTGCAACGTGTCATTCGCATGCGACCCGTAGGGAAACCCATCCCGTTGCCGATTCGCCCAAAACTGCCGGATCTCAAGATCAGTAGTATTTCCAAGCGCGGCAACGACTTCATTGTCAAAGTCATCAACTATGGTGACAGCCGATCGAAACCTTGTATTCTTGCCACCTGGGCAGTCGACAAGCAGACTCTTAAGGTTACCAAGGTTGAAAGATATGTGCCCGCGCTCAAAGTCGGTGCAAGTCATCGGTTGGTCGTCGACCGCGTGCCTAAGGCCAAAGGAAATATTACGGTCACGTCCGTGATTGATAGTCGAAAGAAAATCGCCGAACGCATTGAAACCAACAATCGGATGGAAATTACTTTCGCGACAGCCAAGCCCGTCAAGGCATCCGCTGATCTGATCGTCTCACGAATCGATTTCCCGTCTCCAACGTTGGTCGATGTGACCATTCGAAACCAAGGCACCGGTACGACCGGAGGACGGTTCCGAGTTCGGCTGGAAGTTTTCGACAAAGACCAGACTCGGCGCCTTTACATGACCGAAAAACAGTTTCCTCGCTTGGGTACAAATCAAAAGGCCACTTTGCAATTTGAATCAAAGGTGCGAATTTTGAGACCCATGATTGTTGTGATTAAGCCCGATATTAATAACGTCATCCGTGAGACGAACGAGCGCAACAACCCAACTCTTCAAGTCCGTTAATCTTGTAATCGTATGACGACACAACGATCGCGACTTTTTTGACGCGAAACCTCCAACCGCACGATGAATACATTCAAAACTCGTGCGGCTTTTTGCATGCGCGGTTCCGGAGGGTAATGCCACCGGTGAGCGGCGAGGCGCTAGCCGCCGGTATGAAACACTGATTGCCCGTAACGTACCGGCGGCTAGCGCCTTGCCGCTCACAGGGTATACGTATTTACTACTTTTCTGCAAAAGATCCTTTTTTGGCGAGAAGATACTGCTGGTGCAGGGTTACATTGATATCCGTTATCACTTTCGAACCGCGTCATTTTCAGATATCGGCAAATCATGAAAAGTTACTTTTTATTGAACCTCGTGTTAGCCATGTTGTTGACCAGTTCTCTTCAGGCGCAAAATCATTCACAGGCAAACGAGAAACAGCAAAAACGCCAGGACAAAAACGCTGGAGCGCAAGAGAAATCTTCCGCGAAAAAAACCTCGAAAGATGACATTCAAAATACGATTGGAATTGTTGGCCCCATCAGAATCCAAGTCTTGCCAGATATGATTATTGTGACAGGCACGGACCGCGACGAAGTCAAACGCGTTGAAGCATTGATTCACAAATTGATGGCCGTTTCCACACAGACACTTCCCAAGAATCATATTCACAAATTGAAAAACGCCCATGCGGCTTCGGTCGCACCATGGGTGCAACACTTGTATGACAAAAACTTCGGCGGGCGTCAGGGGAAAGTAACGGTAATGGCCAAAAGTCAATCCGAGGTTTTAATTATTGGCGCGCCCGAAGCCATCAAAGAGGCGGTTAAGATCGCCAAATCGTTAGACAAGTAACCGTGGTGGAACTGCGCATATTGCCTCAACATAAACAAGCACGCGTCTACGTCGGCTTCACGGAAAATTGATCGGCAGAAAACAGGCCATGCGGGTCTAATTCTCCCTTGATTTTTCTCAATCGTTCGTACTTTTCGCGGCTGTCATAGAAGCATTGCCACACTTCTTCCAACACGCGGTCGCCAAACGTGTACGCAAACATCCGCATATCCGCGTCAGCAAATGCTTTGTTTTCGATAAACACTTTGTCGTTGGTTCGTTGCCACTGCTCCGCCCACTTGTGAGCTTTTAGCCAAAACCAAGCCACCGAGTAAAACGAGTCGTGGCTCATGGCCAAAGCCTGGTCGCGCCAAGAATATGATGTGATTCCTGCTTTCCCGTTTTCCGAGACGGCTCCGCCCGCGTAAATCTGCTGTTGCGAAACGAGATGCTGACCGTTGACCGTGCCGCACCAGCCCATAATTTTGGACATTCGCTTGGCGTATGTTCGCCAAAAACCATCTGGCACCTCCATCGTCACACGTGAGCGTTTAACGAACGGATACTCCATCTCACGATCCTGCCGCATGATGAAATGCTCAGCCAATCCATGGGAGACCGCAGTTTTTTTCTCGCGCGAATGGAATACCGGATCCCCGCAGACATCGTCTGCCGTGAACGACTCGAACCACTGGTCGTTGAACTCCTCGTCCTTTCCTCCCTTGTTCGTAAAGCACATCCACATTTGGATCAAAGGTGGAACGATAACTCCTTCGGCAAGTTCTTCGCCGATGTGTCCAAATTCTCTCAATCCCTCTTTCACTCTCTCAGGCAAGATGTTCATCCTGCCGGTTCCCGTGATTGTCAGCATAAATTCGTAGTCCGAGGGCACGGTCCCGTCAGCGCACAGCTTGGACAGTTCCTCCATCCTCCTCACAACTCCTTGCATTCTCTTCTTGGTCCACAGCCAAGCGAACGTGTAGCACGCCGAGTTAGGGTAATCGTCATCGCGCAACGGCCGGAATTCCCAATGTGTCACGATCCCAAAATCTCCGCCTTTCCCGCCGCCCAACACGGCGTAGTACACATCGTCGTTGTGTTGAGTTGTCTTGCCCGCTTCGGGCCGCACAATACGCTCCTTGTTTCCGCTCGCGAAAATGATGTCGAATGCCAGCACGTGATCGGCCAGGATTCCATGACTTCGCGCCACCATTCCCCATCCGCCCGTGTGCACATGCCCACCCAAGTGGACGTGAGCGCAGACGCCCATCGGCAGGTAAATATCGTTTTCGTTATTTTTTTGAGCCCAATCCCCCAACGCGTGGCTAACTCCGCAGCGCAGGACGTTTTTGTCCGGGTCATAATCGTACTCGGGAAACGTTTGACTCAAGTCGATCTGCATGTTCACCGGCCGGGTTGAAGAAAACCCGCAGTACTGGTGTCCTCCAGTCCGTAGTGAAATCGCCATCTTAAGCTCACGACACAAGCCAATCGCTTTTCGAATATCCGCTTCACCGGAACCCACGGCCGGATACAGAATGATACGCGGTGAAACATCTGCTTCGGCAAAGGATGTCGTTGCGTATTGCAACCTTTTTTGGACGTACCCGTCGTCACCAATGATGAACCATTGTCCAGAGAAATCCAACGCATTCGCCTTGGTTCTCAATTCCTCCAACTCTTGCCTGTGCTCCTCGACATATTTTTCGATGAAATCGGAATTGTTCATCCTGGATATTGCGGAATCTTCTTGATTCATTTTGCCTGCCCTTTTTGTAGCGGTTGGATGGCACCGGCGTTGCTAGGAACCGTTGATTAAATATGAGCGGCGAGGCCCTACCCGCCGGTGAACCCTCGAATACCGGCGGCTAGCGCCTCTCCGCTCAGATCAAATTCACTGCTTTCCGATTTAATCAACGCTCTCGTACCAAGCACGACTACATTGTCGGATCAAACAAACAGGTCGCAACCATGAACGCTGCGGAAAACGGAACGCGTCCCCAGCAGCCAAAAAATTTCATCCCCAGGCTAAGCAATAGGTAACCAAAATGAAAATCAAGAAATGGCCCGCGAGTTTTCTTGCAGGTTGTCGTAGTTGGATGCCAATCGAACAAACTGACATGTTGCTAGATAATCGTCACCAAGGGGAACGATGTGCGCGGATGAATTTGCCTGACGCCAACATCAACCAGATTTTTGAAGGCTCACTCATTGGCAAGCGATTCACAAGTCAATGACGGTGTGGTTGGTTTTGGGTTGTTATTTAAATGAGCATTTGAACCCTGTCGCAAAGCCGCTGGCGAAATGACTTCTCGCAAACGGCCATTTTCGACATCGTAGACAAACCCGGAAACAATGATGTGTCCAGGTACCTCTAAAGCGTTGCGTAGACGCTCGACATCATCTTTCAAACTTTGGTCGTGATCCGTGATGGCCACCGACGATACATCAACGCCGATCTGCTCTTTGATTGCACGTTGTACATTTTGGTTGGCAAATCTTTCAGCACCGCAGTGTGTATGTTGAATGATGACCAACTCAAACGGCGCAGGCTCGCCCCTATCCATTTTGGTAACAATAAAAGCAAGCGCGGCGATTTCTTCCACAAACTCTGGCGTGACCCGTCCGCCGTTGTTGCGGATGACAACGGCATCACCAAGTTCCAGCCCCAGTATGTGGGCCGGGTCCACACGGGAATCGCCGCACGTGAGTACCACGGTGCGCAGCTTCGGCACGATCGGTAGATCAGCCGCTCCAAAATCATTAGCGAATCGGCGATTGCGATTAACGAGAGTTTTGGTACTAGACATGTAAAATCTCCTGTTCGTTGAAATTAGTCGTTGAATAAACGCTTGGTGAGTCTGTTTTTTTGTTGCGGTTGCACGCCTCGATCAGCAACTTGCGGTATACAAGAACATGACCTGCCAAAGCTGATGCTGCGAGAAAAGTCGGTATCCAAATGAAAGGAAATGTTGAGAGCAGAATAGAGCTCGGATCGTTCGTGAATTGACGAAATGGTGTCGGCATCGACAATATGGCGACGGCGCCTACGATGCTCAACAACCCCATTCCAAAAGTGTTCCAGGCAATCAACATCAACCTTGGCGGAGCCTTCCGTGTCGCCACCCAAATGCTCAACGGCAGCGCTGTGGAACCAATCACAATGTCGTAGTTCAACCCGTGAAATGTCATTTGCACAGGCAGTCGACCTTCTGCGTAAAGCTGGTTCAAAATCAACTCGAGCGGCAATCGAAATGCCAGGAAGCCAATGAGGACGGCCCATGGAGTTGCCGTGGCAATCCGACGGCCCAGCTTACTGACCGACAGAACCGCAGCTCCGCCGAATGCTGGAACGACAGCAAGCATCATGAGTCTTGCATCGGTCTGGACAATGCCTGATGTCGCGTAGACAGCTGTTGCAGCAAGCCAGAATAGCAATCCAATCTCGAACCGAAAGCTGCGTGATTCAAGCTCGTCGCTACGGGCGTCGTTACGCAATGCACGACGATTCAGGTACACCCAAAAACAAAACAATGTCACCGTCAAAACAGAAATTCCCAAAGTAGATAAATCCATCGTCTCGCGTCCTCGTGGTAAAAGTGAAAGTTGCTTTTTTTTGAAGTCCCAATGAGTTTCAATCAGCCAACAATTTTGCGGCCACGCTCCGATTGCACGGGGTAAATCATTGGCTTGCTCGGAGCGGCTTTGTTGCGAGATTCAAAACGCTCGATACCATGCAGCCACTCGGTACTTTCGTGTGCCAGCTGCGGATCGTGGATCATCGGTACCATCCGGCTTCGTTCAAACGCATCCAAATTTGGTGCTTTGGTGAATGCCGTTTTGAGCATGGTTTTGATTGCTCCGAGCTTCCCGCCAATTTTGAATCTGCGATGGACCAGGGCTGGGTTTTCGAGATAACGTTTGGCAGTTTCTTCAAAAGACTCGGGCGGTCTACCGGTTACTATCTCCACATGGTCGGTCGGAGCGGAAATTGCGAATGCACCTTTTTGATGTTCTTCGACAAAGTACCGCAGATGCGAAACCTCAAATGAAGACATACCGAGTGCAATTGCCGCCTTGGTAAACATCTTTGTCGAGATGTCGTAGTAGCGAACCGAACGCCCCAGTATTCGCTCGCACACGGCGGCAACATCGCTGGGCGTTAACAATTGCGGACCGGTCGGGCGATATAGTTTGCCGACGTGGCCGGCGGGATCCGCGATCACTGCAGCCACCACCGCACCAATGTCTTCGTTGGCTGGCGGCGCATTTTTGGAATTTCCAAATGGCAAAAGCAGCAGGCCAAGGTTGCGAATGGTTTGCACATCAAAAAAATAAGTGAACGCAAAAAGACCGGGAGCAATGTGCACGACATCGACCGACGGCATCCAATCGACAATCTGTCGCGATATCCAATGTTCGCGAGTTACATCCGAAGGATGAGTTGGGTGAGCGTTCCATGACTCCAACACGGCAACCATCTCCAATTTCGCTTCTTCAGCTGCAATGGCAAATAACATGTTGCTCTGGAGCAGGTTTGGGCCAAAAGGCGGGCAGTGATAGGCACGCTGGACACCTTTCATCGCCGCTCGCAGATCGCGATAGTCAAAAATATTGCCCGCGAAAATCTCCGCGCCTTGTGCTGATAGTGCTTCGCTACGGGCATCGATTTGTCGAACAAACGCTCGGACCTGAAAACCTCGCGTCAAAAGTTCTTTGACAGCTGCAGCTCCTGTGTGTCCGGCGGCTGAAGTGACGAGAATGCGTGGTTGAGACATGTGAAACTCCCTAATCAGTTTGTTGTATATACAACTTTCAATTCAAAAAATTTTTCGTGGACTATTCGTTTTCCTGGATCTGGTCGGCGACCCGCGAAATTGCTCGAGCGCCTTCAGCGCCGAGCAGTTTTTCAATCTGGCTTTGGGCATGCCGCCATGCCGGTGCGGCTGCATGATACAGACGCTCGCCTTTTTTTGTAATTCGAAGTCGATGGCCGACACCCGAAGAAACAGGCTCGCTTTTTAGCCAGCCATTTTCCTCCATGATGCGAACATTGCGACTCAAAGTCGATTTTTCGAGCGACAACAGTCGCCCGATTTCGACGGGTTGAATGGGCCCTTTGAGAACGACCGCCGTCAGAATGTTCATTTGTGAAAAACGCACTCCGTGGGGCCGCAATGCATCGTCATACATTCGGCTGAAAATTCGGCTGAGCATCCGAATTCGGTAGCCAATGCAGTCATCCGCAATACTTTTTGCCGTCCGATTAAGGTCCATTTCTGTTTCCTATCAATTGCCACCCACTATAGTTGTATATGCAACCTACATAACGTCAAGCCCACAACTGAAAAAATTTAAAAAAATCAATCGATTCAAAACGTTTCGATGTTTCACATCTTGCCCTGCCTTCACATCGGTGGCGTTGAGCAAATCGGAAAGATGCGGATTTTAAGTGAGCGGCAAGGCGCTAGCCGCCGGTATTCGAAGTTTTACCGGCGGCTAGCGCCTTCCCGCTCACCTTTAACCACCGTTGCGTTTCCGCTGTGCGTCTTAGCTGGATGCGGCGTCTTTGAATGCCGATGCAATCTTGTCGACTGCCATGTTGAGCAATGTTTCGTTTACTTTCAAAGTAATGCTTCGATCACTTCTCGGAGGACGAATTCGGATCCGGTGGTTTTTCAATAGGCTTGAGCGTAATTTCCGCGGGTCGATATTCGTAACCGTGAGCTTTGCCGTGTTGCTACCGCGTTTGAATGTCTCAACCGTCAAGCCATCGATTTTGTTGAGTTGTTTGAATAGTTCTGCAGATCGGAGTTTGGCTTTTCGCATCCGCGCCTCAAATCCGTCGAGGAAATGCAATGCGACCAGAGCATTGTGCCAGTTTTGGTACATCGAAGCTCCGAATGGCTTCATCCATCGTTTGACGGTCGCAATCGTTTTTTTGTCGCCGGCAAGTACAGCTCCGGCGCCAGCACCCAAGTATTTGTAAAGCGAAATGTAGACTGTATCAAAATAGGAGGAATATTGACGAATGGAGACGCCGGACCAAATCGACGCCATGTACAAACGCGCCCCGTCCAGATGCATGCCAATATCCTGACTGCGAGCGAATTTCGAGATCTTTGCAATTTCATCGACGTCAAATATTTCTTCGTTTCGTCGGCGGACTGTGTTTTCAATTGAGATTGCACCGATTTCCGTTTTGAAGACTTCGTTGCGGCGATAGTGTTCGATTGCGTCTGTTAAATCTTTGAGTGTGAAATTCGCTTTTCCTGAAGCAAGCGGCATCAAGCGTTTGCCGTGAATTCGTTGTGCCGCATCAGATTCGTCTCGGTACACATGGCTTTGTTCTTGCACAAACACTTTGTTTTTGTTTTTCGATAATACTTTGATCGCCAATTGGTTTGCCAGCGTACCACTGGGCATAAACAACGTCGATTCTTTGCCAGTGACCTCTGCAATTTTTTTCTCAAGTGTTTCAACAGCACCACCGGCTCCGTACCGATCGGCAACCTGGGGGTTCTGCTCGACAAGCTTTTGCAGCAGCTTGCAATATTGCAGTGGCGACAACAATCGTCCGTCGCTTGAAAAATCAACGAGAACATGCTCGTTCAACAGCGATGACGAAGTTGTGGCTCCAGAGACAACATTCGAGTGAAAAAACGGAACCAGTGACATCGCGCCACTGAATTTGAGTAGATTTCTGCGATCCATGTTTTTCCTCGTGTTTGAAAAGTTGGAAAGTTTTTCACCGTTCGAAAGAGTCTGGCAAAGTCGTTGCCAAGGGATGTCCGCGATTCATTGTAGTTAACGTTCAATACACTTGCTGACTCGATTAACAATCCAGAACAAGTATTTTTTGCAGAAAAATCACTGGACGATTTTTTGGCTGCGGCACCTCAATTTTGCTTTTTTGCAATGCAACCGTTAGAAATGTTTGTCTGCTATGATGTGTTGAAGAATCCACAAATCGAAAACGACATTGAACGATGTCGTCAAAACTTTACGATTTATTTTCCTGGATGAAATTTGTAATTGGGAACACAAATTTAGTACGCAGATAGATGGAAACACTCAAGGAAAAACTGGACCGAATCAGGGAACGAGTCGAAGGTGGCATGTCGGCGCGATTCCTTAAAATCATTCACGACGCCATACGGGAGCTCAAATCTTCAGGAATCAGTGAACGTGCTCTCAAGACCGGAGCTGCAGCCCCTCGGCTCAAACTGGAAGATCAGCACGGCAAAGTGCGTTCGTCCGACGAATTCCTCGCTCTCGGTCCATTGGTACTGGTATTTTATCGCGGATTCTGGTGACAGTACTGCAACGCCGATTTGGCTCATATTCAACAGTTTGTTGACGAAATAAAATCCGCTGGAGCGACAATCGTTGCAATTTCACCGGAGAAACCGGAATACTCCCGCAAAATCATCGCTACTCAGAAATTGTCTTTCGACATTTTGTTCGACAAACAGAACGATCTGGCTGAACAATATGGCTTGCGATATTCAATGCCGGATGAGTTGCGACAGCTCTATCGCGATAGCTTTAACATCAATTTGAAATTGTATCACGGTGACGACGACTGGACGCTGCCGTTGCCAGCGAGAATCGTGATCGACCGGACTGGATCGATCCGTTACGCCGAGAATTGTGCGGACTATCGCTGTCGACCAGAAATATCTGAAGTGCTCGAAGCACTTCATCTCGTAGGATCATCGAGCTAGACCACCGAGTAGCGGACAAACCATGCTTACCAGAAAACGATATTCAGCCAAAGAGATGATGCTTTGGACCAGGCTGGAAACGGCTTTGTTTTTTATCATCGCACTGGTGTTGACAATATTTTATGTCATTTTCGGCTTCAAGTTTCTCGTTGTACCTTGGGCACCTTTGGCTGCAATCGGTACTGCCGTCGCATTTATTATTGGTTTTCAAAACAATGCTGCCTATGGTCGGATTTGGGAAGCGCGAAAAATCTGGGGCGGAATTGTCAATGCAACTCGTACTTTGGCAATGAAAGTTACCGACATGGTGACCAACGAGCACGCCGACCAACCGGTCAGCGATGCCGAGTTGGCAGAAATTCGCAAAACGGTTTTTTATCGTCACATCGCGTGGCTCACGGCACTCCGGCATGCGATGCGACAACCACGCAAATGGGAAGTCTTCGAAGAACATCGCACCAATCGCGAGTGGTCCAAGGAAATGCACGTTCCTGAACGAGTTACAACACTCGAAGATGACTTGTTTCTGTTCCTCTCCGATGACGAATGGCATACCGTTACTGCGAGCAAAAACAAACAGGCGACCGTGGTTTACCTGCAGTCGAATCACTTTCGACAACTCAAGGAACGTGGCTTGATTTGGGAATTTGCGTTTCTGGAACTCGAAAATCTGCTGCAAGAATTATTTACGTTGCAAGGCAAATCAGAGCGCATCAAAAATTTCCCTTACCCGCGTCAGTATTCGACGCTGAGCCACATTTTTGTGTGGATGTTTCTATTGTTGTTGCCGTTGGCGGTGATTCCGGAATTCGCCAAAGTCGGGCTTGGATTGGCGGAGACCTATCCTCTCGCAGGCAACTGGTTTGTCTGGGCGGCAGTACCTTTCTGCACGATTGTGTCGTGGATTTTTCACACCATGGAACGCATCGGTCGAGTCGGTGAAAACCCATTCGAAGGCTCTGCCAACGACGTTCCAATTTCGACGATGGCTCGTGGTTTGGAAATAGAACTGAGACAGCTACTCGGCGAAGATGAAGACTTGTTGCCCAGCCAGTTCCCCGAAGTCCAAGACGTCCAAATGTAACCAGCGCATATTGCAATTCGCAGTGAAGTTAGTTTTGTGGTTGCTGATTACTTTTTTTGATTTGTCACCGGCCTTATTTTTCCATTCCCGCAGGTTCGATAGTTTTTCAAATCTTCGATGGCTGCATCGGTCCGACTATCGAGAGTTACTCCTGCGTCTCATTGGCTTCGTCAAGTATCGCGAGGTATCTCGCCAGAAGCCGGTTCAGCCGTTTGAACTCGCTTTCTGATAGACCATTCGTAATCCGACGTTGCGTTGCAACATGATCGGTAACAGCCGAATCAATCAATTCAAACCCCACATCAGTGAGGGCAATGAGCACTGATCTGCCATCGTCTGGATTGCGGATCCGCTCGACATACCCAGCCTTTACGAGTTGATCGATTCGGTTTGTCATCGTACCCGATGTCACCATTGTGCGTTCGAGTAGTTCGCCAGGAGACAATCGGTACGGCTTTCCTGAACGGCGAAGTGTCGCGAGCACATCAAAATTCGCGTGATT
Organism: Pirellulaceae bacterium; assembly: GCA_028280445.1. Classification (GTDB taxonomy): domain Bacteria; phylum Planctomycetota; class Planctomycetia; order Pirellulales; family Pirellulaceae; genus JANQLU01. The sequence goes on along the minus strand of JANQLU010000130.1, from coordinate 95,219 downwards.
TAAACCATGCTTGGCAAACGTCGCGTCCATTTCGGCCATCAGGTAACTGTGCAGTCGCTTTACCCGGCCGATGAGCCCCATCGGTTCAACTGATAAATCGGGCCTTTCGCCACGCCATTGATCGAGAATCTTGTCTACTTGGTCCATATCTCAATTCTACCAAAAAAATATCTTGAATTCAAGATATTTTATCTTGACGTCGAGACAAATAGAGATATCTTGACATCAAGACATTATTTCAAACAGGAGATTGCCATGAAAATTATTGTGTTTGGTGCCACAGGCCAGGCAGGAAGTCGAATTGTCAACGAGGCGATCCAGCGGGGTCACGAAGTTTCAGCAGTCGTGCGCCGTGTAGAGAAAGCCAAAGAATTGAGTCTTGCGGTTCAACCCATCGTGCGAGATGTGACTGACGGCGACCTGACAGATGTGATAAGTGGTCATGACTTTGTAGTTACTGCGTTGCGACCGCCGGGTGGTGCCGAGGACGAGATTGTGTCGCTGACTGCGTTGGTCGTCGAACCCGCACGTTCTCTTGGTGTCCCGTTCCTAGTCGTTGGCGGAGCAGCGCCTCTCAAAGTGCCCGAAGCGGAAGGGCACACTGTTCTTACGGCACCCGGCTTTCTTCCAGCATCAGTGGTTCCCGTCGCCCAAGCGTCTCAAGCACAGTTTGATTGGTGCACCGATCGCTTAAGGCCGAACGGAAGTTATCTCTGCCCCGCAGCCATGTTCGCACCGGGTAGGCGGAGAGGTACTTACCGCTGTGGGAGTGATACCTTGGTGGTGGATGCGTCAGGTGAGTCACACATCTCAATGGAAGACTTCGCAATTGCGGTTGTCGATGAGGTCGAAAACTCACGTCACGCTGGCACACATTTTACGGTCGGTTATTGAGAATCAAAGAAAGGGTAAAGCAATGCTTAAATCAACAATCAACAATCAAACCTGGCTCGTACAACAACCGCACCATGCCCAGATCAGCGGGTTCCTTGCTGCCAATTGGGGTGCACGGAACGGATTCGCTCGACCTGGTGGTTATCCGGGGGCAACGCATCCAGCACTTTGGCGTGACGAAGTTGTGCTTGGAATTGCGGAACACGATAACGGGTGGTGGGAAGCGGAAGCGATGCCTCGGATCAGTGCTCGCGATGGACTTCCAGTTGGAGTCGGCGAAGCCGCTGTACCGACGGCCGCCAACGAGTTTTCTGCCTGGAGTTCAGGAGGGTTCGACAGGTGGCGGCTCGGTATAGACCGTGTCTCTGAGCTTCATCCGTACGCTGCCTTGCTCATTAGTCTGCACGCCTACTGGCTATATGCGGTGGCTTTCGAGGATCTCACATCGATGAACGACGACTCGAATCGCCACTTTGTATTCGGAGCACCGGAGATCGCTGCCGGTCTTGTCGGAGATCCCGATACAACACGTGCCTTCTTGCATGAACAGCAGGAACTTCAGCACATCCTGAAGAGTCGTGTCGCGTGTGACCCTGACATGGCAGCGGCGATTGAGCCTGACCATCTCCACCCGCACGTGAGGCTACTTCAATTGCTCGACTCCCTTTCGCTCTTTCTCGCCCTCAACGATGACAAGGATTACGAATTCCCTTATGTTCCGCGAGCGAGTGCACACGACACCTGCTCAATCTTTTGGCGTCGTGACTCTGCCAGAACGATCGTGCTCGATCCATATCCGTTTGAAATCGATCCGCTTCCAGTGCCCGTACCAGCTCGCATTGTGCCGGCTGCATCGACGGTTTCTGTAGCCGACGAGGGGCCGCTCGTGCGTTTGCACCGCGAACCCTTACAAACAATCGACTTCACGTTCGCAAGTCCGCAGTCGCTTGTTGTGCTCAATCAGCAGGCGGAGCAGAGGACAGTCGTTTCCACACAATTTACACACTAAGTTGACCAAGACCTGCCGCGAGCAACGCAATGGATAATACGCCGACATATGTTCGCACGTGATTCCAACGTTGCCAATGGAGTTGGTAATCGGTCCATACTTTGTCAGCGCCTGGAGGTTCGGTTTTGGCAAGTCGGTTGTTTAGCGGAACATTAAACAGCATCGTGATGCCAAACGGGCCGAGTAGATAACAAATCGAGCCGAGCAACAACAAAAAACTACCCGCCGCGTTTAGGGTCATGCCAGATCTGATCGCGATGATGACGCAAAGTAATGGAGTGCCGAAAAACAGCAATACAAAAATGGGATTGATAATCCTCTCGTTTATGCGTTGCATGACCAACATGCCATTTTCATTCGATACATCTGACAATGCACTCATGACGAAATTAGAAAAGGCAAATAGTAGCCCCGTAATCAGGCCTGCACCTACGATCGCAGCAACAATTATGTATGTCATGTCCTAAACAGTTTTGTCTGTTGACGAGTGGCAAATATTGGAAGCAGTGGTTTCGCACCAGAAAGTCAGGCGAAATCCAGTGCCTGCGTAAACGTCGATTTCGCCAGTTTAACAAAAGCGAGACGTATCGATATGAACAATGGTAAAGAATGTTTCTTAACCTTGAATTCACCCATCTAAGCCTGTTTGTTCCCTTGTTCATCTGTTTCCGGAGGTGATTGCTTAAACCACCTCACCTGTGGGGACGCTACCGTCGGCTATAATTCAAGTACTATTAAACACTTCGGGCCGTTTTGGCAGCTCGGTTGTCCTTGTACGTTATCCGGCTTGGGTCCATCATGAACATTCAAAACTTGAGGTTTTCGATCCGTGGGCTACTGGTGCTAAGTCTTTGCCTCTCAATTGGATTGACCTGGTGGCTCCAATGGAAACACAGCCGTGAAACCAGTGTGATTCGAAAACGTCTCGATGACACTGAGTCAAAATCGGAGTTTTACACAAATCTTGTTTCGTTGTTGAGCCAACTGGACTCTGAAGACCCAGCAGAAAGTCATGCCCGGTCATTCATTTTGCGTAACTATTCTCCGTTTATGCCATTTGATGAATCACCATATATTTCAGGAAAAGCGGTGGAATTGGATAGTGGAGATGAATTGTATGTAATGACATTCAAGCCTTATCTTTCAACTCATTTTGGCAGCGGAATGGTTGCTGCGATATTGCGCGATTATCGATTGATTGACATAATTCAAACGTCTCCGAGTCGGAAACACGAATATCACTACCCATCTGTTGTATGTGGGGAAAATGGCGCGCACTTTTTAGTCGTAGAATTTAATTCTCCATTAAGCACAATCTCAGCGCCTTTGACCGAGCGCTATTCCATAAATCCCGAGGGGTTCGGAACCAAGTACACCGAAAAGTCTGTCAGATAACAAGGCGTTGGATCGAGGCGGACAACACTTTTAGAATGGGCTGTATAATTTAATTGCGGTCAAACCGTCTTGGCCAATTTCGGAGTTCGCGGGCGACACTGGATTTCCTCTTAGGTTATTGCAGTTTGCCAAACATCAAGTCACTGATCTTGTCCGGTTGTTTCGGGTCGAATCGAATCCGCAATCGGAAACGATCGTCGCCTTTCTTAAGATTCAGAATGATTTGTTCGGCTGACTCGCTGATTACCCGTTCCACGGTGGCGGAACGCAGTTGCCGGAAAAGTGCGGGCCAATGTTGTGGTATATTGTTGGCAGGTGTGTTTTGAAGCGTGGTGTCGGAAAAACACTCTTTGATGGTTTGAACCATTTTAGCCTCGTCATAATTCTCAAATGCGGACACGAATCGTTTCGCCGTTCGCGCGTTTTTGGCTTGAGAAAAATCCGGTCGACCTGTACCTGCGCCCGCCTCTTGCCGTACAACCGTTCCTTGTCCGCCTGAAAATTTTTTCAAGTCTGCGAGATTCAAGGCGAGTTTTGGATCAGTTTTTTTCATGGTTTGATCAATCCACTCCTGAAATTTGGATACGCGGACAAAGTACTCAATGGCTCCAAAGGTTGCCGGGCCTTTTGCGCCGGGACGGCCCATTGAACTGATACCCGCGACCAAGTAACTTCCATCTTTCTCGATAAAGGCCGGCCCGCCACTGTCACCCGGGCCACCGGCTCCTTCACGCGCCGTAGGATCACCCTCTGGACCGTCGTAGTCAAAAACGACTCTCAGGTCAGTTGTCGAATCAATCTTGTTCGTGAAAGCTCTCAACTTTCCGTCGCGAATCCAGCGGTTTTTGTCGTCCCGTTTATCGCCGTGACCGGCAATCACAATTTCCAAACCCAATTCGTCAGAATCTCGGTAGATTTTGTTTGGCTCGCAGTCCTTAACTTCTGATTCGAGAAACAACAGGGCGATATCGTGTTGCCCCATGGGTTTGAATTCTGGGTGGACGAACGCGTATTTGACTGAGTATTTTGTCGAGCCAAAGTAAACGGAAATCCGGCCTTTCTCTCGTCGGTATATGCCGACTGCCACGTGCGCGGCAGTCAGGACCCACTGTCGTTCGATGAGAACACCATCACCGCCCTTTTCGCCGACGCGACAAACCGTTTTGAACTTTTTTCCAAAAGCAACCGGATCATGTTCGCTTTCAACGACGTTTTTGGATGCGCTGGACTGAGTCGCGTGCTGCGATTGCGCGCAACCAACCAGCACTGGCAATAACAATGTCGAGGTTGCAATCATCAGGTGTTTCATGGCTCATCTTTCCTCAAGAATTAAATCAGTCAGCTTGTCTGACTTATATTAAAAGCGAGGTTTCTTTCTGTCAAGCGTTGCTTTGTACTGCATCTGAGTTAAAATCAGTCAGAGATGCTGACTGAGGTGAACGGTAATGCCAAAATCATTTTCTGTAACGGACTTGGAACGTGAAATACTAAATATCCTGTGGGCTGAGGGCCAAGTGACCATCCGGTATCTGACCGACCAGATTTACGATGAGCCATTGGATTCGAACTATGCCACGATCCAAAAAACGTTGGATCGTATGGCGGCCAAGGAGTTAGTTACCCGTAAACGTATCGGTCGCGCGCACTCTTTTTCGGCAACCATTAGCCGAGACGAATTTATCAAAGCCAATTTACAGACTCTCGCGGAGAATGTCTGCGAAGGGTCTTTGACGCCGCTGATCAGCTCCATGGTGAATGCAAAAGGTTTGAAGAAACGAGATTTGGAAAAATTGCGTGACATGATCAACGCACGGCTTAAAAAGCGCAAATAGGCAATGTGATGGATGTTTTATTGAGAATCACTATTGCGGTCATGCTCGCTGGCGGCCTGTTGGCCGGGATAGCTTGGATCGTGAACTCGTCTCGCCGCTGGTTATCGCTAGCGCATTTCTTATGGTGCCTGGTACTGGTATTGAGCATGCTTCCAGTTTTTATTGCTATTCCTGTGTTACTTGCAGACTCAAAAACGTCTGGTGCGGAAAAAAATTTTACCCGCGAATCAGCCGTCTTGATGCGCGTCGATATGGCGGGTGAGCGGGATGTACATGTCGTTGACTCGTTGAACTCAAGTCAACACGATGAGTCCAGGTTAACAAAACGAGTTATCCATGAAGAAGTATTCGATACATCAGCGGTTGTTGAAGGCCCGCGAGTGGGAAACAACGCCACCGGAGCCGCCGCCTTTTTACTTTTTTTGTGCATTTGGGCAATTGGCTCATTGGGGCTTACCGTTGTTGCCATCACCAGATACTGCCGGCTGACGAGGTCAATCCGATTACAACACGAACCTTTAACCAGTGATTTGCAGTGCCAGATTGATCGAGTTGCAGCGCAAATCGGACTCCATACCTCTCCAGCAATTTGTCTGACCGCTTCAAATGTGACGCCGTTTGTACTCTCGTCTTTGCCCAACCCGACGGTCGTCTTGCCCAAGTCAATTGTTCAGAAGAATCGATCGGAACTGGAGCTCATGCTCGCGCACGAGTTGGCGCATATCAAACGTGGTGATTGCTGGGTCAGAATCCTTGAGACCGTCTGCACTACCCTGCAGTGGTGGAATCCATTGGTTTGGATCTGCCGAAGGCAAATTCGGGTGATTGAAGAAACTTGCTGCGACGCAATGGTAATCGAACTCTACCCACAACAGCGTGAAGTATATGCGAGCCTGATCTTGGATTTACTAGCCGAATCATTGCCAAGCAGCGTCGATCAGACGGCGTTTGTGTCTTCGTTTGGTGCAGCAAAAGATCTGAGCAACAGAGTCTCACATGTATTAGATGGCCCCATATCTAACGGCCGTCGAGTGAATCTTTGGTTGCAATTTTTCGCAAGCGCGCTAGCCGGATTGTTTTTACTGTCGACGCTGTCTGCAGTTCTTTTGTCGGATAGAATACAAAGCCAGTCTCATGTTAGCGCATTTCATGATGAAACCGGATTGAATCAACAGCCACGAATCAACAAATCGATAATTATTCGAAAACAGATTGACTAAATGAGTGAACGTTTTAAACGTTTACGGATTCGAACTTCAACGTGATCATCTCATCGACCAAATGAAAAATCACTGCGTCGCCTATTGCAGCCGATAGCAGGAGCTGTTTTGGTTGATGAGGTCGGCGGTGTGATTGAGTCCCGCATCGAGTAACCGATAGCTTAGCTTGAGCTCATTCAGCAAACTTTCGACAAAACTGATGTTGACTGTAATTTGAAAAATTGCACCAATTGAGATTCGGCGGGTGATAACCTGCCAAAAATGGACTTTCACCAGCTGGAAATGCTGGGTTTGACAAGATGTCAGACGCTTGCCGGGTGCCACTCTTGGGTGCAATAATGCCAAGGTGTCGCGCATTGGTGAGGTTGGAATATCACATCGAAGTCAATTTGGAAAGGAAACCACATGCTTGTTTTATCAAGACGCCAAGATCAAAAGATCCTCTTCCCTTCGCTGGGAATCTCTGTCGAAGTTCTTGGGTTTCGTGGAAGCAACGTCAGGCTGGGCGTCGACGCGCCGCCAAGTGTTCGGATTCTTCGGGAAGAACTACTGGATGGACACGAACTCGACTGGGATTTTGAAAAACGAGAAAACGAGTGGAACGGTTCACCAGATTCAGGTGACAATTCGCCGTCAACGATCAGGCATAAATTGAACAATCGGCTCAACGCCTTAAGCTTGAAACTTCAGGTTGCCGAAAAGCTTTTTGCAAGGGGAGATTCTGATCGAGGACTAGAGCATGTTCATTCCGTCTTAGATGAACTTTCCGATTTGGAATTGAATGAAGCTGATAACGAACGCTCCAGTGCCAGTCCTGTTACAGCTTGCAAAACTGAAGACTCTGTTCGATCACGCCTGAAATTGACAGTCCTTTTGGTGGAAGACAACGCAAACGAACGTCATCTTCTCTCGACGATCCTTCAAATGGCAGGTATCAACGTGAAAAGTGTGACCAACGGCGAGGAAGCAATTGACTATTTAGAGAAGAATCCTTTGCCAGACCTCATCTTGATTGACATGCAAATGCCCCGACTCAATGGTCCGCAAACGATTTCGATCATTCGCAACAATCAACGGTTTTCCAAACTGCCGATTTACGGTGTTTCGGGATCAAGCAGGACGGATGTCAACGTTCCAATAAGCGATCGGGGAGTGAACGGTTGGTTCGCCAAACCCGTCCGGACGGACAAGCTAATCGATCGAATTTTTGACGATTGCGGAATCAAATGTAAAAACTTTGCCGAATTGAATTAAAGCATCTCAGTCTTGCGAAGTATGTGATAGTCAATTTTTCGACAAAAAAACTGGGTCACGACGTTGAGCCTTTGAGCGTTCGTTCAGAGAGCTTAATCGCATCAGCAATAGAAGTTCGAAGATCTTCGTTTCCGACCGGCTTGGTGATGTGCCGGTGAAAGCCCGCTGACTCAGATCGCTGTACATCTTTTTGTTGGCCAAATCCGGTTAACGCCACGCACAATGTATGCTGGTCACGTCCGGTTTCCCGCAATCGTTTCATGACTTCGTATCCATCGAGTTCTGGAAGACCTATATCAATGAAAGCCAAATCTGGCTTCTCGACTTCGATGGTCGTTAACGCCGACAAGCCGTTATCCACGGCAATAACCTGGTGACCATCCATTTCCAATACCAACGACATCATTTCGCGTATGTCAATTTCGTCTTCAACGACTAAGATTTTTAGTGGTGGGGCTGCCGCTGGTGCGGTGTCGAGAATTGAATCAACCCTGTCCTTGGGTTGAACAATAGATTCGTTGGAAAGGGGGATCGCGCAATGGAATGAACTTCCCTTTCCTTCACCTTCACTCGAAGCCGAAATCTCACCATCGTGAAGTTCAACGATCGTCTTGACCAGCGTCAAACCAACTCCCATTCCACCTTGTGAGAAATCGATGGTGACGTCTCCCTGGACGAAGGGATCAAAGATTCGTTTCAGCAACCCAGGCGACATCCCGGCTCCATTGTCCAACACAAGGATTTCTGCCGCTCCGTTGCTAGATGAAACACGCAACTCGACCTCACCCGATTCTGGAGTGTATTTGATTGCGTTAACGAGAAGATTGACGATCACCTGCTCAAGTCGTGACTCATCTCCGTACACCGGCACAGGGTGGTCGGCTATCTTTTTGATAATCTTGATTTTTTCGGTTGTTGCCATCGACCTTACGGCGAGCAAGGCATCCTCGGCGGCAGTCCGCAGGTCGAAAGTCTGTTTTCGCAGTTCGACCTTGTTTTGAACGACGCGAGAGATGTCAAGTAAATCGTCGAGGATTCTGGCAAGGTGGGTCCCCTGTCTTTGAATAACCCCTGAAATTTTCCGAAGCTTTTTGTCTTCACCACTCATTCGATTTAACACTCCAGCTGCGTTTTGAATTGCCGCCAGCGGGTTTCGAAGTTCGTGGGAAAGCATTGCCAGAAACTTGTCACGTTCACGGACCGCCCGTTTGGCTTTTCTTTGAGCAACCTTTATTTTGGTGATGTCCGTCTTCATGCCTGCAATGGCATAGATCGAATCGGATTCGTCGCGCAAGGGAAATTTGATTGTCAGGTATGTCCGTCCCTTGCCTTTGCGGGGAATGACTTCTTCGATCTCGACTTTTTCACCAGTGCGGAGGGCTTCCTGATCTGATTCGTCGATACGTTCTGCTACGACACGCGGAAGAAAATCAAAATTCGTTTTGCCAATGATCTTGTTGGAACTGACGCCGAATACCCGGCGAGATTGTTCGTTGACCAACAGATACCGGCCTTGAATGTCTTTGATAAAAATGAACGATGGCGAATTCTTCATTACGCCGCGCAGTTGATCGTCTTTTTGTCGAATTTCCTTTTCAGCTCGCTTTAGCGATGCAACGTCGATCAGTGTAAGCACGATCCCATCGACCATGTCTTTTGTCCGGTACGGTAGAATCCGGAGGAAATATTCATGGCCGGATTTGTCGACGACATCGCACTCATAAAGTTGATTTGACTCCATTACCCAGCGAACGTTTTCAAGTAGATCTTTATGCTGGATATTGTGTGTGAATCTGTCGAACGATTGCCCGATATCCTGTTCTATCAAATTGAACAACCGTGCGATTCGCGGTGTAAATTTTCGAACCGAAAGGTCTCGGTCGAGGAACAAGACGCCTACATCGGTGCTGGCAAACAGATGCTCCATGTCGTCGGTAATTTCCGTAAGCTCAGAAATCTTGCGCTGGTACTCAGCGTTGACGGTATAGAGTTCTTCGTTGACCGAATGCAATTCCTCGTTGGTTGATTGCATCTCTTCGTTGGACGCGATTAGTTCTTCGTTGGTAGCTTGAAGTTCTTCATTACTCGTTTCCAATTCTTCAATCGTCGCTTGCAAGTTTTCCTTCGAATGCCGAAGCTCATCTTCCAAAGCCAGGATTCGCGATTGCGAAAATTCGTTGATGTCGAGTACGGATGCCTCGTCTACTTGGTCAATACGCACGACTTCGTCGACCTCAGCAAATGAAATGAGCATGTGAGTCATTTCGGCTGTCCGCCCAAAGACAGGAGATACACTGATCTTTACCTGTTGTTCAATTCCCTTCACCTGCGATGCGATCCCGGTATAGGTAGTCGTTTCACCTTGTTTCGAAACACGTTGAATGGCACCTGATACTGCCGTACGAAATTCCGCATCGAACAATTCAAGCACATCGCCTGTCGAACGGCCTTTCTTGATTTTCAGAAAACGTCCTGCATCGCCAAAAACATGGATCACCTGGCGGTATTCATTTATCAACACTGACGGCGGAAGATGTTCGTCCAAAAGCTCGTCATAGACTTTGGCCAGTTCATCGCGAGCACCAGTTGTCGACGTTGGAGGCAAGACGGATCGACGGAGAGTTGAAGTAGATCCTGCAGAGAGAAACTTGAATTCAGTGTTCAGACGAACATTCCGGCGCTTTGAGAATATTTTCCAGTGCCGGTCAACGGTCTTGAACTCATCTTCCAATTCACCAACACCCTCACTCGGCCCGAGCAACAGGGTACCACCGGTTTTCAAACCGAAGTGAAACAGTGAGATGACTTTCCGCTGAATTGCAGGCTGAAAATAAATCAGCATATTGCGGCAACTAACCAGATCCAGTTTTGTAAACGGTGCGTCTCGAATGACGTTTTGCCGAGCAAAAACGATCATTTTTCTCAGCTCACTGGAAACTTGAAAGCGATTACCTTTGCGAACAAAGTAGTGCTCTTTTCTGGCCTTCGAAAGATTCGCCAGACTTCCTTCTTCATAGACCCCGGCGCTTGCAAAATCCAGCGAGGTTTGATGAACATCCGTTGCGAAAATCTTGATCCGGCTGAGGACCTCTGGCTGTGCAAGTTCATCAAGCAGAATTGCCATCGAGAAGGCTTCTTCTCCGGTCGCACAACCAGCAATCCATACTCGAAACTCTTCGTCTTCGGACAGGTTTGCTAAACACTCAGGTATGATATCAGAAGCCAGCGACTGGAATGCTTCGGGGTCGCGAAAGAACTGCGTGACTCCGATGAGCAGGTCTTTGTAAATCGCGTGCAGTTCGTCCCGATTCCGTGCGACTGATTCCACATAAGCCTCGAAATCAGTCGTCTGGCTCATGAGCAGTCGACGCTCAATTCGTCTGAGAACAGTCGATTGCTTGTAAACGCTAAAATCAATGCCATGCTCTTCACGAAGCAAACGGATCAGTTTTTTTAACCCTGGTTCATTAATGTCAACTGCGTTCGTCTCGGCAACCAATTCGCTTCGGATGGGATTCGTGACGTATCTTCCAAGAATTTCTCCAATTTCTGCTGGCGGCAGTATCAAGTCGACCATACCGGTTTCCATGGCGCTTTTCGGCATACCATCAAATTTGGCCGTTTGGTCATTTTGGACGATGACCAGCCCACCAGCTCCATGAATTTCTCGGATACCGCGCGAGCCATCGCTTCCCGTTCCAGACAGGATCACACCAACAGCCTTTTCTCCGTACTCTCGGGCCAACGATCGAAAGAACTGGTCGATGGGTAGAGACAATCCTTCCTGCGGATCTTTATCGGTCAGCAGCAGTTTGCCATCAGAAATGATCATTTCCTTTTTTGGAGGAATGAGGTAGATAGAGTCCGGCATGACCTCCATGCCGTCCTCAACCATTCGCACCGACATTTCCGTTTTCCGAACCAACAACTCGTCCATCACGCTGTCGAAGTCAGGCGAAAGGTGCTGAACAATTACAAACGACAATCCCGTATCCGTGGGCATACTTTGAAAAAGTTGTTCGAGAGCTTCTAAGCCGCCTGCCGAAGCGCCAATTCCAACGACGTGCCCGTCTGGAGTTGGACCCGAATTGGTTTTTTTTGTATTGGCTTCCACAGTTCGGACTCGCTTTCCTATTCAGCCCATCAATCGTATGCATACGCTTGAAAAAACCGCCTATTTATCGACTACTAAACATAGAAAAAAAGAATACTATGATGCATAACTTGAATCCGAACCAAACAAAGGCAACGACTGTACCATCCACCGATGGCCGAATAGACCCAAGCATCAGTCAAATAGTCATCTGATGCGTCAAACTGACGCGGTAGATTTGAAAGTCCACTACAAATTACCGAGAACCTGTAGCTTTGCGTATTGTCGCTGACGATGGTGTGAACGATTTATTTTGTAAACTGGTATCGCTTTGGAACGTTATCCGAGCATGCTTTCCTGCGCAGGATAAACTGCCGCGCGTGATACGCCATTCATCCAAAACGGCCAAAAAATTGGAAAAGTGCCTAATTCTCTGGTACGTTATCCGATCTGACGGCGCAGGATAAAACTGCCATCCCGCGCAGCATAATGACTAGTTATCTGTTTTGAACGCACAACTCTCACTTTATGAAAAACAATCCCGCGCTCAATCAGCCCGATGCCGTGCCTGTGGATTGGGTTAGTTCTCGAAAATCGTCACCTGAGAAGGTTCGGTTGGCTCGAAGCCAGGGATTGGACACGGACGATGTTTCGACCGATCCTGTTGTTCAAATAATCGACCGAATGAAACCAGGTGACGAATTGCGTTCATTCTCAAGTTTGACAAAATCTTTTCGATCCAAAGTAGGGCGCAAAGGATACGTCGTAATGCGGGACGGAAAAATAGTGCATGCGGCGCTCACTGCGATGAACTGAATCTAACGCTCACATAACAAGTCGTTGGACCGAAGAGGCGAGGCCTTTTAGAATGGGCGATGAAATGAATGGCGGTCAAACCGTGTTGGCCGCTCGGTCAACTTAGGACGTAAAGCAGGTAACAAAGTGAGACAGAGCGTTCTGCTTTAGCATAAACCAAATAGGCCGGGCAGGACTCGAACCCGCGACAAAGGGATTATGAGTCCCCTGCTCTAACCAACTGAGCTACCGGCCCTAATATCAAAACAAGTTTGCTTTAAATTAATAGTTTATAGCGTCGATGAGAATTTGTCGAACGGCCAAGCGTTTATCGAGTTGATTTCTTGGACACGATAGGCTTGCGCGACAAGCTGTTTAACATTTCGACGAGCCGGCGCTTGCGATGGTGGTTCTGATGGAATGTTTCGAGAATGACTTGAAACTCGTGCGCGCGTTTTTCACGTCGGAGAATTTTTCTGGCTTCCTTTAACATGGCAATCGCCTGAGGGTAGTTTCGTGTTTCGGTTGTGGCGGCGAGATCGTCCGCTTCCGTGCAGTACATCTCAAGTGCGCGATCAGGGTAATCGTGGGCAATTGCAGCGGCAATCTCATTTTTGAAACCACGAAACCGGTCGTTACCATCGGCGGCTTCCCAAGCTATCTGCGAGTCATACCAATGTAATACTAACTTTGCGTCTTTCTGTACGATGGCCAATTGAATCAAAACGTCAAAGTGTGGAATAGGATTGACGTGAAAACCACCTGCTCGTCGTGACAGAAGCGATGCTCCAGGTGGGGTCGGAAATGGCCAGGCTTGAATTGTTGGATTTCGTTTTCCAGATTTTGATTTTGAAGCGACAGCACCAGTCGTTTTCTTTTTTGATTTCGCTGGTGAAGATTTTTTTCGAGAGGATCCTTTTTTCTTGTCTTGAAAATGAGGTGCGATTCCTGTTTCCAAATACGCCATTGCAATTTCCCTGACCTGTTCTTCGCATTTTGCCTGGCGAGCTGCTTCGAGCAAATTGTCCAACGAACTAATGGAAGGAACATCTACAAATCGCTCGGCGTAAATCGCAACCGCAACCGAATGATCGTTGTTTTTCTTTGCAACCTCCAGTAACGCGTCTTGTAGATGATCTATCGATCCAAAAGAAAGTTGATCCGTTTTCTCTAATCCTTCTTCGGCGAGCGATTTTGCCTCGTCATACCGTTTCAAGTTGATCAAGCGGTATACGGCCCGATCGTATTTGCCGGTTGACCTAGCTTCAGAGATACAAAACTCTGTTGCTGTTGTAAACTGATCGGATTCTTCTAAAGCGTGAATGACCCAACCGCTGAGTTGCCCGCGGTAGTACGATTGCCAGAATTCGTCTGCATCTGGCTCAATTACCGTATCAGACAATCGTTGCTGCAAACTTTCAGCAACAGCAGCCCAGACATCTTTGCCAAATTTAATATCGAGAATCGATACTATGCCTTCACACAAATCAAATTCGTCCTGTATCAGCGAATCGATGACAAAAAGGATTTTTTCGGTGTCGGTCATCGACGATTTTTTGATCGCTGGCGCGACAATTGACAGGCATTCCGCTACCTGCCAGGCTGTCTCACCTTCATCATTAGATGTGCCGACTTGCGAAACTCCACGATCGATCAATTCGCGGCCAAGTTCGACGACGGCATCAAATTGATCGTGCTCGATCAGGAATTGAAGCTTTGATTTCAAATTTGAGTAGTTTGGCAGGTTACCGACACCTTTCCACGGGTCATACCAGGCTTCTTCTGATGTTACGGAAAAAAGTTCCTTTTTGGCTTGCTGGATAACAGAATCAAAATTACCAGTCTCAATCGTGACACGTTCAACAAGTTTCTCTTTGAGTTGCCGATTGGATTTATAGGCTTGCTCAATAAACTCGACCAGTTCTTGTTTCGATTTCTTTTCGAGGTACTTACGAATATCGGTATTGGTGACTTTTGATTTCGATTTGCGACCTTTCGCCGATTTTGGCTGTTTTTTTCTACTCCGATCTGACAGATCGTCGTCAAAATCCTCTATGTCTTCGTCAGGCCATTGAGTTTCATCAAAAAAAGCAGCTGAGCTATAGCTCTCAAGTACATGCAGACGCGAATCGTTTTCGTCCGTGCAAGCAACTTCCTTACCTTTATCGATTGATTCAAGGTATTCCAGGACGACGGCAATACAATGTTTGCATTCACCACCGATTGGGCAAGAACATGTCGATTGAAGCTTGTCAATCTTGCGACGGCCCTTTCCATTCGTCGTGACGACGGTGGCATACATATGAGTTCCAACGACTTCAGCCACGAGGCCGCCACAGGGCAACAAGGCGAGGTTTTTGACCCGTCCTTGGCGCTGGTAAGTTTTCCCGCGTTCCAGACTTCGTGGATCTGCCCATTCGCTCAAATCATCCCAAGTCAGACGGTCCCAGGAGAACGACCGGTTTGATTTGTTATCCTTCTGTTTATTGGCGGACGCCATGCAGTCACCTTTAAAGTCTTTGTGTTAGACGACATCATGAACAAGCAGATTTGAAGGATAGTTTATATGTTGAGATGGAACCTTTGCTAGGCGGATTTGTGTTGAGTCCAGCGACTACGGCCAAATGTGTTAGATATGGTGTTCGCAATTGTGATGATGCTTGCACGTACGGCCATTTGGGAAACTGCGAGGTCAAAATACGAGCAAATCAGTTTGCGACAATTGCAGCCTAACCAATTGAGCTGCTGATCCTCAAGGTCGCGATCGGTTTCGAATTGGTTAGTCTTGCAATTCTGCACTTTCGCAATACAGTTTGACCGAATCCATGTCTTGCCGGACGAATTTACTGACCATGCCAAAAATCATTGGAGTGATGATGCGGGCGGCGAACTTGTAAGGACGAGCGTCCATTTTCATTTCCATTTCTACTTGCTCACCGCTTTTTTGGACGCGAAAAATCGTATCCCAAACCGTCCCGCCTTCGTCCGAGACAATTCGTAAAAGTTTGTTTTCCACCAATTCCGTTACTTCTAATGTCGCCGCCGCTTCTCGGCCATTGACTAAACGAGTTTCGCGGAACCGTGTGCCCACGCCGTAATGCGTGTCGGTCAAAAATTCCACTTTTTGGATCGCCGGGATCGCTTGCGAAAACTCGTCGATCTTTGCCAAGGTTGCGAACACGGTCTCGATTGGCGCTTTGATGGTTCGGTTGCATTGAACGGTATAGGTACCAGGTGCAGCAACAACCAATCCCAAAAGTCCAAAGACTAGACAATCAGGAACTGCGACAACGGAAACCCAAATCGGATGAGGAATCATGATCAAGTTCGAAATGGTGGCGATGGTCAACAATGCCCAGACGATCAATCCCGGTTTAGCACTGCGTTGCGGTGCAATACGTCGCGCGACAAATGCACCAACAAAACAACCGCATCCCCAAGCCGAGAGAACAAACAAAAACGCGCCTACTGGCAATGTGCTGACCCAGTCCGCCATTGCTTCCAGATCTTTGGTGTCCAACCCTTCAGGCATTTTGTAAATCATGGAACTGATGCCTTCGATCAGCGCGATTACCAGTACGCCAGCCACAAACCCTGCCACTACGGCCCCGATAAAATGAAGAATTTTCATTGGCATTCTCTTATTCGTTTTGGTTGTTGTTAGTAAAAATTTTTCAGGTTGTTGTCAACGTTTCGGATTGTTATTCAACAGCCCGCTGATTTATTCGTTTGAATTGATGAACCCAATTCTCAATGTTTCATTTGTTTTGTTGATTATTGTCCTGCTCATTTAAGAGTCGCTTGCATTCTGCGACCAATTGGTCGACTGGGATCGCTTTTTGACGCGGTTGTTTTCCAAGTTTTTCGCATTGACCAAATGCAACCAGCGCTTCGGCAAACCGCTTGGTCTCCATCAATGATTTGCCAAGGTAGTAATATGACTGTGGTGTTCGGTATCCAAGTTCGATCGCTCGCCGCGCCGCACGTTCTACAGCGGCGTAGTCTTTTAATGCCATTGCTGTTTTGGCAACATCGACGTGAATCGGACCGTGTTTTTCGTTGCGAGAAACCGCTTGGGCCAGCGCCTCCCGACTGCGAACCAACTCTTTGTTGTTCCGATAAGCATTTCCCAAGGCTCGCCAAGTGCCGGAAACATCAGGACGCAGTGCGGTGCAACGTAAAAAGTATCGGATTGCCAATTCCCAACGGCCTTGTGATTCCAACATATAGGCAAAGTCGAAATTCACCATGAAATCGTTCGGGTGGAGGTTGGCGGTGAAGTACAAAATTTCGTCTGTCTTTTCGCGAGAACCAGCCGAAAAATAAACGGTGGACAACCACGACAATGTTCGCGGCGACAGTTGGGTCAGATCGACGCCCTCAACAATCTTGTCCACATCCTGTTTTTTGTAAGGCTTCATCTCGTAGATCAGTCTGCGGATGCCGGTTCTGACTGGATCGGGATCGGCGGCATACATCGCATCGGCCATCGGCTGCATGAGTTCCAGCGTCGCTTTTCTTCCACCGAGACTTGAGATTTGGCCGCGCGTGCCGATCCAAAGCTCCAACGCTTCGCTAAGTTCGGTCGAAGATGGATGTTGGCGAATCCGACGAGCAAACTCGGCCGGGGTCTGTTGATCAAAATCCAATCCTTGTTTGCGAAACAGTTCTTCGAATTGCCGGTCCATACGCTGCCAGCTGCCCAAATCTGCATGGGTGGCACTCATCATGACCACATTTTCAACTTGTTCAGCCAGCTGACGAGCCGATTGGCGACGTTCAAAATCGTCGAGGAATTCGTTCGCTTGCTTGGTTGCTGACTCGGATGCCGTGCGCTGATCGAGTAATTCTCGCAATTTTTTTTGGGCCGCTCGGGCCGCCACCCATTCCACTTGACTGCCAATCGGACTGTTTTGTGCGCGGGTTAATGCTAACGTTGCCTCGTTGGTGGCTGCGACTACGCGATTGGAATGTTTTGTAAATTGTTGTGACCGTTGATATCCATTCCAGAAAATCAACAACCCGACGGTCGCCACCAAAATCAACACGGCGGCCGCGGTCGCAAACGTGCGCCAGCGCCGCAAGGCCAATTTTTTCAGCAGATAAATTTGACTTGGAGGATGAGCCAATACTGGTTCACCGTGTAGAAATCGCGTAACCTCTTCGGACAAACCCGTGACATTTTCGTAGCGCCGATTGCGATCTTTATCCAACGCCTTCATGACGATCCAATCCAAATCACCTTTGACAATCGCACGCAATCGAGCGGGTTCGACGCGGCGATTGGCCGCCAGGCTGGCCAGTGTTTCAGAAGTTCCGAGTTTGATACTGGGGCGAAGAGCCTCGGATTCGCGGACCATTCGCAACGATTCTAACAGGCCAATTCGACGGAGTTCGTCAAGCGACAACGGGGGCGATCCGGTCAACAATTCGTAAAGCAAAACACCGAGAGAGTACACATCGCTGCGAGTGTCGATGTCCAACTGGTTGAAACTTGCTTGTTCAGGACTCATGTATTCCAAGGAGCCGACCACGGCGCCGAAGCCAGTGTGTAACGTTTTTTCAGTCAGCTGCTGACCGGTCGCTTTGGCCACACCAAAGTCGATTACTTTGGGAACCGGTTGATCGTCGTACATGGCGACGAGAACGTTTCCAGGTTTGATATCGCGATGAATCACCCCTTTGCTGTGAGCGTGCTGAATCGCTTGACAGACCGAAACGAACAATTTTAATCGCGCGGTCATATCCAATCGTCGTTGATCGCAGAATTTTGTAATCGGAATTCCTTTGACCAGTTCCATGACAAAATAAGGACGCCCGGATTCGGTTGTACCCGCATCGAGCACTTTCGCGATATTCGGATGTTCCATGATCGCCAGGGCTTGGCGTTCGGCTTCGAATCGAGCGATCACTTGCCGCGTATCCATCCCTGGTTTGATGACTTTCAATGCAACGGTGCGGCGAACCGGCTCGATTTGCTCCGCCATAAACACGACACCAAAACCACCTTCGCCGATTTGTTCCAACAGCTTGTAGGGTCCGACCGTTCCACCCGGTTGTTCGATCAGCTGCAAATCACTGGTCGCGGCCAGCGGCTCGGTCGTATCCATATTCATAAAACTATCGTCATGGTCCGCCGCAATCAGATTATGGATGCGGCGAATGGCTGAAGGGTCGTCCGGCAATACACTTTCCAGATAGGCTTCGCGCTCGCTGGTATCGTTGATCGCTTTGGCTGCCAGAAAAATTTCGCGTTCGTTCATTGGAGAGACAATTTGGGGATGGTTTGGAAAATCGTCATCATATGCAAAATATTTGCCTTCGGAGATTCATGCGTAAAAGGAATGGGCACTCGGCAAAGTTTTTTGAAATTTTTTTCGAACGTTCCCGGGGCCAGTTCCCACCGGCCTTTTTTGGGTGTTCGGGAGGCTCCTGTGAGCGGCAAGGCGCTAGCCGCCGGTACGTTAGCGATTCATACCGGCGGCTGTTGCTTCGTACCGGCGGCTAGCGCCATGCCGCTCACGATAGATGAATTGTCCGATGGGTTCGAATCGTATCCGCGAGCGAATACAATCGATGTTATGAGTGAAATCACCCAGATATTGCAAGGATTTCAAGCGGGCCAGCCGGAATCGACGTCCAAGCTGTTGTCGTTGGTTTACAACGATTTACGGCAACTGGCAGCTCAAAAACTGCGCAATGAAAGCCCGGGCCATTCGCTGCAGGCCACAGCATTGGTACACGAAGCGTTTTTGCGTTTGGTTGGAAGCGACGGAAACGATGCGTCGGTATGGCAAAACCGAAGCCATTTTTTTGGTGCAGCGGCCGAAGCGATGCGGCGCATTCTGGTCGATTCGGCTCGCCGGCGGAAAGCAAAAAAACGAGGCGGTGATTTTGAACGTAGTGATTTAGATGTCGCGCTCGTTCCTGCCCCAACATCCGACGACGAAATTTTGGCGATCGACGAAGTGTTAGATCGGTTGGCCGACGTCGATGCGGATGCCGCGCGACTGGTCAAACTTCGTTTTTTTGCCGGCATGACGATGTCTGAAATTGCCGACTTGTTGGAAATCTCGGTTCGCAGCACGCACGATATCTGGGCTTATGCTCGGGCATGGCTGAGAAATGAGATTGGAAAATAGAATTCAACAGGTTACTTATTTTGCCAAAGCCGCTGTCGACGGATTGCACCTCGATCAGGCCTAACAATGACTTTCATCCCGAATATTCACGGCACAGAACCAGATTGTTTGTTGTTTCACACCGACCGATGCATTACCGGATGTTTTGTTTACTGCTGTAGACAAAGCCTGTTACAATTGGTTTGTTGATTGCTAAAAACGTCTCCCACACAATCGAGGTGGGAGATTATGGGTTTGTAAAATCAGGTCGACGATTTTTATAAAACGCGTCGTTGGCATTGAGCGACGTCGTGTCTCAAGGAGATTGAGATGAATGATTGGTTGCCTGGAAACGCTCGCTGGATCTGTTTGTTGACTTTGTTCGTTTGTGTGTCGCAACCCGTGAGCGGCAAACTTGTCGAGCCAGTCTCTGGCGTTCAAGAAAAATTGTTGGACGACGCCAAGAAAAAATCGCGGCAGCGCGGCGTGCCGATTCTGGTCTATGTTTACGACGGGATATGAAGCGCATATTGTAGCGATTTAAAAAAATCGCCACTGTCGAACGGTCAGTTCGCAAAGTATTCTAAAAAATTTGAATTTGTTATTCACGATTCTAATGACGGTGAATCCGCGTTTTCCAAAACATATCGATTGCGCCACAATTCGTGGTATTTTTTGTTGTTGGATTCTGATGGCAAAGAGTTTGCTCGGTTCTTCGGCTCTCGCAAAGACGCTTTTTTTGACAAAAAATTGGTTGCCAAGATCGATGCGAAACTGGAAGAATATCGTCGCTCGCTGACTCACGTTCCTGAGATCGCCAAATACCTGGCAACGATGGTGCAGCAAGAAAAAACGGAAATCAAAACATTTAAAAATCTCGTTTTGCAATTGGAAAGCAAACAATTCGCAACGCGCGAGTCCGCCAGTAAGGCATTGTTGTCAATCGGCGAGCCGGCATATCAGTTTTTGAAAAATAGCCGACCAAGTAGCATCGAAGCGAAAACACGTGTCCGGATGATCGTCAAAAAATTTGCCCAATGGCGGCAGATCATTGAGCAATTTCAATTGGAACGTGACGTCATCTACCTGGCGGAGTTCGCCGAAACGCATCCTAAAATCGCACAGCACCTGGAACGGATCGTGTCGGTCCCCGATGGTGTTGAAGTTTCAAAGTGGTGGAAGCAACATGGCAAAAACTACCAATGGGACGCCGATTCTCGCAAATACGTGCAGCGTACTGACGAGTCAAAAAAATAAATATTCGTCGGCGGCAAAATCGTAATTTCGTCGCGTTGACACCGACTCGTCTCCCGCCTGACGGACCTTGAGTCGTCCAAAATCAATCAAACCGAAGCATTTGCTGCGGGTGTTGGTTTTCGCAATCGAATAAAAAAGGCTCCCAACAAGATTCCGAATAACAACGAACCGGATGCCGCCACGTCAAACCAAACAGGCCCCTCAAGTCGCTGAGCTAGAATCATGTAGGTGGTTTCCAGGACCACCAATCCGCATATCGCCAATGCCGGTGGAAAAAATGGCTTTCCAAAACTCCATGCCGCAACGGCCCCACCGACAATCGCGGCAGTTGTTGTCAGCGCTCCTGCCATTAGCAGTTGAGGCAAAGGTGTCTTATAAAAACTGACTCCACCAAAAATCAGATCCTGGGCAACAAAGATTAATAAAATCATCGTGAAATAGCCGATCACGATGGCCAATAAAAACATTCCAATACGTTTGATCATCTCTATTTTCTCCACTCGATTGTTTGGCAGTTATTTAATGCCAACTAGTGCATTGGTTTTCGAGGATGATTTCCGCTGTCGACGAACGTTGCGGGCCTCGGTGATGACTTCGATCATTAACTAAATATATCCGGACTTGATAAAATTAGAACATTGTTCTAATTTACAAATATGAGCCAACCATTGCAACCTGCCAAACAAGATCGCAGTCGTGAAACACAGGACCGAATCCTGCGGGCGACCGAAAGGTTATTGGAGCGGGAACTGTTTGAGTCGATCTCCATTCGGCAAATCGTTGACGAGGCGGGAACGTCAATTGGATCGTTTTACGCACGGTTTCGTGACAAAGACGCTTTGTTAACGGTGCTATACGCTGAATATGATCAGCAACTCAAGCAGCGAGTTGCGGATCTTGAGACATCGGTCGCGGCCGCTGGTTCGTTGGACGAGACCGCCGAAATCATTGTCCAACATTTAGTGGACACCTGGGGTGAGATTCCAAACCTTAGTCGGGCGTTGTTTGAATACGTAACTCGTTCTCCCAAATCGGCCGAATCAAAAAAGATTTCTGATCGGCGTCGCAAACAGTATGCGTTTTTGATTGATGCCCTTTTAAATTTTCGGTCCGAAATCACGCACGACGACCCGAAACGCGCCGCGGAACTCGGATTGTATTTTATGGCGGTTGCTTGTCGAAATCGGTTGCATTATCCACTTGCGCCGCAATCACGAACGTTGAAAATCCCAAAAAAAGAGCTTTGCCAGGAGTTGGTGCGATTGCTGACAGGATATTTGCGAAGCCCTTGAAATCGGGAGGGCGAGGCTCCTGCCGAGCCGCGGTTGTATCGGCTAAGGACGGGTTGAAACAAGTTGTCGCTTACTGATCGCCATCCCGATTACTACTTTCGGTCTTCAATCGGAGATTGGTCCACATTTGGCGGTTCGAGTTTGGCGCGAATTTGTTCCACGTAATACCGCATTTTCGCTTGCAAAGCTTCGATACGTTTCTCCAAATTTTCTACTCGCTTTTCGACCGACCCTTGGCCCACGTCTTTTTTGGCCGATTCTGCTTCGGCTGCGAGCGCTTTGAGTTGCTTTTGCATTTGCTCCAATCGTTGTTGGACCATTTTGCGGTGTTGCGCCAATTCGCGTTCTTGTCGTTTCGCCATCAACGTGCCGAATTTTTTTCGATCAATGGTGGCAAGCAGCGAATATCTCAGTGAATCGAATTGGCCGGTGTCATCATTGACGCGTATCGTCAGTGGCATCGAGAAAACAACCCGGTCTTCGGGAATCGATAATTTTTTCTGCAACACTTTTATTTCGTCGGTTTCGCGAAAATAGCGACCGCGTTGTTCCATCGTTTTCGCCAACAGTTTTGGGCCATCGATTTTCAAAACACCGTTTGTTTCATCAACAGTAACGCCTTCATACACCTGATCAATTTCGAACGTCAAATCTTTGGATTGATTACAAGGTATTTTGAACTCGGATTTTTGTGACAGATCGATTTGATGCCGAGTCGGGAATTGCAGCATCAACGGATTTCGAACACGCTGGATCGCTTTTTCTGGAATCGTAGCGAAATGCAGTTGGTCTCGATCAAAAATCACAACGGTCTTTCCCAAAATATGAAATGGGGAATCGCCGTGACTGCCGCTTGTGCCAAAATGCGATGAGCCATATTGGGATGTCGTTTGTTCATGCACGACATCGTTCAGGATTTTTTCACCTTCGACTAACTCATACGCATCGAGATAAATCCGTTTGATATTCTGTCGTCCGGAATTGACACGTTTTACTTCGAATCGAATTCGCATCGCCATGGGGTAATCTGGGTGCAACGCGGCATAGCCATTGAAATCCAAAATCTTGGAGCCCCGCGTATCGTACAAATTTCGATTCAACAAACGCGACCAAAGAATTTCAGAGCGTTGCGCGCTGCCGAACGAATGACTAGGCATCGAACTCAGATGTTTTTGCATGCGAGGGTGCAATACGGGTAAATTTCTACGCCGGTAATTCGTATTTGGATTCGATTCCGTGTATCTCAATTGATTAAAAACGGGCCCGATTGTCGAAATGATTTTGTTGTTGCGATCAAACACGAGACTGCTATCGGACCAGACACCTTTTTCAAATCCGAATCGAGGTTTTACCGTGTTGTAAGCTTGTTGGCGCGCAGGTTTTGAGCGGCGATCGTCTTTTACAATCTTGAACGTTTCGTAGTCCAGGACTTGAACACCTCGAGTGTAATGTTGATCCCCGAGGCGAACGAGCAGTTTGCCGTCGGGTTGCAGATCAAGTGATTGAACATAACCTTGCAGCAACACCCGCCGTGGTTCGGCATCAAGATCTTTGATGGAGTAACGATATAGATATTGATTTTGCCGGACATTGGCAAAAACGTAGTCACCAATCACAAAGAAATTACTGATGTTTTTGGTAATTTTTTTAACTGCTAATGATTTCTGTTCGTTCAAATCGACGATCTGGATATGATCCTGTTTTTCTGCACCGAAACGGCGCGACGGGTCGACCAATGCACCGCCGACGATGACCGCATAACGTTGGTCATTGGACAGTTTCCACATTCTTTTGTTCAGCCCCAATTTCAATGGTGCGCTGATGATTTCGCATTTGATCGTCAGGCTATCTGTTTTCGAACCGTTTGACGCAGAAACGACAAATTCATGCTGGCCAATGTCTTTTCGCGAGGGCGACCAGACAATTTTGTTGCCACGAAGGCTGGCGCCTTGCGGGCCGCGTTCCAATTTGATTTTGACTTCACCGACATTTGCTGCGTTCGTGCCAGTTGAAAGCGGAATTTCAAGTGGATTGCTAAAGCCAGCTCGAACCGATGTCGGCCCGACAATGTTGACGCGGATTCCCGCTCGTTTCAAAAATTTTTCGATCGGAACGATATAGCCATTTTTTTCATCGCCAACAAACAGGAATTCGTTCTTAGATGAAAAACTGACCATCGGCTGTTTCGACCAACCGCGTTTCGGTTTTTCGTCCGCGATCTGAATTTTTTCAAGCAGTTTGCCGGAACTGAATTGCGAGATAAAAATATGTTGTCGGTCGTACGAGACGGCAAGATCATGCGTGGGGTGATCGACGATAATCTGTCCGGGAAACTCGCTTAATTTTTCCGTTAGTTCGGAGTTCCATACCTGATTGCCGATTGCCCAGTAATTTCGAAAGTAAAGCGAGTTGACGGTCGTCGCCGATGTCGATTGAACTTTGGTATCTTCAACCCGATATTCGGTGTGAGTATTGTTGGGGTAGGGTTGGTGAAGTCGAAACAATTTCGGTTCCCAATTCGCGCCCAATGAACCGCCCAGAAATGTTGTTCCGTCATTGGCCAGACAACCTCGATAGAGTTTCCCGTTTTGCAGGTAGTGTGATTTGTCGGTCCGATCAGTTTCGGGATTCAACTGGTTGACACGTCTTCCATCGGACAACGCATAGACCCATTTGGTATGGCGATTGGTCAACAGTGTTATGGGACGAGACGCATAATAGATTTGTTTTTTGGTCAGCTTGTTTTTTTCCAGATCGAATACAGCCACATAATTCCGGCGAGATTTGGTATAGGCAATAAACATCTTGCCATTTTTGGTTGCCAAACTGTTACCACCTTTGATGGCTTTGTGCAAATTGATCGTATCGCCCGTTTTCGGATCAAATTCATCAACCCCGCCGTCTTCGTCAGGATTTGCATTCGTGGCAAAAATGCGATCACTTGCTGGATCCATCACCCAGGCACGATCAAAGCGCCCTTTGATTTTGATCACATCGGTCTTTTGCGCGATGGCAATCTGGCTGACGAGCAAACCGACGATTGACAAGATGTAAGTATATTTTTTCATGGCTGGTCAACGACTGCTTTAGCACCTGATTTTTTTTGACTTTCGTTTTTCGGACCGATGACTTTGGGAACGCCTCGTTTTCCACGAAATGGAATTTGATTTCGCTTGATTTGTTCGTCTGTCGCAAAGACACCTTTTTTGTCATAGTTGTCCATCATATTGGCCAGATCCTGAAGTTCGTTTTCCAAATAGCCAATTCGACTTTTCAGTCGATCAAGCCGTCTGCCGACCGGATCTGAATTTCGATTGTCGCCGCGTCCGTACCGTTGATTGCGCCGCGATTCGGCGAGCGCTCGTTGCTCCTCACGGTACCGTTTGATGGTTGCGTCGCGAATGGTCTGTTGCGCGGCGAGAAACTCTTTGGAGGGCCCAATCGCAATCAGGTTATAACAATGGATTGCACGGAACCCCGTTTCATCGGTCGCTTGAATCACCAATGGTAAATTGATCGGTTGTTTGTCAGCGGGAATATTCAGCAATTTGGCGAGCGGTTTTTCAGTCGATTCCATTTGTTGATCAGGCCAGTAGTATTGACGACTGCTGTTGTAATGCTGAGCCGAATTTTTGATATCCGTTTGGAATTTCTGCCACAGCGCCGGTCCGTCAATGGCGATTTCGCCTGTCGTTTTATTGGCCGTCACGTGTTCGAGTTTTGTCAACAATTCAAATTCGACGTTGTCAGTCATCGAAATTTTGAATTTGATTTTTTGTTGTTTCGTCAGATCAATCAGCGGTTGTTCCGAGGCCTGGAAATGCAGTGTTTTTGTTGCTTTGGTCACGACATCTTTGGGAATCGTCGTTTTGTAAAACGATTCGCCGTGCATTGCGAACACGTTTCTACCGCGAACCTGCATTGTCAGCTGTCCATGAGAATTGAAAATTGATCGCTGATTTATTTTGTAGAATTGATGCTCTGCCAACGGCTCGCCACTTTCCAATTCCCGATAGACCAATTTGACACGTGCATCTCGCGTCGAATGGCCATCGAAGTTTGCGTTTTCCGAAATGATAATTGGAATGTCGGGGCTAATCACTGACCTGTTTGACAAGGCGCAGATCTGAGTTCCTCCGTCGTCTGTCAAAATCCTGCCATTCGTATGACGCGCCCAAGGTCCCAGACTGGCATATCTCGAAATCTGTTGATAAGGATTTTGCACGTACTCGAAAGTTGGAAACATTCTGAGCGGAGTTGCCAACCCGATCATTTTTTGTTTTTTCAAATCGTAGTAGATTTGCCGCGTCAACTGGATGTTTTGAAATCGCTGAATGACCGTTGGCACTGATCCCATTCGATATTCTCGAATCATATGTTGTCGATCCAGACTTCGCGGATCGTCTTTGACAATTTTGAGTGTTTCCGGGTCGATCGTAATGATCCCGGACTTGTTGCGGAATCGCGCGAGGATTTTGTTGTTGAGATCGCATTGGGCGATATAAGCGAGACCGGGCATTAGCGCTTTTTTACGGTCTTTCAGGTTTTCAATCTTCAGCCGATAAATAAACTGGCTTTCGCGTGGAAACAGGAAAATGGCGTCATCGGTGGTTACGAGACAAGCCAACTGTTTGGTCAGTGCTTGAGTTTTGACCAGTTTCATTTTTTCCGCGTCAATCACCAGGATTTTTCCATCGATATCTTGCGATCGAACGACCGAGCGGTTGGCTTTTTTTTCGACGCCGACGGCAACAATGGTTTTGCCAGAATTCGAAACGGTCCAATTGAGGATTAAGTAATCGGTACGCAACGATTGTGTGACTGGTTTTTCCTGAGCCGGTAAAGGTATCGCCAACAAACAGACGACAGGTATGACAATGATTTTACAGATAGTATTCATGATCATATTTTTGGAGTGGTTAGCTATTTTTTTGACTTGTCCATTTCCTTGAGCATTTTGTCGAGACGTGTTTGCACTTTGTCAAACAGCGCCTCGAGGCGAGCCACCTGTTCTTCGAGTTCAGCGACTCGAGTTTCCGCGGATTTGGCCTGTTCTGCCCGGAGTTCTTCCATCTGCTTGCGTTGTTCGACAAGTCGTTTTTCACGTTCCTGTTGACGTTTTTTTTCTGCTTCGGCAACCACAGTATCAAGTTGTTTTTTGTCGCCGTAGCCGATGACGAAAAAAATCCTGCTGTCGGTCGCTTCGCCATCACTTTGGGCCGACACATGAATGGGCAAATTAAAATACGCTTTGCCGTCGGGCGCACCGATGTGTTTGACGAGGTCCTGCGGCTGCTTTGGCGAAACGACCGAGCGGTGAATAACACCCCTGTTCAGCGCCAGGCCAAGATCGCTGGTTTTACGTTCCAGAATCGTTTTCCAGATCGTTGGGCCATCGATAGTGAGCAACCCCGTTTTTGAATCGACATTGACTCCAGGCAATGCATATTCGAGTTTGTATTGAATCTCGTCCGCACCGACGGCTTTGAGTTGAACGGTCGTTTTTTTTGTCAAATCGGCGGAAACAACTGCTGGCTGTTGCAAACGGAACGGCGCTTCCAATTTCTTGATAACCGTTTCAGGAATCGCCGTTTTATAGAAATTGTTTCGCTCGTCAAACACAAAAACATGGCGGCCATGAACATCTAATCGTGTTCGATAATAATAGATCTGTTGAAAACGATACTGCGTGCCTTGGACGTCGTCGTGGCGATAAAGTTGTATTCTGGCTATGAATTTTCCGGAAACCAAGTCATGAAAATATACACACCCCGTCGAGACCGCATCGCGTTTGGGTCTTCCATTTTTATCGTAGCGCTCGTCGTAATAGCCGACCAGCAAAGGATAATCCGCAGAAATCTGAGTGCATTGAGTTGTTGCCAACCGGCGTCCGGCGAAATCAACCAAACGTGTGCCGTTTCCCGAGTTGATCAGGCGACGGCCCCAATTTTCGCACACCATCGAATTGGCGAATGAATTCTGATCACTGTTTTGTGGTATAGGACTGGTGCCGCGATTCAAACGCCGTGGCTCAGCAGTGAAATTTTCAATGCCCGGCAGATTCATTCGAATCGCAACAATTTTTGCAGTATCAAGTTCGTACACAAAATAATCTGCCACGGCCAATTTATTCCCGTCTCGCCGCAACCGCAATTTTTGAGATGAGTGATAAAAACGCGCGACCCCGATCGATTCCGGATGGTTTTTAACCTGTTTCATGGTCGTCATATCGAAAACCGCACCGACGGCACTGCGGCGATTGGTTTCGGTAAAACGCAACGCAATTTGGCTGGGACCGCATAGATAAATTTGATTGATCGTACCACCAAAAATTTTTTTGGATTTCTGTTCCAGCGTATCAATGTCCAGCTGAGTAATTTGAGAAGAGTTTTGATAGTTAACAAAGAGTGATTTGTCGTCGGTTGCCGCAAATCGCAGCCGGCGTTCGCGGCCAAAATCATGCTGTTTGCGAACTTTCATTTTCTCCAAATCAACGACAACTATTTGGGATCCGGTGAATCCGACCATCGTTTTCCCGGACGCCGAATAGGTGCGTTGATCAGGAAAAAATTTGAGTTTTACAGAAGATACTTTTTGAGCGAGACAATTGGATGCCCCAGAAAGTAACACAACCAGACAAGCGAATACAAATCGCAAGGTAACGTTTGACATGGTGCAAGCGGTGGCAGGAACGAGCGGGTACGAAAACAACCCGCACATTATAGCGTGGTCTGTTTCGAATTGCGATCATTCAGAACTGAATTCTATTTGTCAGTTGCCTGCGACGATTTGTTGTCGGATTTGACGCGGTTCATAATCCACTTCATTGACGGCGGACCTTCGGCATCGCGTGCCACCAGTGTCGGTTGCACATAGCGCAACGCTTTTTTGTGTCCGGCGATTCGAAAATTGTCGCCCTTTTGCAGAATCGGACGGTATTCGGTCATCGCGCCAAATTCGTAAGTGCCTGCTGCCTGGCAGGGGATCCAGTGTCCGTTACCGTCCTGGTCGACCAGATAAAATTCCGGATAGGTATGCTCGGGAATCCAGACCGCGCGAGCTGGAATACCGCGTGCACGACAGATCGCAATGAACAATGACGACAATTCTTCACAATCGCCGTGGCCGGATTTGAGAGCATCCAAACAACTGTGAATTTGCGTGTCAAATTTGTATTCGACGTTTTCACGCACCCATTTGAAAATCGTTTCGACTTGTTGCCACGGCGTGGCTCCTTCGTCGAATTTCATTTCAGCGGCAATTTTTTTGATCTTGGCGTGGCGCGATTCGATGTAGGGACTGGGGGTCAGGTATTTGCGAACGGTCGATGGGATTTCTGTGGCAAATCGAAGTTTGTCGGTTTTCTCAGGTGCAGCGATCAATTGTTTTTCAATCTTGACATTGAAAATGACTCGGGCTGTTTCGCCGGCCGCGAGCCGATTGATGCGAATCACCATTTGCCGAACACCTTTGCCCGGATTTTTAAAGCTGACGCGGCTGACGCTTTTGGATTTCGTGACCGGCAATTTTTTGAGCTTTTGCTCCGGCCAATCGATAGGAATCGGTACTGAAGCGGTGATCCCTCGCACCGGCGCCGAAGCGGTTATCTCCAAACCGAATTGCCAGGTTTCCGTTTTTGGGTTTTGAAACTTGAGAATGGATGGGGGATTTTTGGATTTCTTTTGCGCGACGCATTCAACAACGCACACAATCATTAAAAAACAAATGGCCAGCCGAAATTTTTGAATGGTAAACATGATTAAATGTTGTGTTGTCGGTTGGAATAGTTATTTGGTTAATTCGCGATTCAATTTGGTTGCTCATTTGGTCAGCATCAATCGTCGCCTGAAACCGAACACCCGCTGGTACGATCATGGAACGATTTACTGCAACTATCCGGCAGTCATTACTTTTGAATCAGCTTACGAATAAATTTTACCGTTGGACGGATTTTCGATTTTGCCGTCACGTGTTCGTACACGTAATTTTGACGTTTTTCTTCTTCGGGAACTCTGAAATTGTCCCCTTTTTGTTGAATAATTCGCGGATCTGACATACTGCCAAAATCGCGATTTCCGACCAGTTGAGCAGGAAACCAGGTTCCCTTTTCAACTTTTTTATCTTTGATCTCTAATTTGTTTTTGTCTTGCAGATAAAACTCTGCATAGACATTGCCTTCGACCCAAACCGTTCGTGCCGGAATTTTGTTGGCACGACATAGCGCGATAAACAGTGAAACGATGTCTTCATGCGGCCCCTCTTTGTGGCGGAGACATGCCACAGCTCCTTCGGGCTTTTCGTGTGTTTGCTTGATATTGTCGCGAACCCAATCGTAAATCGCTTCGACTTTTTTCCAATCTCCGTCGACGTCGGCGACAATCTCCCTGGCCTGCTTTTTTAACTTCATCGACAATGCGTTGATTTGCGGACTTTTGCCCAAAAAACTTTTCATATCCCGCGAGACCTTTTTGGGGATCTGCCACTGATCGGTCGATTTGGGAGCGTTGATCGATTTGACGGCTACTTCGAAAGTCACACTCAACTCGATCACTTGTCCCGGTTTGAGATTATTGATCTGCGCCAACATTTGCCGCACTCCGTTTTGCAGCGTTCGATATTTGACGCCGGTCACGTTGTCGGGCATTTTTTCTTCGACAATTTTGGCCGATTGTTCGGGCCAATCCATCGGCACGGGAATCGTAATGTAGGCGGTACGAACGGATGCCGCTGAAGCTTTGATGTAGGCGCCGACTTTCCATTGTTGAGTTACGGGTTTACCAAACCGAGAATTTTCGTCGGCGACATTGACGTTTTGTGCCAACAGCGGCGTGTTGGAAAACAAGACGGCAAGGAGAAGGAAATACGTTTTTGAATTGAACATGGTCATTGCCAACGCAAGGCGTGGATCACAAGGTTTTACAGGTTCAATTTTACCTTGCGGCTAAAAGCGTTTGGGCAAAAGTACCGCGATTTATTTCAATGTTGCAAAAAATCAACATCCAGTGCGAGACCTTTCACGTCCACCAGCCCGGTGATTTTGTGAGTGGCAAGTGATTTTGTGAGTGGCAAGTGATTTTGTGAGCGGCAAGTGATTTTGTGAGCGGCAAAGGCGCTAGCCGCCGGTACGAATCGCTACGAACCGGCGGTTAGCGCCTTGCCGATCACAAATGGGCTGGCGACTCGATCCTGAATGCGATTCCAGGAGGATGTCGCTCGACAGACTGCTGCGCGCATAAAAAAACGCGAGACAGGACCCGTCGTCTCGCGTTGGTGCAACCGGCTAGGGTGGTTCGGTGCTCAATTCACATCCGAGGACCATGGCTTTGGGAGAGATGTGAACAAGCAGTGGTTCGCTATCTTGATCCTGAACCAGTTGCGGGGCCTGGATTGAGTTGATTGGCAGGTGGAACGATCGCATAAGGATCGATTTGGTTTCCTGGTGCACCTGCGTTCATCGGGCCTGCCGGAGCACATGTGCCGCCAGCACAAGGGTTGGGGAATGTCGGGTGTGCCGTCGGCGGATTACAAGTATCGCACTCACCACCGCGAAGCCACGTTCGTATTGGTCCGTTGGCACATCCAGACAGCGCCGGGATCAATACAAGGCCGACAAGAATCATCATTAATCGCTTCATCACAAATACCTCCAGTGCGTGCGATGTCATCCAAGGGGAAGGCCGATCTGGGTCGGGCAAGAAAAATTACATTGCCGTTAACGACGAGCAAGTCGCGATGTTGATTTTTTTCAACTCGCGTGGCATTTCGAAAACAGTCGAAACAGTTTTTCGGGATTTACGGACTCCGGATGTATTCCCACGGCGGCGTTGACCAGTGTTGAGTTTTTTCGCGGTTCAAAACAGTCGATACATACTTGGACACGTCTATCAGCAAGCATCTGGATCACAACCGAATGCACCAATTTTCACGAATAACTCAAATCATTGTCTTGATCGTCGTTTTCGGCACGATCGGAACGAACGCTACCGAGGCTCAGAAGAAACGTCGTTGTTTTGCCGGCAAAAAACTTGGTGAAGAAAAGCCGGAGATTCCCGAGCAGCCCCATTTTGTTCCACGCGCACATGATGACGTTTGGTTGTTATCAACACGGCAGGTTTGCCCCACGCATTTTCAGCCCAAGAATTTGACCATCAAACGACGCGTCGGTAACCAATGGGAATCGAGCGATATTAATTCGCTGCTGCTGGCCCATCAAAACGACCAAAAACAGGCAATCATTTACGTTCACGGAAATCGACAGAATCTCGAGTGGGCCGAGTATCGCGGATTGCAAACCTATTGCAATATGACCAGCGGCACTCAATGCCAGCCCCTCCGGTTTATTATCTGGGCTTGGCCGAGCGAAGATTGCAATCGACCGGTCAAAAATTACTTGCCAACACTCCGCCGTGCCAACGACGAAGGGTTTGCGCTCGGCTGGTTTTTGAAACACGCCGGAAACGGTGAGCGGATTAGCCTGTTTGGGTACAGTTTGGGCGCGCAATCAATCGTCTCCGCTTTGGAAATCATCCGTTACGAATTTGGAATGTGTCAAAAATATCGGGTCGGATTTTTAGCGCCGGTCGTCGCCTGCCGGTGGGGAAAATGCCGAGCGCAACTTCGACGCGTCTACGCCCAAGTGGATTCGGCACTGATCGTTCAAAGCAGCAAAGATTATGCGATCCGAGGATATCAAGCGGGTTGTACGCTGTACCGCCGCTGGGGATACACCGGTATCGAAAAATTGGAATTGGTTGACCGCTGCAACAAAGTTTGTGAGTGGGATGTTGTTCATGAGGTTGGCGACAAACATGGCATCCATGAATATTTCGCTTGCCAAAAAGTGGCTCGCCGCATGACGTCGTTTTTAACCGGTGACTGCGGTTGCCAGTCCGGCCCACCCACCTGCGAATGCCTGGGACACTGATTCACGATTTGAAAAAGTTATTCTGCACCTGACACCTTATTCTGCGCCTGGCTCCAAAACGGAGGCCTTCGCTTCTTTCAAATTTCTACAGGATCCTCCTCTGCGTCTCCGCGTCTCTGCGTGAGCAAATTCGCCTAACCCAAGATCTCACGCAGAGCCGCAGAGGCGCAGAGAATTTTTACCACTCGAGAGTTTTTCGATAAAAACCTGTGAAATACCGCTCGAACGCCACGTTGTAGTCGTTGTCGCTGACCAAAATTTCTAGATTTTGGCGTCAGGAATCCTGTGGGCACTCGTAAGCCATTCGAAGGAAATTGCGCACGCGCGTTTCCCTTTTTGCGTCCCCCAAATTTTGCGCACTAAAGGCCCAACAATGCACACGACTTGCATCAGGATTGCTGTCCGTTCCATTTACCATTATTGCTTGGTTGTTTTCACTGTCGCGGCGTTGCTGCCGACGGCCAGCGAAGGTCAAATCCGAACTTGGGCTTTGACCACCAGTGGAGCATGGGACGTCGATAGCAACTGGACCGGAAACGATTTCCCAAACTCTCCCGCCGAATCTGCCGTTCTGGGTGGAACCACCAGTTATTCGGTCGGGTTTGATCTGGCATCGGTCGCGATTAACGAACTGTCGATCAACAATGCCAATGCACATCTGGTAATCGCACCCGATCTTTCAAACGCTTTCCTGACCGTCAACAACGGTTTTACGAATTTCGGTTCGATTAGCATCAACAGCAACTCCGGTCTAGATTCTGGTTTAGGCGTTGCATCGGGCACACTCATTAATGGTGGCACCATCAATTTTGCTGGATCGTCGACATTGGGGTCGACCAACCGACGGCTCGGGGCCAACCTCATCAACAACGGAACGGTCAACGTCAATCAAGACGGGCATCTGGCAAAAACCAGTGGCACGTATACCAACAACAATATTTTCAACATCAATGCCGTTTTAGATTTTGAAGCGACCTTTGGAACGTTCAATCAAGATGGCGGCACGGTCAATAATTCAGGTTCGTTCGTTTTTTCGTCTGATACTTTGAACTTTAACGGCGGGAACTTTACAGGAAACGCCGTTACGTTGGACAATTCAACTCTGAATATTGGCGTTGGAAGTACAGGGACTGGCACGTTCAACATGACCCGGGTTGGAAATTACAGCGGCGATCTGGCTGCCAATCAAGTTATCAATATTCTGGACGGCATTGCCAATACGTCGGTCAATGCCACAGCGGATTTTACCAACAACGGTATTATCAATCTCAACAGCAATTCGTTGCTCGATGTCCAACTGTTTCGCTCGGGCACGATCACCAACGCCAACATCATCAATTTTGGCGGAACATCGACTTCAACGGCCACTAAACGCCGGATCAATGCGGATCTGGTCAACAACGGCACGATCAACGTCAACCAAGACGCGCACCTGACACGCGCAAACGGATCCTACACCAACAACAACACGGTAAATATTGCCGCCTCGAAAGTGCTGGATTTCGAATCGTCGTTTGGAACGTTCAATCAAAACGGTGGCACGGTCAACAATCTGGGTTCATTCAATTTTTCATCCGACACGTTGAATTTCAACGGCGGCAATTTTACCGGAAACGCCATTACCCTGGACAACTCGACACTCAACATCGGTGTGGGAAGTGTCGGTACTGGTACATTCAACATGTTTCGATCCAGTAATTACAGTGGCGATCTTGCCGCAAATCAAGTTCTGAATATTCTGGACGGCATTTCCAACACTTCGGTCACCGCCACAGCCGATTTTACTAACAATGGTGTTATTAATCTGAATAGTGATACATTGCTCGATGTTCAATTGTTTCGTGCGGGCACGATCACCAACGCCAACATCATCAATTTTGGTGGATCATCGACTTCGACTGCAACCAATCGCCGGATCAATGCTAATTTGGTTAACAATGGCACAGTCAACGTCAACCAAGACGCTCATCTCACCAAAGCCAGCGGTATCTACACCAACAACAACACAATCAATATCGCAGCGTCGAAAATTCTGGATTTCGAATCGACTTCTGGAACGTTCAACCAAGATGCTGGAACGGTTAACAATCTTGGATCATTCAACTTTTTGTCCGACACGTTGAATTTCAACGGCGGGAACTTTACTGGCAACGCCATTACCCTGGACAACTCGACACTCAACATCGGAGCAGGAAGTACCGGTACCGGCACATTCAATATGCTTCGCGCTGGAAACTACAGTGGAGATTTGGCAAATCTCCAAGTTCTGAACATTCTGGAAAACGGCGGATCAAACACGTCGGTTGTCGCCACCAGTGGATTTGTCAACAACGGCCAGATCAACATCGACTCGGATTCGGCGTTTGACGTCCAATTGTTCAGCAATGGCACGATCACTAACGAAAGTTTGATCAATTTTGGTGGGACGTCGATCTCGTCAGCGACGTTTCGCCGATTGTCTGCCGCGTTAGTCAACAACGGCAAAATTGATATTGTTGCCGAAGGGCTCAATACGGAAATCGGTCAGGCTGGCAACAACCACTCCAACAACGGATTGATCGTCAGCCGCCAGTCTGGTTCAATTGTCGAGTTTCTCGGCTCCTCGTTTACCAATGAAACCGGCGGTGAATTGTCGGGGCTGGGTGAATACGACTTTACACAAACCAGTTTGATTAACAACGGGAAAATTTCAGCGGGATTTGGTGCGGGACAATTAAACCTGGACGGCAGCATCCAGTTTGGGACGACGGCTCAGTTGGAAATCGAACTTGGAGGTACGTTGCAAGGCACTGAATACGACTTCGTCAACGCATTCGATGATTTGTCGCTCGATGGCGATCTCAATATCACGTTGATCGATGGCTTTGAGAATAGCATCTTGAATTCGGATTCGTTTACGATTCTCAGCGCTGGAACTTTGACCGGTACGTTTGATGGTGTCGCCGATGGCGATACGATCGCAACCACCGATGGCTTTGGAACATTCACTGTCAACTACGTGGGCAACGATGTTGTCCTCAGTAATTTTCAGGTCACCGGAATTCCAGAGCCAGCTTCGGCCGGCATTGTTCTGGTCATTCTCGCTACCAGCTTTTTGCAACGCCGTCGAAGGAACTGATTGAATATCGGTTAGCGGGCCACGATGCAAGCAAAAGAAACTAAGTGCTTCTTTTGTGTCGTTGGACAGGATGAACATGATCGACAGGGTTTTCGTCGCGCCAGTTTTCGATTCACAGGGCCGATAGCAGTCGTCAAACCGCGAATACATTTTTTAACGCTCAACGTAGGGATTGCGGGCAATTCGACCCGGTCGCTGTTGACTCGACGGGCAAAAATTTGCTAACGAACAGCTGTTTTGTCCGGCTGAATTCATCGCTTTTGGTAGTCCCGCGTGTCCAAGTCATCGTTTTACGATCAAATTGTCGCCAATGAATGTCGCAATACACATCACAAACTCGTGATGAATTCCCTGCGGCATTTAAAATGTGACCATCACGAAGATTGGTTCAATTTATTCGTCCGCTACTTTGAAGTGTTTCTCGAAGGGTCCAAGGACCCCGACACCAAGTTCAAAGACTTTCGCAACCATGTCATTCACGTGAGTGAGAATTATTGGGGCGGCGCAGTCAAACAAGCTCAAAAGTGGTACGAGCTGACGGTCGAAGATCTCAAAAAACAAGATTGGCGTGCGGCAGTTTACTCCGCCGGAGTACTGAGTCACTACTATATGGACCCATTGATGCCGCTGCATACGGGACAGACCGAAGAAGAAGGTGTCATTCATCGCGCGTGTGAGTGGAGTATCAACAAATCGTTTGATCAACTGATCAAAAAATTGGAATCAACGACCGGTTATCCCGCTGTCAACATTCCGACAGGTGGAGGGTGGATGCAAGCGACAATTCACCAAGGCGCGGAGTTGGCCCATTCGCACTACCAGGAGTTCATCGACCACTACAATTTCGATGTCGGCAAAAACAACCCGCCGGCTGGACTCGATGATCATCTCAAAACCGTAACCGCCAAACTGCTCGGCGTTGCCAGTGTCGGTTTTGCAAAAATACTGGAACGTGCGATTGCCGAGTCGGGAGCGGTCCCAGCTCAAAAATCGAGTACGGCGTTTGCCTGGTTCTACAAATTGACGACACCGGTTTCCTGGGCTTTCAAGGGGATTACACAATTTGCCAACATCAGCCGCATTAAAAAAATCGCGACGGAGTATAAAAAAACCGGCAAAGTGGTCCAGGCGCTGCCCAAAGATGAAAAAACCGTTCGCCAACAACACGCGACCGAAGTGCTGATTGTCGATATCACCGAGTTGGACAAAAAACCAATCTCTCCTGTCGGCTCAAAACATGTACCACCGTCTAACGATGGCGCCCGTAAAAAACAAAAGTCTCGCCGCAAAGCCCTTCGTGAGAAATCGCAGACGCAAACCAAAAACCAAAAGACCCAGTTCCGATTGGACTTGCAGGATCCTATTGTTGATGCGCCGTCCATCGGCCCGAAAACTGCCGCCAGATTCGAAGACATTGGCATTAAAACGGTGGGAGAATTTCTCAGTGCAAACCCTGACGAAGTGGCCCAGCAATTGAACACCCGGCACATTGAACCGAAAGTTATTCAAACCTGGCAAACACAATCCAAGATGGCTTGTCAAATTCCCGGAATTGCCGGCCACGACGCGCAAATCATGGTCGCTTGCGGATTCGAATCGCCCGAAGAGGTCGCCAATTCCGAGCCACAAATGATTTTGTCACTGGTCGATGAATTTACAAAAACGCGCGAAGCGAAATTTATCATTCGCGATGGCAATCCACCAGATCTGAAAGAAGTTGAGGATTGGATCCAGTGGTCCAAACATTCGAGAAATCTCAAAGCCGGTTAGTCGTAGGGCCGGTTCCTACCGGCCGGTTCATTCGATTGGCCGTTGGGAACCAGCCCATTTAAGCGAATTAAAAAATTGCGGGTGCCACTGGCTTCGCCAGTGCTGTGTTTGGATAGTGTTTGATAAGTAGGTCAATTGAATGAAAAACCGTGAGCTGATACGCAAATCACTGGCTGAGCCAGTGGCACCCTTGCGTACGCTTCGCACTTGCGATTATCCCGTAAAATCACATCAAGTAGGGCCGGTTCCTACCGGCCGGTTCATTCGATTGGCCGGTGGGAACCGGCCCTACACTAGGCCAAGCCGAGGTTGCGTTTTTCGCGTTCGATAATTGCAGCCGATGAATTCGTGTCGGTCGCTTCTGGCACTTCAGGGTTTTTGTAATCGAACCACTCGGGCTTGAATTCGACAAAGCCGTGTTTGCCTGGAGTTCGCGAGTTAGCGATTGCCTGTTTGGCGACTAACGCAATCACCGCATCGCCCAGGGCGACTTTGCCGTTACAGCGAGGTTGATTACTCCAGTCTTTGGATTCAATACAGTATGCCCAGTGTTCGATTTCCTCTTTGTAACCACGACTGACCGGACCGCTGCCCGCCGCGTTTTGTGATGGAGCGGGATCGCCACTTTCGGTCGTATCGATTGTCGGCGTGCCTTTTCTATCAACTTTGACGCCAGCCTTCGCCGATTTGCTGGCTTTCTTGTACAGCATCACGTCGCGCTCACGTTCGAGAACGATAGTTCCGCGCGTGCCCATCACAACTTCGCCATATCCTCCAAAGCCATTGCCGTTGATGGACGAATAAGTCACCACGATTTTTTTGTCGTCATCATTGTGGAACGACTCAATCCCTTTCTTTTTATCAGGCACTTGGTTGACCACGTCTCGATAACCAACGGGGAAATCGTAATCATATTTTTGCCCCGGGAATTCAAACATGCAGTAAACGTGATCTTCGGCATCACGATCTTTGGGGAACAAATGGCGTCCGCCAACCGCATGAACATTTAGTGGATGCACTTTTTTGTTAGGATCTCCGCTGAGCGCCGAGATGAAAATACTGGCCGCGTCGAGTTGGTGACTGCCCAGTTCGGCCATCAATCCACCGCCCGTACGATTCCACAATCGCCATCGCAACAACTCCTCGAGCGCCGTCCGTTTTCGACCTTCGAACTCAATCTCTTCGTAGCCGTATTTGGCGGCGTCAACCGTTTGGTCGAGGTCCAACTGTTCCCACTGCGCCAATTTCTTTTGCAGCTGTTCGACCTGGCTACCTTTTGCTGATTTTAAATCCTGCTTTATTTTGGCAATATCGTCGGCAATTTTATCAATGCGTTTGTTCGTACCGACAATCACTTCGCCGCCAGGCAGTGCTGGGCACCACGTATCTTTGCCGGGCAAATTGCCTCGGTGCCATTGAGCGCGAATATGGTGGATTTGACCGAGCAAACCCCATTGAATCAACTTGACCGCGTTGTCATAGAGCAAGCTGTAATGCCGCTGGTGTCCAACCGACAGCACGGTACGCTCGGCTTCGGCGGTTTGCGCCATCAATTTACACTGGGCAACATTGTGAGCCATCAATTTTTCACACATCACATGCTTGCCTTTTTTCATCGCTTCGACAGCAACCGGAGCGTGCAAATGAAGTGGGAGTGCGATAATGATCGCTTCGACCGCCGGATCGCTAATGGCTTGTTTGTAGTCCGAATAGATTTTGACTTTCTCTTTCGCCTTGTCTTCGGTTTTCCAGCCGTAAACCTTCATCAAACCGGGTCGGTGTTTTCTAGTATTTGCTGTGCTCCAGTCGCCGTGAAACGCGCGATGAATACTCGACGGTCGAATGTCGCAAATACTGACCACGTCGACATATTTGGGATTCAACGCACCGATCAGCACGCCACCTTCGTCGCCAGTCCCGATCACGCAAACACGAACGGGACGCTGTGGCTGCGCGTAACTGAAATACATCGCGCCCAAACCGCCAGCGATCGCGGCACCGCCGGCAATCGTGTTTCGCAGAAAGTCGCGTCGGTGGAATTTTTCGTAAGCCGTTACCGCGCTGTGATAATTTTCTCGCCCAACTTCACGTTCTTCAGGAGTGATATCCATTTTCTGAAACCGATTCTTTTCTGTAGGAATGCCAAAGTTTGTGAATAAAGTAATCGATGCCGCCGCATCGTCCGGCGCAGGCCGCCAACACGACGAGCAACCCGGCTAATTCAATGCACTGGTAAAATGTGGGTTCCACACCGAGCACCCAAGGTGGCTGGGTGGCAATAACCGAAACCAGAAAACCTGCACTCAGCAATGATGAGATCCGGGTAAACAATCCCACCATCAACAATACACCTATTATAGTATCGAACCACGGAACGACTCGATTGATCATGCGAAGTTTTGAATTGGGCGGATCGAATGGCCGGTACAACTGGGCAGTTCCACCGCGCTTTTGCTCGGCACTGGCTAATTGATTCAAATCGTGTTCCAGCCCGTTCCAGAGATTTTCGATATCGGTGAGCCATTCGGTGGCTTTTTTTTGCCGGTCGGATTGAATCGCTTTTTTTTGTCCCAATAGCGACTCGACACGGTTGGAAACGTCGGTTTGATTGGGGCCGTCACGATCAAATCCTTCTGCACGTTTTTCACCCGCGAAATACGCCAATATTTCTTCTTTGTTCGACTCCAAGTATTCGCTGAGACGTTTTTCATAGGAATCAATAATGTCGTTAGCGGCGATCTCTTGACCTTGACCGCGCATTTCTATGACATCGGCCAATAGTCTTTTTTCTTCGTACTCCAGCCGGGCGACTTCAGAATTGTCAATCGGGTCGGAATTTCGCGCCTGCCGCAACTCTTCGGCGATCACGCCAAGCCGTTTTTCGATTTTGCGGACAGATTCATCGGATCCAAAATTATATTTTTCGTCGGCGTCGTTCAAAAATTGCCGCCAAAACAGAAATGTCAATTGAGGGTCCAGTGTTGCTTTTCGATTGCCCTGTTCGTCGATTTTTTCGCTATAACACAATCGCAATTTGCCGTCGTGATCATCCACGATCGAATGAAAATGCTCCGCCAACGGGCCTTTGGCCGCTAACAAAAAATATTTCGCATTAAAATCACCGGCCGTTCGCTTGACCGTGCCTTCGTGAAAAAAATGGTACCCGATGGCAAACCGCAAAATGAACAAAGCGACGAAGGACAAAAACAGATTTCGGCGATTCAGCAAAGCAGACAGTTGACCGCTCCAGTAAATATTGCAGGCGGATGGTTTACCCTTATTATTATTGCCAATCGAGGCGTGTCCGCCAAGATTTAATGACAGTTCATTTATCGGAAGATCGGAACGAAAAGAGCGAATTAAAAATGTCCAGCGGTAATATTCGTGAAATGCTTGTAAAGACACTCGAGGATTACAAAGTCAGTCGTAGCGAAAAAAAAGCACTGCGGCCGTATGTCGAACAATGGAAACGCACCGGCAAACTTCCGCTGGTTCGCAGCGAAGCTTTCGATTTGGCCCGGGACGAATTGATCGATTCAAATTCCAAAGCCGTCGTCCAATGGCTCGAAGATTTAACAAAAATCTTGCTGACAGAATCCGACCAACAGTCAAAATCGAAATCAGCGGTGCTGTTCAGCCCCAACGACGACTGTTCGGGAAGAATTCAGACCCACATCAAAATGGCGAGAAAATCAATCCAGATTTGTGTCTTTACGATCACCGACAATCGGATTTCAGATGAAATCTATGATGCACACCGACGGGGGGTTCGCATTCGTATCATCTCGGACAACGACAAAGCGAATGATCTGGGCTCGGACGTCGATCAATTGGCTAATCGCGGCATCGAAGTTCGCAAGGACCATACGTCATTTCACATGCATCACAAGTTCGCCATTTTTGACTCCAAACAGTTGTTAACGGGCAGTTTCAATTGGACGGTTAGTGCGTCGCGCAACAACGAAGAAAATCTGGTTGTGACCGACGACGGCACCTTGATTCACCAGTTTTCGCAGGAATTTGAGCGGCTTTGGAAATCACTCGGGGTCTAACTGCCGGCATTCAATTCCAGAATCGCCAGTTCAGGCGGACAATTGATGCGAATGATGTCGTCACCTGCCAACCCGCGAGATACGTGCATCACGGTGTCTTGATTTCGGAACAGTCCCGAAGCGTATTTCACACCATGCTTTGATGGAGCTACGACAGGCCCGATCACTGGAAACCGAATCTGCCCACCGTGGGTGTGACCTGCCAAAACTAAATCGACCTGGTGTTCAACGGCAAATTGAAATTGGTCGGGCGAGTGGCTGATCAACAATGAAAATTCGTTGTCCGATTGGCGCTGAAAAACTTTGAGCGTTTCGGCACCGTAAAACCACGGCAGTTCGTTTCCAGCGACAAACAAACCAGCACCATTGATTTCCGTTGGTATCCAACGACCCGGCGCCGGTTCGAAACCAATCGCTTTCATCGCATCGCGAATTTTGTCAGGATTCGAAACACGCCGATCATGATTGCCGAGAACAAAATATTTTTTGTATGTTGCGGTGAGCGGACCCAATGTCGGTTCAATCCATTCGATACAATGCTCGGCATCGACAATGTCGCCGCTGATCACGACGATGTCTGGATTCGACTCGTTGGATAGCCGAGTGATTTCGGAATAAAACTGTTTGGAAAGTTTGCCGGTAAAATGTAAATCGGACAGATGGCTGATGACCAGCGAATCCAGTTCCCGCGGCAGCGTATCGAGCGTCAGTTGTTTTTTTTCAACACAAATCTGTGTCGACTGGTTTCCTGGAATAGCTCCGAGTAACCGTGCATCCCATGTACAAAGTAGCGGTCCATCAACCGCTTTTACTTTGAACGTTTCCCGTGTATGACCTGTCAACTCAGCAGGCTTTCGCGATAACAATTTTCGGCAGCCCCACCATCCCGTCCAAATTGCTCCAAACGCCAGGCAGTAGATTTCATAGACAAACAACGGCGGCCAAAATTCCCATGCGGCGATTCCCAGGACGTACCCTTGCAGCCGACGATAGAACATCAATACAAATGCGACGAACAAGAACAACAAGATAAATTTTTCGACGATTTTGCGCGTCTTGCGCGCCATCGCGGTCGCGTGCGTATAGTTGTAAACGGCACACCACGTTCCCCCATGCCCCAAGATGATGATCGGAAACAACAGCCAATCCCAAACCATTTTTTAAGAACCGTCCTGGTTAAGATCCGTTAGTCGGATTCACATTTTTTGGAAACGATGGATTCGACCGTTTCCAGCAGTTGATCGAGACGGAACGGTTTGTAGAGAATCGCGTTGGGTGGCAACCCGGCTTTGCGAGCTTTGACAATGGCGTGCCCGGGATCGTAGCCAAATCCCGTCATCAGCACCAATGGAGGATCATCCATGATTTCTTTCAACTGCAACAGGAATTCATAACCGCTTACATCAGGCAAGCGGATGTCGGCAATGATTGCCGAATAATTCTCGCTGGGACTGCAGTTGCGAATCATCAGGATCGCCTCGCTGCCTTCGTGGGCCGTTTCCACTTCGCAGCCATATTTTTCCAAGATCAAATGGGCGCTGTTGCGGACCTCTTCGTCATTGTCGATCACCAACAGCCGTTTTCCCCGCAACAAAGGCCGCTCGTTGGGGTTTTTGCTTTCATGTTCCGGCGCGATCTTGGCTCCAACTTTTTGGATCGTTTGTTTGATCACGCGTGCATTTTGCAGAATCCCGCGCAAACGTTTGGCGATATCCGGTTTGTGGCCCATAAAATCTTCGATGACGTGCACGGTATCGTTGAGTATTTCGTCAATCGGCAACGCAACGGCACTGTAGATCGCTTCGATACTTTGCTTGGCTGTATTGGCTCGTTGGGCCACCAACAATTCGAGCGAATTCAACGCGACAGCAACATCCCGGGCAAAGATCTCTAAAAACTGCAAATCGCTTTCATCAAATTCGCTGGTATTGGGACTTTCAACGTTGAACGATCCAATCACCTGGTCGTGGCAAATCAGCGGCACGGTCAACGAACTTCGAGCGCCGATCAAACCGTCCAGGTATAACGGATCGTTGCTCGTGTCTTCACAGAGATAACTTTTGCCAGTCGCGACCACAAATCCCGTCACTCCG
Source organism: Pirellulaceae bacterium (assembly GCA_028280445.1). Classification (GTDB taxonomy): domain Bacteria; phylum Planctomycetota; class Planctomycetia; order Pirellulales; family Pirellulaceae; genus JANQLU01. The sequence continues at coordinate 51,100 of JANQLU010000130.1, read as the reverse complement.
TTGCCGCGCGCTTCGGCATAAATCGGTCGTTTGCTGACTTCGGAATCAATGCCCACCGAAATCAGGGGAACCAGTCGGTTGGTCTGCTGTTCCAGCAACCGGATTTCAACAACATTGAAATTCAGCAAATGTTGTGTGTAATGCAAAATGTTTGACTTGAGCAACTCGATTCGCTCTTCGACATCCATTTCGTAGATTTCTTCGGGAGTCAGATCGGCCAATTCCAGTCCCGCTCGATGCAACGCTTGAAGTTTGTCGCGTTCGTTTTTCTCTTCGGTGACATCACGCAAAGTCGCCACCAAGTGCGTCGCCTCGGAGCCGTTTTCCAACAATGGAATCGCCGTCAATTCAAAATACTTTGGCCCGGGAAACGTGAGCATGCTTTTGCACATTCGCTTGCCGGCAAACGCCATCGTGCACGGGCTGGGTGACGGTCCCAGAATATCGGGTTTGCCGATCGCTTCATAAAAATTAAGGCCGACTAGTTTTCGGTTTTCGAACCAACTAATCAGCCTTTGGTTTGCCCAGCAAATCTTGTTCTCGCAATCGAGCAATGCCACGCCGTCGGGAATCTGATTCAATATGCGATGCTGACTAAAAAGCGTTGCACCCGACTGTTTGACAATTTCGGGGTCGACATAAATCGCCGAACAATCGACCGTCGATATTTTGTCGATGGCGGACTCCAGACAATTCACCGTCACAACTTCGTTCCCCAAGCCCGCCAAAAGAATATCCGATTGGTTGGGTGCGCTCGTCAGGTGAATAATCTTGGGCTCAGCAGTCACAGTAAATCGAGACGTTTTTTTCTAAATCTGCTTCTATTACTTCCAATCTTAGATCGTCTTATGAATTCAAAAAGATCGATTCGCATTAAAAAAGTTAAGATTTAACAGTTGTATTGAATTTTTGGTGCGGCACTCAAAATCAACGTTGGCGATTCCAAGTGACTCGCAAAACAGGATCGTTCCAAATACATTTTAGAAATCGGACCTAGGGCAGAGAAGCCATCGCAATTGCGTACATAATGGATGGCAGATGAATAATCACAAATCAATACTTCGCGGCGTCATGGACGGTTGGGTGAGTTGACGGTAAAGGGTAGTTAGTGGTTGATGATGGCAGCGGTCTCAAAGCGTCCGAACTTTTATTTAACAAACTCCTCAGAAATAATGAGACAACAGTATCGATATCCCAAAAATCGAGTAGGGCCGGTTCCCACCGGCCATGAATTGGATCGGCCGGTGGGAACCGGCCCTACTAAAAAACATACGTTGAGCTAAACGCAAATTTGCATGGCCAAAAAAAAGAAAAAGAAGAATAAAAAAGTCCGAGCTGAGTTTCGCAAGAAACATGAGACACGGGTCCGCAAACATGATTTGACCCGCCAGTACCAACAGAATGCGGAAGACGAAGAGCTAGAAAATATGTCGTCCGGAGAACGTGTGACCGGACGCAGTCAGCTGCGCCGCCATCGAACGGTGGTCGGCTCGGAAGCAGAAAGTGAAGACTCGGCTTTTCAAGTTCAATTGGCGGTCAATACGGATGTCTGTCGCCGCGGTCGAGTGCTGTCGGTCCGCGGACTAAATTCCGATGTCAAAGACGAATCTGGGAAAATCTATACGTGTGCGATTCGCGGTGTGCTGAAATCTTTGGCGACGGATTTACAAAATGTTGTCGTTGCCGGTGACGATGTGATGTTCGAACCGATTGGCGATCAGGACCAGGGCGTGATCGCCAGCGTCGAACCCCGTCGAAATTTTATCAGTCGCACCAGCCGTTCGCGTCAGCACGTGATCGTTTCCAACGTCGATCAAATTTTGATCATGGCCAGCGCCGCCGAACCAGGCCTCAAGCCCAATCTGGTCGACCGGTTTTTGGTTTCGGCTGAAAAATCAAAAATCCAACCGATCATCTGCATAAACAAAATAGACCTGGTGCCTCCCTCAGATTTGCAACCGGTCGCCGGAGTATGGGGTCAACTTGGTTACCAAGTGGTGTTTGTTTCCGCAACGAAAAATATTGGCATCGCCCATCTGCAACAATTGCTGCGGGGAAAAGACAGTGTCGTTTGTGGTCAAAGCGGTGTCGGTAAATCATCGTTGCTCAACGCGATCGAGCCGGGACTCAATCTGCGCGTCGGCCGAGTCAGCAGCGATAATCAAAAAGGGCGACACACAACAACGTCAGCGCAATTGATCGGTTTGAGCATGGGCGGCCACATCATTGACACTCCCGGGATTCGACAGTTTCAGCTATGGGACATTGTGCCAGAAGAAGTCGATGGGTTTTTCCGCGACATTCGTCCCTATGTGGGACTTTGCAAATTTCCAGATTGCACACACATTCACGAAGACCACTGTGCCGTCAAAGATGCCGTCGCTGACAACCAAATCGACGTCCGACGTTACGAAAGTTATTTCCAAATTCGCGAAAGCTAGACATGTCCAAACTGGAAATTGGGACTAACGTCGATGCAAATCTGAAATAGGATCACGCAGAGACGCGGAGGCGCAGAGAAGAGGGTGAAGGAGGAATAAACAAAACGAGATCTGATAGGCAGGCAAAGAACTTTTTAAATGGCTATACTCAAGTGAAATGATACCCAGATTGAACAACCGTTGGGCGTCGATGACGACTAAGTGATTCTCATCGAAGGAAGCTTAAAAAATGTCAAAGTCGAATTCTCTGATATACCTTCAACCTGCTATGGTGCGGGGGTTATTGTTTGTTTTTGCGTTGATGTTGAGTTTCTCGGTTTCGACCAAGTTGAACGCGCAGGATGACAAACGGAAAAAATCGGCTTCGTCGGAAACATTGACCGTACTCAGTTACAACATCCACATGTGGCAAATTGGAGTAGATGCTTTGGCTGAAATCATTCGGAAATCGGGCGCCGATATCGTTGGATTGAACGAAGCCTGGAATGGTTCTCGCAACGAACAGATTGCCAAAAAATTGGGATACAACATCGTTTACGGGGGGCAAAACCCAAAGCAAAAATACAAACCCAAAGCTCACACGATCAACGGTTTTTACATGCCGCAGGTGTTACTGACCAAGCACAAAATTATTTCATCAAAAGTATTCAACGCGATGGCCGCCAAAGAGCACAAAGCGTTTGACCCCGACGTGCCGATTTACCGTGGCGGTACGATGGCCGTGTTGGAAACAGCCCAGGGAAACCGATTTGTCGTTTTTGTCTTGCATCTTCATCCCTGGGGCGATGGAAACAATAAAAAAATGACAACGATGCGTTACAAAGAAATCGCTGGCATCGTAAAAAAACTTGAGCCGTATCAGAAATTACCGCGGATCATTCTGGGTGACTTTAATACGCGAAGTCATTTTGACGAAACTGGGGGATGGCGCGTGACACGTTTCCTGGAGAAATCAGGCTACACCGATCTTTATCGAACAGTTCATCGTGATGCGAAAGCCAAGCCCGGTTTGACTTGTGGCGACGGCCGAATCGACTACATCTTTTACAGCAAACATTTTTCGCCGATCAAATGCCAGGTAGTGACCGACAGTGTGTTTGGGTCCAAGGGATACAAACAATCCGATCACCTGGCCGTTTGCGGATCGTTGAAACTCGATAAGCAGAAATCTTCACCAAACAAAAAACGTTAGTTTCGTTGGATAAGAAATTTGGTGGCAAGTCATAGCTAAAGAATTAAATCGCACGCGGAGTCGCTGAGACGCAGAGGTGTTGTGTTCGGTCAAGCCAACAGTAAGCTTTTCGTCTGATCAGATCTTACTTGATACCAAATCTACTTATCATTCATCCTCTTCTCTGCGCCTCCGCGTCTCTGCGTGAGACCTTTTCCGGTGAATATTATCGTCGAGTAATTTCCATTGAGTCGATCAATCCGATTTCTCAAGCGAAACAAGATATCCTGCGTAGTTCAATTTGATAGTTCCGCCAGAAATCTCATGCGAACTTTGGTTGCCGTTAGCTGCGTTCAAATACAAAACACTTTGTTCAACCGACCAATAACCTGATTCGAAACGCCCGTCACTGCCGCTGACACGATACGTGTTGTCAGTCGACAAAATCATCGTGACATACCTGGAACGCCACGTACCAGCCATCTCGTTTGCATCCGCCGGTGCCGTGAGTTGCGATTGATCGACAAGTAATCCAGAGAAGACACAAACTGAAAAAATCCCGCCAAGTCCCAATACCACCGCAACCAATAGACCAACTAACAACAATGAAATCGAAGATTGAGATTTGCTGTCCTCTGAATGATTTCCGGTGCGAGATTGCACGGCCGTTTGAGGCGTTCGGTTGTTATTCGGGCGCGGCTGTTGGAGCAAATTTCCGGCGTGACGCCGGAGTTGGTCGAGATAAACGTTTGCCGACGGAATTCGATTTTGCGGCAAGATATTCAGCCCATGTTCAATCAATTGATCGATACCGTGCGGTACGTCGCGGCGACAACCCGATGGCGGTTGCCAATGCCCTTGGGGCCGCATCCCGACCAACAATTCGTAGAACATGACCGATACAGCGTAAATGTCGGCAGGCGGTCCAACCAAGTGTGGGTTTGACGATTGTTCAGGAGCCATGTAACCCATCGTTCCAGAAAAATCTTTGACTTGGGGCGGTTTCGACAAAGCTCTTGCGATTCCAAAGTCCAAGATTTTTACAGCAAAATTCTCCTGTGTCTCATCAACCAACATGATGTTTTCAGGTTTCAAATCGCGATGGACGACACCAGCTTCGTGAGCCGCGTTCAGACCGCTCAGTATTTGTGCGATCGCTTTTGTGATGTCCGCCACCGGAATGTTCATTCCCCCATGTTGCCAATGTGAAATCCAATCACGCAACGAGCGACCTGGCAGGTATTCCATAGTGATGTAAGGTTGGTTTCCGTTCTGACCCACGTCATACACAGCGACAACATGCTTGTGACGAATATCGCGCGCCGTAATTCCTTCTTCACGAAGCCGTTCCAAATCGGCGTCGCTGGCTGCGTGTCGAGGGTGGATGAGTTTGAGGGCGATCGTTTTATTGGTGACTTGGTCGAGTGCTTTGTAAACCAATCCCATTCCGCCAGCGCCAATTTTTTCAATGATTTCGTAACGATTGGCAAATTGTGTTCCCGGGCGAAGCGTTTCTTGTTCGGCGGCATCGGATGAATTGACCGCAGCCGGATTGATCGTGTTCAACGATCCGATGGTCTGCAGCATTTCATTTGACGATGAAGTGTTATTTTCGCTGGCGACAGCGGCCCCACATTGCGGGCAAAAATCGGCATCTTGAGGACTTTTTGTTCCGCATTGGCCGCAGATTTTGGTTTGTTCTCGAGTGGTCATTGAAAAAATCCTGTTTGCGCGATTCCTTTTTGTTCCAAGCCAATACCAGGCACACGGAAGGCTGTGACCGTGAATTCCAGAATTTTTTGAGGGTATATGCGTGAGTAGGGCCGGTTCCCACCGGCCGTTTTGTTTGATTGGCCGGTGGGAACTGGCCCTACTGTGTTTTCGAAACTACGACTTTCACCACGTTTCCGTGCTCGATTTCAAACGAAGTCGTAAGCTCCAAACGGCTTGGATGTGATGGAAGCGGATGTATTTTGCTTCCGTTTTTCAAGCTGCAAACTTGGCCCGATTCAATCGTCTTTCCATCGACTGTCACACCGTGAGGCGAAACGACTCGCAATTGAAGACGATTATTTTGGATGAACAAATAAAAATGTTCTCGCGAAATTGCTTGCGAAAGTTCAACGTCGACTTCGCCATCGTTTCGATTTACCAGAATTCGAACATCGCCTTCCCCACCCTGCCTTTTGGTGCGAGAACGACCAAATCTCAACAACCCATCATGCGTAACGATAGCGCTCGCGGCTGGCGTTTGTGTTTTTGAAAAACCGGACCAGCTAAAAACAGCATTTCGTTTGACACGGAAATCATTGGATGTTCCACGAAATCCAAATACCTGATCGTAAACCGTTGCCCGCACCAAAGGTTGGATTTCCACGACTCCATCGGTCTGACTCGCCGAGTTGTCGTCGTTGTAAATTTTGACGGGGCTGGAAATGGTGACGCCGGTTTGGTTTCCGGCGGCCGATGTCGAAATGTTTTGGTTCACGATGACGTCACCTTTTTTGTCGGCAATGTCGATTCGGATACTGGAACTGAAGGCAAATGTCTCGGTCCTCCACTGCCAACGCGATTCGATCGCAATCACGATGTCGACAACGTGATTTCCCGATTTGGCAATTGACTCGGCACTGACAACCAATTCACGCGCCTGACCGGCCTCGACGCGTTGCCAAGCCAACTCGGCCTCGATCCATGGTCCACCGGATTCTCGAGTCCAGACACCGCGAACAAAAACCGGGCGACCGACCGCAGAATGATTGAGCAGTTTCAACGGAATTTGAACGGAATCACCAACGCGGGCTTGTCGGAATTGTTGCGTGGCCAAAACCAATTCGGGAGAAAAGCAGACGGAACAGCACCCGTCGTCGTCCAGCAATCCGCCGCATTCGTCGAAAGCCGCACAGCGAACCAAAGGATCGCCGCAGTCGCTGCAAAACCCTGCGTCAGCGTGACAACTTGCCCGATAACAGCAAGGTTTTGCAGCATTTTTGCTGTTTGCACTTTCTGTCGATTTCGTGATTGAAAACATCGTCGTTCTCCGTCAATCATCCGCATCAAGTTCGCAATTGTTTGCCACAGCCGATGCAACAACGGTTGGTGATGTTGTTTTCACGACCGCATTGATGGCATTCAACGGTTTGTTGTTCCGCGGAGGTTGGCGAGTTGGAATTCCCTGAACCGGGTCCAGCTCCTTGAGCCACACCAACGGTTCCTTCCATCCCCATTCGAAACATCTCTCTCGCCTGCCGCTCGGAATCGACACGGGCATCGGACGCTTGAGCAACCATTTCTCGCATTACCGACATGACTTGTTCGCTGCCGTTGGCGTTGGCTCGAGCCTGTTCTACGAGGACATTCGCTACGTCGGCGGAAAGGCCTGCGTTGATGGCCAGAATCTGTTCAGGCGTCATGTTGGCACCCGCTTTCAACTGGGCAACACGCGCCTCAGTCTCGGCTCGAACACGATCCGCTTCGATTTTTGCATCGACCTGTTTTCTGGTGTTTCTGCGTTTTTCATCAGCATCATCGTCCGCGTTTTCCAGTGCTCGAATCGCTTTGAGATGGGCGAGCTGTTGTTGCTGAGTGCGTTGGGTCAACTCAAGTTCCAGAAACTCGCTGCGTTTGCGGATTTCCAAATCGGTGAACGCTTTGAGTTTTTTCATCTCGGCCAAGTGAATCTGTTGGAGACGATCCAAGTCCTGATGCAGCTTGGAAATCTGTTGCTTGCGTTTTGCCATATCGACCGCATGATCCAGTTCCGCAATTTTGTTTTCAAAACGTCCGATGCGTTGTTCACGCATCACCTGCAACTGGTGTTCGATCGCTTCCAACTCGCGACGTCGCTCGACATCTTGGCGGGCGTCCGTAAATTGAACTTCCTGATCAAAAATGAGTTTTTCAAACTCGTTGTCCGTCAACGCTCCGAATTTTGCAACTTCGAAATCCGCCGCGATTTTGAACTTTGTACTTTCCGTACCGCGTTCGAATTTGCGACGCAGGTATTCCAATTCGTTATCCAATCGAATTTGTTCTCGATCAAGAGTCGCTTTTTCGAGCGCCGCTTTTTCTGTTGCGTTCAGTGCCCATTCCAACGAGACCGCTCGAACGATCAAGCCGAGATCGCCGGCCACGCGTTGGATTTCTCGCATGATCTCGGCTTGAATATGATCTTGCAGCCCGCGTTCGCCTCGCAACGAGCCCGCATCGACTCGCCGAACCGCCGCTTCGATGACTCGATCTGTCAAATGCGGTTTGAACCGTTTTAAAACTTCGTCGTGGGTCAAGTAACCGCTGGTGTTGACCAATCCCATTACATTCGCGGGTTTGTCTGGGTTCACTTGAAGCTCGAATGTTGCGGTAGCGCGGATTTCAACATTGTCTTTGGTGATCGCACTAAAATTGGACTGCAACGAAAATGGTTTGAGATCGGCCAACAAAATCGAAATATGGCTCGAACCTACAACCAGCGATTTCAATCGTTTGACAATTCCGCCAACCGAGAAATGCGCGCCTTTGTAAGTGTCCACAATCTCGCCATTGCGAATCAGCATCGCCATATGATCCGGCGGCGTGGCAAGTCGTTTCTCAAAAAACGCTTTGAACTCTGATTCCGGGACATACTCAGCCAACAGTTCGGGATGACTCAGTGAAAGTGTTTTAGATGCCATTTTTGAATTCCTTGTCGTATAAATTTTGGTTGGTGTTTTTATGTTTAAATTCAACGGGCGATCAAAATGATGATCGAAATGACCGTGAGAATAATGCTGACACTGCCCAAGCACAGGCTGGCCCATTTCGAAACGCGCTGTTCTACCGATCGTTGTTCTCGAACAATCTTGGCTGCGAATCGATCGCCACGCTTCAACGCTTCGTTTCTGGCTTTTTTGTCGATATGCAGGAAATCCGGTTGAGCGTCGTTATTTTTTGATGGCACGTCGACGGGTGTTAAATTCGTTTGCCGACGACGCCAGTAAACGAACAACATCTGCAACATCCAGACGACCAGCACGAGTAACGTGATCGCCAGTACCCAATCTGTCGTTTGCCAGTTTTCTGGCGAAAAAAGAATCTCCACGACTGTTCCCTTTTCATAAAAATCAATGAATTGCGGCTAAAAACTGATCGCCGTTTGGAGCTATACAAACCCACAAAACAGTCGTGACATCAAATTTTGATTTTCTTGAAAAAGTTTTGTTGACAACGTCTCCGGTCACCTGTACGATTTGGATTATCAACTAACTTATTAGTTTAGTTGCATCAAAAATGTCCTAAAAACAAGAGTTTTGCAACCACAAGTACCTCAACATGAACAAATCCATTGTTCCGAGCGAACGCGAACTCGACTTGCTCAAAGTGCTCTGGGAGCTGGGCGAAGGGAAAGTTCGCGACATCCACACCGCGTTTTGCCCCAACGGTGAATGTGCATTCACAACCGTTCAAACATTGCTCCGAATCATGTGCACCAAAGGTCTGGTGGAAAAGCGTTCCGAAGGCCGCACCGATTTCTATCGCCCGATTTATACGCTGGAAAACGCCACCAATCGCTTTATTGACAAAGTCTTTGATGGCGCGAGAGACAAATTTGTGTTGAGCATGTTGTCGTCGGAAAAAGTTTCCGCTGAGGAAATGCGCACGCTGGAAAAAATGATTGCCAAGGCCCGCAAGTCCAAAGAAAAAGAGGAGGGAAAGTAAATGCTGACCTTCGACTCGATTTTTGTTTTGTTGATCCGGTTCGCAATTTTGAGTTTCGTGCTGCTGGGCATCGGCTGGTTAACGCTCCGATTTTTTAAACAGCCGGTCGAAAAAATCCGGCTCATTCAAATCACGCTGATAACATTGTTTGCGGTAACATTGCTGAGTGTCAGCAATTGGAAACCCACGCTGAACCTTGCCATACTCCCCGAAAACCCATCCACTACTCCGGTGGTCGAACATCATCGTGAAATGCCTTCGATGATTTGGGATTCGGAACCGAGCGACTGGAAACCGGCTGATGATCGGGCGCAGAAAACGGTTGTTCCCGTGTTGCCGCAAAACAAGGATTTAAGATCGCCTGTAAAAAAACTAGAAAAAGATGTTGCTGCTAACAAACCGACGATTCCGTCAAGCCAGAAACAACCGTTGTCTCTGTCGACAAATACGAAATCGCAATCGGCCGGAATTGCCTGGCCTTCGTTGCAGCAAGTTGTCATTTTCCTGTTTCTGACAGGCTGCCTGTTTCAATGCGTGTGGCTGTTGTTCGGGTTTTGGTGTACCAGAAACCTGGTTCAAACCGCCAAATCGCTTGATGAATCTCGCCAGATTAAAACATTCGTCACGCTAGAACAATTTGCGACGGAACACCGAGTCAGCATCGTGGTTTCCGATCAGATACGAATTCCGATCGCCACAGGAATCATTCGGCCAACGATCGTTTTGCCCCTCAAGATGTTGGAAACGGCCGACAAACAGCAAGTCAAGCAAGCACTGCGACACGAGTGGAAGCATATCGAACAAAACGATTTGCTGACCTGGTACTCGTTGAGTTTGTGTCAAACGTTGCTGTGGTTCCAACCCTGTTTTTGGATTCTCCGTCGTGAGTTGCGAGTCAATCAGGATTTGATTGCCGATGACGCAGCAACCGTTTACCAAGACCGAACGGATTATGCAGAAACACTTTTAACTCTTGCAAACCAACAAAATACAACCATGACCGGCGCTTTGACCATGGCCGGAACCAAGTCAAACTTGTTTAGGAGAATCGACATGTTGCTTAATCGCCACTTTCCCATCGCAGCCATGAGTCGAAAACGTGTCGTGGGTGCATTCAGTATTGCTTTAGTTGCAGCGGCCGTATTGATGATTTCAATTCAATTGACATCTGCGGCTGCTCTTAGCCCGACACCCGCAGAGTCCAATTTAGCCCAACAAGACGACAAGAAAAAAACGGACAAACCAAAAGCGACCAAACCCGTCACTCACACGGGCAAAGTCCTCGATGCGGGAACAGGGAAACCTGTCAAAAACGCGATTGTCGTCATCAGACGCATGAGTTCGAAAACCTGGACCGAACTTGGAAAAACTGAATCGCTCACCAATGAACGCGGCGAGTACAGTTTCAAAATCCCGGTCGAACAGTTGAACGATCGCTATCTCTATATTCTGGTTGACGTGAAACACAAAGACAAAACTTATGCTCCGCGACATTGCGGCAGCTACAGTTATTCGATGATTAAAAAAAATCTCAAGCTCGGTGACAAACCATGGTTTACGAGTTTGAAAATGACGCCCGGTACAAAAATATCGGCACGCTTGGTAGACAAAGCCGGTGATCCCGTCGCCGGTGCCGCCATTCGCGTCAATTCCGAAGGCCCTGGGACCGCCAATTCGCGAGATTTTTCGAGATTCAGTTACAGCAAAACAACATCAGATGCCAACGGTCGGTTCGAAGCCGTCGTCACCAAAGAAGGTATCGCCCGCTTCACCGTCGTTCCTAAAAACCACTGCATGTACGCCAAAGACATCGGCGGCAAACGCGGCGATTTAGGCGATATCGAATTGTCTGACGGGTTTTCCGTTTCGGGTAAAGTCCTCGATGCACGAGGAAAACCACTGGACAATTTGTGGGTCAATATTACTCGACAAGGAATGACTCGTTCGAGCAAAACAGATTCTGGCGGAAAATTTAAGACTCGCGTTCTCGATGCGGGAGAATACACGATTCAAGTGCAAACCAAAGCGACAGGTGCATTGGAGAAAAAAGAGTACGCCAATTTCAAAGATGATCCACCTCCAGCCGTGTTTGTCCGCCAAGTGATGGAAATTACCGAAGCGACTGCTGACAAACCCATCGTAATTCAAGCCGTCCCGCATATTTATATTCGCGGACAGGGCTACGATTCCAAAGGCAACAAGCGAGCCATCCATTTGCCTGATGTCCTCGGCACGTTTGACGGACAATTGGCCTGGATGCGGTCTCGCAAAGGAAAAGATACTGGTTCATTCGAGTTGATGATCCCTCACGGAATCGAACGGGCACGACTGACGTTCGCAACCAGCGAACACTCAGCGCTGCTGATACAACTCGGCCCCGGTAAAAAGCCAACGACTGAACGATCGTTTGAGTATGACAAAATTGAGTCGGATATGTTGGATGTGAAAGTCATTCGCTACGTAGCACCGATCCTGCAAGTCAATGTCGTTGATGAAAACGGCAAACCTGTTAAGGGCGCAGCCGTAGGACTTGTTTACGAAGGCGAATCTCCACCCGATCCTCGATTGGTCGGAGTCAAAACACACGTTTATTTTGAAAAACAAACCGATGGAAAATTCCGTTCATCATCATTGGCGCCCGGTCGGGATTTCGAAGTGTTTGCAGAAAAGAAAGGTTTCAAAAGCGAACGCAAAAAATTCCAACTCAAGGAAGCGGCGGAGAAAGAAATCACCATCGTGATGACGCCTGCAAAAGTAAGACCTGAGGCCGATTCAGCCAAAATGAAAAAAGACAAATAAACAACACGGCGCTCTTTCCGTAATGAGCGCCCGGCGTTTCCTCTCCCCGCCGGGAGAGGATAATAAGCCGAAAGGTTACAAATTGTTACTCCAAAAAATTTCGCAGTTCCAAAATCCCAACAGGAATTCGAACATGTCGAAAACGCTGGTAAAATTCGGACAAATCGTGTGGTTGGCAATGCTCCTATCGAGTGCAACGATCTCGATGAGTTCCGCGCAGCAGACAGCAGTTACCAAATCGGCGGCCGCCAAGATCGATTTCGAGCGACACGTCGCTCCACTGCTAGGCCGGTTAGGCTGCAACTCGGCTGCCTGTCACGGTGCGTTTGGCGGCAAGGGCGGTATGCAATTCAGTCTGTTTGGTTACTCGGCCAAGATGGATTACAAAAGTCTGCTGTCGCGTGTCGACACCGACGATCCAGCCGACAGCCTGATGTTGCTCAAACCGACCGGTGCCGAAGAACACGAAGGCGGTGTTTTGATCAAAGAGGACTCCGCCGAGTACCGAACGATCAAATCATGGATCGCCCAAGGAGCGAATTGGAAAAAAGATTCAGGTGTTGTCAAAAAATTGACCATCCAACCCCGACAAATCGTATTTGCAAAATTCAATGATCGGGCGAAGAAAATAGAACAGCGAAAATTGACCGTCGTTGCCGAATTCGCCGATGGCACTTCGACCGACGTCACCCACCTCAGTCAATTCTCAAGTCGCGACGACGGTATTGCCAAAGTCAGCAAATCAGGCGCCGTTTCCGCCGCCAGAAATGGCGATACGTCGATCGTTGTTTCTTATCGCAACGGTTTCGCTTCGGTCAGTACACTTGTTCCGTTTCCGCCACTTAAGTCAACGGCCGACATTGCCTCGGCTAACAACCTGATCGACAAACTGATCAACCGAAAACTTGTCCAACTCAATCTCCAGCCGTCACCCCGATCTTCGGACGCGGAATTTTTACGTCGTGTCATGTTAGACACGATTGGAACGATCCCGACACCCGAGCAAGTTCTCGCGTTTTGCAATGATCAATCGCCCAATAAACGCGAAAAGAAGATTGACGAATTACTGGCTCACCCGATGCACGCCGCACTGTGGGCAACACGAATGTGCGACATTACAAAATGCGATGTCGATGCCATGGGCGAAGGCGACAAAATGAAATTCCGTCGTGCCCAAATGTGGCATGATTGGTTTCGCCACCGATTTGAAAAAAACATTTCGTATTCAGAAATCGTCCGTGGAATTTTGACGGCGACCAGCCGCCAGAAACAAGCGGTTTCCGATTGGATCAAGACCGAAGAAAAAATCATTCGCACGGCGGACAAAACATTTGATACTGACTACGCTAGCCGCGAAACACTTGATTTGTATTGGCGACGCAATACAGACAACGGCAAATTGCCGCTCAAGGAAATGTCGGAACTGACGGCTGTCGCGTTCACGGGGGTTCGACTCAACTGCGCCCAATGCCACAAACACCCGTTTGACCGCTGGACACAAAACGACTACGCCGCGTTTGCCAATATCTTTTCCCGCGTTAACTATGGCAGCTCGACCGAACTGAACAAAGCGTTATTTAACGAATTAGACATCCGCCGGGCAGCTAAAAAACAAGGTAAACCAACGCAACCACTGCCTCGTTTGCGTGAAGTTTTTGTCAGCGAATTGCACCGTCGGGAAATTCCAGGATCCGAAAAAGGTGCCAAGGTTGCTCCGCGGGCTTTTGAAAGCGCCGAATTTGATCCTTCGCAAGACATGCGGCAACAATTTTTTGATTGGCTTGTGCGAGCGGACAACCCCTATTTTTCTCGCAACTTTGTCAATCGAGTTTGGGCCGTTTATTTCGGTGCCGGATTCGTCAACCCGGTCGATGATTTTTCGATGGCCAACCCACCATCGCATCCGGAGTTGCTGGATAAACTTGCCCTGGCTTTCTACGACAGCAAATTTGATATTCGCAAACTGGAAAAACAAATTTTGATGTCCGAGACGTATCAACGAACTTCAACACCCAATCAATCCAATTTAACCGACAACCGAAATTTCTCGCGGCAGTACGTTCGCCCTCTGTTAGCCGAGGTCGCTCTGGACACGATCAACAAAGCGCTGGCTACCCGCCAGAATTTTGGACAAGCGACGCGAAAAAATTCGTTGGCAATTGAAATTGGCGGCAACAAACTCACCGGACACGCAGGTCGCATTTTACAGATTCTCGGTCGAGGAAAACGCGAATCGTTGTGTGATTGTGATCGTCGAACGGAAAGCGATTTGCGCCAATTTACGTTCTTGACCAATGACCAGGCGATTCACGAAAAAATCGCCGAATCCCCGCTCCGCAAAAAATTCCTCAAGCTCGATGACGGGCAACTCGTGACTCGACTTTACTTGCAATTTTTAAGTCGCAAACCAACAGCAAAAGAAAAACAAATTGCACTCGAACATCTCAAACGAGCCGCCAAACGCGATACTGCTTTTGATGATCTCGTCTGGGCGTTATTGAACACACGTGAATTCCTGACCAACCACTAATCAATCGTTTACGAAGGATCTACCATGAACCTTAAAAAATCTGATTGCGAAAATTTTCATCGTCGTGACTTTATGCACGTGGGAGCGCTTTCGCTAATGGGTCTGGGGCTGCCGACGATTTTGGCCAACGACGCATTGGCTCGGGAAGTGACATCGCCGACGTCCCGTACCAAAAAAGCCAAAAACATTATCATGATTTGGCTGGCCGGTGGACCGTCAACGATCGATATGTGGGACCTCAAACCCAATGCGGTGAAAGGGATTCGCGGCGAGTTCAAACCCATCGACACGGCGGCCGATGGTGTTCAAATTAGTGAGCACTTGCCGCGCGTCGCCAAACAAATGGACCAATGCTCTTTGATCCGGTCCTTGACGCACACCGTTGCCGAACATGGACAAGGCACGGAGTACGTGATGACAGGAAACCCCATCAACCCCGCTTTAAAATATCCGGCGGTGGGGGCCATTGTCGCTAACAAGAAAACCAGTGGACGCGGTGTTCCGGTCTACATGGATCTCAGCGGCATGAACATTGGCAAAGCGGGTTACCTCGGTTCATCTTATAATCCGTTTGTCGTCGACACTTTTTCCTCGGGACCACTTTATCGACGATCGACTCCCCCATCCAACCAATTCAATTTGCCGAACGGTTTTACGGTGGACGATTTGAATCGCCGCAATCAACTGTTGAAAAAGCTGGAAGTTGGCTTTAAACGATTCGACAAAACACCGCGGGCTTCGGAAATGAGCAAATTCCAGCAGCAAGCGGTCGATATTCTCAGCACTGGTAAAACACGTGATGCTTTGGATTTAAACAAGGAACCGAAGAAAGTTCGCGACCAATTTGGATTCGGCAGACTGGGACGCAGTGCGTTGGCAGCACGCCGACTCATTCAAGCGGGAGTTCGGTTTGTCACTATCGGTATCTCGGGCTGGGATACGCATTCCAACAATTTCAACGCACTTCGCAATAATCTTCTGCCGCAA
Source organism: Pirellulaceae bacterium (assembly GCA_028280445.1). Taxonomy (GTDB): domain Bacteria; phylum Planctomycetota; class Planctomycetia; order Pirellulales; family Pirellulaceae; genus JANQLU01. Next base: position 35,478 of record JANQLU010000130.1, on the reverse strand, counting down.
CTGGATATTGCACTTGGCACATTGATTGCAGATTTGAAAGCGAACGGGCTGTTGGATGAAACGATCGTCTATTGCGTTGGGGAATTCAATCGAACACCCAATATTAATGGCAGTGGTGGTCGAGACCACTGGGCACGGTCGATGAGTGTTCTGGTTGCTGGCGGTGGATTCAAAAAAGGGTTTGTCTACGGATCGACCGACAAAAATGGAATGGAACCAGCAACGGATCCTTGTTCGCCCACCGACGTGAACGCGACCATATTGAATCAAATCGGCATCGCCCCCGATTCGATCCTCAACACCCGTTCCGGTCGTCCCGTCCAAACATTCCGCGACGGGAAATTGTTGAAGAAGGTCGTAGCGAGTTAATTGTAGGGCCGGTTCCTACCGGCCAATCCGATAAAAAACGGCCGGTGGGAACCGGTCCTACTTCAGCCTCCGTTGGCTCGGCGGGAGCCTAATCCCATGAGCGGCAAGGCGCTAGCCGCCGGTTCGAAGCGCCAATAAACCGGCGGCTAGTGTCACGAACGTTAATTGCTGTGCCACCAGGATCGATTCTTGCGCAGTTTAACGTATGAGTTTGTTTGTGATACTTCCCAATTTCAATTGACTCGCGAATCACTCATCGCTAGGCGAAGCAAAACCATGGTTGAAATGCAAGCATTTCGGCACGACTGGGTAATGGAGTTGTTGAACTAGGAAGACTTTCGCTCTGGTGGGCCAGTATTTAACGTTCGTGACACTAGCGCCTTGCCGCTCACAGGTGGCTTTGCCATGGATGAGAGTCCTATACGGCTCGGCGGGAGCCTCGCCCTCCCTGAGTCACCCGTTACAGAAATCGCCGATGCTACTGGCGAAAAATAGCACATTCGCTGCTAGCGGAAAGTTTTGAGTAGTCGTTTCCATGCCAAAGAAGTGCTTATTCGGCTTGAAAATTATTTTGAAAACCAACGTTGTTACTGAATTAACAACTTCTGCCGTTACGATTCGCAAATCATCCTAAAGTCCTACCAGCATTTTAAACGAAAATAAATGTCAGGTGATGAACCTTTTCATTCGCACTGGCATGCTGCATGAACGGGATCATCGCTAAGGGGGGAAAGTAGCAAGTTCGCGGTTATTCGCGGGCTTCGTAGACAGATCGACCCATTTCTGTTTCGCAAAATCTCTCCGGGCGACTCTCGCCGATTGATTGGTAATTTAGGTCAAACCTATCGTTTGTAATGGAGCGAATTTTCGTTCTCACCGCATACTAACGATTTTATTCGATCTGATTTCACCATGATGCCGATGTCGTTTAAAGCAGTTGCAAGTGTCATGCACTTTGCAACATCAATAATACCTTGAGTGTTATCCCGATCCAGAAACTTTGATTGAGATACTGAATTTGTTTTCGACGGTATTACGGTCCAATGCCGAATCTCAAATCAAGACTTGGGATGACTGTTACGCAAAGTTGACACTTTGTGTAGCGAAAGACGAGTCAACGTGTAGTATGGAGAACCTGTAATGAAGGTGTTCACAACTGGACAGGTCGCAAAGATCTGTAAAGTGGCTCCTCGTACGGTCAGCAAATGGTTTGATTCGGGTCGCCTGAAAGGCTACCGGATCCCTGGTTCGCAAGACCGTCGAATTCCACGCGAATACCTGATCAAATTCTTGAAAGAGCACGGGATGCCTTTGGGCGATCTCGAAGACGAAGCCATGGCGAAAGTCCTGATCGTCGCTCAAGATCAAGTTTTGATTGAGAATTTAAAGCGTGAATTGCCACCAGAAAAATCCTTCAAAGTCGCTGTCGCCGCAAGCGGATTTGAAGCTGGTATCCAAGCCGAAAGTTTCCACCCAGATTGCATCATCACCGATTTTTCTATCGGAAAAGTTGAAGCTTTGCAAATCTGCCAAAACCTTCGCAAAAATACCGATTTTGGAAATACGATTTTGATTGCTTTGTTGCCCGATGACGGCAACCCAATCAGTTTTGATCGCTCGGCGATCAATGAGACATTCAAAAAGCCGTTCGACGCCAGCCTGCTGGCAGAACGACTTCGAACGCTGATCGGTTCCCGCAAGGAACTCGTCTAATCACGATAGACATGATCAGTCATTAATCGCCGTCTTTCGCACGTGAAACCGCTTGATGTGGACCCATCAGGCGGTTTTTTTTTGCGCTTCGAGTCTGGAAGTAGGGCCGGTTCCCACCGGCCAATCCAACAAAACGGCCGGTGGGAACCGGCCCTACGCAAGACCAGGGGCGAGACTCCTGCCGAACCGCGAGCCAAATCCTGTGAGCGGCAAGGCGCTAGTGCTACAAACGCTAATTGGTGTTCCACCAGGATCGATTCTTGCGCAGTTTAACGTATGAGTTTGTTTGCAATACTTCCCAACTTCAATTGACCCGCGAATCACTCAACGCTAGACGAAGAAAAAACCATGGTTGAAATGCAAGCATTTCCGCACGACTGGGTAAGGAGTTGTTGAACTAGGAAGACTTCAGCTCCCATGGAACAATAATTAGCGTTTGTAGCACTAGCCGCCGGTACAAAGCGATAACAAACCGGCGGCCTTGCCACACGCTGGTGGCTTTTCCTTAGGCAGGAGTTTGTCTCAATACGGCTCGGCAGGAGCCTCGCCCTCCCGAAGGCTCGCACTACATCACTTGCTCGGTTTACAGCAACGCCCATCCTGTTAATCATGTAAATCCTGTCCCCAACGTCACACAGAGCTTTTTGTATTTCTATGTCTTCGCGTTTCACGAAAATTGGCTCCGGAAGGTTTCGCCTATTCCTCCTGTTGATGTTGCTGGCATTTTCGTTCGGCGGATTCACTTTCTACGCCGCCGTGGTCGTGCCCATTGGTGGCGATGTGTTTGACGCAACGGCTCAAGGGTTTATCACAAGACGAGTGACACACATGATTAACGCCGCCAGCGCATTGACTTTGGCCGCTTTGATCTGGGAAGGCTTCGCCGCGCGGTCGATGCGGCGCCTTTGGGAAAACCGAATCTACTTCGGCTGTTGCGCGATTTACGGTGTTTGCTTGACTGCGTTAGTTTTGTTGCATCCATCGATGGACGAATTGTTGGACGAAAGCAATTTCTCGATCGACCAACCCGCGCACTTCTACAAACTGCATCGCATCTACCTTTGGACCAGCACCGCACAGTGGATTTCCACCATCGTACTTATCTGGATCATTTGCCAATCACGCCAACAAAACAAAACTTAGTGGAAGGACGAGGCTCGGGAGGGCGAGGCTCCTGCCGAGCCGCGAGCCAAATCCTGTGGGCGGCATGCCACTAGCCGCCGGTAATGGGCTACCGCACGTACCGTGTTTCGTACCGGCGGCTAGCGCCTTGCCGCTCACGATAGCTCTCGCCTCCAGTTTTCCTCCGCGCCTCTGCGTCTCCGCGTGAGACCTTTTCCCCACATTCCGGCAACAAAAAAGACTCGCCATCACTGGCGAGTCTTGCTATCGTCACAACAACTCCTTGGGTTCAACCCAAGCGTCATCAACAAAACCTATCGATCTCTATCGCCAAAGAATTCCCGACGCATCGACCTCAGTTTTTTCACAGCTTCTTCTTTTGACATTTTTCCAGCTTTCACCGCCGCCTCGATTTCGTTGACGATTTCTTTATAGCGACGTTCTCTGGATTCCATTTCACGTTTTTCACGTCTCGGTTCTTTCTTTTCACCGACAAATCCAAATAACTCACGCTGTCCTGCAATCAATTTTCTCCGCGCTTCCTCTTTGGTCAGTTTCCCGGACCTCACTGCCGCCTCAATCTTTCCAGCTAATTCCTTGTAGCGGCGCTCGTTGGATCCCTTATCACGATTTTCGGCTCTCGGTTCTTTCTTTTCGCCGATAAACCCAAACAACTCACGTCGTTTCGCGAGCAGAATTCGTTTGGCGCGCGACTCCGAAATTTTTCCATCTTTCACGCCTTCTTCAATTTCTTGAACTATTTCTTTGTAACGGCGTTCCCGAGCTTCCATTTCTCGGTATTCGCTTTTGGTTCTTTCTTTTCGCTCACCTGCGATTCCAAACAACTCCCGCTGTCCCGCGATCAATTTTTTTCGAGCTTCCTCTTTCGATAATTTTCCGGCCTTTATTGCCGCCTCGATCTTTTCAGCATATTCTTTGTAACGGCGTTCTTTGGATTCTTTTTCGCGATATTCACGTCTCGGTTCTTTCTTTTCGCGGACAACTCCAAACAGCTCGCGCTGGCCTGCGATCATTTTTTTTCGAGCTTCTTCTTTCGTAATTTTTCCGGCTTTGACTGCAGCCTCAAGCTTTTCAACATATTTTTTGTATTGTTTTTCGCGATATTCGCGCTTCGGCTCTATCTTTTCGCGAACCACGCCAAAAAACTCGCGTTTGGCTGCGATTATTTTTTCCCGAGCTTCTTCCTTTGATATTTTTCCGGCTTTCAATGCTGCCTCGATTTTATCAACATATTGCGCGTACCGACGCTCTTTCGATTCCGTTTCACGTTCCTTGCGTGCGCTCCGCAGCGCTTTCATCATCTGGTTCGCTTGTTCGAGCGACAACTCGCCCGCTTCGACTGCACTGCCCAACCGTCGCTCGACGGCGTCAAAATCCTGGGCATAGACAATGCCCAAAGGGAACACACAGACTGCAACGGCTACGATTGCCATTCGCAACGCAGAAGGCACTTTCCATTTCTTTTTGGCGATCATCATTCTCAACCTTTTCTCTAAATTTCCGCCACTGTTGATTGCGCTTGCCACAACTGGCGGACGGATCGCCGGCGCGGCCAACAACTCTGCCATGTTCAACAGAGAGTTTGCATATTGGTGTACATCAGGGGCGGCAGTTTCCAACACAAGATCGTCGCACGCCACTTCTTCAGAAACTCGCAAATGATGGCGGACCCACCAGACAACAGGGTTCCACCAGTGGCCGATCAGCGCGATCCATTCCAACCAACGAAACCAATGGTCACGTCGTTTGATATGTGCCATTTCATGAGTAATGATCAGACGAAGATCTCGGTGATTCAATTTTTCAGTGGCTTGCTTAGAAATGACAATCACCGAACGACCGGACATCCACCAGACAAATGGAGCGATGTTGGCCAACGAAACGATGATGCCAGGAGCTCTCCGAATGCCAAATTGCCCAGCCACATCCACGGCGAGCCCCTGGCTCAATTTTGGATGCAAATGAGAGTTTGCTCGCAGCAGAAAATGGAAACGCAGAATGCGAAAAGCGGAGATTATAAAAATGGCAACGCTCACCAGTAACCATCCTGCAATCGCGATGAATGCCACTTGAGCTACGAATCGATTGGAGTCGGCTGCGGCTGATCCATCGCTTGTCAAAATCTCGGATTGTCCGGCAACAACTGCAGCAGCAGTCAGATTTCCTTCGACGTTTTCAGTCACCGTCGCTGGAATCGCCGCATCATGTGATTGTTCATCCACACTTGAAACGCGGGGCACCTCGAATACGGGAAGTGCAAAAATCGGCGGAGTCACCATTTTGATCAAAACCAGCGCCCACAACAGATTCGCCAACGAAGCCGAACGAACGCGGCGTTGCACAAACCAGGCGACCGCGGCCATGACGGCTGCCACCAGAAAATTGCTCAATGTTGCCTGGATCAAAAAATCAACCACGTTTTTTCGGCTCCTCGAGCAATTTACGAAGACGTTTGATCTCAGCCTTGTCCAGCTTTTTTTCTTCGAGCAAATGAGTGAGCAGCGGTGCGATTGATCCACCGGTCAGCTTTTTGGCCAGCGATTCCAATTGCAATCCACCGTAAGCTTCACGACTGACGACCGCCGAAAATAGATGAACTCCTAAGCTTCGATCGCGCGTCAAAAAGCCTTTTTCTTCGAGGCTTTGCAGCAACCGCTGCACCGTTCCGTGTTGCGCTTTTTCCGAGTCGCCATAAAGTTTTTCGCGGATTTGTCGCGCCGTCAGCTGCTCGGTGTCCCACAGCAACTCCATGATCGCCATTTCCGCTTTTGTCAGTCGTCCGCTTTCCAAAATCTCTCTCCATCACCAAATTACGATCATTAACCGTAAATCTACGACAAAATACCGTAAATGTCAATACACGAAATTAAAAATCAAGTAGGGCCGGTTCCTACCGGCCGTTTGTCAGATTGGCCGGTGGGAATCGGCCCTACTGCGACAATCGCAAGAGCGAAACGTGTGCGAGGGATCAGAATCCATGTGGTGTGATCGTGAAAACGCGGTCCCTCGCTCACAGGATTTTGCATTAAACAAAAATCATAACCCGAAACGTAAGTGAGGGACCACGTTTCACCGCACATCAGCATCGTGTGGTCCCTCGCTCACGCTTCGGGTTGCGATTGTAGGAAGTCGTTGGCTCAACTGGAGTTACAATTCCTGATGCAAAATCCTATTACGCTTCGTGCTTGTATGATCAAGATTGCAATTAACATTTGACTGCATTCTTAGGCAACACAACCAATCGCTTGCCCCCAATGACCAGCACTAAGTGAAACGGAATACACTCACTTGTCTTTACGAAAATAATTTTGCTGGAGTCCAAAAAGCAGCGGTAACATTGATTGTAATCTAGCACCGTCGACTCGAATTTTGAAACTTGGGGGCATTTCAAAAATTGATCGGAGTCGAATAGGAGAGAGAAATGTATCGTTCCCACTTGTTCCATCGTTTTCTATTGGCGGCAATGCTTGCCGGAATTGCATTCGCTTCGACAGCCGACGCTCAAATGCGGACCTGGAAAAGTTCGAAAGGAGATTATAAGGTCAAAGCGAAATTGGTGTCGGCTGACAAGGATGCTGTCAAGATCTTGACCGATGACGGTCGTGAATTGACGATCGCTTTGGACAAACTCAGCCGAGGTGATCTTGAATTCATCAAGCGAAACGCCAAATATCGAGCTGAGAAAGCGATGAAAAAACTGGCGGCAGATTTCTACGCTGCAGTCCGCGACAAACCCAACGATGTTCGCAAATACTTGACGGCCAAAGGTCAGGAGAATTTTGATAGTCAGCGTTCTTATTTTTCCATGGGCGCTCCTGACAAAGGCAGCAAACCGCGAATCAGCAAAATTCGAATGCACGATGACAACAAAAAGGCGACTGCCGATTTCAAGATCAAGATTCAAGGATCGCAGCAAAAAATGCAGATGCTGTTTTCCTTGGACGACGACCAGTGGAAAGTCTCCGGCCTCGTCGGCTTTGGTCCCTCGATCCGCATCATCATGGATTTTGATCAAGCGAAATCGAGAAGGGAGCCAATCCGTCGAAAATAATTTTTAGAAAATAATGCATCTGCCTAGTCCTCCCCAACGGACCACTTTTTACCGGGAGACCGCCGAAATCGCGGTCTCCTTTTTTCTTTGTACGTAGAAAGTTGTTTTCGGGAGGGCGAGGCTCCTGCCGAGCCGGACAATCAGGCGTTGTGGATGGGCTCACGCAGAGGCGCAGAGACGCGGAGATCATGACAACCACTGTGAGCGGCAAGGCGCTACCGCAGGTACGAAGCACTAACAAACCGGCGGCTAGCGCCTTGCCGCTCACAGGTTTCGGCTCGGCGGGAGCCTCGCCCTCCCGAAGCCTCACCCTCCCAAATTTCTCTGCGTCTCTGCGACTTTGCGTGAGCTTTTTTCTTCCTTCCACTGACCAACTCAACACAAACCACCGGCTCAATTCCACGCCAAACAACAAACCCCTGTGTGAAAACCGAACTGCACACCGTCATCGCCCTATCGATTATTCCAATTCTCCCAATCGCACCGCGCACATCGCAATTTTCTGCCGCAGCATTGCCCCGTAAAAACTTTCTAACGGATTCTGCGTTTTTAGCGTGTCCTAGAGTTTCCATACTGTGAACAGCAGGTCTGGTGGCCTGCGCCCCACGTCCTGTTCCAACTAGCCTGTTTCGATGAAAATCAAAAAACGTTGGTTACTTGTTGTATTGATTTCGTCAACGCAGCTCGCGGTGATGCTGTTGGGCGTGATGTATTTTGCGGATTGGATCCAGCAGCAGTTCGAAACCCTGTCACGCGAACGAGCCACTCAAAACACAGAATTTTTGGCCGGTAACCTGGCACCGCAATTTGAATCTCAATTCGATCTCGAAAACGTGTCACGTGATTCGGAACAATGGATTCAAATGGAAAAACGTATCGCCAAATGGACAACTCCTTCGCGAACCACATTTGGTATTCTCGATTTGGAAACAGGGCAGCTGTCTATTGGTCCCGAAAGCCGATCGTCCATTGGAAAAAACGTTTTGAAAACGAAAAATGGTGATCAGATCATCGGGGAACTCGTCAAACAATCACCTAGCAATGAAGTATTGTCCGGCCTCACCACGATCGATGGCCAGCAAGTTGTCATGTCACTGACGCGATTGACTGACTCAAAACACGCTTTTTGCGTTGTTCAAGATGATGTTCACAATTCAGCTGCACTGACCAATTTGATGCTGCTGGTTCGCCAGCTTGGGTTCGGCATTACATTGTTAATTGGCCTGGTCAGCACCAGTTTGATCGTCGTCGTCTTGCAACGCTACGATTCAACCAATACCGAACAAAAAAGTCAGCTGAAACAAATTGTGGATGAACGATCGGCTTCGCTGATGAAAACCAAAAACGCCATCATTTTTGGCTTGGCGAAACTTGCTGAATCGCGTGACACTGATACCGGCGAACACTTGGAACGGATTCGCAGGTATGTCACGATCCTGACACAACATCTCAAAGAGTTCGATTCGCGGATCGACGATGAATACATTGCCAACATCGGTGTCGCTGCATCGCTGCACGATATTGGAAAAGTCGGCATTCCGGACGCAATCTTACTCAAACCTGGTTCACTGACTCAGGACGAACGATTTGTGATGGAACAACACACTGTGATCGGTGGAGAGTGCCTCGATGCAATTCAGGCCAAATTGGGCGAAGATACATTTTTGGAGATGGCTCGAAAAATTACTTATGGCCATCACGAACGATGGGACGGCACCGGATATCCGTACCGCTTATCAGGCGAAGACATTCCGTTAGAAGCACGGATTGTTTCGGTGGCCGACGTCTATGACGCTTTGACGACCAAACGACCGTACAAAAAAGCCATGAGCCACGAGGAAAGCAAAGCGATCATAGTCGCTGGCACAGGCACTCAGTTCGATCCGGAAATTGTCGAAGCGTTTGTTGCTAAAGAAGACGAATTCCGCGCCATTTCGGAGAATCAAAAAGGGATCGAAATGCCCGCCATCATGGCTTTGGAATCATCCATGACGACTCTCAACGCGGCGACAACGACAGCAAACCAATAACGCTATTTTTGCTGCAGCCACTGGTTAATGATCGCCTCAAATTTTTTCTTGAGTTCTTCGTAAGCTTTGCCCGTTGCCGGACCTGAAAATCCCGTATGGATCGCGAGAATCGATTGATCGGGATTTACAAAAATCGTTGTCGGATACGATCGAATTCGATCGATCAAATGAAATTGCTTGGTCGCCGCAGCTTTACCCAAATCGGCACGTCCACCGATCACGACCGGAAAATCCGTCTTGTGGCGTTGCAAATAAATTTTCACTTGCGCTGTGCTGCGTTTTAAATCTTCGGTCAACTCAAACGCGACTCCCACCACGTTGATCCCGTCGTTTTTGTGTTTTTTATACAACTTCGCAAGATACTCGCCGGCGTCATGGCAGTTGGGACACCAGGATCCAAAAACATAAATCAGCGTCCCGTTTTTGCCGAGCAATTTTTTATCGGCCAATGAACACACCGAACCGTCGAGTCGATGAACTTTGGTTTTGGACAGCGGAACATTGCTGTTCCATTTCGTCAGCTTGAACGCGTCGGGTAATTTTGCATTGGGATCTTTCGTGGCCGCCCATTTTTCTTTCCAACTGTCTCGCGACCAAAATGTTCCCGACAATTTGCCATCGGTTCCGATCCTGGCTCGAAACAAAAAAGCGTGCGCGCCGTCAAAACAGCTCAACGTCAATTGGTCACCATCGACCGTTCCTCCGAGAAACCGGTAATCACCGGTGGTCGTTAAAAAAGTTCCCGTGGCCCGACCGTTGGACTCGACTTTGAAAATTCCGACTGCGGGATCATCACTTTTTTCAAAATCAACTTTCCAACGGCCGCCAATTTTTTGGTTTACCGACTTGGGATTTTTTCCACCAGCCATCGGCTTGGCCGAAAACGGCAGTGAACTAAATTTGGTTTTCGACTGACGCTTGGTCCATTTGCCAATGTATTGACCTGCCGTTTGATCGTATTTAGCTTCGATTTTGGAATCATAATGCGGAAATGACAAAACCATTTTTTTGGCGTTGATAACTCCTTGATCGACTTTGATTTTTTCGTCACCGACGTGTAAATACAACTCGCCGTCGTTCGATTCAGATTCCGAGATTCGTTCAATAACGAATTCGATCAACCCGCCAGGTGATTTGAGCGCGGCCTGCCACGATGTGCTCATCTTGGGTTGTTTTTGTTGCTGTTCTTGAGCGGGAGATTTCCCAACGCACAGGGCCAACATCACGATCGCGATAGAAAGTGTTTGAATCGTTCCTAGGACAATTTTTGTCATCGTGGATTCCGCTTGGTCTCAAGGTGTTTCGAATGTAGTGATTGTACCGCGAACGGGTCATCATCGCGATGCGATCGCACGGCAATCGGCTGCCTGTCGTGTCACGTACGTAAAATGGTTTGATTGTAGGCAAGAGCACGAAACGGCAATCTGACTCGAACATTCAACACAAATTCGACATTCCCAACCGACACGTCCGAAAAAACTATACGACCAGTTTGCCTCACCTAGAAAACAAGGATGTTTGTTGTGTTTGTGAAAAAGCTCGCGTTGATTGGTGGATTGTCTACGGCCATCCTGTTTGTGTTTGCGATCCCGACGGACGCTCAACGGCCTTTCGAACGACTGGGAAAACGATTTCGCGAAGCGATGCCCAAAGGCGAATTGATCAAGCGAATCCGGGATCGGATTGAAAAAAAGGATGCTGATCGCAAACGGGCCGAGCAAGCCAAGAAGGCGGCTGAGGCCAGAAAAAAAGCGTATGAACGAAACGGCCAGCGGCCATATGATCGTCAACCGACACCAGCCGATCCACGCGATCGCGCCAATCTGATTCAAGATACGGATCATTTGAAACCGCAGTTGCTCAGCGCCAAGGACGCGGCCAAGTTTGACAAATACGGTTTCCGTGTCACACGTACTCCACAAGGTTTACTTGGCGACGCAGGCATTCGCAAAGGCGATCGAGTTCTGGGCGTCGGAGGCGTGCCGGTCGAAAGTATGAAAGAAGTCAATGACTTGCTCAAAGTGTTGGGAAAAGGTGATCGCATCGAAATCGTGATCAGCCGCGGCGGTCGAAAATACCAACTCATAGCAGCCAACGGCGACACCATTCCTGACAAACTGGACACCGCGCCATCCAGGCTCCAGGCTCCTCGCCAATTGTCAAAAATCAACAACAATTTTGCACCGCCAGTTCTCGATCAACAAGCGACTCTCCCAGCCCCCAAAGGCATGTCGTCAGTCATTAACAACAACCCACCGAGAGTCATTCCTAACACATTCGTGCCACCGAAGCAAAACAACACTTCGCGTCGCAACAACACCGACCCGCGAGACGAAGAAATCCGCCGCCTGCGCGAACAACTGCAACAAATGAGAAAACAACTCAACCGCAAAGAAACAGGATCGGGAATTAAGTAGGAGGTTTTAGGGAAGAGGTTCGACGGAAGAGTATCTCGCCCCTTTTATCTCGTCCCTCACGTCTCTTTCCTCGCCCCTCATCACCCTATCCGCTTTCCGTCATGGCGTGTGATGGCAATAACAGATGGTCGGGGTGGGATGTTTTCGTCAAAATCTGGCCAACGGGTTGATGGTTTGGAGAAACTGCTTCCTTCGCCGGGGTGTTGTACAGCGGCGAACATGGTTTTGTTGTCGGGTGTGAAACAGGGGCCACAGATTTCAGCGCCAACCGGTCCGCGAAAGAATTGTTTTGTTAGAGCGCGCCCCTCGCCCGTGGTGTCGCAAGCGTAAATCGCATCACCAAATCCCGACGTATTTGTGGCGCCATCTGTTGCAATCCACAGCCGCCCTTTCGCATCAAACGTGCAATTGTCCGGACAACTCAACCAACCGTGTTCGGTCACTTGCTCATGATATTTCGCCTTTACCTTTTCCTTTGCCGGATCTCCTGCCTGTAGAAAAATATCCCACTGGTAGGACTCTGCGCCGTGGTCCACTTTGCCGTCAATTTCTGGTGGGATCATTTCAATGATGTGACCGTGAATATTTTTGGGGCGCGGGTTGGCATGGTTCGTTTCCGTGCGCGAATTATTGTTGGTTAACATGACGTAGACTCGCCCTGTCACAGGATTGGTTTCCGCGTCTTCGGGACGGTCCATCGGAGTCGCACCGAGCAACTTGGCCGCTTTGCGCGTTTCGATCAACACATCTGCTTGTGATTGAAATCCATTGGCGTTGATCAGCGGACCTTGGCCGTAAATCAACGGCAACCATTTCATCGAACCGTCCGCATCAAACTTGGCGACAGACAAAACACCTTCGTCCAAAATGTTTTTGTTGGCTGCGCGATTTTCAGGATTGCATTTCGCTGTTGTAACAAATCGATACACGAACTGATCGGCTTGATCGTCACCCGAGTAAACGACCAATCGCCCATCGGCGGTCAATGCCGTGGTTGCACCTTCGTGTCGGACGCGACCGAGCGCCGTTCGTTTGACCGGCATTGATTGGGGATCGAAAGGATCGAATTCGACAACCCAACCGTAAAGATTCGGGCTGTTCGGCTCCAACTCAACATTAAATCGACGAAAGAACCGATACCAGGAATGTTTGTTTTTGCCGACTTCGTAAATTTTGTAGTTCTCAATCTCCGGACCGCCATCGATCTTGCCGCCAAAATAGCCGTGGAAATTCTCTTCAGCGATTAACACGGTTCCCCAGGGCGTCACCCCACCGGCACAATTGTTCAACGTACCGGTACATTGACGTCCATCGGGGCAATCGGTTGTTTTCATTCGATCATGGCCTGCTGCGGGCCCGGAGAAATCAAATCGCGTATTCAATGCGCTCAATCGACGATTCCATTTCCCGTTGACCAGATTCCATTTTCCGTTTTCTTTTTTGATTTCCACAACGCTGTGGCCGTGAGCCGCCATCTCGACCATCGTCTGCTGTTTGGTCATCGTTTTCCATTTAGTTTTATATTCGACGCCTGCAAACATGATCTCGGCAGACACGTATTCATTGTTCACACAAAGCAATCCGTGGTCGGAATTGTCCGACCCTTGAGGCAGCGGCAAGTATGCCACGAAATCGTTGTTGTAGCCAAACTGTTTGAGTTGCGATTCAGGGGTCAAATTGTTGGCATCGAATTTTGGCGAGTCGTCGAACATCGGGTCACCCCAACTAACAACGACTTGCAGATCGTGATCTTTGGCAACATGCGCCTGCTGATCGATGGCGTGTTCGATTTCTTGAAAACCGAGCGTTGAAGCATTCGTGTTTTTTTGATCTCCGCTGCCACCCTGCCCAGTCGGCAAATCTTCATAATTCGTTTGCTGTTTTTGCGGAGTAGCTTTTTTTTCGCAGCCTAATGAGACCGTTGCCGCTGACGCGACTACTCCACCGAGAACTTGTCGTCGGGTCAATCGTTTTTCGATCAATGAACTGAGATGCTCAGCAGGCTGTGTCATTTGAAATTCCGCGTGAATTTGTTTTGTTAGATAGATTAACCGTCAAGGTCTGGAAGGGCTTCTATTTTTAGCTTCAATACGCTTTACCGAAAGGCCCAATTTGATGGGCGTTGGCGGGCAACCTTATTTTGACGTAAATTAACTTAGTCTTTATACTAATAGTAATTGCGAGAGACATAAAAATTAAATTGGTCAGCTGATAAGGCTACAAATGCTCAACCGTACAATCGTCGCCGCCATTGTATTTTTTGCTTGCTTCACGACCGCGTGCTCTACCTCGTTGGGGCAACAAGACAAAAAGAAATTTACCGCGCAACAAATCGAATTTTTTGAGACAAAAGTTCGACCGTTGCTGGTCAAACATTGCTATGAATGCCACGGCCCGAAATCTGAATTTGAGGGAAGCCTGAGTCTTTCCAGCCGCGCCGATCTGCTCAAAGGTGGCGATTCCGGCCCGGCTATCAATCTCAAAGAGCCGGAAAAAAGTAATTTCATCGACGCCATTAATTACGGCCGACTGTTTGAAATGCCACCCGATTCAAAACTGCCCGAAAACGAACGGCAGATATTTGCCAAATGGATCAAACAGGGGGCGCCGTGGCCCGATTCGAAAGTCGAAACGATTGCCAGAACTAATGAATTTGATCTGAAAAAACGCCTTACCGAACACTGGTGCTGGAGACCCGCCAAAAACTATCCGATTCCCAAAACATCCAATCCTCGTTGGGCTCGCCAACCGTTGGACCATTTTATTCTGTCGGGGCTCGACAAAGCGAAATTGAAACCAGCCGGAGAGGCGGATCGTCGGACCTGGATTCGCCGAGTCACGTTTGACTTGACCGGTTTGCCGCCAACGACTCAGGAAATCAAAAACTTCATTAACGACAAATCGCCTCAGGCTTATGAAAAAGTTGTCGACCGCTTGCTGGCATCGCACCACTTTGGTGAACGCTGGGCAAGGCACTGGATGGACCTGGTTCGCTACGCTGAAACTTGCGGACACGAATTTGATTATCCGATTCACCATGCATTTCAATATCGCGACTACTTGATTCGCGCTTTTAACCGTGATGTTCCGTATAACAAACTCATCACCGAACATATTGCCGGCGACCTCGATCCGAATCCTCGCCGCCACCCAACCGAGAAATACAATGAGTCGATTTTAGGTACTGGATTCTGGTTTCTCGGCGAAGCCACACACGGACCAGTCGATTCGAAAGGGGACGAAGCGGGTCGTATCGACAACCAGATCGACGTGATGTCCAAAACATTTCTCGGACTGACAATCGCTTGTGCACGTTGCCATGACCACAAATTTGATGCGATCAGTCTCAAAGACTATTACTCGCTGTCAGGGTTTCTGCAAAGCTCTCGACGCCAAGCGACTTTGATTGACAAAAACAATTTGATCGGCGATTCCGAAAAACGCGCTCGCAAATATCTTGCATCGGCAAGTACGAATCTGCAAACACTTCAGCAATCGATCGCGCGCGATTTGAAAGACAAACAAATCGCAAAATATCTTCAAGCGGCGATTCTCTACAACAGTGCCAACCGCCAGTGGCTTGAGAAAAACGACTTGCACTATCAAGGCGAAGCGTTGCGTATTCTCCGCAAAACCGGCGGCGACACACTGGTCCAGAGAATCAAACCTCGACGCGGATTCCGTTGGGAAGGTAACCAACAAATTTGGTGGTTTAACGGTAAAGTTGGCGATGAACTGACGTTGGAATTCGAGGTCAAATCTGACGGAAAATACCGCATCGAAGGAAACTTTAGCAAGGCCATCGATTATGGAATCGCACAAATTCTCGTCGACGGAAAACCCGGCAAAGAAATCGATTTCTATAACTCGTCTTTGGCGACAACTGGTCGCATTACGATTGCCGAACAGGATTTAAAACTCGGCAAACATAAATTGACTTTCCGTCTCACGGGAATGAACAAAAAAGGTGTCCCGAAACACATGGTCGGGCTGGATTTTCTGCACGTCAAACGCATTGGCAAATCAGCTGCGGAGACTGGCCGCATCACGCTCGAGTCTCTGAGCCGCAAATTTGAATTGGACAATCAAACGTTACAAAAATGGGTCGACGTTCTCCGAGACCAGGCGATCGAAAAAACTGACCATCCACTGTTTGCCGCTCAACAATTGATCGCTACAGCGAAATTTGACAAGGCATCGCTGAAACAGATCAAACAACGCATCGCAGATTTTGAAAAACGTGCTCGTGACACGCGCAAAAACGCCATTCAATTTGCTGACTTTAAAAACGGCACCAACGGCTGGTACCGAACGGGCCATGCATTTGATCCGCAGCCGGTGTCGACTGAGCACGAATTCGATTTCAACTCACCAGAACGAATCGCTTTGCCTGGTACGCTCGGTAGCGGCCGGGTAGGTAAACGTTTTTATGGCGTCATGCGATCACCAACATTTGAAATCAAACACGCCCATATCCACTACCGGATGAAAGCGGAAAACATTCAAGTGCGCTTGATTGTTGACGGGTTTACCATGGATATCTTCAATTCGTTGCTGTTCAACGGATTGAATTTCAAATATTCCAGCAATGGACAATACAACTGGCGGACCCAAGGTGGCGATTTGCGGAACCATATCGGCAAACGCGCTCATATTGAAATCATCGATCATGGCAACGGATTTGCCTCACTCGACGAAATCTGGTTTTCGTCGGGTGGCAGTCCCACTGATTCACCGGGGCCAATGACACAAAAAATCTTTGCCGAGTTCGATGGACAGTCGCTGGAAAGTTTTTGCAAAACGTTGGCAGCAAACATGATTGCAACAATTACCTCGGATAAATCTGACAAACGTGACAGATCCCAGTTGTTTTCACTGTTGATGAAACATCAAGTTGGCATAACCGCGGACGCAAACGTTCAACACTCGAAACGCGACGAAAATTTTGTTTCGACCAAACATCATTCGCCCGCGACTGCTGCGTTAAAGGCATTGACGGACATCCGGGCGCAACTCGTTGAAAACAACAAAAAAACACCGCGCCCATTGTTCGCAATCGCCATCGCCGACGGTACAGGTGAAAACGAAAACGTATTCATTCGCGGAAACCACAAAAACCTAGGCGGTAAAACACCACGTCGATTGATTGATGCACTCGGCGGCGACCAATGGCCAGATTTGAAACCGTCCGATGGAAGTGGCCGATTAAAACTCGCCCAAAAAATTGCCAATCCCGATAACCCACTGACTTCTCGCGTCATCACGAATCGGCTTTGGCACCACATGTTCGGTCGCGGCATTGTGAAATCCGTCGATAACTTTGGAGTACTGGGTGAAAAACCAACGCATCCCGAACTTTTGGATTTCATGGCAAAACAATTTGTCGCCGATCAATGGTCGATCAAGAAAACGCTGAAACGGATTGCACTCAGTAGCACTTATCGAATGTCCAGCAAATCTGATAGTGCAACAGTAAAAGCCGATCCGTCGAACAAATATTTTCATCACATGCCAATCAAACGCTTGCAAGGCGAAGCGATCCGCGACGCAATGCTCCAGATTTCCGGACAACTCGATCGCAAGGTCTACGGCCCCAGTGTTTCTGTGCACTTGACACCATTCATGCAAGGCCGCGGTCGTCCAGGCAAAAGTGGTCCACTCGATGGAGCGCGACGGCGAAGTATTTACACCGAAACACGGCGTAATTTCTTGCCGCCAATGATGCTCGCGTTTGATACCCCCGTGCCTTTCAATACGGTTGGACGCCGAAATGTTTCCAATGTTCCCGCCCAGGCTTTGATCCTGATGAATGACCCGTTCGTCATTTCACAAGCGGAAAAATGGGCCGAAACATTGCTCAAAGACAAAAACACGACGGAACAGCGTATTCAATTGATTTACGAATCCGCCTTTGGCCGACCTCCCACAAAATTCGAAGTCGAAAAATCCAAGGCGTTTCTGAAATCACAAGCCGACGCCTATCGCGTCGATCATTCAAAAATCAACGACGACAAACGTGTCTGGACAGATTTCTGCCACGTCATGTTTAACGTCAAAGAATTCATTTTCATTCGGTAACACCATGAAAACCCCCAAATATCACTGTGGACGATTTCGGCATCCGGGTATCACACGGCGCGATATGTTGCGTAATGCGGCTTGCGGATTTGGAGCCGTTGCTGCAACAGCGTTGATGAGCCAACCCGAGTACGGCGGGCTCATTGCAGAAGAGAAACCGAAAAAAGAAAAAGACAAAAGTCCGTTTGCGCCAAAAGCAACGCACTATGCAGCCAAAGTCAAGCATGTCATTTATCTGTACATGGACGGCGGTCCATCACAGGTCGATACGTTTGACCCCAAGCCGCAACTCGCCAAGGAAGACGGCAAGCCGTTCAAGATGAAAATTGAACCAACCCAGTTCAATAACATCGGGACAACGATGGGAAGTCCCTGGAAATTCAAAAAACATGGCGAAAGTGGAACTCCGATCAGTTCCCTGTTCCCTAACGTTGCCGTGCACGCCGATGACCTCGCAGTCGTTCGCTCGATGGTCAGCAATTTTTCGGAACACACCAACGCCAACTATTTCCTACACACCGGAAACGGTTTCCAAGGGCGGCCTAGCATGGGCGCCTGGATTGGATATGGACTTGGCAGTGAATGCCTCGATTTGCCAGGCTTTGTCGTTCTCAATGGCGGCTTGATTCCTCCAGGCGGTCTCGATTGTTTCAACAGCGGATTCCTGCCCGCTTCGTACCAAGGTTCGATTTTCAATGCCAGTCGTTCGCCGGTTGCCAACATCACACGGCGCGAGCGTACCGATCGACTCCAACGCAACAAGTTGAGTTTTTTAAATGAGATTGATCAACTGTCATTGAAATCCACGGGCTCGGTAGACCAAATCGAATCGGCGATCTCCAATTACGAGCTTGCCTATCGCATGCAATCGGTCGTACCGCAACTCACCAGTCTTCGCGGAGAGACCGCGTCGACCCGCAAAATGTATGGACTCGACGCCAAATCCAAAGGCACGGCAACCTTCGGAAGACAATGTCTGCTCGCTAGACGGTTGGTCGAAAAAGGTGTGCGATTTATCGAGGTGACGTGCCCGGCAGTTGGACACGATCGCTGGGACCAACATGGCAATATCAAAAAAGGGCACGCCGACAACGCTTTGGCAGTCGATCAAGGAATCGGTGCATTGCTGACCGACCTCAAACAGCGCGGATTGTTTGAACAAACATTGGTCGTCTGGTCAGGTGAGTTTGGACGCACGCCTTTTGCTCAAGGCCGCGGCGATGGCCGAGGTCGCGACCACAACCCGTTTGGATTCAGTCTCTGGATGGCTGGCGGCGGCATCAAAGGAGGTACGATCCACGGCGCCACTGACGAATATGGTTACAAGGCGATTGAAAACAAAGTCGAAATTCACGACTTGCACGCCACCATGTTGCATTTGTTAGGAGTGGATCACACAAAATTGATCTACCGCTGGAGTGGACGTGACATGCGCTTGACCGATGTCCACGGCAAATTAATCAAACCCATTCTCTCGTAGGGCCGGTTCCCACCGGCCGTTTTTGCATTTGCTGACTGATACAAGCACGAAGCGATGGGCGAGTGGTTTGGGTGCCACTGGCTCCGCCAGTGTTCTGGTTATTAAATAGGATTCGACAAATTCTTTTTTGGTTCACTTTGCCAGTGGCTTTTCATTGATGATTGAACATCCGTGAACAGTGGATAGCAAATGCTTCAATTAAACCCTGAGTTGATGGGGCAATCACTGGCTGAGGCCAGTGGCACCCGACTGTGTTGATTTGTTCGTATAAAATCGCAAGCGCGAAGCTTCAGCGAGGGACCAGAGACTTCACCAATGTGTGGCAAAATACGGTCCCTCGCTCACGCATCGGGTTATGATTCCATTCACACTTTCGATTTTTGGCGCGCTGCTTGCACTATTTTCTAGTTGAACATGTTGATCGGGTTAATCCGCTCGACAATTCAAACCCAAAACCCCCGTTTCTAAGAGGATTTCGCAGGGAATGCGAAAACAAAGGCTGACCCTAGATGATCAAATTGACAACAAAACGTCGCGATAGCGATACGCGCATTCGTGCTCTCAAGCATTTTTCTTCGACACTCGTGCTTGCAATTTTGCTCTGTAACAGTTCCGTCAGGCGCTCGTTGGCGCAAGACGTCCCGATCCTGACTCCACCTAATCAGAACAAAATCGAGACTCTTCCGCAAAATCGGTCAGCGTTTGATAAAAACGCGCCATCGACTCCTTCGACTGTGCAAGAGAAACGGAAAGATTTGCAGATTTTGATGCGCGGTCCGATGCACGAGGCGTTTGCTGAGTTGCATTCGGCTGATCCCAAGCCCAATGTCGTGATCAAAAAACAGCCGCCCGAGCCGATCAACGAAGTGCCACCGGAATATAAACCCGAGGGCTCGAACGTGATCTGGATTCCTGGATATTGGGGGTGGGATTTAGACAAAAAAGATTTTGTCTGGATCAGCGGCTTGTGGCGTGATGCTCCCCGCGACAAAAACTGGATTCCCGGCTACTGGCAAAAACTGGATGACGGCTACCGTTGGGTCTCTGGTTTTTGGAGCGACGTAAAACCCGACTCGGTGGAATACCTACCCACCCCGCCTCAGAGCCTGGATATTGGTCCGTCAACTCGTCCTCCCAGTGACAACCATTTTTATGCTCCCGGAAACTGGATCTATCGAGACAACGCTTATCACTGGCAAGCGGGATGTTGGCGCCCGTCAATTGACAATTGGGTTTGGGTCCCGGCTCGTTATGTTTGGACTCCTCAAGGCTGCGTATTCCGTCCAGGCTACTGGGATCATTGCGTCGAAAACCGTGGTGTTTGTTTTGCCCCGGTTTATTTCGATCAACCGATCTATCAGCAAACAACCTATCGTTACACACCCAGCTGCGCCATTGATTTGTGCGAAAACTTTCTTGTCCATTTGTTCGTCGACTTCAATCACGGACACTACTGTTTCGGAGATTGGTACGCCAACGGTTTTGTCCAACAGCAAGTCTACCCGTGGGTAGATGTTCACCGTCACCGCCGGAATTATTACGATCCACTGTTGGCATATTACACTTGCCCCAACCGTCGCTTTCAAAACGTAAATGCCTATCAATGGTTCTACACACGGCACAATCATTATCGGAACCACGTTAATTTGCGGCCTCGTTCGACATTTTCGGCCCAAATCAATTTCGGAAATCAATACCGTGGCCGTCACCGTGATTTGGTGCGTGGCGCTTCGATTGCGATCGACCTGGATCAATTGGTTCGCCGCTCTCGTGATCACCGACGTGGCAACAACGGCCGTTTTCCCAATCGCAATCGAAATCAACGTCAGCTGACGAGACTGAACGATCAGCAAATAACCAAAATCAAAAATGACACCAAACCGATCTTGGTTGCGAGATCGGAACGGAAAAAACGCGAATTGTCCGGCCGCAAACGGGTGAACACCGATCGCAAGCGAGCGAATTCCGACCGCACGGCCGACGCTAGAAACAGAACTTCGCCACCAAACCCGAATCAACGTCGGGGCAAAAACAATCCACCGCGTGGAAACCAATCGAGACCGATTGTGCAGGATCGACGTACAGACCCCAAAGTGTCACAGCGTGAGTTCGATCGCATCAAGCGCCAAAATGATGATGATCGTCGAAACCTCGAAAGAATCCGACAAAAACAACTTGAGGAAATCCAACGGCGCAATCGTCAAGGCGGAGCCAAGAATGGCAGAAATCCGCAAACGCGAAAAACCAATCCGCCTGCCAAACCGGGCAACCGTAGCGAAAGACTGCAACGTCAGTTGGAACAACTGCGGAATCAGCGAAAACGCCAAGACAACCAGCGTGAATTGGATCGTATCGGACACCAACAACGAGAACGCCAACAGCGACTCGAACGGCAACGCTCGTTGACCGAAAAACAAGCTCGCGATATCCAACGACAGCGCGACGACGAACAAATCAGAATTCGCCGTCAACAGCAGGAACAGGAACGGAAACAGCGATTTGAGCAACAGCGGAGAATGCAACAAGAGCAATTCCGCAGAGCACAACGCGAACAACAGCGTCGTGAACAGGCGTCTCGCAATCAAAAACGTCAACCACAAGAACGGGGACGAAATCGACGCCCTGATCAACAGCGAAATCTTCAGCAGGAGCAACTTCGCAAAGCACAGCAAGATCAGCAACGTCGTGAGCAGGCCGCACGCGATCAACAACGCCGACAACAGATGGAATCAGCGCGAAAGCGGCAGCTCGATCAACAGCGGAAAATGCAGCAGGAGCAGTTCCGCAAGGCGCAACAGGATCAGCAACGGCGTGAACAGGCCGCACGCGAACAACAACGACGGCAACAGATGGAATCAGCGCGAAAGCGGCAACTCGATCAACAGCGGAAAACGCAACAGGACCAGCTCCGCAAAGCACAACAAGACCGACAACGGCGTGAGCAGGCCGCACGCGATCAACAACGACGACAACAAATGGAATCGGCGCGAAAGCGACAGCTCGAACAACAGAGGAAAAGCCAACAAGAGCAAGCCCGCAAGGCGCAGCGAGACCGACAACGTCGTGAACAAGCGGCGCAAGAACAACGGCGCCGGAAACAGGCCGAAGATCGCGCTCGGGACCAACGACGCCGTCGGCAAGCCGAAGAACGCGCCAAATCAATCAAGCGTCAACAGCATCAACAACGTCAACGCAATCAAGGTAATCAACGCAAAAAACGCCGCAGATAGATTATTTTGCTACCGGTGCGACCATTTGCGATCGCGCGTTGTCCATCCAAAAAATATTGTCGTGTCATTGATTCTCTTTTGACTGTCATTGAACTATGCTGTCCATTCTGGTTTAACAACTCCAAACATGGGCGGTGAGAGATGCACAATCACGATGGCGATCGCATGCTGTTTTCAGTCTTTGAAAAATTGGGCGTCAGCTTTACCAAACCGCGCGAAATCAATTTTTATTTTGTATTCTCGGAACAAGACAAAGCGAATGCGGCAAGTTCGATTTTGCAAAAACGCAATTTGGCTGCAAAAGTCCACGAAATTCGACAACCGTGGTGGAAACGTCTGTTTGCAAAATCGAATTGGAGCGTGAGCATCACTCGCCAAATGCCAATGGATCGCGACGTGATCATGAAAATGACAACGCTATTTCAACAAATCGCAACGCGATGCGGTGGAACATACGATGGTTGGGAAGCGAGTGTAGTCGGCGACAATCTCGATCCCTCCAATTTTGAAAACTTGTAGCAATAACCGCCTAAAAAACGCTTTGCAATTGATCCATCTGGAAAAGATTCATCATCCGCCGTGGCACGCAAAAAACACTTTTCTCAAAAACTCTGCGTCTCTGCGCCTCCGCGTGAGCCTTTCACCCTCAACTTTGAATTGTTTCAGGCAACAGCAGGATTCTCCGCAACTACTTTTGACCATCGTTCAGATCAAATTTGATTTACATTCAGAAAGGCTCACGCAGAGTCGCAGAGACGCAGAGGATTTTTAGGTTTCTAACGCAGCAGTTTTTCGTTTTCCAAAACGCCAGATAAAAATCGTTCCAACGATTCCTGCGGCGACGATGATCGCAATCAACCAGACTCCACCTGCGCCCGTGAAATACAAAATCGCACAACTGATCGCGATACTGAGCCACATCGTAAAAATCGTTGCCAGTTTTGCTTTTGCCGTCATTTCTTCGGAACCGTCGAGAAACGGCAAATACCTGGCAAAAAATCGATTGCGTATCAATCGCTGTTCCAGCGCTGGGCAACTTTTCGTGAAAAACAAAGATGCCAGAAGCAAAGGCCCAACGGTCGGGATGCCTGGCAACAACACGCCAATACCTGCCAAAAAAACACAAAACACCCCGAGCGCTGCAAGGATCGAGCGTTTGACGGGGTTGCCAGAGGGTGTTGTTTTGGATTCACTCATGCCGCTGAGTTTTAATGTTTTACTCCTGGTTGATTCTGTTCGACCGGTACTCGCCAGCCTCGAAATTCGTCGTACGAGGCTTGATCTTTTAAGAAAAGTTACTCAATTTCATCGTACGCCGTCAACGCCACGACAATCAATCGCAGTACCGCAAAGTCAGTACGAAATACTGGAGATTACGTGCAATTATTCACTTGGCTCCGATGGCATGTCGTACCAGGCAATGGCATCGTACCTTAGACAATGCCGTGCACCGCGAGGATCTTTCGAATCTGCCGCCGATGAATTCTCATGTGTGCCGCGGCCAAGCAATGCCACAGGTGCCCGTCGAGGCCTCCAAACCAAGGATGGTCGTGTCTGGCCATGGACTTCAAAGGTTTGTGTTGTTGAACCATTTCCTGATATCGATCATTCATCGACTGAAACTGGTCGATGACTTCGATTCCGACATCAGGGTTCGGTTTGTAGGCGGCAACGTCCACCACCGTGCCAACCGTTTCGTTTTTCTGTAACGCGGTAATCACGTTTAAAATTTCAGAATTAACAATATTCAAATGATCGATCGTCATGAGCACGGACCAATGCCGGCTCGAATCTTCGATCCCTTGAAGCCGCGGAATTAACACTGGTCTCGACGCCAGGTCCACGTCAATCGTCGTTGCAATTTCCATAATCGTGTCAGCCTCACGCTGAAACATTCGGAGCGCGCGTTGATCTGACACGAACACTGACGCAGTCTTGAACACTGCGTTGAGAAAAAATATTTCGGATGGAGGTAAACCGGCACCTGGTTGATCCAATTCTCTCATAATTTTGGTTACAATCTCCACCTGGCAATACGCATCGAATTGTCACGTCACGCTCTATGAAACTGTCACTCGCAACAGAGTAGATCGATCTTCATGGGAGCTGATGTTTCCGTCTAGAATGATTGCCAAAATGCGCAACGCGATTTGACAACGATTGTGACGAATGCCACCATCTAAATGACCAACGGTTTAACGAAGCAGCTCGCGGAATTCGGCGCATTCAAAATCACAACTCCCAAAAGCACCATAATCGAACGTTACCATACATCCAGCAACAAAAACAGATCTGTTAGGCACTGCGATTTATGAGCAAAACTCCAGAAGTCAAAAAAGTCAACATTGGGCCAATCGCATGTTATCAAGAGGCTTACGAGTTTCTCAAAAACGACTACGCTACGTTCTGGGCGTTGACGATTGTCGGAACGTTTATCGGGAATGCTGTACCGATTGTTTTGCAAGGGCCGATGTATTGCGGATTGACGATGTGTTTTATTGCGAAACGTCGGATGGAACATTTTGATTTCAACCTGATGTTCCGCGGCTTTGACTATTTTGGCAAAAGCATCGTCGGCGTTTTGTGTTCGTTTGGCGTGCAAATGGTGTTGTTCTTGCCCATCGCATTTTTCTACATCGGCATCTTTGTCTCATTAATTGCATGGCAACAAAGCAACAACAATATTATGGTGATACCCATCATTTTGTTTTATCTCGCTGCCATCTCGTACTCCATTGTCGTCACTAACCTCGGTTTTACATTGACGTTTTTTACTTGCTGCTTAATGGTTGATCGTCAAATGGATAGTTTGGATGCATTCAAAATTGCCTTTCATTCGATTCGCAAAAACCTTTGGCAACTCGTTTTGCATGCTTTGATTGGCACTGGCGTCTACTTAGCCGGAATGATGGCGTGTGGTATAGGTTTGCTGTTTTTAATTCCGTTGATCGTTACCGCGGAATACATGGCTTACGAAAAAGTTTTTGGATTGAGCGGCAGATCCCCGCATGAACCAACGCCATCGAGCAGTTTTCAACCCGCACAAAGTGCCATGGCACGACCACCTATCGAATCAGAAGTGGATATCCTGGAATAGAATTGTAGCCGTAGGGCCGGTTCCCACCGGCCGTTTGTTAGACTGGCCGGTGGGAACCGGCCCTACTTGATTCTTCATTTTGCGTGCCACCGGCCTCTGCCAGTGCTGGGGGGATATCTAACCACCGACAACAACGTTATGAATTGAATTTGATCTCAGTGCTTGAAGCCAAGGAAACCGCAATCACTGGCTGGCGCCAGTGCCACCCAATCGAAGTCATCCGTGAATTCGCGCTTACGATTTTTGTTAATCCGTCGTACTTTCGAATTCTTTGGCATGCAGCCAGTCGGCTTTTCTCACAGTCGATTTCGATTCGGTCCACTCGTCGAGCATTTCCCATTTGACGCTGTCCAATTTTTTCATTTGCTCATCGGTCGCCGTAATCGTTGTCAATTCGATTCGGTGTCCGTTAGGATCGAAAAAGTAAATGGACTGGATAATTCCGTGGTCCGTTGGCCCTAACACTTCGATGCCGCCAGCCTCCAAATCGCGTTTTGCCTGTTCCAAAGCTTCAACGTCAGCCAGTTGAAAAGCGATATGTTGAACCCATTGCGGTGTGTTGAGATCGCGTCCCATTTCTGGTGAGTTTGGCAATTCGAAAAACGCAAGAATATTTCCATTGCCTGCATCGAGAAACAGATGCATGTACGGATCGGGTTCTTTGGTCGAAGGCACACGATCTTCGGAAATCGCCAACAAAAAATCCATATTGAGATGCTTTGTATAGAAATCAACCGTCTCTTTCGCATCTTTACAGCGGTAAGCCACGTGGTGAATTTTTTCGATTTTCATTTTGTTTCCAATTTCAAAATGTAATAGTGATTCGTGAAATCCGCTACCTCGGCAACACCTTGTTTTTCGGCGCACGGACGTGGGCGACCGAATTGTCGTCGATCGAGTAATTACCGACTTCGCCCAAGGGTGGCGAGTAAACATGCAATGTAACGAGCCGCTGTGAATCCGATTGCAGATTCGATAGTCGATGGACATCCATATCGGCCGATCCCACCACACCACCAGCATTCAAGCAAGACGATTGAGTCGGATAGAGCCAGCCATTGTCGGTCGACTCGAAAATCGTTTCAGTCGCGACTCCCTGAATCACTTTGACACCGCAAGCGGACCCGGCATGATCATGGATCGGTGTTCGTTGGCCCGCTTCGAAGCACAACAATAACGCCTCGTAATTTTCACCACTGGCCACCAGGTTTCGCTGATATTTACTATCCGAAAATTGCAAATATGGTTCGAGTTCGCTTTCGTCAAAACTCGTTCTTTCCATCAATTCCTTGAGCTCCTCAAGCGAAATTGATTCGTCCAACAGATCTAGCCGCAAAATAAACTCATTTAGTGAAAGCGGCTCTTGCGTGATTGATTCAGAAGATGGCGAATTATCGAGTTGGGAAGTCATGAAATTCTCCGTTCTTTGTTCGGTTGTTAAATTCGGTTTGGACCCATTCCGGAATAGGTACCATGGCATCAACAAACGTTTGCTCTCGATCGGTTCGGATTTCCAAACCGCTCTGATACATTTTTAGATTGCGAATTGCCGCTCGCTGGAGGCACTCGTCTTTTGGCTCGCCTGCCAACAGTTGCAAGTATTTTTCATTTGGACCGGTCATCGCTCGACCAACATTGAATACTTGATCACCCGGCACAATTTCTCGCCAAGTGTGGTGTGGTAGCCTCCTTGCGGTTTCCACTACATTCACAATTCGCTCGGGTGTCAAACTCGTGAGTGAATTGAAATCTTTGAGCACAAAGTAGGTTTTTTGAAATTCGCTGATCAAATAGTCGGTCGTTGCCAATCGCAACAGATCTTTGTCGTCCGCCGGATCAATAATGATTCGATTGGGTTCCTGAGAATCGACACTCGACCTGGTCTCGCCCGGCGACGATAGAATACCGGCGCCAAACGATTTCAGTTGACCGTCTTGTAATACCAGGCCAAATTCCACGGTGAACCAGTACAACCGGCCAGCGTACAACAGCAGTTCCGTTGCATCGTCTTCGATTTTTTTTCTTTCCTCCGGAGTCGTCGCCTGCTGCAACTTGGCCTGTTTTTCCAAGTGGATAATATCGTTCGCCACACCATGATTGTTCATCACCTGGGCGACTTGGGGAATGGTAAAGGTGGCAACGTGGCCGGCAATGTCATGTCCGATATCCGGCTCTTCGAGATAATCCGTTCCGAGCGGACGCATAAAAGTCGTGACCGGAAAAAATCGTTGGCTGTGGCAATGGAAAAACACATGCGCCGGAATGATCTCGCTGACCGTTGCCAATTGCCAACCTGTTTGTTGATAAATTCGCGCGTTCAAAATGTAATAGTCAGGAATCGTTGTTCCGCGAATCTCAAATTTTTGTTCTCCCTCAAGATACTCGCGACAGGCATACTCCTGTTTCTGCTGCTGTTGCTCCGCGACCAGGCAAGCCCAACTGAGGTGATCCTGTAAAGTCAGTGCGTCGTAATGCTGTTGGTTTGTGAATCCGGCCAGGTTAACCGTTTTCTCGGTCAATGACCCGATGCCAAACGGTGTGCCCGACTGAGCGAGTTTAAAATAGTCGTCCGCAACTGACGGATCAATGGGAAACGGAACATCGGTTTGTGACAAAACCCGTGACAGTTTTTCCAACCGGTGCTCATGAGGCAATGGAGTCACCGAATCCAGGTCGATTCCATATTGCTCGGCAATCTGCCGGCTATCTGGAGAATGAATTGTTTTTGACATGTCAACTTTCGCGATCGGTCCAAGTTGACCAAAGCGTTTGCAAAGTTCGTGCCAGATTTCGCTGGATTGACAAATCAAACATCGCTCGGGAATCGAACTGGCTCACTGCCCAATTGACACCGTTTTTAGCGTAATACAACGCCAACCTCATCACGCCATCAATTGTCGTACGTTGATCCCGCGCTGATGTGATTTGCGGGAATGTGCGGATTGACCCAGCGCGCGAAATCGCACGGATTTAACGGATCGGATTCATGGGCAATTCAGTGAACGCCCAATTGATTACTGGTCTGCCGCCAGATCGTAGCAGTGGAGTTTTCCAGCGTCTCGCAGAAACAGTTTTTTGTCAAAAATAACAGGATGCGGCCAGCTTTTTGCGTCAACCGACGCAATCCGAAACAAGCCTTTGAGTTTATAGGCTTTTGGATTCGCTTCGATCAGTGCCATCGTTCCATCCTCATAGCGAAAATAGAGTTGCCCGTCTGCGGCGGCAACTGCTGCCGAACCGGAACCGGGCCCGCGTGTGCGTTGCCAGGTAGGCCGTCCGCTTTTAATGTCGACACACATCGGAAAACCTTTGTTGTGTCCGTGCCCCATGTAAACGTAGTTGCCGATTTTGATCATCCCGCCATGATGGTTTTGCAATTCACCAGCGCGTTTGTAATAAACCTCTTGGACATTCAACCGACCTCGCGCCCCGTTGATTTTCAAAAGCGCAGAACCACCATCGTTGTATCCCGACGAACAGAATACATAATCGCCGAACACGATCGGGGTCGGAACGTTGGCTGTTGAGTTGGCAATTTTTTCGTACTGCCACAACGGCTTGCCGTCTTTCGCGTTGACTGAAATCAATCCTCGCCCTACCAACGTCACATACTGTTTGACTCCAGCTGCATTACTGACGACGACCGACGCGTATCCAGCGCCATCGGTGCCGCGGTTGCCGCCATATTTCATCGGCGTTGACCAGATTGTCTTGCCAGTTTTTTTGTCGAGCGCTACGATCATGGCACGCTCTCCGCCTGGTGTACAAATCAGGCGGTCACCATCGACCAACGGTGATTCGCTGTACCCCCACTGCGACATCATCTTGCCGCCAAAATCGTCGCGAAAGTTTTTCTGCCAAATGATCTTTCCGGATTCGATATCAGCACACACCAGATCCCCATCGCGACCAATGGCGTAAACGCGCTGACCATCGACGGTCGGAGTTGAATTGCTTTCGCGGCCACGGCCAACATCTGCCGACCAGACTTCGGAGCCATCCGATAGTTTGACGGCAATCAATTGCTCGACGCCCCGGCGATTACCAAGTGTAAAGATCATGTCGTTGGCAATGGAAACACTAGACATACCACGCCCCAGACCGGTGGCCGACCAAAGCAATTTGGGTTTTTGTGTTTCCCACGATTTCAACAGCCCACTGTCTGTTGCGATCCCATCTCGATTTGGACCTCGCCATTGATTCCAGGATTTCTTTGAGTTGCCTCGATCCGTTGGACTCGTTTTGGTGTCGCTGTCGTTTGTTTTGCTCTTGCCGTGATCCGGTTTGGTCTGCGATTTTTTTTGACGATTGTATTTTCGCACGAACGCTTTGTCAGAATTGGAAAGTTTCTTGAACTCGACCTGAATGACTTTGCCATCGGATTTTTCGAGAAACGCAACGCCATTTTTGAATCCGGTCAATTTCGCTTCGATCGAAAATTTGCCGGTGTGATCTGTCCAGGTTCTGATCTCGTCAAATTTTTCTTGGGCCAGCAGGCCAGGCGCAAATAGCGTTAACAACACGGTCGCGAGTAACAATCGGGTGAGCATTGGAGATCTCCAGAGGGTAACTAAACTTGACCGAGGCACGTTGTTTTTAATCGCTTTTACGTAACAAGTCAAAGTTTTCAAGCAAATTTCACGATTGGCTGTTGTGTCCGAAACAATCTTAAAATCGTAACGAGCATATAGGGAGGGCGAGGCTCCCGCCGAGCCATACTAGGTCGAGCTCTCATCCATGGCTGAGCCACCTGTGAGCGGCAAGGCGCTCACATTTAATCAACACGACCTAGCGCCTTTGCCGCCCACAGGCTACGATCCAACTAGTGTGGCGGTTTATAAATCTTCGAAATTGACCTCGAATAACCGGTGAGCGTCAGCCAACCGCCCGGATTTAAATCCCATTGTAAAGTACTTAACCCGTTGCTTCGAAGAACCGTGGGTATAGTGATCGCGAGTCAAACGTCCTTTTGAAATCGTATCATCACCAATTTGATTTGCAGCGTTAATCGCTTCCTCGAGATCACCTTCTTCGAGGATTTTTCGACCGTTGGTTTTTGCAATATGATGTGCCCAGACTCCAGCCAAAAAATCCGCCTGAAGTTCTAATCGAACGGACCAGCGATTCCCTTCGATTTTTGATGATTTGGCCCGTCGGTCACGCACCAACTTGCTATAGCCCAACAAATGTTGAACATGATGCGCGACCTCATGCGCAATGACATAGGCGGCGGCAAAATCTCCCGGCGCGCGATGTCGCCTGCGAAGTTCTTCGAAAAACGTAGGATCGATATAGATTTTTTCATCGGCCGAACAGTAAAACGGGCCGACTGCCGAAGTTGCGGCTCCACAAGCGGAATGAACGCGGTCGGAAAACAACTCCAATTTCGGAGGCTTGTATTGGCGTGTTTTTTTGATTTGCTTTGGATCCGCCAAAATTTTCGTCCAGACTTTTTCGGTGTCTCGCAATACTACGCTGACAAACTCTTTCGCCTCATCATCTTTGCCGACCGTTTGCCTCGAATTCTGTTGTTGCTGCTGTTGAGCTACCGGTTGCAACAATTTGGCAACGTCCGGTCCAAAAAACAGTGAAGCAACCAAAACCAGGATTCCCAGAATTCCTCCTCCGACAATCGCGGGACCTTTTGCTCCTCGACGATCAATAACATTTTTACTTTTCTCGCGGCCTTTCCAGCGCATATGACAACCTCACCTTTTCCAAGATCATTCATTTACTCATCGCACTGTCCGCTGCAAATGATTATTGCAAAAATTAGTTGAGAAGTAAGGGTTGCTGTACCACCGACCGTGAGAGCCGGCCCCTCCAGCGATTTTGCAAGCTAATGCGCAACCTTTTTAGATTGGTTTAACGGTTGAGGTATTTGGTCTTGATAGAAATTAGGTCTCACGCAGAGACGCTGAGCCGCAGAGGAATTCTGACTCATGTTGTAGTGGGTAGGAGTGTTTTGGGGCTTTACACGGATCTCGTCCTGGTTCTATTTAATTATCCTCTTCTCTGCGGCTCAGCGTCTCTGCGTGAGACCTAATATTCTTTTTCCAGGACTTTTGCCAACAAATCAAAATTGGCACTTTATAAAAATACTGTAAATATTATCGTCGACGCCGAGGGGCTTTGTTGGATCGCCTTTCGATTTGATTGAGCGCATGTTGAGCATTGGCGCCCAGTTTTTTGTCGTTGATCCATTTTCGAATAAACGGATCACTCATTCGACTGCCGATCTTGGCCAGCACTTGCAATGCTATTTTGCGAATTTCTGCCGGGTATTGTTTATTGATGTCCAGATACTTGTGCAGCGCTCGTTCGAATTTGCCTCGGTCGGCTGCGTTGGTATCTTTTCTGGAATTCAACAACTCGACGGCCAATGCTTGATGTTTGGGATCCTCAATAAGTGAAACAAGCAACTGCGCCGACTCTTCGGTTCGATGCCCAATCAAAGCCCTGATCGCTGCCGTTTGGATTTCAGGATCCTTGTGCTGCAAATCCAATTTGGTTCGGTAAATGACGTTGCCGAAGCTGGCAAATCCAAGCATCTGTTTGGTTATGGTTTGGCATTGTTGGTCGTTGATTTGGATTCGATACAACGTGTAGGCACCATAATTTTCACCGCGATAACGGCGGCGGCGAAACCATCGTCTCCTGCGGAGCCGGGGCATCGAACTTTTACGGTTGTAGAGAGTCAATCGGTCAACATGAAATCCGTCCTTGGTTAGCTTCAATGCGGAGCCGGTAGCCACCGGCTGGAATCTGCTCAAGCGCGAATCTTTAATGCGACTCGAAGAATCGTTGACGGTTTTAGCGTCGTAAGCAAATTGAATCTCATCCTTGGCTCGCAGGAATTTGAATTTTTCCAACTTCATCGACAACAGCGGCCGATTCAAACCGGATTCGACCATTTCGTTGGTGCCAAACACGAATGTTCGATCATTGATAAAGCACAGTGAAAATCGTTTTCCACAACGATGCACTTTGTGGCCATTGACATCTTGAGTTCGGTCGGCATCCGTCCAACGCAATAGTGGCTCCCGATTGATATCAACATTCGTTCGCACAACGACCGCAAATTTGAGCGCCCAGGCAAAACCACCTCCGGAAAAATTTCCGACGGCTGCGCGATCCGCATGCCCCGCTGGAATCCCCAACGTCACCGATTCGACTTCCGAAGCCTTGAGGTCGGAATACCGTTCAATTTTTTCGAGCGAAATGTTTTCGTCTTTCATGTACTGCCGCCAATCCGAGTTGGCAACCAGTTTGGCGGGCGTGACGCGGTAGATGTATTTTGAATCAGTCGAGATGTACGATAGGTCGGCACGCTGTTCGACGGTTCCGACCCAAACCGTCATGATCGTCGTAATGACACATACCAAACATAAAACGAAAACACCGCCACCGGCAAACGTCACAAGCAATTTTTTCTTTTTTGACAAACCACGAAAACCCGCTCGGAGACCGCTCACTTTTTGTTTTAAACGCGCGAAGAAACCGGGGCGGGAATTGCTGGCTTGGTTGTTGGCAGTTTGCGTATTCGCAGTTTGTCTGGCGGATTGGTTGGGAGTTTGAGGCGGAGGCGAATTGCGATTTGCCGGAGGAGGTGACACCTGTGGCGGAATGTTGGTTTCGGCAGGGTTGTTGATGGGCGGGATTTGACTTGTTGATTCAGGTTCGAGCTTGACCTCAAACGTCCTGGAGCAATGAGAACATCTGAGCATTTTGCCAAGCAAACTTTCATCATTCATTCGAAATGGTGTTTGGCAATGTTGGCAGCGGACAATTTTGGCGGCCATGAATTCCTTTGCGTAAAACGAGACTGAAAAAAAATATTATAGGCTTATCAAATCGGTTGGATCACTCAACGTTGCAAAGACATGTTGATTTGTTGTGCAGCGATCAATACCTGTTTTTTTTGTGCCTGAGATTTCGGGAGGACGGGCTTCGGGAGGGCGAGGCTCACGGCCGAGCCTGGTCCTGTGAGCGGCATGGCGCCAGCCGGTTCGTTAGCGCTTCGTACCGGCGGCTAGCGCCATGCCGCTCACGGGTGGCTCGGCGGGAGCCTCGCCCTCCCAGTGTCAATCTAACTGGGTGCGGATTCACTAGATGAGTGTTCGGGAAATGTGACGAAGTGTTGCAAAAAATCCCGGTAAAATTCGATTATTTTGGACACTTTGCCTACGACCCTCTTCCCCTGCGCCTCTGCGGCTCTGCGTGAGACCTATTTCCAATGTACACTTACGTTTGTTGATTGCAGGAGAGAGAGTCTTCTATGACAAAGTCTTTTCAAAATTCGTAAATCTCACGCAGAGCCGCAGGGACGCAGAGGAGATGTGGCTCGAGCAGTTTTTTGCCGCTTATTCAAATTTGGCTCATTCAATAAAAAGCATCATGAATATCGACGAACAAACACTGGAACGATTGAGAGAAATTTGTTTGGCGCTGCCACAGACCAAAGAGACGACGTCGATGGGCCAGCCTTGTTTTAAAGCGGGCTCAAAAACGTACGCTGTGTTTGCAAAAATCGACGATCAGTTGACCGTCTGTTTCCGTGTTGACGCAGGTGATTTTGTAAAACTCAACCAACAGGGAAAATATTTGGTGCCGCGTTTTTGTACTAAAAAAGATTTCTGGTTAGGCCAGCCAATTAAATCGCGGATGCCATGGAAGCAAATCGAATCGTTGGTTCGAGCCAGTTATCGGATCGTTGCGACGAAGAAAATGTTGGTGGAGTTGGATGAGTGATGATTCATTTTTTTGACAGGATTAACAGGATGGACAGGATAGGTGTGCGGTAGGTATTTCGTGAGTGATTTGGTGTAAAAGTTGTTGTTTGGGGTGAGGTTTCGGGAGGGCGAGGCTCGCGGCCGAGCATGTCACGTTTGGCGGTCATGACCATGAGCCTGTACCTGTGAGCGGCAAGGCGCTCACCGATGGCTTTGCCCATGGCTGGGAGTCCCAATACGGCTCGGCAGGAGCCTCGCCCTCCCGCTTCAGCGCATAAAAAAAACCCGTTGTGAGCCTGGCTTTGCTCAGCAACGGGTTTTTATCTCGTCAATTAAATAGTTGTTGGACGAATCCAACGTGTACTCTTGGTCAGGTCACAAGATCATACCCACTAAATGAAGTTTGCTGTGTCACCACAGACAAACTTAATATCCTTTAGAAAGGAGGTGATCCAGCCGCAGGTTCCCCTACGGCTACCTTGTTACGACTTAGTCCCAATCATCGAGTTGACCTTCGGCGCTAGCCTCAATAAAGTTAGCATCGCGACTTCGGGCCCCCCCAACTTTCGTGGCTTGACGGGCGGTGTGTACAAGGCTCAGGAACACATTCACCGCGGTATGCTGACCCGCGATTACTAGCGATTCCGGCTTCATGCAGGCGAATTTCAGCCTGCAATCCGAACTGGGCAACGTTTTATGCGGTTTGCGTGCTCTCACGAGTTAGCATCGCTTTGTACGTTGCATTGTAGGACGTGTGCAGCCCTAGACATAAAGGCCATGAGGACTTGACGTCATCCCCACCTTCCCCCGGTTTAACACCGGCAGTCTCTTCAGAGTCCCCGACATTACTCGCTGGCAACTGAAGACAAGGGTTTCGCTCGTTAAGGGACTTAACCCGACATCTCACGACACGAGCTGACGACAGCCATGCAGCACCTACGTTTAGGCTCCCCGAAGGGCACTCTCTGCTTTCACAGAGATTCCAGAACATGTTAAGTCTAGGTAAGGTTCTTCGCGTATCCTCGAATTAAGCCACATCCTCCACCGCTTGTGTGAGCCCCCGTCAATTCCTTTGAGTTTCAGCCTTGCGACCATACTCCCCAGGCGCAGTACTTAACACTTTCGCTACGTCCGAGAG
>JANQLU010000124.1 GCA_028280445.1 Pirellulaceae bacterium | reverse complement strand
AAGTTGGGAAGTATTGCAAACAAACTCATACGTTAAACTGCGCAAGAATCGATCCTGGTGGAACACCAATTAGCCTTTGTAGCACTAGCCGCCGGTTCGTTGTCGTTTCGTACCGGCGGCTAGCGCCTTGCCGCTCACCGGTGGCATGAGAGTTCGTACCAATGCGGCTCGGCAGGAGCCTCGCCCTCCCACGCCTCGCCCTCCCACGCCTTGCCCTCCCACGCCTTGCCCTCTCGAACCTCGCGCCCCATTCCAAAATCCCGACGCTGGACAGCCGCTGTTGTTGTACGCGATAATGAACATTCCTCATGTAATTTTTTTAGGACCGAGACATGCGCAAGATTATTGCTTTCACAACGATGTTATTTGTTTTGGCGGGATCTGGATGGGTCGCGGCACAGGACAGCGGCGAATCGGAAGAAAAACTTTGGGTCGAATACAATCCGCCACAAGGCAAGGCGGTTGGCAAACATATTGTTCTGATTGCCGGGGACGATGAATATCGCAGCGAAGAAGCTTTGCCAATGCTTGGCGCCATTCTTGCCAAACACCACGGTTTCAAATGCACGGTTTTATTTCCCATCGATCCTAAAACCAATTTCATCAAACCTGACTATCAAGAAAACATCCCTGGAATGAAAGCGATTGATGATGCCGATTTGATCATCATGGGGCTGCGGTTTCGCAACTTGCCAGACAAAGACATGAAACACCTGGATGATTTTCTCAAAGCTGGCAAACCAATCATTGGATTGAGAACATCAACCCACGCCTTCAGGATCAAGAGCCGAGACAGTAAGTATCGCCATTATGATTTTCGATTTGGTTCCGAGTGGAAGGGAGGTTTTGGCCAGCAAGTCTTGGGAGATACGTGGATCAATCACCACGGCAGTCACAAACGTGAAAGCACTCGAGGAGTTGTCGAAAAAGCGAATGCGGGCCATATCGTTTTAAAAGGGGTCGACGATGTCTGGGGAGATACGGATGTCTACGGCATTCGCAATTTGACAAAAGACGCAACTATTTTACTTCGCGGCCAAGTACTCGCTGGTATGAAACCAACGGACCCACCGGTCAAAGGCCGCAAGAACGATCCGATGATGCCACTGGCCTGGTTTAAACCGTATCAGATGAAAGGCGGCAAAAAAGGAACTGCGTTTTGCACAACGATGGGATCCAGCACCGATTTCGCCAATGCCGATCTGCGACTGCTGATCGTCAACGCGTCGTATTATTTGTTGGGCATGAAAGACAAAATTGACGGTAAGGGAAATGTCGAATATGTCACCAAATACAAACCGACGATGTACGGTTTTCGCACTTATCAAAAAGGCCGCAAGCCGAGCGAATTTCAGTTGGATTTTTCCAAGAAGTAATGTTGATTTTTTATTAGCATTTTGAGGTTGAGAGCGAGTGATCGGGAGGGCGAGGCTCCTGCCGAGCCGGTTGTGTGAGCGGCAGGCGCTAGCCAACGGTTCGTTTGCGCTTCGTACCGGCGGCTAGCGCCTTGCCGCTCACGGATTAGGCTCGGCGGGAGCCTCGCCCTCCCGGTAATCGCCCTCCCGATTTGCGGATTCTATTCGTTCTTTAAATTTTCGGTATGTCGAAGCCAAATAAATTTCTTTCGTTCGCCGGTATCTAAATCGACCGTTTCTGTGCCGAGGTAATATGGCGGTTTGTCGATCAAATACAGATGTTTTACTTTCGAACTTGTAAAACTTTTGGTGGTCTCCAAAACCCAGGCCTTATGCTGTTTTCCAGATCCATCGGTGATGGTCTTTGTTTCCAGAATATGGCCTGCGTAAGTTTCGGTTAACGGATTTGCTGTCGGACTATACGGTTTGGTGAGTTTGATTTTTTTGCCTTTGCGCAGCCCCGACGATGCAAGTGCCCAAGCAGATGGCCCGAATCCCGGTTTGTTGTATTTCTTGTTATCTCGGCGAATCTGTTGTGTATCGGTTGTAATTTTACTTTGATACGCGTTGCCTTTTTCGATTCGATGAATGTAATAGTCCTTGGCCGTGCCAGGGATCGGCCCAATCTCAAACAAAACGCT
The DNA here is from genome assembly GCA_028280445.1 of Pirellulaceae bacterium. GTDB lineage: Bacteria > Planctomycetota > Planctomycetia > Pirellulales > Pirellulaceae > JANQLU01. Next base: position 158,962 of record JANQLU010000124.1, on the reverse strand, counting down.
CAGATTTCGCCGATGTACGATCATGCTCAACGTTCTTGCAGTGGTATCCGATTTGCCGACGACGCCAGAGTCGATCAACGAAATAGCGATCGAGCGTTTGCCATCCCAACTGATTTCTTCGGCGGAGATGATGACGCGATCTTTTCGAATGTCACCGGTGTTTGGGCCTGCATGTTGACGATATGTACGATCATAAACGGCTCGAAACGGAGTGAAGTTTTTTAGACTTATTTTGTTCGGTGTGGTCGTCGGCCATTTGGCGACGTCGCGAAAGATTTGTTTTTTCGGATGAATTTGAGCGACCAAGTTGGTTGATCCAGTATTGGTTGCAAATGAAATAATCGCTAGTAATCCAAATACGAGGAGTCGATTCATATTTTTCTCCCGATGGTTGATTGTCAGCCCCTGTTTCCGGTGATCGAGTTTCGGTCATTCGCTCGTGCACGCACATCAAACGAATCATTCGCAAGAATGCCAAACAGCGTTTGACGCCTTTTCTCATCTGTCGCCGAACATCCTAAATTTAGCTCAAGCGAATTTCATCGACTTGGACGACATTTGCGCGTGGGTGCCACTGGCCTCTGCCAGTGCTGAACGTACTGAGTCACCCGCAACAACGTCATGAATTGAATTTGATCTCAGTGCTTGATGCCAAGGAAACCGCAATCACTGACTGGGGCCAGTGCCACCCAATCCGCTGGTGCTTTGTATTTGGCACGGCCTTTAGACTATGGTTCGGCCGGTCATGTAGATTTGGTGGGAGCACTTGCCAACTGGCGGTCCTTTCTTTTGTAAAAAAGCTCACGCAAAGACGCAGAGACGCGGAGTTTTGTGAATGGAATACAGTTTTATGAGAGCGTATTCCATTATTCAACAAAACAATTCTCCAAATGAAATTGTTTGCGACATTCAAATGATTGTGATTGGCGCTGAGATTTATTTGTCAATAAACCTGATCAATCTCCGCGCCTCAGCGGCTCTGCGTGAGCATATTACAAGAGGAAGGCCGCCGGTTTGAAGCGCTAACGTACCGGCGGCTAGCGCCTTGCCGCTCACAGGATCAGACTCGGCGCCAATCAAAGAACTACTGGCCCATAAGAAATCGCAAGTACGAAACAAGCGGGTTAGCTTTCAGCAGATTTTTTTTCGGCCTTGGTTTTTTTCTTGGCCTTCTTCGCTTTTTTCTTGGCTTTCTTTTTGGTGGCGTTGGTCTCGCCGTCATGGTTTTCGGCGTCTGTTTCTTCTTCGCCTTTTTTCTTTTTCGCTTTACGCGGCGCGAACTCAAATTCCAATTTGCCGGTGGCGTAATCCAATTTTAAATGAGCGGCAAAACGACGCCCTTTTTTGGAACGAAAACCGGGCATCAAATCCGTTTTTCCTTCGGCAAATAATTTGATCGCCTGTTCTTCAGGAATCTCTTTGTCCAAAATCGTTTTGCTGATACGGACTCCGCGCTCATCGACTTTGGTCGCCATTTCGGGTGCGAGGTACGCGCGTTCGGACGAGTAAACTTTGACTTTTTTGTCCGAACCATCGCCCAACGGAGCTTCGCAAATCACCTGCTCGTCCGACAGGTTTTTCAACTCTTCCTCGCGTAAATCATCGCCTTCGAAAATAAACTCGAGTTTCCAAGTCTTTTTCTTTTTTTCGATTGTCAGTTCGGCGGTAAACGGTTGGCCAAAACGATTTTTAAATGTCTCGATCGGACCGACACGTTTGTTGGTCATCAACTCACGCGCCTCGTTTTCGGTCAATTCGTGGCTGGCAATGTGTTTTTTGATTTTGAAACTGCATTCCGGATTGTAACACTGGAACAAACCGTCCGTCTGTTTATGCACCTGGCCATCGCATTCAGGGCAGGGAGCCTGGAGGTCGGGAAAAGGCCGATTCACAATTTCGTCGGTGTAATTACGTGTTACTTCGACGATATTTTTTGTCAGACCCTTGATCTCTCCCATAAACGTTTCACGATCAAGTAATCCGTGTTCCATCTGTTTGAGTTTGTATTCCCACTCGCCTGTCATTTCCGGTGAGCCGAGATCGGTGATGCCGATATCTTGGAGGAGTTCGACCAACGCCAACCCTTTGTTGGAAACGACCAGATCGCGTTTGGATTGCTCGTGACGGAACAAGTATTTTTGTCGGATCAAATTTTCGATGATGGCCGCGCGGGTTGCCGGCGTGCCCAGCCCACGTTCGCTCATCGCTTCGCGCAGCTCTTCATCGTCAACTCGTTTTCCTGCCGTTTCCATCGCCGACAGCAGCGTACTGTCGTTGTATCGCGCTGGCGGTCGCGTTTCATCTTCTTTGGTTTCAATTTCGGTGACCGTCGCTTGCTCTCCATCATTGGCGGCGACCAATTCGTCTTTGTCGCCGGCGACCCCAGGTTTGCGACCGTAAACTTCGAGATAGCCGGGAACCACCAAAACTTTGCCGGTCGTCAAGAAACTGTCTTGATCGACACGCGTAATTCGACGCGTCAATTCGTATTCGGCATGCGGGTAAAAAATCGCCAGGAAACGTCGCAGCACCAGCTGATAAAGTTTCAATGCTGGCTCGTCCAATTTGGCTGGCGGTGTTTTTCCCGTTGGAATAATCGCAAAGTGGTCACTGACCTTGGCAGAATTGAATATGCGCTTGGTTGGCGTAACACGATCGTTGTCAACTAACCACTGTGCGCAATCAACAAACCCTTGGCCAAATGCGTCGTTTGATTTGGCGTTGGCGAATCCTTTGATAGTTTTATTGACCGTGCTCAAGTAATCTTCAGGCAGGTACTTGGAATCGGTTCGAGGATAGGTCAACAATTTGTAGCGATCGTAACAAGCTTGAGCGAGTTGCAAAGTTCGCTGAGCGCTGAATCCGAATTTGTTGCCAGCTTCACGTTGCAAACTTGTTAAATCAAACAGCAACGGCGGCGCTTGTTTCTGAGGTTTTTTGTTTTCCTCAATAACGCCAGTTTTACCGGCGCAACGTTGGCAAATTTCTTCAGCCTGTTCTTTCGACCAGATTCGTTCGGCGCGAGCGTGGGGTTTGTCATCAGATTTTTCGAAATCTTCACGAAACCAGCGACCCTCGTAATGCCCTTTTTCGATTTCGAAATCCGCGTGGACTTCCCAATACGACTCGGGTTTGAAGGCGCGAATTTCCCGCTCACGTTCGGCCAGAATCACCAGGGTCGGAGTTTGCACACGTCCGGCAGTCGTTACATTGAAACCGCCATTTCGCGAATTGAATGCGGTTAGCGCGCGGGTCCCATTGAGTCCAATCAACCAATCGCTTTCGCTACGACACAACGCTGCATTTGCCAAAGGAATCATTTCCTCGTTCGAACGCATCGTGTTCCAAGCTTCGATAATCGCGTCGTCGGTCATCGATTGCATCCACATCCGACGGACCTGGACCTCTCGTTTGACATCGATCAATTGCAGCAGGTAACGAAAAATCAGTTCACCTTCGCGTCCCGCATCACAGGCGTTGACGATGGTATCGACATCCTTTTTCTTGAGTAAACGAGCGAGTAATTTGAACCGAGCCTCGCTGCGTTCAATCGGTTGAAGCTCGAATTTGGGAGGGATGATCGGAAGATGCTTCATTCCCCAAGGCAATTTCTTGCCGTTGGGACCTTCGGGCATTTTCAATTCGACCAAGTGACCAACTGCCGAAGAAATGTAGGCGTTTTCATTTTCGAAATAATCTTTTTTCTTCGTAAATTTGCCTATTTCTGGCAGTTTGCCCAAGACTCGTGCCAAGTCCGTGGCGACACTCGGTTTCTCAGCGATGATTAACGTCTTTGGCATAATTCAATGGGTTTTTTAGGGGGCTTGTGTCAAATTTGACGAAATGATTTTGTTTTGCTGAATTTACATCCGCCCCATTCAATGGAAAACCCAATATGTCAGAAGTCTATATTGGCATTGAATTTCAGGCGACTATTTCTAAAATTTCGGGTTATACAGCTATCGTTGCAATATTTTGCATGCATTGCCTCAATCGAAACAGGAAAATCGTGAGTCAACTTGGCGGCTGTATTTTTCAAAGGGTTACTAGGTCAGTAGTATCGTTGTCAAGCCCACGAAACAATTTTTGGCAGCCCACCCACTTGTAAAAAGATAAGGATTTCACTCGATGAATCTTCGTTGGTTTCGAAAACATCAAAAAGGCATGCTCGTTGTTTTTGGTGTGATTTTGATGGCAGTTTTTGGCTTGGGCGGCGTCGTCAGCATGATCGACCCGAGTCGCAGTATGACTGATCCCGAAGGCAACAAAGTGGTTGTCAAATGGAAGGGCGGAAAATATACAAGGCGGCAATTGCAAGGTCTGCTCAAGCTGCATTTTCAAACGCTGCAATTTATCTACACGATCGATGGCATTAAAGCCAAAGAGCAGGGCATGAATTTTGCTCGCAGCGTCCGGCTGATCGATCCCATTCAAACCAATATTTCTCCGGAATCCACCGACTACCAATTGATGAGTCGGCTGATGTTGGCCGAAAAAGCCAAAGAACTCGGTATCGAAATCGGCGACAGTGAGGTTGATGCGTACATCCAGTCTCTATCGCTGGACCCGATGTCCGAACAGGATATGAAATACACCAACCAGGAAGTCAACAAAGGTGACATTTCGCTCAAGGCAATCAAGCGTCATTTGAAAATGGAACTGTTGTCGCAACGCATGGAGCAGTTTCTGGGTTTGAGCCTGTATCCATCGCCCAGTCCGACAGAGGCGGCGGATATCTATGTAAAAATGAATCGTCAAATCGAATGCCAAATCATTGGCTTTCCCGTCAAAGATTATTTGAACAAGGTCACTGGGACGCCGACGAATGATGAGTTGAAAAGTTTGTTTGCCGAAGGCGAAAAAGATTACCCAAGTGCAACGAACTCAAAACCTGGTTTCAAAAAACCGCGCGAGTTGGTGGTCGGATATTTTGTCGCTGACTACGAAACATTCCTGAACAATGAAAAAGCGAAAGTCACACCCGAGGAGCTCCAAGCCGAGTATGACAAATGGGTGAAAGACAAACATCCAAAAGTCATCGAAAAAATCGAGGACAAACCAAAAACCGATGGTAATGAGTTGAAATTGCCAGGCGAAGAAGACCCAGACGGTTCCGATGCGCCGAAACCAAAATCAGGTGATGGCAAAACCGGTAGCGACAAAAAATCAACCGAGAAACCCAAAACATCGGAAAACAAAACCGAAAACAAAAAAACCGAAAGCGATAAGAAATCTGAAGATAAAAAATCAGACGACAAGAAACAAAACGAGCAAGCTTCGGTGGCTGATGAACCCGAAATCCTGACTTCGCGACAGGACAAAGCGGGCAAACAAGATTCCGATTCGAAAAAACAAGATTCCGATTCGAAGCAAGACAACAAAAAACAGGACACCGAGAAATCGGACACCGAGAAATCGGAAACTCAAGAGAAAAAAGGAGATCCGGCTCCTAAACCACCCGGAAAACAAGAAACCGGCGGTGCAGGAAAAACCGGCGAAAATAAAAAACAGGCAACGCCTGAAGAAAAGACCCGTATCAAAACTTTGGACGAAGTCGCTGACGATATCAAAGAAAGCCTCAAAGCTGCGGATGCTCGAACGGCACTCAACGAGGCTATCAAATTGGCCGAAGATGAATTGCTGATTTATCTCGAACTGTACGAAACCTGGAAGAATGTTGAGAAAGAGGAAGGTAATCCACCAGCACTGCCAAATTTCAAAGCGTTGGCCAATAAATTGGGTTTGGAATACAAATCGACAGGTACCGTGACGGACGCATCGATTTTTGACACCGAGCTTGGAAAAATTGAAACGGTTCGATTTTCACGCGGCCCCAACAATCAAATCCAACCCAATTTCCAAAAACTAGGCGGAGAGATTTTTCAAAATTATTATGACTTGCGTTTGTTCGATGCAAAAAAATCGGACGATTTCCGAACTCGGAAACAGTATCTGTATTGGGTCAGTGACAAACGGGACCCCGAGGTTTTGAGTTTCGAAGACGCAAAACCGATGATCGTAAAATACTGGAAATTCCAACGGGCGCGCGAGTTGGCAAAAGCGGCTGCCGCAAAATTTGCCAAAACGGTTGAAACTCGCAAGGTCCCGATGAAATCGGTCGATGCCGAGAAAGCTCAAGAAACCGGCGCATTTCAATGGTATATCATGAACCAGAATGGACGTATTGATTTTGGTTCGCCCAAAAACGTCGAAGACCCCGGTGATGAGTTTATGGAGCAGGCGTTTAGCCTCGAAGAATTGGACACCGGTGTCGCACCCAACTCAACCAACGAAGTGTACTACGCCATTCAATTGACCAAAAAGGTTGCGACGACGGATAATATGACGCAACCTCGCCTGTTTATGAACCAGTTGATTACGTTCCAGCGTTTGTCTCCAGGCATGACTCAGGTCAATGCTCAAAACACACGCAAATCAAATTTGGCTTGGTTGAGAGAATTTGAAAAAGAGATGGGCGTCGAGTGGTTGGAATATTAACCGACTTTTACCAGACGTTTGATTTCTGATACGCACACACGCCCCGGTGAAACGGGGCGTTTTTCGTAGGGCCGGTTCCCACCGGCCGTTTTGTTGGATTGATTGTTGGATTAGTCGTTTTATTGAATTGGCCATTTGTTGGATCGGCCGGTGGGAACCGGCCCTACGGGTTGCATTGATTGTAAGGGCGTAGATGCGAACGTCGACTTGTGTTTCGCGGCTCGGCAGGAGCCTCGCCCTCCCGCGAGAGCCTGATTCTGTGAACGGTAAGGCGCTAGCCGCCGCTCACGATGGTCTTGCCCATGGCTTCCAAATCAAACAATCCTCGCTTGCTTTCGCTAATTGATAACCTACGTTTGCAAAACATCTTGCGGAGTTTGTGTGGAGTCGGGCGATGAACAAAGGCGTAATCTTGATGGCGGTATTGGCTTTTACGATACCGATTGGTCTGATTCTGGCGATGAATGCCGACAAACTATCGGGTGGTGATTCAGATTCGAAAAAACCATCGGGGAAACTGATTTATTTTTATTCGCCATCGTGACCTGGATGCAGTTCAAAACTCGACTCAGCGGTCGCTCGAGTCCGGCGAAGTGGTGTGAGGGTCAAAAAAGTCAACGTCTCGACCAACAGCGCATTGGCAAACGAATACAAGATTCGCGCAATCCCGACTTTTGTTTACGAGAAAAAAGGACGTGTCGTGCGCAAGAAACGAGGTGGGATGTCTTACTCGGCACTTCAACGATTCTGTCGTTAACCCATCATTAAAACGGGATTCTCCACCCGTATCTGCCTTGAGCGCCTTTTGCCGCTCACAGGATTCGGCTCGGCGGGAGCCTCGCCCTCCCAAGTTGCGCCCTCCCAAATTGCGCCCTCCTGAGTTGCGCCCGCAGAAATATCCTGTGTTACCCGATCGGAATATCGCCTCGATCGATTTCACGTTTTATCTCGTGAACCAGTGGTCTCGGTGATTTCGTTTTGGTCCGCGCGCAACTAAAATGCCTCTTTCGAAAATAAAACGAACTACGGCTCGCCACCGTTTTACAGAGGTCTACGATGAATAAACCTTCCGATGCTGGAAATTTCAATTTGATGATTCGGCTTTGGCTGATGATGGTGCTGCAGTTTTTTATCTGGGGTGCCTGGCTCCCATTGATCTTTGGCTATCTGGGATCCTCAACCGAATACTTGAACGCCAAAGAGGAAGTTGTCAAAGCGGACGATGTTGAAGTGGTTGACGGCAAAGCACTTCTGAAATCGGATAAGAAAACAGAATTAACGATCAGAAAAAAAGGCCTCGGATTTTCGGCGGAACAACAAACCGCCATTTTGATTGCGTTTCCGGTGGCGGCGATTATCGCTATGTTTTTCAGCAACCAGTTTGCCGATCGCAACTTTGCCGCCGAAAAATATCTGGCCTTCAGCCATTTAATTGGAGGGGTGGCGATCATTGGATTGTTTTTCGTCAAGGGATTTTGGCCGTTTTGTATCTTCATGTGGATCCATTGTTTGTTCTATGTGCCCACGATTTCGATTACCAACGCCATTGCTTTCAATTCCATGAAGGACGCACAGAAAGAGTTTGGGATTGTTCGTATGGGTGGAACCATCGGGTGGATTCTGGCTGCCTGGCCGCTGGTTTTCTTGCCGCGGATGATTGACCTGAGCAATGTCGAACTTGCCAAATACACTTACATTATTGCCGGAATCGCTTCGCTGGCTTTAGCGGGATACAGTTTTACTTTGCCCCACACACCGCCCAACCGAGATTCCGAAAGCCTTGCCTGGCTCACTGCTCTCAAATCACTGGCGATCCCATTTATTCTGGTCCTCTGGCTGGTGACGATGGTCGACGCCATGATTCACGACCTGTACTTTTTGTGGACCGGTGGATTTCTGGAACACATTGGGATTCCCAAAAATTGGGTCATGCCCGTGATGAGTATTGGCCAGGTCGCTGAAATTCTGACGATGATCGTCCTCGGATTTTTCTTAAAGCGACTGGGTTGGAAAATCACGATGACGATTGGAATTTTGGGACATGCCGTCCGCTTTGGAATTTTTGCATTTGTTCCGATTCCAGCGGTCGTCATTGCGGCCAATATTTTGCACGGCATCTGCTACGCGTTCTTTTTCGCAACCGTTTACATTTTTGTCGATGAGTTTTTGCCCAAAAATGTTCGCTCGAGTACTCAAGGGTTGTTCAATTTGATGATTCTCGGCATGGGTCCGATTGTTTCGCGATTTGTCGCGCCGCCGTTGGCCAAAAGTTATCTGCCCGAAGGTGGTACCAAAGACTATCAAAGTCTGTTTGCGATTCCTTGTGTCATTGCGATTGTGGCGGCGGCAATTTTGGGTTTCGCATTTTGGCCGCCCAAGAAATCGGAAAACGACGACGGCAAGAAACCAGTTGAATCATAGTTGTTCTCGTAGGACGTAAAGTTTGAGTTCTCAAACCAATAAAACACGAGCTGAAAAATACTGGCGTGCCAATGTCCGTTTGATCGGTATTTTGTTGGCAATCTGGGCAATCGTCGCCTATTGTTTGTCGATTCTGTTTGTCGAACCGTTAAATAATTTTCAATTGTTTGATTTGCCCCTGGGATTCTGGATTGCGAATCAGGGTTCGATGTATGTCTTTGTGATTTTGATTCTGGTTTACGCCGTAGTGATGGATCGGATTGACAAAAAATTAAAGGATGAATCGCAAACATGACGGCAGAAGTCTGGACATTCATCTTTATCGGGATCACGTTTTCGGTTTACCTCGGGATCGGAATTTGGAGCCGTGTCCGTGAGACTTCCGGATTCTACGTTGCCGGACGCGGTGTTCCGGCGATTGCAAATGGGGCCGCGACCGCTGCCGATTGGATGAGCGCAGCATCATTTATTTCGTTGGCGGGCATCGTCAGTGCTAAAGGGGCCGACGGCTGCGTCTACTTGATGGGTTGGACCGGCGGTTATGTCCTCCTGGCGCTGCTTTTGGCACCCTATCTCCGCAAGTTCGGAAAATTTACCGTGCCCGATTTTGTTGGAGAACGTTTTGCCTCCAATCCTGCGCGAATCGTCGCGGCGCTGTGTGCGATCGCCGTCAGTTTGACTTATGTTGCGGGCCAGATGCGCGGCGTCGGAATCGTGTTCAGTCGGTATCTGGGAGTCGAGGTCTGGATGGGCGTCGTCGTCGGCATGGTCATCGTCGGTTTTTTCGCGCTCGTGGGCGGGATGAAAGGCATCACTTGGACACAAGTCGTTCAGTTTTTCGTATTGATCGTCGCGTTTTTGATCCCCGCGATTTTTTTGTCCAATACTTTGACCGGAAACCCGATACCTCAGATTGGATTGGTCACTGGCGACGTCACGAGCGAATTGAACGCTATCTCCCAAGAAATGGGATTCGACAAATTTACGAGCAGCTTTAACTCGATGTCGGGCTGGTCGATGCTGAACGTATTTGCGGTAACGCTTGCGCTGATGATAGGAACAGCCGGTTTGCCACATGTGATTGTGCGGTTTTACACGACGCCAACCGTTCGTGCTGCCCGTTATTCCGCTTTTTGGGCGCTGTTGTTTATATCGTTGCTCTACACCACCGTTCCTGCAGTCGCAATTTTCTCCCGCACGAACCTGATCCAACATTTCAACGAACAACCGCTGGACAAAATTCGCGAAAAACCCTGGGTCCAAAAATGGGAAAAAACCAAGCTGTTGAAGTTCGTTGACAAAAACGGCGATGGAAAAATTCAAATGGCATCCGGCAACGCGTTTGTCATGTCCGGAAAAACGCCGACCGACGAACCGAACCCCGATAGTAAAAATGAAGTTTTCATTAACAACGATATGATCGTGCTGTCGACACCTGAAGCGGGTGGATTGCCCAATGCCATCATTGCGCTAGTTGCCGTCGGAGGTCTGGCGGCCGCCCTTAGCACGGCAGCGGGCCTGTTGTTGGTGATTTCGTCGAGTATTGCGCACGATTTGTACATCAAATTTTTCGAACCGCACGCCTCCGAAGCCAAAAAGGTCTTTATCGGCCGACTGATGGTGGTCGTTGCAATATTGGTGGCCGGATATTTTGGCATCGATCCGCCTGGATTTGTGGCTGAAGTCGTTGCGTTTGCGTTTGGTTTGGCGGCCGCAAGCTTCTTCCCAGTGCTGCTGCTGGGGATATTCTCCAAGCGAGTCAATCATTATGGCGTGATTTGCGGGATGCTGACCGGAATCGTGTTTACCGGTGGTTATATCGCTTGCGAAAAATTCCTGGGCGTTGACTTCAAATCTTCGCTGGGCAATTTCTACATCGCTTCCGAAGGCATTGGGACAATTGGGTGTGCGTTGAATTTCATCGTGACTATTGTCGTGAGCCGTCTCACACCGGCGCCGTCAGCGAAAATCGTCGAATTGGTCGAATCCATCCGGCGACCGGACGAAATCGGAACATAAATCGATTCTTAAAGCTTGTTTTTTCTCGCACGGTGGTGGTGAATGTCGGGAGAATGCGATATCTTTGACGACTTGAAATGCACTTAGGAAACGTGCTATTTGCCCCCGACCATCCATCTTGTGATACCGAAATGATTGTCGGCATCCCGAAAGAATCATATACAACTGAAAATTCGTCCGGCAACTGCGGCATTGAAAAACGAGTAGCGGCTTCGCCTCAATCCGTTCAAAAACTCATCAAACTCGGTTACGACGTCGTCGTTGAAACCGGTGCAGGTGAGTTGGCCAATTTTCCCGACGACGCTTTTGAAAACGCCGGAGCGAAAATTGCCAGCGCTGATTCGGTATGGACCGGCAGCGACATCGTGCTGAAAGTTCGTCCGCCGGTCGACTCCGAATATTCGCAAATGCAATCTGGCTCGACGCTGGTTTCGTTTGTATGGCCAGCCCAGAACGAATGTTTGGTTTCTGATTTGGAAAAATCCGGCATCAATGCATTGGCGATGGATTGCGTCCCCCGAATTTCGCGTGCGCAAAAACTGGACGCGCTCAGTTCGATGGCCAACATCGCCGGTTATCGCGCGGTGATCGAAGCCGCCAATGAATTCGGTAGTTTTTTTACCGGCCAAATCACTGCTGCAGGGAAAGTGCCGCCGGCCAAAGTCCTGGTGATTGGCGCGGGAGTCGCTGGATTGGCCGCCATTGGAGCAGCCAATGGACTGGGAGCGATTGTTCGAGCTTTCGACACCCGTCCGTCAGTAAAAGACCAAGTCAAAAGCATGGGCGCCGAATTTTTGGAATTGGATTTCGAAGAAGACGGTGAAGGTTCGGGCGGCTACGCGAAAACCATGAGCAAGGAATTCATCGAAGCTGAGATGGCTTTGTTTGCCGAACAAGCCAAAGAGGTCGACATTATCATCACGACCGCTTTGATTCCTGGTAAACCAGCTCCGAAATTGATTACCGCCGAAATGGTTCGATCGATGAAACCCGGCAGTGTCATCGTTGACCTCGCAGCAGAGCAGGGCGGCAATTGTGAATTGACCGAACCATATCAACGGGTTGTCAAACACGGCGTCACGATCCTCGGTTACACCGATTTTCCCAGCCGTTTGCCAACGCAATCATCAAATTTATATGCCAACAACCTGGTCAATTTGCTGGCCGACATGACGCCGGAAAAAGACGGCAAATTGGAATTCGACTTGGATGACGAAGTCGTTCGCGGATGTGTTGTCACTTATGGTGGCGAGACGCTTTGGCCTCCGCCGCCCAAGGAAAATTCTGCGCCGGCGCCGAAAACGGAGTCGCAAGAAAAGGTCGCCGCGGTCGAAGCGCCCAAACCTGGGATGGACGCAAAAACACGCAGCTTGATCACGCTCGGCGCTGCCATCCTGGTCGGAGGTGCGATGCTGCTGTTGGGTTTGTTCTTACCCCCTGATTTCATTCAGCACTTTACCGTATTTATCCTTGCCTGCTTTGTCGGTTGGCAAGTTGTCTGGAATGTTAACCCTGCATTGCACACACCGCTGATGAGTGTCACCAACGCGATCAGCGGCATTATCATCATCGGTGCATTGATGCAGATAATCAGCACCAATTGGTTTGTGATGTTGTTGGCGGCGGTAGCCGTGCTGATTGCATCGATCAACATTGCCGGTGGATTTTGGGTCACTCAACGCATGCTTGGCATGTTCCGAAAGGATTAGAGGGAATACCTGCATGATTAGTGGTTTGGCCAACATGGCTTATGTGATCGCCGCGATTTGTTTCATTTTCAGTCTGGGTGGACTGAGCCAACATGAAACAGCCCGGCGAGGAAACATCTTTGGAATTGTTGGAATGGCTTTGGCTGTTGTGGCAACTCTGCTGACACTGGGTTCGTTTCTGTTTTCTGGCATGGAACTCGGCGGAAGTCTCAAAGTTGTCGCCAGTGTATTTTTGCTATTTTTATCTCTGGCCGTTGGTTCGGCCATCGGCATTTTTCTGGCCATTCGCGTCGAGATGACGGCGATGCCACAACTCGTTGCAATCCTACATAGTTTTGTCGGTCTCGCCGCGGTTTTTGTTGGTTTTAACAGCCACCTCGATGGACAACATCAACATATGACAGCCGGAGTCGAGCAACTGCTCGGTTCCTTTGGGGCGTCGTTAGACCAAGTCAAAGAAATTGCAAAAGATGCTCACATCGACCTGGATGATCGCGGTGATGACAAACTGGGTAGCTTGAAAAATCTCTCGTCGTTTAACTCCAGAACATTGATTCACAAAGTCGAGATTTTTCTCGGCGTGTTTATCGGTGCGGTGACGTTTACCGGATCGGTGATCGCTTGGGGAAAACTGCAGGGTGTCATTGGCAGTAAACCGATGATGATTCCGGGTCGGCATTGGATCAATCTCGGTGCGCTGTTGTTTTGCTGCTTGTTGGGAATAATTTTTTTGGTCATTGACAGCACTGGTTGGTCGATGGTGCCGTTGATTTTTTGCACCTTGATCGCTTTTGCCGTCGGTGCCCATCTGGTGATGGCCATCGGTGGTGCCGATATGCCGGTGGTCGTGTCGATGCTCAACAGTTATTCCGGCTGGGCTGCTGCTGCGACGGGATTCATGTTGAGCAATGATTTGTTAATTGTCGTTGGTGCATTGGTTGGCAGTAGTGGTGCGATTTTGAGCTATATCATGTGCCACGCAATGAATCGCTCGTTTATCAGTGTCATTCTCGGCGGATTTGGAGTCGAGTCGGGAACCGTTGCGCAAACGGGAAATGGGGAACCACTCACTTATTCGGAAACATCCAATGCGGATACGGCCGAAAGTCTGTTAAACGCGCGTGAAGTCATTATTGTTCCGGGTTATGGGATGGCCGTTGCCCAGGCTCAAAACCCGGTTCGCGAAATCACTGAAATACTAAAAGAACGTGGAATTCAGTGCCGATTCGCGATTCATCCCGTTGCCGGTCGATTGCCGGGACACATGAATGTTTTGTTAGCCGAAGCCAAGGTTCCCTACGATGTCGTTTTGGAAATGGACGAAATCAACGAAGATTTTCCGAATACCGATGTCGTGCTGGTGATTGGTGCCAACGATATCGTCAATCCAGGCGCCCTGGACGATCCGTCCAGTCCGATCTATCAAATGCCCGTCCTGCACGCTTGGGAAGCGACAGAAGTCGTGATTTTGAAACGCAGTATGGCAACGGGGTACTCAGGAATTGATAACCCGTTGTTTTACAAGGAAAACTCGCGAATGCTGTTTGGGGATGCAAAATCGAGTATCGACGGCGTGCTGACGGAAATGCGGCAACGGATTTGAACGAATTCTGTTTTTAGTTGCAAATTGTCTGTGGAACAGTCTGCTGGCAGACGTTTCGAATTTTTGAAAACGGTTCCCCAGAGTTGTTGAGCATGCTAACAGATCGAAGAACAAAAAAATGCAAAAACAATGGCCATATTCTGTTTCAAACGGTCGGAAATTTGATATTGTAGAAGTGCCCTTTCTGTTACACCCCTCTCAACTATTCCCTTCATGTTTTTGGCAGACAAAATGACACAAATCCTGATCGTCGCTCAGGGTCCATCAGACCAATGGATTGCGGGTCGCGTACTTGCTGAATCCGGCGTTCTCAAAGACCGTAATAAGTATCGTGTTACTCATTGCTCGACAGTAACCCACATTCACACCATATTGGAACAGTCGTTCGACATCGTATTTTTTTGCGGCGAATTCGAAAACGACTTGATCAATTCGTGTGCTTTCGTCGGCATTCCAACGATCGTCATTTCCAACACGCCGTTTGGTTGCGGTCGCAATCGATTTGTCAAAGAAATCCCTCTGGCGGATTTTGACGGCGAATTGCTGAAAAGCCTGGTGGAAGACGTGACGGCAATCGTCGAAGCATAATACGATTTTGCATCAGGAGTTGTAACTTTAGTTGAGTTAACGACTCCAACAATCACAACCCGAAGCGTGAGCGAGGGACCACGACACGGTGATGTGCTGCGGACGTAGTCCCTCGCTCACGCTTCGGGTTGTGATTTGATATCGCAAAATCCTAGTGAGAGAATTCTCAACGTTTGCATCAGATCCTTGGTCAGGTAATCACTTTGCGACCAATACAAGCACGAAGCGCGAGCGAGTGGTTCGACCGCGCAAAACCAATCGCTCGTGCGTCGTGCTTGTAAGATTCGACGTAGTTGTTACTCGTGTCGTAACGCTTCGATGGGGTCCATGTGCGCTGCCTGTCGCGCGGGATAGACACCAAACAGGATACCGACAGCAATCGAGATAAAAACGGCAAACATGATGGACCACGGCGCTATCCGCGGTTCTAACGTTTGAACGATTGGCGGGATCATATCCGGCGAAAAAAAGTTGAGGATGTTTTTCGTCACTCGAAAAGCAGGTTTGCAAAGCAGTCCAAAGACCACTCCCAGGATTCCTCCGCACGACGTCAACACAACGGCTTCGATCATAAATTGGCTAATGATATGGCTTCGAGTTGCACCGAGCGCACGCCGGATACCGATTTCACGGGTCCGCTCGGTTACGGTCGCCAACATAATGTTCATGATCCCAATTCCGCCGACGACGAGCGAGATGCCCGCAATCACGACCAACAAAGCGTTGAACATCGCCTTGGTCCGCTGCGCCTGTTGCAACAACTCTTTGGGAACAACAACCGAATAATCTTCGTTTTTTGTGTGGTATTTCTCTAACAGCGATTTGATCACCGCCGCCGTCTCATCCACTTCATCGACATCGTTGACAGAAATCGTAATTTGGCTTAACTCGACATCTTCACCGGCAATGCCGCCGGGAACGCGGCGGACGTTCATATCGCCTATCCGGCGGCGAAATGTTTCCAATGGGATATAGGCATCCTGATTGAAATCGCGGGCATCGAGACTGCCGCCGATGGCAGCCGAGGCAGCCCGGGCATTGGTTTGTCCAACAACCGTATACAGATCATTGCCGATCAGAATGTTTTGTCCCACCGGATTGTCGTTCAGCGGAAACAAACGTTTGGCAACATCGTCGGCAATCACCACCACGTTTTCACCGTCGTCGCTGGCATTGAGCCACCGTCCACGACAGATCGTTAACCGGTTCAATTCCAAATAATCGTTGACGCAACCCACGATTTTGGATGTCATCACTCGATCGTCTTTGCTGACATCACGACGGAGTTCGCGAATGGGAACAGCCCGTTTAATGTTTTGGAGATTAGACAAAATTCGATGATAGTCTTCGTCCGTCAATCCAAATGTTTTAATCGGATTGTTGAAATCGTTTTTATTTTCGGGTTCGACCGTGCGAACGATAATATTGTTGGCACCGAGTTCTTTGATCTGTTTTTGGGCCTGGTAGCTGACGCCTTCGCCCATCGCCACCAGCCAGATGACGGTCGTCGTCCCGATAAAAATACCCAAAACAGCAAGGCTGGCGCGGAGCTTTTGCAATAGCAGGCTTTTGAGGCCCAGCTTCACCGGTTGCAAAAGGGCGTGCGTCATCAGCGAATTCCCGTCGAACGTTTATTCAGTTCCCGTCGCTTGGATCTCGGCGGTCAGTTCAGCCAAGTCGATTTTTTCATCGTCATTTTTGTCGATCTTGTCGAAACGCTGTTGATACGGTTCGTCGAGTTCATCAACGGCGAGGAAGCCATCTCCATTGGCATCGGCAGCCTTCAGCTTGGCCTTTGCCGTTTTGAGTGCCGATGATTTTTTCTTTTTCGGTTTGGTTTTCGTATCGTCGTTCGCGTCGGGTTTGGTTTTCTTTTGATTGGAACTCAAATTCTGGATGCCTTTCGGAGTCGCTTTTTTCTCAGTTTCTGAAGCGTCGCCGCGCAATTCCGCAGGGTCAACCAACTCACGAGCGTTGAGAAATATCTGTTCACCCTCACTGAGACCCGATTCAATCACGACAAAATTGTCGTTGCTGTCGCCCAATTTCACTTTGCGGCGTTCCGGTTTGGCGCCTGTTTTTACGAAACAGTAAAACCCGTCCTTCAGCTCGACGACCGAAGCGACTGGAACGTTCAATACATCAACGTATTTTGCCAGGAAGATTTCGACTTCGGCGCTCATCCCAGGTTTCAAACCGGCTTGCGCTTCGATACTGACGATCGTGTCATATTTGACAGCGTTGCCGTTCCACCAACCTGCGGGCGCGGCGACCGTGGCAACTTTTTTGACTTTGCCAATATAGGTTTTTCCCAGAAGCTTGATTTCCGCGACCGCCCCTTTGCTCAGTCGTTTAATTTTTGATTCGTGAATCCCTACCTTGATTTGCATTTCTTTGAGATCGGGCATCACCAGCAACAATTGTTTTTCACGCGCTGTTGCTCCTTCTTCGATTTCAGGCATTCCTTTCCACTCGGCGGCTCGGGGGTATAAAACCATCCCCGGTTTTTTAGCTTTGATCGTGCAATTCGCAAGCATTTTTTTTGCGCGTTCGAGTCGAGATTCTTCGAGCTTGAATTTGGCAACATTCGAAGCGTGTGTTGCGTTTGCCGCTTTCAACGTGCTGTCGAGTTCCTGCAGCCGTTTGCGTTTGGTAAATTTTTTGAGTCCTTCCAATGTCGTTTCCTGGATCTCGAGATCGAGCTTGGCTTTTTCTACGTTGAAACTGTCGGCGCGGAGTTGTTGATTGGAAACCATGCCCTTGGCAGCCAGTCGCTGCGTGTGCGCATAATAATCGACGGTTTGTTGATAGGCAGCTTTTGAAACTGCCAGATCGCGTTCGGCGGTTTTAACTTCCGATGGGAACAACGCTTGTTTGTATTCCTCGATGCTGATTTGAGCATCTTTTACATCATTTTCAGATTTGACCATCGTCGCCCGGGCGTTTTCCAAAGCGATGGTTTTCTGGCTGATATCGTCTTCGATCGCTGACTGGTCGAGTCGCACCAGCACTTGGTCTGTTTTAACCGTTTCTCCGCTGGGGATGATCCAAAGGATGGTGCTGCCCCCTTTGACCATGCATTTGATTTCGGTGTTGTTGGCACTTTCCAGCCGGCCCTCCTCGTTGACCGAAACGACGAAATCGCCGCGACTGACAGTATAGGTCAACTGGTTTTTCGTTTTTGATGTATTGGCGCCACCAAAGATCCAAAACAATCCTGTTGTTAGCAGTCCGCCTGCAACTGCGACAATAATGATGTTTCTCAACCACGCCGTGGGAGGTCTATTCGAAATATTCAAAATACTCTCTCGCCAGTAATCCTCGTGATCTCAATTGTAATTTAAGTTGGAGGAACATTCGAATAGCGATCATCGGAGCCCAGAAAATTAAACTGGTTTTTTAGAGCCCTTGTTTCGAGCTATTTCTGCGTGCCATGATTTTTCAAATTAAAAAAAGTGAATTTTCTTGATTTAGTTGGCGTGTAACAAGTGTTTTGCAACACAGTTTGATTGTGATGCCTATCACCGTTTTAGTCAGGATGAACAGGATGTACTGGATCGATTACCAAACATCCTGTTCATTTTGTAAATCCTGTCTAAAAAAAATGGGCTGGTAGGGCTGGTTCCCACCGGCCGTTTTGTTGGTTTGGCCGGTGGGAATCGGCCCTACAACGGTGTGCTTCTCAATCAACGATTTTGTACATCATCGAATTGATGTCGATTTTGTCTTCTAGTTGCAGCTGTGGGTCGACAAAAACTCGGACCCGTTTCACCATGTCATCGAATTGGTGTGTAGCCAGTACTTTTGTCACGGGCGAAACATCGCCTAACGGTCGATATTGGTTCCGTTTTGCATCGTGAACTTCAACACGAAATTGAACTTCCAAACCGACGGGAGGCGCGTCAATTAACACCTGGTGGGGCTGCACTAGTTTTCCAGTTTGACGCTGAATTTCTGCCGCCAAACGCCCGCTGCAATCGATCAGCCAGCGATAGTCCTTGCGAGCTAATTTCTGATGCAATTCAGCCGAATCCAAAGCATCAAATTGTGCTAGCCGTTTGTAGATTCGCCGGTGTTGGCTAAACAGTCCTTGATACAGATTCCGCCAAGGTTTCCCGGTTGACGCTTGATTGAAAAAAGCGCGCCAATCTGAGTCGTTCAACTGAAAAATGGATTCCAACGAGCCTTCACAACTCCATTGGTAAACCAATCGTTGCAACATTGATGTTGCCGCACGAACGGCGTGATGCCAGTAGACCTCACTGAACATGACATACCGCGCGAATACGAGCATTTCGGCGGCCGTTTTACCTTTTGCATCAATCGCCAAACCATCTCCCGATTGATTAAAACAGAGACTTTCAATCAATCGTTGTCGATCAAAATTCATTCCATACGGTACACCGGCATGCAGGCTATCGCGGTACAGATAATCCAGTTTGTCGACGTCAATCGGCCCCGACAAAATGGAACGCAATAATTTTTGCCCAGGTGCGATCGTTTTTTTATCGACGGGCACCAGCAATTGAATCACGTCCTCCAGTTCGATTTGCCAGTCGTGGCTCAAGATATCAGCGATCTCAGAACCACGAATTGACTTGGATGCCAAACTTTCGTGGGGCGGAACAGCCGACAATTGCATGTCTTCGATGGCGTGACAAAAAGGCCAGTGACCGACATCGTGCAGCAATGCCGCCGCCAACAACGATCGGACGCCTCGCTCGTCGACAATTTCGGCAAATGCGTCATTTCGTAAAAGCCGTTTCAAAACATCGACGCAATTTCGATAGACGCCCAGACTATGTTCAAATCGACTGTGATTGGCCCCTGGGTAGACCAGTTGAACCAAACCCAATTGACTGATTTCACGCAGTCTTTGAAACGGAGCCGAGTCGATCAATTTCAGCACGCGCGGTGTCACGGCGACATCGATTTCCTGGGGCAGCCGAATTCGGTGTCGACCGGAATGCTCGCCATTGAGTTCAGGAATATCCACGTAGCGCACGCCGCTTTCTGTCTTGCTGCTCGATACTAGCAGAAAAACGGTTCGAGAAACTCAAACAACATACCCATGCCACCCTCATCGCTCGGTCCGGCTGGAGTTTCCGTGCCCGGGTTTCCTCCAGGTTCCGGAGTCGGCGTGGTCGATGTATCGCCGAAAGTCCCCGGCAGGGCTCCAACACCAGCGGCCAATCTCATGATTACACAACAAACCATGTACATGCCAAAATGCAGAATCCCGATGAGGTAATCCAATTCAAACGAATACATGCAAATCGCCGCACCCAACGCAAACATCACGGCAAATGCGGTCGCCCAGGCAACCAGCCCGTATCCGTTAAACGCATATCCTGACAACGGCATTGCGATCCAGAGCAGCGCGTACAAAACAGCACAAATTCCGACACGCACGTACAGATCGCGTCCTTCGAAAACTCCGCGTTCCTGATCACGCAAAAACGTGTACCCGGCAAATACGACCGCCCCCGCCATCAGGATGGCGCCGATCCCCAGCAGCCAGGTCGGAAATTCGGATGGCTCTTTAAATACGGTTCGTGCAACTAACGCCAGCAGCAAAAACACGGCGACCGGTACAATGACCAACACGGCGCCAACCGGTGTGACTTTCGTTTCTCGACGCGTCAGCGGTTTAAGTGTTTTGCGACCGCTTTTGTCTTCCGGGCCAAATTGTTCCGGTGCATGGATCTTGACCTCTTCCGCTTCGGGAATCTTGATCGGTTTTTTGCACTTCGGGCACGGACCTTCTTGCCCTGCGAATTTGTCGCTGACGTTAAAGCGAGTATGACATCCGGGGCAGGTTACGCGAATCGGCATGGAGATGTCTTTGAAATAAACCGTGAAAAAAGGTTGTTAAAAAATTTTTTACAGGTCGAACAACTCGTCTTCGTTGATCATGTGAAAATTTCTTTCCGCCAGCGTCTGTTGAGCCAATTCGATATTGTCCACCATCAATGCGACGGAGGACCCACCTGACGGACGAAGCAGTAGGGGATACGCCTGGACCAGATTGATTTCGGCCCGCAACAAAGCGGTACAAACATCCAGCATCGGCTGATTGGATTCGGGCAATTCGATCCCGATCAAATCGCTTTCGATAATCGCCAAACCCGCACGTTCCAACACTTCGCGTCCGGCTTCCGGGTTGGTCAGAACGAGGCGAACAATGGAGCATTCTGTCGAATCATTGATATTGATGGCAACAATTCGTACCGATCCCCCCTCGAATCGGCGAATCACATCCATCAGCTGACCCACGCGATTTTCTAAAAATACGGTAAATTGACGAATCGTCGGATAATCTCGTCCACGCATCGTATCAAAATCGACAATCCCTCCACCGGATTCATTTTCCGATTCCATCGATGTCCTTTTCTAAATATGTGCCTTGCCAAAACGCCTTGATTTGGCGAAAAAAACCGGCAAAAAAGTGACGCAATTCCTTTAGGCCAATTTAGGGCACGTTATGAACACGGTCAATCCTTTTGATGAACAACCCTCGACACCCCAATCCTTGACGCTCCGGGAGCACGAAATCGAAATCCGGGTTCGATATCAAGAAACCGATGCACAGGGTCGCGTTCACCACGCAACCTATATCAACTATTTTGAGATCGGTCGTGTTGAATTTTTGCGAGCCGCCGGATACAGCTATCGGCAATTGGAAGCGGACGGAATCTATTTGGTCGTCGCCGAAGTGTCTTGCAATTTTTTCCGAGGCGCGATGTATGACGATTTGCTCCAACTCAAAACAAGTGTCACTCGTGCGAAAGGAGTTCGCATTCGCCACGAATATGAATTGACACTCGACGGTGAAACAGTGGTCACGGGTCACACGGTTGTCGCCAGCGTATCACCCGACGGCAAAGTCAAACGCTTGCCGCCGTGGTTAGTCATCAACGACTAAACACTGTCGACCGCGATCATGATCGCATAAAATACAAAACCAAACAAATTGCAGATCACCGCAACGCACAGCGCAATGAGGCACCATTTTTTTGCGTTTTCGGAATTCTCGATCGCGCCCTGATAATCACCGGCGTTATATTTTGAATCCACCTGAACAGCGAAGATGACTGCTGGAATCGCCAATATCCCGGCACAACAACAAAGCAACAAGATCGATTCGACCAGATAATTCTTGGGCTTATGCATGGGACTTTTTTGTGGAGCACCATACGGTTGTTGTGGTTGATAGGGATTAAAGTCACTCATGAATTGCGATCCTCTTGATTCCAATAATGCTGAACTATTCTGTCGTGAACGATAGCAAAATACAACCCTTTTCTTTGCAACGTTCAGTTGACAATTTGTTGGATTTGCTCGCGAGACAAACAGCAATTAACCCACTCGCCATCCAATTGGGCTTGATAACTTTTGTAGAAATTGATCGCGGGTTCATTCCAATCGAGCACTTGCCAAGTCATCCCCGTGCAGCCTTGTTCCACGCCGAATGCCATCGTTTTTTCGAACAGTGCTGTTCCAATCCCTTGTCCGCGGGCCGACTCGGTCACAATCAAATCTTCCAGGTGGAGACGTTTGCCTTTCCACGTCGAGTAGCGCCAGTAATATAATGACAACCCGACAACATGGCCGGACTGATCCTCGGCAACGAAAAAACCAAAGATAGGATTTTCGCCAAATCCATTCTGTGCCATCGATTCAACAGTCGTTTCAACAGCATTGGGTTCTCGTTCAAAAACTGCCAGTTCCACAATCAACTCCAAAGCCCTTGGCAAATCTTCGATTGTTCCCCGCCTGATATTCATCTCCACCTCGATCAACGCTTAAGTTTTAAAACTGGAATCTGATGTTTTACCATTTCGATGATTGTTCGACAGACACAACTCAATGGAGTTTGGTTCGTAGGGCCGGTTCCCACCGGCCGTTTTGTTGATTTGGCCACTCGAAACTTTCCAACTCTTTTAACGCTTAGAATCACAACCCGAAACGTAAGTGAGGGACCAGAACCACACGAATGAGCGGTGGAATGTGGTCCCTCGTTACGTTTCGGGTTATGAATTTATTGGCCAGTGGGAACCGGCCCTACGTGGCAAAATTAACCACTTGCAAATGGATTGGCTGTGTCGTCCGTTTCCAAACGATTGGAAAATGTGCGTCGACGATCCCGTCATCTGCCAAGCGATCGACATCGATCGGTTCAGAAGCGTCAACGGACTTTAACAATATCAACTGTTCGGCTGCCAAATCGCAAGCTAACGCCAAAGCGATCGAGTCGGACGTCACGTCCCATGATTCAGGCAGCGGAAACTCCGAACTGGCCTGACGTTCACTCAACCAATCGAAACAATCGAAAATCACAACGGATTTTTCTGCATGAACCAATGTGCTAAACGAACGAACGATTTCCAGCCCCAGTCGCCGACTGGCTGTCTCCGCGGATTGGCTCATGGCTCGAATCGCTGCCCAGTGAGATTTCGTTGCCGGCCAATTTTCTCGCGCTGATACCACACGCAACTGGTTGACCAACGCGCCGCCGCCAACAACGACAACGACTTGGGACGCGTTAACAGATTGCAAAAATCGGGTGATTCGCTCCTCGTAACTAGCGATATTTTCGAGGCTACCACCGACTTTAACTACGGCGAATTTCATCTTGCCCATTGTTTTTCATGTTGGCATAACCAGGCAACCGCAAACGCACCCAAACAAGCGGACACGTCACGTCCCCAAAGTTGGGAAACAAAATCAACTTTTTTCCAGTCGTGAAAATATTCGTCCAGCATGGCCTTGATCAAAAATTCGCCATCGCCACCAACCACCAACTGCAAATCATCCGAAACCCATGTCGGACGTTGAGACATTTGGAAATCCAAAGCGGCGGCAAATTCCTGTTTTTGGGATGCTGTAATTTGTTTTGCCACCGAAACCGCGTCAAGCAACTCAAACTCCGTTTCATCGGCACAGACCAGCCGCGCCAGACGGCGAACCGAGTTGGCTTGGGTCAAAGCCGTACCATCGGCTGTCGAAAAACAATTGTCATCTTGCGCGATTTGATCTAGCAACAAGTAGATGTCTTGGGTTGTGGCGAACATCTCACGCGCCACCAAACAATTTTCGCCACGATATTTGATTTGTTTGACCAATCCAAAAACTGGCGTTCGCCGCACGCCGGAATAGACCAATGAACGATCCGCCAGACGTTCCGTGTCCGTTTTGTCGCTATCGATCGCCTGTGAAACGATCGGAATCAGATCTGTCGTTGTGGAACCGCAATCGATGACAAACCCATTTTGTAGCCCACGAGAATCGACAATAAATTTTGCAATGGCGTGCCAATTTGCGGCAGCAAAATTCAACGGCGAACGATCGACATCGTCTGCGCTGGCGAACCCATCGAAGCCATAATAAATCGCTTTGGCTCCGATTATTTTCGCGACCTGTTCGACAGATCGAACAATATGCCGGACCCCTTCCTGTTTGTTCGCAAAACAATCTGCCAATTCTCCCGTCATCGTGACCGCAATTTGATCTGGATGACCGTTCCAGCGCTCAGTGATTTGTTGCAGTGCGTCTGGAAGTCGTTCGTAAGCGTTCCACATCTCGAACGCAACCGACTGCGCTACGCCATCGGTTGACGCCATTTTTAAATTGGCGCCTCCGACATCGATTCCGAGGATATTTTCGTTTGACGTTTCCATTTGGTTTGTCGTTATAACAAATCCGCCAACGCGTCATCCAAGTTTTCAAAACGAAACTGAAACCCGTGATCAAGAGCCGCTTTGGGGATCGCCCGTTGAGAAAAAAACAGGCTTTCAGCAAACTCACCAAACACCATTTTTAACGCAAACTTTGGAGCAACCATCAGGGCCGGGCGTCCAACGGCTTTTGCCAACGACTTGGTGAACTCTGCGTTGGTAACAGGGTTTGGTGCTGATCCGTTGAGAGCCCCATCGAGTTGATGTTCGATACAAAACAACATCAATTGAACCAGATCGTCGACGTGAATCCAGGGAACATATTGTTTGCCGCTGCCAAGCCGCGCTCCTAGAAATCCTCGGAACTTTGGAGCCAGTTCCGCAATCACACCGCCCTCGGTTGCACAAACCAGTCCAATTCGAATCTTGGCAACTTTGATGCCCAGCGCTTGTGCCTCATCGGCGGCAGCTTCCCACTGGCTACACACCTCGGGCAAAAAACCGCTGCCTGCATCTTGGTCTTCATCCAACACCTGGTCGCCGCGCGAACCGTAATAACCGACCGCAGATGCCGACACCAATATTTTGGGCGGAGTTCGCAATTGGGCGATTCCTTGAATCAGATTTCGCGTGCCGTCGACTCGGCTGCTGCGAATCCTATTTTTCTTATCGGCATTCCAGCGGCCTTGAGCAATCGGTTCGCCCATCAGATTGATAACGGCGTCGATCGAAACATCTGGATCGATTTCAATTGGCTGGTTTCCGTCCCAGGGAATCACATCCCGAACTTGTGTTCCGAGTTTTTGTTTGGCACGTTCGGCGTTTCTGCTAGTAATCAACGGTCGATCGAGTTGCTCAAGCAGTTTTGAACCGACTAATCCCGTCGCGCCCGTGACCAAAACCGTTCCGTATTGTGAATCGCTCAAAAGTCTTAATTTCCCCCGAAAAACTTGCCCAGATCCATGCCCAAAACGCCGCCAATATCGCCAACGTTTCTTTCACCGACCTGCGACCAATAACCTTTTGAAGCAGACAAAACGCGCCCCGCCATTCGTGCAAATGGCATCGATTGCAGCCAGATTCGCCCGGGTCCTCGCAATGTCGCCATAAACAACCCTTCGCCGCCAAAAATCGCGTTTTTAATGCCGCCAACAAATTCGACGTCATAATCGACACTCGGCGCCAACGCTACAAGACAACCCGTATCAATCCGCAAAACTTCACCGGTCGCCAGTTCTTTTTCCATAATCGTTCCACCGGCGTGGCAACAGACAATTCCATCGCCTTGGATCCGCTGCATCATAAACCCTTCGCCACCAAACAGTCCCGCACCAATCCGTTTGGTGAACGCGATATCGATTTGGATGCCTCGGGCACCACAGACAAACGCGTCTCGTTGACAAACAATTTCGCCGCCCATTTGACCCAAATGCATCGGAATGATTTTGCCAGGATACGGTGCGGCAAAGGCAACATCCTGACGGGAACTACTATGATTTGTAAAAGTCGTCATGAACAATGACTCGCCACTGAAGACTCGTTTTCCCGCCGACTTCACCTTATCCCAAAACGTTTCATTCTGTTTCGATGGATCGCCAAACACCGAGTCCATTTTGATCGCATCGTTCATAAAAAACATGCCGCCCGCTTCGGCAATGACTTGTTCACCCGGGTCCAACGTGATCACCACGTACTGCATTTCTTCGCCAAACACCTGGTAATCAATCACGTCCGAAATCTGGCCTCGTGTTGAATAGTGTGGCACTCCTAGATTGGGATCGACCACATCCACTCCAGCTTGATTGTCGTACGGCACGGTGAACACATTTCCGCAAGCTTTACAACGAACGGTCTTACCGGCCAGTTGATCGGACAGGGAATATTGTTTTTTGCAATGGTCACAATTGGCGATTGGCATAATGGCTCACTTTTTTGATGGGTTTTATTGATGGGTTACAGTTGATTCATAACTTGAACAGATTGAGCACGAAGGACGACGATCTATTTTTTCGCCGCTTGATTTTTCTTGCGCTTTTTCAATTTCGCGCCCCACGGGAGGTACCAGAGATAAACTCCCGTGATCCAAAGTCCGAACAGGATCAATCCGTTGCCGAGGAAAATCACCAGCTTTGAAAAATCACCAAAGAAAGAACCGTCGTGCAAACTTTCGATCAAATCTGAATTTCGGTAGGCAAACTGCAAAACCTCACCGGACTGCAAATCGATTTGCAATTCCCAGCGCGATTTCGCACGGACTTTGACCATCCCTTTGTCGATGCGAACATCCATTCGATCAATATCTGACCATGATTCGATTTTTGCGGCAGAATATTGCTCACGTTTTGCAATTGCCAGAATCTCGTCCCATTGCACAGCCGGAGTAGTGTCGGAAACTTCACCCTTTTGAGTCGGCGGTTGCACCCACGTCACCTGTTTTTTTACCTGGAGCAGCAAACCGGTCAAAATGACTAGCAGCATCGGAATTGCCGTAATCAACGCACCCCATCGGTGCAGTTTTCGGGTCCAACGATTAATTGATATTCGCATTGCGAAACTTTCACAGCGTTTGGTGGTTTAATCACGTTATTTTGCTGGATTGATGTCCAAGGGAAAACCGGTAGCGAAATTCGGTCGCAAGATTGAATGTGTTTGTTAGCCGGGCTAATATGAAGCTTGGGCTTCAGCAAATAGTATTAATGCCGTTTGTTTATTCGCTTTATTAAAAGCTCTTCAATCCTGTTCCTCAGTGGCGGAAAATTCCGGGGAGACCATTCATGAGCCGTTTGTTTTGTACCGCAAGTTTATTCTTGCTAACTTTTGTGCTTGTCGCACCCAGCAGTGCACAGCGTTTCAATCGAAGTCGGGGCAGTTCATCGCCTCCGAGCAAGTTGACCATGCCCGACTCCTGGATGGAAAAGATCAAATTTCGATCCATCGGGCCAGCCAACATGATGGGCCGGATAACGGCCATCACAGTTTATGAAAAAGATCCCAGTCGCTGGTGGGCGGCGTCGGCTTCCGGCGGTTTGCTGAAAACCACCAACAACGGCACCACATTTGAACATCAATTCGATGATCAATCGACTGTCTCCATCGGAGATGTGCAGGTCTCTCAATCCAATCCTGATATTCTGTGGGTCGGAACAGGCGAAGCCAATCCGAGAAACAGCGTTTCGTGGGGTGACGGAGTATACAAGTCGACCGACGGCGGAAAGACCTGGAAAAATATGGGTTTGAAAGAGACATTTCAAATCGGTCGGATCGCAGTTCACCCCACCAATCCCGACGTCGTTTATGTCGGCGCTCTTGGTCGATTGTGGGGCCCCAACGAACAACGCGGTTTGTTTAAAACCACTGACGGTGGAAAGACCTGGAAAAAAATCCTTTACGTTGATGACAAAACCGGTGTCATCGATGTCCAGATGCATCCCAAAAATCCTGACATCCTGTACGTCGCAACTTACGAACGACAGCGTGATGGATTTGATGGCAATGATCCCATGAAAAAATATGGCGATGGTTCAGGAATCTACAAAACCACCGATGGCGGCGCGTCCTTCAACAAACTCTCCCAAGGATTGCCCACTTGTAAAATGGGTCGTATCGGTCTGCAAATTTATCGCAAAAATCCAAAGATGATTTATGCCGTCATTGAAAGCGAAAAAATTGCGAAATCGCCTGTGAATTTCCCTTACCTTGGTCTGCGCGTCGAGCAAGCTGAAGTTGGTTTGCGAATCACTTCCGCCTCATCCCGAACTCCGGCGGGCCAATCCGGCTTGAAACGCAATGACATTATCTTGCAAGTAGCTGGCAAGAAATTTAAAAGCCAAACCGAATTGACCAAGTTTATCACTTCGAAACACAAAGCCGGCGACAAAGTCAAATTTGAAATTTCGCGCGATCGTGAAGACAAAACGGTCGAAGTCACGCTTGGCAAATACCGAATGCGTCGCGGACGTGATGGCAAAATGCGATCCAGCAATCCAACGTTTATCGGGACATTGGGCGGCCAATCAGCCAACCATCAGGATTCCCAGTGGCACGACCAAGGTGTTGCTCCGGAAGAATACGGCGGCGTTTACATGTCGGCCGACTCAGGCAAAACCTGGAAACGAATCAACACGCTCAATCCGCGACCGATGTATTACAGCCAGTTGCGCGTTGATCCATCGGACAACAACAACATCTACGTCTGTGGAACCAGTCTCTATAAATCGAAAGACGGTGGTAAAACATTTACCAGCAACGGACTGGGCGCCAGTCGCGAAGTTCACGTCGACAACCACGCCATGTGGATCAACCCCAAAGATGGAAAACACATCATCCTCGGTAACGATGGTGGAATCTATATCACGCATGACCGTATGCTGCATTGGGATCACTACAACCACGTCGCACTGGGACAGTTTTATCATGTCGGCGTTGGTCCACGACGTGACTATTACGTTTATGGTGGACTCCAAGACAACGGTAGCTGGGGTGGGCCGTCGAATAGTCGCAACGGTGAAATCCACAATACCGACTGGTTCCGCGTTGGCGGTGGCGACGGGTTTATCTGCTTTGTTGACCCCAATGACAAAGACTTGATTTACTACGAAAGTCAAAATGGTGCAATGCAACGCGTTAATCTTCGCACGGGCGAACGTGGTTTCATCCGACCATCGGCTGGGCGAACATCACGCGGACAACGCATGCGTTACCGATTCAACTGGAAAACTCCTTTTATCCTTTCGCCACACAACTCCCGCATTCACTACAGCGCAGGAAATTACGTGTTCCGATCGTTTGATCGTGGAAACAACACGCGCCCGATTTCTCCGGAAATCACCAACACCAACCGAGGTGCCGGTAGCGCGATTACCCAGTCTCCACGAGACCCTGGCGTTTTGTACGTCGGTACCACTGACGGTGCGGTGTGGATGACCCGCGATGGCGGCAAAAAATGGACACCACTGTTTTCCACCAAAGGTACGGCGGTTGCTGACAACAGCAAAAAACCAACGACCATTACGGAAACGAAAACAGAAACCGTCGCGAAAAAACCGACGAAAAAGCCTGAAACCAAAGCCAAAACGCCGGTCAGCGGCGTCGCTGCTGTCAAAAAAGCAGTCGAAGGCGATTGGACGGGTGAACTTCGAAACAGCGAATTCACGCTGAAACTCAAGGTCGACGGTAAAGGCAAAATCACCGGCACACTGGATATGTCCCGATTCGAACTGGATATCGTTTCCGGTAAATACGATGCCGCCAAAAACACTTTGACGCTGGTCGGCGAAAATGATCGTTTCGAAATCGATATCGAAGCCGATCTCAAAGACAACACCATGTCCGGTGAAATGGACTTCGGTGGTCGTTTCCAAACTGACTTCGAAGCCAAACGTGGCGGTAAAAATAACGACGAGCAAACGATCGAAGTTCGTCGAATTTCCGAATTGGAAATGCTGTACCGTCAGCATCAAGCGAACATCGCGGACGATGTCTCGGGCGAATGGAAAGGTAAGTTCATTGCCGACTTCATTCCCGACGGTCGCGGTGCATTTTCGTTGAAGCTGAAATTGAACAGCAAAAATGAAATCACCGGTGACTATTCTTCGACACAAGGCGAAGGTGAGATTGTTGACGGATCTTACGATCCGAAAACCGGCAAGATCACAATGACCGGTGAAAACGATGAAGTGAGCCTCGAGTTCGAAGGAAAAATCACCAAAGGAAAAATGGTTGGCAAGATCGACGTCAACAATGGCATGTTCAAAGTTGACTTCGAAGCAGCGCGAACTTCGCAACCGAAAAAAGGTGCGGCCAAACCCGCTTCGAGCAAAACCAAATCGACGACTCAAAAAGCGAAACCCGATAGCCAAAAAAGTGCTTCGGATTCCAGCAGCAAACCAAAAACGAACGAATCGACAACGCCGAAATCTCCAACCGGCAAAGGTTCGCTTGCTTCATTGCTGCCAGGACCTCGTTGGGTTAGCTCGCTCGAAGCTTCACGATTCGACGCTGGAACTTGCTACGTCACCTTTGACGGACACCGTAGCAACGATGACAAACCTTATGTGTTTACCACCACCGATTACGGTAAAACTTGGAAAAGCATTCAAGGCAACTTGCCTGACTCGGCCGGCTCGACACGAGTGATTCGTGAAGACGTTGAAAACCGCAACGTTCTGTATCTGGGTTGTGAATTTTCCGCGTGGGTTTCAATCGATCGTGGACAATCCTGGTCGCGTTTGACAGGCGGTTTTCCAACGGTCGCCGTTCATGAAATCGCCGTTCACCCCACCGCGGGTGAAATTGTCATGGCGACACATGGCCGCTCGCTGTGGATTGCTGATGTGACCGTGATTCGTCAAATGTCTTCGTCGCGACTGAACCAGGACGCATACTTGTTCAAACCGAACTCGGCGATTCGCTACCTGCGAAAACCACAAAAAGGCAGCAGCGGTACGCGACGTTTCAAAGGTCAAAGCAAAGGCTCGCAATCTGCGATCTTCTACCACTTGGGCAAAGAGGCCACCGATGTCAAATTGACGATTTCAGACATTCAAGGTCGAAACGTAGTATCGATCGACGGTGAGAAATCTGAAGGACTCCATGTCTTCAATTGGAATTTGCGGCGCGTGACTCGACAATCGAGCGCGCGTGGTGGTCAACGCCGATTCCGCGGCTTTGGAGGTTCGTTGGTCAGATCAGGAACATACCTGGTTACTTTGACTGTCGAAGGCAAGGAATACAAACAGACCGTCGAAATTCTTGCCGATCCGTCCAGCAGCAATGCTGCTGTTGCCGAGCAAAACGAAATTCTTGGAGATTTCGAACAATTCTTGCGTGGCAATACTGGCGAAGAAGACGAAGGTCAAAAGGAACGTGACAAATCAGATTTTTGATTTGAAAACACTAGATATTAGCCACATAGTGAGCTAAAAATTGTGATTCGAACATCTCAGGCTCAGTAGCCACCAGGCGACTGAGCCTGATTTTTTTTGAAGAGCGATTAACACAATTGTTGGCGGTCAGCGATGCTAATTATTTTTGCTCCCCAATCATTGACACCCAATTTTCCCAAGTGTTAAAATAGGCGATTATTCGAAAAAGACCCATTTCGGGTAATCAAGTAACCTACCGCGTTTTTTCGGATTCCCTCTGGTCTCACCTTTTTTGAGGATTCTCCTCTAAAAGTGGTAGAAATCCAGTCCGGACGAAATTACCATTTTTGTTGTTTGGGCCAGGCCCAACACACTAACATTAGTAAGAAAACTTACTCTTTTTTTGGAGGACAATTCATGTCGCATCGTTTGTTGGGGTTTGCTGCAGCAGTTTGTTTTGTAATGACTGCCGCCGTAGCAAATGCTGATGTCAACTGCGGCTGTGGTCAGGTAGCCTCTCCTTGTGGTGATCCAGTTGTATCATCATGCGGCGATCCTTGCGGCAGTTCTGTTGGCAATTGTTGTGGTACTACAATCCAGTACCGAACTTGTACGGTTTATGAGAATCAAATGCAGACGCGAATGCGTACTGTATGTCGCACTAAATACCGTGCAGAAACTCGCACACGCACTTACACGATCAATCGTCGAGTGCCCAAAACGGAACAAAAGACTCGTACCTACACTGTCATGGTACCAAAGCAGCAAACACGCACTGAGTCTTACACCGTTTGCGTTCCTTACACTGAGGAAGTCGAACAAAAGTATGTCGTTTGTGTTCCTTACGAAGAAACAATGACACAGACGTACAATGTTCAAGTTCCTTACACCGAAGAAGTCGAAGAGAAGTACACTGTCCAAGTTCCTGTTCAATCAACCCGAACTGAAACTTACACCGTTTGTGTTCCTCACGAAGAAACAATGACACAGACGTACAACGTTCAAGTTCCTTACACCGAAGACGTGACACAGACGTACAACGTTCAAGTTCCTTACACCGAGAAAGTTGAACAAAAAGTTACCGTCATGGTTCAGACTCAAGAGGAACGAACTGGTACTCGCATGGTTTGTCAGCCTTACCAAGAGACGATCCAACGCACGGTTTGCCGTGACACTGGTTCTTGGCAAACTCAAACCGTCAACGTATGTGTCCGAGGCTGCCCACAAACCGTTTGTCGTCGTGTTTGGGTTCCCAACGTTGTTCGCGAGCAAGTTCCTTGCACCGTAACTCGTTACCGACAAGTTCCTCAAACTTACAAGTACACTGTTTGCGTCAACAAACCAACGACACAAACTCGTATGGTTAACGTTACCAAATGTCGAACTGAAACACGCACGCGAACTGTTAAAGTTCAAAAATGCCGTACTGAGCAACGCACACGCAATTGCACAGTTACCAAGATGCGTCAAGAAACTCGCACTCGCGAAGTTCCCGTGACAACTTGCAAAACTGAAACTCGTACGCGTAAAGTTAAAGTTCAAAAATGCCGAACCGAGCAACGCACTCGTAACTGCACCGTTACTAAAATGCGTCAAGAAACTCGTGTTCGCAAAGTTCAAGTTCAGAAACAGCGTCAGGAAACACGTCAACGCCAAGTCACTTACTGCGTGATGGAGCCTCAAACCAAAACTGAGACTTTCAACGTCACGACTTACACTTGCGTTCCTGAAACCAAAACGGAAAACTACACCTGTCAAGTGCCTTACCAGGTAACTGAACAAGTGCCTTACACCGTTTGCGTTCGTGTTCCTAAAACGGTCCAAGTTCCTGTACGAGTTCCAAATTGCGGATGTGCTCCAGCTAACAACTGCTGTGGCGCTGCCAGCTCTTGCTGTGGAAATTCATGCGGTTCTTGCTGCGGTTGCCAGCCATCTTGTGGTTCACGCTGCCGTCTGTTCCGTCGCTGCCGTTTGTTCCGTCGTTGTTGCCGCTAGGTTTCGACAAACAAACGCTTTAACAAGTTGATCAATCCATCCGGGCGACACACCAGTGTCGCCCGGATTTTTTTAAGTAGGGCCAGTTCCCACCGGCGAAATCAAACAAACAGCCGGTGGGAACCAGCCTTACTTGCTGGTGGCGAGGCTATCGTGAGCGGCAAGGCGCTAGCCGCCGGTACGTTAGCGATTCGAACCGGCGGCTAGCGCCGCTCACAGGAAAAGCATCCTGTTCATCCTGTAAATCCTGTCCAAACCGTTTTCAGATCGGCCGGTGGGAACCGGCCCTACCTTGCCAATTCTCTCGAAAAACGTTCGTCCTCTTTGGCTGGTCCGCCATTTTTGCTACCGTAAAAACTTCACTTAGACCAGCAAAGAACCGATGGCCAACATACTCGAAAAAAAATTTGATCGATTTGTCGTCAACAAACTCGACGATGAATTTACACAATCTATTGAACAACATTCGTGCAGCGAAGATGATCTCGACGACGGTGAAATTCTAATTGAAACACAGTACTCGTCGCTCAATTACAAAGACGCACTGGCGGCGACCGGCCATCCCGGCGTCGCTCGAAATTTTCCACATGTTCCCGGGATCGACTGTGTTGGAACCGTCGTTGCATCCAAATCACCTGAAATCGAAATTGGATCACAACGAATTGTTGGACATGCTGAATTCGGCACCAGTTATCCGGGAGGCTGGTCGCGTTATGTCAAAGTTCCCGGCGCGTGGACGATTGCGTTGCCAACCGAACTCCAGCCGCTTCAGGCGATCGCTTTTGGTACAGCCGGTTTTACGGCTGCCGGTTGTGTCCAAGCGTTGTTGCACGAAAACGTTAATCCGGCGGATGGCGAAATTGTTGTCACCGGGGCAACCGGCGGAGTCGGCATTTTTTCCGTGATGTTGTTGGCCAAACTGGGTTTTCAAGTCGTTGCCTCATCCGGCAAACCAGAGCAAACCGAATGGCTCCAATCGCTCGGTGCATCGCGAGTGATTTCACGTGACGAAGTTAGCGATACCAACGGGCGACCGCTGTTGTCGGCAACCTGGGCCGGTGGAATCGACACGGTCGGTGGAAACACATTGGGAACCGTGTTGCGAAGTACCAAAATTGGCGGTGCGGTTGCCGCCTGTGGAGTCGTCGCGGGCGCGGATTTGCCAATTACGGTTTATCCATTTATCCTGCGCGGCGTTACGCTACGCGGCATTGATTCTGCAAACACCTCGAACGAAAACCGCGCCGAGCTCTGGAACAAAATTGCCAACGAATGGTCGCTGAATCTTCCAGCCGACCTGTATAAAATTGTTTCGCTGTCTGAAATCGGCGACGAAGTCAAAAATATTCTGGCCGGTCGCATTGTGGGCCGCGTGATTTTGGGTTGGTAGCCTCCGAAAATCCTAAATTGGGGCAATTTCAATTGCCAAACGAAAATTTCAATGTCGACGCCATCCAACTCCGCGGTGTTCGCGTCAACAATTTGAAAAACATTGACCTCGATATCCCTCATGGCCAGTTGTTGACCGTGTGTGGCGTAAGTGGAAGTGGTAAAACCAGCCTCGCGTTCGACACTCTGTATGCCGAGGGACAACGTCGCTACCTGGCGAGTTTTTCCGCCTACACGCGCCAATTCTTTGAGCAATTTAGTTCGCCCGAAGCTGACGAGATTGAAAACATATTGCCGGCGGTTTCAATCCGCGAATCCGGTTCGTATACCAACCATCGAACCACCGTTGGCTCGATGAGCGAAACCATTGACTACATCCGTTTGCTCTACACGTTGCGAGCCATGCTGATTTGCAAATATTGTGGCGCGAAAATCGTCCGGTACGACGCGCACTCTGCTGCCGAAGAAATCAATTCCTGGGAACCAGGAACCCGATTTCTACTAACCTTTCCACTGCCACGCGAGACGGATCTCGCAACAACGATTCAAACACTAAAACAGCGCGGGTTTAATCGCGCCGTTATCGACAATCAAATTCAATCGTTGAGCGATGTCACTACAGAACAAATTTCACCGGAGTCAACCTATATCTTGATCGATCGTCTGGTCGTCGATGCCGAGAAAACCAGTCGACTGGTCGATTCGCTCGAAACCGCTTTTCGCGAAAGTCCTCACGTTGCCATCTTCAAGTCCGCATCTGAATCCTACTCGCACACAATTGATGGAAAAAAATTCCGCCTGAACGTGTTTTCAAAAATCCTTTGGTGTTCTGGTTGTGGTGTCGAGTTTGCGGAACCGTCCACCAGTTTGTTCAATTACAATTCACCACTCGGCGCTTGTTCACGCTGTGAAGGATTTGGAGATGTTCGTTACTACGACATCGATTTGATCGTCCCCGACAAAACCAAATCGATTCGCAACGGCGCCATCGCATGTTGGAACACGCCCAACTACGCTCACGAACTCGACGAGTTGATCGAATTGTCCGACGACTACAACGTCGACGTCGATGTTCCTTTTGAACAACTATCTGCGGATTCCATTCAACTTATCTGGGAAGGTGTTCCCGAAAGAGAATTTGGAGGACTCAACGGATTTTTCGCCTGGTTGGAAAAACGCAGTTACAAAACGCAGTACAGCGCCTTTGCCAGTCGATGGCGTCGGTTTAAAAAATGCCCCGAATGCGATGGCTCGCGATTGTCCGCTGATGCACGAGGCTACCGTCTCGCAAACCACGATATCGCTGAAATTTGTGATTTACCGATTTCCGAGGCGTGTCAATTTTTCGAAAATTACAAATCCGAACTCGACTCATCCGATCCGGCGGCACATCCTATTTCGCAAATCCGCAACCGATTGCGATTTCTGTGTGATGTCGGTCTGGGCTATCTGACGCTCAATCGGACCGTTCGCACACTTAGTCGAGGCGAAAGACAACGAGTCAGGCTGACGACATCGCTCGGCAGTGATCTGGTCAACATCCTTTACGTTCTCGACGAACCATCCGCCGGTCTTCATCCGGCTAATGCCAGAGACCTGTCCCACCAAATTCAGCAACTCGCCAAACGCGGAAACACGGTCGTGGTGGTCGAGCACGAGCCCGAGTTGATCGGTAACTCTGATCGCATCGTTGAATTGGGGCCCGCTGCTGGTGCTAACGGCGGACTAGTTGTTTTTGATGGTGATCCGGAATCGATTCTTCGATCTGCGGAATCGGCTACGGGAGCTTTCCTATCTGGGAAACGCGGATTCCTCACCGAAAATCGCCGCGCACCCACAAGTAACCGGCTCCGAATCTCGGGCGCTGCGGGAAACAACCTGCAAGATTTGACCGTTGAATTTCCACTAGGATGCCTGTGTGTTGTGACCGGACTGAGTGGTGCCGGAAAAAGCACTTTGGTAACCGATACACTTTTTCCCGCGGTCGCCAATGCTTTGGCCGATGATCCGTCGTTTCAGGCGCTACCTTATGGCGACCTGTCGGGCATCGGAAGACTGGACGAAGTGTTGCTAATTGACGAAGCGCCGATTGGAAAATCGTCTCGTAGCAATCCCATTACTTACGTCAAAGCGTTTGACGATATTCGCAAATTGTTCGCTTCGACCCTGGACGCCAAAAAACTCAACCTGACGCCTGGGCATTTTAGTTTTAATGTCGACGGGGGACGATGCAGCGCATGTTCCGGCGAAGGCTCGACGGTCGTCGATATGCAATTCCTGCCGGACGTTTATGTCAAATGTCAGCAGTGCCAGGGCAAACGTTATCGTCCTGAAGTTTTGTCGGTCAAATATCGTGGACTGACCATTCACGATGTGTTGCAAATGTCGGTGGAAAAAGCATTCACGTTTTTTCGAGGCCAGCCTAAATTGCAGCATAAACTCAAACCGTTGATCGATGTCGGCTTGGGCTATCTCAACCTGGGACAGTCGGCCAATTCGTTGTCGACTGGCGAAGCGCAGCGGCTCAAAATGGCATATTATCTGGGCGTCGCCAAACAATCTCAGACGCTGTTTATTATGGATGAGCCGACTTCCGGGCTGCACATGCTCGATATTATGAAACTGCTCAGTTGTTTTGATGAACTGATTGCGGTTGGCCATTCGATCATCGTCGTTGAACACAACCTCCAATTAATTCAAAATGCAGACTGGGTGATTGACCTGGGACCGGGCGGTGGCGAACACGGAGGATCAATTGTTGCCGAAGGTTCGCCGGAAATAATCGCCGCCAATCGTGACTCCGTAACAGGCCTCCATTTGCAAGCCGCTTTGAAAGAGTTCGAACATTGACGACGCCAAATAGTAATCCTGGTTTTTCTCGTTACAACCGGCAAACGAGATTTGCACCGATTGGTGACCAAGGCCAACAACAATTGTTTGACAGTACGGTCCTGCTGGTGGGCTGCGGAGCGTTGGGGTCGTTCATTGCAAATATTTTGGCGCGCAGTGGAGTCGGTCACCTGTTGATCGCCGATCGCGATTTTCTCGAAATCAGCAATCTTCAACGCCAAGTACTGTTCGATGAATCAGATATCGAAGCGGGATTCCCTAAAGCTGTCGCCGCCGCCCGGAAGCTGGCGGTGATTAATTCCGAAGTCAAAATTACACCGATTGTCAAAGACATCGACTATCAAAATATTCAGCAGATGTGCAACGGCGTCGATCTGATTCTGGACGGCACCGATAATTTTGAAACTCGATTTTTGATCAATGATGTTTCCAACAAACTAAATATTCCTTGGATTTACGGTGGGTGCCTGGGTGCCAGTGGTCAATCGATGACCATCGTTCCCGGTAAAACCGCATGCTTGCATTGTTTGATGCCCGATGGCCCTCCTCAAGCTGGCACTTCACCGACTTGTGATACCGCAGGCATCATCGCTCCGATTATTGCCAACATTGCGTCCGTTCAATGTGCCGAAGCCATCAAAGTGCTGACCGGAAACCTACCCAGCGATTCTCGACTGTTGATTGTCGATCTTTGGGAAAGTCATGTTCGGCATCTCGATCTGCAAAACTTGAACCAATCCAAAAACTGTCCCGTCTGCGATCAACAAAATTATCGTTGGCTGAGCGGTGAAAAATCCAGTTTTTCGGCGATCCTTTGCGGTCGCAACTCGGTGCAACTGAATTTCCCCGAACAACAATCCATGGATCTCGAATCGGTCGCTGATAAACTGCGTGAAATCGGCGACGTTTCGGTCAACCAATTCATGCTCCGTTTTCAAACCGCCAACGAAGCCATCACTTTATTTGCGGACGGTCGAGCCATTATTTCTGGGACGGACGACATCGCGCGAGCCAAATCGATTTACACGCAATACATCGGCGCATAATTCGGTGGCTCCATCCCGGGGCACGTTCGCCCCTCGATTCGACAGCCGAACGGACACTAGCAAACCGATTTCGTTGGCAATCTCAACTCAAAAAACTCTGGTTGGGCGTACAGAATTGGCACTTTCTCCCCATCACGACAATTTGAATGAGATTTTTGATGCCCACGACAAAGGCGTTTGAGTGAAAACGGCCTTTGCGGGTATAATAATCGTATCACCCGCACAAAAAGCTTTTCACAAGGAACGGAGACAAAAATGTCGAAATCAAAAACCACATTCATCATGGGTTTGGCGCTTGGTTCGGTAGCATTCGGCTTGCTATGCCTGGGTATTAGCATTGGTGTGATTTGGGCCAAAAGCTACGACAACGGATCGCGTAGCTCCATCGAAACCACTCCTGTTATTTTCTCGCCCGACTCCGCGGCACGTGCCAAAAACCTGTCCATGGCAACCGGACTCATCAGCGATGATGTCGAAGGGCTGTTCGTCCTGGATCATGAAAATGGCGACCTGAACTGCATGGTTCTCAATCCAAACAATCCCAAGACGGGCGCTTTGTTCAAATCAAATGTATTTTCTGATATGGCCATTTCAAAAGAGTCAGGTGCCGATTTAGTGATTGTCACTGGAGCCATTGTTGTGCGTGGAACCAAAGGTAACAAAGTACCTGCACGCTGTGTTTGCTACGTCGGTGACGCGTCGTCGGGTAAAGTCGTCGGCTACTCGCTGTTGTACGATCGCACCATCGCCAACAAAGGCGGCCCTCAAAACGGTCCTCTCAAAGTCGTATTTGCTGGAAAAACTCGCGGCGAAGTGATCGACCGACAGTAGTTTTGCCGCTTTGATTTTTACTTTGTGACCTGCGCGCCCTGATTTCGTCATAGGGCCGGTTCCCACCGGCCAATCCAATGAATGGCCGGTGGGAGCCGGCCCAATTCGTCTGGTAATCATTTGCGACCGATACAAGCACGAAGCGGGTGCGCGGGTGCCACTGGCTCCGCCAGTGATGTAGTTGGATAGTGGTCGTTAAGTACTTCAATTGAACGAAAAAACGTGGTCAATGTGCAAATCACTGGCGGAGCCAGTGGCACCCGACCTGTGTAATTCCTATTGAAAACACTAACCAGTTGGCAGTGCACAACTTACAAACTGCCATGAAATTTCCTCTTCAGTGAGGGACCAATAGAATCCATAGACGGAAAGGTCAACGCAGCCAAGGTCCACATTGTAAAATCAAGAAACCTCGTCTCAAAAATAGACAGGAATCTTAATTCTGGATGTTTCGCAGCAAACTCCGCGAAAACGATGCGTTAAAAATACTGCAAATCGCCCAGTTTTGTGATTTCAATTCAAATTTTTCTAATTGGTACGGTCCTTGCGTTACTTACTTTCGTGAGCGGGTATTAACCCGAGTTCTCATCTACTGATCCGCCGTCTTTGGGTCGCCCGCTCATCCTTCCCAAATATATTGCAGGATAAGCCAACCGACTTTATTGTCGCGTTTGCGAGTCATCGGAAGGCACCCTGCTAACTATAATTCCCTCACGTTAACGACGTGAGGGTTTTTTATGCGCTCATTCGACTGCGATCTCGATTGACTTGCAAGCACAAAATACACCATAACCTATATGGCAATTTCGGCGTTTTGGGAGTCTGCGTGTCAAATTTTTTCTTGATCGACCAATCACTTTGTAAAGGTGCTGGACACCATTTTGATTACACACTGTGTATCGCTAATGAATCACAGCGTAACGGATTTAATACGGTTGTCGGTACTCATCGCAGTTTCGAAGTAACGCAAGAGATCCAACAGTTATTTGGCAGCTCGGACATCAAACCGGTTTTTCAAAACACAACTTACAACCGACTGAGTTATCTGCCCGGATTGCGAATGCCGACACGTTCGAAAAATCCCCCCGATTATCGAAAACGTTCACGGGGGTGGTTGAGCCGATTTCGCCAAAACATCAACCGTCAAAAACGCGACCAGTATCTGGCTCAATTTCAAGACGATTGCCACGAGCTATTAGCTAACCATCGTTTGCAACAAGGCGACCAAATCTTCTTTGTCACGATTTCAGAAATCGAATGGCTGGGGCTAGCCCGATTCATTGCCACTTTGCCTGGTGCCGATCTCGTCCAATGGCATCTGCAATTTCATTTCGAACTGTTTCTTGGCCTGCCCACCGAATATGAAAAATCGGCGGCGGAAGCACAGCAAGTGAATGCTGTTTTTGAAGATGCGTCGCAACTGACAAAACATGCCAACATTCGTTTTTACACAACGTCGAATGAACTGACCGAACAATACAATCGCCTCGATGTGGAAACATTTGAAACACTGGCTTACCCGGTCAATCCCACATTCCTTCAAAATTGTGAGCCAACGAATAATTCGAAAGTGATTTTAACTTGCGCCGGTGGAATCCGCCGCGAAAAAGGCATCAAGTCTTACTTGCCAGATTTAGCAAATTCCGTCACCCAGTGCCCGCAACTCAAATCCAAAATTGAAATTGTGGTGCAAGGAAAACCCAAAAACCTGCCATTGACCCAACGTAAAAAATGTTCGTCGGTGATTCGTTGGGAGCCGCTGCCGGCTGCACATTACGATCAATTAATTTATCAGACGGACATTGGTTTGTTGATGTATGATGCAAAAGTGTTCGCCAGCCGCCGCTCGTCAGTGCTCGGTGAATTTCTATCCTGTGGAAAACCGATTATTGTGACTGCCGGTTCTTGGCTCCACAAACAAATCGCCAAACCGATCGAACAGCATCGAAAACATCTGTTCGATGCGTCGTTGGCACTTGACGAAATTGACTCACCGTTTTGCTCTGATCAAATCGCGTGCGACCCACAGCGCGCGATCTTAATACCACTGAAAAATGGAGACTCAAATCAACATCGCGTATTGAATGTTTGCCTCGACTGGTCCGACAAAAATCCGTTTGGCACCTATTGCCACGTCGAATTCCAAATGCTGGTCGATGGTATCGCGGTGTCCCGAAAGCAGGACATTGTTGCACCTATAACGGCTATACAGGAAAAACAACCACGAGAAGTGTTCGTTTCCGCTGAAATTCCGCCACGGACTACCGAGGTTCATATTAAACTTTCAAATGCCTTCGCTTCTGGACCTTTGATGTTGAACAATCTACAGTTTGGCCTCATCGAAAATGACCAGCCTATCCCAACCGGAGTGATTGGCGTTCCAGTCGCGAACAACGAATCGATCATTGATGCCATTCGTTATATGCTCAAACACCTGGACCATTATCGGCAGACAGCCGAAGAAAACGCCTGGAGTTGGCGAGCAAAACATGCTCCGGCCAAAACCGTTGGCCAATTGTTAAAAAAACAACCTGACCGCAAAAAAATCGCTTAGCCCAAACTCGCAAAACAAACTTTGAGGAATGCACAATGAATGTTCTTGTTGTCGGTGGGGCAGGGTACATCGGCTCCCACATGGTCCGTCTCCTTGGGCAACACGGACACAACGTAGCAACGTATGACAACCTCTCCACCGGTTTTCGCGAATCCGTAACATTTGGCGATTTTGTCGAAGGCGACTTGAACGACGAAGACAAACTGGAAAGGACCATTCGGGACTACAAAATCGACTCCGTCATGCACTTTGCCGCCTGTGCGCTCGTCGGAGAATCCGTCGTCCATCCGGCTAAATATTATCAAAACAATGTTGTCGCGGCCTGCAAACTGCTCGAAGTCATGCGCCGCTGTGACGTCGACAAAATAGTCTTCTCGAGCACCTGCGCAACTTATGGCGAACCAGCCAAAATCCCCATCGACGAAAATGAGTCGCAAGAACCCGTCAATCCGTATGGTTTTACCAAGCTTGTTTTTGAAAAAGCGCTCGAAGACTACGCCAACGCTTACGGATTCGGTTACGCAGCCCTGCGTTATTTCAATGCATCCGGAGCTTCACCGGCTGGCGATATTGGAGAAGATCACGATCCGGAAACACATTTGATTCCAATCGTCTTGCAAGTGGCTTTGGGACAACGCGAATCGATCACGATTTTTGGTGATGATTATGAAACGCCCGACGGAACCTGTATTCGCGACTACATCCATGTCGACGATTTAGGCGCTGCCCATTTACTGGCATTGGAAAAAATCCAACCGGGGCAAGGTATCAAGCTCAACCTTGGAACCGGTCATGGCAACAGTGTCCGAGAAATTATCGATGTTTGTCGCGACGTCACCGGATGCGAGATCAAAGAGGTGGTTGGTGACCGACGACCCGGTGATCCACCAAGGCTAGTCGCCGACGCGCGCCGGGCCAACGAAGTTCTTGGCTGGCAAGCGGAATACATTGACATTCGAGAGATCGTTCAAACAGCCTGGAACTGGCACAAAAATCACCCCAACGGATATCGCTCAAAAGCAAGTGCGGTTTGAACGGTAGGGCCGGTTCCCACCGGCCGATTGTTGGATTGCCGTTTGTTAGAATTGGCCGGTGGGAACCGGCCGTACGAATTCCGATCAAGCTGCTTGCTCGTTTTGCGAATCCGTTGAATCTGAATCGGAACCTTCGAACTGAACCGTCGACTCATCCGCAAACTCTTTGGCTTCGGGATCCGGTTGCGGCAGACCGTGATTAATCTGCCACAATCTTGCTTGCTTAGTAAACGAATAAAAAGCGGCAAGCCAACTCAGTTGTAAACCAGCTTTTCCGTCCAAAAAACCTCGATGGACAATGTACTCTCGAAAAAATCTCCAAACGGGTCGCAGCAACAATTTGATGTAACTGGTATCGACACCTTCTTCGGCCCACTGCTCGGATTGAACCTGTGTATAGCGTTCGAATTTTCGAAAATATTGGTCGTAGTTCCAAACGGTATAGTGATCCAGACACTCCTTCAACACGCCGACCTTGCCACTGGCAACGGTAATCTCTCCATGGTCGCTAGGTCCTTCGTAACGACTGAGATCTCGACGAAACAATCGAATCACCCGATCAGTTCTCGCGTCTCCGTATCGCAAACGATGCCCCATAAAATGGTTGTTGCGATAAATCCAGTAACCGTCAAACTGAGGCTCACCTTGCAAGATCTCACGCACTTCGCGATCCAATCCTGGCGTGACACGCTCGTCGGCATCGAGTAACAAAACCCATTCGTGTTTGGCTTGAGGAATCGCCCAATTCTTGAAATCACCGGAAACTCGATATTCTCGCTCGATCACCCGTACCTTGGAGTACTCTTTAGCGATAGAAACGGTATCATCGGTCGATAGCGAATCAGCAATCAGTATTTCGTCCGCCAATTCGTGGAAACTTTCGATACACAAACGAATATTCAGCCGCTCATTTCGACAAGGCACGATGACAGTCAGCTTTTGTTTCATTGGGATGCTGGATTTCGGCCCAAGATTGAGATTATGGAAACTTCACGTACAAAAACGAATAAATGTCGCCGGTTATTCCGGCGTAGCGATTTGCTATCTAATTGTAGTGAAACACTATGAAACTCGGCTGATAGCGTCAACGTCGATTCACGCCATAATGCACCACCTGTGGCAAAAAAACACCAGAAAATAACATGAATGACAGCATCCTCATTCTGACTATCGAATCAACCTGCGACGAGACAGCAGCAGCTGTCATTGACGGCGATCTGCGCGTTCTCGGATCGGTCGTCGCCTCCCAAGAGAAATTGCATGAGAAATTCAATGGGGTCGTACCCGAGGTCGCGGCACGTGCGCATGTCAAACGAATCCTGCCGGTCATCGACGAAACTTTGAAAAAAAGCCAGATCCAGCTGTCCGACTTGAGTGCTATCGCTGTGGCAAACACTCCTGGTCTGGCAGGTTCGCTGCTGGTCGGGCTCGTTTGCGCTAAATCACTTTGCCTGGCATTGGGTATTCCATTGCTTTCAGTCAACCATTTGCATGCACACATTTACGCTTGCCGGCTCGCTACGGGCAAAAACGTGTTCCCTTGTGTGGGTTTAATCATCAGCGGCGGTCACTCTCATTTGTACCACTGCACCTCACCATTTGATTTTAAATATCTCGGTGGCACCATCGATGATGCGGCGGGCGAAGCATTCGACAAAGTTGCCAGCATGTTGTCGTTGCCCTACCCGGGAGGTCCGTCAATTTCAAAAATCGCTGTCAACGGAAACCCCAAAGCTTACCGATTTCCACGTACGTTTATCAACGACCAGCGACTCGATTTCAGTTTCAGCGGTTTAAAAACGGCAGTTCGTTATACCATCGGTGG
This sequence comes from Pirellulaceae bacterium, assembly GCA_028280445.1. Taxonomy (GTDB): domain Bacteria; phylum Planctomycetota; class Planctomycetia; order Pirellulales; family Pirellulaceae; genus JANQLU01. Next base: position 114,060 of record JANQLU010000124.1, on the reverse strand, counting down.
ACAAGGCAAGTTGGATTTCTCGAAGATCCAATTGAGTGATCAGGAAAAAGCCGACATTGCGGCCAGTTTCCAGGCCGCGGTTGTTGAAACACTGGTCAGCAAAACGATTCAGGCTTGCCAACAAACCAATGTGAAAACACTTTGTATCGGCGGCGGAGTTGCTGCGAACGGTGAATTTCGCAAACTGATGACCGCTCGGGCGGAACAGAACGGCATTCAACTGCATATTGCCCCAATCGAATTGTGCACGGACAACGCCGTCATGGGTGCGATCGCTATTGAAAAATATCATGCCGGGCAATTTGAGGAACTTGATCTTGATATTGTTCCGGGTTTAGTCCGATCCTAACGAATGTACCGGAAATAAATTTGGCTTCCGGGATTTGAAATGACCTATAATTCAGGTCAGAAGCGGATTGCCTCGAATCTTACGAGCACGAAGCGCAGGGCAAGTGGTTTTGCGTAATTCCGTTTTCGACGAATTTGGCTTGGTGTTAGCGTGACGACCAAAATTTCTGAATTGCCTGATAAAAAACTGACATGGCGGGAGCGAATGTCGACCGTGTTCGGCATCGATGTGCGCTCCATGGCGGTATTTCGAATCGTGCTGGGCGGCATGCTGATTGCCGACCTGATTTTGCGTTGGCCGACTCTCAAATTGATGTACACCGATCACGGGATCGTCACTCGTGAAGTTGGAAAACAATATTGGAGCAACGTCTTTAATGGAAATTTTAATTGGCCATGGGTCTCGATTCACCAGCTATCCGGATCAGTCGAATATCAAACTGCGTTGTTTGTAATTGCGGGTCTATTTGCGATCGCTCTTTCCCTCGGGTTTATGACGCGCATCGCAACCATCGCCAGTTGGTTTTTGTTGGCGTCACTCCACGCTCGCAATCCAATGATTTTGTCGTCTGGCGATATGGTCATGAAAATGATGTTGTTCTGGTCGATGTTTTTGCCGTTAGGACAAATCTGGTCAATTGACGCCTATTTCAAAAAACGCAATCTACAAAACACGCGGCACTGGCTCTGCAATATTGCAACAGCGGGATTCCTTATTCAGTTTGCTTGCATGTATATGTTCACCGGATTGTCCAAATGCAATGCGGTTTGGTTTGACGGTTACGCCATGGAATACGTAATGCGTCTGGACATTTACGTCAAACCGCTGGGCAAGCACCTTTTGAATTACCCAGGCTTGTTAAAATTCATCACCATATCGACGGTTTGGGTCGAAGTGATCAGTCCGCTGTTGTTGCTCATCCCGTTTCGTAACCACTGGTTCCGGTTGCTCAATATTGCAATCTACTGGGTATTGCATCTGTCGATCGCGATGACCATGTCGATTGGATTATTCTCGTTCATCAGCATGATGGGCTGGCTGATGTTTATCCCGACCATGGTCTGGTCCAGAAACTGGATTCAATCGTTCCGCTCGCGTCCGGAAACAGAACCGCGCGGTTGGCCCAAACCGCTGCGACCCGTATTCGCCGTCGTCGGACTAGTTTTGATTGCGTTCATTATCAGCATAAATATCAACAACACTTACCTCGTGTATAAAAAACGATTCATCCATCGTGATATTGAAGGAATCGGACAATTGTTGATGCTGGACCAGCATTTCCGCATGTTCGATGTGCCGCCGCAAGAAAGCCCTTGGTTTGTTTACGACGCGCGCCTGGCGGACGGCACGAAAGTTGATTTATTTTCAGGGAACCCGCCCAACGAAAACAAACCCGAAAGTGTGCGAGTTGCCATGAAGTATCATCATTTGCGAAAACTTCACCGCAACCTGGTTTCAGTACCGAAAGGCAACCCTGAGGCTGCCGCGGTCCAAAACATTTTCCGCGTCGCATTAGCGAATTATTACATCAACCACTGGAACGAAACACACGCGGAAAGTCAGAAAGTAAAAGTGTTCAAACTCACTTGTTTCAAACAACTGATCGGTCCTCAATACAACGGTATCGATCAACGTCACAAAGTCTGGTTTGAAATCAAACCCGCCGGAAGCGTATTTGAGCAAGAACTAGAAAAACTCAAAGACGGCGATTTTTTCTAACGATTTAAGTGATGTAGGGCCGGTTCCCACCGGCCGTTTTGTTGGAATGGCCGGTGGAAACCGGCCAGGGAGGGCGAGGCTCCTGCCGAGCCGTATTGGAACCAGCGAGCCGTATTGGAAACAGCCTTAGGCAATACCATTGTGAACGGCAAGGCGCTGAAGGGTGCCACTGGCTTTGCCAGTGCAACACGAACCCAATCAAGGGAAAATCCAAAACTGTTCAAGGTCATCACTCAAACAGAATACAATCCAAGCACTTCTCACTGGCTGGGGCCAGTGCCACCCACGTACTTTATTCAGCCAGGAATTTGAACCAGCAATCCGCTCTAATTCACGACGCGGAGTTCATTCACAACTTTGTAGACACCAGGCTCAAGACGAACTTGGCGTTCCAGCAATTTTTTCTGTTCTTCCGACTTGACCGTCCCCGTCAGCCGCCCAGTACGGCCTTCCAAAACATATTTCACATTTTGGGTCATCCCTCGCAGCGATGTCGTTCGAGAAAGACGATCGCTGAAATTCGAAACGCGTGTTGAGATCGGAACGGTAGGAGCAGAAAAACTGGGTCGCATGCGTGTTCGGATCGATCGTCGCGTTACGAATCCAATATTGTTAGCGTTAGCACCGCCAAAGATATTGCCGCCCGGCTGTTGTTGCTGGCCCGTGTTGCCAAACTGCCGATTGGCACCGGTATTTCCGCCAATTCCGCTATCGTTGAATTGACTGTATGCGTGAAAGTAGTTGTTATATCTCCGCCCAACGAATTCTTGCTGACGCAAATCGGTTACTTCGATATCGGCAATTTGTGGTGGCTCTTGAACCTGCGCTTGCTGTCCTTGGATTCCTTCGGCGACATTCGGTGGGGCCGCTTGTTGGCGTCCACCGCCTCCGGTTTGTCCTGCTTGAGTCTGGTTGATGCCGGTGCCTTGAGTTCCTGTGCCTGTATTCGTCCCAGTTCCAGTCCCATTATCCTGAGAAAAAACGGCACTGGCCGAAATCGAAACGACGGACAACGCAACACAAAAAGTCAGGATTCGGTTCATCTATCAATTCCTTCAAAAAACAGCCAACGACAGGCGGGTTTCTCTATCATCGGAATTCGACTCTAACTGGTCAATTCAACCTGATTGTTGACAGATCGTTTCGAAAAAAACACCCAGAAAAAGCCCGGTTTTCCGCGAAACCCGAAAAATCTGGCTTGTCCGGTTAAATCCGAAACTAAATGTCAAATGGTGGGGTTAAATCGGGGGTTGTAGGTCTTTACGTTCAATATTGACCCTTTAATTCGAAATCCATCGCCCCAAAAACATCAAACGAGGAGATTCCCGTGCGGAAAGCGACCCAATTTGGTCTCAGCCTGGTCATGATCGCCATTTTGGCAACTGGCATGGCCGCCCAAGATAAATCAAAAGCAAAACGCAAGAAAAAAGCCCCTGAGTTACTTCCTGATTCAACATTGATGTACTTCCAGATTGATGACATCAATGAACTCAAGCGGAAATTTTCTGAATCCACCTTCGGCAAAATGATCAAGGACGAAAAAATGCGTCCTTTTGTCCAAGGGATGATGGACGTCGCTAAAGAATCATATGAGGACGTCAAAGGACAAGTTGCTGACCAGGAACTGTCAGATCTGTTCAATCTTCCTCAAGGCGAAATTTGTTTTGGTCTGGTCGGAATGGAACGCGGCAATCCTGTGCCGATCTTTTTCATCGATGTTGACCCTGAATCAGAAACCCACAAAAAACTGATCGAACGGGGAACAGAACTCGCCAAAGAAGAAGGCGCGACCGCCGAATCCGAAGAAGTTGAAGGCATCAAATTCCACACAATTACTGGTAGTGGTGGTGACGATGAGCAAGTCACCTATTTCCAACACGAAGGAACGTATGTTTTCTGCATGGATAAAGATATCCTGCAATTTGTCTGGCTCAAATGGCAAGACAAATACGAAGGCAAACAGAAAACACTTGCCGAACATCGCAAATTCATCACGATCATGAATCGTTGCCGTGGCACTAAAGACGCGCCACCGGAATTCTCGTTTTATATCGATCCGATCGATATGTACAAAGCGTTTACCAAAGGCAATGCAGCTGCACGCTTGGCTTTGGCATTTTTGCCAACCCTCGGTCTCGACGGCTTGTTGGCAGTCGGCGGCAGCGTGATCTATGACGAACAAGGTTACGACAGCATCTTTCATGGACACATTCTGCTGGCCAGTCCACGTAGCGGTATTTTCAAAATGATCGCCTTGAAACCAGGCGTCAACGACCCCGAACCATGGGTCCCACAAGATTGTATTTCTTACATGACCATGCATTGGAATGCAAAAACACTCTATTCGGAACTCACCAAAATTGTTGATGCGTTCTCCAATGACGGTGCTTTCGAAGAAATGATTGACAAAAACATCAATCAGCAATTGGATATCGATTTCGAAGAGGATTTGATCAAAAGCCTCGACGGACGAATAACGCTAGTTACCTGGTCGGAGCCTCCCGCACGACTGAACAGTCAAAGCTTTGCCATCAGTATCAAAATCAAGGACATGGATAAATTCAAAGGTGTCCTCGACAAATTCATGGATATGATCGAAAAGCAAGACGAAGGGTCGCTGGAAGAAAATCGCTATAAAGGCAAATCGTTCTGGGCGACCTCCGAAGAGCGCAAGAAACAACGTGAAGAAAGCATGCGGGAATTCCGTGAACGACGACGACGTGAACGCGGAATCGAAGATGATGAAGACCGTGTCGATCTCGAAGTTCGTGAGCAAGATCCGGCATTCATGATCCTGGACGAATACCTGATCATTGCGGACAGTAAAGAGTTTTTGAAACACATCATCGAAGTCAGTCGAGGTGAGAAAAAAGCACTGGCTGAAGATGAAGATTACAAAAAAATCATCAAAGAGATGGAAAAACTTCTGAGCTCTCAATTGCCGTCAATCACGTTTTTCAATCGTCCGAGTGAACAAATGCGAACATTCTTCGAAGCTGCCAAAAGCGAAAACACCAAAGCTCTGATGAGCCGCGGCGCTGAGCAAAACAAGTATGTTCAAAAGCTGAAAAACTCTTTCGAAGACAGTCCACTACCAGATTTCGAACACGTCAAAAAATACTTCCCACCTGCGGGCGGTTTCGTGGTCAGCGACGACAGCGGATTCCACTTCCTGGCGTTTTCTTTGAAACCAGATCTGGATGAAGATTCGTCGAGCAAAAAGAAAAAATAGTTGCTCACGCGAAATTGAAATAACAACAAGCCGCCAAACATTTGGCGGTTTTTTTTGTGCAGGTGTGGGGGTCGAGAGGGTGCATTGGGAGGGCGCATTGGGAGGGCGAGGCTCCCGCCGAGCCGAATCCTGTTAGCGGCAAGGCACAAGCCGCCGGTTCGAAGCGCTAACAAACCGGCGGTAAGCGCCTTGCCGCTCGCGGATGGCTTTGCCATGGATGTGAGCTCGTCCCAATACGGCTCGGCAGGAGCCTCGCCCTCCCGATTTTCCCTCCCAAACCCCGTCTCCCCACACGCCAAGTTTGAACCAAAATCCACTCAGTTTCGGCAAATATCAAAACCAAATACTGTTGAACTGGCCATATTTGCGGTATGCTTTGTCGCCTACGTAGTCGCTTTAGAAAAACAGTAGGCCGGCAATTAAACATGAACGTCGTCATCCTCGGGGCGGGCACCGTTGGCACATCGATCGCAGATTTGTTGTGCCAAAATGGAATCCACGTCACTATCGTTGACACGAATCCCAAACGCACTCAAGCCGTCAACGACGACCTCGATGTGCGCGTCATCAACGGAAATGCATCGGAATCATCCGTGCTGTTTCAGTCGGGGGTCGCTGCTGCCGATATTGTTCTGGCCGTGACAGGAATCGACGAGGTTAACATCGTAGCGGCCAGCATGGCCAAAGCGATGGGCGCACGACGGACCATCGCCAGGGTCTATGCACCCGTTTTTCGAGACCTCAGTACGTTCGACTATCAAAAACATTTTGGCATTGACCGGATGCTCAGCCTCGAACAACTCGCGGCAACGGCGCTGGCTCGAGGCATCCGAAACCCGCAATCGGTGGTCGTCGAACAATTTGCCCACGGTGAAATGGAAGTCCTTGAGTTTGTCGTCACGGAAAAATGCAAAATCACTCACAAGCCAATTCGCGATCTCAAACTCCCGAGAAACGTTCGAATTGGAACGATTCAACGCGGTAAAAAAACTTGGATCGTAACGGCCAATGATCAAATCGAGATCGATGATCATGTCACGGTTTTCTGTCGACGCGAATCGGAACCGGAACTCAAAAATCTGTTCAAACAACGACGGCAAAAAAAACGCCGCGTCATCATTGGCGGAGGAGGGGAGACCGGATTCCACCTGGCTCGTATCCTGGAAAACGAAAATTTTACGGTGACACTGCTTGAGTCCGAAGAAGAACGCTGCAACTATCTGGCGAATATCCTCAAACACGTCAACGTCATCCATGCCGATGCGACGCACCGCGAAGTGCTGGAGGAAGAGCGGGTCGGAAATACCGACGTCTATGTTGCCTGCCTCGGCTCCGATGAAAACAACATTGTGTCATGTGTCGAAGCCAAAGAGGTTGGCGCCGAAGAAGTCATGGCAGTCATTGGACGACCTGACTATACACGAATTATTGGTCAACTCGGAATTGACCTGGCCGTAAGCCAACGCGAAGTCATGGCGAAACGTGTGATGACATTTTTGAACGAAGGCGTGGTCAACGCGCTCGTTCGATTACCCGGCAGTCAAATCAAAGTTGCCGAAATCGAGATCATTGACGGCGTTCCGGCCACCCAAAACAAACTTGCCGAGTTGCAACTTCCCGAACGTTGCCTGATCGCCGCCATCATCAACGACGAATTTGTTCGAATTCCAGACGGCAACGACCAAATGGTCGACGGCGAAAAAGCAATTCTGCTGGCCGAGGAAGAAGTTTTCTACAACGCCTTAGCATTGTTTAAGTCAAAATAATTCGAGCGGCGAAATTCGGGACGGCGATATTTGGGAGGGTGAGGCTCGCGGCCGAACCTGATCTTGTGAGCGGCAAGGCGCTAGCCGCCGGTTCGGTCGTGCTTCCTACCGGCGGCTAGCGCCTTGCCGCTCACGATGGCGTTGGCTGGGTTTTCATCCCAATATGGCTCGGCAGGAGCCTCGCCCTCCCGCACCTCGCCGCTCGCACCTCGCCCCGCACCTCGCCGTTAAATCGCGTCACGTAATTTCATCGCGGGAGGTCGATAATCCGCCATGTTTAGCAAAACACGACGCCAATTCGATGGACGACCAGGCGTGGTACGACCCAAAGTTCGTGGCGAAGAAGCACCAGTAATTTCGGGCACGTTCGCCGGCATTTGGTCGAGATTGGCTAACCCCAATATTGCGGCGACGGTCGCCTGAATATTTTCGGGATTGATTCCAAAATCGATGCTGTTTCGCACCGTCAATTTTGAATTTTCGCGAAACCAGTCACAGGTGTCGTTAGCTTCCCGCCCGACAAAGACAACTTCTGTTACCGTGTCTGGCGATGATGAATCAGCGGGACGTTTTTTTTGTTGATCGATAAATGTTTCAATCAGATTTTTGATTGATTCCAAACCGTGTTGCTCTGCCGCTTGCCAACGTATCCCTGGGTACTCGCGATCCAAACCATCTGACGCGGGCAAATAAATCAATTCGATCGACTGTTTTGCCAACACCGCAACAACTCGATTGACCTGGGACACTTTTTCATCGCGATCGGCAAACATCAGCCACAACGGTAGTGGGCAGAGGGGCTGTCCGTTTCCCCCTACTGCCGCGTCGCGAGCCGGCAAAGCGTCAACGATTGTCAAACCGCTTTTTTCCGCCAGTGCGTCCGGTGCACAGAAGCTCGCCAAGTACCGTTGTTGTTGTTTGTTGTGGGACCAGATCCCGGGATCGTCAATGCAAGCAGCCAGGATCTGATCAGACGCTTTGCCTGCGCTGGTTCTGAGTTGCCAAATCAACTGGCAATAGATTTCCGTTAAATCGGCCGCCAACTCGAAGTGTTCGGCCATATCGGGTGAATCAGACTGCGCCACCGACCGAGCAGCTTGACTAATAATTTCGGGCACCTCTGCCCGTACCGTTTCGACAACTTGAGCCTTTAACCATTTGCCGCATCCTTCAACGATCACCAGCGAACCGAGGACTTGTTCAAATGCGGGGTCGACAAAAAAACCACATACCAGTCGACGGTTTTGATAGAATCGCTGACGATCCACTTTCTCAGAGACATCCAAAGGAGCGCGTCGGGAAAAAATGCCTCGCCACATTTCAAAATATTTGGTTGAGACTGGGATGTAAAACTCGAAACGAATCAAAGATTGCCCGGCCTCAACCGGGCATCTTTAAAATGAACTTGCGATTTAAGCAACCAAACGCAAATTTTGAGGAACAGGTTCGCGAATCGCTTCGATAAACTCTTCGAAAATTCGCATGTCCAATGCGCTCGAGGCATCGTTTTCGGGATGGAATTGCGTTCCAATCGCAATCCACTCGGGATCGTTTGATTCGATGGCTTCGATCACGCCATCCGCACAACGAGCCGTCACATCAAAACACGTGGCAACTTCGTCAATCGCCATGTGATGTCGGCTGCTGACACGGATCTCGCCATCACCATAAACGCGGTCCATCAACGAGCCGGAAACGATATTCAATCCATGACGGTGCCCCGGATCCTGAGGGTCACGATGAGGCATTGCTTCCGGCAAATCGTCAGGAATGTGCAAAAACAGATTTCCACCTTTAGTGATATTCATCAACTGCATACCTGCACCGATGCCCAGGCATGGCATTTTGCGTTCGGCAACCAGATTGCAAATTGTACGATCAAAAATTTCGCGGCGGGGATCCATGGGTTTAACCATAGGATGCAACATGAACCCATCGCGTCGAGGATCTAAATCGGCACCGCCGACCAGGAGAAAACCGTCCAGACGATCCAGAACCACTCGGATGTCGTCTTCGGAACTTAACGGGGGCAAGATGACAGGAATCCCTCCAGCTCGCTGAATCGCGTCGTAGTATCCGGCTGTAACAGCCGAATAGGCGGGCTGTTTGCGCTGTGGGCTGCGGTAATCTGCATTCAATCCGATGCATGGTTTGCTAAACATCCTGGTTCCTCCCTAAATCTTGGCTTTTCAAATCAAGCCACAATGTTCCAGTATCTTGAGAACCAACATTGCTGGTCAGAGGGAGATCGGATTTGATCGTCATTCTTCAGATTTGGCTTGCCGATTTTTGACTCGATAAGTCGTGAATCTTGCAATCAACTCTGATGCCTGGATTCCAATTAAGTTATAATCAGTGCCGACTGAGAATGCCCATCCTAAGCTTCTGTCGGTGTCTCCATAAAAATGATGATTGATGAAAGGCAAGTCGTTTGCCACTGATGGTTTTTAAGGATTCATTTTCCGTTAGCAAAACCGCTGGCTCTATTTAGTCACCAAAACACCGACAACCACAACATCGTGTGCTATCTACTTTTTCGACGCTAGCATCGGTTCGGTTTTGGCCAAGTCAAGATCAATTTTTTTAAATATTTGAAACCTGAAAACAGCAAGAAAACGCCCGATTTTTCATGAAATACAACAATGTCTGTATTGAATCGATTGGATATACCGTGCCTGGCGAAAGCTGGACCAGTGACGAGATCGAACAAAAACTTTTGCCACTCTATGAGCGTCTACGATTACCTGCTGGTCGCCTGGAGTTGATGACGGGAATCCAGTCGCGACGTTTTTTTCCAGCAGACATAATGCCCAGCGACATCAGCGTGATTAGCTGCAACAACGCGCTAGACGCTGCCGATTTTGACCGGTCCCAAATCGGCACGTTGATTCATGGTTCGGTTTGCCGGGATTTCCTCGAACCGGCAACGTCGTGCAGTGTTCATCACCGATTGCGGTTGAGCGACCATTGCGTCGTTTACGACACGTCGAACGCTTGCCTCGGCATCGTCAACGGCATGATCCAAGCTGCCAATATGATTGAGTTGGGACAAATATCTTCCGCTTTGATTGTGGGAACGGAAAACGGACGTCAGTTGGTGGAAAATACGATTGAGACCCTCAATGCCGATTTTTCAATGACGCGAAAACAGATCAAATTTGTGGTCGCCTCGCTGACAATTGGCTCCGCCAGCGCCGCAGTACTACTGGCCCATCGCGAATTGAGTAAGACCGGCAATCGACTTCTCGGTGCAACGGCAGTCGCCAACACGGTTTTTCACGATTTATGTCACAGCGGTCAGGACGAAGCAGGTGACAACATGCGTCCGTTGATGACGACCGATTCTGAACGACTGATGAACGAAGGCATTAAAACCGGGATGGACAATTTCGAACGATTCCTGGACGAGTTGGATTGGAATCGCGAGCAAATCGATCGGACTTTCTGCCATCAGGTCGGAGGGACTCACCGAAAATTGATGCTGGAATCTTTGGATTTGCCAATCGAAAACGACTTTGCAACGTTTCCTTGGCTCGGCAATACTGGCTCGGCGGCATTGCCGGTAACATTGGCCCTGGGTGTTCAAAACAAAACTTTTCCGACCCCTGAAAACGTGGCGCTACTGGGTATTGGATCGGGTATCAATTGCCTGATGGCCGGCGTCACTTGGCAAAAATCTCTGATCGGTGGCAAAGTGTTTGAAGCCGATCGAACCGTAGCCGAGTTTGACATTGACCAACAAATGGGAATGGTGCCGTAGGGCCGGTTCCTACCGGCCAATCAACTTGGTGGCAGTAAATCGCAACCCGAAGCGTGAGCGAGGGACCACGTTTCAGAATACATCAGCGTGGTTTCTGGTCCCTCGCTTACGCTTCGGGTTACGATTGTTGGAATTCGACAAGAGCCGTAGGGCCAGTTCCTACCGGCCAATCTAAAACAGGCCAATCAACTAACCGGCCGGTGGGAACCGGCCCTACTTGAATTACTGGCGAAAGAAATTGCCTTTCTTGATTCGTTCGTCACCATCGGGCGTGAACATTTCAGCAATACTTTGCGAAGATTTTTTGACCATCCGAACTTGCCCTTCGAACATCAATGCCAAAAATCCGTTTTCATTGTCCCGCCCAAATTTTGGCAATGATTCTTTGTCAATCGATAACGCACCCGGCTTTGTCCACTCGATCGCATGGTCTTTCGACGTTTCAACGACCAGGATTGTTTCGTCCAGATCATCTTTGATCGATTCAAAAGTCACCTTTTCTGCCTGGCCGTCAGCGGGTTTGCGAAACGGCCCGATGCCTGTTCCGACGCGCAACGTGATTTTTTGGTCGGTGACAAATAATTTGTATTCACTGGGAATTTCCTTGGCGACCGACAAATTGTGTTGGCTGTCCCAAGCTTCGTCGAATTTAAATTTTTCGTACAGTTCCTTATGTCCCAAATACGGCAGCAGAGCAACTCGCCAATTGAAAGGTTGACCCGACTCCGGTTGACCTGCGATCACGGGAAACGCTTCGTTGTCCCGCACATAGTCTTTGAACGCTTTACCGATTCGGGTCATGGCCTCAACTCGCCGGTTCAATTGTGCCATCCGATTGGCATAGCTGATAAATGAACGAACAAAAGCTTCCGTATTCTGAGACTGTTTGACGCGGATTTCGATCGTTGCGCCTTTCGTTTCGATTTTGGCACCGCCTTGACTGAGGTCCTTGAGTAATTCGGTAAATGTTCCACCGCCGGTTGGTGGAATCATCGTTTCGACATCGACATTGGATCCAGTGCTGGAAATATTCGACATCATCGCGAGCGATTTTGCGAACTGCGAGGAAAGCTCGTTGGCATGCTCGACGTTTTCCATGACCGCTGTAACCTGCAACATCTCGCTGCCAGATAAATTCAATTTGAATTTGGCAGTCTCAGTGACTTGCGGCAAATCGAGTATCTTGCGAGCCTCGGCGGCGCCGCCATTTTTTGGCGCCAGGGCGGCAAAGCTTTTTGCAGCATTCACCAACGCCCGAATCGTCGGACGAATCGGCTCAAACCGCATCATACCAATTACGTGGGAATCAAATTTTGTTTTACTGGCGTCAATCGCCAACGGGCTCGTCGTTTTGTTTTGCGTGATGCTTTCGATCCCTTTGACGGCACCAATCAACAAATGGTGTTGATCCAGTAACGTTACCGCATTTTTGGATGTCAAATTGGCCCAAATTTTTTGTTGACCGCTGCCTTTAGAAAACGGCGAAAGCGTCGGCTCGGCATTCAATTGTTTTTCGATCGCTTCGACATCAAACGGTTGTGATTGTTCAAACACGATCACAACTCCGGCGACGGCTTTCCGGTCTTCCGATGTGGCCGAGGCGAACAAATCCTCGATTAAACTATTGTCCATCAAAACATAAACGTGCTTGACGTTTTTGATATCCACCAAAGGTTTGTCACTGATGGTTGCCATTTGCTCAACAAACTGAGCGATCTCAATATCTTTTGTTTTGGGATCATTCAATATCTCAGCGACATTAAATCCGATGAACGCAAAATGATCCTGACTAAACAATTTTGTATTGATAACACTGTTCGAATAGTCATTTTTGGTGGTCGATACCGCGTCAGCCTTGACGGCACCCGGCCCCGGATCGCGGTTAACGGCCGGCGACGAACTGCTACCACAACCTGTCAATAGCAAAACGAATGCGACAAGAAAGCCTGCGCAAAATAGATGAATTGTGTTGTGTAAAAAGCGGCGTTTAGGAAATTTAATTTGCATAGAATTGTGTTTCGAACGTGAATTTTTTTCGTTGAAATGACTTATTTTATACCCAAGTTTCGTCTTGTTGGGCCAAGTTACATTTGTTAACGTACGGGCAAGTTAGGTGCTAACCCACCGATAACATAAAAAGGACGAAACATAGTTTCGTAATTTTTATTGCCAAAACATATCCGGATTCAGTTTACCAAAAGGTCGATTGATTGTCCGCGAGCCGAGGATTGGTTCACAGTGTTTTGGCGGCCACGGAACACACAAAGCTCGGATGCATTGTAGGCCAGGGAAATCCAAGATGGATGCCGATCAAAAATTTGAAATCAACGTCCACATTCGGTGGATGATTCGCCGGGATATGCAGGAAGTACTCGAAATCGAAAAAGCAAGTTTCGAGTTTCCCTGGTCTGAAGAAGATTTTATCCGCTGTTTGCGTCAGCGAAATTGCATTGGGATGGTTGCTGAACACGATGAACGTGTTGTTGGGTTCATGATCTATGAACTCCACAAAAACCAGCTGCATGTTTTGAATTTCGCCGTTTTGCCGGAAGCTCGTAGAAATCGCGTTGGCGAGCAGATGATCAATAAATTGATCGGAAAACTGTCTCAACAACGCCGCAATCGAATCCTGTTGGAAATCCGCGAGACGAATCTGATCGCTCAACTGTTTTTCCGAAAACTTGGGTTCCGCGCCGTTTCAGTCTTACGCGACTACTACGATGATACGACCGAAGACGCTTACGTCATGCAGTATCATTTCCGCGACGCGACCGAAGAGCGGTTTGCACCCACCAACCGAATCGAACGCTACGCGGGTTGAGCCCCGCCGCGTTTCTCGACAATCGAGTCGTTGAAATCGGGTTGTTCTAATTGCTGGTAGATCGCATCGGCTGCCAGAATCAATTCTCGGTCGATGTCCGCGATCGATTTCGAAAAACAACATTTCAATGTGCATATCGGTCGACGTGGCGCGATGGACTCTTGATCTGCCGATGTATCGGTCATCGCAAATTCAATGCCTGGGTGATTGAGTTCCGCTAAAACTGTTTTGCATTGCGCCCATCGGTGTTGGCACACATCTATTTGAACTGGGCTGCGGTTGAACAAAATCACTTTGGCCACTTTCTCATTCGTGACGGTCACACCGCCGACCAGATTTTGAATTCCTAGACAGGCGTCCAAGTGCATTTGCATGATATTTTGACTGGCGAACCTGGAAACAGTTTCGATCGAGGCGGTAAAACGTGGGTTGATTTCCAAAAACCAGGGCCCATGCTCGTTCAAAATAAAATCAATTCCAAACAACCCCTGAATCTCCAACTTTGCCGCCAACAGTTTTCCCAGATTCGCAACGATGTCGGCATTGGCCGGATCTAACTCGACGGGCCCGACAGAACCACAGTATTGAAACTCGCGCGCACCCAGTTCATTCCAAGCTGTCAATTGCCGCGTAACGGCGACCAACAAACAATCGTGAACGTTGCTAACAAATATGGCGCTCAATGACTGCCCCGTGATTTTTTTCTGGACGTAATCAAATTCGCTTGAGGTTGAATCTTTAGCGACGAAAGACACGCCTGCGCCACCAACCGATTTGTTTTTCTTTGCGACCCAATTCGCCGATTTGCTGACATCGTCGAGTTCGCTGGCTGGCATAAACTGGGGTACCAAAAATCCATGGTCCGCTACGATCTCGAACAAACGGGCCGCCTGCCGAGTCGCGACGGCCGCTTTCGCATGACACCCACACAGAGGAATTTTTTTTGAGATGATTTCGATCAAATTGGGCCGGTTTTCGATTCCTCCGGTGTAAATCCATTGATCGGCGTTAATTTCGGGAAGGATTTTAACAATTTCATCAAATTGTGAAATTCGAAAACACTCCGCAACGCAGCGAGTTTCGCGATCTGCAAACAGATCGACCGCAACGACCCGAATTCCTCGAGCCGCCGCTAATTCCGCAGCATGTCGAACACTGGCCCCAAAAATCAAAAGACGTTTTGGGAATTTGGGCCCTCCGCCGAATTCAGTCATGGTTGGGGTAGTTGGCAGACGCAAATGTGTTTGATAGTTTTACTAGCAAAATTGTACATATTTTCGTTGGCAGTGCTGCTATGGAGCCGTCTGCCGCTCATTGGAAAAATATTCAGGAGTAAATCATGTCAATGTTTGTTGGTGAAGCCTTGGTTGGAGAAGGCAATGAGGTTGCCCATATCGATTTGCTAATTGGTAGCAAAGATGGCCCTGTCGGCACAGCGTTTGCCAACGCACTTGCCACACAAAGCAAGGGACACACCAATTTGCTGGCCGTTCTCGAACCTAATCTGGCGGTCAAACCTTCGACAGTCATGATTACCAAATTCACCATGGACAGCCTCAAACAAGCCGTCCAAATGTTTGGTCCCGCTCAAGCGGCCGTTGCGATGGCTGTCGCCGATTGCGTTGCCGATGGTGTCATTCCCAAAGATCAATGCGAAAACCTGGTCATCGTCTGCGGCGTATTCATCCACAAAGCGGCCGAAGACGACAAAAAAATCTATGACTTCAATTACGAAGCAACTAAATTGTCGATTCAAAATGCGATGGCGAGCAAGCCATCTGCTGACGAAATGGTAGCAGGCAAAGACAATGCGGCTCATCCATTCAAAGGTTTCTAATAACGTACACGACCACGCAGCCCGCGGTGTTGAAAAACATGGCGGGCTTTTTTAGTGTGAACTTGAAATGACCAAACAAAAAATACTTATCCAACTGGACACCGACAATCGTTCGAGCGTTTTTGATTCGATCACTGCGATCGACTCAGGCATCGATCATCTGCTCTGTCATCACGATGTGACGCCACAGAACGTTACCGAAATCGTGCATGGAGCAATCTTTACACGCGGTCCCGCTGATCTGAAATCAACCGCCATCTTTGTCGGCGGCAGCGACGTTGGTTTTGGCGAACAAGTCTTCGAGCGAATCAAAGGCAGTTTTTTTGGCCCCTGTCGAGTGTCGGCAATGCTCGACAGCAATGGTTCCAATACGACTGCAGCAGCTGCGGTGTTGTCCGCGGCAAAACACGTCAATCTCGCTGGAATTCAGGCCACCGTTTTAGCCGGAACTGGTCCGGTTGGTGCGCGAATTGCTGAAATCTTGGCGCGCAGTGGAGCAAGCAAGGTTAAGATCACTTCGCGATCCGCGGAACGAGCAGCGGATACCTGTCAAATCATTCAGCAAAAAACCGAAATCAACGATGTGCTGGTCCCGACCGTACTCGACAACGTCGAATCGATTGCCGACGCAGTTGGTGAGTCGTCGATTGTTTTTGCATGCGGTGGAGCGGGAATCACACTTTGGCCCAAATCACACTGGCCCATTTCCCAATGCCGAGTTGCGGTCGACGTGAATGCCGTACCACCTTTGGGAATCGAGTCGATTGGTGCAACAGATTCGGCAACCGAAATCGATGGAACGATTTGTTATGGAGCCATCGGTGTCGGCGGCATCAAAATGAAAATCCACAAACTTGCCATTCAAAAACTGTTTGAATCCAACGAACAAATGCTCGATATCGTCGAGATCTATCAATTGGGGCAATCATTAGTTGAGAAAAACCAGTAGGGCCGGTTCCCACCGGCCAATCCAACAAACTCAGGAATTTCGTGAATCATACGAACACGACGCGCCAGCAAGTGGTTTTGCGCGGTCAAACCACTCGCTCGCGCTTCGTGCTTGTATCGGTTGTTAAAACGGCCGGTGGGAACCGGCCCTACTTCCAATAATCGCACCCGCAGCGTGAGCGGCAAGGAGCTAGCCGCCGGTACAAAGCGCTAACGAACCGGCGGCTAGCGCCTTGCCGCTCACATTGGCTCACCCTCCCGGAACGCCAAAATTGCTGCACACAACAACAAAGCCGGTGGGAACCGGCCCTACCTGCAAAACTACAATTGCAACAGGAAAAACGCTGCCAACAGCAGCCCTGCACAGATTAAAAACACGATCAACCGGTAAATGATTCGCGCTGCGTTGCTGGATTTTGAATTTTGACTTCTCACTTCGTAAGTCTCGCCAGCATAATTCAATCGAGTGACGTCGGGATCGAGTTCCAGGAATCCGCCACGGGAATCCGGAATCAGTACGACATTCTTTTTGCGTTCGGCAATGGATGGGTCAATAAACTTTGGCGGCAACAACGCGGTGATTGCCTGTTCGGACAATGGTTGATCGGTTGGTCCAACAGGCTCCGGCTTTTTTTTCTGAGACTTTGATTCGTCGGTTTTGGATTCGGTTTTCGAATCAGTTTTCTGATCAGCCTTTGGTGAAACGGTCGGTACAGTTGCTCCCTCAGCCTGTTCCGACTTGGGCGGCACAGCCTCAACCGGCTCAGGCGATTGGTCAGAAGGGGTCGGTGGCTCTGGTATTTGTTTCGACGGTTCCGCAGTTTTTGGCGGCGGCGGTTCAGGTAACTTCTGTGCTGGCGGTTCTGGTATTTTCGGCGCTGGCGGGTCGGGCAATTTTCGCGCCGGAGCTTCTGGAGGCAGCGGAGGCGCCGGTGTTTTTTGCTCCGGCTTTGATTGATCGTTTTGAGGAGGATCTTGTTTTTTTGAGGGTTCGGGAATGGGCAGTGAAGACGGCTTTGCACCTTTCGATTCCACTGCCGCACTCGTTTTGGCATTAGTCTTTGGCGGGGATTTGGAATCCGTTTTTGGCGGATCAGTTTTTTCAATTTTGGGTGGTGTCAGATCTTTTTTAACGAACCTGTCCGGCAGCGATTTGTTAACCTTGTTTTCGACACGATTCTTTTTTTTGTTTTCATTGCGGGGTTTGGTATCGGATTCCTTAGGTTGAAAACCGGGCGCAAACATCTCCTCTTCTTTGACCTCGACGTCTTCATTAGTTTTTTTAGCTTGGTCCGATTTCCGGTCGGGTGAATCAGATTTTTTTCGTACGGGTTTTATTTTTTCGCGTTGAGGAGGGGCCGGTATTTCGTTTGTTGGGTCGGCGATCACCGCTAGAACCGAACTATTGCAATGCGGACACTTCACACGTTTCCCAAGGCTTTTGGGCTGGATGTGGAATTTTTTTTGGCACTCAGAACAATGAATCGGACCCGTTTTCGGGCTTGCTGGTGCTTTGGCCGTCGCAGGTGCTTTGGCGCTCGCCGGTGGTGGCGACTGGACAGGAGGCGCTGCAATGTCACCCGAAACGATTTTGGGTGGGACCGGTGGGCTCGGCTCGATGGGCGGCGCGGAAACTTCCGGTGGCGGGGGAATGGCACCTGGTTCCGATGACGGCAAAGTTACCACTTTTTCGCAAACAGGACACTTCACGGCTCGGCCGGAAAACAATTTTGGCGCTTGAAATTTTTCATGGCACAACGGGCAGCTAAAAACTGAGTTGGCCATTGATCGATCCGTGTGAACTGTAAACTTGAAAGTAACAAAGGGGGGGGCTGCGATCCGCTAATTACCCTATTTTAGTCGAATCGAACTAGTTGCCTACCACAATAAAGGATACCGTGAATTAGCCGTTTGTGTTGAAAATTCGATCGCCGGCATCCCCCAATCCCGGGACAATAAATTTGTTTTCGTTTAAGTGATCGTCGATGACACACGTATAAATTTCCAGATCTGGAAACTCGGTGCTGACCCGATGAATGCCTTCGGGGGCCGCAATAATCGAAATCATTTTGATCTTTTCGACACCCCAGGTTTTCAATGTTTCACAGGTCATGCAAACCGATCCGCCCGTCGCCAACATCGGGTCCAAAATAAAGGCCATTTCGACCGGCTTGCCCGCTGGCAGTTTATTGTAGTAGCCGACTGGTTGAGCTGTTTTTTCATCTCGGTACAGCCCCAAATGCCAAACTTGAGCATCGGGCACCAATTCCAACATCGAATCCACCATTCCCACACCTGCTCGTAGTATCGGAACCAATCCAAACGATTGCTCGACCTCATAGCCCTGACATTTTTGGATCGGCGTTTCGATTTCTGTGGTTACCGTCGCCAGGTCACGTGTCGCTTCGATCCCCGCAATGAAAGTCAACTGGCGCACCGCTGCACGGAATTCTTTCGGAGGAGTTTCCTTGTTCCGGACGGTCGAAAGATGACAGCGGATCAATGGGTGGTCAATCTGATGGACGTTATTCATCGATGATTCAAACTCGGTTCTTCAGGTTTCCATCATGGTAGCCAATCATCGAAGCATTGAAACCAGTTTGACTTAAGGTTTGACATCGACATTTTTCTGCATCAGCAAACGACGCACGAAAAACAATCCCGCCAGCGGTGCCAGAAGCGACAAAATCAGAGCGGTCAACAACCAATCCGATTCACCCGCCAAATGGCCCAGTAAACAGAAAACAACGACCATCACCAAATTGGCAAACGACGTCGCAGCAAGAAATTTTTTGAACGACATTTTGTACAAGCCAGCCACCAATACGCTGGCCTCGGCCAACACGGGAATCGGTCGCAGCAGCATTAAAACCAGCGCGCCAAATTGATCTTGCCATTGCTGAACTTGATCAACGTCATCTTGGTTGGCCATCCGTTTTGTAAAACTGGCTCCTGCCCATCGACTGGTCCAGTAACCCAAAATCGCGGCCACACACATGCCGGCCCAGCAAACCACCACTCCACCGAATATCCCCAACGAATCACCCGCAATCGTGATGACACCGCTGGCTGGAACAGGGAGAAAAATATCAACCGCTAAAGCGATAAAAATCACACTTGCCAACAACGTGGGTTCCGTCTCCCGCCTGGTATCGAGCCATGCGACCATCCAACCTTCCAGATCGAACAAAAATATGCAGGGAACCGCTAAGATCAAAAGCCCGACCGCGAATAACAAAGTTGATTTGAACAACCGCCTCATGAAAACCCTTTAATACGTGGCTAAACGGCGAATTTCGGTAGTGGTTTTTAATCCTAACCCGAAGCGTGAGCGAGGGACCAGAAACCATGCTGATTCGGTATGGAACATGGTCCCTCACTCACGTTTCGCACTTGCGAATTGGCCGCAACACTTATGACACCACTTCCCAATTTCCAGACCAAGCTCGCATATCAGAAATATCCGCAGATCGCTACAATAGTGTCGACGATTTACAGCAATCCTAACAAACCACTCGCTCAAACCTATGGCCAGGTCAAAAAAACGGCAACCTTTCGGTGCGGCAGCTGCGACAGCAGAAAAACGGACATCATCCGACGGAGATTTCATCGGTAATTTTTTCCGCGACCGCGGAGTCCGGGAAACCGTCGAATCGATTTTGATCGCCATCATGCTCGCACTGCTGTTTCGCGCTTTCGAAGCCGAAGCGTTTATTATTCCAACGGGTTCAATGGCCAATAGCCTGTACGGCGAACATATCGATGTGCAATGTGAAAAATGCAATTATTGGTTCCAGGCGGGCGCGAGTAACGAAGACAAAGACACGCAAGTGGTTTCCGTTTTCTGTCCCATTTGCCAACACAATCTGCAGCTGGATCGCGAACGAAATCGCCCGAACTAT
This sequence comes from Pirellulaceae bacterium, assembly GCA_028280445.1. GTDB lineage: Bacteria > Planctomycetota > Planctomycetia > Pirellulales > Pirellulaceae > JANQLU01. Next base: position 93,726 of record JANQLU010000124.1, on the reverse strand, counting down.
AAAGTTGACCATGAGACCTATGATGGCGATCGCATTTTGGCGAACAAGTTCATTTACGATTTCTTCGATCCGCAACGTTGGGATGTCATCATTTTCAAAAATCCCAACAATCCGAAACAAAATTATATCAAACGTTGCATCGGTCTTGAAAACGAAGGCGTTGTCATCGAATACGGTGACATCTATGTGTACGACTTGAAAAACGAAACTGTCGCCCAACGTCGAATTGCCCGCAAACCTCCACAAAAAATGTGGCACATGTTGCAAATGGTCGACGACACCAATTACATCGCCGATGACCTGAAAAAAATCGGTTGGCCATCTCGTTGGCAACAGCGTAATACAGCCAAACCAACCTGGTCGATTGATACATCCGCCGATCACCCCGTGTATCGTTGTCAGGCAGCGGGGAACACGCCACAGTGGCTGAGCTATCGACATTTTCGACCGCGCTGGTACGAATGGGACACTTCGATTTTGAGAGGTAAAGTTCCGGATCGTTTGAAAAATGGACAAGGCGGCGAATTGATCACGGACTATTACGCCTACAACCACACGCAACCTTATACCCAAATTATCGGAAACGAACCGGTCTTTAGCCAAGACAAATTCGAAATTACCAGCGAAGATCAACTCGAAACCCGACAATTTGATGTTCATTTGGGAATGCACTGGGTGGGCGATCTATGTGTGGATTCAAAAATCGATATCAAATCAAAATCAGGTTCATTGCTGTTTGAATTGGTCGAAGGCGGTGTTCATTATCAATGCAAATTCGATTTGGAATCGGGCCGTGCGTTTTTGAGTTGCAACGACGATGCCGTTCAATTTGTTGATGATGAAAATAACAAAATCGACAATATTCAATCCGACAAAGCCATCATCAAGCAGGCTAAAAAATATGAAATCCGGTTTGCGAATTACGACGACCGACTTTCACTGTGGGTGAACAAACGCCTTGTTAAATTTAATGGCAAACCTTATGTCAACTATCAACGCAGCGGACCGGTTCGCCCGATGGATGTTTCACCGAAAACTCCTGGCAGCAAAGGTGATTTGGAACCGGTCAGAATCGGAGCCTCGGGTGGCGCCGAAGTTGAAATTTCAAGACTCCAGGTATTGCGCGATATCTATTACGTCGCGACGACCAACAATTATTCCGGCAGCACACGTTCCCGTTTGAGTTTTGCGGAATATGAAGCGCGGTATAGTCCAACAGAAATTCGGGAAATCATGTCGACTCCAAAATTTTGGACCTCACAAGCTGGTCTCGAATTTTTCGACTCGCGTTCTCCCGAGGATAATTTGTCCAAGTTTGAAATCCCTGAAGGCGCCTATATGCCGATGGGAGACAACAGTCCGCAAAGTCTGGACGCGCGGCTATGGTACGTTGGCGAAGGTCCGTCGCGAGTTCCTGCGCCTCCCTACGTGCGCCGAGATTTAATCAGCGGACGGGCCATGTTGATTTATTGGCCACACAGTTGGAATTGGCCGCCGTTTTGGCCGAATTTTCGCCGCATGCGTTTTATTCATTGAGCGTTGCCCTAAAAAAGCAGACATTCGAACACGGAGGATTCGATGGCAATTTTACGAGCTTTGGATTTGGTAAAAACGTATTCTCGACGACGTGTCGTTGACGGAGTTTCGCTCGAAGTCCACCCTGGCGAAATTGTCGGTTTGTTGGGCCCCAATGGTGCTGGAAAAACAACCACGTTCCGGATGATCTGCGGGTTGGTCACGCCCGATCGCGGGCAAGTCTGGCTGCGCGACAAAGATGTAACAGACTGGCCCATGTTTGTACGGGCGCGCGATGGCGGCATGGGCTACCTGCCCCAACAGTCCAGTATTTTTTCGAAACTTTCGACCGAGCAAAATATTCTGGCTATGCTCGAAATGCTGGGAGTACACGGCCGAAAAAAACGAGAGCGCTGCAAACAATTGTTGAATCAATTTCAAATCGAACACATTCGTAAAACCAAAGCGGCGCGATTGTCCGGAGGAGAACGGCGGAGATTGGAAATTGCCCGTTGCCTGGTCTCCAATCCAGAAATCATCATGCTCGACGAACCGTTTGCCGGAATCGACCCTGTCACGGTCCAAAATATCCAGACGATCATCCAGGATTTGCGCGACCAAAATATCGCGATCTTGATCACCGACCATGCGGCGCGCGAAATTCTGCAGATCACCGATCGAACTTATGTGGTCAGTGAGGGAAAGATTTTATGTAGCGGTACGACGGATCAGATTGTGACCCACGAAGAGGTCAAACAGAAATACTTGGGCGAAATCGAAATCGCCAACGAAGGCAAAGTCGATCCAAAACCAGCGGAGAAAACGCCGCCAATCGAAGAAGAAATCGTTCCGCCGGTTGCCACAACCACGGTACGTCGTGTCCGCCGCCGAATTCGCCGTCCCGTCACACGAGCCCCCAAAACCGACCTCGAATAGACGGGGTCATGCCTCACATACTTGACGGCGCATTTCAATTTGCGAAATTGCTTATGGTCATTTGAAAGTGGTTTCGCAATGTCTTCTCAAGTTTTTTTAGCAGTTGATCTCGGTGCTTCGAGCGGTCGCATGATTGCCGGCCTGCTGGACAACGGTTCCATTAAAATCGAAGAGATCCATCGTTTCCCCAACGGTGGAGTGCGCGTCGGCCAACGACTCTTCTGGAATTGGCTGGGCCTTTGGCAACATATCAAAGACGCGTTACGGATCGCCGGCCAACGATTTCGCAAACATGAAATTGTCAGCATCGGTGTCGATACCTGGGGAGTTGATTTCGCATTGCTGGGTGCCGACGACAGCGTTCTGAGTTCACCCATTTGTTATCGCGATTCGCAAACGAATGGAATTTTGGAACAGGCGTTTAAAGTGGCGGCGCGAGAGGAAATTTTTGCGGAAACAGGACTGCAATTTCTCGAATTCAATTCGCTGTTTCAATTGTTTGCGATGAAAAATCGGGGTGACGTTGCGCTCCAGAACGCCAGACATTTTTTGATGATCCCTGATTTGATCCATTGGTTGTTATGCGGCGAAAAATCCAATGAGTCGACAGACGCTTCGACAACACAACTCCTCAATCCGCACACAAAATCCTGGTCAACGAAATTAATTGACGCCTTTGAATTGCCTGGAGAGATTTTCGGCAACATCACGCCACCTGGCAGCCACCTCGGCCAATTGCGCAAGGAACTCGCCGAGGAAGTTGGGTTGCAGCAAATCAATGTCGTTGTACCGGCATCGCATGATACGGCTAGCGCGGTCGCTGCCGTTCCGATTCAGGCGCCAATTTCTGATCATCCTGACTGGTGTTATATCAGCAGCGGCACCTGGTCTTGCATGGGAGTCGAGCTGGCCAACGCGAAAATTAACGACTTGGTACGGCAATTCGATTACACCAACGAAGGCGGCGTCGAAGATTCGACCAGATTGCTCAAAAATATTGCCGGTCTGTGGCTTGTTCAAGAGTGCCAGCGAATCTGGGCAGGGCAGGGCAACGAACTAAACTGGCGGGAATTGGTCTCACTCGCCGAGCAGGCACAACCACTGCGTTCCATCATTCCTCCCGACCATTCCGGTTTCCTCGCTCCTAAAAACATGCCTCAAGCGATCACTGACTATTGCACCAAAACCAATCAGGCAACTCCCGAATCAAACGGCGATGTTATTCGCTGCGCGCTGGAAAGTATCGCCATGCGCTATCGAGCCGTCTTGAACCAGCTCGAAGAAATCATTGGAAACAAAATCAATACGATTCACATCGTTGGCGGCGGCTCACAAAACGACTTGCTCAACCAGTTTGCCGCCGATGCAACCGGACGCGACGTTGTGGCTGGACCGGTCGAAGCGACGGCGATTGGAAATCTGTCGGCCCAGATGATTGCCGCTGGAAATTTCAATTCGATGGCCGAAGCGCGAAAGATGATTCAGCAAAACTTTCCGACAAAATCTTTCGCACCTCAAAACGTCGACGCGTGGGACGAAGCGTACGAAAAAACCGAGTCTATCTGTTCGACTGATAATGTGCGCTAATCCCGACAGTTACGATCACCAACAACTCGAACAATTGCGAGATTTCTATCGTGATCAATTGCTCAACGATACGTTGCCGTTTTGGCTCAAAAATGCACCAGATCACGAGCACGGAGGATTTTTGACTTCGTTGGATCACGTCGGCACGGTTGTCGATACGGACAAAAGCGTTTGGATTCACGGTCGATTTACCTGGTTGCTCGGCAAACTGCATCATCACGTTCACGATGCTGATGACCAATGGCTGAATCTGGCCAAAAGTGGTGGAGAATTTCTGTGCGATCATGGATTTGATCCAACCGATGGCAGGATGTGGTTTCACCTGACACGAACCGGACACCCAATCCGCAAACGACGCTATTCGTTTTCAGAATGCTTTGCAGCCATCGCTTTCGGCGAATTAGCCCGTGCCACAGGTGAGCCAGAATACAAACGCCTTGCCGAAAAAACGTTCCGACAATTTGTCGAACACAATCTTTCGCCGCCAAGCGTCCCAAAATTCACAAATCATCGGACCAGTCGATCGATCGGATTTCCGATGATCTTGATCGGAACCGCTCAACAATTGCGCGAGTCCATTGATCTCCAAGTGGCCAATGAATGGATCGATTTTTCGATCGATTGGATCCAGCGGTATCATCTCAAACCGGAATATCAATGCGTATTCGAAACGGTTTCTCACGATGGACAAATTATCGACCATTTTGATGGCCGCACTTTGAATCCGGGCCACGCGATTGAAGCGGCCTGGTTTATCATGGCCGAAGGCGTTTTTCGCGGCAACGAATCGTTGGTTGAAACCGGTTGCCAGATTTTGGATTGGATGTGGCAGCGCGGCTGGGACGACGAGTTTGGTGGAATCTTATACTTCGTTTCGAGCGATCAACGGCCGATTCAGGAATATTGGCAGGATATGAAATTCTGGTGGCCGCATAACGAGGCGATTATTGCTACGCTCCTTGCGTATCTGCTGACTGATAATCCAAAATATGCCCAGTGGCATCGATTGGTTCATCAATGGTCACATCAACATTTCGCAGACCCCAAACATGGAGAATGGTTTGGATATTTGCGGCGTGATGGTTCGATCAGCAATACACTCAAAGGCAATTTGTGGAAAGGTCCGTTTCACTTGCCGCGAATGCAATGGGTGTGTTGGCAAATCCTCGACAACCACTTGAATCATCAAAACCTACTTGGTCCAGTGCGCAAACATGATTGAACTGTTTCAAATCGACTCTTTTACTTCCGTTCCGTTTGCGGGTAATCCTGCTGCCGTCTGCATTTTGAAAAAAGATGCCGACGAAACCTGGATGCAGAATGTTGCCGCAGAAATGAATCTCTCGGAAACGGCGTTTGTCAGGAGAGTCGACGAAAGAAATTTTTTGCTGCGATGGTTCACCCCTCAAGTCGAAGTGGATTTGTGTGGCCACGCGACGCTCGCCTCCGCACACATCTTGTGGGAAAACGATTTGGTCGATGAAGCTGACGCGATCTATTTCGACACCCGCAGCGGCAAATTAACTTGCAAAAACATTGCCGGAAAAATCGAAATGAATTTCCCAAGCAATCCGGCAACAGAATGTCATTTAGATGATGATGTGGTCAAAGCTTTGGGAGTAAAGCCGATCTTCACTGGAAAAAACACGTTCGATTATATCGTCGAGGTTGCATCGGAGTCCGAAGTCACTGGCGCCGACGTGAATTTTGATTTACTGAGTCGAGCGGATGTTCGCGGTGTGATTTTGACGAGCCGCTCTGACAAATCAGAATATGATTTTGTGTCTCGATTTTTTGCGCCGGGCGCAGGTGTCAACGAAGATCCCGTCACTGGTTCGGCGCACTGTTGCCTCGGACCCTATTGGGCTCCCAAAATTGGCAAAGATGTTTTGATTGGATATCAGGCGTCGAAACGAGGCGGGTTTGTCGACGTGCAAGTGGCCGACGATCGCACTTTTTTGCGTGGAAAAGCTGTTACGGTTTTCCGCGGCAATCTACTGAATTAATTTGGCGACGTCCGATTTCAAACGCTAACTCGAATGTTTGGCGCGAATATTCCGATTGCTCCGTTGGGAATGTTCGGGGACCCGCAACCACATTTGACCATCATTTGACCCGGTTGCTGCTGCAAACTAATTTTTGGAAGCGGAATCGTTCACCTCGAAGCGATCTGCCTGCCCCACTTCTATCAAAAACCCGGAATTCACAATGACGCTACAACCGCTGGAATCGACTCCTGCAAGTCCCAACGCAACACTCGATTCACTGTTGGATCGAATCAATCTGATGGCCGAAGGTACTGAAGAGGCCGTCACACAATCATCCGAATCACCCGACCCGCTGTTAGGCGAGTTTCGTCCGAAACCGCCAACCAATTTTCAAGAAGCCGGTGTTTCAGACACGGTCGTCGAAGAGCTGATTTGCAAATATCTGTTGGCGATCGGTGAAGCGTCCGGACGAAACATCACCGATCAAATTAAACTCCCGTTTGCACTGGTCGAGCAAGTGCTCGCACGCCTGAAGTCAGAACAGATTATTGGCTACATCGGGCAAGCCGCCATGAACGACTATATTTGCAAGTTGACTGAAATCGGCCGGGAAAGAGCCAAGCGCTACAACGCTTTGTCGACTTATTTCGGTTCCACTCCTGTCACTTTGAACGACTATATCGCCTGTGTCGAAGCACAAACGTTGCAAAACCTGGAGCCGGGCCCTGAAGATTTAAAACGTGCGTTTTCCGATTTGTTGATCAACGAAAAAATGTTTCGCAAACTTGGACCCGCGATTAACTCGGGCCGCGGAATGTTTCTGTATGGATTTCCCGGCAATGGAAAAACGAGCATCGCGGAACGCGTGACTGCCAGTTTCGGTAAATACATTTGGATTCCTCGGGCGCTGATGGTCGATCGCGACATTATTCGCTTGTACGATCCGATGAACCATGTCGAAGCACCTCCGGAAACCAACGGTGGATTGCTGACAGAAAAAGACATTGATCAGCGATGGATTCGCATCGAACGCCCCACCATCGTTGTTGGTGGGGAACTCACGATGGAGCATCTCGAAATCTGTTACAACGAAACGACCGGGATTAGTGAAGCTCCATTGCAAATGAAAAGCAATTGTGGAACGCTCGTCATCGACGACTTTGGCCGTCAGCGAATGAGTGTCGACGAATTGTTGAATCGCTGGATTGTTCCACTTGAAAAACGATATGATTTCTTGAACACCAGTAGCGGTAAAAAAATTCGAGTTCCGTTTGATCAATTGGTGATCTTTTCAACCAACCTGGAACCGAAAGACCTGGTGGACGACGCGTTTCTCCGTCGGATTCCCTACAAAATCGAGGTTTGCAATCCGACGATGGAGGAATTCTTGGAGTTATTCCAAATCATGTGCCGTGTGATGGGATTTGAATTCAAACCCGAACCGATCATGCATCTGATCGAGAACCACTATAAACCCAACAATCGACCGTTTAGAAACTGTCACCCTCGCGACATTTTGTTGCAGATCAAAAACTTTGCGAGATATCACAAAAAACCGATGGAAATTACAATCGAAGCCATCGATTTCGCTTGTGAAAATTACTTCTCCGTCGTCTAGCCGATTAGTCTCACATTTTGACTATTGAAAACGAATTTCGTCCTCGGTGGCGAGATTCGTTTTTTTGTCGACCACCTGAACGTCGTCATCAAAAACATCGACCTGGTCTGCATTCGACTCGACGAAAACCAATTCCCCTTGTCGCCGACCCGACGTGACCAGTCGGACATCGGCTCGATACAGCAGGTGATTCAAAATCAAAATCGTAACAACGTAACCGGTTGCGAACATGGCACTGACGAGCAATACGGTCAGCGCCCACACTGGTTCAAAATCAATTTGATTCTGTAAAAAAAACGCGATGAAGATGGAAATCAATAACCAGCCGCAATAATTGACCAACAAGATCATTGGAATATTCGCACGTTCGGCGGACGCATCGAACATCAAGTAAACGGTCGGCACCAGCAGGATCGTCGAGCCAAGAATTGAAATTCCAAAAAACGCGAGTGAAAACAGAGTTTGTTCACTTGTCGGGATCTCAATCAAACCGAGTCCCGTTTGAAATAAAGCAATTGAAATCGCGACAATCACCGCTCCCGCCAAAAAATTGCTGACGGAAAACGGCAACTCTCCTTCGTCGCACTGTTGGACCATTCTCCAGCTGCGAAAAAATCTGGCGATCCACAATGGAAATTGAATCGCCAACAAACCCGCTGGCAACAACAGCACATAACCGACAAATGTTTTGTACTCAACGATGGTGGAATCCGACGCGAACATCATCAGCGGCAACATCGCGGCACTCGATATCCACGCAAAAAACACGCCGTACCAGCACAAGAATCTTTCCCAAAATTTGCCCGGCCCCAAAGTCAACAACGTTGAGATAATCGCCAATTGAGCGACAAAGTAGCCAACCACCAGCGGAGACGCCACAAAGAAAGTACATGGGACCAGCGCCCACGCACCACAATTGATCGCGAGAATATAAACGAACAACCGCATGATCACGTCGTTGTATGGACGTGGGATTTTGACCACACTCCGCGAATCGATCGTATTAGTACTCAATATCGCGACGGGATTTTGCGAGTCGGTGTTTTGATGTTGTGAATCAGTCATATAGTCGATACAGAACAAGACATCGCAATTGTATCCCCACGGCGGCAGAAAGTTGAGCGCAAAAAAAAGGCGACGCAATCAATGCGCCGCCATTTTGTCAAAACGTATTTGAATTACTTCTTTTTAAAGTCGATCGCGTACAATCGGGAACGGTCAGTAATATACATTCTGCCGTTGGCAATTGTCGGAGTCGAATAAATTGACGACAAATCCTTGGTGTCGTACTTTTTCAAAACTTCAGCTTTTTCTCGCTGGGCTTTGAAAACCGTCATCGTACCTTCGCCATTGCCCAGCCAGACTGTCCCGTCAACGGCCAATGTCGAGCCCCAGATTTCTGAAAACAAATCATGCATCCAGAGGCGTTTCCCAGTTTTAAAATCGACACAGTGAACTCGTCCGCTGAGGTCGGCAATAAATACCATGCCTTTGTAAACCGATGCCGTGCACATCGTCCGATGGAAGACATCAGCACCTTTTTCGCCAGTGATCGAGCCATCCTCATCGACTCCGCCGTAATGCCAAATGGCAGCGGCGTTGGGATTTTTCTTGCCCTTTTTGTTGATCTCTCCTAACTCGAGGCTGATATCGCCTTTCTTGGTCGCGTCGATACGGTACAGATGCCCGATGCCTTCGCCGTGCTCAGGGTCTTGGCCGACCGCCAAGATCACACTGTTTTCATAAAACACAGGCGTTGAGATGATCGCATTGCGCGACCCGGCGCCACCAAGTTCCCATTTGGTTTCTTTGGGATTCAAATCGAATTTCCAAATGATTTCACCGTCATCAGGATTCAATGCATACAGAACACCATCGCCACCGGGGAAGTAAACTTGATATTTACCGTTTACTTTTCCAACCGCGGGCGAGCCCCATTGACCATGCAGAATTCCTTTTTTGGGATAACGTTTTTCCCAAACCACTTTCCCGGTTTTCTTGTTAACACAAATAAAGCTCGGAGCGCGGGGCGATGGCAATTTCAAATGAGCTTCGTCAACACCGTTGGAGGTCAACAGGTACACGTTGTCGCCCAACAAAACGGGTGAGCTGGTGGCCAGATTGTGCGGAAAGACCCCCAGTTTGTTAATCATGTCCAGTGACCAGACAATATCTGCATCCTGTTTTTCTTTGTCTTCTTCGTCTTTGATTTCACCATCGTTTTCATCATCGTAAAAACCTTTGGTGTCCAGACACATCAACTCGCAGCGATTGGTAACGACCCACATGCGATCGCCTTCGATACAAGGAACGGAACAGATCCCTTGCAGCATCCAGTCCTGGACACGGCCGATCTCGAGTTTTTTACGCGTCAGTTGCCACAAGAATTTTCCATCTTTTTCGTTGAAACAAAGTAATACGCCGCGGTCGCCATTATCGATAACCTTGCCGTCTCTTTTGATTTGTTTGTGTTTCGGACGGTACTCCGCACCATTGTTTGTTCCGACGTAAATGTGCCCATCGGCAACCACCGGATTTCCATAGGTTTGCGAGCCGAGTTGAGCAACCCAGGCCACGTTTTTGCCACTTTCCAGATTAAAATCAAAATTGATTCCTTTGAAATCGGCAACCATATTTCGTCCTGGAGTTCTGCCCCACATCGGCCAGTCCGATTTTTTGGAAACAGTTTTTGCCTTTTGTTTACCCGATTCTTGGTTATTGCTCGGTTCGACAGCGGCGTTTGGGTTTTCAAATTCGCCGCCCAAAGCGGGTCGAAACGAACTGGACTCAGGAGTTGGTGCAAATGATTTTGGTTTTGCACTAATCTTGTTCCCATCTTTGTTGTTCGACGCCACTTTTTTCTGTTCTGCGCACCCGGCTAAAGCAATCGAGCCGGCCAGAAACAGAGTGAATAGTTGGTAAAATTTCATGTTTATCCTTGAATGAGAGTTGTTTTTTTGACGTGATTCAGAACTACTTTCGCGGGGTGACTTCGATGTTATCAAAATAACAATCGGCCAATCCGTATACATAAACACCTGGTGCACCGTTTTTGTTAGGATGCGGGTCCGTTGCCTCGATCGTCCATTTTTCTGGCTCGTCCTTTCCTTTCTCCCAAACTTTGCCACGAATGGTTCCGACGCCATCTTTGATGTCGACCACCAATTTCATTTTGTACCAGACTTCCGGGTCCGCTTCGAAATCAATCGTTTTCGCCATCCGTAAATGTGGCTGCCACGTTCGAATTTGCAGTTCTCCGTTGTTTCCGTCCAAAACCAGATTGTATCGTTGGTTAGTAATACCAACGCTGGCCAGGCGGCGCTGTTGTTCGGTCATATAGACTTCTGATGTAATCGTGTAATGCTTCATCTCAGGAGTGCCAATCCAAGTCATGTGGCTCGGTCGGCCTTTCCCAGGTCCCATTCGCATAACGATATTGCCAGCCAGATCTTTGGGTTTCATTTTGATGTGAGCGCGAATCCAAGTTGGGGGTACTGCGATACCTTTGAATCCGTCAAATGTCCATTTCCAATGTCCCGCACTGGGCATCACGCGAACACGGGCCGTCGCTGTCTTTCCACCAAGCTCAGCTGAAATCGTTCCGGCGTAATCTTTTTTGGCGTTGCCGACAGTGATTTTATTGCCATCGGCCGAAACCACATCCAACCCACCACCGATTTTGATGGTCGCTTTTTTCTTTTCAACCACTTGTCCCAATTTGTTAAAGCCAACAATTTCGTATTCCGCCGTATCACCTTCTCGCAAAACGACTTCGTACGGGCGTAATTGAACCAAATCGATTTCCTTGCCACCGTCCGCTTCTTTGGGCAATGTGAACGGTTTTGATTTTTGGGCATCATCCTTTGTTCCGACACAAAATGTTCTGTCGCGGGTCACCCAGAAAACACGGCCATTTGAAATCGCGGGAGAAGCATAGATTTCGTCTGCCCCTTCGCCACTGGTCGCACGAAGTTCGACGTGATTGATCGTTTCACAACCTTCGCGTGTTGGTTTCAGCGTGTAAATATTTCCGTTGACTTCGGCAACATGCAGATATCCTTCGACCCACACGGGAGACCCTTTGCCGACCGTTCCCAAATCATGAACCCAGAGTTTTTTACCGGATTCAGCCTCAAATGCGTTCAAGTTTCCAGTGTCGCTGATCACGTACAGAATTCCGTCTTTGACCGTCAGGCCACAGAACCCGGCTTTAAGTCCATCAAATCGCCATTTTCCATGAGTCTCGGTAACGTCGCCCGTTCCTGTTGGATCAATACACTGAACACGTCCAAATTTGTCGTTGTCAATATTGTCTTCGCCGTGCGCGATGTAAACGTATTTGCCATCGGTGGTTGCCGTTGCGTTCAATCCACGCTTGGAAAGCTTGAATTCCCAGATCTTTTTACCAGTACGTGCATTCAAAGCGTAAATCGACCCGTTTGAGTTTCCGCCGACTAACATCCGTTGACCGTTAAATACAGCAATGAATGGAATGCTTTGATTTGTATCGACTGGTGCAGCGCCCGGTCCGCTGATCCATTGAAGTTTGCCAGTGCGTTTGTCCATCGCGAAATAATATTGTTTGGGACCAGGACCTTTGTATTCGCCCCAATTGGCGGCCAACGTGCTGACGATGACGAGATCTTCGCTGATGATCGGAGTCTGTGTTCGACCGCCGTATCCTGATATGGCACCGTACTCTTCGAGCATCGAATGTTGCCAAACGACCTTTCCGGTCTCGCCGTTGTAACAACGGAAAATTCCGTCGACCGTGTAGCAGTAAACGTTGCCCGTTTCCTTGTCACCACACATCGATGCCCAACCCACGCGTGGAGCAGGGATATCAGTCAAAAAGACATTGAACACATCTTTCCAGAGTTCTTTTCCTGTTTTGGCGTCCCAGCAAACGACCTGCTGGCGACAATTCACTTTGTCGATCGGATCATTAAAATCATTTTTGGTTCGACAGTTGAGATAGACTCGATCATTCAAAACGATCGGAGTTGCACGCCCGCCGATTTCGGACTTCCACAGAACTTTGTCACTGTCAAATTTCCATTTGTGCACGACACCTGTTTCGCTGGAGATTCCCAAATGAGATGGACCTCGCCAATGCAGCCAGTCATCTGCCTGCGAAACACTGAACAAACCCAAAACGGCAGCCAAGGTGCCTAAGCAAAATGCGTTGAATAAAGACCTTTTGCGCATCGATTTTCTCTCGAGTTGATTGCTTGATTTCCTAGATATCAATTTAGACAACAGCCACTTTGACTGCCAGTGTCCCCAGAATTCCCTCGGGCGGAAAGCGACATTTTGTAAACGATCGGTTGTTTCACCAACCAGTCGGTGTCGGAGGGCGGAACCGTATTCTTCTGCTACGCAGATCGATTTGTTTTGGATCGAATAATTTTGAAAGCATTTTCACGTTTCCCACAGGATTTCGCGATTGAGGTGGGTGGTTTTTCGGCCAAATCGTCAACATGTAGGGCCGGTTCCCACCGGCCGGTTTGCGGATTGGCCGGTGGGAACGGACCTACTGTGAGCGGCAAGGTGTTAGCGCCCTGCCGCTCACGGTGGCTCGGCGGGAGCCTCGCCCTCCCAAATGCGCGGCAATCGCAACCCGCGCAACATTTGCTCAGCAAAACAGCGCTCCGACAAACGTAAAACCATGCACATGGTTTTCACCCATCACAGGCCCTAATTCTCCGGCAGCAAAAGCACCACAAGCCGGAATAGGGCCCAAACGTTCTTGCAACAACGCCATGTCATGATGCGGCTCGGGAAACATGTTGATGCCGCGTCCATTGCACAAAAAAGCGACCGCCGCCAGCGCGTTCTCTGTTTTCTTTCGAATATCGTTCAAATGAACACTTAAATCGGCATCGGCCGACTGCTCGTCGCGCAAATGAAACTGAACAGTTTGACCTTTTCGAAAATAAGCATCGGCGACAATCGAATTGGATTCCTGTTCGATACTCGAAATGTTGCGAATCAAGAAATCGCCGTAACCAAATTTTTCTTTGTATTCGGTCATCGCCAGTCCCAAATGCAACCCAGACTGAAAGATCTGCTGGTCGCGGGCCGGAAGTTCATTAAAAATTTTTAACAATCGTTCGACGGCAGGCGTTCCCCCGAGTTCGGTAATTTCATTCCGCTCGCATCGAGTAACAATCAACGGCTCACCAATCGGCCGACACCCTTGCGAAACGATCGGCTGGATATTTACGCCACCTGCAATTCGTAAAACAGCAGCACCGGTTTTGCTGGTTTCGGCGCCACAACACAAAACACTCAATGATTGTTGCCGTGGATCACCCAAAAAACTTTCATTGGCAAATGCACCACTACACATTCCGCCAAATACATTGACTTCAGGTCGATCCTCTTTCAAATGCGACAACAAAACGTCGGCTGGAAAACTCATCGGATCCGCCAACACAAACAGCGTTGACCCGTCAGGCCAATCGGATTCAGGCCAGCCAACCATCGCCATGCCGTCCGGAGTCTTGCTAAACTCCAATTGGAAACAATCGACCAACGCATCGTCGATACTGGCTGCCAACATCGAAATACACTTTTTGCCTTCGACCTCCAGACTATCAAACACGATCGCTTCGGCATTACAGCCAATGATGTTTTCCGTACCCAGTTTATTTGCGACCGAGCCAAACATGTCATGACAAGCTGCCGAGGCATAACCGCTGGCAAAAAACAAACAAAAATTGATTTGGCCATCAATCTGCTGTTTTACATCTTTACAAACCACGTCGATCGATTGTTCGAGTATATCGCGTTCGGCAAACGCGGAGACAAATTTGGTGGCCATGAAATTACGGGAACGTTGAAACAGGGGACACAAAAATATTCAGGCGACGTATTTTTTTATTATCTCGTTTCACAGCGGCACGGTAACCCAACCGGCATGAAAATCATTGGTAGTGTTGCATCAAAATCGTAGTCAGCGACACCCTCCGGCAGTGCGTTTTTCGATCTACCGTTCAATGGTCAAGGAGTTTTGACCCGCCGACAAGTTTTGATTCGCGTTTGAAACGCCGCCCCAAGACCATGCCGACCACAGCCATGCACAGGCCAACCACACTGACTCCAACCAGTGTCCATCCAAAACGGCGGCGATTCCGCGTTATTTGAAATAATTTTTGTTGAGCTCGATCCAAATCAGGATTGGATCGCGAGGCAGCATTGGCATCGCCCGATTTCGTTTTCTCGGACCCCTTTTTCTCGGATCCTTTTAACTGCTTTCGCGTTCGATCGACAAATTCGTCTGCCCGATCCTGTTGGGCGTCACGAATGATTCCTCGCATTTTTTCCGATTGCCAAGCCCAGTAGGCGTTGGTGGCAAAACAAACCACCGCCAGGAACAAGCCCAATAATTGAATTCCAACCGCAATTCTGTTTTGCAAAACTCAATCCTCGGCTTTTAACGAGAACAATTCCCGACCACAACGACTCGGTCAACTCTTACACTCTAAATCACCGCCCGGGACGCGTTAGATGGTAAAGTTTTGGATTTCGTTTTTCACATCGGTCAGGAAATTGGCGGCTCCGATGCCATTGGCGATTCGATGATCAAAACTGAGCGTCAACGTTGCCGCTTTCGAAAAAGAAAACCCGTCGCCGTCTGGTTGCGGCTGCCAATAGGTTTCTCCCACCGCCAACGTCGCCATCGCCGGCGCCACAATCGCCGGGATCCCGATTTTCATTCCCGCCTTTCCGATATTGGAAACGGTAATGGTCGTCGATTCGTCAATCTGATCTTGGCCGTCACGTGCTTTTTCAATTTGACCGGCTAACGCGGCAAAAAACGCGTCTTTGTCCATTTGGCAAGCGCCTGGCACGACGGCCGTGACCAATTGGTCTTTGGGCAACGAAACGGCCACGCCCAAATTGACTTCTTTAAACGTCTTGAGCGTTTTTCCGTCCGCTGCCAACGAACTGCGGAACCGATCGTATTTTTTTAACGACTGAACGATACACCACAGGCTCATTGCAAATGCCGTTGGACCGCCTGACTCACGGACCTGGTTGCGAGCTTCGTCCAAACGAGTCCAGTTGACTTCGTTCATGATCGTCACAGGAACACAAACCTGGGTCCCGCGAAGCAATCGATAATTCAGCGTAATTTGATTTTGTGGCAGCGTCGAAACATCGTACTTGTCAGAATCAACGGTGGAAACGCCGTCTTGTGATGCCAAGTACGCGTCGACATCGTCGGGCATCAACTTTTTCCCCGAGGCAGGAATTTTGTCGGCAACATCCAGCAGACCTTTTTCCTTTAGATATTTGCGAGTCCTCGGTGGAATTTGAACCGCTCCGCTACGCACCGGCGCCTTGCCTGCACTGTCTGAAGACCCGCCACCAGATGTTTTTACCGGCTCCTCTTTCGTTTCGTCAGCGGGCCCGTGACCGGCAGGCATTTCTTTGACGCCCTCGGCGACTTCCATCTTGCCAATTTCGGCACCGATCTCGAGAACGGCACCTGTATCGACCGTCCATTCAACCAGTTTTCCCGAATAGGGCGACTCGACATCGGTCGTCGCTTTGTCGGTCTCCATCACATAAATGGGGTCATCACGTTTGATATCATCGCCTGGCTGTTTTAAAAACTCGACCAGCAACGCTTCCTGCAAGCCTTCGCCCAGCTGCGGAATTCGAATGGAAATAACCGGCATTGATCTTAATCCTCCATCGTCAGCTCAATTGCCTCGATAACTTCGTCCGTACTCGGCAAAGCGGCGTATTCATAAATCGGGTTGTAACCAATATGTACATCAGGTTTCGAAACGAGTTGCGGGGCACTTAAGAAATGACACCAGGTTTCATTGTCACTGGCGATTTCACTGACAATCATCTGCCCGACGCTGCATGACTCGGAATCTTCCTGAACAATAACCAGGCGACCTGTTTTTTCGACCGAATCCAAAACGGTTTGTTTGTCCCAAGGCTGGATCGTTCGCAAATCGATGATTTCGCACGAGTACGAATCAGCCAATTTGTCGGCGGCTGCGATTGCTGGCTCGATACAGTTCCCCCAAGTGACGATTGTCACATCGTCTCCAGAACGACGAATTCGAGCCTCACCAAAATTCACGGCCGGAACTTCGTCCGGACATTCCATTTGCTGACGGAACAAATGTTTTGGAACCAGGAAAATTGTCGGATCATCGGTATGCATCGCCGTCCACATCAACGCGGCTGCATCCTCGGGTGTACTGGGAACGACCACTCGCAAGCCCGGCACATGCGTGAATAAAGCTTCGTTCGCCTGGCTGTGCCACAACGAACCACCTGGTAAATAGGCGCCATACGGTGCGTAAATCACCGAGGGACATTTCCAATCACCAAAAGTCCGCCAACGCAACGTAGCAACATTTTGACTGATCTGATTCCAGGCCGGTCCGACAAAGTCGATAAACTGCAGCTCAAAAACCGGCTTTTTGCCATAACTGGCCATTCCTGTCAGAACGCCGACAATCGTCGCTTCGGCCAACGGTGAATTGAAAACGTTCTTTGGAAACGCATCGGTCAATCCCGATGTCAAACCGAAAACGCCACCTTTGGGATCCTCGATGTCTTCACCGAAAAAGATGCGTTCCGAATCTTGTTCCAATCCCGCTTTGAAAACGGTGTTGATCGCGTCGACCATCCGCCATTTTTTTCCGCCTTCGAGCGGCGGCGGTGTCGCCACGGGGTCATCGCCAAACAGATGATCCAACAACTCGTCGGCCACAGGATCCGCTTCTGATTCAGCAGCGATATATTCTTGATCAACTCGCTCGTTGATCTCTTGTTGGGTCGCCTCCCATTCATCCTCGGTCAACTCATTGTCCGCGATCAGTTCTTTGGCCAAAACCAAAATCGGATCGCGCTCAGCCATCTCGTCGATTTCATCTTGGGGGCGATAAACGCGATGGTCGTCACTACTGGTGTGCGAACATAGGCGGTCCAATTCGCAAACCAACAGGGAAGGGCCATCGCCCCGCCGCGCTTTGTCAATCGCCGGAGCGCCGGCTTCGTAAACGCGATCGGGATGGCGTGCATCGACATGTTGTACGATGTTGTCTGAGAAAATACCGAGTTTGAATGGATTAAATTTCTCCGTGTTGGTACTGATTCCGTAATTGTTGTCTTCGACGAGAAAGATAATCGGCAAATGGCGTTCGATGGCAAACGCGACGGCTTCGTAAAACTCTCCCTGGCGACTGGCCGCATCACCAACCGTCGCGACCACCACGTTCGATTTGCCTTCCATTTGCATCGCCCAAGCGACTCCGCAACCCGGCAGCGCGTTGGCGCCAGTTGGAGTTGGTACACTCCAGACGTTTTTGGCGCGGCTGGAATAATGGCCAGGCATTTGCCGGCCGCCGCTGCTGGAATTCCGCTTGGCAAAATAAGCGTTGGCCAATTCCGCATTGGTCACACCGCGAGCCAAGACCATGGCACGATCGCGATAGTAAGGGAATAGGTAATCACCGTCGTTTAACAACATCGAGACGACGGCCAGTGGCTCGTGCCCCATCCCCGCCACTTGAAACCAACCTTTGCTTTGGCGATGTAAAACTCCTTCACGACGGTCGCCTTCACGACTTAGGTACATCAATTTCAAAAGGTCGAGTTTGTTATACGTCATTTGTGCTTGACTCATATTTTCACTCTCGTTTAATACGCAGTGGGTAAATCGACGACTGCTGGGTCGATTTTCGCATCGCCATTGGAACCCAACGACAATCGGCCAAATAACAACTTTTTGGTTTGGCTTTCTGCGGCCTGCAACGTACAGACCTCAAGTGCAATCAACTCAAAATGGTCTGTCCGCATGGCGTGCGGCAGGATCTTGTCCGAAACAAGATTGTAAGCCGAAGTAATTCAGCTCACATAACGCGTACGGAAAATCAATTCCCCTGAAAGGACCTGATTCCGCCTCTATAACCAAGGATTGCGCAGAAAAAACCCGATGCCGAACATTCTATAAATAAAGCGGCACAACACAAGTGCCTTGTTTTTGACCCCAAAAATTAGATGTTTGTCCGTGCAGTTGAGCCCATCGGAGCAGATTGAAACAATTTTTCACCAATTTTGGTATCCAATTCTGTCCCCCGGATTGTGCTCACTGGCGTCAATCCTGCCTGCAAAGATTTTTTTTGATGCCGGAACGATGACTTGCACGTTAACCGGTGTTAGATTGAATGCTCACCGGGAGTTCTTTTAATATTTATTGGCGGACAAAATCGTAATTCGATGATGTTCGATTCTGCAAAGTTCATGGAGAAATAATTGTGAAAAAAATTGTCAAAACTCTGCTAATCGCGTTAGCTGCGACGACATGGTTGGGCTCGTCCGCGATCCAGGCACAGACGAACAAAGCCAAAGACCCGCTTGGCCGCATTAAGTATGACGTCAAGTATTTGGCATCGGACGAACTCGAAGGCCGCGGTGTTGAAACCGATGGAATTCACAAAGCGGCGGATTACATCATCGCTGAGTTCAAAAAGTATGGCGTCAAACCTGGCGGAAAAAACAATTCGTACAAACAAAAATTCCCCGTTCCCGTCGGACGCCAAATCGACAAGAAAAACACGTCACTGGTTTTCAAAGGCCCGATGGATGCCAAATGGGAAGGCAAACTTGGCAAAAATTTCCAGGCAATGATGCCCGGTGGCGACGCAGAAATTGATAACGCCGAATTGGTCTTTGTTGGCTACGGCATTTCATCCGAAGACCACAAATACGATGATTTCGCAGACATCGATGTCAAAGGAAAAATCGTTGTCATGTTGACTCGTGAACCACAAGTCGACAACAAAGACAGCGCATTCGACGGCACAAAAGACACGCGTCACGCTCGACTCACCACAAAATTGCGAGCTGCAAAAAATGCCGGCGCCGCTGGAGCCATTTTCATCAATGACGCCAAAACCGCTGGCGACAAAGATGTCATGCCCGCAACAAATGCTTTTGGTTCTCGATTTTCTCGACGCAGTCGCATTCCATTTGCGATGGTCAAACGCAAAGATTTCGACAGCGTGTTGTCATCCAACCCGCTCAAATCACCTGGCGGTAAAGAACTGAGTTCCATTTCCGATATCGAATCTTATATCGACGACAAACTGGAACCTGTTTCACAATCAATTTCCGGTTGGAAATGCTCGTACGAAACCTCTTTCCCATCAACAACCGTTGACGCATTCAACATCATCGGTGTTGTCGAAGGTGAAGGCGACAAAAAAGACGAAGTCATCGTGATCGGTGGGCACTACGACCACCTCGGACGCGGCCCTTACGGTTCACGCGCTCCCAATCGCAAAGAAGTTCACAATGGTGCCGATGACAATGCAACCGGAACCGCAGCGGTTCTTGAGTTGGCACGTCGTTTCGCCAAGTCCGACAAAAAACCGGAACGCACCCTGGTCTTCATCGCATTCAGCGCCGAAGAACGAGGTCTGGTCGGCTCCCGCTATTGGTGCGCCGAAGAACCTTTGTTCCCATTGGAAAAAACGATCGCCATGATCAATTACGACATGATCGGCTGGCTCCGCAAAGGACGCTTGACGATTTATGGTTCAGGAACTTGTGATGAATTCGATGGCGCTCTGGATAACGCCAATGAGAATTTCAAATTGAATCTCAACAAGGTTCCCAGCCCGTTTGCCGGCAGCGACCACATGCCTTTCAACTCGAAAAAAATCCCTTGCATGTTCCTGCACACCGGTTTGACCGACACCTACCATACTCCAGATGACGACTACGAAACTCTGAATATGGAAGGTGCACTGAAAGTCATCGATTACAGCGAAGCTTTGTTGTGGAATCTCGCCAAACTCGAGAAAAAACCTGAGTACAAATTGCCCAGTCGTGGCGTCCGTCGACCTCGTGCCCGACCTAGCAGCGACAACAAAAAATCAGATAAAAAATCCAAAACGGATGTCAAAAAACCAACCACAGCTGCTACGCAAGGCTATTTGGGTGTCCGCGTTGGATTCGACGATGACGAACGAGCGGTCATCGAATCGATTTCTGAAAACTCAGCTGCATCGAAGGCGGGACTGCGAAAAGGTGACGTAATCCTCAGCTTTGACGGCAAAAAAATTGGCGAAGGCGATGATTTGGTCAACGCAGTCAAAGGCAAAAAAGTCGGCGACGAAGTTGAAGTCAAACTTAAACGTGGTGAAACAACCATCACCACCAAACTCAAGCTTGGCAAAAATCCAGGTCGTTAAACCAAATAACGATTAAATGAATCACCAAAGCCGCTTCGATGAATGTCGAAGCGGTTTTTTTTTGCGAGTACGTTACTGCATATCGAATTGGTGCCACTGGCCCCAGCTAGTGCATGGGTTACCAAAATCACTGCAACGACGTCATAAATTGAATTCGATCGAAGTGCTTTTGCGCTAAGGAAAAACGAGTGGGTGCCACTGGCCCCAGCCAGTGCGTTTCGGCCAACTCATAGTTTTAGTTACAATTGCCCTGTCGCAATTGTCCAGTTAAATCAAAACAAAATAACTTCTCCCCTCTCACTGGCCTCAGCCAGTGCCACCCCGAGACCCACATTGAGTCCGCACGTGTTTGCATCGCTGCAAACATAAAACTAGAATCTTCCTTCAAACATCTGCAAACACGTATCCCGCTACCAACAAACAAGTCTGAAAACGGGATTCATTGAAATACAATTCTGAACTTTTTTAGTTTGAAATGCCTAGCTCTTACGTTGTCACAGAAAACCGCCCACAATCGGGACCATTGCGTCAAAAAGTATTCGACATCATTTTTGGCCATCACACGGCAGCTGGGCTTGGATTTGACATCGCCTTGCTCATTGCCATCCTGGCAAGTGTGACGCTCGCCAGCGTCGAAACATTGCCTCAAGTCAGAGAAGGCAACCGATACGGCGGCTGGTTGCTGGCCGCCGAAATCATCTTTACCGTTTTTTTTGCTGTCGAGTATCTCACACGTGTTTGGTGTGTTGAAAAACCAACCAAATATATCTTCAGTTTTTTTGGAGTTGTCGATCTACTTGCAGTTCTTCCCAGTATCGTCGCGTTCAGCTGGCTCATGACGGGTGAAAATTCGGCTACAGACATTGTCAATGGAGCAGGTTCGTATGCCGTTATCCGTTCGTTAAGGCTGCTGCGAATTTTTCGCCTGCTGCGCATCGGCCGTTTGGAAAGAGAATCCAGTGAACTCGCAAGCGCCATCTGGAAAGCCCGCACCAAAGTGGTCGTCTTTCTGGGAACCGTCTTGATCGTCGTCATCATTGCGGGAACGTTGATGTACGAAATCGAGCAGACTGCCAACAAATCACAAATTCACTCTATTCCCGAAGGTATTTATTGGGCGATCGTCACCATGACAACGGTCGGTTATGGCGATATCGTTCCCAAAACTTTTGCTGGAAAAATCGTCTCGTCTTTGCTGATTTTGATCGGTTATTCGCTGATCATTGTCCCAACCGGTTTCGTCTCGGCCGAAGTCGTTGCCAGCCGCGCAAAATTCGGGCGAAACCGTTTGTGTCCGGCCTGCCAACACCGGGGGCACGACAGCGACGCAAAATTCTGCAAAATATGCGGTGCCCAGATGACTCAGGATTCAACATCCGCTCCGAAAAAACGAATCACTTGAAAACTAAGACGACCTTCAGGTGCGCCAAAACCAATCATCATGCCCAACGCTATCGAACTCAGCAACGTCACGAAACGGTTCGGGTCTCACGTCGCCGTCGACAATTTGAGTTTGACAGTTCCCACCGGTTCCATTTATGGATTCATCGGCCCCAACGGTTCAGGAAAAACAACGACGTTGCGGATGATTTTGCGAATCTTTCAACCTGAATCGGGAACCGTAACGGTCTTGGGACAGGATTCGGGAAAAACAGCGGATGATCGTCTCGGATATCTGCCCGAGGAACGCGGGTTATACAAACGCATGCGAGTTCGAACGTTACTGACCTATTACTCGCGGCTCAAAGGTTTCTACGATTGCCAATCGGAAATCGACAAATGGCTCCAGCGCCTCGATGCAACCAGTTGGGCCAACAAACGGATCGACGCTTTGTCCAAAGGGATGGCGCAAAAAGTGCAATTCATATCGGCCGTTGTCGCGAAACCGCAGCTGGTCATCTTGGACGAACCGTTCAGCGGGCTAGATCCGGTCAACCTCGAAGTGCTCCGCGACGCTGTCCTTTGGATTCGCGACCAGGGCTCGACTGTTGTGTTTTCGACGCACGATATGGCAGTTGCCGAAAAAATGTGCGACACCATTTTTATGATTTTCAATGGAAAAAAAGTTCTCGACGGCACGCTTCATTCAATCCAGGACCAATATCCTGCAGATCGTTTGAGAATCGGATTCACTGACACCGATCAATCGATGCCCGATTTATCGACAATGGTTAGCGATGTTGAAAAACATGCCAACATGTATGAATGCCGGATGAACGATCCGAGCCAATCGCAACAGATTCTTCACGAAATCTCCAAAGTCCGACAACTCACGCACTTTGAAGTCATTAAACCCACGTTGCATGAAATCTTTGTTCGAATCGCCAGACCCGATAACGGCACAACTTGAAATTCGAATTCACTGGCTGTTCCGCAGCGACTCTGAAAGTTCTAGAATCATACGACGATAAATCTGTTTCGCGAACATTGAGAAATATAAATCGACATGAGCAATTTTACTCACGATATCCTGATCCTCGGTGGCGGACCCGGTGGTTATGTTGCCGCCATTCGCGCCGCACAACTTGGCCTCGACGCCGCAGTCATTGATGAAAACCAGCAATGGGGCGGAACCTGTCTGCGTGTCGGCTGCATTCCCAGCAAGGCACTGCTCGAGTCATCGCATCTGTTCGAAGAAGCCCAACAACATTTCGCAGAACACGGAATCAAAACCGCGGACGTGTCTGTTGATCTCGAAAAAATGATGCAACGAAAATCGTCCGTTGTCGACGCTTTGACCGGCGGTATCAAAATGCTGCTGAAAAAAAACAAAGTCAAAGCTTACAACGGTCGCGGACAATTCGTTGACAAAAACACGATCGAAATTACAGGGAAAAGCGCCGGGAAAATCACTGCCAAAAATATTGTCATCGCGACAGGCAGCCTTTCTTTCCCGCTGCCGGGCGTTGAATTTGACGACAACATTATTGGCGACAGTACGACCGCGCTGTCCTACGACACCGTACCCGAAACGCTGATTGTCATTGGTGGCGGGTACATCGGGTTGGAATTAGGTTCCGTTTGGAGCCGACTGGGCGCCAAAGTCACGATCCTCGAAGCCCAAGACCGAATCCTCCCCGGTTTGGACAATGAAATCGCAAAAATCGCACATCGCATTTTTTCAAAACAGGGTCTCGAATTCAAAACAGGCGTATGGGTCGAGTCCGCCAAAAAATCGGGAGTGAAAGGGGTTGTTAAGCTTAAAGGCGAAGACCAACCTCTCGAGGCGGATCGAGTTCTCGTCTGCACCGGTCGCATTCCCAACACGGCCAACATTGGCCTGGATGCCATCGGGATCGAAACAAACCGCGGCGCGATTCCTGTCAACGAACGCTTTGAAACAAAAATTCAAGGCGTGTTTGCTATTGGCGATTGCATCGGCGGCGCCATGTTGGCACACAAAGCATCCGAGGAAGGCGTCGCTTGTGTTGAAATGATTGCCGGCGGTCACGGGCATGTTGACTACAACGCGATCCCCGCAATCGTTTATACCAACCCCGAAATCGCTTCGGTTGGAAAAACCGAAGAACAACTCAAAGACGAAGGCATCGAGTACCGAAAAGGAATGTGTCCCTACGGCGCCAACGGACGCGCTCGGGCGTTAGGCGGTACCGATGGTCGAATCAAAGTGTTGGCTCACGCAACCACCGATCGGATTGTCGGCGTCCACGCGATTGGTGCGAGAGCCGGTGACTTGATCGCCGAAGCCGCAGTGGCCATGGCATTTGGTGCAAGTAGCGAAGACCTCGCACGTTGTTGCCATGCTCACCCCACGCTGTCAGAAATCATGCAAGAAGCAGCTTTGGCCGTCGACAATCGTGCGATTCACACTTAAAAAGAAAATATAAATTTACCGGAAAGGTGAACATGGTTTGACAGAAATCGGTCCTCCCATAACAATACGCCTTTTCCGGAAAATCCAAATCGATCAAAATGTGGTCAACGCGACAAACATCGCGACCGAAAAGGTATTTTGTCGGAAAATCCGAAAAATTCGGGCGTATAGCTCAGTTGGTTAGAGCGCATCGCTGATAACGATGAGGTCCCAAGTTCGAATCTTGGTACGCCCATTCAGGAGGTTCGAGATACGAGGAATGAGCAAAGAGTTCTCTTCTCTCGAAACTCGACCCTCTTCCCTGACTAAGGGGACGTAGCTCAATTGGGAGAGCGCCTGCCTTGCACGCAGGAGGTTGTCGGTTCGAGCCCGATCGTCTCCACTGACAATAAAGCCACTTGGAATTTTGATTCCAAGTGGCTTTTTTTGTGGTTGCTCGTAGGGCCGGTTCCCACCGGCCGTTTGTTCGGATTGGAATTTTCGAATCCGTGTGGATTTTTTCGTGGTTACTACATGACGAAACTCATGTTCGGTCTTGCATCACAAGTAGGGCCGGTTCCCACCGGCTGTTTGTTTGAATTGGCCGGTAGGAACCGAGCCTACGAATGCTCGCGCTTGGTTTCCGCCAAACGATGGTAGATAATTTTTGCTCATTACCAACAAACCACTCAACGGAGAATAAAATGTCCAAAATTGACCGACGTACTGCCATGGCAACGACCATGATGACCGGCGCTTCGCTTGTTACGTTCAGCGGTACTGCCAGTGCTCAGAAAAAAAAATTGACCAAGGACCAGGAATTCGTCATTGCCGCTGGCCTGACTAAAGAAGAAGCCGATTGCTGGAAAAAAACGGCCGAAGCTGCCGGAGCTTTCTTTAACCTGCCCGAAATCCACCCGATGGACAAACATGAAGTCGCGACAGCGATCCATGTTCTCCAAAACAAATTGCTGGGCCGCCCCACTTACCGCAAATATCTGAAACTTGCCAAAGCGGCTGACGAAAAGAAAAAGTGAGGGTTTGGCGCAAATTGAATCGTCCCCAGCAAGTGTTTTCCACGGCGATTTGGGGGCCGGTCACCAAACCCGTTGAACAACGCATTGAATGGCACCACAAAAACTTGAATCGCGTTGTATTGCTGCAATAATGTCACCCACTGGAACGGAGTGCGCGCCCTGTATCGGTTAGTTTAAAGAGACGCTCCAGTGGACGCCAAAGCATTTCTTGAAACATATCCAACGTCCGCCGAAACAAAATCCGAGTTGCTGGATGATCCCGCATTTCGCGATTCCGTGTATGTATTGATGCATCCGACGCCGCCACTTCAACTCCGACCTTTGGTGCGGGATATGTTTCAACGGGAAATCTCTTATCGTGCGGACGAGTCCCATGACGGAGAACACTCGGACAACATCTATTGGACCGCGCTGTTTCTTTACCAAATCGGCAATTTCGATGATGTGATCCCAATGTGGCAAGCCAAACACATCAGCATGGATACTGGCGGAGGATTCGACATTCAATTTTTAGTCGGATGCGGTGTTGAGGAAACAATCGAATACCTGCACAACAGCGATGATCACAGTTCCGATGAAATCGCGGCATATATCGTTTCGTGCCAAGAAACGGGCGACCTTGCCAATCTCGATGACTGGCTTTCTGATAGAATCAAATACTTTGATTGAAACCGGACTGCGTGGTAATAGGGAATAACGTTGCACACGATCCAACAAGCTGTCGATTCCGAATACATCGATGAATTCGTATTCGACACCGATGAATCTGTACCGGAATTCATCGTCGACTCGTTCACCGCTTGGCTTACCCATTACGTTGGCGAAGGTGCCAATTTTTCTGATGGGCAATCGCTGCAATATGGGTACACAGTTCTTCGCTGTAAAGTTCAATCGAGACAGCTTCGTTTGTTAGCCCCCGATTTTCGATCAATGCCGATCAACTGGATATCGGATCTCGGACGCGCATTCAAAACGGTTGCCCTGCACAAATACACACCAGAAACTTTCGGATTCACGCCAGATATCCCGACTTTGCAACAAACGGCCATCGTCGGTCAAAAATTTGACACGATTCCAATGTTTGCCAACCGTCTGCAACCGGTTGAGAATAATCCTAACGACTCCGGTTGGTTTTTCGGTTCAGGTTCGGAAGATGTCGACAACGAAGATCCCGATCAATTAAGCATCTTGTCTCTCTATGAAGCGACACTCGCTGCGCCTCACGTGCTTCAATTTTTATCGATGCCAGTCGGCTGCCAGATCGTCTTTGATGGCGGCAATCCCGTTGTTCTTCAAGACTACGAAGAACTGCCGATTCCAAAAGGGTCGTACCTGGACCAGATGTTCAATCGTTAATAACATCATGTCCTTGATCACAACAGTACTCCGTGAACTTTATCACCATGAATGAATTCGACTCGCAACTCAGACAAATTCTGGAGTCGGTGATCGGTCTACGGGATAACACCTATGGGTATCCAAAATCTGAATTGGACGAGGCTGAGCAACGATTGGGCGTTCAACTTCCTCACGCCTTACGGTCCATGTATCAACACGTCGGCAAACATGTACTTTGGCGCGACGCACATCACCCGCTTGTGGTGCCCTTGGAACTGACGATTGAGGATGAACATCTCGTGTTTTTGGACGAACAACAAAATGTTGTCGAGTATGTTCTTCGGTCCGAAGATTTGGGACTTGATGATCCGCCGGTTTTCCAGCGACAACCTGAGGATTCGGACGAGTTGTATCCTGAGCCTTCGAATCTTTCCCAATTTTTGTTGGAAAGCCTCTGTTGGCAGTTGCTCAGTATCGGCGAAGATCTCGAAGAAAATGCCGAGGGACTTGAGAGCTACCACGGCAAATTGATGTCGCACGCACAGGCCCAACAACATGTCGCCGATATGAAACGTGTCGCACTGAATAACGGAAATCACCAGCGAAGCGAAACCGCCTACTTTGGCGAACGGGCAGTGGCATTTTTGTTTGTCGGTGAAGAAATGACCAGTGTATACTCTTGGAACGCCTCTTTTGATGACGACGAAGCGTCCTAAAAAATCCAGGAGGAATACTCTTGCCAGCTGCAGCCAACCAACCTGATATCGATGCGATCCTGGCGCGACGTCACGACAACGGCGCTGATTTTTGGGCCACGACCGACGGCCGCATTTATGTTGGCAATCCGTTCAGCACCATTTCGTCCCTGGTAATGTTGTACGAACTCGGAGTTGCCAAAACACATGAAGCCGTCAAAGGTGGATTGAATCTCATTCTCGATGCGGCGCGGGATGACGGCCGGATTCAAGTGGCTCCCAAAGCTCCTATGTACCCTTGCTATACCGCCGAAGCGGCTCGGGTGTTGTGTCGATTTGGAATGAAAGCCAATGCGGCAGTCAAACGAACTGTCAGCTATTTTCTGGAAAACGCACATGACTCTGGCGGATGGCGTTGTAATTTCACAAAACTCGGACGAGGCCCTGAAACCAAATTTGCCAACCCCGGCGCAACGTTGAATGTCCTGGATGTCCTGCGGTGGTTTCCAAAATATCGCACGGACAACGAAGTCGTCGATCAGGCGGTCGAGTCGTTGTTGGATCACTGGGAGACGCGTCATCCCATCGGACCTTGCCATTGGGGAATCGGCAGTTTGTTTATGCAGATTGAGTATCCATTTCTGCGTTACAATTTGTTTTATTACGTTTATGTCCTGTCGTTCTTCGAGCGAGCCCGCGACGACTCACGTTTCATCGACGCGTTGCAGACGCTGGAATCAAAACTCGAAAAAGGCAAGGTCGTCGTTGAAAGACCTCATCGCGGATTGAAAGGACTCAAATTCTGTGAGAAAGGTCTGGCATCGAAGACTGCGACCGCAAGATACCGTGAAATCAAAAAGAATATTCGGTAACACCCGACTCACTAAGATTGCCCATGCATCGGTCACCGATGCCAAGGCGATCAGCGCGATTCATACCTCCGGGTGGCAGTCGATGGCCCACTCGATCCCTGGACTTACCGAGCATCTTCCTGTCGACACGAAACATGCGGTCGCCAGATGGGAACGGTGGATTCAACGGGAAAGTGCCTCGACCTTTATCGCAATCGACGACGATCAAATCGTCGGTTTCGCGGCTCTACATGCAATCCGCGAAGTACCCGATGGAAAAACGATCGGTGAATTAAACGCGATGTATGTTCTGCCCAAATACCAGCAACTCGGATGGGGCAGGACACTGTGGCAAAGCTGTCTCGTCGAAGCCGAACAGCGAGAATGGCCAGATGTCGTACTTTGGGTATTGGAATCAAACGAACCCGCCAAAGGTTTTTATAGCTCTTTGGGATTTGTCCCAGACGGAGGCCAACGCGTATTTTCTGAAAGCACATCAACGGTAACTTACGAACAGCGATTCAGGTTTCGGGAAAAAGGCGTCGGAAGGGCTCTGTAGAAAACTTCGTTTATTGAAGATAGCTCGCGACCGAGCCTGATCCTGTGAGCGGCAAGGCGCTAGCCGCCGGTACGTTAGCGCTTCAAACCGGCAGCTAGCGCCTTGCCTCTCACATCAAATCACAGCTTTCCGATTTAATCAACGCTGCACTAGCGCCTTGCCGCTCACCGATGGCTTTGCCATGGATGAGGGCTACCGAGATCTTCGATCCAGTATTGATTGTCGACAAACTTCAATTGCGCGTGTCGACGACTGGCTTTGAAATCGTCCATAAAATCTCACAATCATCGTTGTCGGCCGATCAGCAAATCGTGATGTCCCAAAACACGCTTTCGGATTACACCGCTGCCGGAAGTGATGGTCAAAACATTCATGGCGCATCGAGCCCTGGGATTCACCTATGAGTGTCAAAAATCAGCGTCTGAGCCAGTTCAACGACGTTCACAAATTCGCTATCTCTCCAGCGATATTTTTACACATAATCCCAAAATTCCTTAAGCTTCGAAGCCGAATATCCGATGGAAAATAATTTGAAATTTTTGTTAGTTTACCTATTGAGTTGGCAGCCCAAATCCATATACTTTGTCTCTTCGCTACTTGAGTTTGGCAGGGAAGTGAGGGCGAATTCAGGGCCGATGATGGCTTTAGTGACCCGCTAACTGAATTCCAGAGCCCATTTCTACTGACCACGAAAATAGTGATCCTGAGCACTGTGCCACTTGGCAAACCTACTCAGCTTCGCTAAAATTCGGGGTTTACCCCTTAAATGAGTTTTTGTTGATTCCGGTACGGACTTTGTTTGCTTTGGTGCGAACCTGGCAGAGCCCGAATCGCTCTCAACAGGGCGTGGTTGTCGACATTCGGCGGCCAACTGATCTTTGACAATTTGGACTGTGAATTGATGGCATCTTAGGCGTGCTTGAAATTTCAACACCCCGTTGAAATGGATGTGCGTCTGAAAAACCACTCTTGATAGCGCTGAACAACTTTGTTGTTCAATGTTGGAAAGACCAAATAAAAAAACCGAATTTATTGTTGATTGAATCAATGAGACGATTGGCAATAAAACTGGATATATCGTTGCAAATAGCATCACAGAATTCTGCTTTCGTTTGATGGGTGGATTCATTTTTGAATCGGCCGATTGGATGGAGGGCTTGGATATTTGTGGTCAAGCTATTAAGGGCGTATGGGGGATGTCTTGGCATTAGAAGGCTTAAAGGCGTGGAAGTCTGCGATAAGCTTGGAGTAGTCGACAAACGGACGTTGATCCCGAGATTCCTGTAGCTAACCTGGAGAACTGAAACATCTAAGTACCCAGAGGAGAAGAAAGAAAAATCGATTCCGTCAGTAGCGGCGAGCGAAAGCGGAACAGCCCAAACCTCAAGGGTTTCCCTTGAGGGGTTGTAGGGCCATTCACATGAGAGTCACAAAGTTCTAGTTAGTGGAAGGGTTTGGAACGGCCCACCACAGAGGGTGAGAGTCCCGTACACGAAAACTTAGAACCTCTCGAGTGGTTCCTGAGTAGGTCCAGTCACGTGAAACCTGGACTGAATCTGCGGGGCCCATCCCGCAAGGCTAAATACTCTCTAATGACCGATAGTGAACTCAGTAGCGTGAGTGAAAGATGAAAAGAACCCCGTCTAGGGGAGGGAAAGAACCTGAAACCATACGCTTACAAGCGGTCGGAGCACTATGATTCGTTCAGTGTGACGGCGTGCCTTTTGCATAATGATCCGGCGAGTTATCGTATGCGGCTCGGTTAAGGCCTTACGGGCTGGAGCCAGAGGGAAACCGAGTGTTAATAGCGCGATTTGTCGTATGCGGTAGACGCGAAACCTGGTGATCTACCCATGGGCAGGTTGAAGCGCGGGTTATACTGCGTGGAGGACCGAACCCACTTATGTTGAAAAATGAGGGGATGACCTGTGGGGAGGAGTGAAAGTCTAATCAAACCAGGAGATAGCTCGTTCTCTTCGAAATATCTTGAGGGATAGCCTCGTGCCACTATTTACCGGGGGTAGAGATACTGAATCGGCTGGGGGCCCTTCCCGGGGTACCTCACCGAACCAAACTCCGAATACCGGTAAAACTATCACGGGAGTCAGTCCACGGGGGATAAGCTTCGTGGTCGAAAGGGAAACAACCCAGATCGTCGGCTAAGGTCCCGAATTCATGCTAAGTCACTAAGGAAGTTAAACTGCTGAGACAGCTAGGATGTTGGCTTAGAAGCAGCCACCATTTAAAAAGTGCGTAACAGCTTACTAGTCGAGCAGTTTTGCGCCGATAATGAACGGGAGTAAGCATGAAACCGAAGCCACGGGTTCGTTAGTAATAACGAGCGGTAGAAGAGCGCTGTATGGCAGATACAAGCCGGACGGAAACGACCGGTCGCGGGCCATACAGGTGATTATGCCGGAATGAGTAACGATAAAACAGGTGAGAATCCTGTTCGCCGAAAGCCTAAGGTTTCCTGGGGAAGGCAATTCCGCCCAGGGTTAGGCGGTACCTAAGTTGAGGCCGAAAGGCGTAGACGATGGATAGCAGGTCAACATTCCTGCCCCAATTTGTGGAGCGATGGAGGGACGGCAACCAGAATATGAGCGGTACGATTAGAAATGTCCGTGGCGAAAGCTGAGTTGGCGGGGGCTAAAAGACCCGCATAATACAAGGCCTAGACCGACTGGCTTATGACCGGGAAGTCATTGGAAGGTTGTCCAAGAAAAGCTTCTAAGTTTTGAAGCAAATTGACCGTACTAAAACTGACACAGGTAGGCGGGTCGAGAAGACTAAGGCGCTCGGGAGAACGGTGGTTAAGGAACTCTGCAAAATGGCCCCGTAAGTTCGCGATAAGGGGTGCCTCTGGTGGTTCACGCTGCTGGAGGCCACAGTAAATCGGCTTCTGCGACTGTTTATCAAAAACACAGGTCTCTGCGAACACGTAAGTGGATGTATAGAGACTGACGCCTGCCCGGTGCCGGTAGGTTAAGGAAGCGGGTTAGCCCTCGGGCGAAGCTCTCGACCGAAGCCCCGGTAAACGGCGGCCGTAACTATGACGGTCCTAAGGTAGCGAAGTTCCTTGTCGGGTAAGACAAGTTGATTTCATTGCGAAATCAAAAAATTTGCCCACTGCGGGAGTGATCCCGTATCATGTTCCGGCTCAAATCGGTGAAGCCCTAACGTATTTGTCGTACGCATTGTTGTTTTCAACTTTTTTGCATTCGACTTTTGACGAGGGTAATACCGAGGGTAAGATCTTTGTTCGTGAGGACAAAGAATCCCTGTAACGACTCAGAGAGTGAGATCTCTGGAGTGAGTGGAAACACTTGCTAAAACGCCGGCCCTGATCTTTGCCATGAATCTTCAATCTTATATTTCTGGATTTGTCGACGGAGAAGGAATGCTTTTGTGTCTCTTTTACACCCAGCAAACGACACAGGTTTGGTTGGGAAGTCCGTCCCAGTTTTTCAGTCAGTCAAAATCATGACCGCGCTGAACTGCTGTACAAAATTCAGGAACTTTGGGATTGTGGATCAATTCGTCCCGACCGAAGTGACAAAACACTGAAGTTTGAAGTTCGACGAATTGAAGATTTAACTAGTAAAGTGTTGCCACACTTTCGCGAATATCCTCTGCTTAGCTCAAAAAAGCATGAAGTTGAATTGTTCGATCAGATTTGTTGTCTTGTCCTGGACAAACAACACCTCGAAATTGAAGGTTTAACCAGGATTGTTCGGTTGGCAACTCAAATGAATCCTTCAGGCAAACGGAAATATTCCGAAGACGAGATTCTCAACTCGTTTTTGAACAGGTGAAGGTATAGTCTGTGCCACAGGAAACTGTGGAATTACACGAAGTTCCGACCTGCATGAAAGGCGTAACGACAGAAGCACTGTCTCAACCACCGACCCGGTGAAATTGTAGTCGTGGTGAAGATGCCACGTACCCGCGGTTAGACGGAAAGACCCCGTGAACCTTTACTGTAGGCTGATATTGGGCTGAGGTATATCTTGTGTAGGATAGCTGGGAGACTGTGAGATCGGCACGCCAGTGTCGAAGGAGTCAACCTTGAAATACCAGCCTGGCTATGCTTTAGTTCTAACGTTGACCTGTGAATCCAGGCAACGGACAGTGTCAGTTGGGCAGTTTGACTGGGGCGGTCTCCTCCCAAAGAGTAACGGAGGAGTACAAAGGTACACTCAGCGTGGTTGGCAATCACGCGTCGAGCGCAAAGGTAGAAGTGTGCTTAACTGCGAGACCCATAAGTCGAGCAGGGACGAAAGTCGGTCTTAGTGATCCTGTGGTTCCGAATGGAAGGGCCATAGCTCATCAGATAAAAGGTACTCCGGGGATAACAGGCTTATCGCATCCGAGCGTCCATAGCGGCGATGCGGTTTGGCACCTCGATGTCGGCTCATCACATCCTGGGGGTGAAGAAGCTCCCAAGGGTTTGGCTGTTCGCCAATGAAAGTGGTACGTGAGCTGGGTTCAGACCGTCGTGAGACAGGTCGGTCCCTATCTGCCGTGGGCGTACGAAAC
Organism: Pirellulaceae bacterium; assembly: GCA_028280445.1. Lineage (GTDB taxonomy): Bacteria > Planctomycetota > Planctomycetia > Pirellulales > Pirellulaceae > JANQLU01. The sequence goes on along the minus strand of JANQLU010000124.1, from coordinate 60,014 downwards.
TTGAAGGGGTTCATCTTTAGTACGAGAGGATTTGGATGGACGGACCTCTGGTGTACCAGTTGTCACGCTAGTGGCACGGCTGGATAGCTAAGTTCGGAAAGGATAAACGCTGAAAGCATCTAAGCGTGAAGCCCTCCCTGAGATAAGGTTTCGTAGCAGTTTACTGCGAGAGTCCCCTCAAAGACGATGAGGTTGATAGGTCAGATGTGTAAGCACAGTAATGTGTTCAGCTTACTGATACTAACGGACGAAAGCTTGACCACATATATCCAGGCCTTTCGAAAGGTTCTTCCAAGAACCTGGAGAAAGTTAATCGGTATTTGTGTCGAACAAGCGTTATTAAAAAATCCCACACGGGACGAGTGCATCACTCGAAATGTTGTTGATCAAGATTGCTTCAATCGCAATCAATTTCGCTATGAACAATGGCACAACAATATGACGAAAGTCGTCAATTCACATACCATGTCGAAGAACATCGAGTGGCGCCGGGCGAATAGGCCGGCGACACTTCTTCCGGCGACCACATCGAAATGGTCACACCTGTTCCCATCCCGAACACAGTAGTTAAGCATTTCGAGCCGATGATAGTACTGCAAGTGCGAAAGTAGGTATCGCCGGGCTATTTATAAAGCTCGCAACGTCAATCACGTTGCGAGCTTTTTTATTGCGCACTCGCCCGCTTTTTGCGTGACACTGGCTCTGCCAGTGTACTAGTCGAATAAGTTTGACAATCTCTTTTCCCTTATAACTTGCGACTGACTTTACGGATTCCGAATTTGTCCCGTTCCCCGAATGACCCACTTGTAAGTGGTCATCTCATTGAGCGCCATCGGCCCGCGAGCGTGTAATTTTTGCGTGCTGATACCGATTTCCGCACCCATGCCGAATTGGGCTCCGTCGGTAAATGCCGTCGAAGTGTTTGCATACACGGCTGCTGCATCAACGATTTCCAGAAATGTCTCAATCGCGCGATTGTCTTCTGCAACAATTGCCTCGCTGTGTCGGGAACTGTATTCCGCAATGTGTTGCAAAGCCTCGTCGATATTCGCGACGGTTTTGATCGCAAGTTTGTTGGATAAAAATTCGGTTCCGAAATGTTCGTTCAATGCGGGATGAAGCAACTCCACTGGATACGCGTTTTCGAGCACGGACTCGGCCTGATCATCAGCGTAAATCGTCGTATTTTTTTCCGCCAATGGCTCTGCAATGGCTGGCAAACACTCAAGTCGATCACGATGAATCAACAAACAATCCAACGCATTGCAAACACTGGCTCTTCGAGTTTTCGAGTTGCAAACAATCTGCTGTCCTTTAGCCAAATCACCGCTTTTGTCGAAATAGACATGCACGATCCCAGCCCCCGTTTCAATGACCGGCACCTGCGAATTTTCTCGCACAAAATTGATCAGATTCTGACTTCCCCGTGGAATGATCAAATCGACATCGCCGACGGCATGGAGTAAATCACTCGCCGCTTGCCGATCTGCTGGCAACAAATGAACAACATTTCGATCGATTTCGAATTTATCCAGCACCTCATGAATCAATGACACAATTGCCCGATTCGAAAACTCAGCGTCGCTGCCACCTTTTAAAACACAGGCGTTTTTAGTTTTTAGACAAAGCGAAAACACGTCAAACGAAACATTGGGCCGCGCTTCGTAGATAATCCCAACGACTCCTAACGGAACTCGAATTTTGGCCAGATCTAAACCGTTTTCCAGGATCCGGTGTTCCAGTGTTTCACCAATGGGACAATCCAGCCCAGCAACCTTCGCAATATCGTTAGCAATGTCATCGATTCTTTCTGGCGTCAACTTTAAACGATCATATTTCGGATCGTTAGAATCCATTCGATACAGGTCGGACTGATTGGCGGACAACAAATCTGCCTTCCGCTGGCGCGTCGCTTGAGCAAGTTCATTTAAAACGAGATCAATTTGCTCGACAGGCAAGCGAACCAATTTCTGACTCGCCCGACGCACGGATTGAAACTTCGATGTTGATTCCATTGATATTTTGGGGTCCCTCCTGTCTAATTTTCCGTCTGATTCAAGAACAAATAATCATAGTGTACCAGCGGCGGGTTTCCGTTTTTGCCAATTAAATTCTTGGCTTGGTCGGAATCGTATTTGGCCATTCCCAAACCAATCAGTTGTTGAGATTCGTCTAGAATCTGAATGATATCTCCTTTTCGAAACGAACCTTGAACTTCGTTGATTCCCACGGGCAACAAGCTCGTGGCTTTTTCCGACGTCAACGCTGTTTTCGCTCCGCCATTGATGATCACGCGCCCCTTGGAAAAATCTTCGGACTGTGCCACCCATTTCTTGACATCCGACGGAGTCTGAGCGTTGGCAGCGAAATACGTTCCCGTGCGCCGTTCCAACAGGTCGGCGACAACGCCGTTTCGCGAACCATTTCCAATAAACACATCGATGCCCAGCCGAGAGATTTTCAGCGCCGTATTCGCCTTAGTTAGCATCCCTCCGCGACCAAAATTCGACTTGACACAAACGACGTAATCTTCGAGTTCGTTCCGGTCATCATGAAATTCAGTAACGAGTTTCGAATCCGCTTCGTCCGGATGGCCGGTAAAAATTCCGTCGACATTACTCAAAATCAACAGCGCATCGACGTTGAGCATCGACGCGACAAGTCCCGACAGCTCGTCATTGTCGGTGAACATCAACTCGGTGACAGAAATCACATCGTTTTCATTGACAATCGGAATGACACCGTTTTTCAACAACGCCTCTAGGCAATTTTTCATATTCAGGTAGTGTTGCCGAGTTCTGAAATCTTCCTTGGTGACCAGGACTTGAGAGCAGACATGCTGTTTTCTACCAAAGCATTCATGGTAGATCCCCATCAATTTCACCTGTCCGATCGAAGCCAGGATTTGGCGTCGAGAGATCGTATCCATTTGCTCGGTCAGCTCAATCACGCTTCTGCCTGCGGCCACAGCCCCAGAAGAAACGATGATGACTTCCGTCCCTTGATCTTTTAATGAAGCAATCTGCGCCGTCAGCTGCTCGAACCTTTTTAAATCCGGCAATCCCGAATCAAGTGCCAAGACATTTGAGCCAATCTTGATGACGAGGCGTTTGTATTTCTTGTTGGCCATGCCTGAAAATCGACGAAGAATGTTTGCAAGTTCGACTTCGAAAGATTAACGGTGTCACAAATATCCGTCAAACGATAGCGGCAATTGTGCAGCAGCCAGTTGCAGCTGTTTCGCCCATTTGCGGTTTACAATGCGCCGTTTTTCATGTTCTAGAGTGAAAAAACACGTTTCAAACACGCCTTTGCGGAATTTCAAAATACGGTATTTCAATGCGTCAAAATCTTCTAGCACTTCGCCGACGTCGTAAAAATAAACCCACCACAGCAGACAGCAAAATTAGGTGCGAGCCAGGTTCTGGCACGGCCAAAGCCATCACCAACGCATCTCGGTTTCGCTGACCTGCCAGGAACAATTTGCCGTTGCCATCACCCCAAATATCGACCGCAAAATCGAGATCAGAATTTTCGAATAGCATTGTCTGGACGATTTCACCTTGAGGATCAAATTCATAGTACAGCACATCGTCAATTCCATCGTTTGTAATTCCTCCTACATCTCCAGTCGCTGAACCGGCGACATAGATTTTGCCATCTGCATCAGCCCAAACGCCGGCGCCAACAATACCGTCGTCATTCTGCACTGTTTTTTCCCATAGCAAATTTCCGGAATCATCAAACTTGGTCAAGAAAAACTCAGTTGCCGTTTTGTTTCCGACGACGACCGAATTGCCTTGTCCGTCCAGTGCAATGTCATAGGGATACGTGTGTCGATCGGTACCCCATTGATTTTGCCATACGATGCTTCCGCTCGAATCCACTTTGGCAATAAAACCTTCGGTGGTGGTTGCGTTTTGTTGAAACAATCCACTCCTGGTCCATCCGGAAATGATGACGTTGCCTTGCGAATCTGGAACGATCTCGCCGCTAGTATCGGCTCCATAGTTTCCGATTTGCCAAGTCCACAGTTGATTTCCATTGGTGTCAAACCGCGTCAAAAATATATCATCGCGATTTATCGTGCCCAACGCAAAAACTCCACCCGTGGAATCGTCTGCAACACCAGTGACGATTACAGAACCGCTGGCGATTGGGTTTGTGTTCAAAATGCTTTGCGTCCAGAGGTTGTTACCAAAACGGTCAAATTTGCTAACGGTTCCCTGTGAATAGTTGCTTCGAGTTCCACCGACAAACAAATTCTCTGATTTGTCCAACGCAATTTGTCGAATGAAGTCATTTCCTGCCCACCCAAACTGCTGCGTCCACAACACATTTCCCGCGTCATCATATTTGGTGACGAATTGATCGTAAGTCGACTGCGTTGCTGATTGATTACCAAAATTCGTACCCTCGATACTCCCCGTCGTACTGCCACCGATATAAACCTCACCCGCATTGTTTCCAACGATACTTGTGTAGCCTTCAATCCCTGATGTGCCGATAACCCGTTCCCAGACGGTGTTCTGAGCGGATGAATGACTGGTCGAAAAAAACAAAGTTGCCGTCAAAATGCTAGTGCTAATGCAGGGCAGTGTTCGTGAAGGAAAATTTGTTTTCAAGCAAAATATTTTGTTGTCGAGACAGACAACATCGCGATGGAATTTGGCTTGTGTCGTTTTGCTATCGGCTGCCGTTTTTCGTCGAAACAACAAAACAAATGGTGCGCAACAAAGCAACAAAACGGCGAAGCTCGGTTCTGGTACTGCATGTACGAGATACACTCGATCAAAACCGATTGTATCATTGCCGTATTTGAAAGTGATTCTATGTATCGAGCGATTCTCCGCAGCGATACCCCAGAAAAAAGCATCGTCCGGTTGTTCTACCTTGTCCCACTCGGCCAGTGAAAAAAGATACCGATCACCATCTGAGTATTCGACCAACGCCGTCAGGCTGTACTCCAAAGGTTCATTGCCGAAACCTGTCAATTCAACACCAAAAGCAACAATATCGTCGGCAAAATCAAATCGAACCTGGCTTCCATCAGGCGATACTAACCAGTTGTCGCCGTCGGTGGCAAATGTTCCTTCGTAACCATCGGGCATCTGTCCAAATACTCCCATTTGCAACATCGACCGGATTTCAAAACTGTCAAATGAAATTCCCGTTGTGTTGCGTTGATTGTCGACTTGCAGACTCTCAAAACTTTCAACCAATGCAGTTGGGTTATGTTGTAGAAAGGTCTGGCGCGAATCAAAATCACTTCCTGGCACATTGATTTTTGCAATAAACGAGTCGAGATTTCCCTGGTTTTGGAAGCCATCAAAACTTCCCAATGTCGAACCACTGACCGCCAGTGAACCATTTTGATCAATGGCCAAACCGGTATTCGTTTCGTCCAGACGCGTCCCAAATTGCGTGGTCCAAATCAGATCGCCGTTGCTCCGAATTTTGTTGATCATGATTTCTTTTCCGCGGTTTCTCGCGTCCGTCAATCTCGCGATCGTATCACCGGAAACATAAGCATCACCATTTTCATCGAGAACGATGCGCAGATTACGACCCAAGTCAAAATAATCATGACCGCCGAACCTGGTCTGCCAAAGAAAATTGCCGTCCGAGTCAAACTTAAGGAGTGATGTCACCGGACCGCTGGATTCTCCAACAACGAATACGCTGCCGAATTTGTCAACCGCGACACTGTTGCTGACCCGAACGCCATATTCACCCAAGCCGCGAACCCAGACTTGGTCTCCATTCTGATCGTATTTTCCAATCGTTCCCAAATCCCAATGACTATTTGTTCCTTCGGCGCCCTGACCGCTGACATAGAGATTTCCAACTGAGTCGATATCAATTGCACGCGGACTGCCTCCGGCGCCCCCGAAATCTTTTGTCCATTGCAATTGCCCCGCGGCATTGTATTTGGCAAAAAAACGCGTCCCGCCAGCCCCGGAAAAACGTATGTCTCCCAAATGGTAAACGTTGTTCGACGTATCGGTCACTACATCACGGGAAAACTCCCAACCCTCGCCACCGTAGTTATCAGACCACTGCAGATTTCCATGAGTATCATATTTATAGACGAGCGTATTCAGTTGATCTTGAGTCGACGAAGTCACGATTGGATTACCTGAGGAATCGACCGTCATTCCAGCAAACTCGGATCGCTCCTCAAATGCCGTGCCGAATTGTCGTTGCCACAAAAGACTTCCATTGGAACTGAATTTTTGCAGGTACAAGTCAGTCGATCCCAGATTGGCTCCGGCCAAATTGCCGTCCGTATGTCCCGCAACAAACAGACTCCCGGCATTGTCAAACCCGATATCGATGCTGGAATCGTCGGCCGCTGTCCCAAATTGTTGTACCCAAATCTGAGCGCTTCCTGCAGTTGGCAAGCTAGCCGCCAAACCAAGAAATACTGTTGACCAAAACGCTGTCAGCGCGCGCGAGTCCGCTCTCAAGAAAATGAGCATAGTGAACACCTAAGAGGAAAGTGGAAAGGAACTAAAAGGAATGTTTAATGGAAATGTTTAATGGGAATGTTTAATGAGGTTATTCTCGAATTGCGTTCCGCATCCTATTAACTAGTCGATGCATTGTCAAGTTTTTTTTAAGACAATCAACAAATTTTTGTAATTTTGATTTACCAGTTGTGAACCACAATCACACGATTTAGAGATGTCATTCGCGACAATCCGGTTGAGCGGCACTGAGCTTTTGCCGCCGTTGCGTTGACTATTTCGGAATGCTATGAAATTGAATTGAGCGGCGATACATTCGATCCAGTCTTTGGCTTTTTACCAACAACGCAAGCGTCTCCGATATCGCGGTATAATCAAATCCAATGCAACTGCCTCCAGGAGTTTGACGATGCGCACGGCATCTTTGGCATTTTTTTTCAGCCTGTTTGTGTTATTTACATGGACAAGCCAGTTGTTTCCGCAACCTTCGACGATAAAAATTTCAGATTCTTTTCTGAAACCAATTCATCGTGAAGCCCTACTAAGGCTGCCGTCACCCAATCCGTACTCCGACGGCAAGAAGATCAGCGACCTGGAGTTACTATCGGATTGTTTGCAATTGGATGAAACCTCGCGTTACGCGATGATCGTGCTCGATGAAACCTGCCGGAACAATCCACAGGCTGCCGTCCTGATCATGCGTCATTTGGAGCCCACCGGCAAACAGCAATATTGCTTTTACAACGTTGGAAATTGGCATACGCCGTATCAAAACGATCTGTACAAAGTGTTGCTGTCCAAGGTGGAAACCAGAGAGATGATGGCAAACATTGTCTTGGAGGCCAAAAACAATTCATCACCTATTTCGACGCATCAAAGAAAGCTCCTGGTAAAAATTGGCGCAATGCCCGGTTTTCAGAAAAAAGTGATTCAGGCGCTCGGCACAAAAACCTTCGAACCAGGATTTGGTGAAATTACCCCAGGCATCGAGGCTCCCAGGAGGTTCGGAATCGAGCCATCATATGACCAAAAAGAAGTTAACAAATATTTGCATTCCTGGATTCAATACAAAGCGAATTCAAAGCATCGAAAAAAACTCTTCGAGCAATTCATCGCCGAACTCGACCAACAGGAGTCTTTCAGATCAACCTATGCCAGAGAATTCCTCTCGGCTGTTCCAGTTGAGAAACAATATCTGCAGGCGTGTCTAAAATTACTTCAAGACAAGAATCAAGAAAAAGTAGACCTCATTATTCAGACATTCGAGAATTCGGCGCCAGCGTACCAATCGGAAATTTGCAAATTGTTGGGCTCGAAAGATTCGCTCATTGTTGTCAACGCACTCCGCTGTCTCACCGCGATGAAAGCAAATGAACCAAAAACACAACAATCGATAACAAAAATTTGTCGCGAGCACCCTGATGAAGCCATTCGGTTGTGGGCGCTCAAGTATTTCACGGCCGTTCCTTGGCAATCTGCCGCTGTGCTGGATTCCACAAAACAAATCCTCACCAAAAATTCGCAAACCCAGGACCAAACAGAAGTGACTTTGACGTTGCGAGCATTGCTTAAAACACAATCACTCGCAGCCGAGCTTGTACCACCAATCAAAAAAATTGCACAAGATCCAAATCACCCTTTGTCAGAATTGGCGCTCGCCGTTTTGATCCATCATCAAAAAATAAAACTTGGCCTGAAAGACGCCGTCAAAAAATTCGCCGAACACGTAAAATCGCAAGACTTCTATCAGCAACCCAGCTCAAATGCACCCGACATCTGGCTCCAACGCTACGGCAAGGCGGCCATACCGCATTTGATTCCGCTGCTGGAATCCAAAAACAGAGAATTAGTGCAGCAAACATTTGAACTAATCTTCAAAATCGATTTTTCAAATCAGCAAGCTTTAAAGTCGCTCGAACAGATATTGCAAAAACAACATCGTCACCAATTCGTTCCTGGTGAAAATTTGTATGAGGATTTGATCGCACTCTATGCCAGACACCAAATTGATGAAGCACAGGTCGTCAAAGCAATTTTTCCATTGGCATTAAAGGAATGGGAACGCTTTGATCCCGCGGAAAACAGTTCCCCCTGTGGATTCTGCAACGCGTTTCCAGCGATCCGTTTGATCAATGAAACTGACGCTCCATTAACTGAATTTCGAGGCAATATTGAAAAACTGTTTCTCAAGCGGAATCGCGTCAGAAAACCACAACTGGATTCACTGCACTCAACGATCAAAATTCGTCCCCTCCAGCGGCGATTCTTGATTCATTGGCTGGCCCGCTGCGAAAAATTGTCTGAGCAAGTAAAAATGGAACTGCTGCAAGAGAAAAAACAGAACCCCAATGATCTCGATATCATTCTTGCCACCTCAACATTTGCAAACAAAATCGAAGACCGTGTTCAAAGCTTGTTGCATCTGATACTGGATACCGTATCTCTGAAAGACAAACGGTTCGCTGATGAAGCGCTCGAAATTCGGGCACGGGCGTGCGTCATGTTGTGCCGGTACGTCAAACAAATCAGAAATCGCAAAGAAATCATTGAGCGATTGGATACCGATTTGGTCATTGAACCAGATGCTCGCGTTCGCAGAGCATTGCTTGCGATTTTGTTATTGTGTGACAACGAAAATAAAGAGCACCAAAAAGAATTCATCGGGTTATTATCTGGGACCGATGAACCGCTTTTTTCGGCCCGGCGATTTCCCAACGAACTGACACTCAGAATCAGCCTCCAGCTGGGACACCACATCGCATTTGCCAAAAAATCGATTGACAAACTTCGCCTTCACCCCGACCCGATGATGCGACAATTGACCCTCCGTGTCTTGAAAAAAATCGAAGATGATTTACCCTAGAAGAGTCTTGACTAAAGTGAGACAAAGTAAGTATCACCACAGCTTAACGAGCTTCATTGTAGCAATATGCTTTTGACGGGATAAATGACAAGAATTATGCAAATTCGAAATGAGATCGCAAATATTCACAAGTCCTAAGATCGGAATCACTTGTAATCTCAATTCGCGATTCTTCCGTCTTTAGGGCTTTCGCCACTTTTTTCCTCGCTGAATCAATCTCTTGTTTCATGAGTCCCATCGAACTCCCAATTATCTTTGCAGGAGCTCGCGAAACACCTGAAAAAAGTTTTCTAACATTTGCGTCACTGTAACCAAACCCCAAAAAAACGAGTCGATTACAACTTTCAATTAGCTCATTCACCCGGGGCTTGTCTGAAAAAGTACTTGACTCATGAATCACTTTAATTCCCTCGGCAGCGGTTCTTATGTTATTGACGTTTAGTTTTGTACGATAGAAGCGACCGTTCGATGATCCACCACGCAAACGATAGGCACCAAGTTGCCCGTGAACATGCACGATTCTTTTGCAAAGAAACTGATCGATCTCATCAACCGTCGGAGTCAACGTGTTTTTCAATACCGTTGTCAAAAAATGTTCGAGCGAACGATCGTAGTTAAATGTTAAGAAGTATATCGAAAGATTATTATCAAACTCCTCAAAACTTTCGATATTGACAATTTCGTTCCATAGAAGTTGATACCAGTTGTTTTCTCCATTATCACATTTAGGCGCAAGAACTTTTTTATGCTCCTCATAAGGAATTAAGCATGATGCAATGGCAATTTTACCAATGTCAAGAAATTCTCGATTTTTGGGAAGTGATAGAAAGCGATCAATTGAATTGATCTGTGAATCACGAAGATTAGACTGTAGGCGAACCAATGCATCATCTTTGACGCCGAGCTCTTCGAGGATGTTTGGGCAACTTTTCCCTACGTGATCTATCACATCTGACTTTGAGATCTCTAAAATCTTATCTCGTAGTTGTTGGCCTGTGGGAAACCCAAAGGGAACACTACAACCAGCACCCAATACAAATACTACGCGATCAGATATCATACTTACCTCCGAAATGTCTCCACTCCGTCGGCAGAATGTCCTAGTATCTAACATTAGCAAATCTCATACCATCGTAATCTTCAACAAGAATACGCGTGTTTCTTAGATCCGCCTGCACAAAACTAATGCACCCAAGAAATCATTTGCATAAAAAACAGACACGTTCAAGAACGAAAATATTTGTGTCCCCAGTTCTAACTTTCGATCGTCAACTTGTTGAGTTCGATTATTGAAATCGATTAATTCTGAATGCTTTTTGAGGTATAAAATGGCAAAATTTATGTTTGTTTACCGTGACGGAGATGAATCCAAGGAATTGTCGCCTGAGGAAATGCAACAAGCGATGCAGGTCTGGATGGATTGGATTAAAAATGGCATGGAAGCCGGATGGCTGCTCGATGGCGGCGACGCTTTGAAGCCCGATGGCCGGGTGGTCAATCCCGACAATTCAGTCACCGACGGGCCGTTCGCGGAATCCAAGGAATTGGTCGGTGGATACTCGATGGTCGAAGCCGCAGATCTGGACGCCGCCGTTGAATTGGCCAAAGACAGTCCGATGATCTCGGTTCACAAGGGAACGGTTGAAATTCGCGAATTTGCAGGCGTTGGCAAAGAAGAATGACCAAGTTGTCCGACGATCAATCCGATGTTCGACCAGTTGAAACCGATCAATTGGTCGAACATTTTTTTCGTCATCAATCGGCGAATCTGATCTCCGTTTTAACTCGGGCATTTGGTTTTGGGAAACTGGATTTGATCGAGGACATGGTCCAGTCGGCGATGTTGACTGCCATGAATTCGTGGAAAAAAAACGGTATTCCCGATAACCCGGCGGCTTGGATCCATCGCGTTGCCAGAAATCGACTCTTGGACGTTCTCCGGCGCGAAAAAATACACCAAACCGCTCTGTCACACGCGGGCGTTTCGGATGAATTAACTGACACGCTCGTCGATCAATGGCTGGAGGACGATGAAATCGCAGACAGTTTATTACGGATGATGTTTGCCTGTTGCCACCCGTTATTGGATCGAATCTCGCAAATCGCGCTGACGCTGAAAATTTTGTGTGGTTTCAGTATCGATGAAATCGCACGCGGCTTGTTGATGAATGCCGAATCGGTCAAAAAACGAATCCAACGAGCCAAACAAAAACTGTCCAGTGCCGCCGTGTCGTTGGAGTTTCCCCCCGCGGCTGACCAAGCGGAACGATTGGACGCGGTCAACGATGTCCTCTATCTGTTGTTCAACGAAGGGTATAGTACTTCGAAAGGAGTCCATCCAATTCGTGACGACGTTTGCGAAGAAGCGGCCCGGTTGTGTCATCTGTTGTGCCAACATCCTCGGCTGAGCACGCCCAAAACAAAAGCGTTGATGGCGTTAATGCTGTTTCACGCCTCTCGTTTTGAATCTCGAATCGATGAACACGGTGGAGTCGTATTGTTGTCGGACCAGGATCGCAGCAAATGGGATCAAAATCTGATCCGGATCGCCGAAATCTGGCTCGCGCGTTCTAAAGATCAACAACCGTCCCGTTTTCATTTCGAAGCAGCCATCGCTCAACAACATTGCAAAGCGCCGGATCTCGAATCAACTCAATGGGACATCATTGTCAAACTGTACGATCGATTGCTGGAGTTGAATGATTCGGCAATCTATCGGCTGAATCGAGCAATCGCCATCGCAATTCACGGAGATCTCGCCAAAGCCTTTGCCGAGATCGACATTGTCAAATCAAAATTCAACTCGGCCAACTATCCGTTAGTCGATTGTGTTTCGGCAGCCATTCACGAACTCGACGGTAATCCTCAAGCTGCCATCGATGACTATTTGCGAGCGCTGTCCCGCACGACCGTCAAACACGAGCGACAATTGATTGAACGCAAGCTCTCACGCCTGCAACAGCAAACGACAGAAACCACCCTCGATTGATTTTGCCGAACGTTGTGATGACCAATTCAACAACATCACAACCTCACATTTGCATCTCTTGGCAAATAACAAACTGTTGCTGCGAATTCCGCTAAAAATTCTGATTTTCTTGGATTTTAACGTTCGCATTTGTTACTTTTGCGATGTTGTCCGCGTCATTCAAAATTGTTTTCAACACGGGATCAAAGGAACTTTTGGTTGTCACACGTCGATCCACATTCACGGCAATTCCAATCTGCCCAGCATAACAAACGGATGAAAACGTCATCAAATTATAGGGCCGTAGTGGCGAAACCAGTTCAGGTCGGATCAATGTCAAATTACCCGCTTGTAATTGTCCCTGGTCGTCTTGCGGAAGTTTAGATTCGACAAATACACGCCCGGGATTCGTAAAGATCAATGACATCGAACATTTGTCCTGGCGTGCCGCTTTCTTCAAGCCGCCCGGAGCCCATCGCGTTAGCTTCAACGAAAATGGAAAAACTAGTCCGAGGTTTCTACGTTTGATCAACTGCATCTCGTCGTGAATTCCCAACAGCAGTTCTTCGGGATTTTCAAAATGCTCGCCACGCCGATCGAGGAAAATGGAACTGACAATATTTGCCGCCGGTGAGCCGATGCTATGCCGCCCTCGCAAGCTGACGGGAACCATCATCCGAATCCAATCGTTTTCGTCGACATCGGGATGCGTGTTGCGCCAATCGGACACAGCGAGAAAAATTTTTTGAGTTAACCAATCGTTGACTGTACAGCCAGCTCGTTTCGCCGCCTTGACCAACATCGCCGTTTGCTCACGATCCAACCGGTATTGCAGTGTGTGAGGATAGTTTTCCGGAAACCCAGCCGTATCCGCTTCTGGAACACAGGGAATCAATGAAACCGGATGACGTTGCAAAAACTGCTTTGCACCTTTTAAACCGATCAATTGATTGCGCATGGTTTTAAACCAATTGCGCCAATTCACGCCCCATTTGCCTCGCTTCAAAATCAAGCTCGGATCCAGTTGCGGCAGTTCAAATATTGCCGACGAATCCAGTTCGTTGGCGTATTGCATCATTAACTCATCGGCAAACTCAAATGTCCCCAATCCATCGCAAGCCGAATGTTGAATTTGCAACGTGACATCCGCCTCGGTTTCGTTTTGGCGAACAATGATCCTCAGCCCAATTTCTTTGGTTATATCCAGGTGCGTGGTCGATGGCAGTTGCTCACCAGGCGATTCGTCGCGCCAGTCGATTTGGGGCAGGGCATCGCGCTGGGGAACAAAATACAATCGTTTTCCACGAATCTGAACCAACGAACACAATAGGACATGTCGCCTGCTGACCACTTCGACGGCTCGCTCAAACGCAGCGCGATCAATCACGCCAGCAAAATGCAATTTCACGTAAAACGACCAAGGGTAGGCTGGCCGATCATCCCAGAACAACAGTTCCTCAATGACGTTCAATCGCATCCGCCTGTCCCAAAGATCTTTCATTTTTTTGGTCCGCTTTTATCTGCCTTGGCCGCCTCGCGGGCTTTCAAAATCTCGTCCAACGTTTGCTGACAAGAATATTTAAATTGAAATCCAAGTTCATCCTGTAATCGTTTCGGCTCAACAATCCAAGGATAGCGGCAAAAGTATAGAAAACTGGCCGGAGATTCGTGAATTGGAAAGCGGATCGTCCAGGCAAACCCGTGGAGAAATCGGGCCAACCAAAATGGCCACTTCCAGGTTTTCCGATCGGTTTGATTTGCAATCTGCGTACAGCTCAACCAATCTGGCGGTGCCACATTAAACGGCCCGCGCAATTCGGATTTCAAGATCGTTTCAATCGCCGCAACCACATCTTCTTCGTGAACAAATTGAACCAGACCATCAAACCCGTCGAGCAAAACCAAAAACGGCATCCCAAACAAAAATCGACTCAAATAGTTGTCCAGATGCGGTCCGCCGATAATCGACGGTCGAACCCAGGCAATTTGAATCGGCGGATGCTGTTTTTCAAACTCCGCCAACAACTCCTCGACTTTCGTTTTGTCCGCAGCGTAACGAAATTCCGTTCGCGCCCTCAACGGAACGGTTTCGTCCATCGGAACGGGATTGTCTGGCCAAGCGCCATAAGCTGTTGCACTGGAAATGACCACCAACCGGTCAGGCTGAATCTCCGCAGCAGCATCCAGAATATTTTGAGTACCCTCGACATTGATGCGGCGCATTTTTTTTTCATCGCGAATGGGTTTGAACGCATAAGCACCATGAATAATCGTATCCGGCTCAAACGCCGCAATTTTCTGGGTCAATGCTGGATCACAAATATCGATTTGTTCGAACTGCGTTGGCATCACATCGGATTCGGAATCGGGCTTGCGGATGTCTAATCCCAAAACTTCAGCACCCTGACTCCGAAACCGCTCGACGAGACGACTGCCTAGGTATCCCGAACTCCCAGTAATCGCAATTCGCTTCATCGTTCGTCGCTTACCAGTCAATTGCAGAAGGTTTAAAATCGAATCCGACGCGTCAGAGGAAATTTCATGGATTATCGTGAGTCTTACAAGCACGAAGCGCTAGCGAGTGGTTTAACCGCGCAAAACCACTCGCTGGTGCGTCGCGCTTGTATCAGTCGGGTCGAGTGCCACGGCTCCAGCGAGTGATTTACGCATCAAATCGACGTTATTTCGTTCAATTGAAGTACGTAACACCACGATTCGACCACAGCACTGGCAGAGCCAGTGGCACCCAAAATGAGACAGGCCTAAAATCTCAATGACAACAGATCCATGAAATTTCCTCTCACGCGTCGGGTTGTGATTGGTTACTGTTTTATTGGTCACCAATACATCAAGCCAACAGTTTAGCGAATCTGAAATCTCCGTCGATGTCTCAATCGAATCAAAAACTGGCCGTTGTTACAGGAGCAAGCGGAGGAATTGGCGTCGATTTTGCGACCGAACTTGCCCGGCGTAAATATGATTTGATCTTAACGGCCCGTAATACAGAGAAATTAAACCTTGTCCGGCAGCGGCTAATCCAAGAATTTCAAGTCGACGTCGATACGATTTCAAGTGATCTGCAACAATCCAATGCGACGTTTGATTTGTTCGAAGCGGTTCAATCAACCGGGCGCAAAATCGATGTATTAATCAACAATGCTGGCCTGGGACACTTCAGTAAATTCCTCAAACAATCGCCTGATGAAATCAACCAAGCCATCGACGTGAATGTCCGCGCTTTGACCATTTTGTGTCGACTGTTTGCCGAGCAGATGGCCCAAAATGGCGGAGGTGCGATTCTCAACCACGCTTCGTTTTCAGCGATTCAACCTCCTTCGGATTTCGCGGTTTATGCCGCGACCAAAGCCTACGTGTTGAATTTTTCCCTGGCGATTCGTGAAAACATGAAATACCAAAACGTTTCGGTCAGCACTTTGTGTCCCGGTTATTTTGATTCAGACTTTATTACAAAAGCGGGACAACCGCCCGGATTTTTTCTCCGCTGGCTTATCCTGAAACAATCAAAGGTCGCCGCAGCAGGAATCCGCGGTTTGCTCAAACGGAAACCGTTGATCATTCCAAGCTTGCGTTACAAATTGTTCAACCTGGTATCCAAATTCCTTCCCAGAACAGTCAACATTGGCATCGCCGACATCGCCGTGTCCCGCTGGAACAAAAAAGACTAAGTAGTGTTGATTAAATATGAGCTGCGATGCGCTAGCCGCCGGTGAACCCTCAAATACCGGCGGCAAGCGCATCGCAGCTCAACTCAAATTCACAGCTTTCCGATTTAATCAACGCTATCAAGGGCTATTTGCGATCAACTCACAAACGACTTCCAAACCATTTCGACCTTGTCGAAAACACTCGCCCAAGTAAATCGATCCAGAACGTCTGTCTTTTGTTCACCGACTACCAGTCGCAGTTGCTGTTCCATGGCCGCTGCCAAACGACGAGCAAAATCGGGCAATTGTGAATCCACCGGTTGATCAATGGATTCCATGTCTGGCAACGCCACCGTCGACAACAACTCGCCAGCCAATGGCGCAATTTGATTGCGAACACCAAACAGATCGGTGCAGACAACGCGGCATCCACAAGCCATTGCCTCAACGACCACCAACGGCAAGCCTTCGTAGAACGACGGCAATACAAACAGTGACGAGCGCTTCAGCAATTCAGCCAACTCGGGCTGAGACAATTGTCCATGTAACACGACCGTCGGCGCCATTTGTTGCATCCGCACGCGCAACTGGTTCGCTTCGTCACTATCTCCCGAACCGGCAACGTGCAATTCAACATTGGGAAAAGAGGTTCGCAAAATCTCAATCGCATCCAGCAAGCTAGGCAGCCCTTTAGCATTGCTGTATTTCCCAGCGTAAACAATTGTAGGTTTAGCATCCGTACCGCCAGAACGCCCCTGAAGATTAAAAACGGATTCGTTGTATCCGGCTCCAACAATGTGAATTTGCTCGGGTGAAACTCCCAACTGTTTTTCGAGTTCGTCGGCATGCCCGTGATGCAGCACAAAAAACCCATCGTTTTGGGCACAACCCTGCTGGACCTCCGCCGCCAAATGAGGACAAAGCGTCATTTGGCGAATCCCGGTGGCATGGCAACTGGTAACCACCGGAAGATTGGGAACGATATCTTTCAACATCGAACTGAGCAACCAAACGTGGTGGCTGTGAATCAAATCGGGTTGAAATTGCTGGACCACGGCCGCGACATGTTTTTTCCAAGCGCTGCGATAATCGGCCAATTGCTGACGATTCATTGATGAAAAAACGGTGCTGCGATAGGGCATCACATCACTCATTCCGGGCAACGGATAGTTCAACTGGTCAGTTTCAAAAATAAGTGGATGAATCGAATTTTTTGGCAAATTTCCAACCGCGGGCTCAGGTTCCTCAGCAGGAGTGCCCGCAACCACCATTTGCTGCCAACCTCGTTTGGTGGCGTTCTCGACAAATTCAATCAACGTCACGCCACTACCCGTGCGGCCCGGACGTTGGGACAATACATGAAGTATTTTTTTGTTCAAAATGATTCAACCTTGGTAGTTGAAAATACAGAAAGATTAACGTGGTCGTGGCTACGTTATATCCGGAGGTACCAGGAATGAAAATAAACCGTTCAATAGCAATTGTTATTCTGTTCTTTCTCACACCCTGCCTGATTGCCCAGGACAACTCGGCAAAAAAGGCGCCGCAAAACAACAAGGCGGCCGAAAATCAACCGGCAGCACGTGCAACACTGTTTGACAACGTTGCCGAACAACTTACTCGATTCTATGTCGACAAAGAATTCAGAAAGAATCGTTTGCCCGCCATTATCGAGAAATACCGCCCGCTCGCAGAGCAGGCTAAATCCATCGAAGCCCAGCGGAAAGTCATTTTTGAAATGCTGTCCCACATCCCCGCTTCACATTTAGGATTGTTCTCAAAGTCGTCTTACAAACGGGTTATGGCCGAACTGTTTAACAAACCGATGCCCACGTTTGGACTGGAGTTGATCGAAATTGGCGATCAATATTTCGCGCACAACGTTCTCGAAGGCGGCCCTGCTGATCAGGCCGGAATTAAAATCGGCGACCGTGTCGTCAGTTTGGACGGACAAAATGTACAAAATAACAAACGGCTGGATTTCCGAACGGACGACGCCTACGTTTCGGATCCGTCAGTTCATTATCTGAGTTGTGAGCGCGACGACAAACTCAAATTTGAAATCGAGCGAACATGGGGCGAAGAGCGGAAAATCATCGAAGTCACAGCCAAAGACTATTCTGCGTTCGAAGCCGCCAAAGCCAGCATTCGAATCATCGAAAAAGACAATCTGAAAATTGGCATGATTCATTTTTGGTTTATTCACATTCGTGGCGTCAATAAACTGTTAAAGGAAACTTTGGAATCGAAATTCAAAGATTGTGATGCGGTGATTGTCGATCTCCGCGGTCGCGGTGGAAACGGTGCCGCTTGCAAACCGATGGTTGATATCATGAGTGGAAAACGTTCCAACTGGAAAAAACCGGTCGTCGCCTTGATTGATGGAAATTCGCGCAGCGCCAAAGAAGTCATCGCTTATTTGATTCGCCAAGAAAAAGCGGCCAGATTGGTAGGACAACGGACCGCCGGCGCCGTGATTCCTGCGTCGTTCAAAGATGTCGGTTTTGACACCGTGTTGATGTTTCCCAGATTTCGTTTGGGGAAATTCACGGACCAAATCGAAGGCAAAGGCGTATCGCCCCACGTGCTAGTCGAACAACGACGACCGCTGTCTGGCGCAAAAGACCCAATTGCCGAAGCAGGTGTCCGCGAAGCCGTTCGCATGATCAACGCCGCAAAACAAAAATCACAGTAGGGCCGGTTCCCACCGGCCGTTTTGTTGGATTGTCGTTTTGTCCATCATCGATCGGGCTGTTCTCAGACCCTTGTGTTTGAGCGGCCGGTCTGAAATCGTAACCCGAAGCGTGAGCGAGGGACCATGTCTCGCTGGTCATCAGCGTGTTTGTAGTCCCTCGCTCACGCTTCGGGTTGCGATTTTTTGTTGAATGCAAAATCGTTTCAGCGAGGGACCACCGTTTACACACGTGTCTATCGGCAGATCAGCCGATAGAAACCGGAACTGTACCCAACTAAAATTCGATGCTTGAAAATAGACCGCTCGGCCGGTGGGAACCGGCCCTACTAGGTGCCCGGTTTCAAAATCCGATCGAAGAACTCTCGTTGGCTGGTTCCGGCGCCGCGTCCCAACCCGTGACCAGCGTTCGGCCAAAAACGGCTTTCGTAAGGTTTATTCGCTCGGTCCATCGCTTCGATCAACTGAAAAGCATTGTTGGGATGCACGTTGTCGTCGAGCATGCCGTGCATGATCAAAATCTTTCCTTTGAAATCTTTGACATAAGTCATGGGTGCACCGACTTTGTAACCAGTCGGATTCAATTGAGGCGTACTCATGTAGCGTTCGGTATAAATCGTGTCGTAATTTTTCCAAGTCGTGACTCCTGCACGATTGACCGAAGCTGCGTAGACGTCGGGATGTTTAAAAATTCCCATCGCCGCCATATAACCACCGTACGAGTGACCGACGATTCCAACCCGTTCGCCATCAACATAAGGCCGTTTTCGTAGCAACCGAATGGCATCGGCATGGTCTTGAATATCGACATCACCGAGTCGTTGATAGGCCGCACTGAGAAACGCTTTGCCGCGGCCACCGGTCCCGCGATTGTTAACTTTGACGACCAGGTATCCGCGATTGCACTGGCTCGGAGGACGACTCACGTAACGTGAACTGAATTCCATCGAGCCCGGTCCTCCGTAAAGTGCGTTGATTACCGGATATTTCTTTTTAGGATCAAACCCGATCGGTTTATACAAAATCCCGTAGATATCATGTTTTCCGTCATTCGACCTAAAGGAAAACACCTCGGCGACATTGGCGGCCGATTTGGGATCGCTCACTGCCAACGAAGCGACCATTTTTCCGTCACGGGTTCGGTAAAGTGCCGTGCAAGGCGGTTTGTTCGGTTCTTCGTATTGAGCCACCAACCACTGGTGATCGGGCGAAAGCTGGAAATTGGAATGATGATAATCCAGCGATGTCACGCGGCGTTGATTGTTGCCATCTAAATCAACCATATGAAACTGGTGGTAGTAGGGATTTTTTACAGAGCTCCCAGCGGTAAACGCCATCATGTTTTTTTCTTCGTCGACGAAATACCTGAGAATTTGAAAGTTTCCACGGGTAATCGTTCGATGCAATTTCCCATTCAAATCTCGCAATTCGTAGTGCGTATATCCAGATTTGTCGGTGGGCCACAAAAACTGACTTTTGTTCTTGAGAAAAAACATCCGTGGAGAATTCCTCTGCCAGGTCTTTTGTTTTTCTTCGACAATCGTTCGGCAATTTCCCGTTTGGAGATCGACCGCCAAAACTTTCAAATGGTGCTGCAGTCGATCGGTCCAGTTCAACATCATGACATCTCCGTTGGGCGAAAAACGGACGTTGTAGATGTATTCGTCGCCAGTTCCGCCGGCCCCAACACGAATCGATTTCTTCGACGCTAAATCGTAGACATACATTGACGCACCTGGGTTTGTGGCCCCGGCTTTCGGATAATATTCCGGATACAAACGCGTGTTAATTTCAGACCAACCCCGAATCAGATAGAATTTCTGGACATTCGTATCATCGAATCGGTAGTAAATCAGTTTCTTGGAATCCGGAGTCCACCACATTGCCGTGGTTTGATTCAACTCTTCACCGTACACCCAACTGGCGGTTCCGTAGTGAATTTTCTCGTTCCCTTTGGTTGTCACCTGGACAACGTCTTTGGAATCATTCTTTTCCAGCACGACATTCCAATTTTTGTAACGAGCCGTCCATTTCCCATCAGGCGAAACAACCCCGGTGTGTTGCCGTCCACGTGTCGGTCTCCCTAACTGGCGACCAGAGTTCGCAGCCGCGGCACCTCGCGTTTTACCTCGCCAACTATTGACCGACTCTGGAACCTCATCTTTTTTGACGACCTTCTTTTCCAAGGTTTGGAGATCAAATTGGTAAAGTTTTCCATCAGAACGGAAAATCAAAAATCTGCCATCTTTGCTCCATTGAACTTTTGAGACTCTTCCAGAACCAAAGCCTGAGTTTGACTGAGAAAACGACGATAAAGGAATCAGACAAATGATGCACAGCGTGGTAAAAGCGGTAAATAACGGGAATCGCATAACACAAACCCAAAAAAGTGTTTAGAATTTCCAAAGACCAATTATTATGGTCTGAATTCAACCATTCTGGCAGTCATTGACGACCGACAAAAATCGTTCAAATCTGCAGTTTTTAACAAGTTTTCTGAGTGTAAAACCCTGAAATTCGTTCAATGACAAACCGCTAATTTTGGTGCTTGCAGGATTGCACGAGAGTGCTATCATTTGTCCCATCTTAACAGTTTCCTCATGGAAGTATTTCGTCTTGGAGTCCAGTGTGAATCACCAAACGAGTTTGGAAATCAAAGCCCTTGAGCTAGGACCAAACGTTCTTGAAAACAGGAAAAATCTCAAAACTCAATCCGATTGTGTGATGATCGACTCTGATGAGTTTTGCCGATTAGCGATCAGTAATCAGGAACTGATCCGCGTCGATTTCCCAAGCGCCGAAATGAAAGGCTTTGCGGAATCCAATACAGGAATTCGCTACCTGATTGAGAATGAAAAATTGGTGGTTCTCGGAATTTAAATCCACCACCTAATCGATTTTTGGAAATCGTCGTCTCAGGAATATTTTTTCGAGAATGTTTGCGCGCCGCAAACAGGTATCAGAAACGCTGATTTTTCTTTTTTTACCGCGACGCGTTCGGACAATCACTTCCCCTTCATCGTTTTGCTCTTCTACCACCCAATACTTGTCGACTTGGTAACGGTATTCTTCACCGTGTTTGGATCCCACCACTTTTTTGGCGCGCTTACCGGGAGACCCGCTTTGTTTCGTCATGCGGTAAACTACCCAGTCACCGGATTTGTATTTTCCTTGAAGCAAAACAACCTCGGTTTTCAAATAGAAGAACATTTACCATTATTGTGAATTCTGGAAAAAAAAGAAACATTTGATTTTCGTGTCCTTACTATTTTTTACACAAGGTTGGTCGATGGCATGACAGCCCCGTCAATTCAAAATGGAGTTTCGTTGTCCAGCAATCGACGGTTGCCGATAAAACAACTCAGAAACTTTGAATCCCATTTCAAAATCCCAACCAACTGTGACAGCAAATCACAAAAATTTGTCCAACGTGTGGCTCAGCAAGATCTTGCGCTACTGCTGGACCAATTTTACGACGCATTCCGGTCCATTTACGGTTTTAAACGAAAACAACTCAAAGCTTATGGACCGACTCCCGACGGCGTTGGTTCGATCCAAACTCCCAAATTTGGCCTGGAGGTTTCGGCGCATCAAAGTTGCTCCGAACCGGAGTCCGCAATTTTAAAAAAAGAAATTGTTCGGTTGGTCGATTGGAATGAGATGTTGAGCCACGAATTCAAAAATTTGTGTGGTGCCGAAAACTGGTCGCTGTGTCGCCAATGGGATGTCACGATGCAACTCGACGATTTAATTGATGCGATCGAAGAATCCAATTGCGCAGATTTGCAATTGCAGTATGATCGACAAATCACCCGTGTCGAAATCAGCAATTTAGCGTTACCTGGGGTGTTGGTCGTGTATCCCCAACACTACGAATTTGGTGTGCAGAAAAATCCGATTAAACCCGACCAACTGATTGCTGCATTCAAAGCGTTTAAAAATCAGTTAGAGGAATTGAGCAACAATGCCACACAACACTTGTTCAATTCGATGGAGGCGACGCTTTGAACACGATACAAGTGATTTGACCGTGGATCGAAAACCCGATGGAACAAAAATACGGTGATCCCAATTCCACCGGGTTCGCCGAAACGTTTACCATCGCGTTTTCATCCTGCGTTTCATAATTCAGGTTTCCAGGAATCTCGTTTTGACGCATGGCGATAACACTTGTCGCGATATCGATAATGTCAGAAGCCGGGCCAACGTAGCCATAGTAGCTTTTGGGAGCAAACACCGGGCAATCGCCCAAGACGTTTTTGATCGCCGTGGCCTCGGCCATGTCGTCGGTTTGTGTTCCGAATCCAGCCGCATTGACGTGTCCGATCTCGCTGACTGATAAACCGGCTCGATCCAGTGCAATGGAAATCGCTTTTTCGATCGTTTCCGAAAAATGCTGTTTGTCGGTACAGTAATTTCGCGAATACCCAACCACGGTCGCCAATACTTCGGCGCCCCGCGCAGCCGCGGATTCGACGGTTTCCATGACAAACGCACCGGAGCCCTCTCCAACGACCATCCCGTCGCGATCTTTGTCAAACGGACGACTGGCGGCTTCGGGAGAATCGAGACGTTTGGTCAACCGATGATGGCCGCGATACAACAAACCAGTGCACTCCATGCTGGATCCCGTGCCCCCGGCAACAACCAGATCGGTGGTTCCACGACAGATCAAATCCATCGCCTCGATCATGGCAAGCGAACCCGATGCCTCGGCCTGGCAAACGGAATTGCTGGGCCCGCGGGCGTCAAACGAAATCGAGACGTGCGACGCAACCATATTGGGCAAATACTTTAGCATCCACAGCGGTTCGATTTCACGCAAAATGAAATCGCCCCATCGGTTGTGATCGAAAACTTCGTTCAAAACACATTTGCGAAAAATATCAGCCAGCTCATTGGGATCGGCAACAAAAGCCTCGGATCCAAAAATCGTTGCCTTGCGATCGGGTTCAAAATCGCCTTCATCGATTTGCGCCTGTTCCAGCGCTAGTGCCGACGCGGCAAACCCAAACTGAATCGGGCGACACATCACTTTGATGCTTTTTCGAGGCTTGACGTACTTTTTGCCTTCGAAATTTTTGATGGCGGCAACAATCCGCATCGGAGATCGAACGTCTTCAAAACCCTGCCGAAAACCAACTCCCGATTTCTTGGCCGCCAACGATTCAGCGACTTCTTCGACTCCGATGCCGATGGGACTGACGATACCGACGCCAGTAATTGCAATTTCTCTCATAGTCCCATTAGCTCAATGAAATCGGGGCCGTCTCCACTTGAAACCCTATAATTTAGCCTTCGTGACAAATTTAGGTAGATGACTTCGGGTCGAAATCGTAGATCCGATAAACCTTTGTCTTTTCGGCTCCACCGCGTTCGATCGTACCCCGCGAAAGCTGATTCGATTCCAGCACCCACGACAACTCACACTCGGTCAGCCCCCAGTCGATACCGCGTGGATACAATCGGCCGAGCAACGTCACTCCCAATCCCCATCGCTGGTATTCAGGCAAAATCGTCGTACTAACCAGCCGAATTCGCTTTATTTTTCTTCTGCCCCACAAAATTCTCAAAAAACCAAACGGAAACATTCGACCGTCGATTTTTTTAATAATCGGATTGTAGTCCAACAATCCAAACACGACGCCAATCGGTTTCCCATCGGCTTCGGCAAACACTGACAATTGTGGAACGATCAAAAACTGCAGCGCGGCCGCCGTATGCTCAACCTCGCTGGGGCTCATGGGCACAAATCCCCAATTGCCGCTAGTGGCGCGGTTGTAGATGTCCATAAAGGTATAGATCTCTTTTTTGAAGTTCTTTTTATCCACATCGCGGACCGTCACGTTAAACCGTCGCGCCGCTTCTTCTAAAACAAAAGAAATCTTGGGATCAATATTGTCCAACATGCTCGTGTCGGCATTGTAGGCAAACATGTCCTGGGCTTTTTGAAACCCAAAATCCTCCCACAACTCGGGGTAATACGTCGGATTGTAAGTCATCATAAAACAGGGCGGCGTCTCAAACCCCTCGATCAACAAACCGCATTCGTAATTCATCGACGGATTAACAGGCCCTCGCAGCGCTGTCATGCCATGTGACTCGTGCCACTGTCTCGCCGCGTTGAATAAACTGCGTGAAACCTCAGTGTCGTTGACCGATTCAAAAAAACCAATCATCCCCCGTTTTTCTTCGTAGCGCTCGTTGTGACCGTGATCAATCACTGCCGCAATCCGCCCTACCACTTCGTCGTTGCGAGTTGCAATAAACGTTTCAATTTCCGCGTTGTCGTAAAATGGATGCTTGCGGTAATTGACGAGCTCTTTCTGATTGTGACGGATCGGCGGAATCCAATTGGGATCATTCGCGTGCATTTTCCAAGGCAAATGCAAAAACGCTTTTTGAGCTTTTTTGCCGCGAACGGGTTGGACGGTGACGTTTGACATCAAGAAACAATTAAGTGGTTTACAATCGAATTAATACTCTCTGAACCAGCTAGCTCTCATCGCTACGGTCTTGGCCTGTGTGATCGCAACTTCCAATCTCGGTTTTCGAATACGCTTCGACCTCAAACGGGATCAAACGGTAAGCGTCTTTGCCTTGCACCCAAAGCACAAACCAACAAGCAAAATAAGCGGGCAAAAACAAAGGTCCCCATTTTTCATATTGTCGCACATGAACATGCTCATGGTCGCGAGCACTGTCCAACAACTCAGGGCTTTGCCCTAATATCGTGTGCCCAAGGGTCATGGCAACAGCTTGAATCGGAGTCTTCTTTAAAAAGAAAGTCGTCAGACCGCCGTAAAATTCTAAACATCCATTTCGAATTCTTGCTCGCCCTCCGCTCAATAATCCCAGGAAACCGATAAAAATACCCAGCAACGTGTTTGGACTGGCCCAAATCATCCCCATGATTCTGAGAAAAATGAGCATAGAAACAACGATCCTAACTGGGACTCAATCTTCGAAATAATGTCTGAGTTTGGGACAACAAAAAACGCAAGCATCAAATGCTTGCGTTTCACAGCACTGAAACCGCAAATATTTTTTTTGACTTATCTAATGGTATAGCAACGACTTATCGTTTCATAGCCGCAAAAAAAACGACTTGCACCGCAAGCACCGCTTTCACAAATGCCGAAATTGATAAATACGCAATAAACTGGCGATTCGGCGTGAATCTGTCCTACCCATGGTTTTGGCAAAATCCAATCATTCGAATCGCCATTGGTCCGCTCCGAAAAGGAATTCTGAGTGCCAAAATGTTATTCGAATTGATTAAATCGACTGCTGTAAAAACCCTCACCTATACGCTGATCTGCGTTTTTTGTTCATCAGCGTTGGCAGATGATCTGCAAACCATCCGTAAACGACAAGCCGCAATTCAAAAAGTCGTTCGCAAAAACATCGGTGCTGTCGTTGCCGTTTCGGACGGCATCGGTTTTGGCAGCGGCGTAATCATCAGCAAAGATGGGCTCGTCCTCACCGCCGGACATGTGATGGCCGGCGCAGGCACTGATTACACCGTCGTCCTTCCCAGCGGTAAAGAAGTTCGCGCCAAACCGCTGGGCAAAAACCTGAATGTCGATGCCGGAATGGTTCAAATCGAAGAACCCGGTGAATACCCGTTTGTCGAATTGGGAAAATACAAATCGTTGAAATTGGGAGATTGGTGCGTCTGCCTGGGACATCCCGGTGGTTACAAACTGGGCCGGACCGCGCCCGTCCGTGCAGGAAAAATATTGGAACTCAATAAAAACGATCTGGTCACCGACTGTGCATTGATCGGTGGTGATTCTGGTGGACCCCTGTTTGACCTCGATGGCAAACTGATCGGGATTCACAGTTCGATTGGAAATCACATCGCCATCAACCGCCATGTTTCGGTTAACACTTACAAACAATACTGGGATCGCATGAAACGTGGAGAAAGCTGGGGTCTTTTACCAAGCCTCGAAAATCGTTCTCCATCGCCGAAAAAAAAATCAGCCCGTGCGGCACTTGGAATTACCGTCGAGCCCAGTGACACACAAGCCAAAATCATCCGAATTCGTTCGGGCTCGCCCGCCGATCGCATCGGACTCGCCGTCAACGACATCGTCACGGTTTTCGAAGGCACCAAGATTACGTCTTCGAAACAACTTGTTGAATTGATCAAACAGAAAAAAGTTGGTGATACAGCAAGTTTTTCCGTCAAACGAAAATCAACGGAGCTCCACTACCAAGTCATCCTGAGCGAGTTAATTCGTTAATCGCTAGGGAAAACTCCGGGGGGTAAAAATGAAATTGCTTAAAACGATTTTGTTCGTCATGATCGCAACCACGGTATTGGTCCGCGTTGCACCCGCTCAATTGCCCAGTGAAACTCGCAAAGTATTCGAAGAAATTGTCGACGAACTCGACAAAGACTTGCAAAAATTGTTCATCAAAGCAATCGACGACAATACCGCCATCGTTGAATTTACACCCGAACAATTCAAACGGTTTCGCGCCCACCACGCCAACCCGTTCGAAGGCCTCGACAAAATCGACACCGACAAATTGCAAGGCAATATCGCACTGAAATTCGAATTGCCCACCGTTCGAAACCGCGCGTCGGGGAAATTAGAACGGCAACATCCCAACTATCTGAAAGATTTCAAACCCGTTTTGAAATCCTGGGCCAACAGCGTCGTCGATATCAAAATCGCTGGCAAATCCGTTGCACTGGGAACGATCGTTTCTCGCGAAGGCTATATTTTGACCAAAGCCAGTGAATTAAAAAGCAATAAAAAAGTAACTTGCGTCCTGGCCGACAAAACAAAGCTACAAGGCGAAGTCCAAGCGGTAGACAAAATAAATGACCTCGCCATGATCAAAATCAACGCTCGCAATCTTTCACCTGTATCATTTGCCAACTCGGCACCGATGCCTGGATCGTTTTTGGTCACCGGCGACGATCGAGGCAATCCAGTCGCCTTTGGCGTTTGCAGCACGCGACCACGAGCTTTACTCAGCGATACTCCTGCCTACCTGGGTGTCCGCCCCATCGACTCACCCGATGGTGTCAAAGTTGATACGGTCTCGTCGCCGGGAGCAGCTGAGTTCGCAGGCATCAAAGCGAACGATATTTTGTTGTCCATCGATGGCGTAGAACTGAAATCGGCCAATCAACTGGTCAATCGTATTCGCCAACTCAAACCGCAAGACAAAGTGGTTTTGAAATACAAACGGGGAGACAAAATTTCGGAAACCGTCGCCAAATTGACGGGTCGAAAATTTGCCAACAGCAACGAGCCGAAAAACTTGCAACAATTCGGCGCCATCATCAGCAAAAAAAGCACTGGATTCCCACAAGTATTTCAACATGACACGCCGTTGCTTCCCGAACAATGTGGTGGACCCGTCGTCGATATCGACGGCCGAGTCGTCGGGATCAACATCGCACGCCACGGCCGCGTCGGCTCCTACGCATTGCCCGCCAAGCATGTCAAAAAAATCGTCGAAAACATGTTGCGTCGAGACGTGGCCTCCAAGAACAAAAACGTCGAAAAGAAATAATCGATGTAGGGCCGGTTCCCACCGGCCGTTTGGTAGGTTAAATAATTTTGCACAGCCGCAGCAAAGCGATCAATCGAACATCATTTACAAATACTGGTGACGCATAGAAAACCGGATGCGCCACACCACCGAATCGATGTTTGTATTCGGCATGCCCGCGCACGTTATAAAACCAGCGGTTCAACCATTTTGCCCGAAACGCACGAGACATACTCCAATTCAACATCCAATTGGTTCGCATCTCCGTTTTTTCAATTCCTGCCAATGGCGATAAACCGAGATTCAATTGTTCGGCACCTTCGGCAATAAACGTCTCGATGATCGCCTTGATCATCCCCATTTCCGCATAGCGCGGGGCATCGGGAACGCGTCGTTTGAAAGTCGTCACGTAGCCGATCACTTGTTGATTGCGATACAACGGATCAAAACCCATGAATGCCACCGGCCGCTGGTCGCCGTCGACTAAAACAAATTTGCGCATGTCCGGTTGGTCTCGATAAACCATCGGACGATTGACAAAACGCACTTCCCGTTTGCGAACGGTCCTTGTCCGCCTCCACCCAACGCTCAATCGCCGGATTCTCGGTCGGCCGTATTCCGCAAAATTGAATTCACGAACCTGAAACTGATTGCGCTTGAGCCAATTATGGGCGTAGCGAAATCGCTCTTTACTCTTGCCGTTAAAGTTGTAATTTCGCAGATCCAAGCTTGTATCAATGCCCATCGCATTGATCCGGTATCCCAATTTGTTCAATACCTCCGCCGTTTGACGCTCGACTTGAACAAACGATGGTTTTCGTTTGGCAAAATGGTCGACGAATTTGGCAATCAATTCGGCGCGACAATCGTCGGGACATACCGGATCACCCAGCGCAAATGTGTGTCCCATTTTTTGCCCGAAAGCAATATACCCGCGTTGGTCCCCAAAAAATTTCAGGCCTTCCTGGTAACAAGTCGAGTAGGCCAGGGTAAAGTCACCGTGATTGGTCAGCAGCTTCTGGCGACAACTCAACTGGTCGGCGCAACCAGTCTCGTCATATTGGATCTGTTTACGTTCAATCAGATTGTCGAACGCCAAACGCGTGATTCGCATCACGGAAGTCATCGATCAAGCTTTCTTTTGGCCAACAATATTCTGAAACAACACCGGTCCGATTTTTGCAAATCTGAAAAATTGATGCTCCGTTTTGGTAATCTCCAAATCACCAAAATAACTTTCGTAATCGTAATTTCGATGCAACGGCACGAGACCCAACATCCAAAACGACAACATTCCCATCTTCAGATATCCGATATTGAACGCCTTCGACAACCAATTGCCTTGTGCCAAAGCGACGTCGGCAATCATCAATCGGCCACCAGGCTTGATCAGCCGCGTGGCATGGCCCAACATGGACCGCATCATTGGCTCGCGAAAACAATTCAAGAAAAAATTGGTAGCCACGACATCGTAGTGCTCCCACCGACAATGTTTTGTGGCATCACCGACAATGCATTCCGCCGAAACACCGGCCGTGTCCATTTTTTGCCGGACTCGTTTGATCATCGAGCTCGACAAATCGACGCAAGTGACCTGAACGCCTTTTTGAGCAGCCAACACAGCATCCTCACCCGTTCCAACGCCCAAATACAATACGCGTTGCCCCGGCTCCATCAGCGGAACCTGAGCCGCTTTGGCCTTGCGAATCCGCCCTGTCGAATACAGATTCGAAACTTCCTCGTAAAACCAGGCCGCCTTGTTGTAATTCCGCTCCTTCGCAGCAGGCACCGTCGTTTCCACTTGCTCGCTCCTTGAGTGTGATTTGACAGCCTATTTACTAACCGATTCGCGAAATTACCAAAACCCTGAATTTCCGTCAGAGTAAGGCCGGTTCCCACTGCCGTCTATTCTTGTTTTTGACAGGATTTACAGGATGAACAGGATGTATTTTTGGATCTTATCCTGTCAATCCTGTTCATCCTGTCAAAAAAAATTTGGGAGAGTGCAGTTGGTTAAGTAGGGCCGGTTCCCACCGGCCGTTTTATTCGATCGGCCGGTGGGAACCGGCCCTACGGTGATTACGATTCAAAAACACTTCACCAATGCCACCACCCAAAATGCTATCCCTTCGCGACAGATCAAAATTCAGATAAAATTGGGTTTCGTTGTCAAAAAACCAATTTCACAAGGACAGTGCTTCAATGGCGACGACCGACTCTCAAGCCGTTGTCAGTCAATCAAAATCCGGTTCGCAAAACTCCGTGCTCTGGGAAATTGACATATTCCCACGCGAAGGATACCCCAATCGAATCGCCGATCAAATCAGCGCGGATGCCGCTGATCTCCAAATTCATGCAAATCTGCAACTGGATGCCGCTCATGGCTACTTGCTCCAAGGCGATTTGACCAAACAGCAAGTTGAACAAATCTGTGCCGAGCTGTTGGTCGATTCAGTGGTCCAATGCCATGTCATCGCCAAACCGGGCGACTCAGAAATATCGGGGCAGCGCAACGGTTTGACTTCGCTGATTCATGTCCGTCCCAAACCGGGAGTGACGGACAACGAAGCCGAAAGCGCCCGGAGAGCCATCGTCGAACTCGGGTTTGACGTTACCGCCGTCCAAACCCTTCGCAAATATTGGCTTCCGGAATTGCCCGCCGAGCAGCTTGAACTGATTTGCCAAAAGATATTGGCCAACGACTCCATCGAACAAGTAACGGTCGGACCGTTGCAACTGTCGCAAATCGAACTGGGACAGCCCTACGAATTTCAACTGCATACCGTCGATTTGCTCAACGCCGACGATCAACAGCTCCAAAACATCAGTCGCGATTGGCAACTCAGTTTGACGTTGATTGAAATGCAGACCATTAAACAGCATTACCAATCGCTCAATCGCAACCCCACCGATATCGAACTGGAAACACTCGCTCAAACCTGGAGCGAACATTGCAGTCATAAAACTCTGGCGGGTCGTATCCGCTATACCGACGAAAACGGCACGCGACAATTTGACAACATGCTCAAAGAGACGATCTTTGCCGCCACCCAAAAAATTCGCGCGGACCTCGGAGAAAACGACTGGTGCGTCAGCGTATTCGAAGACAATGCCGGGATTGTTCGGTTTAACGACACACACAATCTGGCCTTTAAAGTCGAGACACACAATCGGCCATCGGCCATTGAACCTTACGGCGGAGCCAACACCGGGATCGGCGGCGTCATTCGCGATACCCTTGGAACGGGGCTTGGTGCCAAACCGATTTGTAACACCGATGTTTTTTGTTTCGCAAATCCATCGACGGACGTTTCCGAGTTGCCGCCCGGAGTGATGCATCCCCGACGGATTATGAAAGGGGTCGTGGCAGGAGTCCGAGACTATGGCAATCGCATGGGAATTCCAACGGTCAACGGCGCGGTCTATTTTGATCAGCGCTATGTTGGTAATCCCTTGGTGTTTTGTGGAAACGTCGGACTGATTCGCACAGACCGCAGTCACAAACAACCGCAAGCCGGCGATTTGATCGTTGCCATCGGCGGCCGAACTGGGCGAGACGGGATCCACGGCGCCACGTTTAGCTCCGCCGAATTGACCGACGCCAGCGAAAAAGAATCCGGCGGTGCCGTTCAAATCGGCAACGCCATCACCGAAAAAATGGTCATGGATGTGCTGCTGGCCGCGACCGACGAAAATCTGTTCAATGCCGTAACCGACTGCGGGGCAGGGGGTTTTTCCAGTGCGGTCGGCGAAATGGCCGAAGGACTCGGTGCCGAAGTTTGGCTCGACAAAGCTCCTCTGAAATACGAGGGCCTTTCTTATACGGAAATCTGGATTTCCGAAGCCCAAGAACGCATGGTTTGTAGTGTTCCGCCGGAAAACTGGGAACGGCTCAACGAAATTTGCTCGCGCGAAAGTGTCGAGGCGACGATCATCGGTCGATTCCTTCCCACCGGACGTTTGTCATTGAATTTCAACGACCAAGAGGTGGGCGACCTCGATTTAGAATTCATGCACGATGGCCGACCACCTGTGGTTCGCGATGCTACCTACACTCCGAAACCGATAAAACAACAGCCATCGATCGAAGCCGATCATAGCCAGACGTTGCACAAAATTCTTGCTTCGCCAAACGTGGCCAGCAAACATTGGATCATTCGGCAGTATGATCATGAAGTCCAAGCGGGCAGCGTGATCAAACCGCTCGTCGGTGTCAACAATGACGGCCCCAGCGACGCAGCGGTAATTCGTCCGATACTCGACAGCCGGCAAGGTGTCGTGATTTCGTGTGGAATGAATCCGCATTTTGGTGATTTTGATCCGTATCAGATGGCGGCCAGTGCGATTGACGAAGCTGTCCGCAATTGTGTCGCGGTTGGCGCAAATCCGAACCGCATCGCGATTCTCGATAATTTCTGCTGGGGTTACACCGACCGCGCGGAAACACTCGGCGCACTCGTCCGTTCTGCATTGGCTTGTTACGACGTCGCAGTCGCCTGGAAAACACCGTTTATCAGCGGCAAAGACAGTTTGAATAACGAATTCACTTACACCGTCGATGGCAAATCGACGACGATATCGATTCCGTCCACATTGCTGATCAGTGCGATGGGCCAGGTTTCAGATGTCTCGCAATGCGTAACGATGGACTTAAAGGAATCCGGAAACTTGCTCTACCAGGTTGGTTTGACCCACGATGAATTCGGAGGTTCGCATTTCAACCTGGTTAACGAGATCGATGGAGGCGCGGTTCCGCAAGTCGATATTGAGAACGCATTGAAAACGTTTCACGCGCTCCATACAGCAATCGCTGCCGGACTGGTTCGCTCCTGCCACGATTTGAGCGAAGGGGGTTTGGCAGCGGCACTGGCCGAAATGGCGTTCGCCGGTGGCTGGGGAATCGATGTGCGAATCGACGAAATCGATGGAGACTGTTCGACCACAAAGCTGTTTGCCGAATCAAATTCCCGGTTTGTTTGCGAAGTCAAACCGGAACACGAATCCGCATTTGTCGAACAATTTTCCGACGCACCCATATTCAAGCTCGGCCGCGTCAGTTCCGATCGGCAGTTTTTAATCAAATCGAATCAACAAACTTTGATCCAAGACGACATTGATTCGCTCAAACAATCTTGGCGAAACACTTTAGATTGGAATTAGGGGTCTTCGGGATGACGAGGCTTCGGGAGGGCGGGGCTCCCGCCGAGCCAATGCCAGGAGAACGAATTCACCGAAAAAACGCAACTCACAAAAAAACTTAACTCCAGAAAAACACAACCAGGAGGACAAGGCTCGGCGGGAGCCTCGCCCTCCCGAAACATCACTCAAAAACATCACGTTACACAGATTCAATCATGGCTAACGTAACAGCACTCATTCTTCGATCGCCTGGCACCAACTGCAACGATGAAACTCAATTCGCTTTTGAGTTGGCCGGTGCAAGCTGCGAACAGGTTCACATCAATCAATTTCTGGAGCAACCGAAAATCGCCCAGAAATTTCAAATCTTGTGTATTCCAGGCGGGTTCAGTTATGGAGACGATGTCGGGGCAGGCCGGATCATGGCTGCCCAAATGCGCCAACGGTTGGCCGAGGCCCTGCAACAATTTCGCGATGCCGGAAAATTGATGCTCGGTATTTGTAACGGCTTTCAAGTGCTGATGAATTCGGGATTGTTCGACGAAAATCCGACTAGTGAGCGTTCGGTAACGTTGACTTGGAACAACAATGGACGATACGAAGCGCGTTGGGTCAATTTGAAAACGAAAACTGACTCCTGCGTTTTTTTACGTGACACTGATCTGATGTATTTGCCCATTGCTCACGCCGAAGGAAAATTTGTCGTGCGTGACGAAACCGCCTTGAACTCTCTGGCGCAAAACGGCCAACTGGCATTGGCCTACTGCGACCCCTCCCAAAATGGAAATGGTGCACTGCTGCCATTTCCGATCAATCCAAATGGATCCGACCAAAACATCGCTGGTATTTGTGATCCCACTGGTCGCATTTTTGGCTTAATGCCGCACCCCGAACGATTCGTCGACCCGACGCATCATCCACGCTGGACTCGACAAGGCCTCGATACAAAACCAGACGGCCGCGTGATTTTTGAAAACGCCGTCAGCTATTTTGCGTAGACGGTCGTACTTTCAGGACAGGAATTAGACAGGATGAACAGGATTGACAGGATTTTGGAATTCCAAAACATCCTGTTCATCCTGTCTCACATCAAAATAGATTTTGGGTGTCACTGACGGGGCCGGCTTTGCCAGTGAAGAACCCGAGGTTGAACTCACTTGCTATTTAAGTGACCCAATGTAAGCCATTTCCACCCAAACCACGACATCCTGTTCATCCTGTACATCCTGTCTGAAATCAAACACCGAAACACCCTATCAAACGCTAGCGTACCACTCTCATTTCATGTCGATTCACGTTTCGCGTTTTGCTACCATTTCGCAATTCTAAATTCTCGGTGCGAGGGAGCGATGAAACAGATAGTGAATTTCCGCCTGATCCCACTGGCGATTGTGACTCTGGCTGCATTTGGCGGAAATGTCGTCGCTCAAGAGTTTCGCATCGAAACCGACATCTACGTCGATCAAAATCAAAAACCAGTTTCAGAAAATTTGACGTTGTTCAATTCAGACGCTGTTTTTGATTTTCAGCTGGCCAAAAAAAGTGAAACTCCAGTCGAAGTCATCATTTACAACTTCAGCAACAAAAAATTTGTTTTGCTCGATCCCAGTCGCAAAGTCAAATACGAAGTCGATCAGGAAAAATTGGAGCATTTCGTCAAATCAATGCGCAATGATACCGCTTTTCGAAAACGCATGCCGTTTCTGTTCGAACCGGAGTTCCAAAAAACCTACGATAGCAAATCAGGTTGGTTGTCATTGAAATCGGAACCGCTGCAATATCGTTGTCGAGGAGAAAAGTCGTCCAACGAAAAAGCGATGTCACGTTATTTCGAGTTTATTGATCAATGCGCACTGCTCAACGTGACCGATCCAAAAAAACTTCCACCGTTTGCCCGCCTGGAGTTGAATAAAGCGATCAAAGAAAACTCGTTGATGCCCAAGACGGTCGAAATGCAATTGACGATACCCGGTTCGACGAGTTCGAGGAAAATTCAAGCCAAATCAAAACATTTTGTGATCTGGAAATTATCCAAAACGGATAACTCTCGAATTGAAAACGCTAAACAGATGATTCAACAATTTCGATCCGTTGGTATCGAAGAATATCGTCAATTGAACCGAGTCCGCACAGCACAAAAAAACCAGGATTAAGAGTACCAGGCCAAAGCCACCAGTGAGCGGCAAGGCGCTAGCCGCCGGTTCGTTTGTGCTTCGTACCGGCGGCTAGCGCCTTGCCGCTCACAGAATCAAGCTCGGCAGGAGCCTCGCCCTCCCCAAGCCATCAACTCGCCAATCTGTCACCAACAATCTGCAAATGATGGCGCACGTGTCCGACCAACAAACAGGCGATTGCCCGAACCGTCATTTCACGTCCATCCGACGTACCACGATTGTTCCACGCCGCGGGTCGAATCCGACGCAACATCAACAGATTCGATTTTCTTAATTGAACGAACTCGTCTTTCAATTGCTGCAGCGTAACCGTCTGGTAATCCGAGTTCGCCACATAGTCATCCTGTTCGTATCCCGGCAGCTCAATCGGATCGGCAACAGCAAATCTCATCGCTCGATAAGCGAACACTCGTTCGTTGTCGATCAAATGCCCAACGACCTGCTTGATCGTCCAGGTATAAGGTTCATGCGATACCTCGGCTTCGGATTCGCTGATATCCAGCGTCCCGTTAAACTCGGCAATTTGGTCATCCAGAGCCACCAACAGATCCGACTCGCCGACCAACTGCATATACGGTTCGTAGTATTCCGCGTACTCATCAGATTCCGGCTTGCACCAGGCAATTTCATTCATTTTCGTCCAAAAAAATCGGTTTTTGAATCATTTACTGTTTTTTTGTAACAAAAAAAAACTGTTCTCGCTGCATGTCACAGAAGCTCAACTCCACGGTATTGGCTTTGAATTTGACAGACCAGGAGACAAAACATGCCCGACGGAACTCGAAGACGACGATTCTCAACCAACGAATCCAAACGCCGCTGGTACGCACAACACCGCAGCATCCGATTTGCCAAACGATTCGGCATCAAAACCAAATAACCACGTACAACGACCAAGTAGGGCCGGTTCCCACCGGCCAAACAAAGCAAGCAAAAAAACCACAACACGCCATTTAAAAACAATACAACTAACTACGAAATAGCATCGAAACACCACATCACATCGAAACCAACATCTCCCGCGCACACATCCTGTCAATCCTGTTCATCCAGTCAAAAACCAAGCGCTTCCTTCACCTTGTCACACGTCCGGCATTTCCGACTGAAACAAATTGCCCGACATATATTTGAACCCCGTATCACAAGCGACCGTCACCACACTTCGATTTGGCCCCAGACTTTCTGCCAGTTGCAGCGCCGCACAAACGTTCAGCCCCGTCGAAGTCCCGGCAAAAATTCCCTCTTCTTTGGCCAATCGTTGGCACATCACACGCGCTTCGCGTTCGGCAATTGCGATCACGGAATCGACCAGTGAATCGTCGTACAGTGGCGGCACAAAACCGGCAGCCGTTCCATCAACCGTATGGGGCCCCGGCGGATTGCCTGACAAAACCGAACAAGATTCTGGTTCGACGGCAACGACTTTCAAATCCGGCAACGATTGACGTAGTCGTCTGCCAGCCCCGACCAGCATTCCAGCCGTTCCAACCGCAGCACAGAATGCATCAAAAACAGGATGAACGGCCAGGATTTCTTCCGCAAACGGTTCGAACGCCGATGTCGTCGCGGGATTGTTGAATTGATCCAGCCAGAAATGACTGCCGCTGGCGTGCATTTGAGCGGCCCGGTTCCGCATTCTTTGCCACAGGCAAGGAGTAATTCTGCCATTTTCACTTGGCTCGACAATCACATCGGCACCGAACGCTCTCATCGAATCCGTTTTGTCTTGTGAAAAAGCATCCGACGTAATGATCGCAGACGGCAGCTCCATCGCGGCACAAACAAAAGCGAGAGATGTCCCCGTACTCCCTCCAGTGCACTCCAACGGGATCGCCTGCTCCAACTGCCCGGCGTCAATCGCATCACGTACCTGAGCCAGCACCATCCGATCTTTGTATGATCCCGTTGGGTTCATCCCTTCTAGCTTGAGCCACACATTGGCATGGTTCGAACTAACAATCCGCTGAAGCCGAATAAGTGGGGTATGACCAATTGCCGAAACTAGAGAATTCATAAATTCGCGGTTTTATTGAGGGAAACGCGTAAGCCAGTGTTCACAGAACCCGTCGCCGATTCGGTGCAATACATTGTTATGAGCAATCATTCATCCAAACGTTCGGATATGATTCTGATCATAGCACCTTCAACATAAAAACTCACTTTGCAACGCTTGGTCCAATATTCACTGGGCGCTCTCAGTGCTCCACGAAAAACAACTGATTTGCCAGCAGGTATTTCGTGGACGGAAATATCATGGCCGCAAAGAAGGACGTTACAGCTCGTCCAATTTTTTCCGTTGGATTTTCGCCAATTGAGAATTGGTTTACCAACCCCCGTGCCTCGATGGAAAACTCCCGTTTTTCCCGAATTGGTTATCCTCAAATGAAACGAGGGAGCAATTGTTTTTACATCGGCCTTCGCATCAAAATTGTCGAATTTCAACGACTTGGAGCCTGCGCACCAAAACGTGATTTTGTATTTTGATTGTCCAATGTTTTTAACGATAGATTTTTCCGTCACTGAAATTTTGGGTCGTGTTTCATTCTCTTGCTGGACTGGAATCCCGGGGAAAAGAAATATCCCAATTGAGAACACGGTTATCAGTTTCATCAACATGGTATAGCTCGTATCTTTTGAGTTAAAACATTGTACCGAGAGGATGCCAGCCAACAAACGGCTTTATAACTACCGCTGGCTAAGGCAACTCAGCTTTGAAGTTTATTACGTCTTCGGTCATCACATTGTCGCCGACTAAATTGCATCAACGATCTTGATGCGCAGCTTCAAAATGGTACTGGATCCGTTTTTTATTGATTTCACAGAATTCTTGAAGTGATATGTTTGCGTACCCACCTGGACTGTCGTGGATCAAAGCTACCGAACCATCGGAAAAGCAAAGAATACGTTTGTTCATGATTTGCATTTCCATCCGAACCGATTGGTCATTGGTTTGTTCAGTTGGGGGATAATACCGCGCTTTGTGTTTTGCGAGGAATCGCGAATCTTCGTCATCGAGAATCTTGGATCGAACGAGGTCGGCAATCGAGGTAATCGAATTGTCCAGGTTTCTTGCCTCAAACTTCCTAAGCTTGCGATTGATTTTCCACGCGTTCTTTGAGCTGTCGAGAAATCGTTGCTCGCGTGAATTATTGGTTTTGAACAAGACCAACACCGCCACCAGCACCACCGCAACTCCAGTGGTTATCCATAAAAGCGATTTAATTGAAAACTGGCGCCGCATATATCTGGTTAACAAAAGTTCAGGATCCAACGGCCGGAAAAAACTTGTGGCGTCCAACGATACATTTTCGATCGGTCTTCGGAACCTCAGTCAACATCGTCGGCCCACACTTCACCGCTTCGAGAACAATTTTCAAGCAAAATCAAACAGTAATCAAGCAAAAAATGCTGATCTTAATCAGCCACTCGGGCATATCAATCATTTGGCTCACCACGAGTTAACGAATACAATACACGTCGACGACAACCAATCTGACAACGCGTTTGATGAGTCCAGTTCGTTAAAAGGCTTTAATCCATGGGTTTTGAAAATCGCGATTACGCGCGGCAAAACTACGGCGGCTGGGGACCGTCGCGAGGATCAACCAGTTTTCGCGACTGGGAAGTCTGGAAGAAATTGCTCGCAATCAACATCGTTGTTTTTATACTCCAGATTTTTGTGTCGCGGCCGATGACAATCGAGGAGTATCGGGAGACCTATGGAAGCGACCTGGTTTCCATTCCCAGCGATGTTGTGCCCGATGATTCCGAGAATTCTGCAGAAAACAAAAATCAGACCGACGGCAAAAATCAGACTGATAACAAAAAACAGGCTGACGGCGACAAACAGACCGACAGCGAAAAACAAGCTGACAGCAAAAAACAGGCTGAAAACAAAAAGCAAATTGAAGCCCAAAAACGAGCAGCAGAGTTGCTCGAAGACATCGATTACCTGCCGCAAGTTTCCACTCTCCAAAAGTGGCTGGAACTCGACACCAAAAAAGTCATGTCAGGACAAATCTGGCGATTGATCACTTGCGGATTTTGTCATTCGCGATATTCAATTTTACATCTGGTGTTCAACATGCTGTTTTTGTGTTGGTTCGGCAGACGACTCGAACAGATTTACGGGCCCAAAGAATTCACCGCTTTCTATTTCGCGGCATTGTTGGTCGCCAGCCTGGCTTATATCGGATTGGATCTGTATACCGGCACCATGGTTCCCGCCATTGGCGCATCGGGCGCCGTTTGGGGAATCGTCGCGGTCTATGCCATGATGTATCCGTACGAAAGAGTTTACATTTATTTTCTGTTCCCGATTCAAATCAGAATTCTGGCACTCATCTATTTTCTGTTTGATTTGCATCCAGTTTTGCTGGCTTTGAGCGGAGAAAGATATATCAGCGGAGTTGGGCATGCAGCTCACGTTGGCGGTGCCATATTCGGTTATTTTTATTGGAAAAATCAATGGCGGATCATGCCGTGGATTGATCGAATGTTGGGGAAAAAACCGCGCTGGGCTAACTCGCGGCGACCTCGAAAAGACAAAAAACGTTCCGATGATCCGGCAGTCATTCTAAAGATGCCGGAGCGCATCGATTCCGCCGACACTAAAAAACTGGACGCCATTCTGGAGAAAATTTCGGAAAAAGGCCGAGAAATTCTCACGGACGAAGAGATCGAATTCCTGGAACAAAAAAGTAAACAGTTGCGAGACGAGTAATACTGTTACTGCTCACGAACCAACTCACACGTTTTGGTAATCCTGGCATCCTGCCCCATAAAAATTGGAAACATCACGGTATTGTCGCGATAGGACAAAGAAACGGTAACCGAAATCGTCTCGGCATCCTCTTGCAGCCTGGTAGTGATCTGGGCATTTTTGATGCCGGCGGTCGCCAACATAGCGGCTGCGGCTTGCTCACATTCGTCGCTCGAAGCGCCGGGAGTGATCCCCAACCTTGCACCTTCGTAAGCTGCCGCTTCGGCGGTATGAAACATCATGTTAACACGGCTCAGTTCATAAGTGCCAAACAACATCAGCAGCAATAGCGGCAGCGCCATGGCGAATTCGACCGCTGTCGCACCCGTTCTATTTCTTTTCAGCTTTGCAAAGCGTTTCATGGTTATCCCTGTTGTGATTTAATCTGCGATGAGCTTGTTATTCGACCAGAAGGACAGAAAGAGTTTTTGCGATATTGCGAAACGCTTCGTTCAAATCACTTGCATCGTCCGCATGCAAATGGATACCGCCACCACGCTGAGCAACTTGTCGCATGATGGACTGGTTGGCTCCTCCACTGAACGTCACGGTGTGAATGGAATGTCCGCGTCTCACAGCAACGTCTGCGGAAGGCAATGGATTCCCCCCGACATTGAAATTTCCATCGGTCATCACAATGATGGTTCGTTCGGCAAACGGTCGACGATTTCGATCCTGTTCCAATGAATCGCTGCCAAATCGAAGCCCTTGAAAAATGTTCGTAAATCCTCGGGCTCCAATGCCATTGACAACCTGGCGGACAGTATTGAGGTTGCTGGTCAATGCAAGATCTCGTGAAGCGTTCGTGGAATAAGTCGTAACAGAAATGGCAGAATTGGGACTCGATTGTTCAATCTCGTCGATAAACACATTGACTGCGTCGATGAGTGCCTGGTTTCTGGTTTTACCGTCCCCGGCGTCACGCCTTTGCATCGATCCAGAAACGTCCAACACCAAAGCAATATCCCGGACGGACGACGTTGCTGTGGCCGACTGAATTGGTTGAAAATTGCTTTGCCCCAACAAAGGCCCAAAAAACAAATTGACTGGCCCACTGGCCGAATCCGCAGTCCGTTTTCCAACCACGCGAACCGAGCTAAACGGTTGCGAGTCGGCAAGGAATTCAAATTTGCCGTCATTCTCGCGGACACCACCAACTTGAATGTCACTGCGCCGCAGAATTAGCCCATCGCCCGAAACTTTGTTTTGTGCAGCAATGTTGATCGCTGCCGTAATCGCTTGTTCTCGGTCTTGCGTGCGCGCCAAAGTTTCCGCTCCAGCTCGAGCCGCGGCATCGGTTGCCGTTCGCAGTTCGGCACGGACCATGTGCATGTAGGCGATATCGACTGTAAAAACGGCACCGACGATCAAAATGATCATGACGACGGCGACCATCGGTAACATCGCTCCTCGGCGAATTCGTTTTGCATTTGACTTGCGGCAAATCATGAATGCTTCCTCAACGTTTTATTGAATTGGTGGGACAACTGAAATGATTCGTTACTCTTTGATCATGGTCGCAGTGACCGTAATCGTCTGACCTTTAAAAGGTCCAAAAGGCAGAATGCTGTTGGAATCGCCAGGCGCCGTCACCGTGACCGTCACCGGTGTGCCACGTGGCAATTCGTCAGTGTTTGCAGGGCTAAAGGTGATCGTTTCCCCTTCGATTTCCCGAGAGTCCAAGACTTGTTGTCCACGGCGAATCGCCAACGTTTGCTGGCCATTGGTTTTCACCGACTCTTTGACGGTCTCATAAGCGCTCTGCACCAACGCTTGCCGCAAAAATATCATGCTGGCAGCTTCCATGGCTCCGAATCCGATCAATGCGATGACCGGAATACAAACCGCCAATTCGACAACCGCTCCGCCGCGTCGTTTTCGTTTTGTACGTGTTTTATGTTTTGTTTTGTTAAACATCGTTGGTTCTCTATTTCAAAAACACTCGGAATTAAACCGACGTGGCTTGTTCGTCTTTGGCTTCGGTCGTCGAACGGGATTCGACTTGATCGATCACTTGATTGAAGGCGTCGGCCATTTCAGTCCAAAAATCGTCGCCTCGGAATTTGATTTTCTCGGTGGTTCCAGTTTCACCCAATTCCCGCAAACTGCTTCGCAATCGACTGATCGGCCCAACAAAACGATTGCTAAATCGGACGGTGTCCAGTGCAAACGCCGGAAACAGACACAGAATCACCAAACCGGCCATCACCATCGTGCTCGTATCACCCCAAAGTCGTTCCCAGATAGAAACCCCAGGGTCGCCGCCCAGTGCATTCATGATGGCGAACAGGCCACAAGTCACGAAAAAGAAAATGCACCAGTGAACCATGATTCGCCGGATCAATCGTCCTTGAACGTGCGAATCGACATAAGTTTTCTTGCGTTTATTGGCCATGATTTTTCCAGTGTTTCTCGAATTGAAAAACGATGGAGCCATCGGTGAATGACTCCACAGTACAAGCAAAATCTAGGCCACCAAAAAACACTTGGTGAGTAATTTGA
Organism: Pirellulaceae bacterium; assembly: GCA_028280445.1. GTDB lineage: Bacteria > Planctomycetota > Planctomycetia > Pirellulales > Pirellulaceae > JANQLU01. The sequence goes on along the minus strand of JANQLU010000124.1, from coordinate 17,260 downwards.
GGAGAGGAATCAAAACCTGACCGAATTTTGAATTTCAACCATACCAACGCGGCAACACCATCGACGATTGTTACGGTTAAATTGATCGTGTCGGTATTGAACGCATCTCAAAAACACTCGTTGCGAACCTTCGTCCAAGCGCATTGCGAACCCGTAGGGCCGGTTCCCACCGGCCGTTTTGTTGGATTGGCCGGTGGGAACCGGCCCTACTTGCTGATACAAGCACGAAGCGCCAGTAATGGGCTACCGCACTTACGAGCACGAAGCGCGAGTGAGTGGTTTGCGCGGTCAACGAGCGCATAAAAAAGGCCAGCACAACGACTGGCCTTGTTATCTTCTAAAGCAGGAGTCAATTATCCGCCACCTAACTGATCAAACATTTTCATCATTTGCTCGACACCTTTGGCAACGCCGTCGACCATCTTGATCAACCCGCCTTTGACTTGCGTATTCACTGTTACCTTGGAATCTTTCGCTTGGATTTTTGTGTTTTCAATCGCTTTGAATGCGACTTCCAAAACTTCCTCAGCAACTTCCGCGATCCCCGGAGGCGCTTGATCCAATTGAGTTTCAGCCTGTTCCAGCCCCTCAGTCATTGCTTCCAAAGCTTCTTTACCCGCTTCGACCATTGCGTCAGCAGATTTTGAATCTTTACAAACCATTGTCGCGGAAATCGAATCGTTAGATTTCAGATTGATGTGAATGTGACCGGATTTGACACTCTTGATCAAATCAGTATCGAGACCCATTTGTCCCAATGGTGATTCTTCGAAAATCTTGTCGACGAATTCTTGTTGGTCTTCGTTCGACAAATTAAATGCGACACCGATGTGGTCTGATGTCGTCAGTGTTTTGGCCATTTTGGCCGCGTCATTTTTTCCACCGGCCAGCGCAGCATCTAAACGAGACTCAAGGCACATGACAAGCGTTTTCTTGTCAGGGAAGAACATGTAAGGTTGGTCTTCGTCTTCGGGTTTAAACAGTGGCTTGCCGTCTTTCTCCGTTTTTTCGTAATTGAATTCTTCACCCATTTTCTTGGTGATCGCATCCATATCGGCGGCCTCAGAGAAATGCATCGTGACGATTACGGCTTCCTCTTCGTCTTCGATGCCTTTGCCAGCTCCGATCTGCAACAAAATCTGATCGAGTTTCTTGACTTCCAACCCTGAAAACTTCTTGATGACGTCAATGACATATTTGGTGGTTTCTGATTTTTGATCAGCACAAGCGGCAATTTTGCTGGGCTGAAGCGAAAGCACCATGAACGTTTCCTTGGCGATATACTTGGTCGATATCGGATCCTTGGATTGGGCAAACGCGGAGTTTGCTACGAAAATCAGTGCCAAAAATGCACCGACAAAAAAACTGTTTCTGGAAACCAGACTCATATTTCAAACCTTTCTTACATCGAAAATCCGGACTCTAAATGTTGTCACCGCCACATTGTATCGAATCTCCAATTCAATCAAAAACGACAAACACCATTTTGCGCCCGAAACATGGAACTAAAATGCCAAAAAATACGTCAGTTTTTACGAGGTATTTGAAACAACAAATTCGCCTTGCTTAACTGGGAAAACCAAATTTTGACTTTCAGGTTTCACAATTCGCGTTTTTCAGCAAATTTTCTAACGAAACACCAACATTGACGTTAGATTGTCGGAACGCCCCATTACAATTCGTTGTTTGATAATGGATTGGCGGGTACCATTAATGCTGGCTCGTATCAAAAGGATCATTCAAGGAATCTGAGGCCTGTTGGCAATCTCACCTCAACTACGCTCGAGAAAATAACGGAATTGAAATGAACAAATTTTTTGATTCGCTCATTGGTTTTTGCGTCGCTCTTCTTTTACTTGGATTCGTCTCCAATCACCTATCGGCTCAGGAAAAAGATACGGAGCCAGCCGAGCCGGGCAAAGACGTTTGGGTGACGGGGATCGAAAAAGCCATTGAACAAGCGAAGGCCGAGAAAAAAGACCTGCTGCTCAACTTTACCGGATCCGATTGGTGCAAATACTGCATTAAACTCGAAGGCGAAGTGTTGGGCAAAAAAGAATTTCTCGATGCGGCCAAGAAAAAATATATCATGGTCATGGTCGATTTTCCGACCGACAAATCGGATCAATCAGATGCTCTGCAAAAATCGAATGAAACCTGGAAGCAAAAATTCTCGGTCTCTGGATTTCCAACGTTGGTCCTGCTCGATACCAAACAGCGACCCTACGGTTTTCTCGGATATCGTGAGGGCGGCGTCCAACCATTTTTGGATGCATTAAACGAGTTGCATGGAAAACGCATCAAACGCGACGAGTTTTTCGCCAAGGCTGAAAAAGCAAAAGGCGTGGAAAAAGCTAAATTGCTCGATCAAGCGCTTCAGCAAATGAACGAAGACGTGATCACCGTCTACTACGAAAAAATTGTCGACGAAATCGTCAAACTGGACGCCAACAACGAAGCCGGCCTCCGCAATAAATATCGTGAAGCGAAATATAAAGAGCTTTACAAAGCTGTGATCACCGATGTCACGATGATTTCCCGTTTGCAAAAACCCGAAAAAGCGATCGAATTCATCGACGAAGTGGTCGCCAAAATCGAACTTCCGCCAGCCTACCTGCTCCGCGTTTACCAGATGAAATTCGATTTGCTGCGAAAAACAAAACAAATCGTCAAGGCGGAAAAGCTGATCGACACGATGTTGAAAATCGATGGCGTTGCCGACGATACGATTTTGACCCAGCGACTGTTGGTTCGAAAAGCGTATTTGCTGGCAGGCGCCAAACGTCGGGATGACGCTTATAAAATGCTCGACGAAAAAATCAAGGAAATGAAGGACAATTTGTATTTGTACGTCGCCAAAGGCGAATTGCTGGATGCCGAGGGCAAATACAACGATGCGATTGCCGCGTTTGACAAAGCCATCAATACCGGCGACTCTGACCCCGAACTGATGCAAAAACTTCATTCGGCCAAATCAGACGCCCTCTTCGAATTGAAAAAATACGATCAAGCGGTCGAAGTGTTAACCACGTTCGCGGCCGACGAAACCTGGCCAGCCGATTTGCGGGCCGACGCGCTATTGCACAAAGCGATCATCCTTCGCGAACAAGCCAAAATTGAAAAAAAATCGGTACCGCGTTCGGCGATTATTGCTGAAAACAAAGCGATCGAAATCGTCGAAACTCCACAGGAAAAAGCGGAGTTGCAAAAACTTGTTGAAAAACTTCGTGCTCGGTACGAAAAAGACAACGGCAGCGACTAAACCCGAATTCTTTCAACTAACCACAACGGGCGGGCAAAAAACCCGCCCTTTTTATTGTCTGGACGATGATGTAATCAGCCTCGAATCGGCGAAATGATTGAAGAAATCTCGATCGCAAGGTATCGTAATGTCCATAGCTGATTTGGAATTCGTCTCGCACGCTACAAAAGAAAAACGTTCCATCGGAGTTTCGATATGACGACAGAAAAAAACGATCAACAAAATCCAAATTCACAGACGTCACGACGTGATTTCATCAAAACGTCTGCCGCAGCCGGTGCCGGATTCTGGGTGGCTGGCGGAATCACGCCTCCCCCCAGCCGAATGGTTGCCGACGAAATCGCCTTTGCCAGCGTCGGAGTTGGTGGAAAAGGAACTCAGGATTCATCCTCTTTGGCTCGTTTTGGACGCATGGTCGCCATTTGCGATATCGACCAGGAACCAATTGACAAAAAGAAAAAAGAATTCCCTGACGCCAAAGCGTTTTACGACTATCGAAAAATGTTTGATCAAATGGGCGACAAAATTGATGCGTTCAGCGTTTCAACGCCGGACCATATGCACGCCTGTATCGCTTTGAAAGGCATGCGGCTGGGCAAACATTGTTACTGCCAAAAACCGATGACTCACAGCATCGAAGAAGCGCGCATCATGTCCAACATCGCCAAAGAGAAAAAACTGATCACGCAAATGGGCAACCAAGGCACGGCCAATGCCAATCTGCGCCGCAGTGCAGCCCTCATTCAAGCGGGAGTGGTCGGCGATGTTTCCGAAGTCCACGTTTGGACCAATCGTCCCGTTTGGCCACAAAGCAAGGGATATCGCTACAAAGAAGAGGCTCCCCCAGAATCCATCAAATGGGATCTCTGGCTCGGCTGCGCTCGCAAACGTGCTTTTAGCCGCAAAATCCATCCTTTTAAATGGCGTGGCTTCTGGGACTTTGGCACCGGCGCACTCGGTGACATGGCTTGCCACACCCTGAACATGTCATTCATGGCTTTGGACATGAGAAACCCAGTTTCCATCAAAGCGGAAACCGATGGTCACGACGGAAATTGTTTTCCCAAATGGTCGGTCATCGAATACACGTTCAAAACCAAAAAAGGTAAAGAATTGAAAATGTTCTGGTATGACGGCAGTAAAAAACCAGAGCGTGAACTGCTGAAAGATTTGCCGCGCGACCGCAACGGCAAACACTTCAACTCGGCCGCATTGATCGTCGGTTCCAAAGGACGATTTTACTCGCCGGGTGATTATGGCGGCGACACTCGCAACACCGGGGTCGTTATCGATGGTGAATTCACTCCGATTCGTAAAATCACAGAGCCGAAAGTTGAATTTACCAAAGCGCCCGAAGGCGGCATTTACGGCGAATTCGCGTCAGCCATTCAAGGTAAAATTAAAGCCGTTTCGAATTTCCCAGAGTACGCCGGTCCGCTGACCGAAGTTGTTTTGCTCGGCAACCTGGCAGTTTGGGAACCCGGTAAACTCATCAAATGGGATGCCGAAAAAATGGAAGCGGAAAACGCCAGTGACGAAATCAAAAAATTGGTTCGCCACGAATACCACAACGGTTATTCCATCACCTGATAATCAATCCAACCGCTAGCTACAAAAAATAACGCCGACCTGCAATCAGGTCGGCGTTTTTGTTTTTACGGTTGTCTCAGGCCACGATCGTTTATCTGAAAATCGTGATCATTGAACCATTGTCTGCGACATTAAACATCGGTCGGTGGTAGTTTCGATACCAGTTTCTCGCTGCTGGTCGCAACACCAACCTCATGTAAACATTGTAACCGTCATCCGAGACAGCGTCTTCCCACAGGTACGTAAAACCGCTTTGAACCGCCAGACGTTGCGTCAAATTCACGTCAGTTTGAGCACCAATAATTCCGTGGCTTTCTTCGCTGAATCCGCCTGAGATTTCAATGTGCCCGTTGCCGTTGAAGCTGCCCATGCGAGCATAAAATCGATACGTGTCCAAAATGTCAGGCTGGACGCCAAACGGATGGCCGGTTCCACCGTCTTGAACTCCTTTGATAAAGCGGAACCCAAGCAATGATCCGTTGCCCAACGCGTAACTGAGATCGGTTCGAATTTGAACCATTTCAGTCTTATAAAACCAATCTTCAAACAAAATGTCGGCCACGGCACCGAACTGGAAACCATAATCAACCCGACGGAATAAACCCGCGGTCAAAAATACTTGCTCGCGTGTGTCGTTTGAAAATACACCATCACCGCCAAAATCGGATTGATAAATCGATGCTCCGATTTGTCCCGAAACGATTCCACACAGCCGTCGCATCGGCAATCCAATATTGACTCCGCCGTGAAATCCAAATGGACCTGTGTTTAAACCTCGCAAAGCGGTTTGAGGGTTGAAATCGATGTGGCTAAACGCGTGAGCTCCAGCAAACCACTCGGTATTGCAAATCAATCCGCCAAAGCCCTGGGCGAAACACCGGGCACATTCAACGCAATTGTAAATGTCGCCACACCCACAAGGCTGTCGAACGCGATCACAGAAGCCGCCCAAACAGCCGCCGCCGCAAGTTCCGCATTCTTCGACAACACATGAATCACAACCACCGCAATCGCCACAGTCATCCACGTATTCATTGATTGGACCGCCGACTTCTGAATCGATGACGACGTCGCCTTCTTGGACCGAATTGATCACTGAGGAATTGTAAACACCTGTGTTCCCGGAACGCCCGCCGACGATCGGCGCTTGATGACTCGCATTTCGCAAATGTGCCGGCGTATAGCCCTGTTGTTGTTGATGGCTGACGCGTCGGACACGTGATGGTTGATTCGAACGCAATACATTTCGCGTTCGCGATGACCGGTTTCGATTTTGTTTGGCGCGCTGAACATCATTGTTGTTCGACATTCGCTGTGGCCGCTGCCGCTGCTGCCGACTCTCCCGATACTCTTGCAAATTTTGATAGGTTGGTTGCGAGTATTGACCCTCGGCTACCGAACTCCACGCTAATACGCTCGTGAGAGACAAACCAATCAGGAAACGGCAACGCTTGCCCAAGTTGGACATCATTTGAAAATTCCTTGTCAACAGTTTGGGGGTATGAAACCGCGCTATGGGGAAAGCACTGTTTCTTCAGGAAATTCATCGGAACCCGTAAGGCTTAAACTTTCGTTAAACTTCATTTTATTTGGCAAAATTCGCTAACCGTTAAATTTTGCCAACACCCAAACGCTAGCACTTGCGCCGGCGAAACGAATTCACTGGCTCGTTTGCGTTGTCTATTTTCCCAATTTGGCATATAAAAAGTCGTTCAACATAAATTTACATAGCGATGTCACGAGTGACGGTGAATGGACTTCGCAACCCGAAGCGTGAGCGAGGGACCAGAATTGCCTTAGATTGCCAAGATATTTTGGTCCCTCGCTCACGCTTCGGGTTACGATCTTGACTACAACACTTTTGGCACCACTACTTAAAAAATTTGCATTCACACACCAGCCGCTGGATGCGGCGCTAGTCTGAATCAGGCGGTTAGTCATGACGACAATCTTTGATTGCAACTCCAAAATATTGATCACCGGGGGAACGGGCTCATTCGGAAAAGCGTTCCTGAAAACGCTCTATCAGATCTGTCCCGATATCGACAGAGTCGTGATCTACTCCCGGGACGAGCTCAAACAGTGGGAATTGGCCCAAACTTACCCTCCCCAAAAATATCCATCGTTACGCTTTTTCCTGGGTGACGTTCGAGATCAAAATCGACTTCGCCGTGCTCTGGAGGGAATCGATGTCGTCATTCACGCGGCAGCCATGAAACAAGTTCCCGCAGCGGAATACAACCCGTTCGAAGCGGTCAAAACCAATATTCTCGGCGCGCAAAACATCATCGAAGCATGTCTCGATGCGGATGTCAAAAATGTCGTGGCCCTGAGTACGGACAAAGCGGCCTCGCCCGTCAATCTGTATGGCACAACCAAACTCTGTTCCGACAAACTGTTCATTGCCGCCAACAATATGAAAGGGAATCGGGATATCCGGTTTTCCATTGTCCGCTACGGCAATGTAATGGGCAGCCGCGGAAGTGTGATTCCGTTTTTCTTGAAAATGCGAAAAACAGGCGTCCTCCCGGTCACGCATCCCGAAATGACGCGTTTCAACATTTCGTTATCCGAAGCCGTCGGCATGGTCCTGTACGCCATCGATCAATGCCGCGGTGGTGAAATACTTGTCCCCAAAATCCCATCGTATCAAATTCTGGATTTGGCCAAAGCGATTGGTCCGGAGTGCGAAACAAAAATTGTCGGTATTCGATCCGGCGAAAAACTTCACGAAGAAATGATCACTTCGGCCGATAGCCCCAATACGATTGAAACGGATCAATACTACGTGATTGTCCCGATGCTGCACGGATTTTCTCACGACGACACGATCAAATGTTATGCCGAACACCATGGCGGAATTCCCGTCGCGGAGAATTTTCGCTATAGCTCAGACAACAACACCGATTGGTTGAACGTCGAACAAATTCGCCAGCTCATTCGAGAGCACGTCGATCCCACATTTGAAACATCAACAACGACGGAGTCTACGTCACAGACCAAAGTCGCTTGAACAGGAAATCTCCAATGTTACCGTATGGGCATCAATCGATTGATCAGCAAGATATTGATGCCGTTGTTGAAGTTTTAAAATCGGACTGGCTGACAACGGGACCAGCCGTCGAACAATTCGAAACTCAATTTGCCAACCACGTCGGTTGCAAACATGCGATCGCCGTTAGCAATGGCACAGCCGCACTCCACCTTGCGATGCTGGCAGCCGACATTGGGGCAGGCCAACGAGTTATCACATCGCCCAACACCTTTGTCGCTTCGGCCAATGCCGCCGCCTTTGTGGGAGCCTTGCCTGATTTCTCGGATATCGATCCTGTTTCGTACAATCTTTGCCCGCAAGCTTTGCAAGCAAATTGGCAACCGGATACTTCGGCGGTCGTTGCAGTAGACTACGCAGGACAGTCCGCCGAGATGCCCGCCATTGCTGAATTCGCACGATCGCAGAACGCGGTGGTGATCGAAGACGCTTGTCACGCCACCGGCGGACAATTTGAGCACGACGGAAACATCTTCGATATCGGCAGTCATCCGTGGGCCGACATGACCATTTTTAGCTTCCATCCAGTCAAGACCATGACGACTGGCGAAGGCGGAATGTTAACAACCAACAACGACGAATTTGCTGCGAAAGCCCGTTTGCTCCGCTCACACGGAATCACACGAGATCCAAACCGATTCCAAGGCTTAACCTCTGCTACAGTCGGTCACTCCGATTCAGAAATCGGCCCTTGGTATTACGAAATGCATTCGCTCGGATACAACTATCGCATCACCGATCTGCAGTGCGCCCTGGGCATCAGCCAGTTGAATCGACTTCGATCGTTCATCCAACGACGACAGGAAATTGTCGAAATCTACAACGAACTGTTCGCTGACACCGAGCACATCGTTACACCAAAACTGCGCAACCCGCGTGATCGTGAACTCACTTCATGGCATCTGTACACATTGCAGATCGACTTTGCGGCCGCCGGAATTCAACGAACTGAAATAATGCAGCGATTAGGGCAGAAGGGAATTGGGACACAAGTTCTCTACATTCCAGTCCATCTCCAACCTTGGTACCGCGAAAATTACGGCTACGCTCATGGCAAATGCCCGGTCGCAGAAAAATTTTATACACGTTCACTGAGTTTGCCGTTGTTTCCCACGATGGAAAACAATGATGTCGAATACGTCGCCGAAAAAGTAAAAATCCATTTGAATCAGACGGCCACCAGTACATTAGTGGCTTGATGAAAAGCGAGGTAATCGTGTTACAAAACATTCCGGATCAAATCGATTTCGAAGATATGTCCGCGATCAATTTCACAGCGTTGTCCGAATTTGAATCGCTCCGCGTGTTAGATTACCGAAACCACTCGACTATCCGCAAATGGATGCATCATTCAAAAATCATCGACCCGACGGAACATTTTCGGTTTGTCGCGCGCCTGGAGGACGACGTTCACAACAGCTATTGGGTGGTTCGCCAACGTGGATCACACAACGACTTGGGAGTGATCTATTTGAACAACGTCACTGATTCAAACGCCGATTTCGGGATTTACGTAAATCCGTATCAAAACGCACGCGGCATCGGCACACGGCTGGCCCGGTTCGAACTGCACATTGCGTTTGAAATTTTAAAGCTCGATGAATTGAACCTTACAGTTTTCACCGAAAACCAGCGAGCGATCAAATTTTACGGCAAACTGGGATTTGTCGAAAACCAAAATACCGACGGACAACTGCAAATGTCGCTGTCGAGTAAATTATATTTTTCTCGCCAAAACGTCGCCTAAAAAAACGCCTATGAATCCAGCGCTGCAAGAACTAGGTGAATCGGAGTCGATGAAGGTTGCTGGTTTAGCTCGGCAACTTCGCCTCCAAGGCCGCGACATCGTTTCATTAGCTCTGGGCGATTCACATTTTTCACCGCATCCCCACATTGTTGAGCAAATCAACGCAGCAATGCAGGCAGGGAAAACGCATTATGGCGATCCGCAAGGTCTGTTGGCGTTGCGCGAACAAATCGCCGCACGACTGCCAGGAAAACATTGGACACCCGAACATCTGCTGGTCGTTCCAGGACTCAAACAAGGCTTGTACTATTTATTCGATGCAATCCTGTCGCGAAAAATCTGTGTTCTGGAACCGGCCTGGCTGGGATATCAGGCGACGGCGAAACTGGTCGGCGCCGAGACGATCGCCATTGATCGCACTGATCCCGATTGGTTGGACCAATTGACACGCGCGGATTTCGATACGCTCGTTTTATGCACACCGAATAACCCTGATGGAAAAATTTTTGGCGGCGATGAAATCCGACAACTCGTCGATATTTGCCGAGAGCAAAACGCCTGGCTAATTTCAGACGAGATTTATTCCATTTTTGACTACACCAACCAATGGAAATCGCTTGCCGACCTGACGGATTACGATCAACTGATTATCTGCAACGGATTTTCCAAATCACATGCAATGACTGGCTTTCGAATTGGCTGGCTCGCTTCGCAAAACCGCGAACTAATCGCGACCTGTCTCAAGTTGCAGCAGCACATTGCCACCTGTGTCAACATTCCAACACAACACGGCTTGGCCCATGTTTTGGCTGCGGAAATCGAATGCACGGCTGATCCCAACTACTATTTCGAAAACCGAAACCTGGTCGTTGAAACGTTGCCGAATCTCAAGCCCTACCGTCCGTCCGGAGGGTTTTATTTTTTCTTTCCAACGACGGTTTTCAGTGATCTGACAGGATATGAATTTGCCAGTCAATTGCTGCAACAGCAGGGAGTTGCTGTTGTTCCAGGAGGCGCCTACGGTGATAATTTTGAGAATTGGATTCGGTTGTCTTTTAGTGTGAACCGTTCAGATTTACACGAAGGTCTGCGACGCATCGAAGATTTTGCAAAAGGAAGTGCGTGAGTTTAACATCAGCCAGATCGGTGATGGCAACCTCCATCTCGTTACCACATCAAAAACAGATTGGTGGCCGGCACACGTTTGTGATTGCAGAAATCGGGTCGAATCATGGTAACGATCTGCAGCGCGCATTAGATACGATCGATGCCGCAGCCGATTGTGGCGCGGATGCCGCCAAATTCCAATCTCTGTCGCTCGACGAACAATGGTTCCAGCCCAGCGCCGAAATCACGGCGTTGCACAAAAAAATAGATCTCGACGAATCCTGGTATGCCGCGCTGAACGAACGTTGTCAAAAACGAGGAATCATTTTCTTTTCAACGCCGACCTATTTTCGAGCCGTCGATCTCCTTCAGGTGATGGATGTGCCACTTTACAAAATCGCATCAGCTCAAATTGGAACGTTTCCACAGCTGGTAGAAAAAATCGCCCAAACTCAAAAACCTGTCATCATTTCGACTGGCATTGTCACAACCAGCGAACTCGATCGAACCGTCGAGATTTTTCGTCAACACGAAAACAACCAGTTGGCGATTTTGCATTGCAACAGCATTTATCCCACGCCGCCAGCCAAAGTTCATTTGCCCCGCATGTTGGAATTCGCCGAACGTTACGGATGTTTGACCGGGTTTTCAGACCATACCGATGGCATCGCCATTCCAATCGCGGCAGTGGCGATGGGCGCAACGATTGTCGAAAAACATTTTCTCCTGGACGACGCGGTTCCGTGTCCCGATGCGCCGTTTTCATTGACACCGACCGATTTTCGAAAAATGGTTGACGAGATTCGTGCTGTCGAAAAAGCGCTGGTTCCCGCGCTTCGCACAACGCTAGAACCAGAGGAAAATGATTTCAAAAACCAGATCCTGCAAAAACTCATTTTGAAACGACCCAAACCCGCGGGTGCCAGTTTCAGCGCGGATGATTTTGAATTTCGCCGGCACAAAAATGGAATCGATTGTCGAGATTTAGCAAACGTGTTGAACAATTTTCAGGCAGCCGGTGAACTTGCGGGCAATCAACTGTTAGAATGGCACCAGATCATAAAAGTCACGGAAGCGAATCATGAACACGAAAGCCTTAGTCATCGGGCTTAGTTGGGAGCAACAGCCGCTGATTGACCGCATGCTGCAACGAGGCTGGACTCTGTACGGCATACATCAGCAAGGCGCCGACGGAACTGCTCGCGCCAATGAACTTCAAAATTGTTTTGAGCAAATTCGATTGTGCGATTTGCGCGACTTGTCCACCATTTCTGAATTCGCCGCCCAAGTCGAACCGGAAATCGTAGTCTCGGATCAATGCGACTACTCCCATTTTGCCCAGACCTTCGTGGCACAGCAGCAAGGGATCGCGGGGCCAACGATCGAGGCCGCACAAATTTCGTCCAACAAATACTTGCAGCGCGAAAAATGCCGCGAGCAAAACATCGATATTCCCAAATTTCAACTTTGCTCGAACCATCATGAAACCGTAGCAGCGGCCAATGCCATCGGGTTTCCGGTCATTTTAAAACCAACCGACAATCGTGGCAGCTTTGGAGTCAATCGTGTTGATTGCGAAACCCAATTGCAATCTGCGTTTTTCGACGCGTTGGCCAATAGTCATTCGCGGACGATCTTGGTCGAAGAGTTTATTGTCGGCACGCACATTACGATCGATGGCTATGCGTTTCCCGGCCTCGGCTGCAAATCACTCGCCCTGGCAACCAAAGGACTTCTGCCCGGCACAACGAACCAGGTTGCGATGGACATCATCTACCCGGGCGAATTATCAGATGATCTGTACGAAAAAGCGTGTGCTGTAAACGAACAAGTTAATCAAAAATTGGGTTACCAATTTGGGATGACGCATTCGGAATATATGATCACCGAGTCAGGCCGCGTTGTTCTGATTGAATCAGCCAATCGAGGCGGCGGTTGTTTCACTTCGCAATTAATCGTTCCTCAAGTTTCTGGAATCGATTTGATCGAACAATTGATGGCGGACGTTCAAGGCATCGACTATTGCAATTACCAACTGCCGCAGCGAAATCCTACGATCCTGAAATTCGTTTCCCTGGATATTGGGACCATTAGCAAAATCAATGGCGTGGACGAATTGAAAGACCACCCGAATGTTCTTGCAGCCCGCTTGATGGTCGAGCCGGGAACGGTCATCCGCCCGGTTAGCAATGATGCCAACCGGCACGGTTTCATCATCTACTCTGACACCGATGCCGAAACACCTGCCGCGCTTCGCGAATCGTCCGAGCGGCTTCTCGATCAAATCGAGATCGTGTACGCTAGCGACCAGACGGAATCGTTGGTCGCTTAAAAAAACGAACGGAATCAAACCAGCTATGGAAAATCCAACCAAAGACGACCTGATCGACATCCTCCAACGAAACCGGATTTCGACGGTCGAAGTTGCCGACGCATTGATGAAAACCGGCGTTCAACCCGGTCTCGATGCACTCAACGAAGGGCATTATGCCGTTGGCAATGTCGCTTACGTCTATACGCATTCGGAAAGCAACTGGCCGTTGCATGAACAGATCCAGGATATTCCCGAAGGGGCCATTCTATACGTCGACACATTTGATTGTGGCCAACGGGCCGTCCTGGGCGACATCGTTTCCAAATATCTGTTTGTCTACAAACGTATTTCGGCACTGGTCATTAACGGTCTCGCGCGAGACGCACACCGACTGAAAAAAGAAAACTACCCGATTTGGCTAACGGGTGTGACGCCGCTCGGCTGTTTTAACAAGCTCGTCGACGAAAACAGCGATCTGCTGGAACAAGTTAACCAGCGACGCCAGTTGTTTGAAAACAGCATCCTGGTCTGTGATGACTCGGGAGTCACGTTGATTGGCAGCGACAAAATTAATGCGGACACCTATCGTCGCCTGGAATTCATCGAACTTCAGGAAGACATCTGGTACTTTTGCACCGATGTTCTCAAATGGTCAACCTACGAAACCATTTGTCAAAAAAAATATCTCAAACATCGCGACCTGCTACCAGAAATCCTGCTTAAAAAACTCGAACAATACGAAAGTTGATCACGGCATCGGCAGATCCAAATGACATCCACCGAAGAAATCAAAACTGTTGGCGAAAACGCTCGCAAGCGATACGGCAAACGTTACGACGAGCTCGGCCGCAACATTCGCACGCTCGGCTGGGGCAGTCAGGAACAACAGATCTACCGATTTGGCGAAACGCTGTCGGCAGAGATTGACCTGCAAGATCAGACGATCCTCGACATCGGCTGTGGATTCGGAGACTACTGCGTATTTCTGAGCCAGCGCGACATCGATTTTTCTCAATACGTCGGTTGGGACATCACACCATCGTTTGTTTCCGAGGCGACACATCGTTTCGCGGACGACTCGCGTTGCCAGTTTGAATGTTGCGATATTGGAACGGTTGAACTGGCGAATCCCGTTGCGGATTTCGGAATCATGTTGGGATTGATGAATTGGAACCTCGGGTCCACAGAAAAAAACTACGACTACTCCGAACAACTGATCGACCGTGCGTTCCGCTGCGTAGGAAAATGTTTGGTCGTCGATTTTCTCAGCACTCAGCTAACACCAGACTATCCAAAAGAAGATTTTGTGTTTTACCATTCTCCGGCCAGGATGCTGGAGTATGCATTTTCGCTGACCAGCAATGTCGTTCTGAAACACAATTACGCGCCCATTCCGCAAACCGAGTTCATGTTGTTTATGTACAAGTGAGCGTTAAAAAATCCTCATGGCTCGAACCATTGACTTCAATGTTCACCTCCCGCTGATGGTTTCCGATCACGTCAGCCAAATCACGGTTAACGAGACGGAAATGACCGACGCCGATCTGTGTACTGCGTTGGCCCAATATCGAGACAGTTTCGAATTTCTGGACGGAATCAATTTGATGATTTTCAATTCGTCGCTGTTGGACCAACCCCATCAATTGAGCTTTTTTGAACAGGCGAATTCTCAATCGACAAATTGTTATTTCACTTCGCTGGTTGATTTTCGTCATGCGGATGCGCTGGCCTACGTAGAAAAACTAAAAGCTGCCGGATTTTCGTGCATCAAATTTCACTCCTACGTCCAAAAAATAACATCCGACGATTTCGAACGTGTGCTCACGGTCGCCAAGCATGCGGTCGCCAACAGCTTGGCAATTTGCCTTGACGCCAGCTACGGTACGACGGGAATGTTTCGTTACGATAATTTGGCTCTGGTTTGCCATCTTGCGGAGTCGATTTCCGATGTCCCGATTGTTATTTTGCATAGCGGTGGCATTCGATGTCTGGAAGCCATGCTCATTGCCCAGGCACAACCCAATGTCTTTCTCGAAACTTCATTCACGCTGCCTTATTTTTTGGGATCGCGAATCGAAACCGACCTTGCATTCGTCTATCAAAAAATTGGTGCCGACAAAATTATTTACGCCAGCGATGCACCATATGTAGATATTTCACAATCGTTTGAGATCGCGCAATCTTTTTTTGATCGCGCGGGCTTCGATTCCAACGAACTGGACAAGATTTTCTACGAAAACGCCAACGCCATCTTTCAAACATGAACAAACGTTGTTTGATTTTGACCGAAGCCGGTGATGAAATCGGATTGGGACACCTGACCCGCTGTTCCGCCATTCTCAACCATTTGAGTGCCGTTTCAAATCACCAACACCAGATGCTTGTCAACGTTCGTGGCGCGTGGCAAATCGACCAACCTCACTCGCGACGTTGCGACTGGATCAACACGTTGCAAGATGTTTGTGCGACCCATGACGAATTTAAAATCGCGATTGTGGATACTTATCTGGCCAGCCAGGAAGTTTATTCCGTTCTCAACGAACATTTCGAACACGTTGTCGCGATCGATGATTACAACCGAATTCCTTACGATGCCGATATCGTTTTGAATCCCAACGCTTCATACGAAAACATCAAATACGCGCTGCCACAGCCACCTCAGCGACTGATCGGCGGACCCGACTACGTGATTATTCGCCAGCCCATTCGCCAGCAACGCCGTGAATTCATCGTTCGCGATTCAGTCACGAAAATATTCATCACCATCGGCGGCCACGATATCCACCGTCTATTGCCAACAATCATCGAGGCCGTATCGCCCGAATACCAAATGACGGTCATCGCCGCCAATCAACCGTATCAAGCCGAGTTGACCGATCGCTTTGGCAACCGTCAAATAGAATTCGTGGGACGAGTTGACGCGACTGACATGGCTCGAATGATGATGGAATCTGATCTTGCGATCACCGCATGCGGACAGACGTTAAACGAACTGGCATTCCTCGGCGTCCCATCCATTGGCATTTGTTTGGCCAAAGATCAGGTTCCCAATTCGATGTTCTATGCCGACCGAGGATTTATCCAAGGTATGTTGTATTGGGACGAACCTGAATTTGGCGACAAAATATCTGCTGCGATTCAGCAGTACCGTGATGTTGAAACGCGACGAAAAAAAAATCAGCTTGGACAACAAATCGTAGATGGTTCAGGCGTTCAAAAAATTTGTGAGATCCTGGCCGCACTTTGATCGAGTAAGAACCTTTGCCAAATTCACAGGAACAACAAAAGATTCTCGCCGTTGTGGCGCACAGTGACGACGAAATCCTGGGATGCGGTGGCGCGCTAGCCAAACATGTTCAGCAGGGCGACAACGTTGCCGTCGTTTTTATGACCGACGGTGTGGGTTCCAGAACCAGTTCAAATGATCAATCCGCCATGCGTCGCTCGCAACAAATGGCGGCGGCATTGAGCCAAATCGGCATTTCAAATTTTCATCAATTGGCGTTCCCAGATAATGCGATGGATACCGTCCCGCTACTGGAAATCACAAAATCCGTGGAGGCATTTTGCCAAGATTGGGGCCTGCCAGATCGTGTTTATACACATCATTTCGGAGATTTGAACATTGACCACCAAATGACGCATCGCGCCGTCATGACCTGTTTTCGACCGCAGCCGGATTCAGAAAAAAAAGTCTCTCCGACAGAAATCCTGACATTCGAAGTCTTGTCCAGCACGCATTGGAACAGTATCAGCTCACAATCAGCTTTTATACCACATTACTTTATCGACATTTCAAGCACGCTTTCTGCGAAACTCAAAGCGTTCGCCGAGTACACTGATGAAATACGCGACTGGCCGCACGCTCGCAGCCTCCAAGCCGTCGAACACTTGGCAAAAATTCGCGGAGCCATCGTCGGGGTCGATGCCGCCGAAGCGTTCGTTGTAGAACGAATCATCGAGCGGTAAAAGATTGACGGAAAAGATCTAGCTCCAATCCCAATGGTGTCGATTAAATGTGAGCGGCAAGGCGCTAGCCGCCGGTATGTTAGCGTTCGAACCGGTGGGTTGCCGATGCAAAAGGCTTGTTAATTGTTGGCAGTTTCATCGTCGCGAGGATGCAACAATTACTGACAAAAAACCTCACGCAGAGCCGCAGAGGCGCAGAGAAAAAGAGCGAGTTGATTT
>JANQLU010000101.1 GCA_028280445.1 Pirellulaceae bacterium | reverse complement strand
CACGATGCCCGGCATCAAGTTCGCACACAAGTCGAATTGGGGACTAACCGCTTATATTGGCGGTAAACTACACTTCGATAAACTTGATGACTATTGTTCTAATGGCATGGAAATGAATGGCGTTTCAATTGAGGAAGTGGAAAAATTCTTCCTTTTACTCGCGAAGGGCGATGTCAAGGCTGTGGCCGCAGGAAATTGGCACGAACGAATGTGGTAGGTTTGCTCATTGGGTCGCCGTACTATGCTATTCAATTATGCCATGGTTTCAACAAAGAGAGGCACATTGGCTACGCAAGTCGCGAGCTGATGTGGAATGTGTCCATGGCCGACTCTTCGACCCGCATTCACGAAACAGCGTTAGCGTGTAACATTGATGTACATTTAATAATGTCGCCAAAATCATATATACAAAAAGAAACATGAGCCCAACGAGATTACTCATGTTTTAGCGAGCCTTAGTGGGGACTAGCTACCCAATTCGTTTAGATGATGTAGTCAGCGGGCGCTGGACGCTGTTAGCCTCGCGACGAACCAGTTAACTGTGAAACTCGTAGGCATGATAATGAATCGTTCTTTTTCGTAAATCTACCATTAGGTCCTGGGCTGATATCTTCGAACGATTTGCAAAGGCAGTATTCGTGCAAGAAGATTTGCAAACCGAAAACAGTCGTCAAAAGCCAAATTCTGCTTCGAGCCCAACGTTGTTGCTGGGCGTCGCAGGTTACATTTTTGTTGTACTAGTCCCGGCAATTGTTGCGACATTTGATGGTGGGCAGCTACTTGCCCATGGGATGATTCAATACGGCGTGACTATGTCAGGGGTCGTTGCCTACTCGATAATTTCGATGCAGTTTGTCCTTGTAGCCCGTTTTAAGTGGATCGTTAAGCCCTTTGGATTTCCTGCTGTCCTCCGATTCCACAAAACGATGGCGGTTGTGGCTACGCTTTTAACTTTTGTTCACGTAGCGATGTTGGTTTTGAGCCGCGGTAATTGGAATGTTGTGTTGAATCCGTTGGCAAGTTGGCCGATCCAGTTGGGGCGTGTTGTTGTTCTCGCACTTTTTGCCATCCTCGCAATTTCATTTGGACGTAAGTTGATTCCCATAAACAATGCAGATTGGCGATGGTTTCACAATGCCCTGGCGTGGCTAATCCTGATTTTCGTTTGTGCACAGCATGGTGATGGGAATTAGCTTTGAGAATTCGCTATTTGCGACAATCTGGACAGGATACTTTGTAATTGCAATTATGGCTTGGACATGGCGACGGTATTTTCGGATTGAAACGCCCAATGCACAATAAACGCTGACCAAAATTGCACATAGGTAAATAAGGAGAAGCCCAACATTGTTGCTAACATTTGATAAAGTGTCGGCAATTCTCGTATTTGGTGACGTCTGTATAGCTAGTGTTTGACGCTCAGAATAGTCGTTGGTATATATAATAACAGGTCAATGCACCTGAAAATATCTGCCCCAACTTTGAGCCTGATCTGCAACTTTGCCTTGGAGAGATTTGATGGAATCGATCAAACGCCTGTTTTGCATTCTTACATTGACTTTAACTTGCAGTGCTTACGCTCACGCGGATATCTACGTGGATTTCGGTGATGACTTTACTGGATTGCCGGCGAGCTACGGTGCAGTTAATTCACCAGGAGTTTGGAACGATATCGTGTCTCTCGGTTCAACGAGTGGCCTTCTCGACACCAACGGTGACGCTTCTGGCGTATCGTTGGTTTTAAATGCAACCAGTGCAAGCGGTCACCTAATTCCGGCGAACAACAACGATGAAACGTTGCTGCACGACAATTTTCTTTCAACTAGCGGAAATAGTTGGTCCGCAGTTTTCAGTGGGTTACAAAATGGCTTGTACGATGTTTATTACTATGCACCGGCCAACACCAATGTATCAACTGGTACTTTTTCAATTAACGGGCAGGCTCAAAGCAGTTTGTCTGGTGGATCCACCTTGGTGCAGGGACAGTCCTGGGCAGTTCAATCGGGCGTCGTCGTAAACAGCGGCCAGATTTCCATTCTATCGACTAGTACTGCCAGTAACCGCGGCTTGTCCGGTGTTCAGTTCATCGCAGTTCCTGAACCATCAGCCGCATGCTTGCTCGGCCTAGTTTTGTTTGCCTGCGGCTTGAGACGTCGTCGATAGCTAACCTACAAGAAAAGCACAGATCATTTTTGCGGGAGCTATTTGCTAATTGCAGAAAACTGATCGTACATAGGTAATCAAACAGCGGTCCGAAAGCCATTCTCATGTTTGGGCATAACTTTCATGTTGGTCGATAGGGGAATGGCTACCAAGGCCCCTCGGACGATGAATCCGATGCAATTTGTTCCTGTAATTGGGATACTGTCCTTTTCACAAAATCAAAAAGTTATTGGCTCTGCCCAAGTAAGGCGATTCTGGTTTTGTTAACGTTTCAGCATGCGACATGCCGATTATTGGTTTTGACTCATCGGTCAAAACGGCCTATATTTGGAGAGAACATGTATTCGGAGGAATAAACCATGCCATGGGAAAAATCGTTTGACGAAAAAACCGTGATCAATCAGATCATGGAAGTATTTTGGGAAAAGGGCTACGCGGCCACGTCGATTTCGGACCTGACCGAAGCAACTGGACTTAAGCGTGGTAGTCTGTACAACGCTTTTGGAAATGGTAAGCAAGAACTTTTCATGCGTTCGTTGCTGAAGTACGACACCGAACAAAGAGCAGCAATCATCAAGCGATTAGAGGCGATCGAGGACCCAATTGTCGCTTTCGATACCTTATTTGATGCGCTCGTTCAGCAGGCAATGGCCGATACCGAAAAGAAAGGTTGTCTGCTTACCAATACCGCATTAAACATTACGCAATACGAAGAACCAGTGCAGATTCTGATCAAAAAGGGAATGGATGAATTTGCTGCGTTTTTCGAACGGCTAATAAAACGCGGACAGAGCAGCGGTCAAATTTCTGAATCAGTTAAGCCGAAACCAACTTCTAAAGCATTGGTGACGTTTGTGACCGGAATTCGTGTAATGAGTCGCGGTGTATTCAACAAAACAGCCCTAAAACAAGCGGCAGAGCAAGCAAAAGCCTTGATTTTGGCACACAATTAAATTTCCGAAAATTTTTTTGATTTAGTGTTGACCAATCGTTCAAAACACGATATTCTTATTAATAGTGATGGGCAAGTGACCTGTCAAAAGAAACGGGAGTAACAACTCCCATATTTTTGAACCCAGTTTTGACCAATTGGTCAAAACAAACTCAGGAGAGATTGAAATGACTCAATTCACACGACACTCTGTTGAAACCGCACCTGCTAAAAGTCAGCCGATTCTCGAAAACGTTAGTAAAGGAATGGGCTTCGTTCCAAACTTGCTGGCAACCATGGCTGAGTCCCCAGCAATGCTAGAAGGCTACATGACTTTGGCAAGCATCTTTGACAAAACCAGTTTGTCAGAGACCGAGCGTCAAATCATCTTGATGACCAACAACCGCCTGAATGGATGTGTCTACTGCATGGCGGCTCATACCACAATCTCGCAAATGAAAGGCGTTCCCGAAGACGTAATCACAGCACTTCGAGAGAACACGCAAATTGCTGATGCAAAACTGGAAGCTCTGCGAGTATTTGCAGAGACGATCAACAAAAGCCGTGGTTGGCCAGAAGAAAGCGACATTCAAGCATTCTTGGCTGCCGGCTATACCAATCAAACAGTGCTGGATGTCATTTTGGGAACTAGCCTCAAGGTTTTGTCGAACTACACCAACCATGTCGCTGAAACACCTCTCGACGCTGCATTTTCCAAAAACGCATGGTCAGAAACACAGGCGGTTGGTTAGCTCAACTCGGTTCGAAAGTGAAATAAACGGATGTGTCGGTTTTGACCATCCGAAAATCAAATTAAACAACATCTAAAACAAGGAAATGAATCATGACTCGCTCAACAATCGCAATCGCATTTACCATCGGAGTATTTGCAACCACCACAATGGCTCAGAAACAGAGTCCCTACTCAGGATACAAACTCCCACCTGCCAAAGTTTCTTCGGACATGAAATACAAACACAAGTTCATTGAAGTACTTGGCTCGAAAATGGCCTACATCGATGAAGGGAAAGGCGATCCAATTTTGTTCCTGCACGGCCAACCAACATCGTCCTACTTGTGGCGAAACATCATGCCGCACGTTGAAAAACAGGCTCGAATTATTGCCCCAGACAACATTGGTTTTGGTAAATCAGATCAACCGTCGCTCAAGTACACGTTTGGCGATCACTACCGATACCTGGAAGCTTTCATCAAAAAACTTGAGCTAAAAAACATCACTTTAGTGGTCCACGATTGGGGTTCAGGATTGGGTTTGCACTACGCCCAGCAGAACCCGAAAAACATCAAGGGAATCGTTACGATGGAGTCGATCATTGCACCCAAGATTCCCGCGAAGAGCTATAAAGCGATGCGTCCGGATGTCGCCGCATTCTTTCGCAAAGTTCGCAATGGCGCAGAAGGCCGTAAACATCTGATCGAGGAAAACGCGTGGCTAAAAGATGGTGGTTACCTGCAGGGTTTCATCGATCGGCCGCTTTCCAAAAAAGCGCTCGCTGTCTATCAGCAACCGTTTCAAACACTTAAGTCGCGAATTCAAGTCAATCAATGGCCAAATGAAATGCCAATTGGCGGCTTTCCGGCTGCAACGCACAAAATCGTTTCAGACTACAACGCTTGGCTCGAAAAAACCGACACACCGTGGTTGTTTTTCTACTCAACTCCAGGCGTGCTGAATCCGCCAGAAGCTGCCGACTACTGGACTGCCCGTGCAAAAAATATTGAAACCGTCTACATCGGCAATGGCCTGCACTATGTCCAGGAATCTCACCCGTACTTGATTGGACGAGCTATTTCCGACTGGTACCGCCGACTGGAAGCCAAAAAGTAAAACGCTTCACTCGCGCTGCCAAATTCAAATGAACCAAGGAGCCTAATCATGGTTACTAAAACTGAAAGTACAGAACAGAACTTCGCTGAAGCGATAACCCCAAAACGCTACGGAAAGGCAAACATTGCCAATGCAATCGCAACCCTTCCGCAGACCAGCGAGCGAGTCCTGGAAGATGTACAACTGGTCGACAACGGTTCTCTCGGCGTTCGAATGTTTCGTGTCTACGGCCCGGTGCCACGGCACCAGCATCAATACTCCGATACGTATTTACACATTGTGTCGGGACGCGGCGAGTTTGCCGTCGAAGACGAGCCAGCATTCGAGGCAGGAGAGGGCGATATGATTTTCTGGGTTCGAGGAACCGATCATCGAGTTGTCCGAGTAATCGAAGAACCGTTAGTAGTCTATGCCATCGACAGCCCGACTCGACGACCTGACGATGTCCTTTTTTATTCTGAAAACAACTAACAAACATCAAACCTGAATATTTTGAACATGGAGAATTGACAAATGTTACTTGAAACCCCCAATGTAGAACTCGGCTGGCAAGCCAAACCTTTTACTCTGGCCGATCCAGATGGAAAGCAATACTCGCTTTCTGAATTGCAAGGTCCGAATGGATTGCTGATCGCGTTCATCTGCAACCATTGCCCTTACGTTCAAGCGATTGCTGATCGTTTTGTCGACGACGCAAAAGCATTACAGGACGATGGCATCGGTGTAGTCGCGATCAATTCCAACGATTATCGATACGTACCAGACGACAGTCCTCCAATGATGAAGCGGTTTGCGGAACATTTCGGATTCAGTTTCCCATATCTCGTCGATGAAGATCAATCTGTCGGTAAAACCTACGGCGCCGTTTGCACTCCCGATTTCTTTGGATTTAATGCCGAAGAGAAACTGCAGTACCGTGGCCGACTAGACGATGCTCGCATGGGCGACCCAACGAATCGCAAAACCGAATTGCTCGATGCAATGCGCCAAATTGCTTTGACGGGAACTGGTCCAGAACAGCAGTGGCCGAGCATGGGCTGCTCGATCAAGTGGAGCTAGTAAATTCCAGTTGAAAAATTTTTTGAACAGTTTTGACCATTCAGTCAAAATTGCAAGTAAGATCACCAAACTAAATAAAGGAAAATCAAATGAGTATTGCAGTTGAAAATAGTGTCGCATTGGTAACGGGTGCCAGTCGAGGTGTTGGTCGAGCGATCACCGAGGGTTTGCTCGAAGCGGGGGCCGCAAAAGTTTATGCTGCGGTGAGGAATCTGGCATCGGTCGATGAATTGATGGAGCGATACGGCGACCGTGTCGTTCCAATCGAATTTGATCTGAACCGACCAGAAACGGTTGCCGCTGCTGCTGAAATTGCTACCGATGTGAACCTCGTTGTGTCCAACGCTGGCATCAATAATATTTCTGATCCGCTGGCGGAAAGCGCTATTGAGAGTTTGCAGATTCAGATGGAGGGCAATGTCTATCCGTTGATTCGTCTGGCTCAAGCGTTTGGACCTGTATTGAAAGCTAATGGCGGCGGAGCTTTGGCACAAATGAACTCGCTGGCATCGCTGAAAAACTTCACACCTTTCACAACCTATAGCGCATCCAAGGCGGCAGCTTATTCTGTGACGCAAGGGCTTCGTGAAGCATGGGCTAAACAGGGAACACAGGTCATCAGCATAATTGCCGGTCCGCTCAAAACGGACATGTCAGTTGCAGCTGGTATGGGTGAAGGCGCACCTTCACCCAACTTGGTAGCTGAAGCTTTGATCGCTGCCCTGGAATCTGGAGATTTTTTGGTTTATCCCGATCCAATGGCTCAAGGTGCCGGGGAAGTTTATGCACCTTTCGCTGACAGCTTTATCATTGGGGATTAATAACAATTTCTTTCCATCAACGAATAGCTGCGGTGTGATTGCAACACCGCAGCTTGGGACCGATACAACACAAGGCAATACAATGAGCAATCACATTCACTGGCAATTGGAAGTACGGATCAAAGAAGGCAAGCGTCAAGAGTTTCGCGACTTCTTCACAAAAATGGTGGCTTTGACTCAGCCGGAACGGGAGACGCTGATTTACGAATGGTATTTCAGCCCCGATGGAAACGTCTGTCACATCCACGAACGATTTTCTGACTCCCAAGCTTTGCTACTTCACGGTGAGAGTTTCGGTCAACACGCGGAAGAGTTTTTTGCGATCACCGAAACGATTTGCATGACCGTACACGGCACTCCTAGTGAAAAAGCTCGTGAAGCGATCGCGATATTCCAGCCCGAATACTTTGATCTGGCTGCTGGCTTTCATCGATTTA
This sequence comes from Pirellulaceae bacterium, assembly GCA_028280445.1. Taxonomy (GTDB): domain Bacteria; phylum Planctomycetota; class Planctomycetia; order Pirellulales; family Pirellulaceae; genus JANQLU01. The sequence continues at coordinate 45,636 of JANQLU010000101.1, read as the reverse complement.
GCTGATTGCCGTTTCGCATTTTCGCCCCTGCATCGGGAAAATTCAACTTCAACTTAGCTCGACCTTTATAGGTTAGAAAAACCGAATTGCTTAGGAGTTATCTCATGTTCAAGCCGAAACTCATCATCTTTGACGTAAACGAAACCCTTCTGGATCTTGTTGGGATGAATGCGTCAATTGCGAAGGCCCTTGGCGACCGCGATGATCTGTTGCCGCTTTGGTTCTCGACAATGCTGCATTACTCGCTGGTCGAAAACGCAGTTGGAAACTATCGGGGTTTTGCTGACATAGGCATTGATTCACTAACGATGATCGCCAAGGCAGTCGGCCTACAGCTAAGTGAAGCCGAGGCGAGGGGTGCGATTGAGGGGCCGCTTGAGTCTCTTCAACCACACCCTGACGTTCTTCCCGCATTGGACGCACTGTCTAACGAGGACTATCGATTGGTCTGCTTGACGAACTCGTCAAAGAGGAGTCTTGAAGCCCAGCTTCATCGCTCGGGTCTAGCTAAATTCTTTGAGTGTCAATTCAGCGTAGAGCGTGTCAAGAAATACAAACCACACCCAGAGCCCTATCAGATGGTGCTTAAAGACGTTGGCGTGCAACCTCACGAAGCCTTGATGGTTGCCGCACATGCGTGGGATTTGATGGGGGCAAAAAAAGTCGGAATGCATACCGCTTTCATCGCTCGCCCTGGAAAATCACTCTATTCGGCTGCAACAAAACCGGACTCTATTGCAAGAGACCTGTTGGAATTGGTCCCTTCACTACAGATGGGAAACGAAAAATGAACGAACTACAAATTCACAGAAAAACGCGAGAGGCACTAAACCTTACCAAAGTTGCGATCCCGACAATAAAGACTTTGCTGGTAACTAAAGGCCATTCTTTTGATCGTGAGTCTTTTTTTCAAATGATCGATAATTTGCAAACAACGTTGCCGAACCGGTTTTTACAGTTTACACATGTCGAGCATCCAGCTGCTGAGGCCGTGCTGACCCCGGATGCGACTGAAAAGTTTGATGCTATTCTTTTCTATGACATGCCGGGAGTAACGTTCACACAAGGCAAGTGACTGTTCTTAACGACCCGCCATGCCTCCGATACAACCGGGCTTCCGCCTGCATTGTCCACGGCATTCCAACATTATCTAATCAACGTACTCAACAAACTCGTTAAGGACGGAGTCGGTTGTATGTGACAAATATCGAAGCTCTGCGAGCTCTCGCACGCTGTCGTAAGAATGTCTATAAATAAACAAATTGCCGATCATACATAGGAAAACAAGGAGTGTCGCACCGATCGGTAGGAGAGCACAGTTGAACAGCTCGACACCGGCCACGACATCATGCGAAGTCTTCTTGTCCAGGCTCAAATCAGCCCCCTTTATTGCCAATATACTCTTGCGGAGTTCGAATACGCTACATAAAGGTTTATTGGATAGAACGATGAAAAAAGAAGATGAATCAACAATTCCTGGCGAACACAATCCAGGCGGCTGCCTTGGAATGATCGTAGGCCTGGGGTTAGGTTTAATCATTGTTTCATTCTGTTTCCCATGGATGGAGGGGCAACCCAGGAAGATGATAGCCATCTTGGTTACGTGTCCACCGATTATCTCATTACTTTTTGGTTGGGCACTTGGCTTCTATGTTTGGAAATTGTGTTTTCCAAATATCGGTAAGAAAGCAAATAAACAATTAATTGGCTGCTTCGGTCTTGCTTTGTTTTTTGCATTTTTTGTTGGTGGGCTTTTGTTAATGCTATTTGGGGCTGATGTGCTCGAGAGTATTCAGGGTTGGCAGTAACATTATTCAGCGTCTCTAAACTGCGTCGGTCACAACTACGCCAGTCGTTTTGTCGTTTCGCAAGGCGGCTCGTTCATCGATTTGAAGAACATCGCAGTACAAACAATTCCAGAACCATCCATTCAGATAGTTGTTTCATTTTTGCTTGCCTTTGCCTTCCCTTGCGTGGTCGAAGATATTGATTACTTGGTTCAGATTGCCAACTTCTCCCCATTAACCAATTTTTTGGGATAGGGAATCAGCATACCTGTGAAACTTTGATGCAGTTTCAGGAAACGCGACTTGATGCATATTGCAATTTGACCGCTCTAGGATGATGTTTAGAAATTTGGAGAATTTGCTTTACTTTGATATCTGATTTCGTTTCAATCAATACAAAGTATGCTTTTGGATTCACACCGGAGTTTGAAAATGAAACTACCCATCTTGATTGCGATTGTATTTTTGATGCCCGCAAGTTGCGTTGCACAGGAATTTTACGATGCAATCAAATTTCGCAGATCAAACAGCGGAACCTATCTTTTGGTGCTCAAGCCAGGCAGTAAAACAGCAAAGGAACTCGGCGTCAGTGAAAAACAGATTGAAGCCATCAAGAAAATTAGAGAATCATGGTACGAAGAGGTAACGGGACTTCGCAAAGAAAACCGCGGTCGGTTGGGTCGCCGAGAATATGATGAAGCCAAGCGAGACATCAGCGAAAAGATGATTGATCAAATCAATGCGCTGATGTCTGAAAAACAGAAAGCCCGATTGGTGCAATTGGTCATTCAGGCGGATCGTCATCGAAGTCTTTTCTCCTATCGAGTCAGCAAAGCAATGGGGCTTTCTGATGAACTGGTAGGAAAGCTAAAAAATGCAGACCTGGATATTGTCAACGAGTTCAGAGAAATGGTTGGCGAATTACGCAAAGAAGCCATCAAAAATGGTTGGAGTCAGGAGGAGGCGATGAAAAAATATAAGGCCCTCGAAGAGGAATGGTTTCAAAAAGCGACCAAAAAGTGCTTGAGTATGTTAAGCGAAAGCCAACGCAAAAAGTACTTTAAACTTCGCGGCGATTAAGGCAATTTGGAAGCTGGGCCATTGAACATCGGTTCGAGCAGCACTCGTGCTAAAAATGAACGACGGTTCAACTCTTGGCCGCCCGGTCAACTAACCTGGATGTGAGCATGAAAATGACCATAACCCATCAAGTCAAATCAGCAATTTACCTACTAGCTTGCTCGGCCATGTTCTGTAGCATGGAGTCCGTTTTTTGCCAAGAAAATCGGGACAAGGATAAGATTCAAAGAGCATTTGATGAATACCGCTTGGCATTTGAAACTGGAAAATTTGAAAAATGCGTAAAGCGACTGTCACTTGATTTGAAACGAAAATGGCTTCTCGAAAGTTTGCTTTTTGATTTCGACACCGGTTCGCTTGCAAAAATTTTTAAAAAACACATCGCCAATACCGATCTGCCTCAGGAGTTTGCAAAACGCAAGAAGGCAGGTGGAAATAATTCCGATCTGTTGGTGGAGTTGATCGAGAAGTACTGCGATGTAGACAAGATATTAAGCGAATGTTTGCCCATCATGATTAAAGCCAGACCAAATTTTGAGCCAGCGCTGCAAGATTTAAAAGTCAGTGATAAGGAAGCAACCGCAAAGGTCGTCAGCCTTGTTTATTCTTCCGAAGCAAGAGCGCGTAAAGTCAGACGAATCACCAAGGAAAACACAACATTTCGCTTCAAAAAAATTGATGGTGTTTGGAAAATCAGCAAGTTGGTCAAAGAAAAATAAAAACAAATCTTGCCACTTTCCATTGCTGCAACATATCTTTCAAACGTGCAGATAATCTTGTTGGGCGCGACGAACGTGCCTTTCTGAATTGCATATTCATGAACGCTTCGTCAATACACTTCTAGTTACCATGCTTTCAGTTAGGGAAACTGTGATTCTATCGCAGAGAATTGCAGATAATTCTGAGACGGATATAATGCAAAAACACTGGAAAAACTGACGTTTTCTTGTGCGGTATTAGATGTTCGGGACTGATCGCTTGCCCCTAACACAATGACTGTTTTTCCTGACGGAGACAGCTACAGCGCCAGCACATGTTGAAGCGGTTGGGGGCCAAGCCGCTTGTGTTTAACGAGTTGCCCAAGCTTGCGAGCAGCCGAAGATGGTCCGTCTGATCACGGGCCATTCTGGTCATGCACTGTCTAAAGTCGTGGGGAAACTTGGGGAAGGTTTCCTTGCAACTGACTGCTATGTAGTGGAAGATTTTTGTAGACCCCGTTTATCTTGACGAGCAGAAGACTCCTTGTGAGCGTTCTTACCTTTGTACTAACGCTTGATGCTCAGCAACAAAATAGATACACGGTGAACAAGGAGTGACGATGTCTTTCGCATGTTACAAAATCTGCTCAACCACAAAAGCGTGTAAAGGGGCCATTGAGCCATGTTTACCATTTACACTGAAGACCATCGCCTGCATAACGGTAAAGAAGAATTCCATCGCGGTAAAATGGAAGAGTGCTTTGAATGTCCTAGGCGAGCAGAACTCATCATTCAGAACATTCGGGAGTTAGGTTGGAAAGTAGATGAACCAAAACGGCAGGTAGACCTTAGTGCCCTCTACCGCATTCACCAACCACGCTACCTTAGCTTTCTACAGACTGTTTATGAGCAATGGCAACGTGTTCTAATACGAGAGGAAATAGAAGAAAAAATCGACGCGATGCCCCACGTTTGGAGTTGCCGTGGTCTTCGGCAGATTGAGCCCAAGAACATCTATGGCAAACTTGGATACTATTCCTTCGATGCAGCCACTCCCATCACAGCGGGGACTTGGCAGGCAATAATTGCGGCCGTCCGTACCGTCTTGACTGCACAGCAATTTATACAATCAGGAACAATAGCATCCTTTGCCCTCACTCGTCCACCAGGACACCACGCTGGTTCAGATTTCTTCGGTGGGTACTGCTTCTGCAATAACGCGGCCATAGCGGCGGAAGCCTTTCTCCAGTCCGGTGCAAAACGAGTAGCAATCCTGGATGTTGATTATCACCACGGCAATGGCACACAGCAAATCTTCTACCATCGAAACGATGTGTTGTTCATTTCGTTGCATGGCGATCCCGCCGAAGCCTATCCGTACTTCCTTGGTTACAGAGATGAAACGGGGGAAGGCGTTGGCAAAGGCTTCAATGTTAACTATCCACTCCCGCTGAATACAGATTGGGAGCAATACCGAACTTCGCTGCTGGATGCCCTCAACATCATCGAAACCTATCGTCCTGAAGTTCTCGTAATTTCCCTCGGTGTCGATACGTATGAGGACGACGATATTTCTGATTTCTGCATTGCTATGCATGAATTTAACGAAATGGGGAGTCTATTGGCACAAATGAACCTCCCCACTCTGTTTGTCATGGAAGGCGGCTACTATGAAGAAGTGGGCACTGCCGTCACGAACGTCCTTACTGGTTTTGATCAGGCGAAACATACTTGAACCCAGATCGAATATACCTTCTCTCCTGAGCAATCCTGATTCCACTGCCTTTGCGGCGTTATTGAGATACAATCCGTCAAACAGATGGGCAACACGAGGGAACCACGGCCATCGTTCGCAATTTCTCTAATGCCTCGCTGCTCTGAAAAATCTGAGTAAAAGCGACGCCTGTAGAATTGACAGAACTCTTTCTCAGTCAGTCCGTACAACACCTTCTACCTGCGACCGTTCAGACTCGGAGATGGCGGAAGAACCTTCATCGGTGTCTCGTGGTGTGGTGATGCATTCGTCACCACGGGAGTTAGCCTGAATCGGCATCACCACCTCAACCGTTACCGTGATTAATCGATGCACGAAGATCATACAAAGGTAAAGAAAGAGCGGACCACCGATCGTGCTCAGTTACCTGATTTAGTGTGCCGAAATGGTCATCAACATATGCATCGTTGGGCGAAGTGGTGAGACTAACAGTTCCCCAAGCATTCCCCAGTCGATGTCATTATTCAAACTAGAATACTACTTATGCTAGTGGTTTGACATTGAAGATTAAGAGACTTACGCAATCACTTAAGTTGTCTACATAAGCGTGGCAAACAATGTTATCAATTTGGATAGACAGGCAAATAAAAGCGGCCCCAATGGTTCTACACGAATAATATTACGGTGCTCATGTACTACCCGCCTCGGTTTGATTTTCGACACTTTATGGCCCACTTGGCACCGGGCGGATACACTTCCCTTTACTTCCTCGTATTTACATTGCTGCTCTTTTGGTGCTTTTTCCCAAACTCGATTGAATCGATTGCACTATCCGCGTTTGAAGCCAATCCAATCATCCTTAGCATTGGCTTTATCATCTTTGTTGTACATGGGTATTTCGTTGGAGTTGTTCTACGTCTACCATCAGTCGACAAAGTCGACAAAATTTCCGTTCATTACCGCCTTCGCCGAGAATTAAAAAAAGAATGGAAGAAAGCACTGAGACCCAAGCCTAGGATATTGTGGTGGCTTAGACCTTTTGGTCCCGACGCCATCAATTGGGATGACGTCGATGTTGCAACGCTTGGCTTGGACACCAGTATTGAAGCATATGCGAATCTGCCAAAGAAATTTCACAATGTAGTGCGGTATCTCGCTGCCGGTAATCTCATATTGACTCCAAAACGTGGAATGCCGTCCATCACATCGAAAGCCGTAGCTGCTCTACACGAAAGACCGAACCAAAAATTTGTTATGCAATGGCTCTGGATGACCGACACGTTTCCTTACCCACTCTGGCTAACCTACAAGTCTATTTTGTGGTCAACCTCGTCGCAGCGAAAGGAGTTTGTGGACAAACTTTGGGAAATCGTGATTGCAACGATGTGCGGTAAGGTCGCAGCGGGTGACAATAGTAAGGAGCCGTTTAACCGATGCAAGCTGGTTGTGCGCCGGAAGTCCGAACGATTGGCCTCTGCGATTTCCGAAGCCGAAGCATTGACACGAATGATGGTAGGTTTCTATTTTGGACTCTGGTTTGCATTGCGTGCCTCAGTGATTGGAGCACTTATACTATCCCTGTTTCTTGGGTGTTTCGTGCTTTTCAATTTTTTTTCTACGAAGATAGTATGGGCATTGCCGCACACTCCAATCTACTTTGGGATGGTGTTCCTTGGCTTGGTCATTTCGGTTGTGTTCAATGAGATTATGTTACGTCTGGTTGTAAAGAACTTTCGTATTTTGCGGATGAGCGAAGCACAAATGGTGTTTGACAGTTACTGCATCGTCCAGTCATCAGAATAAGCGGCTTTGTTGTTATTCCGTTTGGTTTTTTGGTGGCCATACTTGTTAACATCATTGACATATCAATCAGTGATGTTGTTCGCACCAAGATTAGCAAGTCCTTGTTGAAGAACAGATCCGAAGGGCCAACGACAACCAGTTTAAAAATTTGTTTGTTGGATCAGAAAACAATGACCGAGCCTGGCCTTCTACAAGCATGGCGGCACCGCCAAAGCCCCCAATTCTCAGCAAGTGTTACGGCAGGCGATCATTGTGGAACTGAGCAAAACTCATTTACTGACTTTTTCGAATTTATGCGTGCGCCCACTTTTAATCGTTATCTTGTAACTCGATCCTTGCTTGACAACTTTGTCGATTGCACCACGGTACGAATTATGGACATATACGACCCAAAAATTGTGACTGTCAATTTGTTTCCAAATCGCAATCTTCTTTCCACGCAAAATTACCCAGCCATCGTCGGTAAAATCGCAAATTTGACCACTTGGGAATTTCCATTTTCCGACCATTGGGTGTGTTGCTTTGGAGCCTGGCATTTCGAACAAGGTTGATTTCGTTTTCTCAACAAAATTTCGAATTGCAACCGCTTTGTCGAGTTCGCTAGCCACAGCTGCTTTTTGTTGTTTTGTCGCTGCAGATTTTTCAAACTGCGCAAACTCCTGTTGAACCGTCTTCTTGAATTCGGCTGTTTGTTTTTTGATTGTATCGGTCATTGTTTTGTAGGCATTTGCCTTTGAATTTTTGAATCGAAGAAACTCTTCTCGGATCTCTTTGGGGCATTCGATGTTCAAATCTTTACGTGGCTTATCCATCGCCAGCGATTGCGGCAGGATCACCTCAGGACCGATTACTCCGCCTCTGGATTTTGCCAATTGAATGTAGCGATCGATGAATTCTGATTTGACGAGGACGGGAATAGCGATGTGCCAACTGTCTACCTGTCCAGTACCATCAACCGCTGAAATCTGTGTTTGCAGGCTGAAACCACGGAAGCCTTTTTTCAGCGGGAACCCTGTCAAGTTTTCAAATTCCTTGGCATCCGACACTCCGAAATGACCTGCGTTTTTCAACTCGTCAATCTGTTTTTGCCTCGCATCCGGATTACTAGCTCGGACACGGCTGCGCAAGTCATGGAATTTTTTTTGAATTAGTTTCGCACCATCAATTGTCACGATTCCCGATTTTGGATCTATCGTAATCCCTTCAACCGTATCCTTGAGCTTGAATTGCACATCATCACCCTGGCGATTTGTCTTGACCTGGAAATACGATTCTTTCTCCCCAAGCTCCATTGGGGGAACTCGTGGAGGATGAATCCACAAAGGTTCTTTCAGTTTTCTCAGTTCCGGTTCAATCAGACTGAAGTAAAGGTGATCACCAATAATGACGACTGCCTGATCACCCACAAGGTCGATCCCATAAAAGCCCGTACTTTCTGCGGAAGCCAAGGTCTCCACTGGTGTTTTCTTTACGACACGGCCTTCCTGAAGTTCAAAATACTGGAGCTCTGGTTGCATTTCGCCCGAGTTATCCATACGTTTCAACGCGAGCTTGACGCCGACAGGATAACGATTTGAAATCGTGGCAATGAGTGATCTGATGTTTTTGACAAGTGTCTGCTCTCCGTCCAGGAATTGGTGGTTAACCAATTCCCTTCCCCAGACTTTTCCAACCACTGTCATTTCAGCCGAATCGCGCAATGAGAAACCATGCGTCTGTCTTCCCTCACGGTTCTTATTCATAATCAACTCTGGCAGGGGTCCTACCTCAAGCATGCAATGAACCCTTGCCGCTTTTTGATCGATCAGTCGACCGGCGACCTGTATCAGGTTACCCTGGCAAAACTTTGGCTGCAGCTCGTCGTCGGAGGCATCGATTGATATCCCGTGTCCCGTCATAGGTTTCAATTTGAAATCGTCACGGGCAATCGCAAGAACACGATTTATTTCGCGCGTCCTCACGTTGGCAAAGACATAATTTTTCAAGTGAACCTCCAGACCAGTCAATTGACCACGCAGGAAAACACTTTGCAGTTTTTTTGTGTCAGCGATTGGATACCGATAAAGGGTAGTTTTGGCGTTTGAAATGAAATAGACGTGCTCCCGGTCAATCCAAACTTTTTCAACGGATTCTTTGGGGCGAATTTCTGAAACAATTTGTCGTTTGGCAAGATCCACGACAAAAATGCAATCGGTTTTCGATGGGACCTCGGTGATCGAGCGCCCGCGACTCCGATTTTTGGAACACCAAACAGCCATCCACTGATCACCAAAACGTGTGAAACCTACCGCAGGCATTCCATCGAAGCTGACGTGCTCCGCCAGAATGGAAACTGTCAAATCCATCTGATCCAATATCTTTCCATCCGTTGCCACCAGCTTGATCTGATGTTTTCCTATCTGTTTGCCCGTGGGATTCCAGACGAGAGTTTCATTTTCAAGTTTGAATCCGTCAGGCGCCTTTTCCAGTTTGTAGCTCGGACTTGCCGCAGATGAACGAGACAAAGTTTTGATTGGGATGGCAAGTTTCCGATTTGCCATGCCAAAATAGTTGCGTTGCAGATTGATGATCAGCCGGGGCGTGGCTTTTGCAACAATCGCTGATGTGTCGACGAAATATGAATAATTACCTTGTCCCACAACCAACAGGGATCTTTCATCGTCAAATTCAAACAGGGTCGGGGTTGCCGATGAAGTGGCCCTGCCCAGCTCAGAAAGCTTGGGCTTCAATTTCAATGAGACCAACTCTTTCCTGTCTGAAAATCGTGTGAAACTCAGCTCAAGCGGCGCTTCATTGTTTGCATCCATCGTGATGGCTGCCAACAAATCGAGCTTCGGGTGCATGCGACACAGAACAACCTCATCCTTTCCCCAGACCTTTTTGAGGTCTGCATCCAATATGCCCTTTTCCGATTCAACATACCGCTTGCCAATTGCCCGTCTCAGTTCGCGATAGTCAGTCTGCCGATTTCTGACGGTGTGGAACACTTTCTTGAATCGCATAGCTCGTTCATCCAACTGGACAAAATACTCATTGATTCGAACCATGCCGGGAAGCATCCTGCTCACATAATTTGTTTTCATCGCCCGATCGATTTCTTTCCGCAGGGTCAACTCCTTCGTTTTCTTTCCTTTACGGAAATCGATTTGATTGACCTTGGTTCCATCAACAGTGTTTGAAACCACGTAGGCAAAGTCATTGGTGTCATTTGTTGTGAACACGCTGTAAATGGCACCAAACGAAAGTTGTTTTACAATTGTATTCGACTTGGTGTTGAAAATGGCGACTGCATGGCCGCGGTTCGCACTCCCGTGGATTAGCGCGAATCCGTTTTTCAAAACTATCGATTCAGGCAAAATCTCCAGTTGGTGTTGTTTGATCTTTTTTCCCGTCTTGACGGAGATTTCACAAAGCTTTCCGTTCTCCGCATCCAGACAAAACAACCTTCCGGAGGAAGAATCGTATGCCCATGATGCGATGGAATCGCCACCGCGAATGTACTTGATCGGCTGCGCATTCAGCGTGAACACGGGTGAAAGGAAAAACAAGCATGAAGTGAGAACGATAGTGGCAAAATGACGCACTGAGTTGGTTTTCGAAACCATTTGATTCTTCCTTTTGCAATCGATCCAGGTGACTTCGATATTTTACAACCGGTCCGCGACTAAATCAGCCTCCGTGATCCAAAAACGGGGCGAATCCAAGCTGGCAGATTGAATAAACGGAATGTAATGGGAATTTCGAATCCTACAGGTCTTGGGGCGCCGATGAAATGATCGACGGATTTTGTAAAAAGCTGTAACAAAACTGGATGACATGGTTACTAGAAACTTTCTCCTCATCGCGATGATACTGAACTTGTTGCATCCTGTTTTCGTGATAGGACAAGACAATGGAAAGGCAGCGGCGCGAATTGAATCGGCGATTCAAACGCTAAGCAAAGCGATTGAAAACGTGCAGCAAATTGATGAGTACAGCGGCATGTTGGTCTACCGTGAACACAGTCAAGACGGCGTACTTCTGGAACCGAATTTCTGGAAACTCAAAGTGCGAAGCAACTCAACGCAAATCTATTGCCGCAACCTGAAGCCGTGGCGCGGAACTGAAGTACTGTTTCAAAAAGGTAAACACGACGACAAGATCCTTGTTAACTGCGGAGAAGTCTATGGTTGTTGTATCCGTTTGACAAGGATGGATCCGACAAATGCAAAATCACTTTGCAATTTGCGCTACTCGTTTCCCGAAAAAAACATCTACGGCCTCTCCAAGCATTACCTCGCCTACATGAAAAAGATCAAAAATCGAATGGCTGGCAAAGTCCGAATCTTGAACAACTGTAAAATCAACAAACGCAGCTGTTCAAAATTGGAAATCCGTCTGAATGCAAACACCAAACTGCAGTTCAGTAAACTGGAAATCTACATCGATCAAGAATACCAAATCCCAGTTCGTTTTGTCGGTTACGGCTGGCAAAAGTCGGATACTCAAAAACCGCCGCTGATCGAAGAATACACTTTCGTCAATCTCAATATATCGCCCGCATTTACCGATCACGAATTCGTTGAAACCTTTGCATCCCGGACCCTACGACGCCAAGCTCTGGACCAAACCAAAGGCGAGCACCATTTCTTTGCACTGTGGCAATGGACGACAGTGATGAATGAATTCGTTACAAGACTTGGGTTACCTTGTCCGCATTAGCATGCGTTCCGTGTGAAACGCGTGTGAAACGCCGAACGCGCGAAGATCATATGTAGATCAAGAAGGGTCGGCCCTCATTTCCTGCGCCGCATTTTTTGAAATGCATCATGCTGGGAAGTTTTGTGGAACGGAATAGGGCAGCATTCTTCGACGCCAATTCATCCTGATGAAAAATGGCTTGGCAGATCGATCCGACGCATTTCATATGTGGTAGGCGTGTTTCCCGATGACGTCCATCCAAAATCAGTTATTTCTTATCCGTCTCAGATTCTTTCTGGTTAATGGGAATGCCTTTGTCCCGTTGTTTCATGACTGAATACGCACGATAAACTCTGCCGATTATTTTACCAGCTAATTTAAATTCGCTGTCAGGATTAGATCCGTTTGTCGCTACGGCAATTACGGTGTCTCTTGCCGGCGATACGAGAATAAAAGCAAAAAACGTTTCAGCCGATCCGGTATGATAGTGCCCCGAGGGACGAATGTACCAACCGCCAGCGTACGCAGTTGTCGTTGTGTGCAGCTTTCGAATGGCCGAACGATCATACGGCGTTTCGGCATCCTTAAATGCGTTTAAATGGGCCGATCCAAACCGGAGCAAATCGCCTACCGACATATGCATATCGCCTGGGGCTGCAAAAAACGGACCCAGTTGATAGTCATCGTCGGGCGGGTGGGGCTCAAATGCATCTTGCACAAAACGGTGTCCCCATGGTGCAGCCGGATCCTGTTTTGCTGGCCAGCCAAATCCAGCATGTAGCAAACCCAAGCGGTCAAACAGCCGTTTGCGGACAACCTCTTCATATGTTTTACCAGTAACCTGTTCCACGATTGATGAAAGGACACAGTAACCTGCGTTGGAATACGGCAGGTCATCTTCGCTGTTTTCTTGCGGCGGTTGTTGTACGGCCCAGCGAAGAAACTGGCGTCGGTCTTCTGTAGCGTTTCCAGAATACGCTGGAGCTTTTTCGATTTCCGAATCCTCTGCAAACGGCGTGAATCTTGCCTGATGGGTTAACAAATCCCAGACGGTAACATCATGAAAAACGGCATGTGCTTTCTTTTGGACATCAGGAAATACATCAAATAATTTTGTGTCCCATTTCAATAGCCCCTCGGCCACAAGGTCGGCGACAACAGTAGCTGTAAGTGGTTTGGATACAGAGCCCAGGTGCATTCGATCATTGGCTTTTAATGGTCGTCCGTCCATTTTTTTTGTGACTCCGGCGACTAATATGTGTTGCGGATGTTTCCCCTGCCGGAACCCAATGATAATGCCGGGCAAACCAAATTCTGATCGCATGTCTTCGGCGAGATCCCGCAAGCGATCTCCCGGATCATCTTGAACAACCGTCGGCTCGGTATTTTCTGCTTGCCGTTGCGCCAAGTCCTGAGTTTGGTTGCTGTTCGCAATAAAAACAAATGTCGCGACCAGTGAAATCGCCATCAAAAGCAAACCGCAACTGACGACAAAATAGCGAACCCGAGCTGAATATCGTTTCATCAAGGCCAGGATCGCCGCGACAGACAACCCGATCAAACAGGCCTGCCAGCAAAAATGAAATAGTGTTCGACCTAGAATGTTAATCGTGTCTTGTCCAAAAAGTTCTAACGAGGAATTCATTTTGAGCCCTTTTCCAATTCGTCGCTCTGCCGGTTGAGCAATCGCAAATGAACCGCTACCCATATAGAGTTAGCAACCATCACGAATGACGCAAAACAACGAAAATGGATTGCATGCAACGGTTAACAAGTCTAAAATTCTTATTCTCAAATATTGCAAAACATGAACAAGAAGTCAAGCAAGAAAAAATCAACGACTCAAAAGAATCGAATGGCACAAGCCAAGAAGGTGCATCAGATTACCGATCCCAAGCAGGTCAAGTCCTTGGCGTCGGCCGTTCGGCTGGACATCGTCGATCACCTGGCCAGAAACGGACCGCTGGCTGTTCGTGAGCTCGCGGCAAAGTTGCGGCTAAAACCTTCATCGCTCTATCGCCACATTGATGCGCTGATCACAGCAGGTTTGGTAGTTGAGACTGGTCAGCGAGTCGTCAATCGTCGCACCGAGAGACTGTACGATTGTGTTGCGCGCAGGATTCTGTTGGAAAAAGCCTATCGGGCAGATGCATCGAAAGATCCTTTGCTGGACGTTTTTGCCGCCTTGAATCGGCAAACGCAGCGCGATATTGGTGCGGCGATCGAAGACAAACACGGCAATGCAGAGGGGCGACAACGGAATCTTGGCTTTGGCCGAGTGATTGGAAACCCTTCGAACAAAGACCTGGCCAGAATCAATCAATTGCTGGAAGAGATTTCTTTGATATTGAGAAGCAGCAGCAAATCGAATTCAAACACAGTTGCCTTCGGTTGGTCGATGGCTCCTATTCGAGATTTTTCTGATGACGATTCTGAATAACCGTTGCGGAATCATCAACCTGAGAACCCATTGACGTTTCGCACGTGAAACGCCGAAGTGGGGAATGCTGGGGAAACACAGGACGCGTCGGACGATGAAGCTGAACGCATTTTCGCATACTGTAAACGCGCAATCGGATGTTTGGCCGACGCAAACTAGGTTTGCATTGAGGGCTTGAACTCCTGCGCGAAAAAATCAGTATCCGCGACGCAAAACGTGCGCACGAATTTGCTCCTTGAGTTTCACGGTGACGCTCCCATTTTTGTCAGGATTCCGTCCCGTTTCTCGTGATTCCAGATAGTTTTTCTAGTAAACTACAACTCAGTTTTCAAGAAGATTGGAACAAAAACGTGCGCGCGGCGCACGATAATAACTTGATAGGCCTCACGACATACCATTGCTATGACGAATCACTCTGCAACTCCGTCTATGGATCGGCCGAAGACACTTTATAAGTATAGGTCGATTTCTCCGAGTCTTCGAGAGAGCTATGTCAAGCCGATACTCGCTCAATCAAAAATTTACCTCTCTACCCCAAATCAGTTCAACGATCCATTTGAATGCCAAGCCGAAATTCTCGTAGACAGCGACGACCCTCTCGTTGCAGGCATGAACCAGGTTGGAATCATCGATGCTGTTCGGGCAAATCTTAGGAATATGATGCTCATTTACTCGATGAGTGCGGTCAACAACCATGAGCTCATGTGGTCACACTACGCCGACAGTCATCGAGGAATCTGTCTTGGATTTGCTGCGGAAGGTACAGACGACATATTCGCCTTCGCTGAGCCGGTCAGCTACCAGGAAGGGCTGCCCGTATTCGATCTTCGCTCCGATCAGGATCCAATCGAAGGCGCGAAGACGGTCGCTCTTGTCAAAGGCACTAGGTGGGCTTACGAGCAGGAGTGGAGGATTGCGCTGGTAGGTAAAGCGCCAAGTCACGAAAGGGAAGTAGCTTTTGAGCCTGCAACTCTCACCGAGGTCATTCTTGGATGCGAAATCTCGAATAGGGACAGTCTTGCTATTAAAGTTGCACTGGCCATGAGGGACTCACCTGTCACACTATATCAGGCCCACCGGAATGCACTTGAGTTTGCGATCGAGGTACTTCCAGTCGACAGAATATCTTCTGATTGTTTGCTCGACGAGAACTTCATTGATCCTGCCGATCTCGTCTGAACCCTCGAACCAGAATATGTTCGGCTAGCATGCATATCCCGCGCGGTAGGGCCTAACAAATCGCTCAACCGCCACGCCGGTTGAGCGCGTGTTCTGAAATCAAGTCGCTGGCCGCCACCCGGTTAGCTCAGACGTTACCTTACATAGCGTCGGCAACTAGTTCCTTAATCTTGGTCAGTCATTAAACCGCGTCGGTCACAATTCCGATGCAGCTTCGGCTTTTTGCTTTGTGAGTGAAACGCCGATTTGGGGAACTAGCGGGGACAGAAAACGCATCGAACGATGAAGCGCGTGAACCGCCGATGTACGTTATAAGTACTTCGCATCGCTGAATGCTTCCCCTCTTCCCCCGTTTTTCCCTCAAGCTTCCCTAATCAAGAAGTTATCAACAACCATCATTTTCATAGGCTTCTGCAATGAACGCGATGTTTGCTTTCCAGGACGCAGTTTGGATTTCTTGCTACGAAGATTAGCCAATTTTCTTGAACACAACCTGTCACAAGTTCAAAATATCGTGTTCTGGGTTTGATTCTTCAACAGCGAGGTGAATTGATGCCGTTTTACAATGCAATTGATATCAATACAAAACAAGGCAGAAGAACTGCGCAGCGATTATTGAAACTCAAAGAAGGACTGTCTTCAATTCCTGGCAAGACCGTTGATGACCGTTTGCTGTTGGCGACATGGAATATTAGAGACTTTGACAAATCTGCTTACGGAGATCGCCTCGACGAATCGATTTATTACATCGCGGAAATCATTTCCCGTTTTGACATCGTTGCGATTCAAGAAGTATATAAAGATTTGCGCGGGTTAAAGCGTGTTCTCAAAGTTCTTGGTGGCTATTGGAAATATATTGTTACTGATGTTGCGGGTGGCACTCGGGGCAACAAAGAACGAATGACATTTGTTTATGATTCTCGAAAGGTATCGTTTGGTGGTCTTGCCGGTGAAATGGTCTTGCCGTCAGTAAAGGTTAAAAAAGGCAACAAGACGGAAATTGTGCATGCGGAGCAAGTCTGGCGAACACCGTTTATCTGCGGATTCAGAGCGGGCTGGTCGCGCTTCATGATTGCGTCGGTTCACATACTCTGGGGCAAAAGTGAAGCGGAACCAAAAAATCGAATTGAAGAAATTGGTAAAGTAGCGTCGTTCCTCAGAAAAAGAACACAAGATAAAACGGCTTGGTCGCAAAACCTGATTCTCGTTGGCGACTTCAATATATTTGACGTGGAGGACGAGACCTTCAAACAGTTGACTGACAATGGCTTCGAGATTCCTGAAAGTCACAAGGAATTCTGTACGAATGCGGGTAAAAATCGTCAATACGATCAGATAGCTTTCATGATCCAGAAAGATCGGCTTGACTGGACAGGTACATGTGGTGTGGTCGACATTTATGAGCACGTATTCACAGAAAAAGATGAGAAAACGTACATCGAATTTATGGGGAAGGCTTACGAAAAAACTACCAAAGGGAAAAAACGAACTGACAGACAAAAGTCAACTTACTACAAGACATGGCGGACGCATCAAATGTCCGATCATTTGCCACTTTGGGTTGAATTGAAAATCGATTTTTCAAAACAGTATTTGCAACGTAAAATCGACAAGGAAGTGGAGACCACCGACCTAATCTAACCGATCTTCCAATCCAAGGGTTTGCCCTGCACCGTGATGCACTATGGACAATCAGCAAAACCAATGCGGGAAAAATATCGTCATCTGCTGTGATGGGACGAGCAATCAATACGGCGGAGACGATTCGAATGTCGTTAAATTGTATGGTGTATTGAGGCACGATCCTCATCGGCAGATAGCTTTTTACGATCCCGGTGTTGGGACTTTCGGTTCCTACAATGCACTCACACCGTTTTATCGGAAATTCAAAAGGATACTTGGCTTGGCGTTTGGCCTGGGAATTACCAGGAATGTCATGGAAGCCTACTGGTACTTGATGCAAAACTATACAGATGGCGACAAAATCTTTCTGTTTGGTTTCAGCCGTGGGGCCTATACAGTCCGTGTGTTGGCAGCGCTCATCAGAAAGTGTGGAATTCTACATCGCGATAATCAAAATCTGATACCAGAAGCAGTGCGGATTCTAAAGCTGCGATCGAAAAAAAGCTTCCGTATCGCCAAAGGGTTCCGACGAACGTTTGCTCAATGTAGTCGAGTTCATTTTCTGGGACTTTGGGATACCGTCACATCCGTCGGTTGGATTTGGGATCCGGTCAGGATCCATTTCACGACAAAAAATTCAGGCGTGAAAATAGTTCGTCACGCCGTTGCAATCGATGAACGCAGAGCATTCTTCCGTCAAAACCTTTGGATTCAAAAACCGAAATCTCAGGATGTGGTGCAAGTCTGGTTTGCGGGAGCGCACGCAGATGTTGGCGGCGCTTACCCCAGTAGTGAAAGTGGTCTGTCACAAATTGGTTTGCAATGGATGATCAAGGAGGCGGAATCGAAGGGGCTCCTGTTTGACAATGACAAAGTTGACGCCGCATTAGATTCTCCACCTCCGGACTACCTGATGACAGAACACAATTCGCTGGTTTTGAAATGGTGGCCCGCGGAAATTTTTCCAAAGCTTGTTTGGATTGCGGTTCCAGACGAGGTACAAGGAACCCGGTGGATTCGCCGGCCAAGATTCAATCTTGGTCGCACAAGGTACATTGACAAATCCGCACACATTCATAGTTCCGTGGCGCAAAGGATACGTGAAAAACCGGAATACAACCCTGAGAATTTATGCGTTGAAGACGAAGGCACAAACCAAGCCCACTTGTCAAGTTCCTACACCATCGTGGATTGACTTGATTCGAGATACGTGCATCGCCTTGACTCAGTTGGCACCAATCGAACTATACCCCTGAACGCAGTTTACGAATCACTTCCCATTCGATCTACTTAGCAAAACATACTCTTCTGTTAACTTTTTTGGAGCAACTACACTGAATGATTCGCAGTTCATGAGTTGAAGAAATGCCGTTAACGCTATTTGAACATAACTCCAAATCAATCGTTCGCGATGACATAGGTCAGAACGGCGACTTCGCACACACATTCGGTGGTGACCCGGCTGATTTTGGGTTGTTCTTTATTGATGCACCAATGCCGCTGCATCTGATTTATCGCATCGATCTCACTGATCCCGAAGTGTCGCTTGATGTCCCGGGTGTTCGTTGGCTTCCGCTGTTGTACTGTTTCAATTACGGAACTGAATGCTGCTATCAAGTTTCATCAGATTCCGAAGTAGTGTTGTTATCACCTTTTAATCAAGAACACAACTGGCCGCCTTGGGATGCGCCTGAGTCGTTTCCGTTGGCCCAGACTTGTTTTTCCCGGGTTCCATATGATCCCCGCGACCCAAACGACGCATTGTCATTCAAGGGAATCTTTGGTTGGGACGAATTGAATCGTCAACAACTCGACAAGGCCCTGATTTTGGCGCGAGATCGGTGTTCTTATTCAGAAGAAGATGGGCCTGACCCTAGTTGGTCGTACGAGGACGTAATTAGCTGCATGTACGAACCACCGTTTGTACAAGGCGCCCCTGACAACCAGTGTATGAACCCATCATGCGACAACCACAGTTGCAAAGTCATAGCGATACAAGATCACGCCGTAGATTCGGAATTGATCTGGCCGAGTTGCTTTGTCCAAACGATTTGGGAGATCTGCGAAACGTGTAATTCGATAATCGCTACAAACCAGTGTTCGTGAATCAGAAACCATGCAAACATAACAAAACATTGAGCCTCGAATATGCTGTCTCGTTGATGCGGGCATGAACGAACTGTAATGCGACCCAGATGGTTCGTTTTGCGCGTGACGTTGCAGCAAGGAATTGAAAAATCAAACAGCTGAAACTGCCTGATGAAAATACGGGTCATTTTCTGTTTCTTCTCGCTGAACTACCGCCGAGAATTTTGCCGGAGCATTCAGGCTCAATGTGACAATTGATTGAAAACGTGTCCGCGCCATCGGCTCTGCTCCGAAACGGCGCCAGTGTTCGGTTAAAAACTGACAGTCGATTGCAACGAATCCATCCGCTTTGAGTTTTCTAGCCAGACTGACAAAAGCAATCTTGCTGGCATGGTCCTGTCGACAGAACATGCTTTCCAGAAAAAACACTTTGCCCAGGGCGACACCGTAACCACCGCCAACCAGGCGGTCGCCTTTCCATGCCTCGACACAATGGACATAACCCATTGCATAAAGATCCTGGTAAACCCGGTTGATATCTTGAGTGATCCAGGTTTTTTCCCGATCAGCACATCCCTCGATCACTTGAGCAAATGCGCCGTCATAACGAATTTCGAGTTCACTCTTGTTGAGATAACCGCGGAGCCGTTTCGAAACATGAACGGTGGCCGGATCGATGACGCCACGTACCTCTGGGCAGTGCCAGACGATTGAACCATTGGGTTCTCCGGTAGGGAAAGCGCCCTGTATGTAACCGGCGAGCACTACTTCCGGTGTCAATTCATAGAGCCGATGCATGCGAGCAATTGCGGGAGCCGGCCCGCCTTGCAGCCATCCGATCGGATGAACCGAAAAATTTTGTAGCCATCTTACCGGGGCACCCGCCAAATACTTGGTGCGTCCCAGCGCGCTGCGCAGCTTTTGACTCCATTTAGTCTTCGGGCTTTCTTTGGCCATGAATTGATCACCTGTGTTGCTGATGTGCTCTCAAAAACCTAGCCCACGCAAGCCGAAGCGGCACAAAAGGATCATGGCTTGGTCGATTGAATTCTCAGAATTGGGCTGGTCGCGCTGGTTGTAGGGTCAGGTCTTCAATCATCGGGGCTTTATATATACCAGTCAGGTTGCGAGTTTAACTGGCAGCGGCGTTTTGTCGGAAACGATTCAATCGGATCTTGGCTCAACAGTGAGAAAGACCAAGCTTGTTGGAAAACTCTATATTGGATAGCGCTGTTGAACCTGATTTCGAAGTGTACGTCGCAATGTACGATTTGTAGTTAGGACGAATCAAGCATGCGGTTCGAATCGAGCTTGTGTTTCTCAAGGGCTTGCGGTATTACCTCGTTCAGGAGCTGCCCTTCTAACTTCAAAGGTAATCCGAATGCGACATGCCGCTGCTCTAACCCTTGTGCTGCTCCTCGTCCCGTTGATAACAGGATGTGGAACGTTCGCGAATCTCAGTGGGAAAAGTGACTTCCACAGTGTTTGGCCGGCAGCTGATCCGACGCCAGAGTTCTACGGCGGTGTTCGTAACGACATCATGTGGATGCAAGAATCAGGTGAGGAACCATCGTTTTTTGCGCTCGACAAATGGATTTTTGGCGTCGACGCCTTGGCCTCGAGCGTCGCAGACACGATAACGCTGCCAGTAGTCGCTCTCAAGCGGCACGAGCGAAAATCTGCCGATGGCCGCGACTGAACATAACCGCTTAAAACGTGGTCTCTTTGTTATTTGACTGCAAGCAAGTAGGGTCGGTTCCCACCGGCCGTTTTTTGGATTGGCCATTTTTTTTGGATTGGCCGGTGGGAACCGGGCCAACCTGTGGCAAGAACGTTGGGAAACAAATCAAAAAAAAAAGCACTTGCATTTGTTCTATTGTTCTATAACAATAGATTGATGGCTCCGAAACCCGACAAAAGTCCGATTCCGCTTTACCATCAAATTGCTGAGTCGATCCGCTATCAGATCGCTACCGGTGTCATCGACGTTGGCAGCCGATTACCCACTGTCCGCGACGCTGCTCAAAAATGGGGCGTCAATCTTCACACTGTAAGACATGCTTACTCGGAACTCGCTAAACAAGGCTTAGTGGAAAGCAACGGCGCACGGGGAACGACGGTCATCAGCAAATTTAAAAGTGCAAGTTCCCATCAATCCGATGACCTCAATCTTTTTATCCAAAATCTGGTAAAAGCGGCTCACGCACAGTTCGGCTTGAAGCCAGCTCAATTAGCCAAGCTAATCACCGAACAAACTGTGGAGGAAAGCTTCAAAGCGCCCACTGTACATATCGTCGAATGCAGTGAAACCCAATGCAAAGATCACGCGCAACAGGTTGCGGCGTATTTGAATGTCGAAGCATGCCAGTGGTGTTTAAGCCGGAAAGGTGAACCACCCAGCGGCCCGATGATCGCAACTTATTTTCATTTCAACGAAGTCCGTAGGCGCTGGCCTCACCGGTTGAATGATATCTTGTTTGCAACGATTCGTCCGGAACTTGATTTGGCAAAAAAAATTGATTCGTTTCGTCCGGCTCGTGGCAAGCTTACCATTCCGGTTTGCGAATTTGATGAATCGATGGCATTTAACATTGCAGCTGACTTGACACAATTGTTACCCGACGACCATTACAACATCGAACCGCGGGTGCTCAAACAAAAATCGGGAAAAATCCCCGTGGATTTGCGCGATAAAACCGTCGTCCTGTTCGCGCCTCGAGTATGGGACACCATGTCGGAAAACGACCGCAACCGGTCCGGTTTTTTTGAAGTTATCTATGAGTTTCCGGAAACCGAGCTGAAGCGAATCGGTCAACATTTCGGTTGGGAATACCGAGGGTGGGTAAAACCACTGGCAGGTAACGAACCCAGCAGTTCTCAATTGGCGACTCGGTTCATGGTTTCGACAAATTAGTATTCGAAAGATCGTAAGTTCATCAAGTTTTTGTGGAGAACCGATGTATCAGCAATTCAGAAAACGAGCAAATTTTCCTTTGTCGTGCGCGATTGTTTTTGCCGGACTACTTGGCCAAGCAGCGATCGCGTTTGAGTGCCAGGCCCAAACAAAAACGCCATCAGACAACAAACCACTGACAAAGCTGAAACGCGATGGAGATTCCATCATCGGAACCATGAAGGCTCACGCGACGAGGAAAGACGCAAAAATCCAGGCGGGAAATGTCGAATTAAATGCTCGTTTGTTTATGCCACCGAATGCAAAAAAGCCTTGCCCTGCCGTCGTGCTCGTCCACGGGTCTGGCCGAACAACGATTCGCGATCAGTGGTATTTCTATATCAGTATCGCACTTCGATGCCGGTTGGCCGTGTTGGCCTACGACAAACGTGGTTGTGGAAAGTCAACGGGAACGTACGAAAAAGTTACGGTTGCGAAGAGCAAAGTCCAACTGAATGCATTGGCCAGTGATGCAGCAGCCGCTTTTCAGTGGCTTCGAAAACAAAAGGGAATCGATCCTGATCGAGTTGGCTTCATGGGTGGAAGTCAGGCCGGTTGGATCATGCCTTTGGCAGCCAACAAAACGAAAGGGGTCGCCTTCATTGTTCATGGTCAAGGCCCAACCGTTTCTTATGGTGAGGAAATGTACCACGCTGGTTTACTTGCGCGAGGTATCAAACTCGAGGAAGCCGACCGGCTGACAAATAATTTCAAAGGACCGCTGGGTTACGATCCCCGATCGGTGATCAAGGAATCCAAAATTCCGATGCTGTGGATTTTTGGAAGTCGTGACGATGTGATCCCCACCAATCTGTGCATTACCGAGTTAAAAAAAATTATTGACGGTGGCAAAAAGAATCACACGATGCATGTGATCAAGGACTGCAACCACAACTACCGAAACCCTGATACCGGCGATGGTTTCATGATCGAACCTGTGATTACCGCCTACCTATCGAAAATCGGAATCCTGCGATAAGTGGACGGCCTTGAACAACTCACGGTGGACAACAGGACTTGGAAGTTAATTCATTTCCATTGCAGAGCATCTCAAACGCACCTTCGACGAACACTCAACAGGCCCGTGCCCGAGCAAAATCCGACCGGGATTCTGTGATTCAACAACCAACCTATCGAAAACGAAGGTTGTAAATTCCATAACCGTGCGGCGCAAAAAAAGACCTGGGGCCAGCGCCACCAGGTCTTTTCCTTCGGGGTTAGATGCGTAAGGAAATGTCAAGTTTCTCGCCACTATCTGCCAATTTCATTGTCGATTTGCTCGAGAGCTTCATAAATCTGATCTACATTTTCACGAATCGTACTGACGTTGACGTCACTGTCGTCGTTAGTTCCGCCACCCACATCATCACAGCCATCGACGTACCCGAGATCGCGAGCCCAATCGATCAAGTCTGCAAACCCTTGACCGAAGTAAGGTGAGTGCATGATTTGCGGGCGTTCGCCGACAAATACAAAGCTGTTGAGACCAACGACAACGCCGTTGTCGGTAACCCAGGGACCACCACTGCAGCCGCCGGTCATGTCATTTTCGGCGCCATAGTATCGTTCCTGGGTCGTTCCAGGTGCAGAATCTCGTACGATTTGGCCACGAGATTTGAACATTTTGCTGCCATCGAATGGTGGGCCTGCTGGATAACCGATTCCCGTCACGTAATTGTCAAGTTCGATTTCCGAAATCGGATTAATCGCATAACCTGCGACACCTGTTTCGTTTCCGATGGGACGATCAAGAATGCCAATACCAAGATCATAATTCAGATAGTCGTTTCCGAAATCGGTGTAGCGCTCGTCGACTGCAGATTGAACCACGGCATAGGAACCGAGAGAATTTCCGTTTCGATATTGTGGTTGAAAAACGACATCATCGAAGAAAGTGCCGTTATCGTCATATAAACAGTGAGCCGCCGAGAAAATGGCCTGACAGCCAATCACCCAAGCGCTGCCAACGTAGTTATTGTTCCCTTCTCGCATGAACAGTTTGCCAGCCCAACTGTATGGTGGGACGGTCATATCCGACACTTCGTTTGTGTCGGCCCGCACTCGATTTTCACCTTGTGCTGGAACCGGTTGAACAATTTTCGTGCCGCGAGAAGATCGTACCTGGGCCAGAAGTTCGCCAGGAGCTTGCCGAAGCGGGATGGGGATTGCGCTTGCCATTCTAGCTTTCGTCCAGTATCTGAGGGATTGTCGGGCGCGAGCTTTTCGACGCTTTGAGATTTTGAGTTTCGCAGTCATTACAACTCCAAAGTAAAAAGATTGTTAGCATCCGAAATCGGATGGCGTTGAAAGCAACAATCTTTTTCTCGCAAAGCGTTTTCGCTTACCGCCAGATTTTTTTTGGAGTTGAAAAAGTGTTCGCCTGGACGAGTTTCGTTAACCCTTCATGGAAACTATTCTGAATGACACTCTTCGCACAAACGTACTTGGCAACTAATCCGAATCCTTCGGTCGCTTTTTGTTGGGCTGAGGAACTGGTTTTGCGCTATCGATTTTGTCTTTAGTCCAGTAATTCAAGATTTTGTTGGGATCCTTTTTTTCCGACGAAACAATTTTTTTCCCTGATTTTTTTTTATCATCATCGTCATTTTGATTGGATTGATTCTTATTCATTTGCTTCACAGTTTTTGGAGAGGTTGGCGAACGATCGTTTCCTGCATCATCGCAAATGAACAGGAATTGTCAAACAACAACAAGCAAACCGCGAAACGTGCCAGTACAACAACATTCAATCTGTGTTGGACATTCAGTAAAGTCGCATGTTGCAAGAGTCGTGCGAATTCGCTCTATAGCGTGCCTTGGGAGACTGATTGATCTGTGGACCGTGTAAAGTTGTAGAATAGGTTGATTGACTCAAAAGGCTAACTTCACTTTCAAATGAAATTGAACGAAGCCATAGTTTCCGAGATTCAAAGTTACCGGAACATTTTGCCAGGACTCGTTTCGATTTAGGTGATAAAGACCGTCAATCGACTGTCCCACGAACAACAGACTGGTCGTCGACGCGACAAATCGGGTGGTCGGTAAGAACTTGACCACCGTTGACCGTGCTGCTTCCGCAATTTCGAACCCTCGTCGAACGGATTCTTGTTGCTCATCGGAAACCAGCGAAGTTACCAATGCGCTTGTTTGGTTGATAACGGCCATCCATTCTTTGTCGTTCACTTCACGTGGTACACCAGAAATATTCACATTGAAAGCCAAGTTGATGCCCCATTCGCCATCATACAAAAGCTTCTCTTGAACTTTGAATGTGTCATTCCACGTGGCTTGATTTTCACCGGAATAAGGACGATCAATTTTCAGCGTTTTGACCGTTGGTTTGGATTTTTGTTCAGACTCCTTCGGATTGTTTTGTGGATTTGATCCGCTTGAGCTTTCATTGGTAGTAGGAGCTGGCGTCTTGGTGATCGTCAAGTCGGAAACGATACGGTCTTCGAACCTTAGGTTATTGATTGTCCTCCCGCCATTCGATTGAAATTCGATTCTGTCTAATAAAATCGTGACCGCCGTCGGTAATTCTTCTTTGACGAATTCTTCAATTCGTATGGTGATTTCAATTTCAGGTTGACTGCCACCAAAAGCGTTTCGCTTGACGAGATAGGTGCCGTACTTCAAAGGGAGATCTTCTCCCCCAAGTGTTCCAACGAATCGGAGCTCCGCATCATCGTCAATTTGAGCTTTGATCAATTGGGCGATGGCGGCACCAAGTCCAAGTGCTGCAGAGATCGCGGTTCCGTAGGCTGGAATTAAACCCGTGATTGCTGCGGCCGATTTGAGCAATTCAGCAATACGTGCGAAAAACTCTCGCTCAGGTTCGTCGGATTCCTCAAGAACGATATCAAAATCGAGAAACCCTTTTGGTGCCCCTGCATAGAGCAGTCTTTTTTGTGTGTCATCTAGGGGTCCCCAGACTCTGGGAAATCGCTGAACTAACGGCCGCTTCCAGGCAATCACGGAGCCCTGACCGTTGACATCGAATGAAAGAGTTCCCTCCTGCTCGCGGGTTTCAAGTCGTTCTCTGTCAGTAAACAGACGTTGAATTGTAATCCGATCCAATATTGCAACAATTTCGTCTTCAGATTCCACCGGTTGCCCCACGGACAAAGGAATCATTTCGACTTTGTTGTTTGCCGACTGGCGCAAGTCAGACTGATAGCGTTGGACAATGATGGAAAATTGATCGACCCATTCGTGGGTTACTCCTAGTTTGTTGGCCAGCGATTCATTGTCCAATTCATTTGTCATCCATTGTTCGAAGGCAGCAGCCAATTGTTGTTGGTTTTTCGATGTGATTGTGGTTTGACTCATGATTTTCAGATCCTCATCGTAGGAAAGCGTCGTTGACTTGCTGGACCAAATTTCCAACTCTTTTTGATCTCGAAAAATCGTTGACAAAACCGTCAGATTTTTTTTAGAAAGGTAGGGACTTGACTTTCTACTACTCAGGACGCTCAAAAAATGACATTTGTTTTTGAACGCTGTCTATCCTTCTCACTTTGACGGTCCATTTGGCGAGTTCGGAACACTTTCCCTTGAGAAGCTGGCGTGACCGCTAGACGCAAAATTTTTGGGCGTGCATTAGCGTTCATCAGTGGTAACACAATTCTCAAAAAATCGTTCCGTTGTGGTCGCGCGTGCAACTGTCAGAATCTGTATAAATTGCTTGATAGTTCAAAAAATCAGCGTCCGTAATATGACCGGGCCCGATCTGAAAACCGTCGGACAACTTGACAAAATTCGGAAGTTGCCAAGTCATGATTCCAGACTCGACTTCCGGATTTTTTTGAAACATGCACAAGTCAACGGCACGTTTATCCCAACCTAAAATCATCTGCATATACTGGTAGAGTTTCAGCATATTAATGTGTTTTTTAGCCTTTTCAGCCAGTGGTGCGTGAGAAAATCCAAGCAGGTGCCCGGTGTGATGTTGGACGAGTTTGGCAAACGTTCGCTCACATTCCATCGATTCTATCCCATCGAAATTGGTAGTCGGCTTTTCAATTGGGACTAAAAGGACATCGGTTCCGATATAACTCCAGTTGCTATTGCGCTCCATCGAAATTCGCACTTCACCAACACCGTTGGTCGCTTGAAAAAGGATTCCGTCCACTTTGGAATTCCAGACGTTCATTTGTTCCAGAATTCGAGATTTCGTGGAAGTCGACAGATCACCATGAAAACTGACCGAAAGAGACTTCCGGTTTCGTTCCCAGAATCGGGATGTATGATTGGCCACAAGATCGCAATGGATTGCTTCCCCAGCTGGGTAAATGGCGTTGAGGTCTGCAAATTTGGGTGCATTGTCCGGCCGAATCTCCGCTGCCAATCGGGCTGCCTCAACTAACAAGATTTTGGGGAGAGTTTTGGGGATACAGATACAGCAAGAGTTGGCTGATGGCACGCTTTCTTCATCAATCTTTAGCTCCTGGACGAAACTTGAAGCTTCTTTCGCTGAATTGGCAATCTCATCAAATATCTGCTTAAGCCTGTCTGCTAAACCCATCCTCGTTGCACTCCATTTCTATCCGTTGGCCAGTATTTGTGAATTTTGACAAATGTTTGACTTAAACTAATTGAGATTCATAATCGTAATAGTTACATTCGTAACTCGCTGTTGCATGATGATAGCCGCCAACATTTGCTTGCTACAAAGTTTGGCAACGATTTCTTCAAGTACATTTCATCCCGAGTGATTTATGGTCAGTCAAAGTTTTGGATCGGTGACTGGATGGATCGAAGAGCTCAAGGCGCAAGACCCGGAAGCGCAACGCAAAATCTGGCATCGGTTTGTGGCTCGCCTCGTCAAATTTGCAAACAAAAAACTTTCTAACGCTAAATGTAGTGTTGTGGATGCCGAAGACATTGCGAGTATGGCTTTCTATAATTTTTTTGAAAAAACTCCCGAGCAGTTTGAACGATTAGTTAATCGAAACGACTTGTGGCAGATTTTGACCATGCTGGCCGAACGTCGCGCGATTGACGAACAACGAAAATGGTTTAATCAACGCAACGGTAGTGGTCGCGTTGTTAATGAATCAAACATTGGACCGGAACAAGACGACAACCTGAACGGAATGGATCATTTTGCCAGTGTCGATGCACCACCGGAAATCCAGATTATTCTTGCTGAGGAAGCGAAAACGCGACTGGATTTGTTGGAAGACGATGTCATGTGCCAAATTGCCATTGATAAACTTCAGGGCTATAAAAACAACGAAATCGCCGAAAAAATGATGATGAGTCTTCGTTCGGTTGAACGTAAACTGAGTCTGATTCGTGAAATTCTGAGCAAGTCCTCGGAATGATTTTCAGGTCCTATGGATAATGATTTTCAAGCACGTTTATTGATCGACCGACTCTGCGATCAATTCGAAAAACGATGGCTTCAAAACTCGCAATTCACCATCGAAGAATTCATTGACTCTGAAGCAGAATACAGTCCAAACTCACTCCAAGAATTGATTTTGTTGGAAATTGACCTCCGACATACTCACGCCCAACGTTTGTGCCAAACGGGTTACCACGAGCGATTCCCAAACGAATCCCGTGCGATTCATTTAGGATTCGAACGAATCCAATCGCTTCAACAAACTCATGTCGCATCATTCTCTGATCACGACAATGCTGAGTTAATCGCCAACAACATTTCTAATATCCAAAACAAAATCAAAGACTTTCAGATCACCCGTTGTATCGGCAAAGGTGGATTCGGAGTGGTGTACAGAGCGGTCGATGTCAAAACCGGTATTAATTACGCTTTGAAGTTTCCACTTTACAAATCGTTGAACACCGTAGAGGAGCTGCGTCAATTACAACAGGAAGCGGAAGCTGCGCGACACCTGGACCACCCTGCCATTGTCAAGTCATACGGCGTTCGTTCCGTTGAGGGAACTCATTTTGTCGTACAGCAGTTTGTTGATGGTTCTTCGATCAGGATACACCCTCCCGAAACGCCAAAAGAAACGGTCAGCATGTTGGCGAAGATTGCCGATGGCTTGGCGTACGCGCATCAGCAAGGACTGGTACATCGCGATTTAAAGCCTGAAAACATTCTTTTAGACAGCAAGCATCAACCGATGATCGCCGATTTTGGTTTGGCGATCCATGAAAGCGCACAGCGAAGACTGAAAGGGCAACGTAGCGGCTCACCCCCTTATATGTCACCAGAACAAGTCATGGGGCTGGCTCATCAAATGGATGGTCGTAGCGACATCTGGAGTTTGGGAGTGGTTCTTTACGAACTTCTGGCGGGACGGCGTCCGTTTTTCGGCTCGACACCCGAAGAGGTTTTCGAAGAAATCAAAACCCGCGATGAGAAACCACTTTGCATGGTCCGACCAGAACTCGATCAAGAATTGCAACGAATTTGCCAAAAATGCTTGAACAAGACGATTCGAAAAAGATACAACTCAGCAGCCGAGTTGCGCGATGACTTGAATTCCTGGCTTGAATTCGCCGACCAGTGGGAGAAACATCTGGATCCGCCACTGATTCTCCGCGGTCTGCGGCCGTTTGATTCCCGTGACTCAGAGTCATTTCTGCAATTGCTGCCCGGTCAACGAGATCGACATGGTATCCCTGATAGTATCCAATTTTGGAAGCAAAAGCTTGAATTGGCTCGAACCACAGAATCGTTTGCAGTGGGAGCGCTCGTTGGACCCAGTGGAAGCGGAAAGTCATCTTTTATCAAAGCTGGTTTGTTACCGAGAATTGATCCAAATATTGTCACGACCGTTTATGTTGAATCGACGACGGAAAACACGGTCTCACGAATCGAACAGTCGTTGAGAAATCTGAACAACGACATTCCTGATGATGTTTCGTTGCCGGGTTTGTTGGACGGTTTGAAAAACGGAATCTGGCAACTGGAAACGCCAAAACTTCTTATTGTGATCGATCAGTTTGAACAGTGGATGTCGGCTCAACATACCACAACAGATTCGTTGTTGACTGATGCTCTTCGACATTGTGACGGAGTGAATCTGTTTTGTATTGTTTCGTTCCGAGATGATTTCTGGTTGGACGCCAGTCGATATTTTGAACAAATTGGTGTGACTTGGAATGAAGAAGCAAACGTACAGAAAATCGACCTGTTTGATACTGAGCATTCCAGGAAAGTATTACACAAAATCGGCTTTGCACTCGGCCGCCTGCCGTCCCAGCAAGACGAGTTAACGACCAAACAAAATCGTTTCCTCGATTCGGTCACAACCGGACTTGCTGTGAACGGACGTGTTATTTGTGTTCATCTGACACTTTTTTCGGAAATGTTCAAAAATCGAAAATGGACAGCCAACGAATTAAA
Source organism: Pirellulaceae bacterium (assembly GCA_028280445.1). Taxonomy (GTDB): domain Bacteria; phylum Planctomycetota; class Planctomycetia; order Pirellulales; family Pirellulaceae; genus JANQLU01. The sequence goes on along the minus strand of JANQLU010000101.1, from coordinate 15,265 downwards.
TCGAATCGGTGGATTTGCGGGTGTCGGAGAAAAGTATCTCGAGGAAACATTTGGTGAAGGAACCGACAATTCGCTAACCCGGCCGATCAATGCTGCCGTCAAAAAACTACTGGAGTTGATGTTGCCGGATTCCGATGCCGAACTCCGCGCTCCGATGAAGTCAATTGTCGAACTTCGCGATAATTTGCGTGAGTTAAATGATTCCCAATTCGAATCCTTGCTCAACACGATGGATTCCAAACTTCGTCTGATGACTCGCACGAGTCCGGAGGGAGAAGATGGAGATTCGCAGGAAGACGCCGCCGATGAATATCACTACTGCCAGTTGACTCACGACTATCTCGTGCCATCGATTCGAAATTGGCTCAACAGCAAAAAGCGGGAGACATGGAAAGGCCGCGCCAAGTTGCGATTGGAAGAGTTGGCGCCGTTGTGGCACAAAACAAAAGAAGATCGATTTTTACCTTCGCCAATCGACTTTACGTCAATGATTTTTGGACTCAAAAAAAGCCAACTGAATGACGTTGAAAATTCATTTTTGAAACGCTCATCATTATTCTACGCGTCACGATTTACTGCCTTGGCTGGTATTCTGTTGATTGTTTTTATTGTCATCTGGCAAATTCAAGCGGCTACTCTGAAAAAACGCTCGGAAGTTGTCTCCAATTTGAAACAGTACATCAGCGAACCCACCGAACGTGCTTCAGAACTGCTGACAGAACTGGAACGATCCAAAGACCTTGTAGAACAATTGATCCGAAACGATCCATTTTTTGACGAGTCAAACCCTCGAATCTCAGCCGCCCTGTTGGCTTTTGGTTTCTCAAACGAACAACGAACAAAAACACTAGTTCAAGGTATCTATCGTTGTCGCGATGTCGACGAATGTCGGTTCCTGATGAAACAGCTAGTCAAATCCAAACCATTGGCGTTGCAGGTAATAGAGAAAACCAGGTTAGACCGATTGACTCCGGATGAAAAAGCGCGGCTCGCTATCGCCGAGTTATGGTTGGAACGTCCTTCCAAAACGAGTGAACTGTTTAAAAATCGTTCTAACCCAACTGCCGGAACGATCACTTCCCATCTCATTCGCAAATTGTTGCCCAGGACAAAACTGATTGATTTTTTGCAGAGAGAATCGATTGACGGTGACCTTGAATTTGGTCTGCTCGTTGCTGCAACAAACTATGACTTCCATGATTGGTCCGCCGACGAACAGAACTGGTGGAGTCAATATTTGAGAGACAGCTACCTCACCAATCCCGATGCCGGAATTCATGCGATTGTAAAATTGTTGCTTTTAAGTTGGAAGATTCCCTTTGAGCAATTCTCGCCAAGGGAGGCGCCCAAGCCAGGTTTCCAATGGTGGGATATCGAAATTGCACCTGGGATCTGTCAAACTTTTGTAAAAATCAAAGCGGGATCTTACAAGCGAGGTCAAGGGAAAGCCAAATTATATCCGAGGGTCGAGAAATATTTTTCTGCAGATACCATTGCTGTGGTTCAAAATGATTTCTGGATCGCCGATTCAGAAGCGTCTTTTACGTTGGCCAGGCATTGGATAGAAAACGAATCTCCCGATGCCGATGACATTATTAATGATTCCAGCGGAAAGCAATGGAAGCTTGAGGAAAAGCTGCGCAAGATGCCGTCGGTCATGGGACTGTTTCAAGCCGAGAATGAGTCGCTACCTGTATTCGGTTTCACCTACGCCGAGGCCAATTCCCTGATCTCGTGGCTCAATCATTCGAACCAAGTCATATCGAAGAGCGGATTCACATTTTCGCTTCCCAGCGAAGCGGAATCACAACTTGCTCATCGAAGTTGGGCGAACACGAAATATTTTTTCGGTGACGACTCGGTCAAACAATATTTACAACGGTATTCGGTTTTTGTGAAACAAACAAAAACCAATGACTATACGCAATTGGTCAGGCAGCCTTTTACCAAAATTCCCAGTCGAAATGGATTGTTCGATATGGCTGGAAATTTGTGCGAATATGTTCGTACGACCAAACGGGAATTGAAAATTGATCCCAACAAAAAAAGGTGTTTTGTTTCCGGTGGTTCGCTGTTTGATGATAAAAGTTGTGTCATCGGCTATCTCGATGCGACTTCGCCACGACTCTCGTTTATGCCGGGCGTTGGATTTCGCCTCGCGTTATTGCCTGTTAAAAAACTGATAAACCAAGGAGACAGTAGCCCCCTTGGTGAATCAAACGAACGCGTCACAAATAACTAGCGATTACGGCGGAACAATCTCTTCAATCGGTACAATAGAGTAGCCTGATACGAATCCGGATCCAATGAACATGCCAAACCGCAGTATTCCTGACTTTGGTTGTGTGGAGGACTGGTGCAAATGCTTACGCATTCTGCATAAGTATTCGATATCAGTCGATTTCGCAAAAATCGTCTGCATCGCGGTCGAACACATGAATCTGAACAAACGGAAACAGAGCAGCAGTTCAAAGTACTTGCTTGGCAGCAATTCGAATTCAGAACTTGCGTGTTGGAACAGCATTGGGCATTCAGTGAATTGCTAGAGGCAATCAGGAGGCCAAATAAACAAAACGAAGCGATCCAAATTTTTTGGAACATCAAATTTCTCCTTTTATTCGTGGTTAAATCAAACAGTGACGATAGGGGGGTGGGCCAAACAGGATGGAATCCAACCGTAGCTTGATTCGATAAATGCGGAGTCTTTCCTCCGTCATTTCGTATTTTGGATCAGCTAGAAACGGACATAAGCTGGCAAGCATCTTGTATACGTGGTGCGATGAATAATGCAATTGCGTCGTGCTGGTTCGGAACTTTGAATACCACTGCGCAACCGAAACAGGTTCATCGTCTGTGGAAGGATCGATGACTCGGTAGCCATGAATTGTTGCGACAGCAGGCGCAGTGTGATACGCCCAAATGACTCGACAGTCTGGGTCGTTGGGCGTGTCATAAATGATGGGCCCCATCGGTTCAAAGACCCAAACTTTGATCGGATGAATTCGTCGCTGCAGAATAATACGGCACATCTCGTGACAGCGATCTTCGCAGCCGTTAGCGACATACAGAAAAGGGATTCCCTGCAGAGGTCCGCTTGATGGGTTCGTCGACAATCGTTGAATTTGAAGAAACAGTCTTCTCAAAGTTCGCTCGTTAACAGGTTCCACTGCCAGCTCATCGAACTCAGGAACTCCAAAAAAGTTGGCGTCACATTTGATTTGTTCTCGTTGAGTTAAAACATTGAGTATTTCGTACTGACGATTCCCATTTGATTTGAGGCGTACATCGGAAATGGCGAACCAGTATTCCGTTTCCTCTTTTTTCGACTTCCTAACTTTTTTGACAATCGTTTTAAAAAAGGGGTTAGTTTTAGTTACAAAAAACTCGGTCGCATCTGCGCCCTTGAATGTTCCAATCAGGCCAAGATCCTTGTTTTTGAAGTCCGCCACAACAAAGGGTAGCGACCCCAAAAATCGAGTCGTTGATTTTGTTTTCTCACCAGGAACCACGATGACAGGCATACCAAGGCCTAACATCTCAGTGAAGATTTCCTCAAGATTATCTTCAGGCATGTATTCAATAATCTGCTTTTCGTTGGTCACCAAGTCCTTGATTTGCACATGACTTGGAGACACATTTTCGACTAATCCATAGCTCAACTCGTTGGGTGAAAGTCTTTCTTTGTTGTTGGTGTTGACAGCCATAACCGGAATTAGATTTAGACAACATTTACAAATATGAGTACGACCAATCTAGTTGCTCAATGTAGAAAGTGTTAGTTAGAACCTCGGAAAAACAAAATGTTTCCCGCCGATACCGCGAAATCGGTTCACTCAGATTACTTGAGTTTCAAACATCACGCAGGAATTCGAATAAAATAGTTCACAACACGATCCTAAATTGTTTTTGAAATATGGCGGGAGAATTACCAATAATGCGAGTTGGCGTTTTGCTCACCAGTCGTCAACAGAATTCGGAAAAGACTCATCAAATTCGACAATCACCAGTCCCGACAATTGCAGATTAGTTTGGCCCAGATTGAACTTTCAAGACATTCTTGGTCACAATTCACTTGAAGTGACGCGACTGTATATTTTGGAAAACAAAACAGAAATCAACGGCACTCGTAGAAGCGCAGTTGGACCGGAGGTCAGGAGCCTGCGTTGTATCGAAGCGAAGAACTTTGATGAGCGTTTTATCCGGCGAACCTCAAAAAATTTGGGTATCCCTATTTCACATTATTTTTTGAATTGCTCTTTTTTGATTTATTTGCAAGACGAGCCAAATAATTTAATGCCCAGGGGTTTTTCGGATCCATCTTAAGTACCGTTTGGTATCGCTTCTCAGCGGTGGCGGCATCACCTTCTTCCTCAGCGAGGTTCCCCAACGCCAGATGGCCCCACGTGGATTTTGGGAACGCATGGTTAATGAAATCGAAAACACATCGTGCATCTTTAACTCGATTGAGTCGAAGCAGCATGTTTCCTTGGAGCAGAAAATGCATAGCGGCCGGTATTTGCCCAACGTTCTTCTCAGTCCGAAAGCGACGGAGTTTTTCAGTTGCCCCCGTGAAATCGCGGCGAAGTATCAGTGGAAATAACTTGGGAAAGGCCGTCGGCTCGGCAGGTCGAGGTTTACCATCGTTCAGCACGTTGGCAACTTGTTGGAAAATCTTTGTCCGTGCGAGTTCAGATTGGTTGCATAACATTACCAGGACAAAACCTTCTGACGGAAATCGGCTGAAATGCGCGGCGAATCCACCGCCATCTCCGTTGTGAAACATACCGAACGCCGGAGTTCCATCGTCGTGCTTTCCCGAAGGAAGCAACTGCCAACCGAGCCCCCAATTTTTGGGTCCCGGCAACGTCGCCAGACGCTGTGTTTTAGCAGATAGAATAACTTCATTTGTCAGTGCTCGATCGAAACGAAACAAATCGTCCACCGTCGTGTAAACGCCACCGGCACCAAGGAAGTTCGACGGATCGGTAATTTCAGGCCGAATTGGGCTGTCAATGCAAATGTTATATCCTGACGCCAATTTGGGAACGATACGAGCCAGATCATTAAAACCAGAATGGGTCATTTTGGCTGGTACAAAAATCCGCTTGTGGATGACGTCCTGAAATCGCTGCCCGGTAACGGATTCGACAATCAAGGCAAGAAGTGTGTAGGCCGTATTGGTATACCCATGACGTTTTCCAGGCGTCGCAACCAATCCGGTTGAATTGATCCCCTCCCAAAGTTGCCGCGTCGAGTGCGGGCTATCACGGTCGCTGCTCTCCTCGAAAACTTCCCGCTTCACTCCTGATGTGTGCTGCAGTAGTTGCTTGACGGTAACCGCGTTGGCCACATCTTTTCGAAGATTGGACAAATAAGTTGCAATTTTGGCGTCCAGATCAACTTGCTTTGATTCAACGAGTTGTAAAATTGCCGTCGCAGTGAACACCTTGGAAACCGAAGCGATCAAAAACCGAGTATCAATTTCGTTTTTGACACCCCACGATTCATTGGCCAGTCCGTAGCCGCGTCGAAACAGGACTTTACCCTTGACCGCGACAAGGGCCGTTCCGTTAAACTGCCCTGATTTGTGATAGGCACGAAATACGGCGTCAAGTTTTTCAGGAACTGTGCCGCTTTCTGATTGCTGCCCAAGTGAAGATTTGAATGTTGGAAGTAAACAAAGCGTCAGTAAAGCGAGAGATGTTATACATTTAAATTTCATGTTTGACTCCAGGATTTTGAGCGTGGCAAGCCACGCGCGGCTGGGCGGAACACTAGAAATCGTCAACTTGGGTTAATACACCTAAACTAGCGTTAATTAAATCGGAAAGCTGTGAATTTGAGCTGAGCGGCGAGGCACTAGCCGCCGGTATTTGAGGGTTCACCGGCAGCTAGCGCCTCGCCGCACACAGTTAATCAACACTACTTAGATCCTACCAGTGAGTTGGATTGATGTTGTGAAATAATCTTGACCAGTCTGGGGATGCTATCCACCGTATGGCGCCTTATTAAACGAGCGGCTCTCTTTTGTTCTCCGGCTGTGATCGCCTCGATGATTTGCTCGTGTTCCCGGCACGATCGGTCTTTCGTCTCCGAAGTTCCATACAACCATTCATAACGAAAACACTTGTCGCGAAGATCATTGAGCGATTTGTGCAACTCACTATTTGAACAGCCTGCCGTAAAGCAGCGATGAAGCTCCGCATCGAACTTGATGCGGTGTTCTGGGCCCTGGCTATCACAGATTTTTTGATGAAGCGTTTGAAGTTGTTCGATCTCCGATGAAGAGAACTCACGTGAGTTTTCAACCGCAAACGACTCCAGTAGTGCGAGCAACATGAAGAGTTCTTCCGCTTCTCGAACGCTGAGTGGGGCGACCTTGAAGCCGGTTCCAAACTGCGAGTCAACAAAACCTTCTCGTTCAAGTTGGAACAGTGCCTCGCGGAGCGGTGTCCTACTGATTTTCAGGCGTTTGGACATCTCAACTTCGCGGATTGGAAACGAAGCCGGGAGATCACCGCTGACGATGGCAGTTCTCAATCGCAGGTAGGCCTCATCGCGCACCGAGCGCTTGCTTTTGCGGTTTTCTATATTTTTGACGAGTTTTGGCAAGAGATTTTCCCTCAGGATTGTATTGCATTCAATATTGTATACAATAATAGCATCGATTTCAACGCCGTCTTTTGGATGATGTCACCCGTTTTCTAACGCGTTGATCGATCACGACTGGAACCAGTGAGTTCCAGGCACACAATCACCTCCATTCAAATTTTGGAGAGCAGACATGTTCAAAACAGCATCAACAAGGCTCGCTTTATTATGCGTCTACATCATTTTGAGTTTCCTGTTTTGCTTCGCGCCTTCTGAGCTTTCCGCGGCATGGCGATACAAAGAAACAAAGCCTGATCATTGCGCGACGAACAAAGAACATACCGGACAAGAAACAAAAAGGATTGAATCGGAACCTCAGTTCGACGCGGAGGAGGTCGAAGAAGACTTGGCGGTATTGGCAAGTGGATTAAAGCGATTGCATCCTTCGCTGGATTTGTACATGAGCGAAAAGGACGCGTTTGAAATTCTCGATCAAGCGGTTTCGGGAGCAAAAACTGAATTAACTGAAACAGAACTATTGGCTCATGTGTCGCGAGTCCTCGCTAAATTCAAATGTCTTCATTTGTCGGCAAGGCCAAGCGTGAAATCCACACGCCGCGCAATGGCAAACCACACGTTGCTTCCGTTTGGTGTCGCGATTGCGGAAGGGCGAATTGTGGTTGTCCGTGATCTGACAGAAAACTCAGTTGTCAGCGCGGGTACAGAAATATTGGCCATCAACAATCGTAGTTCCCGGGAAATCATTGCGTTCATGAGCGACCGACAAGCTGTCGATGGATTTTCTGCTTCACTGATTTCAGAGCGGATTGAGCCGCTTTTCCTCTGGAATTATCGCTGGTCATACGGACCGAGCAAAAAATTCAAGTTATTAATCAGGAAACATGGTCGTGAAAAAACGATCGTCGTCAAGGGAATTAATTACGAAACACGACAGTCCAGACGCAAGAAAAGATATCCATCTTTCTCCCCTCCCAGTAAACAAAAATCCGTTGTGCTGAACATTCTTGAAGACAAAATTGCACGACTGAAAATCTCAAGATTTTACGAGCCTGGACGCGACGGCGATTGGTTCAAAACCCGGTTTGCCGAAACATTCAAAACCATCCAAACCGCGGGCATCCGGGACTTGATCATCGACGTCCGGGACAACCCGGGAGGGCTCGACGAGTCACCTGCAGATTTGTTTGCACACTTGGCGGAGAAACCATTTCCAACTTATCAACGCCTTTCTCGTGTCGCGACGAACGTGCCCGAAACAGGTGAGTTCAAACTGGCACTTGAAGATTTTTCGGAATACGCCAAAGTTCCAGCACACAAACTTGAAGGACTCGGAAATCCTGGCGGGCTGGGTGCATTACTGGATCACTACATTTCTTCACACCCACTAGTCGGTGCAACTTGGCAACCCGCAAAAAAGCGCTACCGCGGTCGAGTGTGGGTGCTGATCAACGGACGGTCCGGTTCTTCCGGGGCGGAATTTCCAGCTTATGTGAAACGCCATCGACGTGGCACTTTGATCGGTACTGAAACCTGCGGTGGTTACGGTATCTGCACGGCCGGAATCCTTCCGGAAATTATTTTGCCCAACAGTAGAATCCACGTCCGAATTCCTTTGATTCGCTACAAGATGATGGACATTCCTGCGAATGAAGTCGGGCGCGGAGTCAGGCCCGATATCGAGATCAGGCCTCGTGTCAAAGAGATACTTTCCGGAAAAGATGGAGTCATGGAACGCACCATGAAATTGATTCATGATGCGCGTCAAAAAAAATAGCTTCCAGATTGCATCCGCACACTGAATGAACGGTCTTTTTTTTTAGTTTCGAATCGACGAACAGATCCTGAAGTTGGCAGCATAGCCACGGAGAAAGAACAATGTATCGAAAGTCTTGCTTTTTTGCTGCTCTGGTTATCCTGATCGCACCTCATGGCCAATTTTCGGAAATCAGTGGCCAGCAGAAAGATCGCGCGCCCGTCTTGGACATTGAGCATTGGATTCAAGGCGACGCAGTTACCAAATACCAACCTGGGAGGATTTATGTTCTTGACTTCTGGGCGAGCTGGTGTGAACCGTGTCTGAAAGCCGTCGATCGAACGAGTGCGCTTCAGGAAAAGTATGCAGAAAAAGTAACCGTTGTCGCCGTTAGCCGAGAGCCAATCGATCACTTGAAGAAATTTCTCGAACACAAGAGCCCTAACGGGCAAAAATGGATTAGCCGGATGTCCTACTCGGTGTCTACTGATCCCGACGGCTCCACACATGATGACTTTTTTCACGCATTCGGCCTAACTCGTATGCCAAGTGCCGTGATCGTCGGCGCAACAGGTAAAGTCGAATGGTTTGGCAATCTCAATGTCAGGCACGGAAAACTCGAGAAAGTCCTTTCGGAAATACTGAACGGTCGCTTTGACCGAGACACCTTCCATAAACAATTTCGCAAACGAATCAAATTGGAAGCAAAGCTCTATCGAGCAATCCGTGATGGCAAAAATAAACCAATCAACGCAGTTGTAAACGAATACGTTGGCCAAGATTGGATCGACCTGGAGGCGAAGCTTGAGGTATTTCGAAATCTGCTGTATCGCAAACGCTGGGATGCCGCCACGCAAGTTGCCGAGTCCATCGCAAAAACAGCCGTCAGCGGACCAGACGATGATGTCTTGCACAACATGATCGGGCGAATTGCGGATTCAAGTGGCGCGCCTGATAGTTTGCTTAAAATGGGCGTCGCCGCTTACTCACGAATCGGAAATCAGGTATTTAGCGAGGCCTCATGTCTTGCCGTTGCGCAGATTCATTACCGACTTAAAAATTTGAATAAGGCTAAAGAATTTCTTGAGCGAGCTCATGCCAGCGCAAAAGTAACGTCATCGCAAATCGCGCAGTTGCGTGGCAAAATCGAGCTTCAACAAAACAAGAAGTAATCAGACCTTATTTTCAAGGCTGTTTTTTTGACTCGGATGTTTGCTTTCGCTTGATAAATGAAACAAATTTGTCGTTGTCCGCAACGACGATATTGTTGCGATATGCAATGCCTTTTGTGGGAACGGGGTCAATTTTGAGCCGAACTTCTTTGCCGTCTCGGATGACGTTAAAGTGAATGGTCTTGTTGGGCTCAAAACTGGTCAGACCATAGGGGTATTTGGGCGATTTTTCCTTGATGATCTTGACGTCGGTCCTGCTTGCGACCGAGGGCCAAAATCCCGAAATTTCGTCACCGACTTGAACTCCCGCTTTTTGAGCAGCTCCTTTCGGGTCGACTGCTACAATTTTCCCAAACAGACCAGCGTTATCGTTTTGCATACCAGCGTAGGGCACTGAAGCGGGTTGTCGGGTTTCCTTGCAACCTATGGAAACCAGTGCAGGCAACAGCTTCTGAAAGTTTGGTTTTTCGATCCAGGTCTTGTGGAAGTCTTTTAGCCCATTTTTGTAATACCAGTTCTTGATGTCCGAGTTGCTGACAGATCGATTCAGCTTGTGGAAATCCGATATCATTTTAACAACTCCTGGCTTACCCTGTTTTCGCAACTCGACGTCAGTAAAGAAAGCCAATAGTGCGGCGCCCTGGTATGCCATCATCTCGTTCGGGCCGTCACCGTCTCGCCATCGAACTTTCGGATCTCCAAATGAGATTTTGCCGAGAGCAGTGTTCGCTTGAACTGCTCGATTCAATTCAATCAGCCGATCCAAGAACTGTTGGTGACTGATATGGCCAACATGCGCGAGGTGCCAAAGCGCGAGATAGTCTGTAAATCCCTCTTTAAACCAAACAGATTCCGCATGATAGACTGGCACGAAACCACTGCCGAGCCATTCGTGATAAAGTTCATGCGCCACCGTCATCAACATTCGGGGCACCAATCCTTTGCCTGGGTCATATCCAACTTCCATAGCACCGTCAACGTTGACACCGCCGCCCCAGGTATCCGTCAAATAGATCTTAACAGGTTGCTTCAGCTGAAGACCTGAAGTGCGCGAATAAGCCGCGACGAGATCGGCGACTTTTGGTAAAAGCTTACCGGCAATCTTGTCACCTTTGCCAAACTGCACGATTTCTATCTTGGAACCCTTCGTGTCTTGTTCCGCAACATCGGTGGGAGTACCGAAAGCGATCAGCGTATTGTCGATAGGTTGATTTCGTCGAATGACATGCGTACCCCGTGAGCGCTTTCCCCAACCACTGACGATCGTTGTATCGTCAGCCGCTCGAAATTGGATCTCTCGATTCGCGTTGATGGGTTTTTCTTTGTGAAATATCTCCATCAATGTATTTGAAGTAAAGCCGCGCCCATAATGGCGGTCATACCAAGGCATCAGGCCAAAATGTTTGCGTGCTTGCGAATATCGGTCCACCATCAATATCTGGTACTTAACCTCGAGGCTTCCGTTCCAATCGGCGGGAGTCTCGACTCGGAGCCTCGTCATTTTGTTGTCAACTTTTTTGAATTTCAGGTTGCAAGACAAATTTCTCAAAAACAATGAATCAGCGCGATCCCAAGTGCCCCAGTTTTGGAGACGCAATTCGATATGGCCATCAGAAATCTTGAGATCTTTGGCTTTGAGATGCACTTCCCACGCCATTACCTTCGGGTCTGAATTCAGTTGAACGTCGATTTTGATGGATGGTTTGGTTTCCGTTGTCTGGCTGAAGACAGCTCCAGGAAAGGAAAAAACAGAAGCAAACATCCATGTCATGATGAGCATCCGTTTGATTACACCAAGATGCGTTTTGACGAACTCATGTTCTGCACAGCGAATAATTGGCTTGATTTTGACCATTTCGTTCCACCCTGATTTTTGGAGTTTGTTTCTGCGGTAGTTGGATTGCGAAGCACCAATACAGTAGTTTCTCAAAGCGACAAAATCTTTTACTAAATTTTGTTTTTGAGATGATCGAGGGCGCGCACAAGTCCCTCTGATTAGTGTCTAAAATCGATTTGTTTCAATTTCACTCATGGCAATATGTTCCGTTGCATGCATGTTAGAAACACATATTCGAAAACTACCAAACTGGCATTGGTGGGTTGCGGGTTTGACTTTCGTCACGACAGGCGGATACTATTTGCACATGGCGGCCTCTGTTGCGTGCATGGCTGCGTAACTAGTCGCCAATGGCAAGATAACAAAGCGATGCACCGAGGCGGCGTGGTGTTTGTGTGAAATTGAAGCCAACGATTGCTGCGCCGTGGGATTATCGTGGACCCGGCTAACCCACGGTTGAACCTTTCTTAAATTGCCGTTTCATTGTACGGCATGAACGATGCATTCCAACAACTTCGCGAGATGGCAGCGAAGAAATGAGACGAAACCATCAAGGCAGCCAAGGCCGAATTTGGCCAGACGATCCAGAAGATTGCCGAGCTTCAAACCACACTCAACGGACGACCACGCAAGCCACCTCGACCAGGATCCAGAAACGGAAAAGACAAGCTGACCGACCTTATCTACTCTGTCCTGCCAGAGGACAAGCCCTTCACACTGACGGACGTTTGCGGATTCCTGGAATCAGCAGAGCCAGACCGGAAATGGTCACGCCAGACGATCTACACAAACCTTAACAGGTTTCTCAAGGCTGGGGCCATCAAGAGAATAAGCCACGCGGGCCACAAGCGCGCGGCCATCTTTGCCCTACCGGACGTGTCGTTTAATGAGGCCAAGACCATGCTGGAATGGGCCAAGGAAATCGACGGGTATCAGGATATGGAGCCGGTAGAATTGATGGTTAAAATGACCGAAATTGGCTATGAAATGGAAGTGCCTCCTCAAGACGCAGTACGAAGTTTGGTGCATGAGTTGAATAAAAATTTGCGCAAATAGCGGAGAAATTTCCAGTGGATTGAAAACGAACACGGACGAACTAGCACCTGAACAAAGTTACACACCAACCCTTAAAAAACCACCAGTGTCCACCATCGGCACGCCCGCCATTTGCGGCACTAACGGTACAGCAGCCAATTATAAAAATGTACAAAACGCCATAAGTCAATTGATAACAACGACTTGCGGACCAAATAATCTCCAGCGGATTAAAAAAGAACACGGATGAACACCGCCTTGAAATTACGGGTAAAAATTTTGGCTTTTTGTAGGTTTTGCGGATTAGGGGGCTTTTGCGGCGCTGGCTGGCCTGAGATACTGTTCTAGCCTCAATAGGTTGGCGTTGCAGTCCAGCCGGGCAAAGTCTCTTTTTGAAAGGACACAGCAAATGTTCAATGATGTTATCACCCAAGAAACACAGCCGCAGCCTCCGCTCGTTTCACCCAGGCAATACAAGATTGACACCACAGTCAATGGTGAGAGGTTTAGTGCAGAAGGTGACGAAGTAACCGTGCGAGAAGACTTCGCTATGTGGCTGGAGGCAATCAAAAACAATAGCGTTGTCACGCTGCAAACAAGCAACAATCAGTCGGATTCAAATCCAAAAAACGAATTGCCGACTGATGAGAGCTTTGACGACATGGAGCACATTTGGACTCGCGTCTACTCCAAGGACAAGAATGGTCTTTCCCTTCTTGTTTTGCCATCAAATGTGAAAACACGGAATGCGGAATCAATTATCCTGATTCTCTATGGATACCTGAAGCTGCTAAAGCAAGATGCCGTGAAATCGACGACTATCATGGAAGCTGCAAAGCAATCGGGGTTGAGAATCGACAGGATCGATAGAAATATCCCCGCATCCCACAACATTTACATCATCAAAGGTGGAAGTGGAAAAGGGTCACGCTACTCGCTTAACAATCGCGGGATACAGTTTGCTCAAGAGAAGTTAGAGCAGATCGTAGAATAAAAATTGGCAGGGACGAGTTGCAGTCGTCCCTGCCGGTGTACCATTTTTGTTTCCGGACACAGCAAGCACCAGAAAGGTAAGGTAGGGTACGTGAATAAGTATAAGCACCATGGTTGGTGAATCAAGAACCAAGGCCGATGAATCTCCGCGATTCATCGGCTTTTGTCGTTTTTTACGAAAAACACCGAGCTTTTGCTGATTAAAAAAACGGGAAGGCGTCCCGCATCTTGGTCGGTGCAGTGGTCTTATAAACCACCTGAGGGCCGGGCTGCCGCCCGTGGGGTTCGATTCCCACGCCTTCCGTTTATTGTTTCTTGTTCGCTGAGACCGTTCGGTTTGCACTAGCTAGAACCACGCGCCGTATGAACTCAGAAATTGTTTCACCTTTGATTTCGGAAGCCTTTACAACAATAGCATATGAATCATCGTCCATTCGGAAGTAGCGTTTTTTGGTCACGCCAGTCGGTGGCCTGCCTCGTCGCGGCTCTTTACTTTTTGGGTTAATCATACACCCATTTTATGGGCACCCATAAAATCTGTCAATCCAATGTTTTATGGGTGGACATTAATACGGCAAACGATAAAATACATGGAGAGGTTGTGACGTTAAGTATCGCCAAAAAAACCCGGATGTTTTGGCATCCGGGCAACGATAACCGGCTTTCGCAGATTACAGCCTAGGAACTCTATTCTAGCGGAAGCCCTCTCAGAGGGAAGCTAGAAAATGATCGCTCCAGTTTGCAGCCATCCAAATTCAGGCAAGACAGCAGCAGGCACACAAAGATTCAAGTGCCTGTCAAGTGGTAAGCGATTCGCACGGTTGACAGCAGCCCACAGCAAGAGTTTAAAGCATCATGTTGCGATGCAGGCGATCTATATCGCTCATTACAATTTTTGCCGGGTGCATTCGTCTTTGGGCAAACAGACTCCGGCGATGGCAGCAGGTTTGGCAACGCAAAAAATGAATATTGTTGAACTCCTGAAGTAACCGTATAGTCAGCCTATCGCGGGGTGCGATTTACCAATCGCCCCAAGTCAGTCGAGGGTTGATTGCTTGGGGATTCAGAAAAAGGATTCGAAAGATGACTGGTTTTGAATTTTGTACCCTCGCCATCATGCTAGCGCAATTATTCGCCACAGTTGTTTTGGCTGAGGATACCGCGTAACCCTACCCCCGTCGCCTGGCTAGTGGCGGGGAATTTTTTCAGCAGAGCATTCAATTACCCAGTGCCTCTGTACGAAAAATTCTCAGGTCCACGATAATCCCACTGTGCCCAACGATTGCTGCGCCGCTCGGTGATCGTAGACGTTATGACAAGTGACGCTTCATGGCCACTCGGAAGAAACGAATATGGCGCATCGTTGGGTTGATGCTGATCGCGGTCATTCTTGGCGTTGCCTATGGTGGCTATCGGCTCTTCAACCCGTACGATGAAGTAACCGCGGAAATCCGAGGGATGCCGCCGAAGACAGATTTTGTCTGCTTGGTCGCTGACACTGACGATGGCCCTCAGACAATGGAATGGTCTCTCGCTAAGGTATTCCCATTCTCGATGCATCCCGATAGATGTTCTGTCAGTTCAGTACTCGATGGTGAAACCAGCCACCGCTCGAATGTTCGATGGATATTTTCCGAGCGGATTGGCGTTCTATGCAGAACCGACCAAAAGTGGATCGTCTCGTGGTTTGATACGGCTAAGTGCCAACCGAAAAACCGTTCCTTCTTGTTTGGCGGCGGAACGGCTACCATGGATCTGTCCAACGCCGACAACCATCAACAAATGGCCGCCGATCAGCTCCGCGCTCTTGGGATGGACTATAGGATAACAAATGACTGATGGTGGCATAACAAGACGATGCAC
>JANQLU010000092.1 GCA_028280445.1 Pirellulaceae bacterium | reverse complement strand
TGATTAATTTGATCGGTAACGCCATCAAGTTCACCGAAACCGGACATGTTTTTGTATCGGTTGAAACTCGAACCTTCGCCAATGGTATCGTCGGTCTGGACTGTCGAGTCGCCGACACCGGTATCGGTATTCCCAGCGACAAAACCAAAAACATTTTTGAATCGTTCCAACAGGCCGATAGCTCGACAACACGACGCTACGGAGGCACCGGACTCGGACTGGCCATTTCCGCAAAAATCATTTCACTGATGGACGGCGAGATTTGGGTTGAAAGCGAAGTTGGCGTTGGAAGCACATTCCATTTCACGCCACAATTCCCTTGCCAACAACCGGACACTCCTGCACCGATCGAAGAATTGGCGGACCGCTCGGCATTTGTCATCACCTGTGGTGAACAAAACGCAACCGTTCTGAAACGACGCCTGTCCGATCTGGGATGCAGCACAGTGACCGCCGTCAGTCTGGCGGATCGTCCGCGATTGGAACTCGACGCGCTCGACTTGTCAGACGCCAACGTGGTGATTGTTGAATCAACGAATCATCCGCTGGTCGAAGCGTTGTTTGATCGATTCGAAAACTCGGACATCTATCAATCGAAACAAATCGTGATTCTTGGCAATAGCGAAAACGTTGATGCTCAAGAACGGTTTACACAGTCTCATATCAGATTTTTACTCAAACCTTTGACGCACGAAAAATTTGTGAACAGTTTCAAACCTACGAACGACGCACCTGTGGAATCGACAACAAGGGATGGAAACGACACTTCGGAAACCGCTGCCGATGACGTCAAATTGAAAATCCTGTTGGCCGAAGACTCTAAAGTCAATCAGAAAGTTGCCAAAGGCTTGCTCGGCCTGATGGGCCATTCTGTCGAAGTTGTCAACAACGGATTGGAAGTCCTGAGTAAATTAGAACATCATGAATTTGATGTCATCTTGATGGACATCGAAATGCCCGAAATGGATGGAATCGAAGCCACCGAGGCAATTCGCCAGCGCGAGCAGGACAGCGGAAACTACCAACCTATTATTGCCATGACCGCGCACGTCATCAAAGAGTTCGAAAACCGCTGTTCAGATGTCGGCATGGACGGCTACATCAGCAAACCCATCGAGCCCGACGCCGTCAAACAAACACTGCTCGAAGTCGTCAACAAATTCGGCCTACGCTGCAACCCCGCCCACGGGTAGATCAAGAGTGTTGAGGCATAAAAGGGGTCGGGAGTCTTTTCTTGATTTAGGATGTTTAGCATCACAATGCTGACGAGACGAAATGGCTAACTGAAAATCTGGTTTGAGTGAAAAAGACTCCCGACCCCTTTTATGTTCTTCGCAGCCAGAATCAACGTCTGAAATTATTGATCATTGAGATCGTTTCGTCCCAATCCCCCAGAAACGGAATTGCACGATCGTCGACGTAGACCATGGCGGGAGGTTTGTGCATGCAAACCTCGTCGACAACGATGTTATTTTGAGCAAGCCAATTTTCGATCGCTTGTTTGCCCGATTCAGATTCACAGCGGGCGGAAAAAACGACAACTCGAAAATTTTTCCGCAGACGGTCAATGGCTTCTTTGACACGATGAATGGGTGGATCGGGAATCGTCGTCGCCCCCAGCCAACCGGAACGATATGAATGAATGACGCCGTCAAAATCCAGACAAACCGTTCGCTTGCGAAATTCAATATCGTGCCGCTGGGCCAAATCGACAGAAACTTTTTGCGTCCTGATGATACGATCGATCGCTTCATGACCATCGAGCCACACTTGATCGGCGCCCGGCTCGTCATCGTAAACTTTGGTGAAATGCCGACGTGAATGATGCCGCCCCGGAATCCTCAACCAACTTCCATAATGATTGTGGCGATATTCGCTGGGAAATATTTCAGGTGGTTCATCGAGGCCAATACGATCGAAATCGGCGACCAGCCTTTCACAAAACTGTCGAACGCTTTTCACACGCATCGGCTGATCAAAAATCACCCAAATGTGATATCCACCGTTGCCATTGGAATCGAACAGCAACGGATCAAAGCCGAAATCTTGCAGCCGCGTATACCATTTCTTTGCAGCCACAAAATTTCCTTCGCGGGTCACCGACAAATCATCTTCGTCGTGCAAATCGATATCCAGGGCAAACCAACGACAGGTTCCATCCGTTCCGGCACTGTGCAGTCCCAAAACTCCGCCACCGTTTTTGGCGCGAAAATGCTTTTCCAGCGACGACGTACCAAGAAAAACTTTTCCGCGCTCGTCTCGAAACGGCGCTGTAATCGCGTTGTTCTTAATCCCGGCCGCTGTCGTCCGATGACGTTCCTGGAGATAACGCCCCCAAACATCCGTGCGATTGACCAGATTTCGCAACGTCCAGACTGCCAACTCCGGCGCGCGCTGATGCCAATGTTCGGCGATATTGTCAAAAAAATCTGGCACGTGCAAATCACTCAAAAATCAAATACTGTAAATCGCAAAATATTCTAACGATTCGCGGCGATTTGCAAACGGTTTGCATCCACGGCATGGATCAGATCGTAGTAAACAAAAGCCAGCCGAGTTGCAACCATTTCTGATTCCAACCCATGGGCAGCGGCAATCGCCTGCTGATAGGCAAACAGCTGTGGGCCGTATTGATCGATTTTTGATTCAATCGACTGGCGATCAGATGGATCAATCAAATCGGTTTTGAATTCGATAATATCGGCAGCAATGACTCGGTCGCCGTCAACGATCAAAACCAGACGATCGATGGTCCCAAAACTAAATGCATCTGCCTGTGGAATAACAAACGGGTGCTCTGTAAAAATTTTGAGCTCATAGCCTGTGGCCGCGACCGACGGGATTCCGAGATCTGACAAATTCTCGTAGGCCGCTCGAGAAAGATTTTTCCGCAGTTCACCTGATTGAACCGCCGACTCAAACGTTCGAATCTCGCTGGCTAAATCGAGGTTTCCCAGTTGCAGCGAATCAGCCGCGCGTTGCAAATCGGAATGTTGGGGCAAGCCGTCTTCGACCCACTGGATCAGCTCAAACCAGCGGTGAAAAAGTGTTCCGCGAGTCAGTGCATCCAAGTTTTCAACTTTCAACAGCGATGAAGCTTCAACTCTCTTTTTTTCGTTTTCCAGAGACGGCGAAATAAACGGCAAACCGTGAAATTGCGACTCACTGCGTTCGAACTGAATTGGCTGCTCAATAGTCAACAACTCGATCATCTCGTCATCGTCGTCGTCAGTTTTTGCAACTGCTCGCTCAAACCAATTATCATCGCCACATTGATAATAAATTTTTTGCGGCTGCAACTCTTTTTCATCCGTCAGCGTTTTCTTGAGCAAACTGCTGGTAAACTGACTGGTCACTCTCCCCGGATAAACCAGGATGTGCATCGCGTGAACTGCTCGCGTCATCGCAACATACAGCAGACAAAGTTCGTCCGTGACATCTTCGAAACTGGCGTTGTCGAACAATTTCAACAGATCGTCGGGCAAGATGTTGCGGATTTCCTTGTTGCAACGGCGACTGATCTGGTTGACCGGCAACAGCGGACCTTCGCGCTGATAAACACAAGGTCCGAATTGTCCGACAATCTTGTTTTCGAGATCGGGCAAAACAACGATGTCAAATTCCAATCCTTTGGACTGGTGGACAGTCATCACGCGAACTTGGGCCGGGATCGGATCAGGCACGCGTTTGTCTTCGACAAAGTGAATAAAATGAGACGGTCTCAATGTCGCGATCGATTGGTAATTGTGTGCCAATTCGACCAACTGCTGTAATCGGCGACGCTGCCGGTTCGTCGAATGAACCATCAACATCTGCGCGTATCGATGAATTGTCGCGCCGTAGCCATCGGTCATCAATTCATGACGCACGGTTTCGGCAATTTTGAAAGCTGAGGAGTCATCGTCGAAATCGGTCAAACCGATTTGAGCACCGAGTCGACTGGTCGCCAAGTGATAACGAGCTACTCGATCTCCAGGGTGATCTGCCAATTTAATCAAGGACAGGATTAACTCGACGGCCGACGAATCCGTCAACTGATTTCCGCCTTTTTCTTCACTGACCGGAACTCCCAACTCGCGCAAGCCGTGAACGACTTGGGCGACCGATGCGTTGGAGCGAACCAATACGCCGACGGAATGATTGGGACATCGCGAAACGATATCTTGAATATATTTGGCACTGTACCGTTTGACCGTCAAAGCGTACGGTTCGTGCTGCTCGGCATTGCGAAATCGCGAAGTTGCCAATTCGACATAACCCGGCAAATCAGCCAGTTGTGTTTCATGTTGCGGAAAATTTTCGACAAACGCCTGGACCGCAGCTGCACCTCGACCCAACTGGCTGTGCTGATCGAGGCTTGAAAATACGCGGTTTACCGTTTCAATCACCGGCGTCGATGAACGGAAGCTTTTGTTTAAAAACGTTTCCTGCAAGTTATCCAGCTGCGATGGCAACGCATCAAAAATTTCTGCCCGGCCTCCGCGCCAGCCGTAAATTGCCTGTTTGGTGTCACCGACGCAAAAAAACGATGTTGGGCCGCCGGTAAAAAAGAATGATTTTTGTTCGTCAGACTCAGTCAGTTGTTGTGCCAACGGCTCGAGCACTTTCCATTGGTCGAGCGACGTATCTTGAAATTCGTCGACCAACAGATGCGAGATTTTGCAATCCAATCGAAAAGCATTAGTGTGAGAGTTTTTCAGATTTGCAAATTGACCGAGTTGGTGAGTGATATCGTCAAATCGATACGCTCGCGCCGTTTGTTTCAATCGTCGATAATGCGCATCAAACAATTCGAGCAGTTTATAGGTTGCACCGGTTTGTTGTTCGAGGTCTTTGATCAGCACGGCTCGAGCATGGTCAATTAGCCGTCGGTAAATCGCCAGCGTTTCTGGCGAATACTCTTTTCGATAATAGGTCGTGTTTCCAGCGGCAATGGCTTTGACGTTGCCTTTGGCGATAAACCCTTCCCAATCTTTTTCGTAGGCCCAACCCATTTCCTCGGTGTGCGCTTTGCTGATCCGCGAATCCTTGGGCAACGAAACCTGCTCGAAATCGGTAATAGCCTGTTTCAATTCGGAAATTTCG
This sequence comes from Pirellulaceae bacterium, assembly GCA_028280445.1. Taxonomy (GTDB): domain Bacteria; phylum Planctomycetota; class Planctomycetia; order Pirellulales; family Pirellulaceae; genus JANQLU01. The sequence goes on along the minus strand of JANQLU010000092.1, from coordinate 55,063 downwards.
AGGATCGGATAGCTGGGAAATTTCTTCCAGGCCGCTTCGTCGGACTCACAAAACAGGCCATGCAATTCACCGACCAATGACAACAATTGCGCTGTAATGCTGCGCTGCGCATCACCTTTGAATAACATGTTGAGCAACGAAGACAATGCGTAAGCGTTGTCCCGCAACAACGCCTGGATCGCTTCCGTTCGAATTTGCCGAATTTCAATTTCTTCGGCAATTTTCCAACCGGGTGAGATGCCAAGTTCCAGACTGAAACTGCGCGCCAATCTCGAAAAATAACTGTCCATCGTTTCGATCTGTAATCGATGCAATTGGCGCGTCAGTTGTTCGAGCAGATCGATACAGCGTGGTTCGTCGAGTGTTCGATCATCGATCGCGGAACGCAACTCGGTACATTTCTGCGGGTCCATCGCCGCATCGGCCAAGCGTTGCATCACACGATCCAGAATTTCCCGAGCCGCCATGCGGGTAAACGTAACGGCCAGAATTTGTTCAGGAGGAACACCCGAGTTCAGCAAACGTATAAAGCGGTTGGAAAGCTGGTACGTTTTACCAGTTCCGGCTGACGCTCGAATCAAGATGTTAGGAAATTCTTGCACGCCAGTTCCTCGAGTTAAACTTCCACCGCACGGTCGAGGACATCATCCTGACAAATTGCTGAAAAATCGCGACGAAAAGGATGTTTGGGTTCGGCCATCGGCCAGAATTTTTCATCGAGAACTTTGCCGATGATCTCCGACGCAACTTGTTCCGCGTTGTCCAACTCTTCGTCGGTCCATTCGGCAAAATAGGCGCCGATCAAACTCACGTCCTTGGGCAGCGCAATGTATCCCAACAAAAACGGCTCGGGTGACAAACCGCGCTGCCGCGCAATGGTGCGATACAGGGGCAGTTGTAAATCGATCCAATTGCCTTGAGCATCGCGGTGTTTTTTAGCGGGATGCGTTTCATGATCACCAGTTTTGTAATCCAAGATTGCCCACTGATTCAGCCGCTCGTTGAAATCGATGCGGTCGATCCGCCCACGCAACTCCATTTTTCGACCTTGCGGACAACTCAGGAACACGCCATCGGTGGCAACCTCTGAATGTTTGATTTCCCAACCTTCGCTGCACCAACGCGCTTGCCAATCTGCAAAATGATCGAGTCGAATTCTCGATTGCTGTTGCTGAATCTCAACGGCCGGCATGACGATTTTTCCAAACATTCGTTCGAAATAAATTTTCAGTTGTTCGCGCAAAAACAATCTGATCTCATCGGCGTTGGTGCTATTCCGCAATTCGCTTTCACCAAAGACTTCTAGTACGTCGTGAATGGCATTGCCAAACGACGGCGGACTCAGTTCGTTGATTTGATCATCCAGCGTTTCCAGTTTAAGCCCGTGTTTGAGATAAAAATAATACGGACATGCCAGGTAGCTGCGAAACGCGGTAACGCTGATGCGTTTGAGCGAAGCCGCCAATGGCCTGGGTTTCGCAACAATGATGTCACCCCGATCGGTTCGCGGTGCATAAGAATCCGGATGGACCACTTTGAAACTGCGGCCTTCGCGAAACAGTCTGGCAACACGTTCGGCGACTTGATTGCGGTGGGTTGCAAACAGCAACCGGCTCGGAATCAGCGGTTCACCATCTTGGCTGCGCCGGCCCACGATCAATTTCAATTCCTGCCGCCCGGCAAGTAATACACTCATCGCATACGCGTCGCGGGCATAGCGTCGAGCATTGTCGACCAAATTCAATTTGGTCCGTAGCGAATTGGGCAACAATAGTCCTGCATTTTGACTTTGCGGGATCACGTGATCATTGAATGACGTAATGACGGTCGCGTTCGCCAGATCAAGCGGCAATTCCAACCACCCCAGTAATTCGATCGCCGCAGGATTTGGTGAATCGGGAATCGATTCGCGTTCGAGATTTAGCTGCAACAGCTCAAGCGCAGCGACTGATGTACACGAAGGTGAGATTGAATCGGGAACCGTGCGAAATTCGCCCAAGAATTCGGAGATCTTGCTCAGTGTTTCGATCGCCGCATGCTGCTGCGGGTCGTCAGCATCGAGTTCGACGTCGACAAACCATTCGCTCAAAATCTGTGTGATCATCGCGGCCCATTGACTGAGCTTGCGGTATTTGGGCCTCGACAACGGGCCTAATTTTTTCTCGACCAACGTGTGAATGGTTTTGATTGCAGAACAATCTTCTTTTTTGCCCAGCCAAAACCCGAGTTTGGGCTGCAAATGAGTTTGGAAATAATTATCCAACTGCGTGAGCCAATCGATGTTTTGCGCCGAGACGATTTCCTGTCGTTCAATCCACGCGACAACCGTTGGATGTCGGACCAGCGCGGCAAAATCGACGAACCGTTTTCCATCCAGGTACGCACTCATGGCGCGCAGCAATTGAAACGTCGAAGTGTTTTTGATTGAATGACCGCCAGACCACCGCCAATGGATCTGGGATTGCGAAAGTTCGTGTCCCAACTGTGGTACGAGACTGCTGTCGGGGATGCCAACCGCCACCTGATCGACTGCGAACTGTTTTTGCCACTGGTTCAATACACTCAACACCATTGCCGACTGGTCGGCCGGCCCATCGACAATTTCAATCTGCTCGTCTTCGATCTCCAGTCGCAGCTGATCCCAGTGATTGACGATCAAGCATCCGTAATGATCGAACCGATCGGCAACGGCTTCGGGTGCAAATACGATCGACGTCACCCGGTCGTTGACTTGATCCAACATCAACTGAATTCCGCGACTGAGATCGGCTGTTCCAATCAAGACGATATCTCGGTCGGTTTGACATTCATTTTTTTCGATGGCAAATTTTCTGGCCGTTTGCTGATCCCACAAATTCAACCCGTCAAGAATTTCCAGATATTTTTGTTGCAGGCGTCTGAGGAATCGCCAGCGATTGGTGTCGGTAAAACCTGGAATCTTTTCCGCGCGGATAACAACATCTCGAAAATCGAGTCCCTCTGCCGCAAGTTCACGATGAGTTTTTCGCAGCAAGTGGCCCAAATCCAACCACAATGACAAATCGTTGTCGTCAGGTAGTGATGAAAAAAAATCTTTGGCGGTTCGCCGAAGTCGTTTCAGTGCTGAAATCCAAGTGAGCGTCTGAACAAAATCGGATGCGAACGGTTTTTTGATCGGGTACAACAGTTCAGGTAAATGACCAACTGTTAATACTCGCGGCGGGACCAACACCAGATCGCGCTGAGTTGCTGCTAACGAAAGCAGTTTCAGCAATTGACGTCCGGCACGGCGACCAGGCAATACACAAACAGCGCGGCTCATATCCAATTGGCGCGATTCAAATCCAGCAGTGGTTTGAGGTTGGTATCGCTGGACCAGATACTCGACGGCTGCAGGCAAGCAGGGTTTTGTCCAATCGATAAATTTGCGTACTAACGTCATGTCGCGCGATAAGTCTCCGTTTCAAGTATCTTATCAAATCATAACGGAATTTAAACGTTGTCTCGTAGGGCCGGTTCCCACCGGCCGTTTTGTCATACAAATCATAACCCGAAGCGTGAGCGAGGGACCGCAACTACGCTGATGTACTGTGAAACGTGGTCCCTCGCTCACGCTTCGGGTTTGGATTGCCTTGCGTTAGAAACCGACCTACGGGTCAAATTTGAAATTGCCTCCCCAAATCAGGTAACATTGGGTTGTACTCAACCGAGCCTTGCAAATGAAAAATCAAACTATTGTCATCACTCTCGCACTGTCGCTGCTTGCAATCGTTGGGGAATCGTTTTGCCAAACCGGGTCGAATTCAAACACGCAAAATGGCGCGAATTCGCAAAACTCCGGTCGCCAACGATTCGTCTTGCTCAAAAACGATGTTTGTTTCATTCGACTGGATACTCAAACTGGACAATCGTGGGTCCTCAAATCGTCGCGCAATGAAAACCAACAGGTTTGGGTGCCGCTGAAACAAGTTTCGTCGCTCGAATCGGCTAAAGCCTGGTTGCAGGAAGAACAAAAACAGCGAGCTCAATCGGAGACTCGCCTGGATCGAAAAAAATTTTCCAAATGGGCCACCCAGGTTTTACTCAAGCCGGAATACGGCAATGCCAAAAGTGCCGTTCGTCGTTGGAAATCGCCGCCGCGGATTTCTATTTTTGGTGGCGATGAGAAGCATAAAAAAATTGTCGAGTCGTCGATCAAAAAAATTAATTCAGTCCTCGGACAAACTCGATTTGGCAAAATCAAACTGGTCGACGACGACGACCAGGAAGCGGAATTGCGTGTTTACTTGACAAGCGTTCGAAATTTTTTAGCGATCGCCAAAAAACACGAATTTAAAATTCCGCAATACAACGAAGGCTATTTTGCATTGAAATGGGATAGCAAGAATGAATTGCTCGAAGGGCAAGTTTTAATTGCAATCGATCGACTCCGAGGACAGCAATTGGAACATATCGTGTTAGAAGAAATCACTCAGGCGCTGGGGCCCACGAACGATTCCGACATGTTCCGCTCCAGCATCTTTTTTAGCGGCCGCAGTTTCCCCACCGATTTGTCAGAACGCGACAAGATTTTATTGAAAATGCTGTATACCAACCTAAAACCCAACGACAAAAAATCGCAAGTTGAACGTGCAATCAGAAATGTCTTTCACAAGCTCGAAAAGCACAAAAAGACTCAGCGATAAAATCACTGCGAATTACCGTTAAACGTATCTGGCGATGTCTCGATGGTTGAGCAATCGTTTCGAATTAGAATTTTGCATATTCTGGTTTACGCCATCGTATTGTCAGCCGCGTTCGCGACGCTCGATCTGATTTCCCGGGCAAATGAAAACGCTCACGAAGTCATTGCAAAATCCGGATTTGCCGTCGGTACTGAACGAATCGCGAGTATCGGAAATTGGCCTCGAAAACTGGGTGCTTTTAAATTTGCTGTTTGGGGATTATGTATCAGCTTGGTGTATGCGGCGCCAGTTTATTTGTTGGGATTTAGTTCGCGACGAATCTCGACTCAGCGTTTTCTAATTTTTGCAGGCCCGTTTGTTTCATTCGTGATCGGTAATCTGCCGATCATTGCCTGCTGTTTCTTGACGGACCCGCGGGCCATCTACGAGTTGTCCCAGGTCACACCGCTGCTGATCATTGTCCCATTCGCGGTGTTCACGATATTCGTTTTGGCGAATGACATTAAAAACAAAAATCTGACAGAACGCGAAATTGAATTTGTGGTTATTTATCAGATCGTTTGTTGGTCTGCAGTGATTATATTTCTGTACTGTTCGCATTTCCGCAGTGTTGAACTACTTGGAGCCGGACGGAATTGATTTTTCTTTTGCGCTGGTGGTTTCTGCGTCCGGATCGGGAATATCGAATTCGATTTCTTCGGGAAACTCGTCTACGTCGACTTCACGAATCATTTTTCCGTCTTTGTCCCACCAGCGCCATTTGCCCGACGGTTTGCCATCGGTGTACGAACCGGCTACCGCCTTCATTCCACTCTCGTGCCAGAACACCCAACGACCCGTCCGTTCGTCCGATTGAAAAGCGCCGGTGGCTTTTTTTTGACCGTTTTGATACCACCACGTAAATGTTCCTGCCTTGGCACCTCGATCGTAGCGACCACGTCGCCGAGGCTGTCCATTTCGGTACCAGGCTAATGATGAACCGTGTTGAATTTGATTGCCGGTGGTCGTGTAGTTTGCCGGTTTTGCATTCCACCAATCGTCGGACTCTTTGACTTCCATTGTTGGCCCGAGGAAAAACTCTTCGGACCGGCGTTGGTTCCTGGCCCACTCGGAACGTTTAACAATCACCTGTTTGCCATTGATAAAACGTTCGCGGCGCGTGATTTTGCCCTGCTGATCCCACTCGACTAGTTCGCCATGCACTACACCGTCTTGGAATCCCATCTGTCGCATTTTCATTCCGTTAGGAAACCACCACATCGCAATTCCATTTCGTTTGCCGTTTCGGTATCCCAATTCAAAAATTTTGCGGCGCTGCGGATCGAGCACGACCCAAGTGCCATCGAGCTTTCCTTTTTTGAAAAAAGCGACTGACAAAAACGGTCCGGTGAAATTTGAAAACGGTTTGCCACCGAACATCGAATCGCGTTCGGCATTATGCCAACGCTGCCAACTACCTTCCATGTACCCTTTGACAAAATGCCCTTCGGCCAACACTTGGCCTTGCTTGTTAAACAACTTCCAAGGTCCGTGATTAAAATAATTGCCTTCTTTGTCCTGCATCACCGACCGCGTCACCTGAATCTTGCCATCCGGGTATCGTTGCCGAATGATCTCGGCCCGCGCCGAATCGATCTCTTCAGGGCGTTGTTGGATACCGATGCGATTGCCGCTTTCATCCTGCTGAATCTGCCCAGTGTTTCCGACATTTCCTTGATTTTTATTGCCGCCCGTGACGCCGCTGCCCGTGGGTTTCTTTTGCCGCGGCAATTCTTCGGGGCCACCTTGATCGGAGTATCGCTTCAACAGATTCGCTTCTGATTTCTGCTTTTTCGACTCATCATCTTGCTTGCCGCCTTCCTGCTTGCCGGATTCCTGAACGACTTTTTGAAAACCGGAAGTCGAAAGGACTGGAATTTTGCGCGGCGGTTTTTTGACGGGCACCAAATCCTGTGCCGCAGCAAAACCACAAAACAACACTGACGTGATGATCACGACCGAATTCAGAATCACCTGATATGGCGACATCGATTTACTCATCATTGAACCAAGGGGAGTTTCACAATCGCCCCATTTGGCAGGGGCATAACTGACCACTTTCAGTATCGGAAATCGCGGTGTCCGGACGTTGGACCGCCGCCAGTGCCCCTCACGACTGCTAGAAACTTGAATAACCCAACAAATTCGGGCTCAGCCGAAAGGCGCCAATTTTTGCTAATCCGATTAATCGTTCATTCCAGAACCCGCAACAATTTCAAGAACGTTGGATTCCTTCTGCTCCCTGTCACAATTACAATCGTCACTGCCGCCATTTCTAACGAGGGACTACCATGAGACTGTCGTATATCATCTTCTGCGTGTTGCCATTGGTAACGATTCTTAGAATGCCTGCACAACCATTGATCGCCAACGAACCGATCGACGGAAAGCCCAATATCTTGTTTATCTATAGCGACGACCACGCTTATCAAGCGATCAGCGCCTATGGATCGAATCGCAACAAAACGCCGAACATCGATCGGCTGGCCAACGAAGGCATGTTGTTTCAGCGTTGCCTGGTCACCAATTCGATCTGTGGTCCTTGCCGCGCGGTGATTCTGACCGGCAAATATTCACACCTCAATGGATTTAAAAACAATGGCAACCGGTTTGACGGCAGCCAACAGACGTTTCCAAAACTGCTTCGGAAATCCGGCTATCAAACGGCGATGATCGGCAAGTGGCATTTAAAAACCGACCCGACCGGATTCGATTATTGGAAAGTGTTGCCGGGGCAGGGGAGTTACTACAATCCTGATTTCCGCACGCCAAAAGGCCGAGAGCGAATCACCGGTTATTGTACGGATGTTGTCACCGACATTGGTTTGGAATGGCTGAAAAATAAACGCGATACCAAAAAACCATTTATGTTGATGCTGCAACATAAAGCACCTCACCGCGCTTGGAATGCAGGCCCCAAACATTTGAACACGTTCGATGACGTCACAATTCCGGAACCTGAAACGCTGTTTGATGATTACGACGGTCGACAACCCGTGATTGCCGAACAGGAAATGACGATTGCCCGTCACATGCGCCCGCTGTTTGATCTCAAAATTTTCACCGCAAAAACAAAAGACACGAATCAAGGCCAACGATTTTTCCGCCGGATGACACCCGAGCAACGCAAAGCTTATTACGATGCGTACATCGATGAAAATGAAGCGTTTGTCAAAGCGAAATTGACCGGCAAAGAAAAAGTCAAATGGGAATATCAGCGGTATATCAAAGATTACTTGCGCTGCATTCAATCGGTCGACGACAATGTTGGTCGAGTGCTGAAATATCTGGATGAATCCGGTCTCGCGAAAAATACGATTGTGATCTATTCATCAGACCAGGGATTTTATCTCGGCGAACACGGGTGGTACGACAAACGCTGGATTTTCGAAGAATCATTGAAAACACCGCTGCTCGTTCGTTGGCCCGGAGTGACGAAAGCGAAATCTAGCAATAAAAACGTTGTATCCAATCTCGATCTGGCGCAAACATTTCTGGAAATGGCCGGCGTCGACCAGCCCGACGATATGCAAGGGCATTCGCTGGTACCATTGCTCAAAGGAAAGAAAATCGACGATTGGCGAAAGACGTTTTACTACCACTACTATGAGTTGGGAGTTCACAATGTCCCATCGCATTTTGGAGTCGTGACCGAGCAACACAAATTGGTTCGCTACTACCGAACCCGCAAGAACCGAAAATCGGTCGACATCAATCAATGGGAATTGTTGGACTACAAGAAAAACCCAACCGAGACCAAGAACTTTTTTGATGACCCAAATTACGCCAACGTTAAACTCGAACTTCAGGCCGAACTGCGTCGGTTGCAAAAACACTACAAGGTCCCTGAAATCTCCAGCGAGTTTCCCGCGAAATAGGCGTTGTTTCCAAAAACCGTCTTGCCATCGAACCGGATTGTGAAAAAGATGAAATAGTGTTTCGATTTCTACTTTGACGGTTCATGGCAAAAAAACGTATTAAAAAACCCGGCTCCGCTCGATTAGTTCCACTGAAAAACGGCACGCCCCAAAACAAGCGTGCTGGGGCTGCGCTGCCAGAAATCGAAATCGACGCATCGAGTGAACTGGTGACTCGACGGCTGAATCGAATTGCCAACAATTACGAAGAACTTGGGAAACTGTTGGATTCGGTCGAAAACCTGATTCCAGAACCGCAACAACCGCCGCCCGAGCCACCAACCGACGATCAAATCGATCCTCGCAAACCACGGTAGTCACGCTCAAGCGCCTATCCCTTCCAATCGCAACCCGAAGCGTGAGCGAGGGACCGGAAACCATACAGATGTACTATGGAACGCGGTCCCTCGCTCACGCTTCGGGTTACGATTGACACAATTCCCTAACGAGCAAGAACGGCCTACCAATGCATCCGCTTTCCAAAATTCTGGCAAGATTGGGCTGTTTCCTACGAATGAATTAGTGTACAAAATACACTTAAACAACTCGCCTGGTGTCAGCCATGCCTACCAATCTTGCGTTATTGACGGATCTCTATCAATTGACGATGGCTCAAGGCTATTGGAAACTTGGCCGCCACCAACGTCGCGCCGCATTTCACTTACTATTTCGGCGACCACCTTTTGCCGGCGGCTATGCGATCGCGGCGGGCTTGGCGCCCGCTTTGGACTATCTGGTCAATTTCCAATTCGACTCATCGGACATTGAATATTTGCGGACCTTGAACGGCAACGATGGACAGCCGCTGTTCGACAATGGTTTTCTCGATTACCTGTTTGAACTTCGTCTGGACATGGACGTGGCGGCGGTGCCTGAGGGAACGCTGACCTTTGGCAATGAGCCGATTCTGCGCACGATCGGTTCGATCCTGCAATGTCAGATTGTCGAAACCACGTTATTGAACATCATCAATTTCCAAACTTTGATTGCCACCAAAGCCGCTCGAATCTGTCAGGCTGCTGGCGACGATGCTGTTTTGGAATTTGGCTTGCGCCGAGCCCAGGGTGTCGACGGAGGATTGTCGGCCAGCCGTGCCGCTTACATCGGAGGTTGTGCGGCGACGTCCAACGTCCTGGCAGGAAAACAATTTGGCATTCCCGTTAGAGGGACACATGCGCATTCGTGGGTCATGTCGTTTGACTCGGAAATCGAAGCGTTTGAGTCGTACGCCCGCGCGATGCCGAACAACTGCGTTTTTCTCGTAGATACTTACAACACGATTGACGGTATTCATCGCGCGGTTGAGGTTGGCCGTCAGATTCAAAAAAGCGGACATAAAATGGTTGGCATCCGTTTGGACTCCGGCGACCTCGCTTATCTCAGCATCGAAGCCCGAAAAATTCTCGACGCCGCTGGGTTCACCAATGCTGTTATCGTCGCATCGAATGATCTCAACGAAACTGTGATTGAAAGTTTAAAAAACCAGGGCGCCCAGGTTGCTTTGTGGGGAGTGGGAACCCAGTTGGCGACAGCTTTTAATCAACCGGCATTAGGAGGAGTCTACAAACTGGGTGCTTTGCAGGATGCCGATGGAAATTGGCAACCGAAAATCAAACTGTCTGAAAACGTTGTGAAAACAACCGTACCTGGCATTTTGCAAGTCCGTCGTTTCTTCAACTCGCAAAATTTCGTTTGCGACATGATTTACGATGAAACCGCAGGCGTCGATTCGCGAAACACGATCGTCGACGTCAAAGACACAACTCGGCTGCGAAAAATTGAACCGACAATGGAGTACCGTGATTTGCTCAAACCTGTGATTCAATCGGGAAAACGGATCGGCGAGCCCGAGCCGTTGGATACGATTCGTCAGCGAGTTCGTTCGGAACTGGACCAACTCCATCATGGAATCCGGCGATTTCTGAATCCTCACGAATACCCTGTTGGATTGGACATTGCGCTGTCTGAACGTCGTGCCGAAATGATTACCGCGGCACAATTGGAAAACACCGTGAAAGCGAGCCATTGATGTATCAATACGAATATCCACGCCCAGCGTTGACGGTTGATATTGTCCTCTTCGCAATGTATCAACAGCAACTCCAAGTGTTGTTGATCAAACGCGCCGACGCGCCGTTCGTTGGAAAATGGGCGCTGCCAGGGGGATTTGTCGACATGGACGAAACGATTGACAAGGCGGCCCGCCGCGAATTGGAAGAAGAAACTGGATTGACGAAAGTTTTTTTGGAGCAACTTTATACCTTTGGTGCAGTCAATCGTGACCCACGAGATCGCGTAGTCTCGGTCGCTCATTTTGCGTTGATCAATCGCGACAACCATCAAATCAAATCCGGCAGTGATGCCAGTGACGCAAAGTGGTTTGATTTTGACAAAATCCCGAAAAAACTGGCGTTTGATCACAAGCAAATATTGAAAGTCGCGATCGAACGAATGCGCGGAAAAATTCGTTATCAACCAATTGGTTTTGAATTGTTGCCGAAAAAATTCACACTGTCGCAGCTCCAGTCGTTTTATGAAACTGTTCTCGACCGCGAGCTCGACAAACGAAATTTTCGCAAAAAGATTTTGAGAATGGGTTTGCTCGACCCGCTCGAAGAACGTGAAAAAAGCGCCAGCGGACGTCCCGCGCAGTTATACAAATTCAATCGAAAAAAATACAATCAGTTACAGCGACAAGGATTCCATTTCGAAATCTGAGAATCATCCCATGAAAGCGCTCCTGCTGATTGATATTCAAAACGATTTCATGCCCGACGGGTCGTTGCCAGTGCCCGATGGCAATGCCGTTATTCCGATTGCCAACCAGTTGATGCCACATTACGCGTGGGTCGTGGCAACGCAAGATTGGCACCCTGCAGATCACCATTCGTTTGCCAGCAACCATCCGCACACCGAGGTCGGCGATGTGATCCAGCTCAACGGGCTGCAACAGATGATGTGGCCGGATCACTGCATCCAGAATACTCATGGCGCTGAATTCTGCGCCACATTGCAGACCGACCGGATCCATCGAGTGATTCAAAAAGGAACGGACCCGCAAATCGACAGCTACAGTGGCTTTTTTGACAACGCAAGGCGCAAGGCAACCGGCTTGGAAACGTTTTTGCGCGAACAAAATGTATCGGAGGTGACTCTGGTTGGTGTGGCAACCGATTACTGCGTTAAATTTACGGCACTCGACGCAATCGATCTTGGCTTCCAAACCACGGTCGTCACCGATGGTGTCCGTGGAGTCAATCTGCGAGACGGCGATTGCGACCGCGCGTTCGCGGAAATGTCGGCGGCGGGCATCGAACTGGTTGAATCTGGAACTCTGACATCCCAGTGAACATGAAATCTCATCATATCAAACAAATCAGCAAACGACTCAGTTATGTTCTGCGCCATGCCCCAGAATCCATCGGCATTGAGTTGAGTCGAGGAGGCTGGACCAGTGTTGACCAGCTGCTCGACGCACTGGCAAGATCCGGGTTTCACGTTTCACTGGAAACCTTGGAAAATGTCATCACAGAAAACGACAAACAACGTTTTGAACTGTCCGGCGACCTATCCTTGATTCGCGCTCGGCAAGGACATTCAGTCCAAATCGAAATGGACTACGAACCGGTTAAGCCGCCCGACATGCTTTATCACGGCACAGCCACACGATTTCTCGAGTCGATCCTGGAACACGGCTTGATCAAAGGCACTCGGCAACACGTCCATTTGTCAACGAACTACCAAACCATGGTTCAAGTCGGCTCGCGACATGGCAAACCAGTCGTGTTGTCGATTGACGCAAAATCCATGTTTGAATCCGGTCATGAATTTTTTGTGACAGGCAACCATGTCTGGTTGACGGAACATGTCCCACCCGATTTTTTAAGTCGCGGGTAAAAAAAAGGGTCGGAAGTCAATTGTGCATAAGCACTCGAAGGGGCCGTTTCGGCAATTGACTCCCGCCCCCTTTTTTACCCCGAACGTTATCAAAAACACAATTCTCGCACCACGAATCCGTCGTCCAGTTTCGCGCAAATTGGTTTCAGATTTTGTATGATGTGTCTCGGATTTCGTGATCGTCGATATCCAAACAAAAATACCTTCATCAAACGAAAGAACTGTCGATGTTCCGTATTGCTCGTCGTTTTCCGCGTATGTTTTTCATCTTTGCTGCTTCGATTCTGGTGACCCCAACGACAGCTCAAGATGTTTCGCAGTACGCCATCACGAATGTCAATTGCGTTGATGTCGAATCGGGAAAAATTCAAAAATCGCAGACGATTATTTTGAAAGACGGCAAGATCGAAACGATCGGCCCGGCAAGTTCAATCTCCGTTCCAAAATCCGCACAACGAATCGATGGCTCTGGCAAGTATGCCATCCCCGGTTTGTGGGACATGCATATCCATTGGTACGACGAAAAATCAATGCAATTGTTCCCGCTCAACGGGGTGACGGGAGTCCGATTCATGTGGGGAATCCCGCAGCACCATACTTGGAAAAAAAACTTTGCGGAGCGTAAAAAACTTGGACCTCAGATGGTCATAGGCAGCACGATTGTTGATGGTCCGGACCCTTATTGGTCGGGTTCGATCGTTGCCAAAAATGCCGATCAGGGTCGCGAGGCCGTTCAAAAAGTGTTGAAGCAAAAATCGGAGTTCGTCAAAGTTTATTCGTTCCTCCCGCGTGACGCTTATTTCGCCATTGCTAAAGCTTGCAAGGAAAACAAGTTGGATTTCGCAGGGCACGTGCCCATTATGGTTTCCGCCGCCGAAGCTTCCGACGCCGGCCAACGTTCGATGGAGCATCTATACGAAATCTTATTGGCTTGTTCGAGCGCAGAGACCGAGCTTCGCAAGCGACTGACCGCGCGCCGGAACAGCGACGATTCGCCACGCGCCGTAGCCAAGGACAGAAAACTCCGCCGAGAAATCGTGTCCAAGGCACTAGAAACCTATGACGAAGACAAGGCAAAAAAACTGTTTGAAAAATTTGCCAAAAATGACACGTACCAATGTCCAACGTTGACGGTGCTCCGAAATCTGGCTTATCTCACTGAGGACAAAGTTCAGAAAAATCCCAATCTGAAATATATACCGATTGCTTTTGCTCGCTTTATTGCACCCAAACAACGAAGCACAAAACTTGACGAAACAGCGATCAAGCGTTCCCGCGTCTTGCTCAAGCAAAATATGAAAATTTTGGCGACGATGCAAAAAGCCAAGGTACCGATCATCGCTGGAACTGATTGCCTCAACCCGTTTTGCCTTCCCGGATTCAGTCTGCACACGGAACTGGAATTGATGGTCGAGGCTGGACTGGAACCGATCGATGCATTGCGGGCTGCCACAATTAATGCCGCTCGTTTTCGTCGCGCCGAAAAAACAGACGGCAGTCTCAAAGCTGGAAAAACGGCAGATGTCGTCCTGTTGAACGCCAATCCGCTGGAAAAAATCACCAACACGAGAAAAATTGAATCCGTTTTTGTCCGCGGCGTTTACTTGGACCGAGATTTCCTGGATCGGCACTTGGCGGCGCTGGACAACAGCAAGAAATCGTCAAACAAAAACAAAAGCAAAAAATGACCCGCAATTCGAACCGTCTGATTGTTTTCGGGAGGGCGAGGCTCCTGCCGAGCCAAGGAAGTGTTGTGCGTTCCACGCACACGAATCCTGTGAGCGGCAAGGCACTAGCCGCCGGTACGTTATCGCTTCGAACCGGCGGTTAGCGTCTTGCGGCTCACGATGGCTTTGCCCATGGCTGGGAGCTCGTCCCAATGCGGCTCGGCAGAAGCCTCGCCCTCCCGAAAGAGCCATCCAAAAAAATTTGGAATACGTCCTAACGCTCGTCGTTTTCAGCCAAATGCCCGTTGGTTTGTGAAATTCCTAAGTTTCTGAAACCTCGGGGAAACAATTCGGTAAAAACTGCGTACAGTGTGCTTGGGATCTGTTTGACCCAGTTCTTTTAAAAACACCCACGTTCTGATTAATAAAGGAATCGATTTATGCGATGCCAATTGGTTTTTTGCATGTTGGCCAGTTTGTTACTGACCATCGTGGCGCCGATCGCTTGGGCGCAAAACCCTGAAACAGTTGACTTGATCCCGCGAGAAAAACTGTTTGGAAACCCCAAAAAAGCTCAAGCCAGAATCAGCCCCGACGGCAAATACCTGAGCTGGTTGGCGCCTAAAGACGGCATTCTCAACGTCTGGGTCGCACCGGTCGAGGATCTGACCAACGCACGAGCTCTGACCGATGATAAAACTACAGGAATTCGTCAATATTTTTGGGCCTACACGAATCAACACATTTTGTTTCTGCAGGATGATAACGGTGACGAAGATTTCCATCTGTATTCGGTAGACATTGATTCAAAAAAAGTGGTTGACTTGACACCGTTCGAGAAAATCCGCGCACAAGTCACCAACGTCTCTCACAAATTTCCACGAGAAATCCTCGTCGGCATCAACAATCGCGGCAAACGATTTTTTCACGATATTTACAAAATCAACATTATTTCGGGCGAGCGCCAATTGGTGGTCAAAAATGACCGATACGCCGGATTCCTGGCCGACGACAACTACAATGTGAAACTGTCGTTTTCGATCACGCCCAAAGCGGAACTGCAAGTCTTTAAGGCTGACAAACAATCGGAAGCTGGTTGGTCCCCAATCTTTAAAATCGTTTCCGAAGATATGATGACCACGTCTCCCATGGGTTTTGATAGCTCTGGTGAAAATGTTTATATGACCGACAGTCGTGGTCGTGATACGGCAGCACTGACGTCTTACAACTTGAAAACTGGAAAGGTCAAACAGATCTTTGCCACGGACAAAGCGGACGTCAACGACGCCATGATTCACCCGACCAAGTTGACGGTTCAAGCAGTTGGATACACTTACGATCGAACAAAATGGGAAATTCTCGACGACAGTATTCGAGCAGACCTGAAATACTTGGGAACGGTTGCCGACGGCGAACTGGACGTTGTCGACCGTTCACACAACGACAAAACTTGGGTCGTTGCATTTGAATTGGACAACGGACCGATCAAATATTATCTGTACGATCGCAACAAAAAATCTGCCAAATTTCTGTTCAGCCATCGCCCCGAGTTGGAAAAATTGCCACTGGTAAAAATGCATCCAGTTGTGATTAAATCGCGAGATGGTTTGAACCTGGTCAGCTACCTGACGCTGCCCAAAGGTAGTGACAAAGACAACAATGGCCGTCCGGACAAAGCGATTCCAATGGTCTTGCTCGTCCACGGTGGCCCGTGGGCCCGCGACAACTGGGGCTACAATCCTCTGCACCAGTTGTTGGCCAATCGTGGGTACGCCGTCCTCGCCGTGAACTATCGCGGCTCGACAGGGTTTGGCAAAAAATTCATCAATGCGGCCAATCTGCAATGGTCCAAAAAAATGCACGATGATTTGATCGATGCTGTGAAATGGGCAGTTGATGAAAAAATCGCGATCAAAGACAAAGTTGCGATCATGGGCGGCAGTTACGGCGGTTATGCAACACTGGTCGGGTTGACTTATACACCCGATACATTTGCCTGTGGCGTCGATATCGTTGGTCCCAGCAGTCTGATGACGCTGCTGAAAAACCCACCGCCGTACTGGATGCCCATGATGCCGATGATGAAAAATCGTATCGGCGATTGGGATACCGAAGAAGGCCGCAAAATTTTGAACGACGCGTCGCCGTTGAACAAAGTCAAAAATATCAAACGGCCATTGCTGATTGCCCAGGGCGCAAAAGACCCGCGGGTCAAGCAAGCGGAATCGGATCAAATCGTGGCGGCCATGAAAAAAAGCAATATTCCCGTGACCTACATGCTGTTCCCCGAAGAAGGACATGGTTTTAAACGTCCCGAGAATAATCAAGCTTTCTTTGCTGTGACCGAATCGTTTTTGGCCGAACATCTCGGTGGTCGATTTGAAAAAATCGGTGACGCTTTCAAAGGTGCCAAATTCGACGTCCCGGCAGGCATCGGCGGCGCTCAAGGTTTGGCCGAAGCGTTCGCGAAACAGAAAAAAGAAAAATAACCAGCCAAAGTAACAAAAAGTGGTTATCATTGGTCCGGCGATTGTTCGACAACAGTCGCCGGTTTTTTCTTGATATCAAAATCAAAAATTTATTTGCTACAACAATGGCAATAGCTCGCGTTTCAGGTTTGCTGCTGGCGACCACCTTGATTTTCATCGGCTGTAGCAAAAAGTCTGTTGAACAGGCTGCACCCGACGATCCTCCTATCAAAATCTCTGCTTTGGATCTACCAAACAAATCCCAAATCATTCGTTTTCGTGTTGAACTGAGCAACGGGCAGTTCTACGATGTTCAACCGGAAAACTTTCAAGCGTTGCTGGATTTGATGGGTGAAGAAGTCACACCGGAAAACAACGCGCTGAAATGGGAAAGTGTAGCGACGTATTTCATCGATGGACAATCAAATCAAAAATGGCGGATCAGTTTCTTTCTGGCGGATGACGGGCCAATTCCCTTGCGGATTGACACGCCAAGCGACAAACATGACTATTTTCGGGCCACGCTATCACGTATCGAATTTGAAAACCGCTTAAGAGAGCTTCTGGAATCCAAGTAGGGTAGAGTTTGCGGCGCTGATCGCCGAAATTATCTATCAACGGAATGACATCGAATCATCCTGGAACAGCAACGACGATGACTGAAACAACCTGCGTTAGTGGTGGAACTGTTTACGATCCGGCAAACGGAATCGACGGGCAAATCCGCGATATTTGGATCGCCGATGGCAAGATCGTTCAGGCGCCCAGCGACGTCGATGCCAAACCGACTTACCGTATTGACGCAGCGGGAATGGTCGTGATGCCCGGCGGCGTCGATATGCATTGCCACATTGCCGGGCCCAAAGTCAACGCGGCGCGGAAAATGCAACCCGAAGAAAAACGTCGCCACGAACCTTTGCGCCGGACTCGCCTAACTCGCAGCGGCACGTTCGGCAGCGTTCCCAGCACTTTCACGACCGGTTACAAGTACATCGGGATGGGCTACACCACGGCGTTTGATGCCGCCGTCACTCCGTTGCACGCGCGTCATGTTCACGACGAATTTGCCGACACGCCCTGTATCGACAAAGGCTTTTTTGTGTTGGTTGGAAACAATCATTTTGTGATGAACACGATCAAAAATCGTGATGAAACCAGTTTGCAAAACTTTTTGGCTTGGCTCATCGGTTCGGCAAAAGCGTACGCTCCGAAAATTGTTAACCCGGGCGGTCCCGAGTTGTGGAAACAGAAACCCTCCGGCAATGCGACTGACCTCGATCAACCGATCGATCATTTTGACGTTACGCCCCGCCAAATCATTTCGTCAAGTACTCGCGCTTCGAATTTTCTGGGGTTGCCGCATCCCGTGCACATTCACTGCAACAATCTTGGTTTCCCGGGAAATTGGACTACCACGTTGGAAACCATGAAAACACTGCAGGGAAACCGTGCTCACTTGGCCCACATTCAATTTCACAGCTACGGAGGCGGCGATGTGGACGAAGATACGTTTTGTTCCCGCGTCGAACCGCTGGCCGATTTCGTTAATTCCAGCGATGGTTTGACGGTCGATGTCGGACAGGTGATGTTTGGCCCAACGACGAGCATGACCGGCGACAGTCCCCTGGGCTACTATTTGCAGAATGTCAGTGGAAAAAAATGGTTCGCATCCGACACCGAGCTCGAATCGGGTTGCGGGGTTTCTCCGATCGAATACAAAAACAAAAGTTTGATTCACGCACTCCAATGGGCAATCGGGTTGGAGTGGTATTTGATGGTCAACGATCCGTGGAAAGTTGCCATGAGTACGGATCACCCCAACGGCGGTTCTTTCATGGCGTATCCTCAAATTATCAAACTTTTGATGGATAGCGCGTTTCGCCGCGAAGCACTTGCGAGGGTTCATCCCAAAATCTCGCAGGTAACGCAACTGGCTGACCTGGATCGCGAATACAGCCTCAATGATATTGTGATTATCACTCGAGCAGGACCGGCTCGGATGCTCGGTTTGAAAAACAAAGGTCATCTTGGACCGGGAGCCGACGCGGACATCACCATTTATCTGCCCGATGATGACAAACAGAAAATGTTTGAAACGCCGACAGTGGTTATCAAAAATGGCACGGTGATCGTCAATCGCGGTGAGCTTTGCCAGCCACACGATGGCCACGCGCTGTACATTCAACCGGCTTTTGACGACATGTACACCCAGCAAATCGAAAGCTGGTTCTCTGAAAATTATTCCGTGCAATTCAGGAATTATGGTATCGATGCCGCATCATTGGCTCACGGCGTGGAATTAGATTATTCGTAGGGCCGGTTCCCACCGGTCGTTTTTAGATTTGGGAGGGCGAGGCTCCGGAACCTCAACCTTCCGCCGAGCCAACAACTTCCAAAATTTCATCAACCGTTGGACGATCGTGGGGCGTAGTGCTGACATAATGAAATCGAATCTTTCCCGTTGGATCGATCAAAACGTTACCGCCCATTTGACGATAATCTGCGCCCGATTTTTGCAACTTTCGCCCGCGAAACATCAACAACAAATATTTCCAAATGGAAATCGGGTTGATGATCGCCCACCAGGTACCGCGGTCCATTGAAAATGCTCGATACAATTTTAGTTCGCGATCGATCAACAACGGCCATTTTAAACTTGTTTGCTCGACGTACGCCCGAGCCAAAAAATTATCGTCAAACGTAACCACGTAGACCTGGACGTGTTTGTCGGCGAATTCGGATTCTCGTTGACGCAACTGCGTCAAATGCTCTCGGCAGGGCAGTCATCCCAAATGGCGATGAAACACGATCAATCGCCAAGCGGTATCGTCGAGGCGATGCATTTGCCCATCAATATCAGGCAATTCAAAATCAATCGCCGGTAGATTGGCCAGCTCGACTCGTGGCATGGGTAGCTGAATCCTGTTTTGAAATAAATTAAAAATATTGCCCAGTTGCAGTTTATCTTAGGCGAGGCATGCATGGGTACCCGACCATGCTGGATTCGACAACAACAGCAAATCCAAGAAAAAAATGCTGGTTGCCATCTCGCAACTGCCAACCCTGAGACAGCTCAGTTTGTGTCACGAACAAATGAACGCCGACTGGATGACCATTGACGGCGCTGGTGAACCTTCGAGAATTAGACTTGTGGGGCGAAGGCATTGGCGATGAGCATCTGTCAATCGTCGATCAATATCCCAAATTGGAGTCTTCGATCAGCGCCCGACAATTTTTGAACTTTCGTTGAACGCAACTTTACACAGATCAGGTTTATGGGCAAAGTATTTGACGTCATTGACGAAAAACTAAAAACTTTTATTGAAAACCAAAAAATGTTTTTTGTCGGCTCCGCCCCGTTGGCCAGCGACGGACACATCAATCTTTCGCCCAAAGGCCTCGATACTTTCAGAATTCTCGGAGAAACGACAGTCGCCTATCTCGATTATTATGGCAGCGGTGTCGAAACGCTGGCCCACCTCAAAGAAAACGGGCGGATTGTGATCATGTTTTGCGCATTCCAAGGTGCGCCCAAAATCTTGCGCTTTCACGGTCGTGGCGAGGCAATTGAACCGGGGCATCCCGAGTTTGATTCATTGCTTTCTCGATTCCCACAACCGCCGCATGTCAGGTCAATAATTCGAGTCGAATGTCATCGCATTTCTGATTCTTGTGGATTTGGCGTACCGTTGTACGAATATGTCGACCAACGCGACCAACTCGTTCGATGGGCAAAAGCAAAAGACGCAGATGCCGTAGTTGAATACGGGCGCACGAAAAATTCCAAAAGTCTGGATGGTCTTCCGGGAATCAGTTGATGCCGAATGGTCGAGTTCATTGGTCGTAAGGGTGCCACTGGCTCCGCCAGTGTTCTGGTCGAATCGTGTTGTTTGGTTCTTCAGTCAAACGAAAAAACGGAGTTTATGTGCAATCACTGGCGGAGCCAGTGGCACCCTGCCGCGCGGTCGAGCCACTCTCATTTTGGGTGCCACTGGCTCTGCCAGTGCCCGGTCGAATAGCGGTTGTTAAGCATTTCGATTGACCGAAAAAATCGTTGGTCAATGTACAATCACTGGCTGGGGCCAGTGGCACCCGAGCGGCGTTACGTCAATTGCTGGCCAATCAACCCCAACAAAAACCCAAGGACGGCAGCGAAACTTGGTCCCCAACGTTTTTCAATCGCGGCTTGAGGTGCAATATCCTGGAAAATCAAATACAAAATTCCTCCGGCTGCGAACAACATGATCCCGGCAACCAACGTGGGATAGTGTGCCAACCAGAAAAATCCGACCAAGCCGGAAACGGGTCCAAACATCGCCATTGCCACAAAAGCCAGCACAATGGTCGCTGGTTTAAAAGTGGACGATTCACGCAACTCGCGATATGCGTTGAACCCTTCGGGCATATTTTGCAATGCCATCAATATCGCCAACAGCACGACCGTTTTGCTGCCGGCGGCACAAGCGGCACCTAAAGCTAACGCTTCAGGAATAAAATCCGACAACATCGCAACTAATTGGCCGGCGGGACTTTTGATGAGATCCAAAACGATATCTAAAATCATGAATGCCAGGCCGCCGCCCGCAAAACAACCAGCGATTGACAACAGATTCAGGACCTCGGCGCCTTCGGGAACCAGCACCAAAGCGATCGCCGACAGCAACGCTCCGCCGCCAAATGCCATGACCGAATGGCGAAACTCGGTCTTCAACCAATCCGATCGAATATTTTCCGCGCAGCCGACCAGCGCTCCAGCCGGCATGGCCAATCCAGCCATCAGCGTCAGCCCAACGATTTTTAGAACGTGTTCCATAACCGCCTCCACGCGGCGCACCGTGATCAACGTCATGATTGTTGCTACAATGGCGCGAAATTGCAATTTGGAACGAACATGAACCAACTACACCAAACCCTTGCTTCGATTATTGAACTTGTCACGCCTCAACTCAGACAACTGGACGAATCAACGGTCAAGCAGAAACCGGATCCCAACCGGTGGGCAAAAATCGAAATCCTGGGGCACTTGATTGATTCCGCTTGTAATAACCACCGTCGGTTTGTCATGGCACAATCGACCGATGAACTCATTTTTGACGGATACGATCAGGAATCTTGGGTTCGCCTGCAAAATTACTTGGATGGCAACTGGCAACGCATTGTCGAATTTTGGGCATCCTACAATCACTTGATCGCAAATTTGATTTCTCAAATTGCTGACGATGTGTTAACGCGGCCGCGCGTCAATCACCGTCTGCATCGCATCGCCTGGAAACCGATTCCAGAACACGATTCGGCAACCCTGGAGTATTTTATCAAAGACTATATCGGACACCTGGAACATCACGTTCGACAAATCTTGCCAGATTATCAGCCGATCGTGATGGGCACGTATGAGTATTCATCCGTTTAGAACATTTTTCTAAATCATGTTCGTGGTGGGATACTAATCGAAAAGATGTAGAAGACAGAATGAACATGATTGACAGGATGGCGCTGTCATCCTGTCACATTGAAAGATCAATTGACCAAAACAATCAGCTAAACTGGTCAGGTGTAATTCTTCAGCTCTTGACGCGTTTGCAGACGAATTTCAATTCGCTAATCTTGTCGCCGCGTTGGGTGCGGACCACGATTTGCATTTGGTCATCGCTAATCTTTTTGAACGTCAAACCATTGAATTTAATTTCGGTTTTCGACGCACTCACAAAAGGAAATTCGACGGATTTGTCTTTTTCTTCCCAGCCCTCAAGTTTGCTGTTGAAATGCTTGAGCCGCAACACAAACGATTTATCTTTGGGAACGATGGTCAGGATTTCATAGAAAACCACCTTGCCATCTTTGACCAATTTGAACATGCCGATCATTTCGCCGCCAAACGGCTTGTTCCAGGTCTCTTCGAATTTGCCGCCCAATCCTTCGCCTTGCCAATGTCCGGCGATCCAAGCCAGGTCATTGATCGATGTCGATGATTTTTCTTGAGCCGCCAAATGAGCAGTCGGCAATAAAACTAAAACACAGGCGACCAGGCAAGCCGGAATCAACAACCGCGGCAATTTCATTTTTCGTTACTCATGATTTCGATAATTTTTTCCAGGCGACGATGCAAGGGTTGAGGCAGAATTGCGATAATGGAATCGGACGAATCGTCAAAGTAGGCGTACATGCCCCTTCTAACAACAATTTGATCGCTAAACGCTCCACTGACCCTGGACTTAAACAATTCTCGAGGCATTTTCTCAAGCACTTTGTGGTAAGAATAAACCTCGAAAGTCAGTACGTCATTGACCAGTTTGCGCGACAAAATTTGAATCGTTTTTGAATCGACAACACGCATTCCCAATTTCATCGAACGCAGTGTTGCAGCCAATGTCTTTTGAACCGATTGCCCTTTTCCTTCCCAAGGGATCTCCGTATTCAACTTCCACCCTTCGTCGACCAGCGAAGACCAATCGATCAGAATCGTCAAACCTGTTTCCGCTTCGACTTTCGAAAAAACATCCTGTATGGGTTTGTTGACGATGATTCGCAACTCCGACGTTGCCGACATGGCCTTGGAGATCGATTGCCAATTGGATATCAGTGTTTTTGCATCTTCCAGTTTTTTTTTGCCAAGTTTGACTTCGTTGGCCGCGTTGAGTTTGGTGAAGTACTGGTTGATAAAGAAATGCACTTTGGCCGTATGTTCGATCGTGAACTTTCGGCCTTCCCGTTTCACCTGGCCCGGACCGCCTTTTTCGAGCCAAGAATTTGGGACAAATTGGTTTTTCAAAAAATTGATCACGCCGTCGTATTGCTTGTCATCGGCGTCAGGAATTTCATAAATTTCGTATTGTCGCTCGATGACGTTGTCCAGTTCCGTTGGTCGAACGATCAAACCCCATTCCTGTTTGACGACTTCCAATCCCAATGGCTCGATCGTTTGATTGAGAATCTCGCCATAGTTCGTGTCTTTCCCGGAATATTTGACAACGGTTTTGAAACCCACCGATTTGTATTGAAACGAATCGACATCCAATTTAATAGGAATATTCGACAACCGGGAAACGACGCGCAAAAACTGGGGCAGTGGCATTTCGGGCAATTCGATTTCCGGTATTTTTGATTTGAGATAGACGTCGATTTTAGGCGCCTTGCCGACCGGTTTTGGGATATAGATATTCCCGATACCGATTGTCTCTTCATGGTCGATCACATTGGTGTCGGCTCGCAAATCAGGCGCCGTACTTTGATTTCGAAATAGTGCGCCATGTTTTCCAAGTTTGTCGAGTAATCCAGTTTTGTTTTTTTGGATTTCAGCGTTTACCGGTTCAACTTTCGCATTGGTTTTCGCTTTGGTGGATTTTTTCGAGCCCATTTTTCCGCCGTCGACAACCAGCGGATTCCCATTTCCTTTTTTGTCTTTGGCTTTGTCCCCGCCGCCTTTTCCTTTGCCCGAATCCGAAATGACCGGTTTTTTGTTGCTGTCTGATTTTGCCGGAGACTTGTCCGATTTTTTGTCAGCTACTTTTTTACCTTTGTCCGGATTTGATTTGTCGCTTTCGGTTTTATTTGCTTTGTCAGTATCTGCTTTGACTTTCAATTTGTCGTTGTTAGTATCCGTTTCCGCGACCTTGCCACTGGACTTCGTATTGTTTTTGGAGTTTCGTACCACCAAAAAACCGATCAGTGACAGCGCCAAAATTAATACACCGGCTGCCGTACAAATCATCAGCACAATTTTTTGTTTGTTTTTGGCAGCCTGATTCGTCCAAGAATTATCCGGTAAAACAGGTTGATCAGCTTTGGTTTTAATGTCCGGAGATTTGAGAGGTTGCTTGTTGCTTTTACCGACAACAATTTGCCGCTGCGGTTTGACCGCCGCTTGAGTCTTGGTTGCCACGGGAGCTTCGTTGGCCGATCTCAATTCGGTCAAATCGGATTCATCGACAACCTGGCTGGCGGACTCCGGCGGAACCCAGCCTTCGGGAGGGTCGACTTTGATCATACTGCCGCATTTGGGACAGCTGAGAATTTGGCCGACTGCAGATCGGTTACGCACTTTCAGCTTTGATGCGCAAGTATCGCAATGAATCGAAAACAACTCAGGTTTTACTTTTTTTTCCACGATTTCTAGGCCGATCAGTTGGGCGTCCCTGAACAGATAGTTTAGCGTTCATTTGACGTTCGGTGGGCTCCTGGTGTTCCGATCGCCATTTATTTATCGGAATTAGCAACAGATGTTGGTTATTCCGATTGAATCGCTGGTTTTTAGTTCGGTGGAAGTGGTGGAATTGGTTTTGAGACTATTCGGATTTGAAAGCGGCGGGCAACGGGTAATTCTTCGCCGCAGCCGCTTTTCGGGTTGTGATTTCGATCACCTTTCGTTTTGGATTTTCCGTATCTGGTTTGACGACCCAGACCAGTTTACACAGGACATCTTTGGGGCTCGTTGCGTTTTTGTCAGGATTCGCCAAAAACATGATTTGCGTCAAAATTTCGGCAATCGACATTTGCTTGAGATTCAAGGCAGACGGACGTTGGTTTCGGGTAATCCCTTCGACTCCCAAATCCGTTCCATTGACGACGATATCAAACTCAAACGGCAGCTTGGGATGGTCACCCAGGATTTCATTTTTGAAATTTTCTAACAAGACATTTAAATCTGGCGGGTTGGCGTCGACGAGATCCCGCTTGGTAGCCAACAGTTCGTCAATGGTCTTGGGCCCGGAAGTTGTCGTCGATGATCCGGTCGACGGTGCAATACCGGTTGCGGGCATCGCCGTTAAAACAACTTCGGTCGCCGCTACGATATTGTGGGCGGCCATGGGCGGCAGCCAGCAATTGACGATGACCTGGTTGTTCTCGATACCAACGCGCGTTTGTTTATAGGTCTCTTTGATCATGTCATCGAATCTGGCGCGAATGTTATTCCAATAAGGATGTCCGCCGAGATTCAACAGACTGCGTTCAGCTTCGATCGTTGCTGCCAGGAATCGTTTGTTCACCAAATCTTTGAGGTCGTTCGCTTTCAAATCAACATTGCGCTCGAAAGTCATTTCCCAATAAAAACCGCGATCCAGATGCGCTCCCAAGCGTACACCCTGAATACGATCGTCCATGTTAATCGCCAAAGCTCGATTGAGTTTTGACCAAGGCCCCGACATCAACCGCTGGCCTTCTTCGCTAAACAACGCACTCCGCAAAAACAACACACTCAAATGACGATTGCGATCTGTTGTTTTCGCCAACGCCCCCATCGTGCCGTCCAGACGGGTTATGCCTCCAGCGTCCAGCACGGGTTGTAGATGTTTCTGTGGGCCAAAGACAAATGCATCCACTCGTTTTTCGTCGCCTTTGGGAGTTTTATAGAAAAATACGTTGCCGTTTTTTTCGTAGTAGGAATCTCCGTTGCTGGTCGATTTGAGAACGGCATCCTGCCAGCGGGCAATCAATTTCGACTCCAACATCGGTTCGGCAAATCGCACGACATAGCAAGGTCGGTAATCCGCACCGTCGCTGTGCAATGACACGATGAAATGTTCAATCTCGCTGGCAGTACACCCGCATAGCTGTCCCAAATTGTCGATCCACTGGGCCAAATCCGCCCCGGTCGATTGAATCAACAATTTGCCTTCTTCGTTGGCGGTCAAACTCTTCAGACGCGCGGAAAAAATCAGGCGAGGGGAGGGGGGTACGAGCTGAAAATTAATCGGCAATCCAGCCGTCGGCGATTGCCAAAGCGTTTCGCCGTTGTCTTCGACAATTTCCTGTTGGTACGCCAATGACGGATCGACCAATTGTTTTTTGGGGGCCGTGCTCCCAACGATCACTTTGTTGGCATTTTCTTTCTTTTTATTTTCCTGCTTGATTTCGTTTTCAATCCGTTTTTGAAAAGCGATATCAGTTCTGCCGAGTTTGTAGCCAATGATCAGAAAAACAGTAATCAATCCGAGCAATGCCGCGGAAACACCGCTGGCAATCAACCATTGTTGACGTTTGTGTCTGGCAATTTTCGACTTCGTTTGAGCCGTTGCCTCAGTATCCGAATTTGGTCGCTCAGCGAGTTGGATGGCATCGGATTTCGGTTCGGGTTCCTCGACCTGGATGTTAACGGATTCTCCCTCTCGACCTTCTTCGGGATTCCAATTCGACATCCATTCTCGAAAACTGCCAAATGTTTCTTTGGATTCATCGGCATATTCGGGCAGTGATTTGTCGGGCTTCGG
Organism: Pirellulaceae bacterium; assembly: GCA_028280445.1. Classification (GTDB taxonomy): domain Bacteria; phylum Planctomycetota; class Planctomycetia; order Pirellulales; family Pirellulaceae; genus JANQLU01. Next base: position 28,206 of record JANQLU010000092.1, on the reverse strand, counting down.
GTTGAGCGTCTGAAGCTTCGATTTGATCTTGTCAAAATCCGCAAGCCGCTCCACCGGATCTGCAACAATCATTTTTTTGATCAAATCGTTGAACTTTGGCGGATACTCCGCTTTGCCCGCATCCGCCAACTCGAATCCATTTTTTGACGAGCGACGCGGTGGTTTGCCCGACAAGATGCGATGAAGTACGATCCCCAGCGAATATGCATCGGAAGCTTTCACGCGAAGTTCGCGATCAGCGCTGACTTCTGGCGACATCGTTGGCAAGTAGTTTTTAGTATCCGCGACTTCCGGCTTCTTGGGCGCCTTATCTTTTTTGTCTTTCTTGTCTTTCGTTTTGCCATTTTGATTCGATGTCGGTTCGTCAGCCTGCTGTTGGTCGGCAACGGCGATGAATTTACCGGCCAACATGGGCGGCAACAGTCGGGCAGCTCCATTGGTATCCAGCAGAATCGAATCGTAGTCGATAGCGCCGTGGATCACGCCCTGATCATGAAGTTTCTCGACAACGTCGGCAATCTGGATCGCTGTCCTCGCACTGCGATCCGCAGACAATTTTGTCCGATCCGGAATTTTGTCGACCAGCAAACTGCCACTCAAATCGTCGAACACGATCATGCGATATTCGCTCAAGGTGACGATGTCGAGAATTGGGACGATGGCCGGGTCGTCCAGCTCTTTCCAGCGCTCGGCCTCGGCGGCCATCCGGTTCCATTGTTCCAACGCACCATCGCCTTCGCCGGACTGAAACAACAACATCACTTTGTGTTTGCTGGGGGCGTGGATCGCACGAAAAATCGCCCAATTTCCGCTACTGCCCAACCGATCAAGGATGGTGTAATTTCCATACCGTAAACGTTCACCAAAGCCACTTCGCAAAATTCGACCTTGGAATTTTGAGATCACTCGCTGATTGACTAACCAATCGGTGATGGCGGCGGGGCCGTGGTTGTCGGGCTGAGAGTTCTGAAACTGCACTGCCAGCGAAGGAATCGCATCATCGGGCAGGATTTTACTGACTTGTAACTGTTGCCAAATGTTGGACGTCATGAAACGACTCGGTCGCCAAAGTTTGTGATCTATCCGGCATCAGCCGTTATCTGCTGATGTCGGCAAGGAACGCGGGCAAGTAATGTCGGCAAATAATTTGTCCGATTTATTCAATTCAGGATATGCGAAAACGAGACGTAAAGTTATCGTATCGGAAAATCCTATTTTTTCTGCTCTAATCTTATTTTACTAGCAAAAATGTAGAAAGACGGACGAAGCACCAGCGTTGGCTTTGAAACCCCGTATTTCATGAACTTCACTCCAATTTCTTGCCAACTTTTGGCGTAAAAATGAACGACACTTTGATAAAAGATGAACGCCCCATGACCGCCAGTGAGGCGGTTGCCTGGTATTTCGACCGCGCGGCAGACCAACTCGAACTGGACCCCAGCAAGCGTGAAATGCTGAAAATGCCCAAACGCGAAATGACCGTCGAAGTTCCGGTTGAGATGGATGATGGCTCGCTCCAGACGCTGGTCGGTTTTCGGGTCCAACACAATAACGCCCGAGGTCCGATGAAAGGGGGGCTGCGTTATCACTGGGAGGTCGACTTGGACGAAGTTCGCGCGCTGGCTTCGCTGATGACCTGGAAAACGGCCGTCGTCAACATTCCCTATGGCGGTGCGAAAGGGGGCATCTGTGTCGACCCCCGCAAATTGACTCGAAAAGAGTTGCAGCGCGTGACACGAAAATTCATTGACCAGATTCACGAAATTATTGGCCCCGACAAAGACATCCCCGCGCCCGACATGGGAACCAATTCCGAAGTCATGGCTTGGATGCGAAACCAATTTGAAAAGTATCACGGATTTAGCCCGGCCTGTATTACCGGGAAACCTGTCGAAGACTATGGTGCACTCGGACGCGAAGAAGCAACCGGTCGTGGAGTCGGGATTCTGGCATTTAAACTTTTAAACCGACTCGGACGCCGGCCGCAAGACATTCGCGTTGCCATCCAGGGATTCGGCAACGTCGGCTCGCATGCCGCAAAATACATGCACGAATCCGAATTCCAAATCGTTGCAATCAGCGATGTCAGCGGCGGATATTACCGAGCTGACGGAATCAATATCCCCGATGCATTGCGGTACGTGATCGAGAATAAATCTTTAGAAGGCTATAAAGAGGCGGACAAAATTTCGAACGAAGAGCTATTGGAACTCGATGTCGAAATGTTGATTCCCGCAGCCCTCGGAGGTTGTATTACCCGAAACAACGCGGAACGAATCAAAGCCCAGTTTATTATCGAAGGTGCCAATGGTCCCGTCACAGCCGGTGCCGACCCGATTCTCGAAGCCAAAGGGACGATCGTATTGCCAGATATTTTGGCCAATGCCGGAGGTGTGACCGTCTCGTATTTCGAGTGGGTTCAAAACCGACAGTATTACAGCTGGGATTTAAACCGTGTTCGCCAACAACTGGATTCAGTACTTTCGAAAGCGTTTGAAGATGTCTGGCAAGAATCGACCGAACGCAAAGTGAGTTTCCGAACTGCGGCATTCATGATTGCCATTCGACGCGTCGTTCGTGCCACGGAATTAGCTGGAATTTAGCCGCTCCCGACGGCCTGTTCCTTGAATTGAAGCGAGCCTCGATGGACTCACCGAAAACAGATTTGTCGATCAATCGTTACGAGCAGATTTGCGTCAACAATAAACAAATCATCGATTCTCTAGGCCGCCGCTGGAGCATTTTGTCTTACGTGCGCGGTGGTCTTTTTTTGCTCTCGATCGCAATCGTCGCCATGGGATTCATGTATGTGCTCGACGTACGGGACCCGTGGTTTTGGTTGGGGGGATTGATCTTTATCGTTTTTCTGGCGGTTGCCGCCGTTCATTCCAATATCGAAATTGCATTGGAGTCCGCGCGGATCAAACTGCATGCGGCCAAACGTTCGATTTGGCGACTCCAGCGGGATTGGGCATCGTTGCCTGATTCCGATATTCCCGCACCCAAAAAATTTGAAAATGTATCCAAAGACCTCGATTTGTTCGGCAACGAGTCGTTGTGCCAGTTGATCGGTACCGTTTACACGCCACAGGGAGTAGAACATCTGCGAAACTGGATCGCCGATGGCGCCGATGTTGGTACGATTGTTGCCAGACAAGCGGCAGTTGCAGAACTGAAGCCCTGTGACACTTGGCGAGATCATTTCGAACTCGATTGTGAATACCTTGGCGCCAGTCCCAGTGGGCCTGCGGAATTTGTGCGGTGGGCGGAAAGTCCCAATTGGTTGTTGCACCGAATTTGGATTTTGTGGGGCGCGAGGATACTGGCCGTCACCACGCTGTTTGCACTGATCACATTGTTCAGCCGAATTTTGCCAATCGAAATTTCCGGCCCCATCGTGTTGGCCGCCATCGCCGGTTGTTTCTTGTGGAGTGTTTTTTTTGCCGGCCGCATCCACCAGATCTTTAATTCGGTTTCCTCCAAGAAAAAAGAAACCGACGTCTACGGAAAACTGTTTGGAGACATTCAAAAATTCGAAGCGAAATCCGAGTTGCTCGTCCAGTTACAGAATGAAATGATCGATCCCAAACACGGTGCTCCGGGACGATTGACGAGTTTAGAAGCCATTATTTCACTGGCCAACTTGCGTCGCAGCGGCATGGGGTTCTTGCTGTATCTGTTCCTGCAATTTTTATTTTGTTGGGACGTTCATGTTTTGTACTTGCTGGAAAACTGGAAAAAGAAACATGGAAAATTCGTCGTCGGATGGTTCGACTCGCTCGGACAATGGGAATGTCTCACTGCGCTAGGCAAACTAGCTTCGGATCACCCGCAATGGAAATTCCCAACCGTGAAAAATTGTCCCCATGATCGGCTGCAGATTGTCGCCCAACAATTGGGACATCCGTTGCTCGATCAAACTCGCGTTTGCAACGATGTGACGATCGGACCGCCGGGGAGTGTCCTGTTGGTGACCGGCTCCAACATGTCGGGAAAAAGCACGTTGCTGCGGAGCGTCGGAGTTAATGTTGTTCTTGCACAAATGGGCAGTGTCGTTTGTGCCGACGCGATGAGTTGTTCACCCATTCGCATCGAGTCGAGTATGCGAATCCACGATCACCTGGCCGGCGGTGTTTCGTTTTTCATGGCCGAGTTAAAGCGTCTCAAAGAAGTCATTGATATGGCAAACGACGATGCAGCGACACGGCCAATGTTGTTTTTACTGGACGAGATTTTGCAAGGAACCAATTCCGCGGAACGCCATATTGCGGTCACTCAAGTCGTCAAATCGTTGATGAGTGCCGATGCAATTGGTGCCATCTCTACTCATGATTTGGAGTTGGCCAATCAGAACAGTTTGGGTGAAAGCTGTCAGACCGTTCATTTTCGCGAACAGTTTTTCGAACGCGATGGGGAAGAAGTCATGGAATTTGATTACATCATGCGGGACGGGGTTTCTCCAACGACCAATGCTTTGAAATTGCTGAAATTGGTTGGCATAAAAATCGCGGATCAATAATTTCACGATAAACTTGTTCTGCTATCTTGTTTTTCTAACGATAATGTCCTACGCGGATCGAACTGCAGTAGATTCACATCTGATTGCAATCGTAACCCGAAGCGTGAGCGAGGGACCGCAAACGCGCAGTAAAACTTGGTCCCTCGCTCACGCGTCGGGTTGTGATTTCGTTTATTGCAAAACATTAGCGAGGTATTGAAGTCCATAATATGGCACAAGAAAAAAAAGAATGGGTCGTCCGAATTAACAACCAGTCTTATGGCCCCTACACCGGCAGCCAACTCAAACAACTCGCTGATCAGGGAAAAATCAATCCCAGAACCGCGGTCAGCAAACTCAACAGCCAGCAATGGTTCGAAGCTCAAAAACTCAAAGGGCTTTTTACTCCCTCGGCCGACAACACCCCGCCACCGGCAAATCCTGCTCCCCCGCCTGCCGCACCATCACCGAGCGGCCCCGAAGATCTGCATAACCTGGAACTCGGGGACATCGTGATGAACGATCCCGTCATGCCTGTTCAACAGCCCAAGGTTAAACCGCGCCCCAAAGACCAGGTTAAAAAAGTCGTTGTTCGTTCGTTTCCCGTTCAACCGATGATGCTCAACTTGGCCGCGTACATGTTATTGGCTTTGGCATGCCTGTCGCTCATCAGCGCGGTAACCTACATGGTCGGGATCCTGGCTGCCGAATCGATCATACGTTCGTCGTCGACATTTGATTTGTTCTCAACGCGCGGACCGTTTTTCATTTTCCGTGTTGTCTCGGGCGTCGCCGACATTTTGCTCTGGGGCATGGTGATCGGCATTGTGATTGTGATGGGATTGATTTGGCAAGAAAGTCGTGACGAAAAAATCACACCTTCGAATTACACCATCGCGATTATCGCTGGCCCGATCCTGTCATTTCTGTTGTCGCTTCTCGCCTGCGGTGGCATGATGGTTTGGCTCGGCTTCATTGTGGTGATATTGCCAATCATTTTTGTCCTGTTTTATGGTTTTATGATTCCACAAGCATTGTTGTTGGGACATTGGCAAACCTATACCAAACGCCACGCCATCAAAAATGTTCACATCATTTCGTGTGCACTGACCGGCGGTGCGCTGTTGATTTCCATGTTTGGAATCATCGGCGGTTTTTTCGCGCCCCCGTTTTTGACCACCTTGGCCGTCGGAACGGGAAAAATCGCCTACAGCGGTGCCGCAGCATATTTGGGGTACGCGTTTTTGATGTTTGCCAGAAAACTAAATGGTTGAGTAAATCAATAGCTCGTATCACATTTCGGGATGGCGAGGTTGGCGGCCGAGCCTGATCCTGTGAGCGGCAAGGCGCTAGCCGCCGGTACGAAGCGCTAACGAACCGGCGGCTAGCGCCTTGCCGCTCACATGACTACTCACGTCATTCATCAATGGTGGGCTGTTGCCACATTCGTAAAATACGGTTTACCTTCGATGCCCAGGATGTGTCGCAATTGAAATTTGAACTGTTCGCCTGTCGTCAATTCAACCGGACCTTGCAAAATCGCCGATGGATCCGATTTAATTTTTTCAAGCAAACGCATGGTCAATGAAAGCAGCGATTTGAGGACGCGTTGGCCGTCAAACGAAACATCGCCGAGCAACTCGGCACCTTGCAGCAACTCACTTTCCGAGTCTTTGACGATACCGGCAATCAGTTTATCAAATGCCGGTCCACCGCGACCCATACACAAATCACTGATTCGACAGCCGCTTTGTTGGATCATGTCTTGGGGTAAAAAGACACGCCCCCGTTTTAAATTGGTTCGAAACCGCGACAAAATCTGCGCAATGGCAATTGATTTGCCGATCTGATTGGCACAATGATTGATGTGTTCCGGGTCGGCACCCGGTTCGCATTCCACGATTTGCAGCAACGCATTGACCATCGATCCGCCAAGATTGTTGGCGAATCTGTCGAAATCGGCCACGGTGGCAAATTCTCGCTGGGACAACCATTGTTCGACGGCTTCGAGCATCTGCACCAAGTATCGTTGATCCACGTCGAACTTGGTCATGGAATCCAGTAGCGAGACCAGTCGCGGCGAACGATATTTGCCGTTAAACCAATCTTCGTTCTCTTCGCGCCAACCCTTTTGAATCTTTTCCGCTTCGTCCGAGCCCTGATCCAGTCCCAACAATTGATAGCATCGTCCGGCGTAGTCCAGCAGGCACCAGATTGCGTTTCGTTTCTCGCCACTGAGATTTGAAAAAGCCCATTTGAATTCGGCGCAATTTTCGCGAACAAAACTGCGACATTCGTTGTATCCCTTGAGTAGCGTTTTCTGAGTCGGTGTCACGTAGGTGTCTGACTGATTTTCGTGATGTTCCATGACTATTTTCGGTTAATTAATTGGTATTGAAAAAAAAGCGAGAGCGTTTTTTCGATGAGTTGTAGTGTTTTTTGTCGCTTTTGCCGTTTGTTCGGAAATAAACCGTCCGCTCCGTGAGTGCGACAGGCACTAGGATAACGGATTTTTCACCGTTAATAAAATCGTCATTGCAAAACGAGCCGGTTCAGATTGTTTCTATCTGACGAACGCAATGATAAAACGCTAAGATAGAAACAGGAGAAAAAATGATGAAGATTTTGCTGGCGAGCCCCCGCGGATTTTGTGCTGGCGTCAACATGGCGATTGAAAGCCTCGATTTGGCGCTCCAGGCGTTGGGCGATCCCATTTATGTTTACCACGAGATCGTTCACAACAAATATGTTGTCGAGTCGTTTCGTGACAAAGGCGCGGTGTTTGTTGACGATCTGGCCGAAGTGCCGATGGGTTCCAATTTGCTGTTTTCCGCCCATGGCGTATCACCGGAGATTCGCCGCATCGCCAAAGAACGAAATTTAAACGCGATCGACGCCACTTGTCCGTTGGTCACGAAAGTTCATCTCGAAGCGATCAAATTCGCCCGCGAAGGTTACACGATTTTTCTGATCGGCCACGAAGGGCACGACGAGGTGCTCGGCACGATGGGCGAAGCACCTGAAGCGATGATCCTCGTGGAGACGGTCGAGGATGTCGACAAACTTGAGGTCGCAGACGATGCCAAAGTGGCCTACCTGACCCAAACAACTTTGTCCGTCGATGACGCCAATCGAATCATCACGCGATTGCGCGAACGATTTCCACATCTTCACAATCCACCCAAAGACGATATTTGCTACGCCACCCAAAATCGTCAGGAAGCGGTCGGGATTCTGGCACCGGAAGCAGATATTTGCCTGGTCCTGGGCAGTCAAAACAGTTCCAACAGCCAACGCCTGCGCGAACTGGCAATGGAAAAAGGAATCGCAGCCTACTTGATTGATGGACCTGCCGATATCGATTTCAGCTGGTTTGAGCCCCAGCACACGGTCTTAATTACCGCCGGTGCAAGCGCACCGGAAACGGTCGTCCAACAATGCATTGATCTGTTAATCGAAAAATTTGACGCCAAGGTCGAGCCACGCGTGATTCGCAATGAAGAAGTCCATTTCCCACTTCCGAAAGTTTTACGGCCGCTGCAGAAAACGGAGTAGCTATTTGTTTTCCTTTTGAAATTGTTCAAAAGTTTTTGGTTGGTAGTTTTCCATCAACAGATCGCTGCCAATTCCTCTTCGGAATTTTTCACCTCCATGGTCGATTCCGTCGGCGCCATAGGAATAGAGCAAATACCCTGTCTTTTGTAGATGGTAGCCAAACGGCTTGTTGCGATAATAATCAACGGGAAGTGCCGGAATGATATCCGGTACGAGTTGGTTCAGATTTGACGGGTATTTACCGGTTTTTTGTCGATAAATCTCAAGAGAAATCGCCAACGAAGCCATTTTTCGCGCGGTGTGGACTCGATTCCACGTATTCTGCCACATCGCAAGTGACGGAATACTTCGCGAAACTAAAAACCGTCCCAAATTTTTGCCATGAGTTTTCCGACTCACCAGCCAACTGGAAATGCCTCTGGGCGACTCTGTTTCTCCGCCAAGATTTTTTTCGAACTCATCGTCAAACGCTTCAATGGCCTCATACCTATCTTCCATGTTTTTGAAATTCAGAGTTTTGCGCATCTTGCCCCACCAGTGATTCCAAACCTTTGCAGCCTCATTCAAATCAGCAGGCAATTTGGCAGGACAATCGGAGCTATCGATACCATTGCTTTCCAGTGCGTGCTTTAAGGATCCCGTCCGCCCGATGATTTGGAGCAACTCCAATCCGGAGTATTGTTTGCAGACAATTCCTTGTCGGGGAAACGGAATGGGTTGCAACCGTTCGATTTCAGTTCGAATATCTTTTAGTTGATCGGGCGTCAATTTACCTGACTGGGTTGCATTGACGATCTCGAAATCTGCGAGATCCGTCACACCAATTGCAATCATGAATTCTCTTAGTGTGGGGCCTTTTCCCAGCGCGTTGGCCAATCGATAGATCGTCAAGACATCTTTCTTCCAATTGCCGTAGTTGCCGGCTGGGAGTTCACGTTTCGCACGGATAGCCAGAAGCCGTGCGACTGGCCTCATTGCGTCAATGTAGGGCGGTTCGGCATGTATTAAACTTGCCCCAACACGTTTGGTGGAATGTTCCAAAGGTACAAAGTAATTCGGTCGTCGAGTACTTTGTTCGATCCAATTCAGACTGTTTGTGTTTTCATCCACCCACTGGTTGATTTTTGGGAAATCCTTGGCGTTCCAATAGTGATCCAGGCAATAGTCATATCGAGTCCAATTCGGATCGCCAACAGGATTCGCGTTGCTGATCAAAGAGCTTTTTTTCAACCAGTTATCAAAGGATTGATAATACTGTTTGTTGTCGTCCAGACGTTTGATGCCCAATTCACGATAAAAACGGCTGCTTAACGGCACTCCCCGCAGTTCCGGTCCAATCGCGTTGATCAAGGCGACAACGGCGTTGCTTTTGGGAGTCACGCCTTGAGAGTGTTTTTGATTGAGTGCGGCAACATAGTCGATGTCTCCATTGTCATCGGCAGGTCCTAACAATACTGTCGTTTCCACTGATTTATCGAGTACCGGAACTCCAGGTTTGATGTCGGAATTTGCTCGAAAATAGAAAAAACTCCAAATGCCGATTCCCAAAACCAAGACCAGTACAACGACTTTTTTCCAATGACGTCTCATTTTTGATTTTCTTTTGATGGTAGCTTGGGCCGGCGAGCGTCCAGTTCTTTGGCAAACAAATCTTTAAATAGCAAATCGGTGGTCGGATCGTGACCTTGAATCATGATCGTCCCGGCTTTCAGTCGTAAACCGCGACGCGGATTGTCATTTTTTTTTCGCTTGTCCGTCCAATCAGACACCTGCAGGCCATTGACCCACACCGCAAAATGTGGACCAACGGCGACAATCGTCTTGCTGAACCATTGTTGGTCATCGGCATTTACAATCCGAGCATTTTTGCGGCGAAAAATTCCTCCTGTGCCACAGTCTTCGGGTTGGGTCCGTTTTTCTTTGTATCCATTTTGAATTTGACTTTCATATCCGTTCATTTTTTGACCGGCAATGCAACGGAAAAATATGCCCGAATTCAACTTTGGTGCATTCGTTTTACAGCGCAATTGCAAAATAAAATCGCCATAAGAACTTTTGGTTTCGATTTGCCCCGAGCCGTTTTTGACTCGCATCGATTGATTTTCGACAGTGAATTTGCTTTTCATTTGCGGATACTGATTCCATCCATCAAAATTCTTGCCGTTAAAAATCGACTGCAGCTGCAGTGGTTTCAAACGAACGTTTCGAAACTGAATCTCACCTGAATTAAATTGCAGTCCGATATATCCTCGTCCCAATGGCTTGGCATCTCGGTAACTGGTCATTTTCTGTCCATCAACAGTCACATCGATATTTTGACCTTTGGCTACGATCTCCATGGTGTGCCATTTGGAATCATTCGTATCCAGATCAACGCCGCTTTTTTTCCGAGCAACGATGGAACCTGTTGGAAACGCGTTGTCGCGAGGAGCAATATTGATTTCGTAACAATCGCCTGCGGGATTGGTCGGTTTGGGGCTGGTTCGAATGAACACTCCGCTATTGGTTTTTTTGCCCGCGTTGAATTCGAGGCGCAAGATAAAATTGTCAAACTGGCTGGTCGTTCTGAGCAAACCAACTTTACCCCGTGTCGCACCGATTGCTCCGTCGCGGACAACCCAATCGACTTCGGATTCCGACCGCCAACCATATTTTGTTTTCCCGTCAAACAGTGCAATCCAACCCTCGGCCACTTCTTTTTCACTCAAACCCGCTGGAATCCAGATCTTTGATTTCTGAGTTTGCTCTTGAGCGGCAGCGACAACCGCGATCAGGGCGGACAACAACGAAAATGCGATCACAAAATTTTTACGTTCCACGCGTTAACTCTCCTAAACTTGTCGGGCACATCATTGTAACGAAACAATCAACAAGGTTATGCTAGTGTCCCGGATTAGCCGTGTGTGATTAAGTGTTGACGTGGAAAATCACAACCCGACGCGTGAGCGAGGGACCACAAACCAAACAAACGTGCGGTAAAACGTGGTCCCTCGCTCACGCGTCGGGTTGTGATTTGAACTGCAACTTAAACACTTACCCCGGATTAGCCACGACACCACGACCTGAAATCTATGAGCGACAAGCAAAAAACTTTCGACGACCAAGAGAAAAAGCTTTTCCTGCTGGATGCTATGGCATTGATCTACCGTGCCCATTTCGCTTTGATTCGCAGCCCCCGATATACTTCCGATGGCCGCTGTACGTCAGCCGTTTTCGGCGTCACCAACACCGTTTTCGACTTGATTAAAACTCAAAAACCGACTCATATCGCCATTGCCTTTGATACGTCCGAGCCCACGCATCGCCACACGCAATTTCCGGAATACAAAGCGCAGCGCGATGCGTTGCCCGAAGACATTGCCGCTCAACTGCCGATCGTCGACCAATTGATGGACGCCATGAATATCACGTCGATTCGCGTTCCCGGTTTCGAAGCGGACGATATCATCGGCACGTTGGCTCACCAGGCCGAAGACGCGGGGTTTAAAACCTGGATGGTTACTCCCGACAAAGATTATCAACAATTGGTCACCGAAAAAACGTTCATCTACAAACCGGGCCGACAAGGCTCCAATTTTGAAATCATGGGCGTTCCCGAAGTGCTCGACAAATGGCAAATCGAACGAGTCGATCAAGTCATCGATATTTTGGGATTGATGGGCGATTCGAGCGACAACATTCCAGGCGTCTCCGGCGTCGGTGAAAAAACGGCGCAAAAACTGATCGCGCAATTTGGCTCGATCGAAAATTTGCTCAACAACACGGATCAATTGAAAGGAAAGCAAAAAGAAAAAGTTGAGCAAAATGCCGACATGGCACGTCTGTCCAGAGAACTCGTGACCATTCGGCTGGACGCACCGCACGACATCCAATTTGAAGATTTACGCTACGAAGATTACGACGAAACGAAACTCAAAGAGCTGTTTCAAGAAATGGAGTTTGATACGCTCGGCAAGCGGCTGTTTGGCAAGTCATTTTCCTCATCTGAAACACGCGCTGCCGTGATTCGCAAAAAACGTGAAAAAGAGATCCAGGCCACGCTGTTTGACGAACCGGTCAAAGAAAAAACCATCAAGGATGTGAAACACGATTACAAAGTCGTGAAGACAAAAGCGGAACGGACCGCGCTGATTAAAAAACTCAAAAAAGAACCAGCGTTTTGTTTCGATACGGAAACGACCGGCCTCAATCCGCGCGAAGCACTGCCGTTGGGCATTGCGATCTCGTTCAAACCTCACGAAGCGTATTATGTTGTCTGTCCGGAAAACACCGAGAAGGCCAATGCCGTTCTCGAAGATTTTCGCGAAGTTTTCGAAGACGACTCGATTCAGAAAATTGGACATAACCTCAAATACGATTTGACGCTGTTGAAATGGCACGGATTTGATGTACGCGGCAAACTCATCGACACTATGTTGGCCCACTCGATGAAAGAGCCGGAGATGAACCATGGTTTGGATTACCTGGCCAAACTGTACCTCGGCTACAAACCGATTCCGACCAGCGATTTGATTGGTCCACGCGGTCCAGATCAAAAAAACATGCGTGATGTTCCCTTGGATGACATCACCCAATACGCTTGCGAAGACGCTGACATTACGCTGCAGGTAGCCAACGTCATCCGGCCCGACATTGAAAAACGGGGTGTGGCGCAGGTTTGCTACGACGTCGAATGCCCATTGATTCCCGTTTTGGTTGACATGGAATTCGAAGGAATCACTTTGGATTCCAAAGCTTTGCAAGATTTTTCGAAAATGCTGGATCGCGAAATCACCGAGTTGCGCGATGAAATCTTCGAAGCAGCCGGTCACGAATTTAACATCGATTCGCCGAAGCAATTGGGCGTTGTGTTGTTTGAGGAACTGCAGCTGGTCGACAAACCCAAAAAAACGGCCACCGGCCAGTATTCAACTCGGGAAACTGAATTGCTCCGCCTGGCCAACAAACACAAAATTATCAAGGACGTTTTGGAATACAGAAACGCGGTCAAACTAAAATCAGTTTATGTCGATCAACTGCCCGAAAGCGTCAATAAAAAAACGGGCAGGTTGCACACAGATTACGGACAAGTTTGGACCGCGACAGGTCGAATGCAATCCAACAACCCGAATCTGCAAACCATTCCAATTCGCAAACAGCGCGGGAAAGAAATCCGCGCGGCCTTTGTGCCACGCAGTGATGAATACCTGATTCTATCAGCGGATTATTCACAGATCGAACTGCGGATCATGGCCGAACTGAGCGGCGATCCCGCGATGTTCGAAGCGTTTGAAAACGGAATCGATATTCATGCCGTCACGGCTTCGAATGTGTACCACGTCGAGATGGAAGAAGTAACGCGTGAAATGCGCGACAAAGCCAAAACCGTCAACTTCGGCATCATCTATGGCATTTCCGCGTTTGGACTTCAACAGCGACTCAACATTCCGCGCAAGGAAGCCAACGCGTTGATCGACAACTACTTTACGACTTACCCCGGCGTGCGGGAATACATTGATCGCACCATTGAGTTCGCTCAAGAGCACGGTTATGTTGCCACCCAAACAGGACGTCGGCGATACATTCGCGATATCAACTCTCGCAATCACACTTTGCGCAACGCCGCCGAACGCCTGGCCATGAACAGCCCCATCCAAGGTACCGCAGCTGACATGTTGAAATTGGCAATGATTGCCGTCCATCGGATGCTGGAAGAAAATCAATTCAAAACCAAGATGTTATTGACCGTTCACGACGAAATCGTGTTTGACATGCACAAATCCGAACAAGATCAAGTCAAACCGCTGATCGAAAACGCCATGAAAACCGCAATGCCCATGAAAGTGCCCATCGTCGTCGAAATGGGTCAAGGCCAAAATTGGTTGGAAGCTCATTAAAGGGGCGAGTTGCGAGAGACGAGGCGCGAGGGCTCTTCCCTCGAACCTCGTCACTCAAACCTCTATCGAACTATGTTCGTTAGCTCTTCCAAGACTTCGTCGGCGACTGAGATGGTTCGTGCGTTGGCGGAGAACCCTCGTTGAGCGACGATGAGTTGGGTGAATTCAAAGGCGACGTCGACGTTCGATCCTTCGAGTTGACCGCCGCGAATGGCGCCGCGGCCGCCGGTGGCAGCTGCACCGAGTTCGGCATCGCCACTATTGAGTGACGAGAGAAAGTAGTTGCTACCGACAGCTGACAGACCGTTGACGTTGGAGAATTTGGCGATCGCCAGTTGGGCAAGCGGCAACAGCAACCCGTTGTTGGTGACGCCTTGCATGATTCCGTCCGAGTTAACACGGGCGGAAACCAATTCGCTCGGTGCGAATCCATCTTGAACTGGTTGAATTTCAAATTCAGAAGCAATTTGCGTCAACGCGTCAATTGAAACCGCAATGGGTTGCGGAGTAGCCAGACCGTTGATATTCGCGAGAATTGTCGCGGGGTTGGTAATGCTCGACAAATCAATGCTTCCATCATCGTTGAACATGATTCCTTGAAAACTGCCACCGGTGATCGAACCTTCGGCGGGATTCATCGTAAAATTCAACGACCATTCGTTGTTGTCAGTTTTTTGAAATTCAAAAGTGATGCTGTGATCGGCACCTTGAAGATCATAGAAATCAAATACACCCTGGAATGTTTCACCAAGAGATCCCTCCTGAGTTTCAATCATGCGATGCGCCAAAAAGTTCGTGGCTCCCGTATTGCCGGTGGCATCGGCAATCGTGAGCGTCAATGAAGAAATACCGGTCGCATCGGCAGTCAGAATAATATTGCCGCTGCTGTCCATCGATGCCGTACCACCAACAACCGTACTGTTGATCTCGTTGATCAGATCGTTGAGCGTCGTTGTTGGTCCAACGGCTAACGTTGTCGCGAAAGCGGAACCGTCCGCGTTGGTTCCGGTAATATCCAACGTATCACCGGCGACATAGTCCGTCGTATTCGTATCGATATCGTTAATCAATGTTGCTGTCGTTGCCGCAACTCCACTGACCGCAAAAGCGGCAACCGTCGTCAAGATTTGTGGAAGTGGATTTTCAGCAGTCGATTCCAGGTTTCCATTCAAATCAATTGTACTTGTTTCCCGACCTGGAATATTCGTACCAATGGGAACGCGAATTCGAGAATCGCCGGCCACTTGAAACGCCGTGTTGGATTGCGGATCATTTCCTTCGCCCAGCGTTCCAAATCGGGTTACATGAAATCCAGTTGCCGGATCAACCAGGTATCCATTCTCATCGAGAGAAAACGCACCGGCACGTGTGTAATATGAATTGTTACCGTCGTTGACGACAAAAAATCCATCGCCGTCAATGGCGAAATCAAACAATTGCCCCGTGGCTTCGAGATTACCCTGGGCAAAATTCTTTGTGATTTGCGCGACCTTGACACCTGTTCCGATCTGGTTCGGGTTGGTACCGCCAATCGTCGTTCCGTTGCTGCTGCTCGCAGGTTGCATCGTTTCATAAAACAAATCGGCAAAAACGCCGCGGCTTGATTTATAAGCGGTGGTGTTGAGGTTCGCTAAATTGTTTGCCACGATATCGAGTCGACGTTGGTGAGCAAGTAAACCTGATACTCCGGTAAGTAGTGAATTGGGCATCAGTAAATCCTTTCAAAAAATATCCTATTGGATTCAATTCGTGCTCATTGAATGAGACCGAACTGAGGGTTCATCTGGGTCGAGCTTCGTTTTTTCCGAAGCGTCAGTTACAGCCCGTTGAATCAATGGCAACAAACGTGAGGCCTGCTCACAAATTTCCAATGGGCCAAATGTATTGTTCGCTCCTGTTTTAGTTTCCGAGTACGCTGATAATGTTTGAAATTGCAACTTGTTTACCGTCGATGTGGGCAAAAATCTGAGAACCCACAACGGAAACTTCGTCAACTTTGCCGGTTGCCGTCCCGTTGTCTTCGACAAAACGTACGTCCTTGCCGGCCAAATCAAAACCTTGCGAGATCTGTTGCAGTTGCAAAATGTCGTCGAATTTTGCGTTGAGTCCTTCGACAGCCTCAAGTGTCGAAAACGACGTCAACTGATTGACAAATTGTTCCTGATCCACCGGATCAATCGGGTCTTGGTTTTGCAGTTGTGCGACGAGCAGTTGTAAGAATTCAAAATTATCGCTGCCGGTTGAAAGTCCAAGCGAATTCATAATCAAAGACTCCATTCAAAGTTAATTGTTTTGCTATTTTGGCTGGCGTTTTAAACAACCAGATCAATGACCGCAGCCTGTCCAACTTGAATATTGACACTCTGCGGTTCAAGGTTTTCCGAATTTGGTTTGGATGTTTCTGTGTTTTCGCTCCGCGCGTTGCCCGTTTCATCTGGCAACTCGTCCGCGTGGTGATCGTGGCGCGAGTCATGTTTCGAATCTTTGTCCATGGTGGCGATGTCTTGCAGGTCAACGTTCAACGACTCAAGGGTCAATTCGAGTGATTGAAGATTGGTTTGCAATTGGTTGAGCACTTGATCATTCGCCACAACAATCGATGCTGTCGATGTTCCAGATTTGTGTGAGATATTGATTTCGATCGGGCCGAACTCGGGAGGATTGATCTGCAATTTGATCTGGGTCATGTCTGATTTTGTATCGCTATCCTGACGATGGACCAAGATTTCCCGCACGGATTCGTCGAGTGTTTTGTGAAATCCAAAATCGAACTCGGTCGTTCTATTAACGGTGGCGGCCTGGTTGGCAACTGGTCGCTCGGTTTGATGTGTCGCGATGTTTACTTCGTTGCCTTCGATGATTTCAGGTCCACGGCTTGCCGAATGGATCGAAAATTCTTGCCCGGGTTCTCGCGGCACTTTTTGGATCGTGTGATCAAGTTCAATCGATGTAGAAGCGTATCCTTCGATTTGATTGCTTGACTCTGCGTATTTTGAAAAATTCGACGAGTATTTGTTTTCAGCGTCGATCTGAGTGACTGAACGGCGAGGCCGATCGACCGCCGCTTGTTGTATATCGCCTGGAACAAACGGTTGTTCATTTGTGTCCGCGACAGGAGTCACGAATTTTTCGGGGACGGTTGGCGAAGTCGTTGGAACATTTCCGTTTCTGCTTTTTTCCAGACCGTACTGTTGTTCGAGCGGCCGGGTTTGAATGTCTTTTGCCGGTTCCGGCGGTGAATTGATTTGTTGTGGGAGCGGTTGTCCATCCGAAGACGGCAGTGCCGAATCCGCTCGTGCCGCTTGCGGTAACACCTGATGATTTTCGCCACGAGATTGTGTCGTCGGCTGTGTTGGCACTTGCTGTGTTGGTGCTTGCTGTATTTGTACTTGCGGTGTTGGTACTTGCGGTGTTGGCTGAGACCGGTCTGATTCAGGTCGTACCAAGTTGGCTGATGGTGCTGCGGAATTTGTACCTGGTCCAGTCTCAACACTTTGGCGAATTTCAAAATTCGCATTTGCGATTACTGGCGGGTTTTGTGAGGTGGTTTGTGGCACCGATAAAGGACCAACTGGCACTCGGTCGATTTGCGGCGTCGTCACATCACTTGTGGGAATCTGGATTCGCAAATCGCTGGAGGCCACATTTTGTTCTACTGCAGGAACGTTGTTTCGTAACACGGCTCTGGAGTTGGCCTGACCAGGATCGATGTTGTTAGGGGCGGTAACGGTCGTAGCGGTAACGGCTGGTGCGGCATCGGCCGTTGCAGCAATTTGCACTTTATCAGTCGCCGGTGCGCTCAGTGGCCGTGGTTGAGTGTTTGATGTTTCTGCTGTGACGGAAACGCTGTTATCAGAATTTTGTACAGATTGTACAGATGGAGAACTCGGACTGTTGGAAACGATAGCCTTTTTCGTTTCGACAATCTTGTTCGTTGTCTCGCCCACGACCGGAAGCGTGTTTTGTTCAACAGGTTTCGGCAAAGCCAGATCAACATTTTCGGCAACCGTGGGTACGGGCTGTTGAACCACTGGTCTATCCGTTACTGCAGCAGGCGTTTTGACCGGAGTCTCCGATCTCGTGAGGATTGGCTGACTGATGGTTTCAGGTGCCTGCGTGCGAGTGTTTTGCGGTACGACGATTTTATGATCACCCCGGCTCGAGTCGGTTGTCTCGTTTCCAGCACCAAATCCCGCTGGCAAAACGATGTTTTGGCCAGCGGTGGATTCAACGTTTTGTTGCGCGACGTTTGACGGTTGGCTTACACGAACGTCAGTCGCCGCCGGTGAAGATTTAATTTTCGCTGGAGATGACTCTGGTGTTTGCGGCGTGTAAAAATTTGCAGGTGAGTCAAAATTGACGGGTAGTGAAATCGTTGACGACGAATCGGCGTTCTGATGCGGCGCCAATGGGATTTGGATCGGTTTCGACTGACCAGTGGATTCTTCCCCAACCGGCGTCTCAGTTCCCTGGTTTTTAGGGAATTTCGAAGCGCCAACCACATTGTTGCCGTGATCAATATCCGTTTGGATAGTCGGTATCGGATGTCTCGACGGCCTTGTTTGTTGAGTTGCAAGTTTGTTTGCAACATCAACATTGACAATTTTATCGGTTAGATGTTGTGCTGAATCTGTCTGGGTCTTTTGGAGTATGTCGATTTGCTGAGGTTGAGATTCTGGAATTTCTCGTTCGACGTTGACAAGTTGCGTTGGGGCCGATTCGACAACTTGATTGTCAACCGATGGTTGTTTTCCTTTCGCGATAGCCGCTTTGGCAGATTCCAGGAGGGATTCGAAGGAGGGCTCGATCGATTCGCCGAATTGGTTTTTCAACCCTTCGATCGGTGAAGAAGAAAGAGGCAACCCGCTAGTTGATTCAGAAATACCCGAAGTGCTATTTGGCGCACTGGGTCGCCCCAACCAACCCGCGGGAATTTGAGCGCCCGTGAGTACTTGAAAAAAATCCATTTTTGCTTCCGCATCAGTCCGTGAACACGATTGAATGCTGTCATGACATGCATCCAGCGGGTGCCAGTACGCAATTACTATGCCGAATTCAAATCGCTAGTATTTTTTTTTGCGATCGGACTCGACATCCACTTACCGTCAGCGTACCTCATGCGAAATTTTCCGATGTTTCAATCCAGATTGAATTAACGGCCGAGCCAGAATAATTCAACCTTAAATTGATTTCACGACCGGATATCATGCCTCAGTGCAGAAGCGATGACTCACTAGTTCAGAATTTTTTTATTGTTGCTCCGCGCCATTATCTGTTTGTAATAATCCCTTTTCTCGGTAAAGTTTCATTTTGTTTGAAAGCGTTCGCGGAGTAACACTGAGGTGTTTCGCTGTCCGCGTTTTATTGCCGTTGAACCGGTTCAGATTTGACAAAATGACGTGCCGTTCGATTTCGGCAAGGTCCAACTCCATCAGCCACGACGGCAACGATTTGGTCGGTTCCTTGAACTGTGGCAAATCACTGCTGGTAATAGTGTGGCTTCGAGCAGCCACGCATCCGCGATGAATCACATTTCTAAGCTGCCGAACGTTGCCGGGCCAGGAATAGGCACTGAGTTTTTCCATGGCCGATGGTGCAACATCGCGAATGCAATACTGACCTTCGTTGCGAAACATTCTGACAAACAGGTCAACCAGTACGGGGATATCTTCAGTACGTTCCCGTAGCGGTGGAATTTCGATTTGCAACACATTCAGCCGGTGATATAAATCATTTCGAAATCGGCCGGATTGAACTTCGATTTGCAAATCGCGGTTGGATGTTGCAACCACTCGGACATTAGTCAAACGGTCTTGATTGCTACCGACGCGTTGAAACTCATTTTCCTCAAGTACACGTAGTAATTTTGCCTGCAACTGGATGGGAATCTCGCTGACCTCGTCTAACAAGATCGTTCCACCATCGGCCCATTCAAATCGTCCGATGCGACGCTCCACGGCACCTGTGAACGCGCCACGCTCGTGTCCAAAAAATTCACTTTCTAACAAGCTTTCCGACAATGCCGCGCAATTGACGCGGACAAATCGTTTATCAGCCCGACGGCTGTGAGCATGGACGAGTTTGGCAAACATCTCTTTGCCAGTTCCGCTTTCGCCGGTCAAAAGCACGGTTGCCGAGCTTTTTGCAAATTCGATCGTATTTTTGACCAGTTCATCCATGACGGCTGACTGGTAGACCAACGGGACTTCGTTTTTAGATGATTGCTGTTGGGCTGGCGATTGAGCCATTTGAGAATAGTCCGGCTCCCGTCCGCTGGGGTTGTTCGAATGAACACGAGGGTCGGAATTCGCAGGCAATCCTGTGTGCCCGGGAGGCCGGGGAACCTCCTTTTTGGAGAAAAACGGTACCCCGGTTCCGACATAATACGTATTTTCAGCGCTATCACTTGCCATCTGCTGCCCCTTTCGGCTTGTGAAAAATTTAATCAATTTTTGATGATTCGATTCGTTACTGACGGTTTCGTCGTGCCCCAACGTGATCGAATCAATCGTTTGTTATTTCAATTTTGTATTCAATTTTTAGGTTTTGTATTCAGTTCCTCGAATTCGACGATGGTTAGCTCGCCTCTTTTTTCTGGTAGGCCCGAAACATTTTTGATGCAACGACCTGCTGATTCATCTCCGGAATCATGCCGTCGCGCGTATTGCGGAGATCGTTTTCAAGCTGTTGTGTTTTTTTCAAAACTTCCAACGCCATGTTTTCGATTTCTTTCCTCGATGCTTCGACTTGCCGCCGTCGCTGGTCCGTTTGCTGTTGAGCGGATTGTTTGAGTAATCGTTGCATTGACCGGTTGTTGGCTTTGATGAGTTCTGTTTTCTCATCCACGCGTCTCATCAACTGCTCACAAGCCTGCCCATTCCCCTGATTCGCCAGCGCCTGGTCAGTCAACTGATGAATTTCGGTGTAAATGTTTTTTTGCTGCTGGAGAACTTGCAACACGTCCGATTTGTCGTCGATTTCGCTCACGCCATTATTCTCCTGCAGACTCAATTTGCGCCTGAATTTGTTTTCTGGCGTTCGTTATTTTTTGTTGACTATCGATTTGTCCAATCCACCATTTGGCCATCGATGTCGAGATATCGGAAACTTTGCTGTTCGCCGCGATTCGGAATTGCCGCAACGCTTCGTCGTACAAACCGCGTGCTCGATAGCAAACACCGAGTTGATAGATCAGCCAATTTTTTTGCTTGACGGTCAATTTTTTGTTTTTTGACTTCAGGATTTTGCGTAACAACTTGATCGCCGTATCGTAGCTTCCGATGGCAACCAGATTGTTGGCCAAGGCAATTTCGTCAACCGGTTTTTTGTTCAAAATCAGCTGTTCTGTATTTCGATTGTCCGCTTGATCCTGACTGGACTGCACGGGGATCTGTTGAGAAATCTGGTCTGGCGATTTTGAATCGGTTGCGAGATTGCCGCTCTCGACGCCATGGTTGGAATCGGTTTTGCTGATGTTTTGAGTTGCCTCGGGCGGCTGCTTGCCCAACTCTTTGATTTTGTTGAGCAAATCGTCGACTTCCTGTGTGAGTCGTTCCACACGCTTCAATTGTCGTTGCCTGAGATCCTTCATCGCCAGTTCAAGTTTTTGTTGAGTGGTTTTGAAATTAGCGCCGTTAGTCAGGTGTTGTGAAAAATCGGCGTTCTTTTTCAGTTTTTCAAGATTACCTGCATGCCGCATGGTCTGTTCACGAACTTCCCGAGCCTGTTTGGAGATCTGATCCGAGTTGTTCGAATTTTGATGGGAGTTTTTCGTTTGATTTTGGCCAAATGTTGATACTCCCAATAACAGGCATGCTCCAATGGCGATACTGAATCTCAGAATATTCATGGAGTTACATTTCATTGTTTTTTCTCTCCGTCAGAAACCGAAGACTGTTTCGGTTCGTTTTGCATTTCTTGTAGCACTTGTTTTTTTGCTACGCCGGCAAAACACAAAGTCGCTGCATAGAAATTCCCCAACCGTTGATGCGACATCCCCTGCAGCTCCAAAGCGCGTCGCTGCTGCCCGGTTTCGTTGGTATTACTGATAATGCGTTTGCAGGTTTCAATGCACTCGTCATATTTGCCCGATTCAAACTGCAAACTTGCGATCCGCAGATCCTTGACCGTATCAGCCGACTGAAACAATTTGGCTTTCATCAACCGTTCGTAAAATTCAGCCATTTTCGAATTGTTTTCCAATTTGGCGATCGCATCTCCAATTCGCTGTGCAATGATCGAACGCAGTGGTGATTCCTGGGTGTTTTCGACAACGCTCAACAATTCTTCGATCGCATCGCGTTCAAAACCCATCAGAATTTTGGCGCGGGCAACGAGTATCGCCGCGTGAATCCGTTGGCGTTTCCCCAAATCTGTTTTCCGTTGTTCAAATATCAGGGTGGCGCGAAGCAGTTCGCTGGTATTTGCCGTGCCACGGCTTTGATGCACTTGAAACCGTGCCAGTGCAGATAAAAACGTTGCGAAGTCTGTATCAGTGGGCGATTTGATCCACCGTCGGTGGTCAACGATCGACTGGTTGGCAAGATAAGGTTTTTGATCCAACAAATAGGCAACGGCCATCGCCAGAATTGCCCGCGCACGAATTTGACCGGTGTTTGCCAATGAAATTGCTTGCGAGTTGTTGCGAACGGCTTTCTCGAAATTCCCCAACCGAATTTCTTCATTGGCGGCGATCATAATGGCAGTTGCAGCGACGTCTCCGCCATACAGGTCGTCACCAACCAAATACATCGTCTGAGTTGCTTGATCGTTTCGCCCCAGGTTGTATAACGTCTTGCCGAGATTAAACAACGCCATGTTCCGCATAGTGCGATGCAGCGTTCGAGTCCGCAGCATTTCTTGCAGCATCGATTCGGCCGAGTTCCATCGCTCGCGTTGAAAATCCACCAAGGCCAGTAACGATTTGGTTTGATTGATCAGCGGATGATCTGGATAGTCAAACACGGCTGAACGGAGCAGATAGGCACTCATTTGATACGAGTAGGACTTGAGCTCTTCGGGACGCAATTCCGCTCGACTGAAAATCTGAATTTGTCCATTCTCAAATCCCCAACATAAATCATGGGGAGTCAACAGCCCGTACAGAAACGTTTGAACAGGAATTTCTACGATATCCAGTCGAATGGAGTGCCGTTTGACAATTTGTTCGGCTTTGGCGGTATATCGAACTTCGAATCCATAATTGTTTGCAAACGATGCCAACAATTCTAGCAAGCCGACGTTCGCCGCTTGAACACTTACGCGCTGGTTGATACCGCGTTGTGCGGTTCCAGAGCTGATGGCAAAATCCAAATTCTCCTGTTTGTCTTCCGCCAGCGGTTTGTTAGCTTTGTTCCCATCGGCGGTTGTCGCGATACGCTCTCTACTTTTGTCTTGTAACTCGCGGATCAACCTTGGCGTGTCAACGGTCGTGGTAATGAACAACGGAGTCGTTCGATCAACTTTCGGCTTTTGCCCTTTGACGATCAACTCCTCGCCGGATGCCCTGGCGATCGAATGAAAAATTTCGGCACGGTGTTTTGCGTTTCGTTCTTTAGAATCCTGGAGATAGAGTCGCCACAGATTATTGCGGGCGTCGTTCCAATTTCCATTGGCCATCGAAATTCGGGCCAATCCGAGATGGCTGGCATCGGCAATGAATTGCTCGTTGTCATGCGAGAGCGCCAAAAATTGGGAATTCGCGCTAGCAAGATCAGCGGTTGCTTCGTCAACGATCGCCGAACGATAGTTGAGCCAGGGATCATTAGGATTAATATTGCGTGCGGAACGATAGGAAGTGATTGCTTTGGACCAATTGCCCCGCCTGACCGCTTGATCCCCGCCATTAATTAACTCTTTGAGCGACAGAATCCGTTCGTTTTTGGCGGCTTCGCTAGCAGGTTCAGTGCTTTTGACGACTGGCGTGGGGGAATAGAGAAACCAGCATATCACGATCCCTGCAGCAACAGAGTTAATATAGAGACTGCCAAACAGCCAGATTCTGCCCGTATTCATTTTGATCTCGTGAAAAGATGCCGTTCTGCCCAATGGCCTTTCACTGGTATCAGACAGATTTTCCGGCATAACCGGAATAACCTTCCTAACCTGTAAATTTATTCGGGTTTCTTGATCTTTTTCTTAACAATAAAAATCGACCGAGCAAGCAATCCTGATGCTTTTCGATTAGGCCCTTTGAAAGGGATCAACAACACCTAAGGTTCGACCATGAATATCAACAATGTCAACAAATTGATTTCGGGCGTCAGTCCAAAGTCAAATGACAAAAGCGATGCTGGCAAAACCTATCGCACCGATAGTGCTTCGTCAGCTGGCTTGAAACCACATGGTGGGAACACAAGTGAAGTTGCCAACTCAAAAGCTGCTCAGATTCAACAACAACTGCCGGAGGTTCGCCCGGAAATGATTGCAAACGCAACGGAACAGTTGGAGTCAGGACAGTTTTTAACGCGGGCATCAGCAGTCAAAACCGCTGAAGCAATTCTTGGTTATTAATTTTAATCGTCAAGCCGCCGTACAATCGAGGAACGAAGGCGCGAATGGATTCGCAAGCTTGAAATTTTGGGAGATTTTTAGATGAGCTTAAAACTCGCTAACAATGTAGGTGCCTTGACAGCACAACACAACTTGAATCGTTCGTCGAGTGCACTCGGCAAGTCGCTTGAACGATTGTCATCTGGTCTGAAAATCAATCGTGGTGCCGATGGCCCTGCAGCGTTGGTAATTTCAGAAAAGCAACGGTCTCAAATCGCTGGTCTTCGTCAAGCGATTAACAACTCAGAAAAAGCGGTTTCAGTTGTTCAAACAGCGGAAGGTGCTTTGAACGAAATCAACACGCTGTTGGTTAAGATTCGTGGTCTGGCGTTGGACTCGGCCAACTCCGGTGTTAACGATGAAGACGCTCTGGCAGCCAACCAGGCTGAGATTTCAAACGCGTTGGATACGATCGATCGTATTGCTAACAACACGCAGTTTGGTGCCAAGAAATTGTTGGATGGTTCTGCTGGTACGACCGGTGTCTCAAATGATACTGACGTAACGTTCCTCAACGCTTCGGCTGCAACTCAAACCGGTACCTATGGTGTTAACATTTCGCAAGCGGCAACCAAAGCGATTGCCGAAGCCGGTGCTGTCACAACAACAACCACCGCGGTTGAAACGCTGACCATTAACGGTGTTAACATTACGTTGGAAGCCGGTTTGGACCAAAATGGTGTGATCGCTCGGATCAACGAATTTTCCAACCAAACAGGCGTTGTCGCTGACAACCTCGGTACCACCGTTGCCGGTGCGACCCGACTCGTTTCGGCCGACCTGGGTGCAGATGAGTCAATTACCGTTCAATCCAGTTTGGCAGCAGCGGCTACGACTTCTGGATTTTCAAACACGGCCACAACCGTGACCGGTCAAGATATTGCAGGAACCATCAATGGTGTTACTGCGACGGGCGATGGCTCGGTCCTCGAAAGTACCGTTGGTGCTTCGAAGGGTTTGAAAGTTCAAGTCGGTCTTGACCCCGGTAACGCGACGCAAACCGTCTCAGGTGCTCAAGGTAACGTTGACGTTACTAACAACGCTTTGGTCTTCCAAATTGGTGCGAACCAAAATCAAACAGCTGGGATTTCGATCGGTCGTGTTAACTCGACCAGTCTGGGTATTGGAGTTACTGGAAACCAGTTTTCCAACTTAAATGAGATCAATATCAATTCTGCTTCGACTGCACAAGACGCTTTGGCGATCATCGACGTCGCAGTCGACGACATCACCAATCTTCGAGGGGACTTGGGTGCGTTCCAACAAAATACGTTGGCATCGACCTCCAGTAACCTTCGTGCGACTCTCGAAAACACTGTCAACGCCGAATCGATCATTCGTGACACTGACTTTGCTCAAGAGATTTCAAACTTCACAAAACAACAGGTATTGGTTCAAGCGGGTACGACCGTATTGGGTAATGCGAACCAAACAAGCCAGTTGGTACTTTCACTTCTGGGTTAATCTGGAACAAACAAAGTAGCGTAGTTCTGGGTGCGTTGGATTTATTTCAACGCACCCATTTTGTCATTAATTTGAATTCGAGGCCTGCAAATGCTTACAATTGACGGATTGGTTTCTGGTCTCGATACAGCTTCGATCGTCGAAGGCTTGACGTCGATTCGACAATCACAAATTGATCGCCTCAATAGTCGCAAGACGGAAATCACTGAAAGGCAAACGTCTTTTAAAGGAATCGAGGCTCAGCTTCTCTCATTGCGTAGTGCCATCTCCTCTCTCGGACGAAGTCAAAACAATATTCTCGATGCCAAAATCGCCACGTCCAGCAACGAAGATCTGGTCAAAGTTTCTGCGGACTCAAAAGCAGTCAATGGAACTTATACACTCACTATCAACAGCCTGGCGGCAGCCCATCAAATTGCATCTCAAAGTTTTGAATCTGCGGATGCCCAGATTACTTCAGGTGATCTAACGATTCAGGTTGGCAATGGGACAGAGACAACGATCACGATCGACAATACCAACAACTCGGTATCGGGTCTGGTCAAAGAAATCAATGAACAGTCCGAGGATGTTTTTGCGTCCATCGTGACCGACGCCGGCGGCGTCCGCGTTTTGCTGACGGCCAAAAACTCTGGTAGTGCCAACCAAATTCAAATTACAAATAACTTGGGGCCCGATAGTGGTTCTGCGATTCAACCTGATTTCTCCAGTGCCGCGGTTCAAGAAGCTGCCGACGCCTCGGTAACCATTGGCTCGGGAGCCGGTGCCATTACCGTGACCAGCACCACAAATCAATTCGAAGATCTGTTCGAAGGTTTGACGTTGAATCTGCAAAGCGCTGACCCGACGAAAACAGTGACGATTTCGGTCAACAATGACACGGAAGCCCAAACCGAGGCAATTCAAGGATTCGTCAACACTTTCAATGCGTTGATGGATTACATTGACACACAAACCGCCTACGACTCCGCCAGCGATTCAGGCGGTCCGTTACAGGGAAACCGTTCAGCGATCTTTATTCAAGATCGTGTCCGCAACCTGTTGGCAACATCAATTACCGGGCTCTCGTCCAACGGCAATCAATTGTCTGCCATCGGTATTGAATTCAATGATCGCGGTCAATTAGTGCTCAACGAAGGAAAGCTCAGTGATGTTCTCACCGGCAAGAACGAGAATGTTACCAGCGCCGATGTCAAGGCACTGTTTGGATTGACAGGCCAGACCGATATCGCGGGAGTTGAGTTTTTAATTGGAAGCTCACGCACCGAAGCGAGTATCAAAAATCCATATCAAGTCGACATTACTCAAGCGGCTGAACAAGCGGTCGTCACTGGCGAAAACCCTTTGAGTTCCAGCATCACGATTGATGCCAATAACAAATCGTTTTCACTATCGGTCGATGGAAAATCAACCGGCAGCCTGACATTGACCGAAGGCGTTTACACCCAAACCGAGCTGGCCGACCATTTGGAATCGGTCATCAATTCCTCGACGGAACTCAATGGTCAGTCCGTCAATGTGCGTGTTGTCAACGGAGCGATTTCGATCAACTCGAATGTCTATGGTTCCCAATCGAAATTAAGCAATTTTTCAGGCGACGCACTGTCGACATTACAAATCAACGCCAGCGCCGAAGACGAAGGGCAAGATGTCGAGGGACATTTTATTGTCGATGGTCAAATTGAAACTGCCAAAGGAACCGGTCGGTTGCTCGTCGGCAATCTCGACAATGCAAACACCGCCGATATCCAATTGCGTGTCACGTTGACCACCGCCCAGTTGGTCAGTGGTGCGGAATCTGATTTGACCGTTTCACGCGGTTTCGCTTCGGAACTGGACAAAATTATTGGCGATTTGATCGATCCAGTGACCGGTCAAATTAAATCGACCGATGACAGTTTTAATGATCAAATTGCATCGATTGAAAAATCGATCGAAACTACAGAAGCGTTGATTAAGTCAAAAACAGAGTCGCTGCTCAAGGAATTTGCCGCTCTCGAATCGACACTGAGCAGTTTGCAAAACACCAACAGTTTTCTCATCTCACAACTCGGCGGCGCTGCAGCACCCGGCGGTCTGGGCAATAGTTGATCGATTGAACGCTTTCAATTGGCGATTAATCCCGAGATGGTCGTATTCATGATCTTTTTTGAGCGGCACGGCGCTAGTGCTACAAACGCTAATTGTTGTTCCATGGGAGCTGAAGTCTTCCTAGTTCAACAACTCCTTACCCAGTCGTGCGGAAATGCTTGCATTTCAACC
>JANQLU010000088.1 GCA_028280445.1 Pirellulaceae bacterium | reverse complement strand
CATTAAACAAAAATCGCAACCCGAAACGTGAGTGAGGGACTATGTTTCACCGCACATCAGCGTCGTGTGGTCCCTCGCTCACGCTTCGCGCTTGCGATTTGACCACCGGCCAATCTAACAACCGGCCGGTGGGAACCGGCCTACCCAATCACTTGAGCAAGATTTTTTGAGTTTTTGAATTCACACTCGAGCCTGAAACCGTCACCGACAGCTGTTTGGCTTGGGCGCCAAACCGAAACTTGGCAGTTCCGTTTTTGTCGGCCGTTTTGACTTCATAAACTCCGTTTGGCTCCCAACAACAAACGGTACATCCAGGTGCATTTGTATTTACCGTGACCGAATGTTTTTTGTCTTCGCTTTTGGCAACGATTTCAACTTCGGGAACCACCGGCGGCTTGGCCCGCATATCCAATGTTGGATCGCCCAGCAAATTGAGTTCGCAAATGCACAAATGAAAAGCATGCGATTTTTTGGCATCGGCCGCCATCTCATGCTTTGCTTTCATGAGTGCGTGTCCCGTGCTGGCGTTGTGGCCAAGCCCGTTTACCCAATACCGTGTCATCGTCAGCGTCGTTCCGTCGAGCTTTCCTTCGGAAACCATCAAGCGAAAATCAGAACGCTTTGCAAAATGCGGCTTACCCGTTCGAACTGGCGCAACCACTGCGACTGAGCCTGCGTTGGGAATCCGCAACATTTGCTCGACAATGGACGGGTCTTTTTTGGAATCGTACTCTCCGGTGTTGCAAGACACGGTTGTTATCAAAGGATAGGCACCGTTGTTCTTCAGTTGCTTGATGTGCCTGCCGGTAAACCTCGATTTTTCCAAAACCCAGGCCGGCAAATGACCGTGGCCATGAATGTGCAATTTGCCCGTCTGTTTTTGGTTGAATAGTTTGACCAGATTTCCGGCGCTCAGTGGATAACTGCCGGGCTGATCGTCTTTATCCCAAGGCGTTTCCTGTGAAAAAAATCGCTGTACGGTTCCCTTCCAAGATTTCGAAACGTAACCATCCCAGCTCTTGCGAACTTTCGGATAGGCGGGGCTGTCCGTACACGTGTAAATCATGTTGGTGGCGAATTTATTTGTCGGGTAGCGCGACTCGTAAGCGATAACCTTCTCTGTAAAAGCGGCGACATCCGCTGCCGTGCGAACGGGAATTCGCCCCAGCCCAACCGAACCGTCGGGGTAAGTGATCGCGTCACGGTCGTCTGGAAATTCGCCGAAAATTCCATCTTTGTCTGCGTCCCAATTTGTCGGACTCAAATAAACGATGTCAGTTGGTATTCCTTTTCTTTCTTGACGGTGAACCGTTTTGTGTCCGCCCGGTACGATTCCTCCGTCGTTGGGTTGGCAGTCACCGCCAAGAATGACCCATCGCGTTTTGTGTTTCTCAATATGTTGGCGAACGCAAAGTCGGATTTTTTCCTGAATCGAATCCGCTTTGTACTGCTTTTGAATTTGTCCGACAGTCACAATTTTTGTCAGCTTGCCATTGGCGGTTTTCCATTTGGCAAACGGTACCCAGGCCTTGGCTAGTTCATCGCCCGTAATCAATAAAACTGTGGCATCTTTTGAGTCGGCAAAGGCTGGAATCGAAACTACCTTGTGTGTCGATTTTTTTTCGTCGTTTTTCTGCCCATTATTTTTGGTTTTTTCTTGATCGGATTGCGTAGCTTTTTTTGCCGCAGGTTTTTTCGCGGCCAGAACTTTTCGAATCACTTGCATTCGTTTGGCAAACTCTTGTTCCGAGATTTTGCCGTCCTGATCACTGTCAATCAACTTGGTGACTTCTTCCAGTTGTGCTTTGCTCAATCGCCCGCCAAGGCGTTTGTTGACGTAATCTTTGAACTCCTTGGGTGTTCGCTCTTGGCTAAAAGCATCGTGAGGAGACACCACCAAGAAAAACCCGACGAGAACCAAAAACAATTTTGTATGCATCACCAATGCTCCGTTTTGCAAAAATGGGCGGGCTTGATCTTTTACATACTATAGTGTGGCTGGCAGACCAATTGAATTCGACGCAGCCAAAAAAACATCGATCTCACTGGAGTGGTTAATGTAGCGCCCAGATGCATCGACGCAAAGTCATTGCACAAAAAAAACAGTCGCAATTTGCCACTGCGACTGTTTGAAAATCGTTGGTTGTAAATGGCTATCAGCTTAGGCTGTCCAGTTTTGGATGATTTCGATAGCTTTTGCGATCCCTTTCTCGCTGCCAACAATCAAAATCTCGTTTTGTCCGTGGACTGGATTAACGGTGATAATTCCAAGTCGCCGCTCAAAATTTTTGACATAGAGATTTTCGACCAACGGAGCCAGCCATTGAGCATTTTGGTCTTTGCGTAGCTTCATTTTTTTGGACTTGGGTTCAGCTGGCGTTTTACTCAACACCATGTCAAAATTCGCCTGGAGTTCGCCGATTTTTGAACCTTTGAGCGGTTTAAAATCGACGATCAACGAATCTCGTTGTTTTTTGTTCCGAATCGATCGCAACAAACCATCACGCTCGTTGAGCCGTTCACCTTTGATAAAACACTGTGTCGACAACAGTCTTTGTTTGCCTTTGACGACGCGGAAATGAATATGTGGAGTTCGCCCAGGATAGGGAACCGGTTTGATGGTGCGGAAATAGTATTCGCCTTTGGAGTTGGTCAAGAACCGACCAAACCCCTGAAAATTTCGATCTCTTCCCTTTCCTCCATCACCATCTTTATGCAGATAGGCGCCTTTGTTATCCACCTGCCACGCTTCGACGACCGCATTGCGAACTGGTTTTCCAGTTGGCGTCAAGATTTTTCCGGTCAAATGAACAATCGTTCCCACCGCCGATGTGATACTGTCGTTGATGACTAACAAATCGTTGTCAGTATCCCGTGGAAATTTTTCGGGATAAAACGGACCTTCGGTCATGCTCGGAGTTTTTGTAAGTTCCTCGGCAAACAGCCCGGGGGTCGTCAAAAATGCAGTGCTCATGGCGACACCGCCGACAAAAGTTCTTCGACTGGGAGTTGAGATTTTTGAGTTCATCGAGTTTTTCCTTACGTGACTGAACTGGATCCACTGACTGGATTGTAACTGAATTGGCGGATTCGCAAGTAGCAAAAAAAAGGCCAAAACGAGTTGTTTTAGCCTTATCGTAAATAATCTGGTTGGGATCGTTGTGTTAAAAACACGCAGCCATTCGTTTTCCAACGCCTTGTGGTGTTTTGCAACGAAATATTAATCGTTACTGCTTATTTGCCAACGCAGTACAGGTAATTGCTCGATCGAATAAACAAATTGCCTTTGCTGATCGCCGGTGTCGCGCTGAAATCACCGTCATCGTCGTCGAATTTATTGACGGCCAGCTGCTTGAACTCTTTACCGGTCTGCAAAACATAAATGTGGCCACTGCGGGCGACATAGTACAATTTTCCATCGCCAATGACGGGAGACGAATAATCGCCACCGAAACCACGTCCGCTTCGACCGCTGCCCGAGGAGGTTGTTTTCAGCCGCTCCTGGTAGACCGCTTCCCCGTCTTTCGTATTGATGCAGCGCGCGACTTTCCCGGAAATCGCATATAGCAATCCGTCTTTTTCGATCGGGCTTGCGATCCCGGATTGGTAACGTCCTTTCCAGGCAACGTCGTCTTTGGCGTCGTCGATAGCACCGGCTTTGACCGCCAGTGATCCGCCACCTCGACCAGTCATGTGATAAATTTGTTTTCCATCGTAAACCACACTGGAGCTTTGCTGATTATTCTGACCTGTTTCGCAGAACCAGCGGAGTTTGCCATTTTCTGGATTTAAACCCCACATTTCATAAGCGATCGCCAATACCAGATCGGTACGTGCTTTGCCAGTTTTTTTGTCTTTGGTTTCAACCAGAATCGGTGTGCTCCAACAACTGGCCAACGAATCGTATTTCTGTTTCCAAACCTGTTTGCCCGTTTTTTTATCCAGAGCAACGATGGCTTGATCCTCGGCTGACGCCAATACGATAACTTTGTCTTTGTAGAGAATCGGGCTACAACTCGATCCCCAGCGGCGACGGTCCAAACCTTTTCCAACATTGGTTTGCCAAAGTTTTTTGCCGTTCATGTCGTAAGCCAACACGCCTGTTTTTCCGAAAAATACAAAAATGTGTTTTCCATCCGAAACCGGAGTGTGAGTGGCGTAGCCGTGTTCGGCAAACATGCCTCGATAATTATCTTCAGGCAAAACCGCATCAACTTTCGAGATCCATTTTTGCTTGCCTGTTTTCCGATCGACACAGATCAAGTGTCGTTTCAGATTCTTTTGGCCTTCATCTGCCTGTTGAGCGCCGCCGCGTCCAAAACCGCCACGTCCGGCTGGTTTTTTCATTCCGTAACCCGACCAGCAAGTGACAAAAATATTGTCGCCCACCACGATCGGACTCGACGATCCGGGACCCGGCATTTTAAAACGCCATTTAAGATTTTTTTTGCTGCCGAATTCCGATGGTAACGATTCCGTTTCGGAACTGACCCCAGCTCCGTTTTCGCCTCGGAAACGTTTCCAATCTTGTGCAACAACCGTGCACGTAAACACTACTATCAAAAGGCCGGTCAGGCCCAAGACCAATCGATTGCCCATTCTGAATTCCTCTTTTCAATATAAGCGGATGATGATTTCAAATATCGAGCGATTTTGTGAAGCGATGATCGAAAGTATGCAATAAGTCCCAAACGCTCGTTGACGACAGTCTAATTAACCACAAAAACGCCCTCCAGTTGCTCAAAAAAGTGATTTTGTAGATGAAAAGCAGCGGGTAGAGAGTAGGTAGTAGGCTGCAGGGAGAACGTTCGTGCAGTTTTATACCAACGACGAACCACTTTTCGACAATCTTGCAGTATCTAGCTTGGGGAAGGCTGTTTTTCAAACCTCTGCGCCTCCGCGACTCTGCGTGAGCCGTTGTCCGAAAATATGAACCAATCGCGATGCCTCTGATTTGTAAACTGACGATGCTGAGCCTACAGACAACGCAAAGATGGCGGCAAAAGGCTCACCCAGAGCCGCAGAGACGCGGGGGATGTAGAGTAAGGAGTCGAAACGATTGCAACTTCGCCTCACAATTTCCGCATGCATCATCGACCTCTCCTACTCAAACCTCGTTCCTCTCCCCTCCCCTACTGGCTACAAAAAAAGCCACACGTAAACGTGTGGCTCTTTTTTGTGCGTGGCTCTTTTTTGTAAATCGCCCTATTTCTTCTCAGAATTTTTCTTTTCAAAATCGCCGGCGGTGATCACGATCAACTTCTTGACTTGGACAATTTTCTTGATGGCTTTGTTGACATCTTCTTTCGTCAAGTTTTTGATTTTCGATTCGCGATCTGCGACAAATTCCATCGTTCGATTGTTATTCAGTTGCGAGTGAATCATGCTGAGCAAACCACGATCGCTGGTTCGTTGACGTTTCAACGATTGCAGCATTCCCTGTTTTGCTTTTTCCAACTCGTCATCCTTCACTCCGCTTTCCGCCAAACGAACCATTTCGTCAGCCATCGCCGCAACCAGTTTGTCCCGATTTTTGGGGTTGGCCATGGCCAATGCAAAGAACGCACCGTTTTTATCTTTTGGCGACGCTTGAACGCGCGACATGACAGTATACGACAACCCGTCTTTTTGGCGGACGCGGTTGGCTAATCGATTGGACAGCGCACCACCTCCTAAAATATTGTTGCCGACCAAAATCGCTTCGTGATCTTCGTCCGTGTCTTGAATTGCGACGGGACGACCTGCAATGTAAATCGCATTTTTCTTGTCCGGTGTGTTGATGGTAATGTTTTCACCAGCGACACCTGTTGGCGCCGGACGCTTGATTCTTTCATAAGCGATATCCGACTTCCAATCGGCCAACATCGATTTGATTTTTGGCAAAGTGGCATCGGCATCGAAATCGCCAACGATCGTCAATTCACCGTGCGTTCCGCCAAGAAACTCTTTGTAGAACGAGCGAACTTTTTCGATCGTTACCGCTTCCATCCGCTCAATCGACTCTTCGATCGTCGGAACATATCGATAAGTTCCTTTGGGAAAAGGATTCAATTTTCGTTGCAACGTTGTGAACGCCAGCGCTTGTGGACTGGATTTTTGTTGTTCCATTCCGGTCAACATCGCTTTTTTGAGGATATTGAATTCTTTTTCGGGGAAAGTTGGATTCCGCAAAATGTCGGCCAACAATTCCAGCGTAGCCGCCAGCGTATGGCGTTTTGCACGAATATTAAACGTCACCGCCCCGTTTCCTGAATTGGCAGACAGATTCGCCTTCAATTCATTGAGCTTGTCCCGGATCGCCTGGAAGTCATGAGTTTTCGTTCCGCGCGTCCAAATCGTTCCCAGGAAATTTTCAGCGTCACCACGATTATTCTTAGTCAATGTTTTTTCGTTGCCGTAACGCAAAGTCAACGACATATAGACAACATCACCACGTGCTTCTTTGGGTAGCAACGCGTATTTGAACGTCGGCGAAAATTCACCACGTTGGATCCGTCGTTCGATCCCTGTCGGTGTAGTTCCCAACTGTTCGCCTTCGGCCAATTTCTTTCGGCCTTTGTATCCCGCGACCAGTTGTTTGATGTTCGGACGCGATGGAACGAGTGCACGAACCGGTTTTTTTGTGGGAATAAACATGCCAACAGTCTGGTTGCTGCGGACCAGGTATTTTTTCGCAACACGTTTGACGGCTTCGGCATTCACTTTTTCCAAGCGATCGCGATGCAAGAAAAACAACCGCCAGTCGCCGTAGGCAGACCACTCACTCAATTCCACGGCAAATCGTTGTGTGTTGGTTTGCAGATTTTCGCGGTTTTTCAGAACCTTTTGAACGTTTCGTTTCACATCGGCTTCGGTGATCCGATCGGCCGCTCCGAGAACTGATTTCAACAGAGCGTCGCGAGTTTTCTCAGGACTTCCATCTTTCGGCACTTGAGCATTGCAAATGATCATGCCTGGATCATGTCCTGCGATTTCCATCGACGAAGTGGAACTTGCAATTTTTTTCTCAACGAGATCTTTATAGAGAATGCCGCCGGGCTGGTCGCTCAACACTTCACTCAAAATTTGGCATGCGGCATAGTCTTTGTGAGCCGCCGCGGGAATGTGATACGCAGCACCGACCACGGCCACGTCGCCATTACGGCGCAAGACGACGGTTCGTTCGCCGTCTTGTGGTGGTTCCTCGGTGTAGGTTTTGTCCAGTTTTCGATTGGGACGTGGGAGTGAGCCAAATTTTTCCTGAATCAATTTGAGCGCTTTGTCAGGATCAAACTTTCCTGCAACGACCAGCACAATGTTGTCGGGCTGATAGAATTTTTTGTAGAAGCGTTTCAAGCTTTGAATCGGAACACGTTCCAAATCGATACGATTACCAATCGTGGATTTTCCGTAGTTGTGCCATTCGTAAGCGGTCGCCATCACGCGTTGGAACAAAATACGGCTGGGGTTGTTTTCGCCAATTTCAAATTCGTTGCGAACGACGGTCATTTCCGAAGCGAGGTCTTCGCCGCGTACGTAGCTATTGACCAATCGATCCGCTTCGAGGTCCAGAGC
Organism: Pirellulaceae bacterium; assembly: GCA_028280445.1. Lineage (GTDB taxonomy): Bacteria > Planctomycetota > Planctomycetia > Pirellulales > Pirellulaceae > JANQLU01. The sequence continues at coordinate 55,209 of JANQLU010000088.1, read as the reverse complement.
CCATTCCAAATTTGCGTCGGTGGCAGGCACTGTTTCGAAATAGTTCGTACGATCATACCAGGTTGTTCCATTGAAAGTCGCACCTCGGTCTTTCATCTCCTTGGGAATGTCTTGGTGTTTGGGTGAACCTTTGAACAACAGATGTTCGAGCAAATGGGCCATGCCCGTTTCGCCGTAACCTTCGTGTCGTGAACCGACTAAAACCGTCATGGCAACGGTCACCGTTCCGGATGATTTGTCGGGATACAGTAAAACTCGGGCGCCATTGTCGAGCGAGTATTCAGTAATCCCTTCGACTTCGGTAACTTTTTTTGGACTTTGCCCAACCGCACTTAAATGAAAGACACCGGCGACAGCGACCGCCAGCGCAACACACGACATTGTTTTTAACATCTAAACGACCTTCAACGAATAATCTAAATGTGACGATTTCAGAGCTGCATTTTAGCTCGAAACAGTACGCATCCCAAGGCACTGGCTCCAATCGTTCACTGATTTGGCGAGTTCCAGCGCCGCGGCTTGGATTGTTTTGTGTCGTTTTTTCCGCTTGAACGGGGCGAGGAAAACTTAATGGTTTTTTTTGATTAACCGGACGATGCAAATTACAGAAAGTAAGCAACATTACTACAGGAAAATAGGCTAACGGATTGGCTACCCTACACCCCAAAGGTCAATCCGATGAATCCAATTACCAGCCCCACCATTCTGGTTGTCGATCCATGTGGTCTCGATCTCACTGCAACGTCAGCACTTTTGCATGACAACGGCTACGACGTTCACTGTGCCCAAGATGTGGATGCCGCTCTCAAAGCCGCTCAGTCGTTGCCGATTGATTTGGTGATCTACGATGTTTCCATCGATCACGAAACGACCGAATCACTGCTCGACAAAATTCGTGCGTTGCCCGAACGAAACGACGTTCCCGCCATGTTTATCTCGTCGACACAAACCCCCGATGTTGTCAGACGAACCGACCAATATGGCTCATCGTATTACTTGCGAAAACCATTTGAATCTGAAGTGATGTTGGAATTAGTGGACAAAGCGTTGTGGATGCCGCACCTCGTCAACAATCACATTTTGCAGCCACATTTCAATGTGAAAACTGGCACTTCAGTTACTGAATCTCTTTCTTGAATTTGAAATTTATCAATGACGCACGCCGCGCGTTTTGTTTTGATCGTGTGTCGCGTGATGTCTGAAAAACAACCCAGCAGATTTTTTTCGTTGCTGTTGATCGTCGCGGTGGTTGCCGTTTGTGGCTGTGTTTTATCGACCTGCCCTGCTGACCCAGATCTATGGGGACATGTTCAATATGGACGAGATGTTCTGCATGACTGGTCGATTCCTGCAACAACGACCTATTCCTATTCCGCGCCAGGATATCGTTGGATCAATCACGAAAACATCGCTGAAATCGTGCTCGCGATCGGCATCGATTCGATCGGTCCGATCGGCATGAAAATCGCCAAATCCTGTCTCGGCATTTTGGCAATCGGGTTGATGATTTACATTTCGCGACGGAAACAAATTCCAGTGGTCCCGCTAGCCGTTTGTTGCATTCTGGCGGCATTGAACATGTCCCATTTTTGGATTTTGCGTCCTCAATTAGCGACGTTGATCGGTTTGACATTGTTGATCGGATTGTTGGAATACAGCTTTGCTGGCTGGCAAGATCGGTGGCACCTAAAATCGTCCCCAACAAACTCTGTTGAATTGAATCAATCTCGACTTTACTGGTTGTGGTTGGCCGTCCCATTGTTTTTCATCTGGGCAAATTCACATGGCGGTTTTGTCGCAGGAGTCTGTATCTTTTGCGCCGTTCTTTTTTTCCGCAGCCTCGAAATCATTGTCGTGCAAAGGCGTTCGGGAATTCGACAAGTGTGCGGTTTAGGTTTGATTGGCGTTGCCAGTGTTTTGGCGACATTGATCAACCCTTATGGTCCGGGATTGCACGCTTGGCTGGTCGAGTCGCTGGGAGTCCCGCGCCCCGAAATCAGTGAATGGGTGCCGGTTGAATTGCTAAGTTGGAAATCTGCACCGGCGCTGCTGTTATTTGGAACGACGCTCTGCTCACTGCTGTTTTCGCGAAAAGAAAAAGACTTTACGAAAATCGCAATTCTGATGCTGGTCACATGGCAAACGATTGAACATATGAGACACCTCGCTTTGTTGGCAATATTGTTCGGGTTTTGGATACCGCCACATTTTGCTTCAGCCGTGACTCGGATTGCCGGCTTCAAACCAATCCAGTTCATCCAGGAAAAATCGACAACGTCGGCGTTATGCAAGGCCGCGATCAGCGCTGGATTGCTGTTTGTCATCTTGTTTTACTCACAGCGGATGTTCGTTCGCTGGACCGATCTGCGTGTCCACCGAAATCAGTACCCCGTTTCTGCGTTGCAATTTATCGCCGACAACGAAATCGAAGGCAAAATGGTGGTGACTTTCGATTGGGCACAATATGTGATTGGCGCATTCGGACAGCCTCAAACGACCGCAGGCGGAATCCAGGTCGGTTTCGACGGGCGGTTTCGAACATGTTACCCGCAAGAAATCGTCGACATGCATTTCGATTTTATTTTAGGAATGGACCACCCCGAATGGCGTTGGCGCAGCCCCAATTCGCCACCCTTCGATCCGACCCGGGTGCTTCGTTTTGGTGAGCCCGATTTGGTTTTGATCAGCCGCGAAGAGCCGCACTCGGTTCGCGTGATGAGTACGCAAACAGACCTCTGGCAGCTGATCTATCAGGATCAGCTTGCACAGTTGTGGGCCCGGCGGACTTGGCTTGGGCAGCGAAACTCGAAAATCGCGTCGATCATCGGTGATCAACAGCAAACCGGCACCGTGACCTGGCCAGCGTTTCCACAAAACGGGAAATCCACGTTGACTCAGGTTTCGCAAACCTCTATGTCTGAATGACAGCGTCAGCAAAAGGGGCGTTCCCGCCACAACATGCTGTAAAAATGAGATCATGTGTCGAACTGTACATACATCGGCAAAGGGATTTGTCGAATATCGGGCTGTTGGACCGCGGCCAATCGTTGTCCTCAACCCATGAAAGGATTCATAATGAAAAAATACTGCACTTTACTCATCGTATTTGGATTCATGCTGGTCGGTTTTATGACAACAGGTTGCCGCAACCCGCCGTGGTGGGCCAGCGGTGACAACAGCAATTCATCGTCGTATTCGTCCAACTACTACGACGACAACTCGTATCCCAACTCGAATTATTCACAAAGTCCCTCAAATTCAACACCATCTGGTTCTGGTATGCGACCGATGGGGTCAGGTTCTCGCTAATTTCCGAGAACCGATTTGGAACTCTCTGTAATTATTCGCGCAATCATGCTCTAATCAGCGTCAAATTGACCTGTTGATCGGAGTATGATCGTGAAACTATTTGAATCACACATCGTCAAATGCGTCCTCGGCATATTGGTTTTGCTGCAATTCGGTTGTGCCGGCACCGAAGAAACACAAGATGCCGTACCTAGCGCCGGAATTGATTTTGGCAAACAACCCAAACGCATCATAGTCCAACATATTTTGATTGGATTCAAAGGTTCGGTCCGCGGCAAATCGATCCAACGCTCGCAAGAACAGGCCGAGTCATTGGCTCAAGAAATCTATCAAAAAGCCAAGTCGGGCGAAAACTTTGACAACCTCGTCAAACAATACACCGATGATTCTCATCCAGGCATATATGCCATGGTAAACTACGGTCAACAAGGTAACTCGGACGACGGAATCTACACGCGCAGGGGGATGGTTCCCGTTTTCGGCGATGTTGGTTTTGCGTTACAAGTGGGCGAAATTGGGTTGGGCGAATATAGCCCAACATCCAGCAAATACGGCTGGCACATCATCAAGCGACTGGAATAAGGTAAGGCCGGTTCCCACCGGCCGGTCAAATCACAACCCGAAGCGTGATAGGATTTTGCATCAGGAATTGTAACTCCAGTTGAGCCAACGACTTCCCGCAAGCGCGAAGCGTGAGCGAGGGACCACGTTTTCACCGTGCGGTAGCGTGGTTGTGGTCCCTCGCTCACGCTTCGCGCTTACGATTTTGCGTGCCACTGGCTCTGCCAGTGTTTTGTTTGGATCGGTCTTCGACGATTTCATTTCCAATTCTCTCTACCATCAGTTTGCCATCTATTTTGGAACTCCGTAAATAGTGATTAGTTGCTCTGATTGCACGAAATAACCCTAAGTTGACGGACAAATCACTGGCTGTGGCCAGTGGCACCCACCGTGATCCTGTCGATCCTGTTCATCCTGTCAAAGAAAACGGAATCGCAGGGCCGGTTCCCTCCGGCCATTCCAACAAACCGGCCGGTGGGAACCGGCCCTACTTTGTTCAGCCGTCAACCAGCACGTAATCTCGCGCGGATTGGATCACTAACCAATCGGTCCAATGCATCCAATTCGGCACGCAGATCATTGGCAGCGGGCAAGATCAATTTAACATCCACACGAAACGCTTCGGCATTTGAGCCGTGCATGATGGCGAACGCCAGTCGATCTGCGGTGTCAGGATCCATTGCACGGTGATACCAGAAGCAATCGATCCCGTTATCGACGATCACAACAGCTGCATCGACTTCGACGGGTGACAGACAAAAGTCGTTTCCTACCGGCTCAAAGTTGGGAACAAAACAACTCATGGCCAAAACTCCTTGGCGACTTTGCATCAAAAAACAAAATCACCCAACACAAAAGCCGCCCGACACGCTTTACAAACCGGCTATCACCCCGGCCCGATTGAGGCTTCGCTCCCCGACCAATGTCGGATCAACACTTTGCGCATCATCGACGCATCGAACGGCTTTTGCATTTCCTTACTCGTCAGAATGTGATAGTTGGCTTTGTCGTCAACTCAAAAGAACATCGAGCGACCAAGCCACAAAGGTTGTAAAGCCAATGCAGCAGCCTGACATGATGAGGTCCATTGTCGAGCAAGGGTTCGCGAGATGCAATGGTGTTTCCAGATTGTGAAACAAAGGTGCAAGAGTGAGTCAAAATAAACTCAACACGCAAGCGCGTAAGTAAGGCCAGATAACCTACTGACAACTGAAAAGAAAGTACTCAATTCAAATTGCAAACAAGAATCCAATTTATGGACACATGTCGTCATGCTAATTTGCGTGTCCATTTTAGTACGATTCCCACATCGGCTGACCGCTTGACCAAATTGCCATTCTGCACCGGTGTGAAACGCAGGTGCTGGGGAAGACCTAGGGATCGAAATTAGCTTCGGACGATGAAGCCGGCGCAGTTTCCGAAGGCAGCCTTTTTGCCATTTTGTCAAACGGGACGAAATCGAGGTGCACTTGGATCATGTCAATCGATCCATTTTCTACCCTCAAGAAACAAGCTCTCCTGTCTCGGGGCCGATTCCGATAAATCAAAACGGAACAATTAGGCTTGTTTGGCCACCTCGTTCTTACCGTTTTCAATTGTGTCCCGCCCGCTCGTTTCAAAGTTACTAAGACAGTTGGTAATGTCGAATGCTCCTCAATTCGGCATTGGCTCCCGAGAAGCTTGCCGACTTAACGATCTGGTTGCCACAATTCCTGTATCGAGACGTTATGATTATTTGAACATCTCCGAGTGGCGCTGTATAAAAATCAATGTCAACAACAACCAAAAATGTGCTCAGTCCTAACGGCGTGCCTGCATGCCACTCTATTTATGACAGAGAGGATTCCCGATGACTAAGCCCGAGTGGGTCTACGACGTGCCCGCCGTCAAGTTTTACAGCGCGCCGGGGTTTGAGTGCCCGAAATGCTTTGGCCAACTGCTGTTTCTAGACCTCGAGGTGTTAATGGCGTCAGATATTATGTTTGACAATTGCCCTAATTGTGACACCTACATTGTTCTCAACTTGTTGAGTACACCAGTCTACGTAGAAGGATTTGAAGATGCGACCAGTTGGCAGCTCAGAGGCAAGGAACTTGCAAAAAAAGGCCATGGTGAAAATCATCAGTGACGCTATTTCCATTCATAAGCGGCCGCGCTACAGTTGTTTGTAGATTTCGCGACTTCGATTTCGGACGATACTAATTGCATCCTCCAACGCTACAACAAGGCAGTACAACAACAATTGCAAATGCATTATCAGCGCAGGAAGGAGAGGTCTTGTGATATCCCTCTACCGTTGCCCGAAATGCGATTCCGTACTTGAAAGGCAAACAGAGTTCGATGACTTAGTGCGCACGCTTCCTAAAGAAAAACCAGTAAGAACTGGCTGCCCCATCTGCGGACAGATTTTTTCGGTGCGAGATATTTTGACTGGGTGTTTTGATGTAATTAAACCGGAATCCAACGCGGACTCCAAAAGCACAGATAATATATACGAGTTGGGCGACGTCTTGTCGCTACTTGAACGAGAGCACAATGACAGCTACGTCTATCGTGGCCAAACAAAAGAATATAGTGGACCATTGGTGCCCTCACTCTATCGCGAATTGGTTGACTCGAATCAGTACGACGGTTGGTCGGGCGCGTCTCGTCTGCGCGGCGTCGGTTCGGTTTTTCACGAACTCGCGGTAACACCCAATGTCATCAATCCCAAGAAACTCGCCGAAATTTCGATTGTTCGTTATCTGCGATATTTGTTTGGGTACCCGCTATCGCAGCTGCTGGCACAACAAACTGGATTGACATCTGAGGGACTTGACGTAACCTCCAATCTGAATATAGCGGCTTTCTTTGCAGCTTATGATTTCCAGTCCAACCGATTTGTCAATGATGGCAGTGTGGGCATTATTTACCGATTCCGCGTGGAACCCTCATCTCATAGTATCGACGACTTCAAAGGTTACGATTTCTATAACTGCCCGTCATTTTTGCAGCCAAATGTCTCAAAGCTTTTCGGACTCTGCAAGTCACTGGAGGAATCGTATGAAAGTTTTTGGGAATACTGCCTTTGCTACCAAATGAACGTTGCGACTGAAGGAATCCGAAATCGCCCGCTCGAGTTGATTCAACTGCCTTTTGATGCCCTGGAGCAATCTCGGTTGGTGCAGCAAGCTGCCGGTTTACTGGTTCCTGACATGATTTTGTCAAAGGACTATGCAGCTTTTGATCGTTCGCCCCCGATTGGAAAGGCAAAAAAGGATGGCCTAAACGCGATCGAAGACCTTTCGCAAAGGGAAGGGACTGACAGGTTCTACTTTCGACATTCTGATAATTCCAAACGATATATCAGATCAGGTCCACTTCAAGTCTTTCCAAAAACGGATGCGCTAACTGAAATGTTATCTAGATTTCTTTCCGAATCGATGCTCCAGTTGAACTTCCTCACCGAAGCAGGGATCGTTGGAAACCCCTTTGCCTTATTGACACCGTTGGAGCAGAAAAAATGATCGCTGCTTCAGCATGACTTCGTAGGTTCACAGGACGATGAACCGAAGCAGTTTGGATTGTGCCTGAACGCGGTCGACATATCGGGCCGAATCGGGTTTAAACTCAACTGTCCAATATTGGCTACTTTTGTTGAGTAAAAGCTCTTGGACATGCGCGAACATATGAGGCAAATAGAATTTGCTACAATGCTTGGAGTAACGTAGTCGGAAAACCTCCTCCTTGTCGTTACTTTTTCGACCTGTTGATCCACTGGCTCTTCACTCAATCTTTACGACGAAGGGCTGATTGGATTTTTCACACACGCTGATCCTGTAAATCCTGTCCATCCTGTCAAAAAAACGGAATCACAGGTCCTGTTCCCACCAGCCAATCCAACAAAACGGCCGGTAGGAACCGGCCCTACTTCTTTTTCGGCCGAAAAGTCACGAAGCGGCTTTCGTTGGTTTCGATATACGGACCGTTCAACAAATCGATGCAGTAAGGAATGGCTGGAAAGACGGCGTCCAGACATTCTCCGATCGCTTTGGGCTGGCCTGGTAAATTCACGATCAAGCACTGCCCGCGAATACCGGCAGTCTGACGGGATAAAATTGCGGTTGCCACTTTTGTCAATGAAACCGCCCGCATCAACTCGCCGAAACCGGGCATCATTTTTTCACAAACGGCTTCGGTAGCTTCCGGAGTCACGTCGCGCACCGCGGGTCCCGTTCCGCCGGTTGTCACAATCAAGCTGCATTGCTGCTGATCCGCCAGCTCGACCAATGCCGCTTCGATCGCTGCCCGATCATCGGCAACAATATTTGCAATTGCCTCAAAAGGAGAAATCAAAACTTCTGCGAGATAGTTTTGGATTGCAGGGCCGCCGAGATCCTGATATTCGCCGCGGCTGGCGCGATCGGAAACGGTCAAAATTCCAAAACGAGCATTGTGATGTTGCACTGGATCTTGGTCCATCGATTTTCCACTTTACTGAGTAAAAATTCGTTGTAGCTCTTCGAGTTTCGTATGGTCGGTCATATCGAATTCGATTGGCGTCACCGTTATTTTTCCTTTTTGGAGCGCCATTGCATCGGTCTCACAATTCGATTGCGGTGGGCCGGGTTCGGTTGTTGCCCAAAAATACTTTCGCCCTTTTGGGTCCGTACCCTGTTCAAAATGAAAAGCCATCCGATTGATTTCTTTGGGCACGACAACGATTTCAGAATCGCCATTTAAAGCCGCCGTCGGAATATTGATGTTGTAAACACATCCGGTATGGGCCCCTTGATCAACAATTTTATGGATGACCCGCATGGCGATCGGCGCGGCCGCTTCGTAGTTGATGGGTTCTGTAAATTCCAGTGACACCGCGAAACTGACGCAACCATGAAACGCCGCTTCGAGTGCGCCGCCAATGGTTCCTGAATACAAAACGTTGACGCCGGCATTCAACCCTCCGTTGATGCCTGAAATAACAATGTCGGGAAACCAGGGCGCCAAATCAAACAAAGCCAGTTTTAAACAGTCGGCAGGCGTTCCATTGACTGAAAATCCTCGCTGACGAGAACCTTGGTAAACCTGTTTGGGTAACAGCGGCCGCAAAAAGGTAATGGCCTGACTGATGCCGCTCTGTTCGGTCTCCGGAGCAACCGTCCAGACTTCGTAGTCGGGCTCCGATAATAGATGATTCTCCAGCGCAATAATCCCGCCAGCGTGAATTCCATCGTCATTAATCAACAAGACGCGCATTTTGTTCCACCAACTACCATTGTTTTATTCACTTGAAGCTAATTGAAAAAACGAAATGCCACTACCGGACGTCAGCAGTTCGTCAAAATCTTTGGTTTTTTGGCCGTTTGTTCGTATGGAAATTTTGACGTGTCAGGCGTATAATCTGGCTTCAAAATTGCAATTTCGAACCCGCTGCATTTCAGCGGGTTTTTCGTTTTTGGTGTTCCCCAATGAATTCCAACACCGTCCAACTCGACAATCCCGCGACAGACGTTTCAGCCCAACGTGTTTTAGTACTCGATTTTGGTTCGCAATTCTCGCAATTAATTGCCCGCCGCGTACGCGAACTGAATGTTTATTGTGAAATCGTTCGACACGATATTGCGCCTGAAAACATTCTGAAACACAATCCGAGCGGTTTGATCCTGTCTGGTGGTCCCGCCAGCGTCTACGAAGACGGCGCGCCGCTGGCTGATCGCGGTATCTTTGACTTGGACATCCCGATCCTGGGAATCTGTTACGGAATGCAACTCGTTTGTGACGTGCTCGGTGGAAAAGTTGAAAGCGATTCCAGCGGCGAATACGGCCGCGCCCAGTGCCACCATAATGGTTCTGATCCGCTGTTCAACGATTTTCCAAAATCGACTCAGGTTTGGATGAGCCACGGCGATCAGGTTCAAAAAGTCTCCGACGATTTTGTATCCCTGGCCAGTACCGATACTTCTCCCTTTGCTGCGGTCAGACATAGAACTCGCGAAGTTTACGGATTGCAATTTCACCCCGAGGTCACTCACACGCCCGAAGGCAAAATTTTGCTGCGAAATTTCCTCTACGATATTTGTGGATGCGAAGGAACTTGGGAATTAAGCGGGTTTGCCGAACAAGCCATCGCCAGCATTCGCGAGCAAGTAGGTGAGCATCGAGTTATCTGTGGCTTGAGCGGCGGTGTTGATTCGTCGGTCGTCGCGGCGCTGCTGTACAAAGCCATCGGTGATCGCCTGTCATGTATTTTGGTTAACAACGGTCTGCTGCGAAACAGTGAACAACAAACAGTCGTCGAGGAATTTTCGACACACTTTAAAACCGATCTTCACGTGGTCGATGCGGAAGCAAAATTTTTGGAGACACTCGCCGGTGTTACCGAGCCGCAAGAAAAACGACGCCGTATCGGACATGCCTTTATCGAGTGCTTTAAAGCTGAAGCGGAAAAAATCCACGGTGCTCACTTTTTGGCGCAGGGAACACTCTATCCCGACGTCATCGAAAGCGGAGCCGCCATTGATGGCCCTGCAGCAACGATCAAACTGCATCACAATGTTGGCGGGCTACCCGAAGAGCTCGGTTTTGAACTCATCGAGCCGCTGCGAGATTTATTCAAGGACGAAGTCCGGCGATTGGGACTGGAGCTTGGTCTGCCAGAAAACCTGGTCTGGCGCCATCCGTTCCCCGGGCCGGGTCTGGCCGTTCGCTGTCTGGGTGAAGTGACAAAACAGCGTCTCGAGGTTTTGCGTGCCGCCGACCAAATTGTGCTCGAAGAAATTCACCGCGCGGATTTGTATCGGAAAACATCTCAAGTGTTTGCAGTCCTATTGCCCGTCCAAACCGTCGGAGTCATGGGGGATGCGCGAACCTACGACGATGTGATTGCCATCCGCTGCGTCGAAACCGATGATTTTATGACAGCGGACTGGAGCCATTTGCCCCACGAGGTCTTGGCGACCATGTCGACGAGGATTATCAATGAAGTCAAAGGGGTCAATCGTGTTTGTTACGATATCAGTAGCAAACCTCCTGCAACGATTGAATGGGAATAGTCCTGAATTTCAATTCCGGTTTCGACGGCCGGTTCTATCCAGTTTCAACAAATCGCACTCGTTTCGAACATGAACAAACAACAATATATTTTTTCCATGGCCGGTCTGACCAAAAAGATCGGCAACCGCACTTTGCTCAATGACATTTGGCTGTCGTTTTTTCCAGGCGCGAAAATAGGCGTCCTCGGTCGCAATGGTGCTGGTAAAAGTACGCTTTTGAAAATCATGGCCGGTTGGGACACCGAGTTCGACGGCGAAGCCCGGCTGACCGACGGATTCACGCGCGGTTATTTACCACAAGAACCGCAGTTGAATGCGGAAAAAGATGTTTGGGGCAATGTCGAAGAAGCAGTTGCTGACCGCCGCGCTCTGCTCGACAAATACAACGAATTGTCTGCCAAATGCGCCGAGCCACTGGACGACGATGCGATGCAGAAAGTCTACGACGAAATGGGCCGGTTGCAGGACCAAATCGAAGCGACCAACACTTGGGAATTGGATCGCGAAATCGAAATCGCCATGGATGTCATGAATCTGCCCCCGCGCGATGCCGACGTGACCAAATTGTCGGGTGGTGAAAAACGCCGTGTGGCGCTGTGCCAGCTGTTGTTGAAAAAGCCTGACCTGTTGCTGTTGGACGAACCGACCAACCACCTCGATGCCGACTCGGTCCAGTGGCTCGAACACACATTGACGCAATACGAAGGCACGGTTGTTGCCGTGACTCACGATCGTTACTTTTTGGACAACGCAGCCCAGTGGATTTTGGAACTCGATCGCGGTGAAGGTTATCCGTTCGAAGGCAATTACACATCCTGGCTCGAACAGAAACAAGCGCGTCTGAACGTCGAGGAAAAACAAGCAGCCGCGCGAAAGCGAACGTTGGAACGCGAACTCGATTGGATTCGCATGGCTCCCAAAGCCCGCCAATCCAAAAGCAAAGCTCGAATTAGCGCCTACGAGCAACTTGCAGCCCAATCGGATGCCGAGAAAATCGATGAACTCGAAATCCACATTCCCAAAGGCCCTAACCTGGGCGATTTAGTCATCGAGTTTGAAAATGTTAACAAGGCGTTTGGTGACAATGTTTTGATGGAAGACCTTTCATTTCGTCTTCCGCCTGGTGGCATCGTCGGCATCATTGGCCCCAATGGAGCCGGTAAAACGACCATTTTTCGAATGATGATTGGCCAGGAAGAACCCAATGGCGGTACGATTCACCGTGGACAAACCGTTGAAATGGGATATGTCGATCAATCGCGCGATTCACTCAACAATGAAAATACGGTGTACGAAGAAATCAGTGGCGGCCATGAGATTCTGGCGATGGGCAATGCCAAACTCAACGCCCGGGCCTACGTTAATCGTTTCAATTTCCGCGGTTCCGACCAGGAGAAAAAAATTGGAAATCTGTCAGGCGGAGAGCGAAACCGCGTCCACCTTGCAAAATTGTTGCGTCAAGGCTCAAACGTCTTGTTACTCGACGAACCGACAAACGACCTCGATGTCGATACGTTGCGCGCGTTGGAAGAAGCCATCCTGAATTATGTCGGCTGCGTCGTTGTCACCAGCCACGACCGCTGGTTCCTCGACCGGATTGCGACACATATCCTGGCGTTCGAAGGCGATGGATACGTTCATTGGTGCGAAGGAAATTACCAAACCTACGAACAACAGCGCCGCGAAAGATTGGGCATCGGCGAACATGAGGTCCGGCGTTTCCGCTACAAGAAACTCATGAAAAACTGATACCAAAAATCACAATTTTCATTTTCAATGTTAAATGGCTGTGTGCCATCAACCAAATTTCAATCATTTTTAATCGTATTACTCCATTGGAGAACATCATGACCATTGTTCGTGTAGGCTCTAACAAACAATACGCCGACAATTACGACCGCGTGTTTGGCAAAAATAAAAAGAAAGCTGCCAAGAAGAAAACGACTACCGCCAAAAAGAAAACTACGAAGAAAAAGAAAGCCAAGAAATGATCGATTTTGGCTCGAAATTTTCACAAGGTTTAACTTACGACGATTTTCTGGCAGCTCACGGCGGCGAAATCGATCGTGCCAAATGGAAAAACGTATTTGACAAAGTTCAATTGGCGGACGAACAACAATCTGTTCTCGCGTCGTTCAAACGACAAATCAAAGTCCTCTGTTTGGCGGGGGCCTGGTGCGGCGACTGCGTCCGCCAATGCCCGATCTTGCAAGTTTTTGCGGAAACTCAACCGCTCATCCAACTCCGTTTTATTGATCGCGATGCCGATACGGAATTGCAAAGTGAAATGAAAATCTGTGGAGCAACCCGCGTCCCGCAGTTTGTTTTCCTCAGCGAAGACGATCAACCCGTCGGCCGATACGGTGATCGAACTATCACCTACTATCGCGACATGGCGGCCAAAATCGATGGGGCCGCTTGTTCCACCGGTATTGTTGCTGATCACGATCCAGTCTTTGTCGGTGTCATCAACGACTGGTTAACCGAACTGGAGCGCTGCCATTTAATACTGCGAACGTCGCCGCGGCTTCGAGAAAAACATGGCGACTAACTTGATATGCCACTTGTTACCCTAAAAGAAGTTTCGATCGGGTTCCGCGGGCCTCCGCTGTTGGACGCCGTTTCGACGACGATCGAACCTGGTCAACGAATCGGACTTTTGGGACGCAACGGTGCTGGCAAAACAACTTTGATGCGAATGATCTGTGGCCAAATCATTCCCGATTCCGGCTCGATCATCGTTGATTCTGGAAAACGGGTCGCGATTCTTCAGCAAGATGTCCCCGATGCAACTGACGATACGATTTTTGCCGTCGTCGCCAATGGCTGGATTCCAGACGGGTCAGAAAATGAACAATGGCAGCAACAAAATGCGGCTGATCAAATCATTTCCCGCATGGAACTCGACCCAAATGCAACTTTCGGTTCGCTATCGTCCGGCATGAAACGCCGCGTGTTGCTGGCTCAAGCGCTGGTTTCCAATCCCGATTTGCTACTGCTAGATGAACCGACCAACCATTTGGATATCGAGGCGATCGATTGGCTCGAAAAATTCCTGCAGAAATTCGGCGGTGCGATTGTATTCGTCACGCACGACCGGATGTTTTTGCGGCGGATGGCCAATCGGATTTTGGAAATCGATCGGGGACGCCTGTTTGACTGGATTTGTGATTACGACACGTTTTTGAAACGTAAAGATGACGCGCTGGCCGCCGAAGAAAAACAAAACGCACTGTTCGACAAAAAATTGGCCGAAGAAGAACGTTGGATTCGGCAAGGTATTAAAGCTCGACGAACTCGCAACGAAGGCCGTGTTCGCGCACTGAAAAAAATGCGTGACGAGCGCCGTCAGCGTCGAGAAAAAATTGGCACATCGAATTTGATGATCCAATCGGGACAGCGTAGCGGAAACCTTGTGATCCGGGCGAAAGATATTTCGTTTTCTTATCAAGATCAAAAAATCGTTTCGCAGTTTTCCACAACCATCCTACGCGGTGACAAAATCGGGATCATCGGCTCCAACGGTGCTGGTAAAACAACGCTACTCAAACTGTTGCTCGGTCAACTGGAGCCGGAAACGGGAAATGTCCGGCATGGTTCGAATCTCGAAATCGCATATTTTGATCAACTCCGACAACAGCTCGATCCACATCAAACGGTCCAGGAAAACGTCGGTGACGGATACGATTTCGTAAAAATTGGTGAAGTCAAAAAACATGTGCTGGGTTATTTGCAGGATTTCTTGTTCACACCCGAACGCGCGAGGACAGAAATTCGATTCCTGTCCGGTGGTGAACGAAACCGCATTTTGTTGGCCAAGCTGTTTGCAAAACCTGCAAACGTGATCGTGCTGGACGAGCCCACCAACGACCTCGACGCAGAAACACTTGAAATGCTCGAAGAACGATTGATGGAATACGACGGCACGATCCTGACCGTCAGTCACGACCGAGAGTTCCTCAACAATCTCGTGACCAGCACCATCGTGTTCGAAAACGATTCGATTCGAGAATACGTGGGGGGCTACGACGATTGGGTTCGACAGCGTCCTGAACAGGTTCCCGCACAAAACAAAAACACGGCAGAAAAACCTGCGACAAAACGACCGTCGGCCCGCTCCAATTCAGAAAGCCCTCGGAAGCTGAAATACAAAGAGCAAAAGGAACTGGAATCGCTTCCCGAACAAATTGACCAACTCGAATCGCAAATCGCAGAGATTCACGCGGCGATGAGCGACCCGTCGTTTTTTCAACAAGACGGTAATGTGATTGCAACTCGTCAAGCGGAATTGAAATCGCTCGAGGAATCCCTTGCCACCGCATACGCACGGTGGGAAGAACTTGAGGAAATCGCCTCATCATAAAAATGGTTGAGCGAACGTTTACGTTTGCACATTCGCTCATTCTTTTTAGCGTTCCCATTGTTTGAGACCGCCAAACCATTTCAACAACTCGTTCCGCCGTTTTTCAAAAATCGCAAAGATCGTAATGATCACGATGCCGCTGATGATGCCACACAAATACCAAATCCAGGTTTGCTGCAAATCAACGGCGGCATACCAGATCACGGTAAACATGGCGACTAACAGGAAATTTAAACCGAACCACAGGAACGCTCGAACTTGAAATCCGATTCCAGCCCCGATTCCGATAATCGACAAAGCGGCCAAGACAACCGGCAGCCACGGCGCTGTTCCCACACCATGAATGAAAATCTCTGCGGTCGACGAAACATAAATCGCCGTTGCGGCAGCGTATCGAATGCCGGTCAACTGCTGAGCAGAAAGCTGTGACTTGTTAAGTTGAGCGGCGATCAGCACCAACAAACTGACTGGAATTAACCAAATTTGCGGGTGTTCCAAAAACTCAATGGACTGTTGATGCAGCAAGAACCAAAACGCCATATTGCCGGTTATCACCGCCATCGCGCCAAAAATCACCGAGCGTCGCGCGACCGCAACAACACCGTAGCCAATGGACAACATGGCCAGCGTAAATGAATAGTCGATCGAAGACGGCAGCGCCCAGTAACCGACGGCTGGCAACAGAGAAACCAATACTCCCGAGTTCCTGAACGGATTGGCAATCGTGGTCAACCCTTTGCGTTGACTCCAATGACTGATCCCGAGCATGGCAAACGCTACAACCAGCAACAACAAAGGCCAAACGGAAACAAACCAGCCGCTAAACAGCGCCGGCCAGGTCAATCGAATGTGGATGACAAACAGCACAGCAAAAATCTGTGTTGCATAAACATAGATTTCGCGAGCCGGTCCCTGGAGCCCGAACGCGTTGAAGTCATCGTCAAATGCAGCCTTCAAACTCACCGTCGTCAACACGACCAACGTTCCAATCGTCGCGACGGCAGCCAGCCAAATCGCCGTGTAGTCGTTTTGCCAGTAGTAGTACCCTTCGACTGCAATCGTTGCAACAACAGCCATCGCAGAAACGACTAACAACAGCGGTGAAAATTTGCGAATGTTGGACTGCCAATCTGAAAACCATACAATCCGATAGAGTATCAAACTGTAAACCAAGGCAAGTACGGATGTGGCGGCACCAATCACCGCCAAACGGTTGATCATGCTCCATTGGTCAGCAGGCAACCACGACCATCCAGCGGCTATGGCCCCCAAGACCGCCGTCGACAATGCAATGTTTCGGATCGAATCGAACAGGCTTTTTAATTTATCGGACAGCGCGGATTTCGCATCGCGCTCGATCAGAATGGCCAAAGCGACCGCTTGAACTAAAATCGCTTGTGCAGCAAGCTCTCGCAGTAAAGGATTCGTCGATTGAAACTGTGCAAAAAACCCGACGCCCACAACGATCGCCGTGACTGCCAAGATTGCCACGATGTACGAAACCGGTGCTTTTGTTAATTCATTTTTTTCAACGGTCGGCAGCAATCGATAACGACTCAGTTCGTCAAAAATTGCCACTCGGCGACTGATCACATAGCTCGCGATCAGCGAAAACATGGATAACGCTGCAGGCAAACACCAGGTCAACGTTTCCGTTCGAACGTCGAGTACTTGCAGAAACAGTGAAACAACGTTGAGCCCCAAGACAAACAGACCCATGAAAACCCAATGGGAATGTCGTCGCCAGAAATTTGAATACAACGCAATCGCAACACTCAAAATCGTCAAAGCCATGAGACCGTGATTGGGTGTACCAATACCGGGAAAGACCAGACTCAATCCAATCCAACTGAACGAGATAATCGAGATCACACTCAGCGCCAACAATATTGAAATCGTTGGTAGCGGACAGTCTACGTATTTTGATTCTTCCGAGTCGTTTTCACGCCGAATATTCCATCGTCGAATCATTGGGATCCAGATGATGTTTGGCAGCGCTAAAGCCATCGCCATTACGAGACTGAAATCGAGCAGATCAGTATGGCCCAAAACAAACCACCAAGTGACCGCAACCGCCAGTTGACCAGCGGCAGCCGCTAACCACATCGCTAATCGGTTTCTGGCAAAAAGCGAAACGGCAATCAGTAAAACGGCACTGGCAATCAAAGTGATAACCGGCGGCAATTCATCGGGAATGTCGATTAACAACCGAATGGCGAACAAAGCAACAATCACGGCACTGGCAAACGACCAAACGAACCGACTTTGAATTTTTCGCTCCCAAATAATTTGACACATTGCCGCTGCGACAAGTCCAGAAATCAAAAGATACGCAAACAATAGTTGGCTGGAACTGCCGCTGATCACCATAGGTGCCGTACAAGCCAGCAACACGAAAAACGTTGTAATTAGCATCGGTACAAGGTGGCGTCCAAACAAAGCTGGTTGTTCGTTTCGCACGACCGAACAACAGACGCCGAGTGCAAACAATGACAGCCAACCAATGAATCCCGCCGCTTGATACAGGTTGCCGGCACCTGTTGGTTCGAGCAGGGAAAGCACAACTAACGAGCAAGTGGCCAGGCAGGAAAAACCAAACGCAACAGAAAATTGTGCTTGCCATAAATGACTCAGTGTTCGATTCGCGTTGCTCCGTCGCACGAGATACCACCAGGCGATTGCCACCAAACCGGACACTAAACTATTGAGTTGTGCGAGTTCAATCCAGCTTTCACGAGACAACCCACTTTTGCCCAACACCAGCAAATAAGCTGTCGTTGCAGACAAATTCAAAATCAATCCGCCAACAAACCCAATCGTTTCGTTTTTGGTTCGAACGGCTGTTCCCAACAACGCAACGGCGACGAAAACGATAGGAATCGAAAAATTAGCCGCTCGTCCCATCAGGCTGAAAATACTGTCGGCGTTGGGCCCCGTAATCGGATGGTTGCCAAGACCTTGACCGACGACAAAAACGGTAAACGCAAACATCGGCAAACCCAGCAGTACGGCCAATGCCAAAGCCTGGTACGGTTTTGCCGAATTCGATTGCTGTTCTTCACCGGCCAGGCTAAACGAAACAACGAGCCAGATCCCAAGACCAACCAAGGCTAACGTTCCCAAACCGACCAAAATCTGAATTTCAGTCTCCGTCGCCGGACGCAATTGCAATGCAAAACAACTTACGATCACGGCCATCACCAACAGAGGCGCTACACAGACAGTGCCAAGTGCTGACACGTTGCGAATTAGCAAGCGTTGCGATTTGCTTTTCGGATCAGTGGAATATTTCCAACAGATTCCACAACAACCGATCGCAAACATTCCACTCAACAACCAACGCAACGCCGACGCCACGCTGACCGACGATTCAAATGCAGATGCAATCGCAAACACCAAGGCGTACAACGCTACGCCCAGGAGAACGATGTTATTGACTGGACGACTGTATCGAGCCTGACAAACAATCGCGCCGGCAATGGCAACGAACATGCAAACGACCGCCCAAAGTGAACCAGGCAAATGCGCAATTCCATCGAGCTCAAAACTTGAAGGATTCGCAACAGTTCGTAAATGTTCGCCAGTTCCTACTTGGAGCCCGCTTTTCTGCGTGACCATGTCCAACGGAATCAATTCCTGAACCATTCCGGGAACTGCCGAGTAAACCGCCAAAACCACGCCACCTACGATACTTGCAATCATCGCCGTGCGGCCAATCATCTCACTGTCGTAGTTCAAATCGATGACTGACAATCGGCCCGGTATTCGGCGATCGCCAAATCTGCCAATCAAACGGCGAAACAAAAACCATCCGCTTCCAAATATCGCGGTCACGATGATTTGCGTGTAAAGATTGTCGATTGAAAACCAGTCGAGATTTTCAGTTCCCCAAGGCAACCAGTGTTGCAGCGAATACGCACACGACACAACGCCAACAAACAGGACGCACGAAGCCGTCATCCAAATGGCGCGATAGCCGGAGCGAATCGCCATCACATAAAAGATGGTTGAGACGACTAGATAAGGCATCGCGTACTGCCAGCCAAAAAACGCCGCGTTTGTCGCCATGATCGTCAGCGCCGTTGCCAAGGTCATGCCTAACGCGGCGATGAACAACGGATTGAGCCGGACGGTATCGTCGTCGTTTTCAGAGTTCACATCACGTTTCGTGCCGCCAGAAATCAGGCCGTCAATGATTTCAATCGCCAACAACCCTGCCGAGCCAATGATTCCGGTCCACACCCAGCGGACAGCCCAGTTCGCATCGACGAGCCAGTAAAAGAAAACGGTTTGAAATACAGCCGCGACAAATAAAATCGCCGTCAACCATTTAGCTTCAAGACGTTTTGTCGAAATCGAAACTGTCAACGTCCCCGCGACACCTAGCAAATAAATCGCGGTCACAGGCCATATTTGTTGTGGGTTTCCAAATCCGAAATAGGTAACTAACAAAACGCTTGCGCCCAACAAGGCGAGCAGGCAATAATTCGAACGTTGAACTGGCCATTGCAAAAACTGTTGACAGCTCGCGATAACTCCAATGCCAACGACCGAACAGAAAAACAAACTGTAGGCCGCCTGCATCGTTGCAAACTGAGAACTGACTTCCCAAACCGTCGCGACGCTCCAACTCAAATTGCCACTGACACAAGCCGGTACGATCACTGCAGGCACTAGTAAAATCGCACCGACGATCAACGCCATGCATTCCTTGATTTCAAACGAAAGTTCTTTGGCAAAAAACGTCAACGACAACACGACACTGGCACAAATGGTTGTTAGTACCAACGCCAAAGGAACAGTCCACGATACAACCACCGAGCCGACAATCATCAAACTGCTTAATAGCAACACCACGGTGGCGGGCACTAACAGATTTTTCAAATCTCGTTTTTTAGCAACAAATAATCCGTAGGCACCGCAAATCAACGAAGGAATCGCGGCAAAACACAAACCGGGCGCCAACCATTGAAATTCACCCGCGCCATTCCAAACCCTGAAAAACAGAAAACCGATGACCATACAAAAAGCAAAACTGGCCAGTCCATGACCGGTCCAGATGCGGTAGACATCTGAAAATGGCTCATCGCTATCTAATTCGTCGGTGTTCCATCGCCGATTCCAAAATCCGGCGACACTGACAACAAACAAAGCGACCGCACCCAACGTGACTAAAACCAAAACGGTCGGATGGGTATCGTCAATGACAAATCGACGCACGAGCAACAAGTAAGACGACAAACCAACGACAGAAATACTGATCGGTAGGGCATCGCGATCGACCACAATTTTTGCAGCCAGATAACTGAGCGTTCCAAACAAACCGATCGTCAGTATTTCGCCCAGGAACAACACCAGATTGACTTGAGACGCTTCGGTCACCGACGCGATGGCCAGGAAATTCAGCGGCACCAATAACATGGCAATGATCAACACGACTCGACTGGTATGGGGTAATCGCCAGCGTCGATGGGCATGCATGCCAAGTGCAAAAAACGAAGCGGTCACTGCCGTAAACACACCAAATTTGTAAATCGGCTGCTGTGAAATCGTACTCCAGAAACTGATCACCAGGGCAATCGAGCAAGAGACAATCAACAATCCACCAACGAGTTCTCCCCAGCGAATATTTTTTTCTTGGAGAAAGGCAGACAAAAACTCGTTGAAGTTCTTTGCCCGCGGCTCGGGTCGTTCCGTTTCCACAACCTGCGTTGTTTTAGGCTGTTCACCGACGGCAGTTGCATCGCGAACAGCAACAAACGGCGGAGCTTTTTTTTGCGATTCAGGCTTTGTCGCCGATGGTTGTTGCTTGGTTGGCGACTTTGCAGGAACGGGAGACGCGACAGAGCGAAGAATATCTTGTTTATTTCGTTGCAAAGACTTGTTGCCGTCCTTCGCACGATCCGACGGTTCGAATTGAATCAACTCCGCCGTGATAATTTCTGGTTCGTCCGTAATCTGTAGAATTTCTTTTGAGCTCGGAGCCATCGTTGAGGCGGCCGATTTTGCGGGAGCAGCTTTCGTTTTGGGTTCCGGAACCCCGGCAACGACTCTCCGCAATGTCGAACTCAAACGAGTTTGCTCCTGTTTGCTGATGCGGTTTTGTGTAAATGCTCTGTCAATCAGTTTCAGCGAACATTGCAATTGGAATTCGGAAAGTTGTTGATGGGATTTCCAGCCGCAATATTGACAACTGTCCGTTCGTTGACAGAGGTGATTGTTGCAAACGGGGCAAGTATTTTTTTTGCCGACTCGGAACACAAGATAAAATAGTCCGAACAAAAATCCTGCGATCGTGAGAAAGACCACTAAACAAAAGAAATTCTCAAGCCCCATGACAACCACCATTTCATGAATGAGGTAGAGGTTCGAATAACAACAATTGCATTCAACCCCACAGGGTCACGCGATGTTGATAGCGTCAAAGGGCAGCAAAAAAGTGATTTAAGCTAGATTTCAAACAATCTTTAAAATATTTAAATTTATTGATCCAAAAGGTTGTGCAATTTCGCGTTATGGCAGAATTTTACGACGGAGCATGCAACGGCCCAAATACAAGCACGAAGCGCGAGCGAGTGGTTCGACCGCGCAAAACCACTCGCTCGCGCGCCGTGCTTGTAAGAATCCAAAAACAACCACAAGTGCGAATCGAAATCTTTTCGAATTCTTTTTTACTTCGTGATTCAAAGCGTCTAAACTGATCTATGGTGTGAGGTGTGGACGAACAGAGAGAATGAGGCGACTATGTCTGCTGTCCGGATTATTTTCTGTGGATGCCTTTCCGGCGTTTTATTGACTCAATTTTGTTTCGCAGTTCAAACGAAACCAGACGGCAAACAGGATACCAAGCCAAACGAGCAACAGGAAATCAAGCTCGACTATTTAGGCGACCCGCTGCCGCCGCAAGCTATTTTTCGATTCGGTACACGGCGGTTTCAACATCCAAGCAATATCTCACAGATCATTTTGTCGAAAGACGACAAACTCGTTTTTTCATTGAGTACCGTGAAACTGATCGCCTGGGACGCGAAATCCGGCAAGCTAATGTGGCAAGAAGACCGCCCGCGCGTTGGAGGTGGATTGGCGGCCGCCGGTTACGGTATCCGACCGATGGCCATTGCACCGGACACTGGAGAATTGATCACAGGCGGAGGTCTGCGAACGATCAACATCTACAATCCAAAAACAGGCGCCAAAAAAGAACTGCAATTTGGCGACGGAGCGCGCACATTTTTTCGTTCGATCGATGTCAGCCCAGATGGAAAATTGATCGTTGCCGGTAGCGACAAAGATCTGTATATGGTCGATCGAGCCGGCCAGATCAAATTTCAACTTAAAAATCAGCCCAAACAACCTTTAGGGCGAATTCGTAACGACCGCTTGGCTTTTGGCGGCCATTTTTGCTATGCCCGGTTTTCACCTGATGGCAAAACACTCGCGTTTTCGAAAAGCGAAAATATGAACTCCGTTTTCCTGGTGAATCCGCAAACCGGAAAGACGATGCGTGAAATCAAAACCAAGGGACGAGTGGTACGTTTTGATTTTTCACCCGACAGCAAAACGATCGTCGTTAGCGAACGCGATATTGCCGCACGATTGTATAACGTCAAAACTGGAAAACAAATTTGGGAATTTTCGATTACACCCATCAACGCCGCTGAAAGCTATTTGTCAGACATTGCGTTTCATCCCAACGGCAAACAAATTGCTGTAGGAGCACCCATCGGCAGCGATTATCGCATTCGAATCCTGGACGCCGCAGACGGAAAAGAAAAAGGTGCGTTGAGTGGCAGTCAATGGAAACCATGGACGATGGAATATAACTCCGACGGAAAAACACTTTACTCCGCCGGCTGGGACAGTTCGGTTCGGCGCTGGAACACCACAGAATTCAAGCAAATCCCGTTGGAAAAAGGCGACCGCGCATCGGCTTGCTGCACGATCAGCCGCGACGGAAAACGAATTGCGTATGGAGTCGACACCGGTGAAGTCAAAATCGTCGATGGCACCAATCGAAAATTGGTTCGAGTTTTAAAACACAAAGAAGCAAAATTTAGTCAGATTCGATTTTCGGACAACGCCGAGCTGCTGGCTGCCGGCGGTTCGAGCGACGACAACGTCCATTTGGTCGTCTGGAATTGCAGCAACGGAAAAATAGTTCATCAATGGAGTTGGGAAAAAGGAATTGACCCCCATAGTAGTATCGAAGAACTCAATTTTTCGCATGACGGAAAATTTCTGGCCGCTTGTGTTTTCCGCCAACATCGTGTGTATGTCTGGGATCTCGAATCGGGGAAACGAATCTTTGATGGTCGACATGCAATGGTTTACGGTGTTTCTTACAAACCGGACAGCAGCGACATCATATCAGTCGGCTGGGATCGGCAGATTCGCCAATGGGATCCAACCGAGAAAAAAGAAATCAATACGTTAGAAATCCCCAACAACGCTGGGCGAAACGGGCCTCGAATCGATGCGCGCATGTACGGTGTCGACCATTCGCCCAATGGAAAAATTCTGGCTGTCGCGGACATGTCGCGCCGCATTCAAATTCACGATGCCCAATCATTGAAATTGATCCGCACCATTCCAATGGGCGGCAGCTTTATTTACGGAACGTTACGTGTTTCCAACAACGGCCTTTGGGTCGCCGCTGGATTCATGAATGGCCAAGTTGTTGTTTACGAAATTGCAACGGGCAAACCCGTTTGGAAATTCGGCAAACATGTTGATCACGTTTTTACCGTCGAATTTGGCGCCAACGACAATTGCTTGATCAGCGGCGGTTCGGACGGAGTTTGCTATTTGTGGAGTTTGCGTGCCAAGAAATTTGACGCCAAGTTCAAATCGCAAATGGTTGATGATTTGTTCGGCAGCGACTCGGAAGCTGCATTTCAAGCGTTTCAGGCCATGTCAAAACAACGTACGCAAGTGTTTGGTGTGATCCAGGCCAAGCTGAATTCGATTTTCGAGTCGAACCTCAAATTCGAAGAACCGAAATTCAAAAAACTCACCGTCGCCATTGGCTCAAGTGAATTGAAAGTTTCGCAGCAAGCGTTGGAAGATCTGAAAAAACTCGGGCTGGAATCGTTTGGCAGCGTTTGCGAATTGGCAGCCACCATCGCCGACCAAGAAGAGACGCCGAAAAAACAAGCGATCAACGATCACCGCGACCAATTACTCGGACGTATCAATCGCGTTCTGACGTTTATTGCCGACGAACCGGCATCAGTATCCAAACCGGTGCTCACCAAATTGATGAGGGCCGCTCCGAGCACGTATTGGAAAAAACTCATTTTCCAAAAAATCCAGGAGCAAAAGCGCGGCCAATAATTGTCCATGTTGAAATGAACTTTTTTTCCAAGCTTGTTCGTTCAAAAATTTTGTCGTTAGTTTTTGTATTGGTCGTTTTGCCAGCGGCCTATCTGGTTTCAGGAAATCCGCAAACGGTATTTTATTTGATCGCAGCGCTGGTTTTGCCACTGGCTTGTATTTGGTTTCCCGACGAATTGGGTTCGGTCACTGGGGTCACTGGTGGCGGCCTCGCGCGCCCGCAAGTCACAGAACCGACTCCCGGAATTATGGTGGCGATCGGCGGTTGGTGCCTGTTAATCGGCATTACATTTTCGGTGTTTTATTTTCACTTGCGATGAAATACCCGAGAGCCTACGACACGTTGATTAACTCGCAACGATGTGAATTTGAACTGAGCGGCAAGGCGCTAGGCAGCGTTGATTAAATCGGAAAGCTGCGAATTTGATGTGAGCGGCAAGGCGCTAGCCGCCGGTAAACCCTCGAATACCGGCGGCTAGCGCCTTGCCGCTCACAATTAAACAACGCTACCCAGCTATTTTTTTTCTTTGGTCAAATCCTGGTTCACCAATGCCATGTCAAAATAGCCGATCATCATTTCTTCCCAAGTCTGATCGCCCCATCGCACGGTCTTTTTCGGGTTGGGGTTGGCCAGGTTTTTTTCGGAGTTGTCAAAATGCGCCAGGCAACGCAAAACGCTTCCTTTGGGTACACGAATCCGTTTTGTAAACGCATATCCGTTTTGCCAATTAAAATCATAGTTGGGCACATCGAGCAAAATTTTCTTTTCACCGTTGGGCAACTCTAACGTGTAACGAAACGATTTTCCGCGCAGATGCATGTGAGGAAACAACGACAACAACTCCGTGTCATATCGAAACCGGTGGCTTGCTCGGACCGGATGGTTCGGCTCACCCGCCGGGATCCGAAATCTGGTATTCACCGCGTTTTGCGTCACAACCTCTTTTTTGACCTTTTTAGGATCTGCAAAAATGAAGCCGACTTCGCTAATATCTTTTGCCGGTTTGCCGTTCGGAGTGTAATGGAGTTGAAAAACAATTTTGTGTCCGGCAGGAATTCGTTTGGCGTAACCTTCGGGTAACATCAAAGGCGGAGCACCGGGAGCTGTCGCCGTGATAAACTCGGATTCCAAGTCGCCATGAATCGATCGTTGATTTCCGCGACCCTTCATCGCGGCCACGATAATATGATGGACAACCGCGCGATTACCTGCTCGAGTCTCTGCCGCGCGAATCCATTTATCTTCTTTGAATCCCGGGTCCACTACAAAATATTTGTAGGGCACCGTTCCTCGCGCCGGTACGCGATACGGCCGCGAACGCATTTTGAGAACCAGATCCGGTTTTCCAATCTGCCATCCCGTGGCAAATTTTTTAGGTTTGGGTAATTGCGATTTGTCACCCAACGGCGCTCCGTCGTCGACCCACCGATAAATCAATTGTTTTTCGGCCTCGGTCAACCGTGCATCATTTTTAAAATCGCCATGCTTGGGATTGGCATGCCAGGGCGGCATTCGTTGTTGCTCAACCACTTCTTTGATCATCTCAGCCCAACCGACGACTTCGTCGTAGTCCGTCAGCGCAAACGGGCCAATTTCTCCCGATCGATGGCAAGAAACGCAGTTGTTTTGCAAAATTCGACTGATTTGATTCGCATAGGTGACCGTGCCGGTACTTTTGCGTTTGAACAATTTTCCGATATAGCAGCCAGGAAATTCCGTTTCGGCGGTGGCAATTTCCTTGCCTGCGCGAATATCCGCAATCGCATCTTTGAGATACTCGTTCTTCACTTTGGCCCTTTGCAGACCATACGTGTATTGATCGTCAATCGCACCGTGAAACACGATTTTGAATTTCGGATCCAGAATAAACACTTCGGGTGTCCGTTCGGCTCCAAACGCATCGGCAATTTTGTTGCCGGGGTCTTTGAGCATCGGAAAAGTCAACTCGTTGGTTCGCACAAAATGTGAAATCTCGGCCAACGAATCTTGTTGATTGGAATTGATACCAAAAACTTGAAAGCCGTGTTCGACGTTGTCTTGATATATTTTTTCAAGTCTTCCAGCGTACAGTTTGACGAGCGGACACTCGGTACCGAGAAATACGACAATCGTATGTTTTGATTTCCTGAATTCCGAAGATTTCCAAAGTTTTCCATCCGTATCTTTTAATTGAAAATCGGCAATCTGTTTTCCAAGAAACTTGGATTTGGATTCAGATTTTTGCGCGCTCAATGTTGAACAGCCAAGAATCACAATCGCCGTGACACAAATAAAACTTCGTAGCATTATGAACAACCTATTAATAAATCATCGCGTTTCCACGTGCCGTATTGGGATGAACTCTCATCCATGGCAATGCCACCCGTGAGCGGTAAGGCGCTAGCCGCCGGTTTGAAGCACCAACGTACCGGCGGCTAGCGCCTTGCCGCTCACTGGATCAGGCTCCGGGAGGGCGAGGCTCCTGCCGAGCCAATACAACATGCCTGTGGCTCGGCAGGAGCCTCGCCCTCCCTGAGCCTCGCCCTCCCTGAGCCGATTTTTAAAATTCTAGATCCAATGGGTTTATTTTTGAAACCCAATCTCAATGAATTATGTTTCAAAGAAATTTCAAATGCAGCTACCAATCACACCGCGCACACCAAGCTGCACGTCACGTCAATTGTTAAGTGGCATTTTGAACGTTTCTCGCAGCGCTTCGTCCCATTGAGTTCGATTGATTCGTCGCGGATCGAACAACGTTTTAATCCAGTTTCGGATCGATTGTTCATCGATTTTGTAGCCTGAATCCGCAACCCGGCTCATTTGTTTTGCCGAAATCTCGACAAACTCCTGTTTGAAATGTTGCCATT
The DNA here is from genome assembly GCA_028280445.1 of Pirellulaceae bacterium. GTDB lineage: Bacteria > Planctomycetota > Planctomycetia > Pirellulales > Pirellulaceae > JANQLU01. The sequence continues at coordinate 27,762 of JANQLU010000088.1, read as the reverse complement.
TCGAGAACAAATGCTCCAGCACCCGCGCATCTGAATTGAACAGCCAAGAATTTTCGCCATGCATTTCAATTCGCATGTTGGACAATTGTTGGGTCAATCCAGGTTGGTGATTGTACCACCACGTCGACCAAGGACTGACATGCGGCAACACGCAAGTCAGTGCTGACATTTCATATTGGCTTGAAAAATTCAACGGCGATACCCAAATGTCAACATCGCCGTGTCGCTGGGCGAATCGTCCAAACTCGACTGAATTCATCTTGCCGACATAATCGCCCGCGTTTTGCATGGCGGGTTCAAGGCCTCGAACAGGTTCGGGCATCAAAAATAGAGAAATGCCCGTTTCGACACAGCTTGGAATCACAACCTGCTCTAAAATCATGAGCCGTGGATCCGTTTTTGATTGCCAAGGAAAATCGGGAGGAAACGAAATTCCGACATAGTGGACTTTCGGCAAATTGTCTCCGGTCAACCACTGGACGCAAAACTCTCTGGCGTTGCGGATGGTTGATTCGGACAACGTCGGCGAAACATCGATTTGAAAATGCGTTTGCATGAATTCAAATGCAAACTTTGGATTCAACACCAGATCGTCTAACCGCAACGCGGCGCTAAACGACTCGTGCCACGGCACATCCGACTGGTAAAACTGGAGTTCTGTTTCATCGAACGGATTGTTGGTTCCAACCACGTTGGAAATCCCGGCCAGATCGAGAATGCGATCGTGGTATTCCAGCGGATCGACGGACGCAAAAAAATTTCGCGCTTCACGCAAATCTTTTGCATTGGGATCGAGCCCCAGACCAGACAAGATCGTCGAAATGGCGCGAAACCCTTCGCTGACCGGCAGCGCGCCTATGGTGGACGATTCCGGTTTGGCAAAATAAGTTTCCCAACAAATGTCGGCCCGTGTTTGTTTGTCCAACTTCCAATACTCGGCCGGAGCCAGATCACGACGGAACCCCAGCACCTGCCGATAGGCATAATGATAATTCAACAATTCATCGATTCCGTATCGAACCAGTTGACTGGCTTGCGGTGGAAACAAATGAGTATGGATATCCCAGAACCGGAAATCAGAATCGTCCAGGATCAATTGAACGGTGTCGCGAATTTCCTGGGAACTCCGCAATGGAATTTGAGACATGACGGCTCCGCATCAGGCACGCGACAAATATTCACCGGTCCGAGTGTCGACTTTGACCACTTCGTCCTGTTTCAGATATTCCGGAACTTGAATTTCCAGTCCCGTTTCTAAAACAGCCGGCTTGGTACGACTGGTCGCCGAATTACCTTTGACGCCGGGATCACATTGCGTGACTTTTAACGCCACCGCCGTCGGCAATTGAATTCCTACGCATTCCTCGTTGTAGATCATTGCGGACATGCCTTCGACCAGTCCCTCGGTTATAAACTGTTTTTCATGTTCGATATCGGCAATGGCGATTTCGTATTGATTGTAATTTTCACTGTCCAGAAAATGCATACTTTCCGCATCGGAAAACATCAGCGTTACGTGGCGACGCTGAAAATCGGCTTCATCCAACGACTCGCCGCCTTTTAATGTGATATCGACTTTGTTTTTCGTAACCAGATTTCGGGCGCGAAAACTGTAACGCGTGGCGGCGCCGCGTGCCGATGGGGACTGAACCGATATCGATTCGATAATCACCGGATTGCCTTCGTAAACGACAATCGCACCGTTTTTGATTTCTTTCGCTTGCATGAATTACATCAACGTGTTGGACGCCGGATCAACTCCAACACCATTACACAAATCCGCCAGTTTGTCCAAAACCAGCAACAACCCGCCGGGATCCAACGATTCGTCATCGTTTTTTTTGCCGGCGATCTGCTCAAAATGGAAGATTTCAAATCGCGCGTTGACGCCGTCGAGTTTCAGCATTTTTTGATGATCATCTCCCGTCAAAGTCGTCGTTCGCAGCTCGTCCATCAACTCGTCGACCTGCGTCGTTACGTCTTCGCCCTCGCTGTAAATGATGTCCATCGCTGAAAAATCATAAGGCGAGCGAACGGTCAGCGCTTCGAAAGCTCCGTCGGATGTTTTGACATCAACCGTTTCATACTTTGGGCCCAACTCGCCAAGGGTTGCACACAACGCGTCAACCTCCGGACAGTCATCTTTTTTGAACAGCAAAAAGTAGGTTTCGTGATACTGATAATTGGGATCTTCGAACAACGACACGCAAATGTCTCCAAAGTATAAAACACGATCAATACCGTAATTTACCGGACAAGCAGCCGATTGGATACCAGCGTTTAATGCCACTATGATCCACAACTCAAAAATTCACATTATCAAGACGAATCGCCGAGTTCAGCAGCACGATAGGCGGCCGCTTCGACCGCCGACATCACTGCTGCGCGAAATGCGCGATCCTCCAGGGCTTGGACTCCCGCAATCGTCGTTCCCCCCGGGCTCGTCACCTGATCGCGCAACACGCCAGGATGTTGACCTGTCGTTTCCAACAATTTCACCGACCCCATCACCGTTTGTATCGCCATTTGCCGCGCGACATCACGCGGCATACCCTGCAGCACGGCGCCGTCAATCAATGCCTCGACAAACGTAAATACATACGCCGGCCCGGAGCCAGACAAACCCGTCACCGCATCCATCAGTTTTTCGGCCACCGAAATCGCCAAACCGGTTGTTTCCAGTAGCGACTGAACGTTTTGCACATCCGCAGGATCCAAACCTTCCGCGCAACAAAACCCTGCAACCCCGGCACCCACCAAACAAGGCGTGTTGGGCATCACACGAACCACCCGCTGAGTTTTTAAACGCAGTCCGAGCTGCGCGATCGAGATTCCTGGCAGAATGGAAATCAGCAAAGTTTCTTCGTCGACAACCGGCTCGATTTCAGCCGCGACATCTTCGAAAAACTGTGGCTTCACAGCAATAAAAACGATTTGTGATTTTTTGATTAAATCGACTGACGATGATTCGCGTACTGAACCGCTGATAGCACCTGAAAATCGTTCAGCACTTTCGTCGGCAATATCGTTAAATAAAACTTCATCGCCCCGGCAAATACCGCCGTCAACGATTCCGCGGGCCAGTGCTGTCGCCATTTTGCCAGCACCAATAAATCCGATAGGAGTTGGAATTTTAGTCATTTGCTGTTTTGTGTCGCTACTGGGGACATCCTTCGAAATTGCTCTGGACGAATATAAACGGCTTTGCCAATATCCGCCACTCATTAGACATTTACACACGGCTCACAATCGATTTTTTCTCGGGCTCGGTTTACTCGCAGGGAGTTGGAGTAGGAACATGAAACCATTTTCCATTGTTGTCGTCATCATTTCGTTGATTTCGCTTGGCGGCGTTTTGACCGAACAAACATACGGACAACAGACCTGGAATCCGCCCAAGCTAAAGCCTCCAAAATTTAATCTGTTCAAATTGGAAAACCCGTTCAAGAAAAAACAATATGTCGAACCGATTGAGCTGACCGACCAACAGCGGAAGCCTTTGTTCACTAATCCGCTCAACGGCAATCGCCCATTGATTTCAGATCGCACAAAAAACTGGTTCAAAGAGTTTGACAATCGTTCGCGAGCGTTCTGGCAAAACGCAGGCCAAAACCTTTCCGCGTTTCACAAAGCCAACACGCAACGGCTTCGCGAGACGACCAACGGATTGTTCAAGCCATTCGATTTTACTCCCAAAACCACTCCTAAAGAGTTTATCGAACGTACCAAAGATTCGATGAACTTTCGCCGCGAAAAGCAGATTCCACGAATGAGTGAAATGCCGAAAGTACAACGCGGCGATTCGACACAACCCAAAATTCGCTACTAATTGCGATAAAATTTGGATCGTCGACTTCAGAAAAAAGATTCAAATTACGACTTCTCTCCCTACCGAGACAGTTAGCGCACGTTGAGCGAGCAGTTAGAATTGCATCGACATGTATCGAAAGATCGATGAAAACTGCTTTTGAAGTCAACGAGGATCTTCCTTGGAAAGACTGATTGAATCGTGCGATCGTGGTCTGGTAACACTTGATCTTGAGGTCCGTACACTCGACGAAGCGATCGACGCGATGGTCGACGATATGGTCAACAAAAATGTTGTTGACGCTGCCAACCGCGACGAAATCGTTACCGAGATAAAAAATCGAGAACAAATTTCAAAATCTGCGATTGGACATTCGCTCGCTGTTCCTCACGTTTATCTGGAATGTATTTCCGAACCCCTGATTGCCGCTGCGCGTCTGAAAACCGGAATCTATGAGGATGCCCCGGACGGAGCGCCCATTCGATTTGTTTTCTTGTTGATTGGCCCCGAAGGCGCCACAACCGAACATTTGGATTCGCTGGCGAATGTCGCGCGTCTGATGTCAGATGACGAGTTTCGCTATCTGGCTTTGAAAGCCAAGACCACGGAAGAGTTTCGAGCGGCAATCGAAACGCGGCGTAGCGGGAAAGCTGCGGCCGAGCATCACAAATCGGTCGACGAAGGCTTACAACACACCGGACGATTGTTTGGTGGCATCATCGCTGATGTGAAACGTCGCGTCGCTGTTTATAAAAGCGACTTTACAGATGGTTTGCATTCGAAAACGGCAGCGTCGACGTTCTTTCTGTTTTTCGCTTGCCTGGCACCAGCCATTATTTTTGGCGGCCTGATGTCCAGCGAAACCAACGGGCAAATTGGCGCTGTGGAAATGATTGTTGCCACCGCGTTTTGCGGCTTGGTTTACGCGCTATTTGCCGGCCAACCAATGATCATTTTGGGCGGCACAGGTCCGATGCTCGTTTTTACCGGAATTCTGTTTCGGGCCTGCACCGATCGGGGAGTCGATCCGCTACCGGTGTACGCCTGGGTTGGAATCTGGACGGGTGTGATACTGCTCATCCTGGCTATCACCGACGCCAGTTACCTGATGAAGTACTTTACGCGGTTTACGGACGAAATCTTTGCCGCCTTGATATCGATTATTTTTATCTACAAAGCCGTTGAGAAACTGATTCAAATTTTTCAAAAAGCATCCAACGGCGGCGCGATCGGTTACGACGTTGCACTGCTGTCTCTGCTGTTGGCGCTGGGTACGTTTTATATCGCGTACAGCATGAGCGCTTTTCGCAAAAGCCATCTGCTGGTACCGAGCGTCCGCGAGTTTCTGGCCGACTTTGGTCCAACCATCGCGATTTTTTCCATGGCGATCGTCGCCGTTTTAGCAGACCGGAACATGGATATCACGGCCGAATCATTGAAAGCCCCAGACCAATTTGGCACCACGGACCCCGATCGGGGTTGGTTGTTGAGGTTTTGGGAAGCAGATTTGTCGACCATTTTGGTGTGTATTATTCCAGCCTTGCTGTGTACGGTCCTGGTTTACCTGGATCAAAATATTACGGCACGATTGGTCAACAGCCGCGACAACAATTTACAAAAGGGAGAATCGTATCATCTCGATTTGGGCGTTGTCGGAATTTTGATCGGGATCTGTTCAATTTTCGGCCTCCCGTGGTTGGTGGCCGCAACCGTGCGTTCTCTCAACCATGTTCGGAGTCTGGCGACGACCGAAGAAGTTGTGGACCAGACGGGTCGAGCCCACACACACATTTTGCACGTTCGTGAAAATCGTATCACGGGCGTGATGATCCATTTGCTGATTGGACTGTCGTTACTGGCACTGCCGTTGTTGAAAAACATTCCGATGTCCGTGCTGTTCGGATTGTTTCTGTATATGGGAGTGGTCTCCATGAGTGGCAACCAATTTTTCCAACGTCTCAGTCTTTGGGCGACCGACCCGCAAATGTACCCGGCCACACACTTTGTCCGAAACGTGCCGCGATCCGCCATGCACCTGTTCACCGTCATTCAATTGGTTTGTCTGGTCGTGCTGTGGGTCGTCAAAGAAAGTGCTTTTGGTTTGCTGTTCCCGCTGTTCATTGCGGTTCTGGTTCCCATCCGCCTGCTCCTCAATCGCATTTTCAGACATGAGCATTTGGCATTCCTCGATGCCGAAGAAATGCCCGAAGAGGAAGAAGAAACGTGGTCGTAGGACCGGTTCCCACCGGCCGTTCAATTGGATCGTTGTTCGGGAGGGTGAGGCTCGCGGCCGAACCTGATCAACACGTTTGTGACCTGATCCTGTGAGCGGCAAGGCGCTAGCCGCCGGTTTGTTAGCGCTTCGTACCGGCGGCTAGCGCCTTGCCGCTCACATTAGATTCAACGAGTCATTAATGCACCAGAACAAATAGTTTAAACTGACTTTATGACAATTGATCTAATTTTGGGTACGGCAGGTCATATTGACCACGGTAAAACTTCGTTGATTGCAGCGCTGACGGGAACGGACACGGATCGGTTGCCCGAAGAAAAAAAACGCGGCATTACCATTGAGTTGGGCTACGCTCATCTGGAAATCGAGCCGTATCGCTTTGGGATTGTCGATGTTCCGGGCCACGAAAAATTTGTGCGGCAGATGCTGTCCGGGGCCACCGGTATGGACTTGGTGATGCTGGTCATCGCGGCCGACGATTCCATCAAACAGCAAACACGCGAACATTTCGATATCTTGCGGTTGTTGAAATTACCTGCCGGTCTGATCGTGTTAACCAAATGCGATTTGGTCGAACCCGGTTGGCTGGAGATGGTCGAAGAAGAAGTTCGCGAGTTTGTTCAAGACACGTTTTTGGCCGATTCGCCGATCATACGAACGAGTTCGGCAACCAAAATGGGAATCGACGAACTCAAATCGGCGATCGTGTCGGCAGCGGCAAATGTCGCTGATAATCGGCCTCCGCTCCAACCACATACGCCATTTCGCATGGCAATCGATCGCAGTTTTACAGTCGCCGGATACGGCACGGTTGTCACCGGAAGTGTCAACAGCGGATCCGCGTCCATTGGAGATCCGATTGTCGTCGAACCTGGTGGAACCGAAGTTCGAATTCGTGGCCTGCAAAACCATGACTCGAGTGTCGAAACGATTTCGCGCGGGCAGCGCGCGGCGGTCAATATTGGCGGTATCCATCACGACGACATCGCCCGTGGACAAGAAATTTGTTCACCCGGGCATCTCGAAGAAAGCAAATTGTTGACGCTGGATCTGTCGCTGTTGCCGAACGCGCCGCGCCCGCTCAAAGATCGTGCCAAAATTCGATTTCATATTGGCACGGCCGAACTGCTGGGCAACATCCGGTTGCTGGATCGCAAACAACTCGAACCGGGGGAAAACACAGTCGCCCAAGTGTACCTGTCGGAAAGTTGCGTTTGTGTTTGGGGACAACCTTATGTGATTCGCAGCGAGTCACCGATCCAAACCGTCGGAGGCGGTCCGGTCATCGACCCCAACGCTCTGCCGTTAAAAAAAATCACGCCCCAGGATATGGAGTTTGTCAAACAACTGAAATCCGACGACCCGGTCCAACGGGTTTCGGCATCGGCCTATCTCGCCAGTACAAATTCTTGGAATCCAAATGATTTGCCGAGATCCGTTGGTGTCGATGATTATGAACCCATCGTAGAAAAATTGGTCAGTGAAAATGTGCTGCAGCGCCTAGAACTGTCGCACACACGCCAATTGTTGGTTCATCAAAAAATCATTGAATCGGTTGCCGCGACGATTGAATCCAACCTGGCCAAACAACACGATGCGAATCCGCTATTGTGGTCATTGCCGTTGGCCGAATTTCGCCAGGCGTTTTCCTATTTGCCGCATGTCCAAATTTTCAACGCCGCCGTTTCATTGCTGCGAGCACAGAAAAAAATAAAACTTGACGGTCAATCGATCGGCCTCGAAGGCAAAGGGCCAAAGTTGTCTAAAAACGAAATGAACTTGATGACCAAATTGATCGGGACATTGAAAAACGAAGGCATGGCGCCGTCGACCGTCAAACAGCTTTGCGCAACAGCTCCGAAACACAAGGACTCTGTACCAAAATTGTTGGATCTGGGCTGTAACAATGGCCAACTCGTCAAAATTTCGGATGAATTTTATTTCCATCGAGAAACCATGGATGAAATTCAATCGAAATTGACCGCCGCAGTCCCCGTCGACGGATTGGCCATGAGCGAAATCCGTCAAGTTCTCGATACTTCGCGTAAATACGCCGTTCCAATTTGCGAATACCTGGACTCCATCGCTTTTACGCAACGAAAAGGGGATGTGCGAGTTTTGAGCAGGTCGTAGGCGGTAGGTAGTAGCGTGGTTGTTGTTGGTGAATGGAAATCATAAGCGCGAAGCGTGAGCGAGGGACCAGAATTGGCCGCAGCGATAATGACACCGTTTTGCTGGGAGCGGTAAGGCCTTTACTGTAGTACGAGTTGTGACATTTTGTCGGCGATCGTTTTTGCTGAAACGACAGCCGTTTCCAACAGCGGAATCCCAGTGGACGCGTAAGACCCACAGTACCAGATTCGTCGATTTGCCTGATCGTGATATTTTCGGAGTGATTCTAGACGATGCTTAGTCGCCGGAGAAACCACAGGTCGTTGCAAGACAATTCGACGATCCACCAACTCATCGGCGGGTTCGATGATTGGATTGATCGTTTGAAACACGGGCACGTTCAAATTCCAATCGGTGTGAAATCGGTTCATCCATACCGTACACATTGCCGACGATTCATTTGAAATCATGTTGAACGTCGCCCAGTCCTTTTGATCAACGGGCATTAAACGCGGGTCACGGTGAACGACAATGGTCACATTTTCATATTCAAAACCAGAGAGCATGTCAGTTATCGGGTCAGCTCCAACACCCGAGAATCGAGCGGCTTGATTGGCCTGTGTCGCAATCACAACATGATCAAACTGATGGGCCTGACCATTTTTGTAGATCACTTCGACGGCATCTCCGCGTTCACTGATTTGTTCGACCTGCGACTCGATTTGCAGCTCGACGTTTTCGCTCAACCGTCGGGAAACGTCGTTTGTTCCAAATTTCGTTTTGAGCAATGATTGTCCGACTGAAATATTTTGGATCGCAGACAAAATTAACGCGGCGGGATATTCGTCGAGACTTGCGTAGCTGCACGTACAAACGGTCGACGAAAGGATCGGATACAAAAATTTGAAAACAAACTCGGACGAATAGCGGCTTTCGCGGAGGTAAGTTTTCAACGTGATCGAATCAGGCATTCCATCGGCCAACGCTCGACCGCCATCCGTGCGGAGCCGTTTCATGTCCAACAAAATTCGACGGGCGGGTTGATGAATGACTTGCGTCAGGTCGTTGAAACGGTACGGCAAATTCAATTTCAAATAGTTGTCGCCGGCGAGGTTTGAGAACGAGTGGGATGCATCGACCGCTTGGAAAGCGACGCCAATTTCACGATAGAGTTGCAAAAGATTCGGCCACTGCGCTTCGTTGAACATTCGCGATGGCACATCACCGCCAACGATTATGTCGTCAATGGTCAACTCGATGCAGTGAGCGGACATACCGGGGCGATCGAGTTTTTCGATCAACGTCACTTGGTGACCAGCATTTTTCAGAAACCAGGCAGCGGATAAACCTGCGATGCCGCTGCCAATGATACCAATTCTCACCCGGTGTTCCTGTTCGTTTAATTTGCAAGACGGCACTATTGGACCGCATTTACCATACTTGTGTAACCGAGCGGAGTTTCATTTTTGGCTTCAAAATGGTCCATCAACAATTTTTATATTTATCGTGAAGTCCGACTCCGGATTCGATCATGGGGATAATTTTTTCAAGCCGAGTTTGCTTGGTCGCGTCTCGTTTGGCATCCGCAATGTACTCGGCATATTCGCGTTGTTTGCCTGGCGTCAATTGATCAAAAGCTTTTGCCGTTTTTTTCCGTCGGTCCAGCACTGCCTGGAGTTCCGCAGGGATTACAACTGGTTTGTTGCGATCCGGTTTGATTTCTTTTCCCTGCTCTGCCAAATCAATGGCTTCCAGCAAATAAGGTTTAATGTGGCTGGCAACGATTTCTTTTTTATTGGCAAACCGCCATTGGCGAAGCGCTTTGGTTTTTCCCTCCTGGGCGTTGATCAAAACCTGTCGCGGATCCTTCAACAAGCTACCCTGATGAAACCAAAGACCGACATAAGATTTGAATCCGCCGAGTCCCACGATATTTTTGCCATTGACCGTGTAGCAAGGAGCGCCCCATTTCACCGTCTCTTCGAGAGGTGTCGAAAGCACGATTTTTCGAAGTTTGATCAATTCGTCTTGGAATTGTTCAGCCCCCGCGATGTAATCGTCGACCGATTCGTAACGTTTCATTGCCATGATGGCGTCTCTCGCTTTCAGGATTTACATTGTTAAAAAATTAAACTCGACGCGTCCCAGATCTCGAATCACTAACGACGTCTGCCAGGCTTCCGCTATCTCGTATTTTGTATGAAATGATGACCCACATCGTGAGTGGGAGACCAAGTTTACCGAAATCGACGCATTTTGATTACTCAGCCACACTGTGGGCGACGATTTTCCCGTTGCAATTCAAATGTTCTTCTAAAATCAGTTCAGAGCGAAAATCCGTTAGCAATCGGCCAAAAATACGACAGAATTCACAAATCAGTATTTCCAAAATTTGTGGGAAAAGGCTATTATGACAAATAATCCCCCATCATTTAAAAACGACGGATCAAATACTCCCATTAGGGTTCGTAAGATGCTCAAGTCTCCTGAAAAACCGACGCTGACTATTCAACAGCATATTCTGACCGAACAACAACGATTTCCGGAAGCCAGTGGTGAGTTTTCATTTTTGTTGTCCGGAATCACTTTGGCCTCGAAACTGATTCAAGCACAAGTACGTCGGGCTGGCTTGGGTAATATCCTCGGTGCTGCGGGTGAAGAAAATGTCCAAGGCGAACTGCAACAAAAATTGGACGTGTATGCCAATGACGTGATGATCGACAAACTCAGCTGTCGCCGCAGTGTTGGAATTCTGGCATCCGAAGAAAACGAGTGCGCGGTCATGATGCCACACGACACGGCTGACGCCAGCTACGCCGTTATTTTTGATCCGTTGGATGGCTCCAGCAATATTGACGTGAATGTCAGTGTGGGAACAACGTTTTCAATTTTTCGTCGGCCCGTGGGACCTCAGTACGACGACCCCAACACATGGATTCTCCAAAACGGCACGCAACAAATCGCCGCAGGCTATGTCGTCTACGGTTCATCAACCATCATGGTCTACACCGTTGGCAATGGTGTTCATGGATTTACGCTCGATCCGGCCGTCGGTGCATTTGTGATGAGCCACGAAAACATGAAAATGCCCGAGCAAGGAAAATACTATAGTGTCAACGAAGCGTATCGAGACAATTTTCCGACCCAGTACCGAACGTTTCTCGAAGGTTTGCGGCGCGGTGAATTGGGCACTAAGTACGGATCAAGGTATATCGGTTCGATGGTTGCTGATTTTCATCGAACGCTGTTACGCGGCGGTGTGTTCCTTTACCCGCCAACCAGCGATCACGCAAACGGCAAACTCCGCCTATTGTACGAAGCCAATCCAATTGCCATGATCGCTGAGCAAGCTGGCGGTGTTGCCACCAATGGAAAATCCAGGATCCTGGACATCAAGCCCGAGGCAATTCACCAGCGAACTCCGCTGGTCGTTGGCAGCCGCAAAGAGATGGATTATTTCCAGTCGCTGTCTGAATAAATTCGCCCGCGACCAATTTTCGCTTAGCCGTTTTACCTAACTCTTCTCTGCGCCCCTGCGTCTCTGCGTGCGTCAATCTTTTGTTCGGGAAATCCTCACGCAGAGGCGCGGACACGCAGAGATTTTTGCACCAATTCCTGCTACATTTGGTTTTCAGTCTTAATCGTCCACTGGCCAACAACGAAATTCGATCGATAAAATAGTCATGAGCGAAACAGTTAGAAATCTCGACCCCCAAGCGATGTGGAACCATTTTGCCGATTTGAATGCGGTTCCGCGAGCTTCAAAAAAAGAAGAGCGTGTCATCCAGTTCGCCAAGGCGTTCGGTGAACAGCTTGGATTGGAAACCATTGTCGACGAAATCGGCAACGTCATTATTCGCAAACCGGCAACGAGCGGGATGGAAGATCGCCGACCGATTGTGATGCAGTCGCATTTGGACATGGTCCACCAAAAAAACAACGACACTGATTTTGATTTTGAAACTCAAGGCATCGAAATGATCGTCAATGACGACTGGGTGCATGCCAACGGCACGACGCTGGGGGCTGACAACGGCATTGGCGTCGCAACGATCATGGCAATCCTGAGTTCGGACAATATTCCTCATCCGCCACTCGAAGCGCTGTTTACCATCGACGAAGAAACAGGGATGACCGGTGCTCAAGGGTTGGTCGGAGGTTTACTCCACGGACAAATCTTGTTGAACCTGGATACCGAGGAAGACGACGAATTGACGATTGGTTGTGCCGGAGGCGTTGATGTTACTGCAACCGGCAGTTATTCACCCGAAGCTCAACCGGACTTGGCAAATTTTGAACTAACGGTCCGCGGTCTCAAGGGGGGGCATTCGGGAATGGATATCCATCTCGGTCGCGGCAATGCCAACAAAATCATGAATCGAATTCTGTGGGCGGCCGCAGAAAAATTCGGTTTGCGTGTCGGCGAGATCGATGGCGGCGGTTTACGAAACGCGATCCCTCGCGAATCAGTTGCCAAAATCGGCTTACCCGCTGAACATGTTGCGGATTTCCAATCGTGGCTGACGGCGGAAGGTGAAATCATCTGCTCGGAATATAAAACGACGGATCCGAATTGTGAAATTGTTTGTGAACAAGCCGAGTCCAGCCAGTACTTGCCACTCGATCTGCAAGCCAAGATCTTGGGAACGGTTTACGGGTGTACCAGCGGCATTCACCGAATGAGTCCAGACATCAATGATCTGGTTCAAACTTCCAATAATTTGGCGCGGGTATTGATTGCAGACGGCGAATTTCAAATCCAATGTTTGACTCGCAGCAGCGTCAACAGTGAGCGCGATGATTTGGCCAATGCTCTGTGTGCCAATTTTCAATTGACCGGTGCCGAAGTTGGCGTGTCGGGAGCTTACCCTGGTTGGCAACCCGCCCCCCAATCGTCGATTGTGACATTGATGTCAGAGCTTTACCAAGAGATGTTTGGCGAGTCGGCGCATGTGGCCGCTTGTCATGCGGGGCTGGAGTGTGGCATTCTGGGGCAAAACTATCCCAACATGGAAATGATTTCGTTTGGCCCCAATATTCGCGGCGCTCACTCGCCGGACGAAAAAGTTCAAATTAGTTCCGTTCAGAAATTCTGGACATTCACTTTGGAAACATTGAAACGAATCCCGCTGGCTTGACGGTAATATTGCAATGCTAAATTTTGGATCAGAAGTACTCGATTCCGGCATTTTGGTCGTACGCGTTGGTGGCAACCTGGATTTGGAATCCAGCGAGTATTTTTTCGAATGTATGACCGACGAATTAAAACAAGGCCATCAGAAAGTTGTTTTGAACTGTGCCGATTTAGGGTACATATCGAGTATCGGTCTGGCGGCCCTCATTCGATTGCGCTCGCGGTTGGCAAAACAAGGAGGTAAAGTTCATTTGGCCGAGGTGCAATCGGCAATTTCAGACCTGTTGCACCTGGTAAGTTTTGACAAATTGTTCGAGCTGTTTCCAACGCAAGAATCGGCAATCGCAGCCCTCGAAAAATAACAACGGCTTGCCGAGAAAATCGTAAGCGCAAAAAGTAGGGCCGGTTCCCACCGGCCGGAACGCACCATCTTTGATGTCCGATATTTGATAACGATTGGCCGGTGGGAACCGGCCCTACTTAAAAACTGATGCCCATGGCCGGTGGGAACCGGCCCTACGCTATTTCCCTTTTTTGGAGCTGCCCTTTTTATCTTTTACCAACGTAACTGATTTGATGAAGTCGATTTTAGGGAACTCTTTTTTGATATACTCGTTGCCTTCGGCCTGAAATCGTCGCTGAACCGCGCCGTGATTTTCACCGTATTCGGTGTTCACTTTCTTGACGACATCCATCCCGGAAACAACTTTTCCAAACGGCGTAAATCCCATTTCATCCAATCGCGCGTTATCACCCAAATTGATAAACATTTGGGTGGTGCGAGTGTCGCGACCAGCTGTGGCAAATGAAATATACCCGGGTTGATTCGATACATCTTTGAAACTGGAATCGTCTTTGATTTTTGCTGCCCGCCAAACCTTGCTGACTTTGGGGTCACCGTGAATTCCAAATTGAAACATAAACCCATCGATCGCTCGGAAAATCGCAATGTCTTTGAAATAACCGATTTTGACGAGATTGTAAAATCGATCCGCGCCGTTGGGAGACCATTCGCGGGTGCATTCCATGACAAAATCACCAGCCGTTGTTGAAAATTTGACTTTGAATTTTTTGGGGGCTTTTTCAGTTGCTGCTGACGGGTTCAACAGGGGATTTTTCTTTTCCTGTTTTTTCTCTTGAGAAACAACCGTGCTGGATTGTGAATTCACGGTGGGCAGACAACCAGCACACAACGCGAGCACTGCGCTGGCGACGATCAAATTTTTCATAGCATTATTCCTTGCGATTTAAGTTCAATTGGAACGACCATTGTACGAAACGTCGGTCAGTTACAAAACGGTCACGATTCCAATATTTGTTTCGGTTTTATTTCCGGTTTGGTGATACGGAACACGCATTGCGGCGATACCACGACGACCACCCCGACCTGAGTCTGTTTCCAAAGAAGTCAGTTTCCCCACGTTTTTCGTATCCTTTTTGAGTTCGATTGGCAACTCGTCGGTATCAAACTCGCCTTCGATCATGACCGAACAAATAAATTTGTTGACGTGCCCCAACGAATCGATGCGGGCAATCGTTTCCTGTCCGAGATAGCATCCTTTTGTAAATGAAATGAGATCGTCATCGCGTCCCAGTTCCTGAGGGAAATTGGCGTCGGAGAAATCACGCCCGAACATAGGTACGCCAGCGGTAATGCGGTCGTGTTCGAATTCGGTGGCAGTTCTCTCAACGGCTCCAAGTTCGGTACAGCGTTTCAAAAATTCTTGTTGATCTGTTTCTTCGGCGAACTGAGAAACGGTCGGCCAACCCAAAAGTGAATGGGTGGTTTGATAGATGTTGTGGTCATCCTGGTTTTGATAAATTGCCCAACATTGGTTGTCTTGCTCGATTTCCAGGGCTTTTGATACCGCTTCAGAATCTCCATACACCGTCAAACAATTGCCGCCAACGTCGCCAAGGGTTTCAAATTTAATCTTTTCGCTAATCACATATTTGTCGATGTGTTGAACCAGATTTTCCGCGTCACGAGAAAACGTTTCGATCAGCAGGTGATCAGCAAACACGTAGACAAACGCATGCGCGTGAATCCGCCCTTTGGCGTTGGTAAACAAGCCTTCGATTCCGGCGGCTTTCGCAGGATCGTCGCCGCCGAAACCGTCAATCTGGTTAGTAAAAAAATTATTGATCACACGCAATCGATCTTTGCCGGTCACGCGGATGACGGTTCTCGGCAAAAAGCAAATATTGAGTGCGTTTATAAATTGCATCGAAGCCCCACAGTTTCTTAACCAAAAACAAATTAGCTGATCCAATTTTACTGAAACTGCTTGCCATAACGAGGGCTCATCGAAATGAACAAAAACGAAGCGGGAATGCTCTGTAGAAAACTTCGTTTATTGAAAACAGCTTCCAGCGAGTATGATCTTGTGAGCGGCAAGGCGCTAGCCGCCGGTTCGACGCGCTGACGAACCGGCGGCTAGCGCCTTGCCGCTCACGGGTGGCCTTGCCATGGGGCGAACAAAAAAGAGGGGTCGGCCGTTCACTTTCCGGACTCTTTTAGCCAGCGCTCTATGTCTCGGAGTGCTTGACGCGCTTGCCAACAATTGGGGTTGAGATCTATCGCGCGTTGATAGTGTTGTTTGGCAAGCTGAAATTTTTGGGCGTGGTGATAAGCCAGCGCCAAATCGTAATGACTTTCGGATTGATCCGCTGCCATCGCGGCAACTTGCTTTAGATATTTGATGGCTTTACGCGCCCTTCCAGCCCTCAACAACTCAGTCCCATAGGCTCGTTTGATTGCAATGTTTTTCGGAAATCGCCGCAACACAGTTTCCAGAACAACCATCGACTCATCGCTTTTTTTCAGTAACGTCAGGGCATGGCTCAAATTGACGTGATTTTCAGGATCATCGGGTGCCAACTGGATTGCCTGGCGCAACAATTTGATACTCGATTCTGTTTTACCTGCTCGAAAATACGCTGCCCCTAACGCACCAATCGTACTTGGCTCTTCAGGATTGGTTTGCAAGATCTCCCGATAGATCTTGATCGCCTCGTCAAACTGTCCAGCATATTGCAGCGCATTGGCCAGTTGTTGTTTTGCCTGAATAAAATCGGGGCTGATTCGAATTGCTATTCGCAACGACTGAATTGCTGCCGAGTATTTTTCCAAATGCAACAACGCTTCGCCCAAAGCCTGATGCATCATACTATTTTGCGGATCGAGTGACACCGCCGCGGTCAAATATCGAGCCGCTCTGGAATAATCGACTTGCTCTACATCGTACATCAGCGCCTTGCCGAGATACTGCGTCAGCCAAACATTTTCTGGATACCGGCTTTGTGCGTACGCCAATTGTTCGATTGCAACCTGCGTTTCGCCGTTGGTAGCCAGCGCATCGGCAAACATCAACAGGGCAAATGGAGGCTGTTGACGCATTTCATTGGCGTCTGCAAAAATAATTTCTTTAAGTTTGGCCGTATTTTTTTCAACAACTGCTCGCCGCATCGACGAGCGCCAAGGGTCCGGGTCCAGTTGTTTCAAAAATGCTACGCACCATCGGCCACGGCGCGTCGACTCACCACCGGCCGTTTGCAATTCCGAAAACCAAAAATGAATCGCTTCGGCAAATTGAATTTTGTAAAAATCGGGAACTGGCGAACAAAAACGAACCGCCTGATCAGGGGAATGCTTATTGAAATCGATCCCGAAATCAGCAAACGCCTGAACGATTGCTTTCTGACCTCGCATGCGTGAATACGTTCGCTGAACTGGATCGAATCGCAACGTCTCCATTTTCGCCGCCGCAAATCGCTGGACTGTTTTATCGACAGACTGCAAAAATGTGAGTTTTGTTTCGAGCCGCTCGATCGCCGTATGCTCATCGTCAAACGAGTCTCCAGAATTTGCCAACACTTTCGCTGTTTGCGATCCGCTATACGCCTGGTTCACTTTTTGTCGAAAAATTTCCGGTGACTCGTAGGCCTCGGAAAGATCTCGTTGGGCACCTTGCAACAAAGCCTGGATCTCGTTTTTGACTTGTTGTGTTTTTCGATGTTTGGCGCGGTTATCCGAAGACGACTTCAGCAGGAAACCTGTAACGCTGATGGCGATGGTTAACAACAGTGTTGCTGCCAGAACACAAATCGCGCGTCGCCGCTGCAGCAATTTTCGAATACGGTACGACCACGTCGGCCGCTGAGCCGTCACCGGTTGTATGTTTAAAAAACGGATCAGATCGTCGGCAAACACCGCTGCCGTTTGATATCGCTCGTTTGGATCTTTTGCCAATGCTTTGAGCGTAATCCAATCGAGATCGCGACGTATTTGGCGAGTCAAATAGCGAACATTCGTCGCGCGATCGTCTGCCAATCGTCGCAAATTTGGCTGCCGCATCAAAAAATAGCTCGGTCTCGGTGGATCGGTTTCTTTCAATGCGGCAAACAGCGAGGGAAGCCCTGCATCGATTTTGACTCC
Source organism: Pirellulaceae bacterium (assembly GCA_028280445.1). Classification (GTDB taxonomy): domain Bacteria; phylum Planctomycetota; class Planctomycetia; order Pirellulales; family Pirellulaceae; genus JANQLU01. Next base: position 10,037 of record JANQLU010000088.1, on the reverse strand, counting down.
GGCTGCAGCCAGTGGCGGTGCATCGGTAATCAGTTGATACAAAATCGCTCCCAGCGAATAAACATCCGACCGCGGATCAACGTCTCCCTCCAAAACTCCTGCTTGTTCGGGACTCATGTAGTGCGGCGTGCCGACAATTCCATCGGCTATGGTTAACTCATTGGCACTGCCCGGATCGGTCAATTTCGAAATCCCAAAGTCGATGATTTTGAAATGGATTCCCGTTTCATGGGTTTCGACGAGAATGTTGCCGGGTTTCAAATCGCGGTGGACGATGTTTTGTTCGTGGGCGTGTGTCAATGCTTGTGCAATTTCAGCAACCAGTCGAATTCGTTCGTTGATGGTCAAACGATTTTGTTGACAATACTCATCCAGTCGAACGCCTCCTGCCAACTCCATGACGAGATATGGCTGGCCGTCTGGAGTCGTTCCGCCATCGAGAATCGTCGAGATATTGGGATGGTTCATACGGGCGAGCGTTTGCCGCTCATTTTGAAACCGTTTCAGGTTTTCCGCGCTGGCCACCGAAGCGTTGACCATTTTGATCGCAACTTCGCGAACAACGGGTTGGAACTGTTTCGCTTTCCAGACCGACCCCATCCCTCCTTCGCCAATTTTTTCCAGCAACTCGTAGTTGCCAAATTTGGCAGGCTGGGAATGCCCATCGGACTGATCTGGTATCTCTGATGTTTGAGCCGGAGTCTGAGCGGCTTTGTCCCAAGTCTTTTCCAAACACTCCTCGTGTTGGTGTGCATCGACCTCTTGTCGGACGACCTGTTCTAATGCATCAACTTTTTCGAGCAGCTGATCGGTCGGCGGCAAATCTTGACGGCCAGCGCGACCGTCAAACGTTTTGTCGTTTTCGTGAGTTGGATGCCGCATTTTTAGCTTGGAATTTCATCACAGTCGATCGCCACTTGATTTCGTCCGCGTTTTTTAGCGGCGTAGAGATGTTGATCCGCTTGCTCAAACAATTCACCAAAATTTTGATGCGAATCCGCGCGATATTCCGCCACTCCGAAACTCGCGGTAACACTGAGTGAGCCGGCGCAACATTCAAATGGCGTATCCATCACACATCGTCGAAGCTTTTCAGCAAGCTTGGCGGCAGCTTGGATTTCCGTTTCGACCAGCAGCACTGAAAACTCTTCACCGCCGAATCTGGCAACAATTTGGTTTGGACCACATTGCGACTCAAGCCGTTTGGCGAATTCCTGCAACACTTCGTCGCCTGCCAGATGCCCGTGCGTGTCGTTAAAAGATTTGAAATGATCGATGTCCATCATGATCATTGAAAACGGTCGGCCATAAGCCTGACTGCGTTCGAACTCGCGTGCGACGGCGTCGACGAGGTACCGTTTGTTGTAAACATTGGTCAGTCCATCTTTGGTCATCATTGAATAGACCGTTTCGTGGTACTGTGACTCGATGGAATCGCCAGCCAAGAATTTGAAAATATGGTTGCCAACTTGAATCTTGCAGCCATCGGTTAATTGGCATTCGATGATCTGCGCTCCATCGACAAATGTCCCGTTGGTACTGCGTGCGTCTTTGATGACAAAGCCAGCGTCCGATTTCAGAATGAATGCGTGTTCTCGCGAGACCGATTTATCGTCACAAAAAATATCGCTCGATGGTTCTCGACCAATCGACGTTTTGTCAGACGAGATGCGGACCATCTTGTTTTCCAGGTCCATTGGATGAATGCGGACGAGACAACCGACGTTGACCGCGTGTTTTTGGATTTTCGACTCATTTGAAACCGTTTGGACGGTGACGTCCCAATTTGCATTTGCCATCGATCTGCTTTCATATTGCTGCGTGGAATCAGCGCCGCATCATCAAAATTTCGCCTTGAAAATGTAGGTTTCATGGCGGTTGATTTTCCAGCGGGCCACAGCCAAATAACAGATCGATGGTTAACAAGTTCCGATTTTGCCAGCTGTGGCGGTTAGGCCGTAGGGCCGGTTCCTACCGGCCGATTCGAAAACAGTTTTGACAGGATTTACAGGATGAACAGGATGTTTTTCGGATCTTATTCTGGCAATCCTGTCTAAAGAGATTTGGAGAAGTGCAATTGGTAAGTAGGGCCGGTTCCCACCGGCCGATTCGAAAACAGTTTTGACGGGATTTACAGGATGAACAGGGTGTTTTTCGGATCTTATCCTGGCAATCCTGTTCAAAGAGATTTGGAGAAGTGCAATTGGTATGTAGGGCCGGTTCCCACCGGCCGATTTAAAAACCGCAACCCGAAACGTAAGTGAGGGACCATGTTCCACACCACGTCAGTGCGGTTTTTGGTCCCTCGCTCACGCTTCGGGTTACGATTGTTGTATGTAGGGCCAGTTCCTACTGGCCGATCGAAACAAAATGGCCGGTGGGAACCGGCCCTACATTTAGGACAACAGACCTTTGATCGGTGTACCTTTGCTGATGGCCATGGGACGGCCGATGGGCGTATCGAACTCGTGGGTGTAGTCGATGCCAAATGCGGAAAAAATGGTCGCGTGGATATCTTCGATCGGATGCGGATCTTTTAATTCGGCAACGCGATTTTTGGTTTCACGTTTTGGCGTTGGTGAAGTCTCACCGATAACGCGTCCACCTTTAATTCCGCCGCCTGCCAAGGCAATGCTGAATCCGTGAGGCCAGTGATCGCGACCGCCGACGGCGTTCATATATGGCGTTCGTCCAAACTCACCGCCACAAACTACCAACGTACTGTCCAATAGTCCCTGTTCCTTCAGTTCGCGGATCAACGATGCGTACGCCGGGTCTAAAATTTTGATCAAATTGTTTTGCAATTCATGATTGTTGGCATGGGTGTCCCAGCCTGACAAAGTGATTTCGACGCAACGCACTCCCGTTTGAATCAATTGGATCGCTGCCAAACACCCACGGCCAAAAGCGGTATCGCCAAATGCGGCAGCACGCTGTTTCGACACTTTACTGATATCAAACGCCTTGAGTTGATCCGATGACATCATCCGCAATGCCGCGTCGAGGTTATGACCACCGAGTGTACGGCTGCCGGCCATTTTCTTGATACGGCGATTGGCGAATTTTCGATCCACGAAATTTTTGAGATCATCGATCCGAGTTTTGAATCGTCGCTCGTCCACATTCGCTTTAACATCGGCAACGGGGTTTTTCGGGTCGCCAATTTTGAACGCATCGTATTGGTCGCCGAGAAACCCGCCGCGAGCCGGTGAATTCGTCGGCACAATTGAAATGTGTCTTGGAATTTCGACAACACCCTTGTCAGCTTTTTGCGTGTTGTGACATATGACGCTGCCAACCGCCGGGTGTTTTAAAGTTGGATCAGGATTCCAACCAGTTTTGACATTGTAAATGGCCCGCTCGTGATCCCCTTCCTTGCTGTGCAAACTGCGAACGATTGAGATCGAATCCATTTGCTCGGCGGTTTGTTCCAAAGCCCGCCCCAGTTGAATTCCTTTGACGTTGGTTTTGCGTGCTTTGGAGCCAGCGGCAATTTCGGTTCCCGGATGCGGGTCAAATGTTTCTAGCTGACTTGGCGCACCCTCTAGCCACAGAATGATTAACGATTTGGCGGGAGCTTTTTTGTCTTTCTTTTGCTCCTCTTGTTGAGCCAATGTGGTGGCCAGCGGAGTCAACCAAGACAAACCGCTCAGTCCCGCCATTTTTAAAACACTGCGACGTGAAAAATGTTCCAGACTGCCACAGCCGTTAGCGAAATTTTCGTTCATTTCTTGTCTCGCACTCTAGTGGTTCCACGCAAATTCATGGCCGTTGATCAATTCCCAGAAGACATCCTGAATGATATCGATTCGTTTACCTTCGTTTTCCGAGAATCGTTTGAGAAAGTAATTCATTTCTTCACCATCAGGGCGCCTGGTAAAGACACACAGATAGGCGATTTCGATCGCTTTTCGATCATCGCGATTTAACAATTGGAGGCGCGCCGGTGAAGTCTGGCCACGCAATCGCTCTTTGACCATTTTTCCATTGAGCAAAATCAAACGTTGTGTCACCGTCGAACTACGCGTTTCAAATTCGTTTTCGCCAATGTCGCCGTAGCGCTTGACAAAATCATTCACCATTCCGAATTGTGTTAATTTTTGAATGATGTGCGCTCGGGCATCGATCGTTTTCAACGAAGTGGCTTGGTAGATTCCGGCCGCCATCTGTTCGGGCCGGAGCCGTGTTAGCGGAAACGAAGCCCAATGTCGTTCGTGAGCCGCCGTAATTTCAAAATCTGCCTGGCTATCTCTGGCCAAAGGCTCCGACAGTGCAATGAGTCGAATCAATCGGCGCAAATCGTAATCGTTGGCAATCAGATCATCGGCCAGCGTTTCCAGACCTGGCGGATACGGACCATGCAGCGGAATATCGTCAATCGGTTCGACCAACGGACGTCCTGTGACAATGGCCCAGATTCGATTGACGATCGCACGGGCAAATTGTCTGTTCTCTTTGTGGGTGATCCAAGTTGCTAATTTCTGTCGGCGTGTTCCGTCGTCCGGCAGCAAATCGGCGCGAAATGGTACGCCCTCGGGCACGATGCTTTCCGCGTCGTCATCTAAAAATTTGAACTGATAGTGTTGAATTTTCTTGGTGTCACGAATGCCCGCGAGATTGACACGTGTGTCATTGAAAAACGCTGCGAGTCGATGAAAATCTTCCTGGACTCCCGTTCGTTTTTTTCCTTCGTCACCCAGATAGACAGTTCCCAAGAAATCATCGTGGCACTGCAAACAGTCAATTCGCATCCCTAGAAACGCTCGTGAAGTTCGACCGGCCATCCGAATCGGATCGACAGCACCCTGATTATCTTCTTCGTCCAAAGTCACGGTCATGAAATTGACGGCTGCCGAGTCAGTCCACAACCCTTCGTCAACCAACAATTTTCGGGCAATTTCGTGATACGGTTTGCCGGTATGAATTTGGTTGGAAACCCAATCTACAAACCGACGGCGGCGGAACAATACAAACGGGCCATTGTCGACACCGACGTACGCACGCGCCAATCGTTCGGCGATGTAATCGGCGCTGCGTTTGTCTTCGAGCAATCGAGATACCCACCAGGCCACTTGTTGTTCCGATGGTTGTTTTTCGATTTTGCGAATTTCTTCTAACGACGGAACACTGCCAATCAGGCCCAGTGACAACCGTCGAATAATTGTCAAATTGTCCGCGCGTGGTGTCGGCTCAATTTTTTTATCGCGCCAACGCTTTTGAAATTCAGAATTCAGCTGATCCAGGACTTTTTTGACTTCTGGCTGCGACGCCCAATTGACATCATGCGTGGTCGGGTCCGGAACACGATTCGCGGGCAACAGAAAATAGCCTGACGCAAACACACCAACGATCATGAGCAGGGCGAAAAAGACGTTTTTTTTCCACATGTTTGATTTGTCCCAAAACGTGTGAAACTAGCCGATCTGTCAGAGGTTATAGTCTATCGGTCATACCGTTGGTGCGAATGTATGTTTCGAGAAACTGCCTACAAGGTTGATATTCGAAAAGAAACAAGTTTATTGCAAAATAATGACGAAATATTCAAATATTTCTGCTGGCCCACTGAATCCTTTTCAGTGCTCCCCAAGATTCCAACACTATTTTGGGAACGAATAATTGGCAAAATCAGACCCACAACTCGAAGCCAATTTGGTTGCAGCACAGATTGTTTCATCTGCCGCGCCCACAATTCCAGTGGCCGAAGAGATCGTTGAAACACCTGACGTTGTTGAAACATCCGACATTGTATTGGACCCGGAGATCATTACCAACGTCACTGCAGAACGCAGTTGGCCGTTTTTGATCGTCGACTGGTTCCTGGTAGCGTCGCGTCGATTGTTTGGATTTTGCAGCCTGATTTTTCTCCTTGCATTTATCGCTTGCATTCCTGTCGTTCAAATTCTGAGCTTTGGCTATTTGATGGAGTCCAAAAGCCGCATCGCGAAAACGGGAAAATTCTGGAGCGGACTGTTTGGATTGGACAAAGCGTCTCGAGTCGGTTCGATTGTGCTCGGCACCTGGTTGCTGCTATGGCCGATTCGCATCCTCTCGACACTTTGGTATGAAGCTCAGTTGATTGACCCCGCAAGTAGTCAAAGTGCATTTTTGCGCGTCGCGCAAATCGTAGTTGCGATTTTGATTGGCGCGCACATTTTGGCGGCCTGGTTTTGCGGCGGCAAACTTCGTTATTTCTTTTGGCCATTGGTTGCACCTTTTTCGTTGGCTGTTTGGACTGCCAGAAAACTTGCTGGTTCCGAGGCGTTTCGCCCTGCCTTGGATGCAGCAGTTGGTTGGATTTCACCGAACCTGGTCAACGATTTGTGCAACGCCAAAAATATTACGGACTGGTTTTTGCCGGCCATCCTTTGGAAAAACCTGATCAGTGGAACATTGTTCACTCGGGCTCGCGACGGAGTTTGGGATTTTGCCAACTCGCTCAATCTCAAGCACTATTTCTGGCTCGGATTCCAAGGACTCGTTGGCAGCGCCATCTGGTTGTTTGGACCTACCGTATTTTTAATCGGTGCATCTATGCTGGAAAATTTTGCAGCATTTATATGTGGACTGATTGGTGTCGGCATGTCCACTATCGTTTACGTGTTGCTGCCGTTTCTCCAAGCTCATTTTGCCAACGAAAAACGTTTTTCCTGTTTCTTTGAAATCGGCCCAGTCTACCAGGCTTTTCGCCGTACTCCGATCCACCATTGGTTGGCATTGTTGACGACGTTTGTTTTGGCGCTGCCATTGTTTTTATTGAAAATTGAACGCATTCCGACCGAACTGATGTGGACTTTGAGTTTGGTATTTGTCGTGTTTACTTTACCAGCGCACATGGTGGTGGGATGGGCTTTTGGTCGAGCGCAATTCAGACCCCAAAAAAGCTGGCGATTGGTGAGCTATCCCGTTATTGTATTGTTCGCGCCGGCGATCAGTTTTGCATTTACCTTTATTTTCTTCTTTACCCGATACACGTCCTGGAACGGTGCCTGGAGCCTGTTCGAGCATCACGCTTTTCTGCTGCCGGCGCCGTTTTGGTTGTTCTGACATGTGTTTCGAGCAGTTCGTCACTCCGAAATTGGTGGAGTCGTTGCCTCATTCCAAGGCAAGCAACAGGCCGAACTAAAGACCACCACAGACAGAAAAAATCCCGATCATCACGATCCCCCGCGCCTCTGCGTCTCTGCGTGAGACAATCTTCCGAAAAATAGAATCACACAAAGCCACAGAGACGCAGTGAAAAAATCTGGAAATTTTTGATTCGATTTCGCGGCAATGTTGACGCTTGGCGCAATCTGTCGTTTTAAAACCTGCTCGTGGTCGATAAAATACAGTTGGACCAAAGTTTTGTACGGGTAATACCATGCCAACTAGAAATCTGATCTGTATCTGTGTTGCGTCGATCGTTTCCTACGCTTGTTACAACGTCTCGATTAAAAAGCAATCGTACGCTTCCCAGTTTGCCGAAGTCGTTGATCTGGTGCAAAAAGAGTCGTTGCTCGAAAGATCGGATGAGGAACTGTTTGACAACGCCATTTCAGGCATGATGAGAGGACTCGACGAACACTCAGCGTATTACTCGGGCCGCGCCAAAGAGGATTTTGATAACGACCTCAAACAGCAATTCGGTGGCGTTGGGATGTATGTCGATATCAACCCGGCCACCGAACGATTGACGGTGATGAGCCCAATTCCCGACTCGCCGGTCCAGCGTGCTGGAATCCAGACCGGTGATATTATTGATCAGATCGATGGAGAATCGACGGTCGGTATGTCGCGCCAGGATGCAATCGAAAAAATGCGAGGCCCCATCGATACCGACGTCACGGTGACGTTTTTGCGCGGTGAAGACGCGATCCAAACTAATCTGACACGACAAATGATCCCAATTCCGTCGATTCGAGGTGATCGTCGAAAAGCGGATACTACCTGGAATTTCAACCTCGAAGGGCACCAGCGCATCGGCTACATCCAAATTTTGCAATTTGGAGAACAGACAGCCGACGAGGTCAAACAAGTCGTCAGCGATTTGAATAAAACAACGGACGCATTGATCATCGATTTGCGGAACAACACGGGTGGATTAATGCGTGCCGCAATTGAAATCAGTAATTTGTTCCTCGATGGCAAATACAAAATCGTGGAAACGCGGCGCCGCGGCGGCGTTTTGGAAAATGAATTTTTCTCTGACAAAGAGTTTGTTTATGGGATGAAAAAACCTGTAGTAGTTTTGGTCAATCGGTTTTCTGCCAGTGCCAGCGAAATCGTTTCCGCTTGCTTGCAAGACCATGGTCGCGCAATTGTTGTTGGTGAGCAGTCCTGGGGCAAAGGTACCGTCCAAAACATAATTCCAATCGACAAAGGCCGTGGGGCAATCAAATTAACGATTGCCAGCTACTGGCGACCCAGTGGCGAAAATATTGATCGACGCGTCAGTGAAGCTCGCGGAGGCAAAGAATGGGGTGTTCGCCCCAACAAAGGGCTCGCGATCGAAATCGACGAAGAGCAATTGTTTAACAATATGCGAATGCGAAATCAACGCGCATCCCTTTTGGCACCCGATACTAAACCAAACCAAAACGGAAATCTCGTTCCCAAATTGACTGACGACCCCGTGTTGAAAAAAGCGATCGAATATCTCAATAAACTGTTGGCGCCCGGTGCGGCGGCTTAGGCAGTGTTGATTAATTCGGAAAGCTGTGAATTTGAACTGAGCGGCAAGGCGCTAGCCGCCGGTAAACCCTCGGATACCGGCGGCTAGCGCCTTGCCACTCACATTTGTTCAACACAGCCTAGCAGACATTCATCCATTGCGAAAAGGAAATCAGATTGGAAAGTAACGCTAAACAGTTTTTCGAAGATTTGTTGAATGCTCCCGGTGTCTCCGGTTACGAAGAAAAAGTTCAAGATGTCGTCCGCTCCTACGCTTCCAGTTTTGCGGACCAAACGGACACGGATCTCCATGGAAATGTAATTGTCCAATGCAATCCCGGTCAGGAAGTTCGATTGATGTTGGCCGGCCATTGTGACCAAATCGGGATGATCGTTTCCTACATCGACGACCAAGGATTTCTGTATGCTCAAACCGTCGGAGGTTGGGACCCGCAGCAATTGGTCGGACAACGCATGACGGTCTGGACCGATTCAGGACCCGTTGCCGGTGTGATCGCTCGTAAACCCATTCATTTATTGGACGAATCAGAACGAAAACAGGTTGTCAAAATCAAAGATCTTTGGATCGACATCGGTGCAACCGATCGCGAAGACGCCGAGTCAGTCGTACGAATCGGCGATAGCGTGACGATGCAACTGGGCATGCAGGAATTGCGAAACGGAGTCGCCACGGCAACCGCGATGGACGATCGCACCGGTGTCTGGGTCGTGATCGAAGCGATTCGCCGCGCCAAACAGCGCGGGCTCCATTGCTCCTTGTACGCCGTTTCGACTGTCCAGGAAGAAATCGGATTACGAGGTGCGCGGACTTCCGCATTCGGCATTGATCCACATTTAGGGATAGCGGTGGATGTTTGCCATGCGACCGATTGTCCGACTTTGGATAAACGCCAACGCGGCGTCATCAATTTGGGAGACGGCCCAGTGATCTTTCGCGGCCCTAATATGAATATCAAGGTTGCCGATTGTTTGTACGAGATTGCAGTCAGCAAAGATATTCCGCATCAAGTCGCTGCTTTGGGTCGCGCCGCACCCAACGACACGAATTCTATGCAAGTCAATCGTGCCGGTGTCGCAACAGGTCTGGTTGCGATCCCCAATCGATATATGCACAGTGCGGTCGAAACGATTCATTTGGACGACATCGATAACGCGGCAGAATTGCTCGCCGAATTCGCCTGCCGCATCACCACCACCGACGAATTTGTCCCGTCGGCGTGATCATTCAGAATTGGTACAAGCACGAAACACAAGTACGAAACGGGTGCCACTGGCTGAGCCCAATATTGTCCGGAAAAACTGCATGCACTTTGAACTATTTTGATTTTTAAGTGTACAGTACAGTAAACGGACTTTATTGGTTTGTG
>JANQLU010000085.1 GCA_028280445.1 Pirellulaceae bacterium | reverse complement strand
AGCCGCCGGTATTCGAGGGTTCACCGGCGGCTAGCGCCTCGCCGCTCACATTTAGTCAACATTACCTAGCGCCTGGCCGCTCACGATGGCTCTAGAAATCGATTTTGCGAATGGTGACTGACGCTCCAGGTTGAAAACCTTTTGGCATCAATGGCGATGCGACCCAGGCGTTTTGGTTCATGGGGATCAACACAGTTACCTGGATTTTGGTGTCGGCGTTGGTTATGACCTCGGGGGTCGTTGAAATCTTGGCGCCCTTGATCCCCAAGCGGTGAAGGAATTTTTGAGTCTCTTCGACAACATCGTCGGTCGTTGCATTCCATACCATGCCTCGACGTGCGCCTTTGTAGGCGGCATGCTGCGCCGTATCACGCAGCATAAAAGCCTGTGTAAATGCAATCGAACCGATAAAAAAGAGCAGGATCAGTGGAAAAACGAATACAAATTCAACTGCGGTCGCTCCGCACCGATTTGGTGTTTTGCGAACAGCATGTTTTCGTTGGGGTCGTTGAGGTTTCATGATGACTCACTAAAGATTTAATCGACAAAAATTCTTGGCGGCATGTTTGCAATTTTGCGGAAAATTTCTTCAAGCGTGACGCCATCAACCGCATGAAAATGTTTTCCATTCCCAACCTCGGCAGTGAGGATCATGCTTTGCTGGTCAGCCTGATTACTAAAGGTCACCGTAAACACTTCGATGCCCTGTTTCGCGGCATCCTCGGCGGCGAGCCATGGCGCGCGTCCGCGATTGTACTGGCCGTCAGTCATGACAATCATTGTCTTGAACGCATTCGGTTTCGAGTTGTTGTTCAAGAGTACGCGTGCGCCCGTATCAATTCCGGCTGCAATGTTCGTGCCTCCCATGACAGGAAAGATTTTGGAGTATTTGTGTTCGAGTTTCCGGACTGCGTTAGCGTAGTGTTTGGTCGGACGAACTTCGATGGATGAATCGGTGGTTCGATACGGTACGCGCTTTAGTTTATGATTCCAACGATGTTCTGATCCCGCCGATGAATAACTCACGATCGAAAAAAACTCTTGCTGGTTCGTTTTTTCCAATTCGTCAGCCAGTCCGTAAACCGCCGGCAGCAATTCACTCCAGCGGCTTCTTGTAGGGTGCGGCCAACCCTTCCACCATTGGCCCGCATTTTGTTGAATTTGCACATCCGGATGAGTTGACATGGGGTTGTCGGGGTGTGGAGTAGGATCCAACAACCAAGTACCACTATCTAAATCAAATGTCATCGAGCCCGAGCGGTCAACCACCAGGCAGATTACCCGGTCCATGTTGGCAACGGTTGAGTGAGCTGATACGTCGACATGTGACAATCTACTACCAAAAACGATAATCCCAGCCGGTACGGCTGCTGTCACGCGAATGGCATTGGTGGGTTTGGCTTGACTGTCAAACGACGGTTTAAATTGCCCGATCGAAGCTGAACCGAGCTCGGTCGTAATCCGCAAATGTTCAGGAGGCGATTCTCCAGAGTCTTGATTCGCATTTGGGATCAAATTTCTCAAAGCCAACTCCTCGGATAGGCTGAGAATTTTGTCGACATCCGATTCGCGAGAAAGCAGATTTCCTCCGTAGACAGCCGCCAGATCAGTCGAAATTTGCGAAGTTGATTCACTGCGTTGAATATTGGCCAAACTGATCGCAAAAAATCCGATTATCAAAACGGGAACCAGCATGGTCATGACGATGACGCCCGAAGCCCCGCGTTTTTGGCTGAATTTTCTCATGGTTGTCTGCTCCTGGAGTTTAACAAGAAGAAAAATGAAAAAAGGGTCAAATCAACCTTCTTTTCGATAGTAGACCCAGCCGCTGTCAATTTTTCCGTTAAAGCCGACAAAAAATGGCAGCGGTAATGTGTTCGTAGCGCGGCTTGCTTCCGCACGCAGATAAAACAATTCATCTCGGTCCAATTGTTCGATCTGAAATTGTTCGGGAACGATCAGGTTCGCGTTGGTGATTCCAAAAGCGTTCGTATATTCCTCGAATACGACAACGGCGTCTTCATAGGTGCCGTCGGGTTTGCCAGCGACTTTGATGGCTTCGTAAGTTGCGATTTTTAGCATTTTCTCCACGTGCCACGTGTGAGTCAGATGCAACACCGGACAAAGGATTAAAAACAAAATTGGCAACGTGATTGCGGCTTCGACACTTTCAATGCCGCGACGACGGTGAGAACTTCGTTGACGAATTCGCTGTTGGTACCTGCGAGTCATGGGCGATTCAAAAAGACAGGATGGGGTGGAAGGGAATGGGAAAGGATCCATCGGGTGGATGTAAAAAAATCTATGCCGCAGTCTTGTTCAATGTGTCAAAAAAGTTTTTTTGAATCACGGTATTCAAAAACGACTTTCGGATTGAATTGAATAAATCAATTTGAATCATGATTCACACGACACGTTGACCACTTGCCACATCGTCAATCCTTGAAGTCATTTCTAATCGTTAAATCGAAGGGTTGCATTGCAAACTTTCGGTCACATTGTGATCGGGTGTCCACATTGATTCGCGACATGTTTCTGTTTGTCGTTTTCAATTTGTATTGAAGATATTTGTGTGTTTTCCGGGCGAACGACATCGATTCAATGCTACGTTTGAGTACGCACGTCACCGTGTAGCATCAAGTTTGATCCCTTCTAAATTCACTCCTGTCTCAACTATGAACCAGCCTCGCCATCGCGAGCTTGCGAAAGCCGTGAGCGAAATCATCGATTGCATTCCTGCGAAATATGTCGCATTGAGCACATGGTATCGTGACGTACTCGAATGTGATCGCAACGTCTACCAATGTTTTCAACGAAGAATGTTGACTGAGCAACAGTTTCATAGTTTTCGCAAATCAATTTTCATAGAAATGGAATACAAATTGGTTCGTATCAAAGACAACGATGACGAACCTGGCATCGCGCATTGGAAATCTCGAGTGATGGCGATTTTGCGCAAAAACAAAATGATTGTAAAACGTCGCAAATCGTTGAGTTCCGTCGAATCGACTAATCCGACACGCGAGCCAACTGATAAGCCGGTCGGCGGTGAATGAGCAACAGCATGCAAAACAACACCACGACAAAAATCGTCAAATTGGGTTCGGGAATGGGCGTCAACAAAAATGCTTGCCCTGAGTTTCCGTTGAGGGTGCCGATACCGATGATCTGACCGTGGTCGTTGATCGACGAAGCGGTTTCCAGATTCCATCCGGAGCTGGGGTCGATCACCGTATTCAGGTCGGTCATCGTATTGTTTTGCCAAATGAAGGCGCGCGTGTCGGTCAGTGCAATGTCAAATCTTGCCTGCCCCACGATTTGAGAATGAATGTTAATTTCATTTGCCCAACTGGCATTGCCGCCGAGCGTTCCCAAATCCAGCATGCTGTTGCCGTCATAATAAAAGGCGTGGGTGTCGCCTGAACCGATCGTCGAACTTCCAACAACTTCGTCCAGATCGTTGACACCGAGTGCATCGCTGTTACCTCCGCCAAGGTGCCCGATGGGTTGTGGCGACAGAGCGTTCATATCGGTGATAAATGCGGCTCCCCCGCTGTGGCCCACGATGATCCCGGAATTGTTGATGTCGTTTGCCGATGTTCCCAACGCGGACGAAACAAAATTGGAACCGTCGTGCGCAAATCCTCGGACTTGAGAGAAAAACGAATTACCAACGCCTTGCGACGAATTGTTGATTGCCAATCCAGCCGTCGTCCGCTGCGCAGTTCCGATGACCGTCAATTGATAGCTGCTGCCGTTCCAATCCCAGCGACTTGCCGGAATGAAGTTATTGCCGTTGTAACGCCCGATGATATGATCTCCGTCATCGCTGATACCATGCGCATACGAGTCTCCTGTTCCAGCCAACAGGCTCATTCCGTTTTGAACATCATAAACAAACGCATGTCGTTCGTTCGAATTGTCCAATCGAATATGGCCGACGACGATGCCTGTGTTCGAGATGTCGTTGGGTGACGCCGCAAAGTGGTCAGGAAGTGTTCCCAGCGCGGTCACATTGTAGAGCTGGGCGTCGGTCGTGTTGCACGCAACCAATGCGATACAACAGCAGATCAAAAACGCGACGAAGGCACGAATATTCAAGATGCGGTCTCCAGGTTCATCGACGAAGCTTGACTGTTAGTATAACAAGTCGAATCATGCCCGTTCAACGATTTTGATGGTAAGTCGCTCCAGTATTACGATAAAATGGACCAAATCTCACGGCTTGCCAGAGGGCCCAATTATGAAATTCAGCGTCGTTATATTGGTTGGAATACTCACAGTTTTAGTTGGCAGTTCACCGATCTGGGGACAAGGCAACGCCGGCTGGGGAAATCTCAAAGGCCAAATCATTTTCACTGGAAAAATTCCCAAGAATCAGCAGATTATTCCGTCAAAAACGGAAGATCGAAAATTCTGTGAAGACAACAAAATCAAATTGTTTCGAGACGATTTTCTAGTTGATAAAAAAACGAAAGGTCTCAGCGGTGTGTTTGTGATGATGTATCACGGGCGCGATCCGGGAAAAGGCAAAAAAGTTTCCGTTCACGAGTCGTACAAAAAATTGTACCGAGAAAAGGTGATCATTGATGTTCACAAGCTTCGTTTAAAGCCCCGACGTATCATTGTCGCGATTGGCCAAGATGTCATCCTGCGAAACAGCGACCGGGTCGGACACAACATACGTTTGGCTGCCGGCAACAACGCCTGGAGTCCAAACATTCCCAGGTCATCCGAGATATCCTTGAAGGACACAATCAAACATCCGGGACGATTGCCGCAGGCGTTGGAGTGCAATATGCACGACTGGATGCGCGGTTACATCCTCGTTCGCCACGAGCCGTACAACGTGATTACCAAGGCAGACGGAACGTTTGAAATTAAGAATATTCCAGCTGGCCAACACGAATTTCAGTTCTGGCACACAAGATATTTGAAGCTTTACCTAATGGGTCAGGAAGCCACTGGAAAACGCGGTGTGATCAAGGTTGAAATTCGCGACGGCAAAACGCTGGACCTCGGAACTCTGGAACTCAAAAAGCGATAGTTGGCAAAGCCACCCGTGAGCGGCAAGGCGCTAGGCAGCGTTGATTAAATCGGAAAGCTGTGAATTTGATGTGAGCGGCAAGGCGCTATCCGCCGGTATTTGAGGGTTCACCGGCGGCTAGCGCCTTGCCGCTCACAAGATCAGGCGACTCGGCGGGCTATCCAGCAATGTCGTAACAGTAAATGGTGTCTTGTTCTTTGAGATAAAGTTTTTTACCGGCAATGACGGGCCGCGACCAGCTTTTCGCTTTCACGTTGGGGATCATGAACGATCCTTTTTCTTTATATCCCGATGCCGTCGCCTCAACCAAAACCATCAAACCATCTTCGTAACGCATGTAGACGTGACCGTCGGCAAACGCAACAGAAGCAGACCCTTTTCCTTGGTTGCGTTTCGGACCCCAGGCAATTTTTCCTGTGTCGAAATTGATGCAAGTCGGGAATCCTTTTTTGTGCCCGTGTCCTCCGTAGATATGTCCGTTGTACAGAACGAAACCGCCATGATGATTTTGAAATTTCCGGTTGTTCAAGAAATATTTTTCTTTGACCGACCATTTTTCCTGGGCGTAGTCGATTTCCAACAACGCAGAACCGGTTTGGTAGCCTGTGGAAACAAATACTCGATTGCCCGATACTGCCGCTGACGAAATGTTGGCAATTTTGTTGGCCACGCCGTTGTAGCCCCAAAGATACTTTCCTGTTTCGGCATCAACGCTCATGACCCCTCGTCCATACAACTGGATGAATTGTTTTTTGCCATGAATTTTCGCCACCACGATCGACGAGTAACCGGCGCCGTCGGCACCTCGATTGCCAAGCACATCAGCGCCGGGTAGTTTTGTTTGCCAAGCCAATTTTCCTGTCTTGCAATTTAAAGCAACCATCGCCGCATTGTTGGCGCCCGGTGTCACGACAACAAGGTCACCATCGACCAACGGTGATTCACTAAACTCCCATTGGTATTTACCCATCGCCAGCATCAACTGAGCCCCAAATTCCTTGACCAGGTTTTTTTGCCAAACGACTTTGCCGTCTTTGGCGTTGACACAAAACAATTTTCCTTCGGACGAAAGCGCGTAAATCGTGTCGTTCGCGTAGGTCGGAGTGGAGCGGGAACCGGGGTAGCCGGTCTTGTTGGCGTTGCCAATTTTTTGTTTCCAAACTTGTTTCCCGTTGGCGCGATTGAGTGCGATGAGAAACTGTTGATCGTCGATGTCGCCAATCGTATAGATTCTGTTTTTGACGACCGCCATGCTGGACCAGCCAATGCCGTTTCCACCAGCTTTCCAAGCGAGTTTGGGACCGCCTTTGGGCCAGGATTTCAATAGTCCGGTTTCTTTCGAAATACCGTCTCGATTGACGCCGCCAAACTGTGGCCAATCATCGGCTTGTAGCGCGGTGGACGAAAAAATCAACAATGCGATCAATGAAATGCTGCGCTTCATCATGTTCCCTGTTCGAAATATTTTTTACAAATGAATGGTGTGTGAATTTCAGATGGTTGTCAGAGTTGTGCGAGGACTGAGCTCATGATCTTTGAATTTTCAGTTTGTTGCAAGGAAATCTGGTTTTACGTGGTGTGTTTCACGAAACGCGATTGGCTTTTTTGTCTGATTTGTTTCGTGTTTGTCGTGATTGTTTCGGGCGAGGCTTTTGGGAGGGCGAGGCTCCCGCCGAGCCAAAACAACTGGCTGGATCTCCAAACACTGATTCCAAAACATCGGCTCGGCAGGAGCCTCGCCCTCCCAAACATCGGCTCGGCAGAAGCCTCGCCCTCCCAAAAGTGTCGCCCAAGCGCCTCGGTCCGAAAACTAGTTAGCCGTTTTCGCGTTCGAAATACCCTAGCAATATCAACAAGCCGCTGGTGATGGAGGGGCAAGCGAGCCAGGACATGATGGCGGCCAGCAATGGACTGTAATTTCCAAAAAAAATAAATGCTGGCGCCGATGGCCAATGCGATAAATATCCCGATCAAAACAATCGCACCTTCAAAATCGGCGACCGAATACAGCAGCATCACTAACAAGCCTTGTTGGCCACTCATCGGGTCGTCCTTGACGCGCTTCCAATAATGGGGGTCCATACGGTTTTTGATTTTGTCGATAATTCGAACGACAAAAAACGCGACCGGAAATCCAAACAAACCGCCAACCAGTCCCGCAATGCCACCGGCTACCCAATTAGCCTAGCTGTATTCACCCAGCCAAGCTGCGATGCCATAGCCGGTCAACGCGCCGATCGAGCTGCCCGCCAATCCTAAACAAACTCCAACAAAGGCGAGGAAGAAATCGCCAACACTGATTTTTTGTCCCGGCAACAGACCGCGCGAATCGATCTGCTGGCCGTCGGGAGCATGCTCGACGTGAACTGGCTGGACAACTTGCGGGTTATTCGCCGGTCCAGGTTGAGGGTCCGCGATTTCAGGTTCAATCACGACTGGTGAAACGACTTCGGGTGAGACAATTTCTGGAGAAATCACTTCGGGTTCAGTGATGTCGGGGCTGGCTGGATCTGGTTCGTTCGAAGACATAGTTTCAATGGTCTGGATACGAAGTTATAAGGCGATGCGATTTTCTAATCGTTGAATTCCATTTTAAATATTCTCATCTGAGTCCACACTGATGATTTCTGGCGAAACAATTTCAGGAACGACGACGTCTTGATCGACAACTTGGACATCCACGACGTCAACCGATTCCGCACCGGCGGTTGGCGTTGGCATCGATTGTTTGGCAACCGTTTTTTCGCCTTGCCAGGTTTTTCCAAACCTAACACCAAAATCGACAAGCCCTTGGAATTCTCCGGGCTTGGCACAATTGCCGCCAAAACGTCGAAATTCGTGTCGGATAAAAACTCCATCGGCAAGCGTTTCGATCGATCGAAACGGAGGACTTTCCGATTCGACCAATTGCAATAGCGCCATCAGTTGCGATTGGTTCACCTGAGTTCCCGGTCGGGCAAAAAGTTGATATTTTTCCGTCGCGACCGTTGGGTTGCCGTCGAAGACTTTTTTAAACACAGGCAAAACTGACGACAGCCAGGATTTACTTTCGATCATTAACTCAGGCCCGCCGACGCGGCCAAGCGGTTCGAGCAACAAACAAGTTGTTTTGACCGTCGTGGATTCGTCACCACTACCTTCTGAATAAATACAATCGAATATTGTAACTCTCAATTGCTCTCGAATAACGGTACCGACGTTTCGGTGTTTCCAGTTTGATGGGAGGTTGGAAATGGACATGAATTGGTTGAGGCGCTGCGAGTTACCGCGTCCATGCGACGAGAAAAAGTGATACTGCCATCAACTGCCTTGACGATTTCTCGCAATCGTCGCTGATTCATCCCAAACCTGAATACTTTCCAGGCGATAAACATGAGAATCAAGCATCCCGCCATTACCAATATTTGATTGAAACCGGGAATTGTATCGACCATATCATTAAATACTCGGCTCCAGTTAGCCAAGATCGAAACAATCATCAGATCGAAGGACATCGTTTTCCTGTTTTCTACGACTTGAGAATCATGAGATGGCCGTCGTTGTTACCACAAATTCTCATCCGTTCCACACCATTTTTATTTGCAATTCGATTGAGCCTGAATCACTTGCTATTTTAACGTGTTTTTGCTTGGGCGTTCGTTGGGAAAGATGTGATCTTGCAAAGATTCCCTGCCAACTCTTTCGAATTGAACAAAACAGTGAGTGATACCTTGGGTGAAAACATGATCGTTCGTCCAGCACTCGCGTTCTTCAAGCACTCATATTTTTGTCAGCGAAAAAACGACGTGCTCTGAACTCGTTGTAGTAACTATGTTGTTTGACAGGTCATTGCAACAAAAAAGAGGGGTGCTGTTCTTTCGAAATCCGACAGAACAGCACTCCTTGGGGATTTTTCAGCATTCCGCTGAAAACGTTTGGTGTTTTTGATGGGCGGATCTCAGGCGGGGAATTGCCGAGTCATCCGAAATGCTACTTCCTTCGACGGCGACGACAGGTGGCGAATCCCAATGTTGTAAACGCTAACAGCATCAAAGCAGAAGGTTCGGGAACGGAGGCTGGCATGTTGTGATCGACAAACCCGTTAATCACAAATGAATCACCGGCACCGAGATTTAAATTCCACTGTTGAGCTGCCGTGATGTTGTCCAAATTGTTGGGGACCGTGTTTGTATCCAACAACGTCAATTTTTGATTGGTTTGAGCCGTCAAATCGAAATACAGTCCGGAAAACGGCTGTTGAGAAACATCGTAGTTTCCAATTTCCCAATGATCGGTGACTTCGTTGTGACGAATGACATGTTCCTGGGGAATCAATTGATCCGATGTAACGATTTGATTTCCACCCAGCAATGCATTTCCTTGGTCGTTTGCCAACGTTCCCAGATGGTAATCAAAATAGTTGATCAATGATCCATTAAACCCGGCTCCAGAATTGTTAGTTACGGTGGCGGTCACATTCAAAAATGGAAGACCGTCAACATCCTCAAAAATCAGGTAGTTGAGTGATAGATCAATTCCGGTGTTTTCGATGTTGATGAAATCGACCGTGCCTTGATCTCCATTGTTGGTCACCGACCCATTGGTCAGTTCGATGTTTTGCAGACCGCTTCCAAAATTGCCTTGCAAAAACCAGGCCTCGCCCCACTGCACGTCGTTGTTAAATTGGTCAAAAATCAGATCGGCATTGCCGTTTCCAGGAATATTGATCGAAGTATCTTCCGGAGTGACCTGGGTATCCCAGACAAAACGAGCATGGCTGCCAGTGGGTGAGATATCCAGAATTTGAGCACCCAATTGATGGCCAAAAAATCCGCCAAAACACACCGTCAATCCAAACATTGCAATGAATTTTTTCATGAAAAATCCCCGTTAAAAATTCAGTTCGATATAGGTCGATGGGGTTTTAAATGCGATTCACGGAATGTTTGGACAGGAATTTCTAGATTTTTTTTTGAGAGCAAAGGAAAATGCGGCTTGGCCTGAAAGTTGAGCCCACGGGGTCGGGAGTCTTTTTCAGTCAGCCGCATCATGCGCTTCCAGCGAAGAAAAACCGTTTGAAGTAGAGCGATATCGAATAGTCAATGAAAAGACTCCCGACCCTCCCGACCGCTTTTACCTCGACTTGAGTTTCCTTCCACAGGGGTGCCACTGGCTATGCCAGTGAGTGGGAGCTTGAATCATGGACTTAACGATTTGCAGCAGGGTTCAAACTGTAGGTGACACTTGCATTCACTGGCGAAGCCAGTGCGACCCCAGTCGTTTGCGAGTTGCTGATGGATATCATAAACAGTTGTGCATGCAGCAGCGAATAATCGGACATTTGGAAGATACTGTTAAGTGCTTGCTCAAGATTTTTTAATAAGCTTGGTAAACTTGAACTCAATGGCCAGGTTCATTCAGCCGGTAGGGTGATTAAGCGTTTCGCCATTACTTTTCAGTCGAACTCTCAGTCAAAGCGGCATCGAGCTTCCAGCATCATGGGGTCGGGAGTCTTTTCATGCAGCCGTACAAAAGTGTTTCCAACCGATCAAAAGTTAAAGGGGCGGGGTCACATGACTGGTCAATGAAAAGACTCCCGACCCCTTGGTCCTCACCTGATTTGCAAAGGGTTACAAGCTGTAGATGGCACTTGCATTCACTGGCGAAGCCAGTGCGACCCCAGCCGTTCAAAATTAATGTGTTTCCCCGACTGCTTTTCCTACTTTTTTTTAGTTGGCATGTTCATAAAACCTCCTGCCCACCGGTGGGTTCCAGAATCTGCCATTGATGTTGACGTAATCTCCATAATGGCGATAAACAAACGGGCCAGGTTTGGCTTTTGTTCCGTAGTTTGATTCCCTTATGAAAATGCCCGGAAGGTTGTAAATCCCACCAGCCCTTTTACCATCAGCGCAAATTATTAGTAAAAACGCTACTTGATAGAATTCGTCGTCTGTTAGTCTATTTTCCAATATCTCATTTGTAGCTAACTTGAACAAACTTGAGCCGATCGCGTCTCTCCAACCGTCTCCCGGAATTAATTTGGCAACCAGCAAGGACGACATACCCTTAAAAAGTGACAAATAGGGCTTTTTAATTTCACGATAAAAGGTAACGTGCCCGTCCAAGGTTCCACATTCGACACAATGTTGAGCATCTTTTTCTTTAACCAAATTATCGTTTGATATTCGATCCCCTGGTTTCTTGTATAAAGTATCTCCACGCCCACCGTCCGTATCGATTAATCCCCATCGCGGTTCGACTTTGAACGTGCCAGTTCCAAAAAGTCTTTTGAAATTTCGTCCATCTTTTGTCGCAGCCGACCATGTCAAGGAGACCTTGATTCGTGTATCCTCATCCTTTTGATCGTCGATTTGGTTGCGCGGAACTCTGAATCGAAACATGTATCGACGCCAAGTGATTTTTGAACTTATAGTCTTGAAGCCAAGAGGATCCATTCCGGCTGGCACAAAATACGCCCGATACAAACTCATCCCGTCCACATACCCCAATGGATCACGACTGACAAACCGTCCCATCATCGGCGAATACATTCGTGCCCTAAAGTAATAAATTCCGAGGCCGGAGTGATAAAACCGTCCGGTGTACATAAAGGGATTATTTAACGCTGATGAAGTCAGGACTGTGCCTGTTTTGTTCATGATGGTCGTATTGCCGTAAGCGTCATACGCATAGCGCTCTTGCACGTAGCCGCTGTTGTTGGTCAAAGCGGTGATGCTGTACTGCTGGTTGCGGCTGTAATAGTACTTTTTCCAACTACTGCTGGCCAAACGATCCATCATGATCGGCTCGTCGATGTAACTGCCGTAAACCCATTTGTGAATCGGTGAAGCGGGCGCTGTGCCGTCGTTGTAACGGGTTATCACTTGCTGGCCAAAATAGACGTAGGTCTTTGGTGCTGTTGGCGAACCCCATTTGACACGGCGGCCGAGTGCGTCGTAGCGGGCGATGTTGTCGATCGTTCCATCGTTGTCTTTGTCAATCGAACTCAGGCGATTGTCCATGTCCCAGTTGAACACCTGCGTATTGCCCGTGGGGCTCACGCTGCCGGGAAGGGTTGTCAAATTGCCTTTGGCATCGTAGTCAATGGTGTTGTCGTTGATCGCCGTTGTTTCATGAACTTCGTTGTGAGTACGATTTTGAACGGTCGAGTTTTCGGTAAAGGAATTGAAGTCGCCGACTAATGACAGGTTCCAACTTTGATCCTGGTTGCCATCAGTACGGTTCCAATTGATCAATCGATCTTCGAGGTCATAGCCGTTGGCTCCCGTGGAGAAGCCATAATTGTTTGTCGGTCCGCCACCGGTAATTGTTTCAGCCGTTTTGTTGCGGTTGTTGTCCCAGCTATAGGAGTACGTACCGACTTTGTTGTTGCCGAAACTGGTTGTAGTGATCTGTGAGATCAGATTGTCGGCGTTATTTCCGCTGGAGCGATAATCATAATCGGTGATCACTCCGTTGCCGTAAGTGGAAATGTCCAAGCGTCCGCCATCATCGTAGGTGCGAGTATCGATTACGCTTCCGGCATATTTGACCTGGTGGAGCAGGCCACGATCGTTGTAACTGCGTTCGACCAGCGTACCGTCTGGATAAGTAATGTCGGTCAACTGGCTGGCATCGTTGTAACCGCTGGTGACCGTGTAGGTCCGGTTGTCGATCGCCAGTGAATCGGTTTTTAGCCGCCCACCATCATCGTAGACGCGGGTCACGGTATTGTTGTAACGCTCGCTTTCGGCCGTCAACATTCTTGACGCAGCATCGTAAGTGTAAATGTCGCTGTCTTCGATCGTGCCCGACGGACTGTTAGCTTGTAGGCGGTAGTCCCGCAACTTGAGTCTTCCGGCCAGGTCGTAATTTAACGTGACGGTGTTGCCGGTTTGTGCCGTGCGTCGCAACATGCGTCCAGCTGGATCATATTCGAACTTGACGATGCCGTATCCGGTCGCACCTTCGACAGCGCCGTTGACGTGATCGGGATATTGTTCAGCCGTTTTTTCGCCACGATCGTTGAAGGTATAAACGGTCTCTTTGTCTTCGGCATCGATGATCTTGATGACTTGTCCCGTATCGCGATATTCGTAATCGGTTTCGCCCGCGAGCCGATCGATGGTTTTGATGCGGCGATCGCGAACATCGTATTTCATCGTGACCACGTTTGAATTGGCGTCGGTGGTCGAGATCAGGTTTCCGTTGTGGTCGTAGTTTGACGAAGTGGTCAGTCCCCAGGAATCGGTCTTACTGGTTTGTTGTCCCAATTCGTCGTAAACCGCAAACACTTGTCCAACTCCGTTAGGATCTAGCGACGACAAGACGTTGCTCTGCGCGTCGTAGGTCATCGTTGTGACTTTATCGACACCGCCAACAACGACAACCGACTGGACGACACGTCCTGCGCCGTCGGTACGTGATTTGGTTGTATCGCCGACTGCATTGACGGACCAGGTTTCCAGAAAATCAACGTTACCGGAAGTGTAGATCTGGTCCAGTTTGTTCGTTTGCCAGCTGACTAATTCAAATGCCGTGGCGCCATTGTGCGGCTGCAAAGTGGCCGAGATCAGGGTGCGTCCTGCGGCATCTGAAATAGAGACGCTGATTTCTTCTGCGCCGTTAATCGATACGGTTGCGCTTCCGGCCGATTCGTCGGTGGTAAACGAGTAACCTGTTTCACTGGTCAGTTTGGCCAGAACGTTGGCGATGTTCAAATCATAGGTTCCTGAGCCGTCAAGTTTGTCGATCGTCACACCGTCGCCGTCGAGGCCATATCCGTCGGCCAAATTGTTGTCGTAAACCATTTGTGTCGTTAAACCATCGGCGGATGTGACTCCGTCCATTCCAGCGATTGGAACATCGTTTGCGTCAATTAAATCCCGTGCGACCAACCATCTGGTAGTTGCCCGTGTTCGTCCAAGGCCATCGAACAGAGTCGTTATCTCACCATGGGTCAGCGAATTCATCGGATCATGTGAGCCGTTTTTATTTTGCTGGACGTCGAGATGTGAATCGTAGTTTTCAACCACGATCGAATGGGTGACCCGACCTTCGAAATCGGTATTGGCAATTCGCCCATGTCCCAGTGGATCGCGCGAACCCAGAAACCGACCACAGCAATTGTGGTAATCGGTTTGCCAGACAAACCCCGATTCATCTTTGCGCGTGGCCTGTCGCCCGTCGAGCGTATAGGTGACTTCGGTTGACGCTTGTTCATTCGTTCCTGGCGCGAATGTTGTGATGTGCTTCAGGTTGCGACCGTTATACGTATACGTTGTTCGCGCTTTGTTAGATCCAACGTTGTCGTCCTCGTCAAAGTAGCGAGGAGATCGCGTTTCGATCACGTTGCCATTGGCATCGTAAATGGTTTCAGTTTTACGCGGGACATTCGTCGCTATGGGCTCACCGAATTCGTTGTAAATCACGGCTGCGCGAGTGGAAGTCACCTGTTGGTTTCTCGTATCGTATGTGTTCAAGGCGGCAACACCACGCGGATCGACGACTTCGATCAAATTGCCTTCTGTGTCTCGAACTGCATCGGAGATCAGACAATCCGGATGGTCAACTCGAGTTGCATTGAGAACTTCGGCAACATTATTGAAGACAACACCTGGTACCAGGCACTGGATGTGGCGAATTTTTTTGGTCGGATCGGAAGTGCTGTATCCGTTGTAAGTTCGTCGTCCGTAGGAGTCTTCGGTGTACAACAGCTGGTTATTTTCATAGCCCATTTTGGTGACGAGTTCTTTACCGGCATAAGGTCGGACTTTTGTTTCAATTCGTCGATCGCGATAATCGTACACATAATCCGTGCGTTTTCCGTTTTCGATTTTGTATTCGACAATCGAACTGCCAGACAAATAATAGCGTGTCACCCAGGACCAATCGAGTTGATCATTGACCTGGATCAGCTGTCCGGCAGCATCCCGTTTTTCGTAGTTTCGAGTTGTTTTCCAGTTTCGGCCAAGAGCGTCGTATTCGTACCAGGTGGTTGATCCGACGCGATCTTTCGATTTGATCAAACGACCGACATCGGCTGTTCCTGTTGCCCCAAATGTACGAATCTCTGTCGAGTTATCATGGTAAGTGGTAGAAGTTCGGCGACCTGCAGCATCGTATCCATAAGTGGTCACGCGATTGAGCGGATCGGTGATCGTGGCGACACCGCCGTTGGCATGGTAAGTGATCGTTGTTTTGGCGCGCAGTCGGCCTTCGACGTCGGCGGCTTCGATCTTTTTGACGATGCGGTTGTTGGCATCAAATTGCCACTCGGTAACGTGAACGGTGGCAGTGCTGCTGCCAGACGGATAAAGTGCGTCCTTGGCTTTGGATACCTGTCCCGCTGGACCATACTCGTATTCATAGATGCCGACGGGAGCAACGGGAGTGCCGGTAGCCCCCGGTCCACCTACCGTCATCTTGGTCATGTTGTTGAGGTTGTACTCGTACGTGGTGACATTACCGCGCGTGTCAGTGTAAGTCAGCGGCTGTTTGTACTGGTTGTAAGTGTATTCCTCAAAAGGAGCGGTGCCGGAGGTGACCAGCGTTTTCTTGGTAACAAACCAATCATTGTCGTATTCGTAAGTATATTCGGTGCCGGTTCTGTCGCGCGTTTGTTCCGGCGCTCCGAGTAGCCAGCGTTCCATCAGGGATGAACCCGATAACGTTCCAAATTGATTCCAGGCATAAATGGGTTCGGCTTTGGTCAGGTCAAATGAATTCCAATCAAGCGCTCCAGGAGCAATCTCCACAGGATCCAGGTATCGCAGGTACTCTCCGACTTTGTAGATTGCCGCTTTTCGTTCATCCCCCCAATACAAAATGAACTCAGGACCGCCCTGAAGTGTCGGGTTGTTGGGGTTGGGAAAGACCGAAAAAATATTTTCGTTGTTGCCGTCGTGAACGGACACCAACACGCCAACGGGTTGGCCAATGACTGAATTATTGGCAATTAAATGGTCAGGCAAAAAGCGATATTTTCTCAGCCCGTGTTCAACCGAGGTGATTTCCATCAACAACGTTTGAGTTAGTGGATCAAACGACGTGGTGTTGTTCCATTGCCAATCAGATCCAGTAATCGATTCGATCGCGTGCCCTTGGTAAGTGATATTGTAGATGGCGCTGTTGATATTGAGTTGACTGATGGCTTTGTGGCCCGCCACATAAGATGAGCGAACGGCAGAGATGGTGTTGCCAAATGCATCCGTGATGCTGGTCCAGACTGCGGGATCAGTATCTCCATAAGACAAAGTGGTGTCGCGACCGTTGGGCGTCTTGATTGATGTCAATCGTCCGTTTTGGTCGAGTGTCGGATCTTGGTCGCTCAAACCGCTTTCGAACAGGCTGAATTCATATGCCGTTCCGTCAAAAGCAGTCACCATGAGCTTGGTTGAGGCTGCTAATGTTGCAGCATCGAGTTGGATTTTTTTAAAGGCTCGATGGATGTTCGAAAAAACTCCTGAAGCATCGAGGTTCGTACAGGTATAGGCGACACCATCAAAAAACAGTCGCGCAGTTGTCGTTCCTTCGAAATCGATGACGTAGGCGTTGGAATCGTAGATGTTCATGTTTCCGCCGCCCAGCGATCCTCCCATGACGGCGTTATGGGTCATCACCTGGAAAGAAGTGGTCAATAGAGAACCGGTGCGAATCGAGTCGCCAGTACACGACGAACAGCCAGAGCCCGCAACCGTCAAAGCGTTGGGAAGTTGAATCGATGGAGACTGCAAATCTCGAGGACGCCTGATGACGGACGCACCCTGGGTTGCTGAATTGCCAACGGAACAACCTCCAGCATCATGCGGCTCGCGATAGTGTTGACCAATCGATGGGCTGACACCAATCGCCGGCGGTTTTCTTTCGAAATCAATATCGCCGTTTTCATCGATCGTAATGAGATAGGGAACTGCTCTCCAATCAGAATTTAGGTATTTCAGACAAAACATCACGGTCACTTCGCCTTGTGTCATTCCTAAATTGGCATCTGAGATCGTGTGGGAACCCTGAGTCAGGCCTGTCAGTGGAGCAGAGTCCGAAGGAGCGGCGCTGACAGTGAAGTAGAATGGTCTTTCTGGACGGTCGTAATTTTTCGCCAAATGATAAGTCAGCGTGTAGTGCTGTCCATGCGAATGCGTAACACCAGTAAGCGTGAAATCTGTAAGCTCAAAGGTGCTTCCCGATCCTCCGCCTCCTCCAGTTCCTTGCCCGTAGGCGTTGCTCGCAAATGGAGTCATTCCCAAAATCGCCAGTACACAACAACAGCGCAAGAATTGTTGAAAGCTTTTTGAAATAGCAAAGTTAAACGAAATACCATTATTCAGTTTCATGACTAGGTCTCGACTACAATTGTTTTGAAAGGGATTGAAAGGATTTGAGAGGCTTAATCTGGAATGGAAACGCGGACCAGATACCTCGTGCGGCCAGAACGGACGGGTGACGCTGCAAACAAATCAACGTCACCTAGCTGACCAGACGTCGTGCGGTATCGTGCAACTGCGATCCCTTGCTCGTCCGCTTTGACGGTGATGGTGGACAATTGGTTGTCGAACTGTCCAATTGAATTGGTGTAAAAATGGACGGGCATTCCCGGTTCGGTGATTGCCCGGACGATGACACTTTCTCCACGAACCACCTCGTGGAAATACTTGCCTTTGCGCTGTATCGGTTTCCCCGTTCCCGGTGGAAGCGACTCCCAGATTCGGCCAGGTTCGACTTTGGAAAGATACGAATCTGGGTTGGCTTCGTATTTTTTTCGGTCAAACTTTGTCGCCGGTATCAACGCGGAATATTGCTTCCCCGCGTCCTTGGTAAAACGACTTGCCTTCAATGAACGGGTCTGCTCGTTTGTATCTACTGCAATTTTAGGCGCCGTTCCTATCCTGAATTTAAACGGCGTTTTATATTCCGAAGGGGCTTTTCGTTCTACAACATCTTGTTGAGGACGGTAGACACCGCCATGTTGGATGTAATCTTTCGGATAGACGCGCCGAGAACGATTCGCCTGCATGGTTGCGTCATCAGTTGAATCATCTTTCGACGATGTTACGGTTTGGCGGTGACTCAACCAAGAAATGCCCACGATCGCCAAGAGGATCAGACACCCTAAAATCAATGCAAATTGCCGGTTCGACATATCGCTTGTTCCTGAAAGTCATTACAAAAACACAACAGCGCTGCGACATTGAAATCTGCGCATTGGTGCCCATTGACCTCGTTTCATTACTGTTATGTAAAAGGCTCATCTGGTTAAAACCATTTGGCACTGCGACGCGACAAAAAAAATTCAAAAAGAGAATGTCTTTTTTTGACCTACAGCGCCTGTGCAGTGGTAGCGTTTACCTTTGACACTTGCTGCTTTCGAGCTAGGATGGAGATTGGCGGAGTTATTTCAAAGGAACAAAATTTTGCTATGACAGAAAACAACAATGAAATTGTTGAGCTAGTCGAAGCAGTTCGTCCGAAATTACGTCGTCAGAATGTTGGTTTCCAATCTCGATTCGGTACGTCGGATATTTCTCAAGAGCTGGCTGTTCAACTGATCGAATACAATAGAGTTGACAAACATAATCGTACGTCTGACGAACCCGCGACGAGCTCGCTAGCCTGGTTGTCAAAGGTTGGAAAAAACGTTGCATCAAAGCTCCGGCGATACAATTCCGCTGCGAAGCGCAGTGTCGATGTAGAATCAGAATTTGACAACCAGCTGCATTCCAGCGGTCAGACTCCCATCGATATCGCTGCTTTCCGCGAACTTTCAACAGAACTCATCATTGCTATCTCCAGTCTGGATTCAGTTTCCCGATTGATCATCGACGGCCATTACAACAAAGGCATGTCCCTAAATGCCATTGCAGAGGACCTTGAACTCAGTCCAAGGTCTGTTCAAAGAAAGCACTTGCAGGCGATTGCTGAATTGAGACGGTCGATCGTCGTGCGAAGAAGGGCGAATCAACAGGATATTCCTCCAACGCAATAGCTGGAGAAGTAACCGCATGGATTCCAAACCTCCCACCAATCGCGATATCCGAGAAGCGCTCCGGGCGCTTTCCTCGCAAAACAACAACGAATTTTCGCTCGACGATAGCGAAGGCTCGATGATCGGCGGAAAATATGTCATTGAAACGCTTCTCGCTTGTGAGGGCCAGGCAACGGTCGCCGTTGCATTTGATCCCAAACTAAATCGCAAAGTCGTTCTCAAGCTGTACCACAGAAATTCGAAGACCAGCGAAAAAACCCGAACTGTCAACGAAGGCCGAGCACTGGCCAGTATTGAAAGCCCGCATGTCGTTCGATGCCTCAGTGTTGAGGAACTCGAAGATGACTACTTACTGGTGCTGGAACATATTGATGGTGTGAACCTCGAGGAACATGTTGAAAGCACGAGCGTTGTTGAAGCGAATGCACTTCGACTTTTCCGGCAACTGATACTGGCGATTCATTCGGTACACGAAAAAGGATTGCTCCATCTGGATCTCAAACCTTCGAATGCCATTTTGACGTCGAATGGTACGTTAAAGCTCATTGATTTTGGTTTGGTTGTGCAGTCAAACACCGATTTTAGCTTTTCGTCGGGCACCTCAGCGTTCATGGCTCCAGAAGTTGCCGACCGGACAGATCAATATCCGGTGGATCAACGAACCGATATTTTTGGATTGGGAGCAGTTCTTTACTTTCTACTGTCAGGTTGCGCGCCGTTCGAAGCAACCTCTTCCAAAAAATCCAGAGAGCTTGCAGTCATTGGAGCCATCAAACCCGTTGAAGAATTCGTTCCGGATGTTTCCCCAAGGCTTCGTCGACTGTGTGCCAAGTGTCTTGCTCACGATCCTGCCGAAAGGTATTCGAATACAGACGAGTTGCTTGCCGCCACCGATCGATTAATCGGATCGCGCGGGAAACGTGTCTGGATGTTTGCGACAATTGCTCTTGTTGCATTGACCGTTGCCATCATGGGGTTCGTATTCAACAGCAAGAAAAAACAAGACGACTTTTACGAAAAGT
The DNA here is from genome assembly GCA_028280445.1 of Pirellulaceae bacterium. GTDB lineage: Bacteria > Planctomycetota > Planctomycetia > Pirellulales > Pirellulaceae > JANQLU01. Next base: position 63,754 of record JANQLU010000085.1, on the reverse strand, counting down.
TCAATGCACTTAACTCGGCGCGAGCAACGGTGAGTCGTCTTTTGTGCGAAAACAAATGGAACGAAGCTGTTGGTGAACAGCAAGCCGTTGTCGAGATTGCCTCTCACCCGTTTTTCCAGCAGTCGCATAACGCGGAAGAGCGAATGAAATTGGATTGCATCCGACAAGTCACTAACGAATTTGATGCTGAACAGAAACAAACGTTATCCAGAGCATTTGGATCCTATGGCCGAATTGCCAAAGGTGAGTTCATCGGATTACCTGATAAAAAGAAAGAGTTGCTAGACGAGACCAGGAACGTGTTTCATAAATATTTTCCACCATCTCACTATTTCGTACTCCACAACGAATTGCTCCGCATTCGGCAATTGAAGGATGACAAAGGTAACGAGTTTGAAGATAAACAACTGCTGCTGAAACGGTTGCTCGAACTGGACAAGGAATTTGAATCTTTGCTCTGTGAAAGCCATTCCAAAATCGGCATTATCATCAAACTGCAAATCATAGATGTTTTTTTCAGATTGGGCGAATTCGAGAAAAATAGTCAGACCAGTGACTTTCTGTTGCGCACGCTCGAATCAAAATCCGGCTATCCTGGTTGGAAAGCCGCCGACACTTGTTTCTCATTCGCTCTGCAGGAGGTCAATTGGGATCCCGACCGCAGTTCGCGGCTTCTCGATCGGGGGCTCAAAAAGCTCAAGGACATAGGGTTCGAACCCGACACGCTCCACAAATACGATTTGTCACGATGCTTCTACTGGCTTGGACGCATCGAAGAGTGTATCCGTTATGGTGAAGCATGCGGAAATGAATTAGCCAACTACCCAGCGTTCACCGAAATGCGTGACTCCGTGCTGTTTATGGCCTATGCCAGGCAAGCGTCTGAAGCCACCGGTATCGAGGATCGTAGGCGCCTCAAAGACAAAGCACTTTTTTACTTTAAAAAATCTGAATCAAACTACCTCGAAGCCACCGAAGGTTTGCCTGCCACTCGCGGCGAGATTGAGTCCAATTTTGCCGAAGCCTTTTGTAATCTCGGAGATTACCGACATGCATACGACTATGCCGAACAGGCAGTCGAAACGTATGGCCAAAGCAGCCACCGATTTTTCGCATTGTTTTTATGTGGTGAATGCGCGCTGAAAATTGGCCGAATCGATTCTGCAAAACTGATGGCGGATCGCATCCTTGAATCGCTTGATGAAATCAAAAAGCACAAACTTACGATACTTCGAGTGAAATGTTTGTTGTTTACTATCAATTCAGATCTGCAGAATATGCGTCTGAAAGGTGCTGCTAAAACTATCGGTGCTATGCGAAAGACAGTTGCCGAACGGCTGCAAACGGATCACGGAAATCGCAAGTTTTGGAAGGAGTGCAATAGAAAACTGGACGAATTTCAATTGACAATTGATCAAGCCGGAAACAAAGTTCCTTAGTCGACATAAGCTGAGGCGATTCAGGAGGTTGCTCGTTATTGAGACAGGATTTACAGGATGAACTGGATAAGATCACGGCATAAAAACATCCCGTTCATCTTGTAAATCCTGTCCAAAAAAATGGGCATGATGATCAAGCCATCAGCCGCTTTTTCGTTTACGCTTTTTTGCCGCAAGATCCTCAGCTTCTTCTTTCACACGCAGCAAACTGTTAGACCAGAACGCTTCGTATTTACCAATCCAACGCTCGATGATTTGACGCAATGGAGCGGCGTTCAGCGAGTTGATTTTGCGACGACCCTCGGTGCGTGTGCGCACGAGATTGGATTCTCGTAAAACATCGAGATGTTTCATCACGCCGAAACGAGACAGTTCCGGAAATTTTTCAACAATCTCGGTCGTCTGCTTGGGGCCATCGCGCAACAAATCCAAAATCGCACGCCGCGTGGGATCCGAGAGCGCTTTCCAAACGGGATCCAGATCATTCGACATTCGTTCCACTTTCGGCCAGCTGTTTGACTTGATTGAGATAATGAGCCCAACCTCGATCGGTGTTTTCGCGGTGCACGTCTTCGATCATCCCGAGCACCCGATGACGAAGCGTAATTTCAGTTCCTCCAGCAACTTGCGTCAATCGGACTTGAAGATGCCCGGAAGCAGGGTACGACATAAACATCGGACCATTGACCTCGATCAAAGTCGGAGGTTTGATTACTTGAACAAAACCCCACAAATGACCTTGCCCGGTACCTAGATCCCGAAACCACCGACCGCCGGGCCATTGTTCTAATACCATCGGCATCGGTTTGTTGTCGGGACTCGAGTTTTCTTGGCTGAGCCGGCAGATCAGGGCCGCCCAAGTATCTCCCAAAGCCGCACCAACCTGGATGTTTTGCGAAACATCGAGTGTCATTTCGTTGATATCCAACACGCAATTTCTCCTTTTTTTGTCCCCCATGCGAGTGTTTGATCGTCACATTCACAACGGAACATATCCGCACGCGGACGCTGCCAAACGCAGCAACCAAAAAATATTCGACAACGGTTGACGCCGTCGGTTGAGCTGATATGTTACCATATTGTAACGTGACTGAAATGTCACTTTTTGTTTTTTCTCAGAAAAAGATGGGTGAAGAAAATGCCAATCAATCCTAATCCAGTCAATTGGTTCGAGATTCCGGTAGCCGACATGGCTCGCGCGAAATCCTTTTACGAATCGGTATTCAAAGTGGAACTGGCCGAAAACGAAATGAATGGAAGCAAAATGGCTTGGTTTCCAATGGAGATGGGACAGCAAGGCGCCGCGGGAACTTTGATTCAAGCCGAAGGGTATACGCCTTCGCATGACGGTTCGGTGGTTTACATCAACGTTCCCAAAATCGATGTTGCGCTCGACGCTATCAGCGGTTCGGGTGGAAAAACGTTAGTACCGCGAACCAGCATTGGCCAATACGGTTTTATTGCACACTTCGAAGACACCGAAGGCAATCGCGTTGCGCTGCACGAATCACCCGAGGAAGGTTAGTTGCGGCCATGGCTGTCGATGTTACTGCGGAAATTGAGATCGCCTGTTCCGTCGAGCGCGTTTTTGAATTCGCCGCTGATCCAGACAACGTGCCTCACTGGTATGTCAATATTCAGTCGGTCAATTGGAAAACGTCGCGACCCGTGCAACTCGGATCACAGGTTGAATTTGTGGCACAGTTTATGGGCAAGACGTTGCAGTACACTTATGAATTCGTCGAATTGGAGCCCAATCGACGGGTGGTCATGAAAACTGCTTCCGGTCCATTTCCGATGGAAACGATCTATGAGTTTCGATCACTCGACTCGGGTAACGCGACAAACATGTCACTTCGCAACCGAGGACAGCCGTCCGGTTTTTCAAAAATCATGTCGCCCCTGATGTCGATCATGATGCGGCGGGCGATGAAAAAGGATTTGTTAAAGCTCAAAGGATTGCTCGAAGATTCCAGCAACCACGAATCTGATTAACCCTAATTATTTGACTCTAAAGGACATAAACATGAACACCATCGACTTTATTAAACTTTCACTTGAATCCAGTTCCGGTTGGACCATGTCACTGGTCGAAGACATGAAAGACTCACCGTTAACCCAGCCGACGGCCAATGGAGGTAATCATCCGCTGTGGGTATTGGGGCATTTGGTACATTCGGAAAGCATGTTATTCGACTGCTTTGTTCAGGGCAAAGAAAACCGTTTCCCCGAACTTGCCGAAGCCTTTGCGTTTGGTTCGACGCCATCGACCGACGCGAGCAGTCTTCCGTCGATGGACGAACTGTTGGCCAAGTTCAAAGAAATTCGCGCCGACGTAACGGCTTATTTGGATACGATCGGTGAAGCGGATTTGGACCGACCCAGTCATGGTGGAGAGGATTTCGGTCCCAGCTTTGCCACCATCGGCGGTTGTTTTTCGGCGATGACCGTTCACGTCGCTTTTCATGGAGGCCAGGTGTCCGACGCACGTCGAGCAGCTGGGCGTCCATTGATGTTCAACCCTGAGCAAGTTGCATAACAGGTCGATGCATCGACCACGATTGCGTAGGGCCGATTCCCACCGGCCATTTTTTGTTGGATTGGCCGGTGGGAACCGGCCCTACTTTTCTGATACAAGCGCGACGCGCCAGCGAGTGGTTTGACCGTGCAAAACCACTTGCTGGCGCGTCGTGCTCGTAAGATTCGCAATCTTCCACACAAAAAATCTTCATCAGCGAGCAACCGAAGACCTCAATGGTGCCTACAAGGGCAACAAGACACTTACCAATCTGCACATCTCCATCGAATCGATCTGCGGCAGAACATGTGGTGATGGGCGTTAAGCATTTACAACTTGGGGCCGATTCCCATACAATAGTCTGCTCGTTGGAGGGGTGGTTTACCCTCCCTATCGCCGCGTCGATCTGAATTGCCATATTTCGTGGCAATATCCCCTAAAAAGACAGAATTATCGCATGTTTGACTCATTACAAGATGGATTAAAGTCAGCCTTTAAATCGCTTCGCGGTCAAGGCAAGATGACCGAGTCCAACATGCGCGATGGACTCAAGCTCGTCGAGCAATCGCTGCTCGAAGCCGATGTCAGCTACAGCGTTGTCAAGGACTTTATGGCGCGGGTGACCGAGCAGGCACTTGGCGAAAAAGTTTTGTTGTCGCTGAAACCGTCCGAGCAGGTGGTTGGCATTGTCAACCAGGAATTGATCAACCTGCTAGGCTCGCCCGACGAATCGCTGAATCTCAAAACAGGCGTCAACGTCTTTATGATGTGCGGTTTGCAGGGTTCTGGTAAAACGACGACCTGCGGCAAATTGGCGATGTTGTTGGGGCGGAACAAAATCAAAGCGCTGTTGGTGGCCGCTGACTTGCAACGTCCGGCGGCGATCGACCAATTGCACGTGCTCGGCGAACAATTGAATGTTCCCGTCTATAGCCAAAAAGGTGAACAGGACCCCGTCAAAGTTTGCCGCGAAGCGGTCGAATACGCCAAAGAGAACGAATTTGATGTCGTGATTCTCGACACGGCCGGGCGATTGGCGATCGACGAAGAGTTGATGAAACAACTCCAGCGCATCGATACTCAGGTCAATCCTGATCAAGTATTCCTCGTGGTCGATGGTATGACGGGGCAAGACGCGGTCAATAGCGCCAAAGCGTTCCATGAGGCACTCGAACTCAATGGCGTCGTGATGACGAAACTCGATGGCGACGCCCGAGGTGGAGCGTTGTTATCGGTGCGTCACGTCACCGGTGTTCCGATCCGGTTTATCGGTACCGGTGAACAAATGGAAGCTTTGGAGTATTTCCGGCCCGATGGTATGGCCAGCCGAATTTTGGGCATGGGCGATATTGTTCAATTGGCCGAAGAAGCCAAGGCGCTGGTTGACGAAAAAGAGCAGGCGGCACTCCAAGCCCAGCTGGAAAAAGGGCAGTTTACCCTCGATGATTTTCGTCATCACATGATGAAAATGGCTCAGCCAGGTTTGATGACAAAAATGATGTCGTTGTTGCCCGGCATGGGTGAAGTTCGTGACATGCTCAACAATGTCGATGCTGCCAAAGACATCCGAAAAATGTGTGCGATCATCGACTCCATGACGCCAGCCGAGCGAAAAACGCCAAAAATAATCGACATTAGTCGGCGGCAGAGAATTGCCCAGGGGTCCGGTTCTCAACCCCAGCAGGTCAACGAGTTAATCAAGCAATTTGAGACGATGAAACCGATTTTGACATCTACTGCGGGTAAAAGCCCCAATGAACGGATGCAAATGGTGCAGGAATTACAGCAACAAATGCTCGATCCGGCCAGTCGTGGGCCCAAAACCAAGCAGTCGACCGGACGCCGGATGTCGGCTGCCGACCGCAAAAAGGCAAAACGGGAAAGAGATAAGCTTTTAAAGCAAAAACGACGTGAAAAAAAGCGAAAAAGATGATACGATATTGGGCTTTGAATTTCGCCAAATTCCGACCCAAACAATACACAACAAAACATTTGATTGAATTTCAGGAGCAGTTTTAAGTGGCAGTTAGAATTCGTTTGAAAAAAATGGGACGAAAACACCGTCCGTTTTTCCGTGTCTGTGCAATGGACTCGCGTTCACCACGTGACGGTCGCGTGATCGAAGAACTCGGTATTTACGATCCGATGGTGCGTGAGACAGACGCACGTGCAATTTTGAAAGGTGAGCGAATTGATTATTGGTTGAGCGTTGGAGCGCAGCCGACTCCCAAAGTTGCAGTCCTGATCAAAAAATACGGCTCTGAAGGTTCTCATTTGGACGCGCAAGCCAAAGCGTTAGAAAAAATTGCCGGACGTCGAGCCAGCGCTATCGCCGATGCGACAGCTGCTGCCGCGAAAGCCGCTGCCAGTAAACCCAAGGAAGATCCGAAACCCGCCGAGGCCGAAGCGTCTGCTGAAACGCCCGCCGAAACTCCTGAAGCAGCAGGTGATGAAGCAGCAACCGAGGCCGCCGCAGAAGCAACACCGGAAGCCGAAGAAAAAGCTGAAGAGTAATTTGCTCCACGGTTCAATTTGAAAATTCAATCATCAAACCCGGCACGGCCGGGTTTTTTTGTTGAGCCTTGGTTGGCACCCGAAGTGATTTTTGTTTGATGCAAAATCCTAGTGAGCGAGGCTCCGTAGCAAAGTAGGGCCGGTTCCCACCGGCCAATCCAACAAAACGGCCGGTAGGAACCGGCCCTACTTAATTGTCCGTTTTTTTGGGGTGCCACTGGCTACGCCAGTGATTTGGGAGTTGTAAATCTGCTTCAATCGTAATCGTAGATTGAATCTGTCGACGAATCCAAGCTCATGCACTGGCATAGCCAGTGCCACCAAAAAAAACGTTCAACACTCAATCTTGAATAGCTTGTAACAACTCGCTCATTTCAGCAGCCGTATGGTGCAATTGTTGCTCCCGCGCTAACTCGATGCCCTCTCGAAGCGTCGTTCGAGCCTCGTTCGTCTCACCCAAACGCACTTGGATCTGAGCGACGCGAAAAAAAGAATCAACATGGGCTGGCTGTTGTTCCATCAATTCACGATAAATTAACAAACTTTGTTCACTGTCGCCCATGCTGTCATATTCCATCGCCAAGGCATAGCGCAAGAACGCATCATCCGGTTCTTGCTCGAGCATTTCTTGCAATTGTTCGATTCGGGACATCGATAGACTCGCCAAATATTTTTGATTTGTGCTTACATCAAACACTTTGACACTGCACCCAAGTTAACGCAAGATTACACGCGATAATAGAGCTCCTCCGAGTGAGTGTACATCTGCCGTCATTGCCAGTCGAATCCGGGATTCGTATAATCCGCGCTTGGAAACCATCCGGCAAAACACAAGATTTTTTGGAGATATTTTCGTGGCAATTCGAGTCGCAATTAACGGTTTTGGCAGAATTGGACGTCTGACTTTACGCAATTTTATGGAGCGCAAGGACGAGTTTGATATTGTTGCTGTAAACGACTTGACGGATAACAAAACGCTGGCCACGTTGCTCAAATATGACTCCGTTCATGGACGCTATCCGGGCGCGGTTTCTTATGATGACGAAAGTTTGATGGTTGACGGCAAAAGCGTCAAAGTATTCGAGGAACGCGACCCCAGCAAACTGCCCTGGAACGATCTGAATGTCGATGTGGTTGTGGAAAGCACCGGCGTTTTTCGCGGACGGGCGTCAAATGGCAAACCGGGCTACGATTCTCATATCACCGCCGGCGCGCGAAAAGTGATCATTAGTGCGCCCGCAAAAGACGGTGCCGATTTGACGTGTGTCATCGGCGTGAATGACGATCAATTGACGCCCGAAATGACCTGCATTTCCAACGCCAGTTGTACAACCAATTGTCTGGCGCCTGTTGCCAAAGTGCTGCACGACAATTTTGGGATCGAAAATGGACTGATGACAACAGTCCATGCTTATACCAATGACCAAAAGATTCTCGATTTGCCACACTCGGATTTGTATCGCGCCAGAGCGGCAGCACAAAACATCATTCCGACATCGACTGGTGCCGCCAAAGCGGTTGGTTTGGTCATTCCCGAACTCGATGGTGCACTCACTGGAATGGCGATGCGAGTTCCAGTTTGTAGTGGCAGCGTCGTCGATTTGACCGTGAATCTGAAAAACGGTGCGACGGTCGAAGCGATTAATTCGGCGATGAAAGCAGCTGCCGATGGCCCGATGAAAGGGATTCTCTGTTATACCGAGGACCCGTTGGTATCGTCGGACATCATCGACGATCCGCATAGTTCGATTTTTGCCTCGGACTTCACACAGATCATCGGTGCTGACGGCAAAATGGCAAAAACACTCAGCTGGTACGACAACGAATGGGGTTACAGTTGTCGTACAGCGGACTTGGTAGCGAAAATCGGTTCGATGTAGAATAGAAGGAACGATTCGTTCACCCATGGAAACGGAATGCACAAACATCCCAAGATCCGCTACTTTGAATCCACACCGCTCAAACCGCCACCGTTGTACGGAGTGTTTCAACGGTGGCCCGAAGATGGTGAAGATTGGATTCATCCGTTTGATGTGGGCGTAGCTCGGCATTTGTTGCCGGGGAACCGAATTTTTCGCCGAGCTGAATTCGACGGTGAATTTTTTGCTTTTCGTTATGGTCAACTCATGTTTCGTGCCCGGCCAAGGATTTGGCTTATTGTCGAACACCAGGGTTTTGACATTGGCGATCAAGTTGAAATCAGGTCGCTGATGGGCAAGAATTGGCCGCAGATTGCCACGATCAATCAAATGTTGTGGAACTCCGCCAAACGCCGAATCGAGTATTTTGTCCAAGGTGTTGATCGCTCGGTGGAAAAGCCTTTGCAGGCTACGGAAATTCAATTAGTTCACGACTTACAGAACGCCGCCGGCAAATTTCCACCACGCAATCCGCCGCTGAACAGCTTGGCAAGTTTCATCAACCGGCGCAACGGTTGAAAAGTAGCTCGCGCAGTAAAACGGTGGGTTCTTGCTTTTATGTTTTCACGTTGAGTATGAATTTGTGCCGAGCCAGATCTCAAAAAATCTCACGCAGAGACGCGGAGACGCAGAGAAGAAGGGCCATATAAATTAAACAGAATATTGCAGCTAGAAACAACGTTTCCAAAAACAGTGCCTTCAGATCCTTTTATTCCCGAAACCTCTGCGTCTCTGCGCCTCTGCGTGAGCATTCTCTCCCCACGCCAGATGTGAGTTAGATACGAGTAAAGAATGGCGCTCAATCAAACCCGCTAACCCGCCGACAACTGCACGATCCTGTCCAGAAATACACTGGCGGCAATGATTGACAACAGAATCGCACACAGCCATTTTTCGATTTGTTTCCCGGAAAAAAATCTGGCAAACAGCGCACCGGCCAACGTGATGGTGCAAAGTACGACAAACAATTGGCGGTAATAGCTCCAAAATGCAAAATTCGCTTCGGTCGTGTTGTTGGCGAATCGCATTTCATTCCAACTGTCGTTTTCCAGTTTGGCCAACTCAATAGCGCGGCGGTTTTCAATTTCGTTGCGCTCGATTCGAAATCGTTGCAGGTTGTCGGCTTCGACCGCCGTCAGATGTGTTTTGGCTTGCAGCTGGAAAATCTTGGATTCCAGACCTGCGATTTTTTTGCCGTAACGAGTTTCAAATGAAACTTGAGAAAGTTCGAACATTGATTTTTGACGTTGGACATGTCGCTCTCCGGCGATTTCACAACCGCGAGCAAACAGGATCAGCAGAAAACTGGTGACGACAATCGGTCGACTATATTTCAAAAATATTTCCAGCGACCGGAATCCCAAAAATTCATGCTGACGTTGAGGGCGCGGCTCGGAGAAATAATTGACATGATCCAGTGGCGGTGGTAGATCTTCGATCGTTTCCTGTTCTTCAGGAATTTCGGATTGGTCGAACATATCCGTCAACAGGCCGGCATCGTCGTCTTCGGGAAACATACCGCGAATCGTCCGCGCTGGAACCCATTTTTCCATTCCGTCACACCAGACGAGATCCTCTGGCAAAATTTTCTGTTTATTGGCTAGCCGGTACATTTCGCTAGAAGTAACGGGTCCGCGTTTTTCGTTTTCACGCGAATAGTACCAAAGAGAATCGAGCGCCATGATTCCTTCCGTTTAAACAATCCACCTGAGATGCTGATGGAAAATTCTAGGAGAATGAGACCGGAGCTCAAATATCAGTGTTGCTATTTAGAAAATGCGGCGTTTGCCACAGCAGGTACATCGGCGCGGGCCAACCAATAGAAACAGGCCTAGAGTCAAAACGGCCAAGGCCCCTGTGATGAGCATCGGGTAATGGCAACGTTTATGGAAATCGTAGCGGTGGCACGAACTGCAGTAACGAACGTTCCCAAAAACCTTGCTGCGCGGTGTCGCTGATAGAGGTTGTTTGATCATGTTTGTCGGAGCGGTAAGGGAGTGACCACTTACTAACGGTCACTAATATTTGAATTTGGTAAGATGAATCAATACCAATCTCATCGTCGAAAGGATGGGACGCAGATAAGTGCGGGAAAGAAAATCCCGTTAATTGAGATGACACAAGGAATCATTTTCCTCATGAACAAGAAAAAAGGTCCTATGACACTGATAATCGTTACAACTCCTACCTGTTCGGCAGACTGTATTGATTGTTGAACCGCAAAAACCACCGCCACTACCGAAAAACCGGATCATCAGCTTTTAAATGCAATTGCTAGCTATTGCTGCAGCGAATTGCGAATCCCTGTCGGTATCCGGGAGGGCGAGGCACGGGGAGAGCGAGGCACGGGAGGGCGAGGCTCCTGCCGAGCCAGATCCAGTGAGCGGCAAGGTGCTAACCGCTGATTCGAAACCAGCCGGTTCGTTAGCGCTTACGAACCGGCGGCTAGCCTTGCCGCTCACCAGTACAGGATCGCCTACAAGTGATCGTCAGACACGAAAGCGGATCGCATTCGCAAATAGGCCCGATGAACTTCGATCGCTTTCTCGCCAACAGACTCGCCGTTACGGGCCTCTACCATTTCTTTCAAAGCGTCCAATTTTTCACGATAGATTTTGGCTTTGGCCGATTGGAATTTATCCACACGCCCATTTCGCAAGAACACTCCAATTTCCAGCCGTCTGGACAAGTCATCCGAATAGCGGATCCATTTGTCAGCCGCTTCCCAGTCCTTGTTTTTCGCGGTCAGAACGCACTCGGTGTTGACAATCGACAAATCCCCCATCAAATCCTCGGGCGCCGGATAATACAGGTAACATCCGACGATGCTCGAAACGATGAGTCCGATCACGGCAAGTGACCCGAGTATCCATCCAGGAATGTAGATATCGCGACGTTTCTTGGCGTCGTCTTTCGAACAATACCATCGCTTCAAGTCGACAGACCGATTGACACGCCAGAGAACAACCCCCGAAATCAACAGGCCAACCAGCATAAATGTGCCGCCGAATTCGTTGGAACTCCAGAAATCGATGATGCCATACCAGGCCAATTCAGACATGTGCGGTTGTTCGCTGTGAAACGGATGGGTATAAACATCAAACGCATGTGAATGTCCGGCTGGATCGACTCCTTTTGGATAAAGCGGTTTGTCAATGATGTACGCAAGACTGACGGTGGTGGCTGAAAGTAAAAGGAAAAACAGAAGGACTCGACGCACGCCAAACGTTTGACCAAACCACGCTAACAATCCAACGTTGACTCCGGCACCCAAAATCAACAACGAAAATGCCGCGCCAATCGAGTTACCATGTTGAAACATCCCGCCGATTTGGCTCATTGCCAGTAACGGAGTCGTATAGATCGGTGTTGCAATCAAAGCGACGGTTACTGGAGCCAGCAAATTGTCATGCTCGACCTGGTTTTGCAAGTAACCTTTGGGAAACAGGATCGCTACTACCACGGAAAAAAACAGGGCCACCAACATGAATATCGCAGGGCGTCCGATCAAATAACTGGAAGCTTGGTGCAGCACTGCAAACGCGCGTTTTAGTCCAGGTGTGGGCAGTTCTTCCGGATCCTCGGCGACATCCGGGCATTTGGCAAACCGATCCCAGACCCAACCCAGACAACTGACAATCAGCAACGCACAAAACGAAAATGAAAGGATGGCGATTGGGTCAGATAACGTCAGCCCGTACAAGACCGACAGCGGATTGAACAACGGGGCGGTCAGCCCGAAAGCGATGATCGTCCCAATCTTGACGCCACAGCGGCGCAACTCGTAGACGATTGGAATTACACCGAGGGAACAAACGGGCAGCAACATGCCAATGAGCCAGCCCGTCACGAGTCCACGACGCGTGCCTTCGCCAAATATAACCTTGACTTTTTCAGGCCCCAACATGCAGCGAAAGATGGCGGCGATCAAACAACCCATCACAATCCAGGTCGAGGAATAAATGACGATTTGCGACAATCGTAGAGCCGCGCCAGAAAAATAGTACTCGAACATGGTGGTACGTCTCTATTAATCGTTGGTCTGAGACTTAATTCCCGTCGACTCAAATTCTCGAATCAGCTGATCGGACGACTTCGCATGTTCGCGGTAAGAAGTGCGCATTTCCGCCGGTGAAGCGTCCTCGGAAATGATTGGGTCAAGGATTTTTCCCAATTCCTCCGATGTTCGATTGACGGTATTCCAGGACTGTTTTGACATGTCACTGTCTGCGGCGACGTCGGGTATCCAGCGAACGATATCGTTGAGTTCGGTAAAAATGTCGACCTTGACCATATGCCGCTTGAGGTCGCGAATGGAATCTGAGTCGTGTGAATGATCGGGATCGGCATTATCTTTAAACTCCGAAGCGAGTAGATAATGCGAATGTGCAGCTGCACCTTCTCCATGGGTAAACTCAACCACCTCGTAAGATGTCGGTTCGGGCAATTGTTTTTGTGAAATCAGGATTTCATGAATTTCTCTGATTCGTTTGACCGCTGCCGGATAGGTCTTGGGACAATGAAAACGAAGCTTGGGAACTTTGCTCTCCGTTTTTGACTCCTTGTGTTGCTGGCAGCCGTTAATGGCGGATACGATGACCAAAATCAAAACACTGGCCCAGCGATATTTGCAGTTGGTTTCTAAAGTCATTTTTTTTCCTATCGGTCAACGGGAACGGAAACGGACTCGATGATTTCTCGAATGATTGTGTCGGGATCATCAGAATGGCTGGTCACGCGAAGTCGAAGCACGGGTATGGCCACCGCGTGAACATCGTCAGGAATGACAAATCGTCGACCCTGCAAATAGGCCCAAGCTTGGGCAACACGTTGCCAGATAATCAAACCTCGTGGACTAAGCCCGAGTTCGACGGCCGAGTGTTCTCGGGTTTGAGTTCCCAACTGGACGAGATAGTTGCGAATTGATTCGCAAACTTCGATATTGGCAACTTCGGATTGAATGGCCTTGAGTTCTGCCAAATCGAGAACGGAATCGGCAGATTGCTTGTCCGAGACGTTCCCGACAAATCGTCCTAGCAACGCGACCTCGTCTTCCGATTTTGGATAACCGATGCTTAGCTTCATCGCGAATCGATCGAGTTGGGCTTCGGGCAAAGGATAAGCCCCGTGGCTTTCGACGGGATTTTGCGTCGCGATCACCATGAAAGTCGACGCGAGTCCAAAGGTTTGATTGTCGATCGTTACCTGGCGTTCAGCCATGGCTTCAAACAATGCACTTTGAGTTCGCGGCGTGGCACGATTGATTTCATCGACCAGCAACAGGTCCGAAAATACGGGACCTTCGCGAAATTCAAACGAGTGAGTTTTCTGGTTGTAGATGTTAAATCCTGTGATATCTCCCGGGAGCAGGTCGGGAGTACATTGAACGCGAGAAAACCGACCGCCAATGGCTTGAGCAATTCCTTTGGACAATGTTGTTTTGCCCAGCCCGGGAAGGTCGTCAAAAATAACATGCCCATTGGCCAGCAGGCAGGCAACGAGCTGTTCGATCACATCTGCCTTCCCGACGAGAACTGTGTTCAAGTGATTTCGCAAGGCCTGAATTTTGGTAGTGGTTGCAACTCCCATTTCTTGAATCATTTCTTTTTTTTCCGTTTATTTTGCTGCATAAATTTTTTGATTTTTCGGTAAGTCAATCGGCCCACGATACATCGGCAAGCTTGGCTAACATCGGGGCGATAGAGCTTTAGAATCTGGTTTCCATCAGCACTGAAGTTGACCTGATTCCAAAATTGAAAAAACTGGTGGTCCGACAATTCCTCAATCTGTCCATACCAATTGGAGATAAGGGCGAACTGGGGACGCTTCAAGCCCGCGACCCGAAATCGGCTGTCAATTAATTTGCGGGTTTGGGTTAGTGCGTTGCTTGGCCGAACGATGCGGACGATTTGCCATTTCAACCAGAAATATCCCGCGAGGATTTCGCGACAAAACCGGTAAATCAAAATGGCGGCGATGAAAATCATCAAAGTCGTTAAAGGATTTCCGATGGCCAGCCTCCAAACAAACAGCAACTGGGCCATCACCCACTGTCCGAAAGTCTGGGTGCTATAAGGAATCGGGTAGGTGGGAGTTGGCTCTAACGGCAACCAGTGCCAACCTTCGAGACACACTTCGGGCCACATGTGCAGATTCTCGGATGTCACGATGGATTGCTGCGCATCGCGAACATAGTCCTTCTTTTGAACCAGGAATCCGCTGGCCAATCTCGTGTCATATCCGGCTGCTCGTAGTAACATGACGGCGGTTGAGGCGAACAAATAGCTGGGGCCGCATTTCTCGTCCAAAAAATATCCAACGGTATCGTCACAGTCTTTGGGTGGCACGTGACTGGGGTCGACGCGAAACTCTTTCCGCAATCGCTTGATAATGGCCTCGACTTGGTTCCATCCTGGAGCGACCCCCTCGGTCCATTGATTTGCAATTTGGGTCAGGCGTTTTTTGGATTCACTAGGAATTTGCCTGAATTTTGAATTCTCATCAGATTGGAAATGAGATCTTGTTTCTTTTACTGTTGCCTGTTGTTTCCCAACGCCAAGCCACTCGTCAAACCTCTTCCATAACGGGTTGGGATGATCCACGAGCCAGAGGTTTTTGGAAGATCTCAGAACATGGTAATTGAGTACCTCACTATCGATGTCGATTACTGTTTGCGGAGGAATGGACTCACCGGTGAATTGGACGATGCCGTTGTCGCCCCATTCAAACATGTCTTTGCGATCGACCAGGTAGATCTGCCAACTTTTCATCAAAGCCGGTTGAGGCAAACTACGACTTTCGAGCCGCATTATTTTTACTTTGTGCCGTCTTTGTTGAGGCAAAAATTCTCGCGGTGGAGTTTGAACCACGAAACGCGGTGAAGGATACCGTTGCAGCACGATAGGTGGCGGCGGCCGACGATCCTGTTTCTCCTGTTTCGAATCCTCGTTTGACCAGTCCACGCCATCAAAATGGCTGTAAGTTGTCAGGCCAAATCGTACGGGGACGGACCCTTCGACATAGAACAACGCTTTTGAAATCCGATCTTCCAGCGCCAGTTTTTCGTCTGACGGCTTGGGGTCGCGCAGCGTTCGAAAAGTTCTTCCCGATTGTTCTGCCTGTTTGATGTTATGAACATGTTTAGAAAGTTGCTCCAGCGCGATTGCTTTACTTCGGCGTCGTTTGATTTTCATGACGGGTCCGGAGTATTTTTCCGACATCATGTCGTACATGGATTTTTTTTCATCTTCGATGAATTGTTCGGAGTCCACCGCGCCCGCAGACCTGGCGTTGTCGCCAGCCCTCAGGTTGTTGCCGTCACCAACTCCGGACCGAGCGTAAGTGCTTTGCTTGCCATTGTCACCTCCTGACGATGGCATAAAGCCCGCGATGCGGAACAACTCTCCCGACGGCGCCAATTGGGATGCGACTAAAACAACGACCAACAAAATACCAATCGAAGCGACAATAAAAATTCCGCGTAGTGGAAGTGTTTGAGATTCGCAATCGATTGCTTTGGATTTCAAGCGACTCCAATAGTTACCCATCAACCACCACAATGCGAACAACGCAAAAACAAATGCCAGGCCCAGAACCAACGGCCTTTCGGTTGTAAAGCAAACAAACAACACGATGGCACTGGCCAGAACAAACCCCGTCCGTTTGAAAGACGAAAATTTTGAAAACACCAGCAAGTACCAGGCGATATTCTGTAACACCATCAACAGCAGAACTTCGAACGGGTCGCCGATTCCGAATTGGCGTGTGATGGGTTGAATTGCCACTGGCAACAATCCAAAGAAAAACGCGACGATCTGCAGAAAATAAACTTGGTATTTTCGTCCGGGTCTGGATTCCCCGACATCGGCTCCTGCCGCGATTCGTCGGCGAACGATCCACTGCAAATGCAGCATGGGAAGAAACGCATAAACGGCGGTTTCAATCCAGAGGATCGCCATGTTTCGATACATTTCTGCGCGAAACGATTGAACGATCATGATCGCTAGAGCGCCAACGACCAACGATTCGTAGTCGGGCAACCAATCAATTCGCTTGGAAGTGATTTTCGAATCACGAGCCATGGCTACAAATCCTTTCCCAGCCGATCGCCAGCTCTTGCCCCATGTCATCAGGTCGTAAAATCTCAATGTCGAATGTCGAATTCGACGTCTTGGTTTTGGGACGTGAAGTAGATTCGAGGCAGTCTTCAGAAAATCCATCAGGACAAATCAGGATGCGATTGCAGTTTGTCGGCGCCAATTGAGTACTTACTTGTTCAGACAATCCCGTACCGACAAAAAATGTTCTTCCCGCTGTGCGGGTATTCAAAGAAACAGATGAGCACGCGCCGATCCCGTCGGACTGTTCCTTCATCATCGATGTCAAATGGGCCAGGTCCGGCAGCCTCGCCAGGAAATCCAACAACATCTTGATTCCATTTCGATTCGACGTCTTGGTTTTCAGATTGTCCGCCAAACCCAGACATTCCAGCGACACCTTGCAATGATGTGTGTGCAGGTGGTCGCAAATCGAGGCGGCAACTCGGATGGCCCACTCGTAAGTGCTTTGACTCTCGCGGCCGACATGTCGCGCCGGGTGTAGATCTAAAACCACGCGTACCGGAGTTTCCGCGCATGTTTGGCGTTCCCGCACAATCAATTGGTTCCATTTCGCCGTCTGCATCCAATCAACATGTCGCAGAGAATCGCCCTCGCGATACTGGCGAACCCCAATCACATCGCCGTCAGTTCCAGGCTGGTCGCTCATCGTGCCTTCGATGTTGAAATGGCGACCCGCTTGGACAGGTATTCCATCGAGCGCGACACATTCAGGCCAGACAATGACTTCTTTGTCGATGGTGACTTGGCGTGCACTGCGGTACAAACCAAAGGGGAATCCTGTTGCTAATTCTGGTGCTTCACTTGGCAATACTCCTCGTCGTTGTGGAACGATCTCCCAACGAAATTTTGATACACTCCATCCAGGCATGCGCTGCAACCCAAGCGTGACTTTGTCATCTTCGCACCAGGCGTCCTGCAGGAATTTGCCTTCGAGCGTAAGCCCGAAAATCGGAATTGGCCATCGATTGACCACTTCTAAAATGACCTTGGTGGGTTTGTTTTCCGACGACCGAGGTTGGACAAAGCTCAATTTTGCAGAAATCTTTTTCATACTAAGCCAAGGCCAAACCACCCCCAGGATGAGCAAAGCCAGGAATGCCCACATCAGAACAAAACCTTGTGGGCCAATAAAAATGCCTACCAGCGCCGAGAACGCGGCTCCCGTAACGACCCATCCAACGGGACGCTTCAACCAATAAACATATTGGTTTGCACCCGGGCAAAAATCATAGTTGAGTTTCCGACCGATCGATGAAATCCAACGGCTGATCCTGGGCCGTCTGGCGCTATCATCCGTACTCATAGCAAAATCCAAAAATTTGCGCGCCCCACCGTTGGCGCTAACTAAAAACAACAAATAGCTACAACACAAAAATCTTAGGATTAATCAGTTCCCAAGATCGGCCGCAGAATCGTTGATCCGAACGAGAACTCGGACAACGGAACGAGGTTTACGCAGCCATGACGTTGAAGCAAAACATCTGTTCAAATTAATTAACAGACGCGGGGTGGGCCCCTGGCGCACGCTTTGAATAGATCCGGCTCAACTGAGTTTTCAACAA
Source organism: Pirellulaceae bacterium (assembly GCA_028280445.1). Lineage (GTDB taxonomy): Bacteria > Planctomycetota > Planctomycetia > Pirellulales > Pirellulaceae > JANQLU01. Next base: position 45,682 of record JANQLU010000085.1, on the reverse strand, counting down.
TTCGTTCGAAGCCGGGAAGCAGATCGGTTTGCAGTTCAAAATTGAATACCTGCCAAACCATTTGGAAATGTTTAAAGAACTTGCAGAACGCACAATCCGCAAATGAATGAACAATATCGGATGTCCAATCCGTTTGTTTGGAATCGGTAGGCGAATGGCAACACTGGCAGGAAGCAGGTGATTTTGTGCCAATTTTTGAGGTGAGGTTGACTGAGTGCAGACCCAGGCACTGAATTCGATGAGCATTCGGCCCTAGGTTCAGCAAGAGAACCAGGTATCCCAACAGGAACCAAGTGCCAAATCTTTTCATCCGCATTACAATACCGGAACAGTCGAGGCTCCAGCGGTCCGATATCGCTAGTATCGATACACGGAGTTTCATGTCAAGTGAAAAAGACCTATTTTTGGGTTAAGATTAGTTCTCGAAATGGTTTTTCGCCGGTAAAAAACAGACGTCTCAAAACAAATTACGGTGCGCTTCCGTATAGTAATATTTACTAGCCTTGGATGCATTTCGAATCAGACAAACGCCGCTTCTCGCCAAAGTGATTCAATTTTGGTTTGGGTACTAAATTGTTGCACGGATATCAACTACTGATTGTCCCTGTCTTTCTTTGGTACCGGCGTTTCGAATGAGGCGGCATTAAGTGTTGGTATGGAAAATCATGACCCGATGCGTGAGCGAGGGACCGTGTTTTAAGCGGTTTTTGCTCAGTTGCTCACGAGGAATTTCATGGATTGCTGATACGAGCACGACGCGCTGGCGAGTGGTTTTGCACAAGTCGTGTGCCAGTGACTTGCACATTGACTCACGGTTTTTCATTCAATTGAAGTACGCAACAACCACTATTCAACCACGTCACTGGCAGAGCCAGTGGCACCCAACGTTACGGCTTCGTTAGAATCGGAAATGAAGGTGTCAGCGTGAATTTTGGGAGCGATGCGGCTGCGTGTCTTCAGCGATAAAGGGCTCGATTTAGTGTTACGACGGCTATTACTGACCGCAGCTTTTTTGGGAGTTTGGGCAGCCGCGATTCGTGGCTCACTGTTGCTGGCCGAGGTCAAAATGCCGACCATGACCGAGCTTTTTGCTTTCGAAGGATGCTGAGGACCTACAACCAGTGCATTAGTTTCAATGCACACTTTCTGGCTGGCTTTGCTGGTTCCCTTGGGGTTAGGGCTTCTTGTGTTTCCAGTGCTTCGAGCAAAACAGATTTGGCTAGTGTTACTGACATCATCCATGATTTTGGTTGGCATCATGCTCTGGCCAGAAATTCAAATGATCTTTCAGTCGGAAAATGTAGACCAGATCTGGTACGACCCAATAGCAGTCAAGGTGTTAACGAATTCAGATGTTCCGTTCGTGCAAATCGCAATTGCATCCTTTTTGAATTTGTTGGTGTGCACTTTGATGTTGAAATGCAAACCAAGTACCGATCACAAGAATGCCAAAACTCAAATGAAATGACGGTTGCAACTTAGCTATATAGCGTTGATTAAATCGGAAGCTGTGAACTTGAACTGAGCGGCGAGGCGCTAGCCGCCGGTATTTGAGGGTTCACCGGCAGCTGCCGCCTTGCCGCCCATATTTAATCAACACTACCTGCCCAGCAATCGAAGACATGAACCATTGGCGGTAAATCTGCGGGCCAATCTAAAACTGATGCCCTTGTTGCGGTCCGTCCTCAGTCAAAGTCAAAACCTCGGGACCCTGTTCGGTCATCAAAATGGTGTGTTCAAATTGCGCAGAAAGTTTTCCGTCAGCGGTTCGCACGGTCCAGCCATCTGATTTGTCACAAATCCCGCGCGGTTTTCCGACGTTGATCATCGGTTCGATCGTAAAACACATTCCGGGAAACAAACGATCCCGATCTGTTTGAGGCCCCGGAACATGAGGAATATTGGGACGCTGGTGAAAATTTCGACCGATCCCGTGCCCAACATATTTATCGACAACTCCAAATCCATCCTGAGCCGCGCGTCTGACGACGGCGTGTCCGATATCCGAAACGGTACAGCCAGGAGAAATGTTGTCGATTGCAAGATACAAACAATCAAATGCACATTGGACCACTCGTCGCGCATCGTCGGACGGTTGCCCAATGATGAATGTTTCTGACTGATCACCGTGCCATCCGTCGACAATCGTTGTGATGTCGACATTGACGATATCACCATCTTGCAGTGTGTAATCGTCAGGGATGCCATGACAAATGACGTCGTTGACGCTGGTACAACAACTTTTGGGAAACGGGCCGGCTTCTCCTTGGTAACCCAAGCATGCCGGAACATGTCCATGTTGGCTCGTATATTCATGAACCCAGCTGTCAATTTGTTCGGTGGTAACTCCAGCTTGAACTTTCGGTCGGACAAAATCCAGGAGCTCTGCATTGAACTTACAAGCTCGCCGCATCATGTTTCGTTCCTGGGTGCTCAATCGATTATTGGGACGTCTTCGAATCACAGATCATTCCTTATGGCGGTATTAACTCAACAAACAAGTCTACCAGTCAGTAATTTAAATGACTACGGATTTGTTTGGACAAATATGGCCGGTTACGAGTCCACTGCGAAAACTCATCAATTTTGCAACTTTATGCAATTGGATCACCTGTTCCGGTCACAAATGAACCTTGTTCGTTTGCAAGCGTCATTTGGTTGTCGCAACAAATCGGATATCATAAGAAAATTCCGACTTGCAAGCATTTAATGACTCAGGATCTACCTAGATGCCAAAGTATAATCCCGCCGAAATCGAACCAAAATGGCAGCGATTTTGGGATGAAAACCAGACTTTTCGGACACCGGACCAGCCTGGTGAACATAAAAAATATATCCTGGACATGTTTCCCTATCCAAGTGGTTCCGGGCTCCATGTCGGTCACCCCGAAGGCTACACGGCAACCGATATTCTGGCACGTTATTTTCGGATGAAGGGCTGCGACGTGCTCCATCCGATGGGATTTGACTCTTTTGGATTGCCCGCCGAAGAGCATGCGATCAAAACCAACACTCCACCCCGTGAGTCGACTGACAAAAATATTGCCAATTTTCGTCGACAACTCAAAATGCTCGGTTTCAGTTACGACTGGCAGCGAGAACTGGCAACAACCGACGTCGATTACTTTCGTTGGACTCAATGGATTTTTCTGGTGCTGTTTGATACCTGGTTTGACCCGCAACAGAAAATCGGCCGCCCCATTTCTGAACTTCCCATTCCCGATGAAATTCAAAAGCAAGGCGACGATGCCATCCAGCGCTACCAGGACAGTCATCGACTGGCTTATCAGGACGAAGCTCCGGTCAATTGGTGTCCGGCACTGGGGACTGTTCTGGCCAACGAAGAAGTGATTGACGGGCTAAGCGAACGGGGTGGCTATCCTGTCGAACGGCTGCCGCTGCGACAATGGATGCTGCGGATTACCTCTTACGCCGATCGACTGGAAAACGATCTGCAAAAAGTCAGCTGGCCCGAGGGTGTCAAAAAACTGCAGAAAGATTGGATTGGACGCAGTACGGGTGCCGAAGTGGATTTCTTTGTCGGCGTGCCCGAGGATTACGAAAATTGGAAAGCGGAACGCGCGGCCGAAGGTTTCCCTGAAGCAGCCGACGAAGATTCCGTCCGCATTTACACGACACGTCCAGATACTCTGTTTGGAGCGACCTATATGGTTCTCGCTCCTGAACATCCGCTGGTCCATGAGTTAACGTCCGATGAATGCCGCAGCGCCGTCGAGGCTTATCAAAAAGAGGCCAGTTTCAAAAGTGATCGCGAACGCCAGGAAGAAAAGAAAACGAAAACCGGCGTGTTCACAGGTGCATTTGCAACCAACCCGGTCAATGGCGACAACATTCCAATCTGGATCGCCGATTACGTTCTCAGCAGCTACGGAACAGGCGCTATCATGGCTGTTCCCGCGCACGACGAGCGAGATTTTGAATTTGCCACGCAGTTTAGTCTGAAAATTATTCCAGTCATTGATCCTGGTTCAAGCGATGTCGCGGGAGTTGATTGCCAGGCCGTGATGGCGGGAGAAGCATATTTTGTTGGCAATGGCACTGCCATCAATTCCGGAACTTATGACGGGATGGCGACGAGCGAATTTAAAACAAAGATCGTCGCTGATCTCCAACAGTCCGGAATGGGGCTAGCCGCAGTGAATTACAAGCTGCGCGACTGGCTGTTCAGTCGTCAACGTTATTGGGGTGAACCATTTCCGATTGTTCACGAACTCGATGACGACGGAAATCTGACGGGCCAGATCCGTGCTGTACCGGACAAGGATCTACCGGTCGACCTACCTGATTTGGAAGACTACAAACCGCATGGCCGGCCGGAACCGCTGCTGGCTAAAGCGTCAGACGACTGGCTGTACCCAATCATTGACGGAAAAAAATACAAACGAGAAACCAACACCATGCCGCAGTGGGCTGGGTCATGTTGGTATTATCTGCGTTTCGTCAGCCCCGACTGTACGGACCGATTCGTCGATCAGGAACTTGAGAAAACTTGGATGCCGGTGGACACCTACATCGGAGGCGCCGAGCACGCGGTGCTGCATCTGCTGTATTCTCGGTTCTGGCACAAAGTTCTGTTTGACCGGGGATATGTCAGTTGTGATGAGCCATTTCAAAAACTGGTCAACCAAGGAATGATCCTGGGACCAATCGAACTGACTGGATTTCGAGACTTTGATGAAAAATGGGTCTCGTCCACCGAGGTCAAGCAGGATGACGATAAAAATTGGGTTCATAAACAAACGGGACAAGAACTTTCACCGATCACCTTGGACGATGACCAGGTAGAAAAGCGGGGTGATGCGTTTGTCCTGGTTTCCGACCCATCGATCAAAGTGATGTCTCGCGCTGAAAAAATGTCCAAGGCGCGCGGGAATGTCGTCAATCCCGATGAAATTGTCGCCGATTTTGGCGCGGATTCACTGCGGCTTTACGAAATGTTCATGGGACCGCTCGAAGCGGTCAAACCCTGGAATACCGATGGTGTCAGCGGTGTTCGATCGTTTCTCGATCGGTCCTGGCGAATGATTGTTGACCAGGCGAGTGAGACGCTGGAAATGAACGCCGCCGTGGTCGATGAGGAACCAACGAACGAACAACTGCGAGTTCTGCATAAAACGATCAAGGCGATTTCCGAGGATATCGAAGATCTCGGATTCAATACAGCGATCGCGCGGATGATGGAATTCGTCAATTTCTTTACGAAACTTTCAAAACGTCCAAAATCGCTGATGGATCAATACGTACTGCTGCTGGCTCCGTTTGCCCCTCATATCGCCGAAGAGCTTTGGCAAATTTTGGGACACTCCGAGACGCTCGCTTATGAACCATGGCCTCAACTGGATGAATCGCTGGCTCAAGATGAATTCATCGAGATTCCGGTGCAAATCAAAGGCAAGGTGCGTGCAAAGATCCAGGTTTCGCCGGGTACGTCAAAAGACGAACTCGAACAGGTTGCGCGTTCGGATGACAAAATCGCCGAATTGCTCAATGGAAAACAGATTCACAAAGTGATTGTCGTGCCAGATCGCTTGGTCAATTTTGTTGCGTCGTGATGTCAAGTTTATCGCCAGATCTATTTTTTGACTCGAAAACGAAATCGCGAATTCGTCGAAGATTAAAAAATTGGTTTGCAAAAAACCAGCGAGATCTTCCTTGGCGAAAAAACAAAACCCTGTATCGAATCTGGGTTAGTGAGATCATGTTGCAACAGACTCAGGTTGCAACCGTCATCGACTATTACAAACGATTCATGCGCGAGTTTCCCAATGTTCGCCGACTGGCGGAAGCAGATGTGCAGCAAGTTTTGAAACTTTGGGAAGGGCTGGGTTATTACCGACGCGCTCGCCAAATGCATGCTGCAGCAAAGGTCATTATCGAAAAACATCGAGGACGATTCCCGCGGACGTTCGACGACGTGGTGGCTTTGCCAGGCATCGGTAGATATACAGCCGGTGCCATTTTATCGATCGCTGCTGATCAGCCGTTACCGATTCTCGAAGGAAACACCGAGCGATTGTTCTGCCGTTTGTTGGCCCACGACGATGATCCGAAATCGGCAGCGTCGCAAAAAATGCTTTGGGAATTCTCCGCAGCGTTGTTACCAAAAACAGCGGTCGGCGATTTTAATCAATCACTCATGGAATTGGGGGCATTGGTCTGCACACCGAAATCTCCCAAATGTTCCGATTGTCCGATTCGCGAATGCTGTCTCGGGAATTTGAACAGCGTTGCCGAGCAAATTCCTATTAAACTCAACAAAATGAAATACGAATCCGTGGTCGAGGCGGCGGTTGTTGTTACATCGGGGAAACAGGTTTTGTTGCGGAAAGGACAACCGGGTGAACGTTGGGTAGGAATGTGGGATTTTCCACGCTATCGCGTCACGCCAGATTTGGATTTGCCAGGACAGATAACGCGAGACATTGGTTGCGATGTACAAAATCTCGAAAGACTTTGTACGTTGAATCATGCGGTGACGCGATTTCGAATCCAATTGGAATGTTATCTTACAGCGCTTTCAAACCCACGGCCCAAATCCAAATTGAAAGACTATCGCTGGTTTTCGATCCAACAGCTGCCAGATCTGGCATTGAACGTAACGGCCCGAAAAATTGCCGTCAAACTTGCAACTCGCTAAACAGTTTGAACCACGTGAGCAGCAAGGCGCTTGCCGCTCACAATGCCTTTCCCCCCCCCTTTTTTTCAAGCCCTAATATCCGACTCCTGATTCATGTAACGCAGCAAACGATTTGAGTTTCGCACGATCCACCGAACCATTCCTGTCCGGGTGGCACACGACTGAACGCACGCCAATGAAATCAGCGTTCAACTGGAGCACGTTCGCGAAATTCTCGTTGCTGATCGAGCCTGCGACGCATGTCGTAACGTTCATGGTTTTCAGACGCTGAATCCAACCCGACATTTGTTGGCGACTGGTAAACGAAAACAAATCCAAATCGGGTCCTTTGGTGAACGTGTCGAACAGCAGGTACTGTACCGGATTCGAGCCATCGCGGCTGAGTTGCGACATTTTCAACAATATTTCGTCGACCGGTGGTGCATCACAGATCGCGAAATCCAGGTAAGCGACAATGACTGGACTGATATGAGCAGGAAGTTGTCCCCAAAACTGTTGGAGTTGATCAAACCAATTGTCTTGATTCGCAATATGTGCCAGACCAATTTTGACCAAATCAAATGCTTTCATCGCCGCGTCGATCGCGGCGCTGTCAGGGGCAGCCCAGTCAAACAGCTCTCCACAGGCGATGCTCCAGATTTGAGGCATCTCTCGATGGGATTCTCGAAGCTCACCAATTGCACTGATCGTATCCCAGTCGGCTCTCCCCAACGGTCCGTTGTCGGGCTCTTTGACGTCGAGAACATCAATTCCCGCATCGACGGCCAAACGTGCTTCGTGTAGATTTTTAATACTGACAAGCAATTTACTCATTACGCACCCAGGAATCAGGTCGGTCAAGACGAAACGGTCTTCGCGCGAATCAACAAACAGAATGACTAATGTAATTAACTATCAATTGATCGACAGCGTCTCTGAATTAAAGTCATTTTGCAAGCGGATTGCCGACGCCGATGTTATTGCCATCGATACGGAATTTGTTTCCGAGGACCGCTATTTGCCAGAATTGTGCTTATTGCAAGTCGCGGCGAATCGACAGGTCGCCGTTATCGACTCTCTCAAACTCGAGGAGGACGACAGCGTTTTCTGGGAATTGTTGTCCGAGGGAAACCACATCACAATCGCGCATGCCGGTCGCGAAGAATTTCGATTTTGTTACCGATTCTCGACTAGTCGGCCAGCCAATTTTTTTGATGTTCAAATTGGTGCGGGACTTGCAGGCATGGAATTCCCCGCTGCCTACTCGACACTTGTTTCAAAAATAGCCGGTAAAACACTGGAAAAAGGAGAAACGCGATCCGATTGGCGGCGACGGCCACTGACAAAATCGCAACTTGACTACGCGGCACTGGATGTCATCCATCTTGAGAAAATCTATCGAAAGATCGTTTCCAAACTTGAGCGTAGCGACCGCACGGACTGGGCCAACGAAGAAATGAACTTCGCCATGAACGAATGGGCGCGTTCTCTGCAAAGCGAATACCAGTGGCGAAAACTTTCTGGAATCGCAACCCTTGATTCGCGGACATTGGCAGTTGTCAAAAGTTTGTGGGATTGGCGTGAACAAATGGCTTGTGATCGGGACATGCCAGCGAGAAAAGTGCTGCGTGACGACCTGTTAGTAGAGTTGGCCCGCCGCAAAAGTGCAGCGCCCAAAAAAATCAAAGCGATTCGTGGCATGGAGCGCAGGCAATATACGAAATACATCGAGGAATTGTCTGAAGCAATTCAAATGGGATTGGACGTGCCAAAATCCGAATTACCAGAGACGAGTTCCAAACAGAAAATACCGCAACTCGGTCAACTCGGCCAATTTTTGACTGCTGCCATCGGGATCACTTGTCGCAAAAACAAAATTGCTCCTGGGATCTTTGGGACTACCAGCGAGTTGCGACAACTGGCTGCCTGGCGGCTCGGAATGATCAGCCAACCGGATACCCGCTTACTGGTTGGTTGGCGGCGTGAATTGATCATGCCGATCCTGGACGGGCTGCTCGAAGGCAAAATAGGATTGCGAGTGCGAAATGCAAAATCAAATGACTCGTTGGAGTTGATTGATCTGTCATCTGGTTCAAATTAACAGACTTTCCAACAGCAACCGCAATTTTCGCAACTCCGCCATCTGGTCGGTATCTGCATGCGGTCGAATATCGACACACAGCGAACGTCGGTATCCCAGTTTTCCCAATTGTCCAACCAGTTTTCCGTAGTCAACCTCGCCCTGCCCCACTCGAACCTGGAGTTCGTCGGGAGTCGTATCGCGCAAATAGACATGGTGCACGTATTTCAACAACTTGTCGGGGTCTCGATTGGCCTGCCGTTGATAAATGTAGTGGCTGGGGTCAAACGACAGTCCTAGACCGGATACATGATCACAGATGACCGATACGGTATCGGGATCCTCAGACAAGCAGCCGACCTGGCTCTGCAGCCCGACTCGGACTCCATGAGACTCGGCGATGGTCACCAACCGTTTCAACCGTTCGACTTCTTCATTAAACGGCGTGCCGAGTTCGGATGATGGCACGGTCAACGTCACTACCTTGGTGAGTTTCGCCAAATTACAGATCGCGTCAAATTCGGTGAAATAATCCTCGCCGAGCGCCGAGCTGGCAAATCGATAGGAACTGACGCTCAGACGCCGAGTTTTTGAACAGGTGGCGACTGCCTCAGAGAGATTATTAACAATATCTACCGGGCGAAGATGTTCGCCATGCTGATCGATATTGATTTCAATGTCGGTAAACTCAAGATCCGCGATTTTTTCAATTGCTTCGGGCAGCGGAAGATGAGAGAAACATTCTGTCGTAGCGGCGACGAACACCGAGGACTCCTTTCCACCGCGGATGGCGGCGGGTGTAATAAATCTAATAGAAATCAAAGATTCAATTTACTGGCAAACAAGCCGTAATGACAACACCAGATAGCATGTTGCACCAGAGATTATTTCAATCGCCGCCCGTTCCGTTTGCATTGGATCGGGCAGTTCGTAGAATGAAACTTTACTCGCCCAATTCACTACGTTTGCAGCAGGATTGACACAATGTATTCAGCTATCTCGAAGGCAAAAACCGCGTTCTTTGTTGGATTGATGTTGTTTGGCTTGGTGAATGAAGCTCGTTCCCAGGAACAGGTGACTAAATCGAGCGATTCGGTTGCTCGAAAATCGTCAGTTGAAGAAAAATTTGATAGGGAAAAAGCGTTTGCCGATTTCAAAAAATTAATGTCCAACTCCGTGCTTGTTGGAAATTTCACGATTGTTGGTAAAGAAAAAAAAGATCTGACGCCAGAAGAATATCGCATTGCCGAAGTCAAAAAACTGGACAAAGGGGATTACTGGAGTTTCAAGGTTCGCATCAAGTACATGAAATACAATGTGAATGTCGTCGTTCCTCTGCAAGTCAAATGGGCAGGGAACACGCCGGTTATCACGGTCGACGGTGACGAGATCACTGGATTGGGCAAGTTTGATGCCCGGGTCGTGATCCATGAAAACAAATACTCGGGTACATGGTCTCACGGTAAAACTCATGGCCATTTGTTCGGTACGATCAAGCGAGCCGAACCGGAGAAAAAGAAAGGCTCCGCAAAGTCGTCCGACAAGAAATAAACAAGAAACCAGTAAACACAGGTAATCAATAAACGAATGACTCCTGCGGAAAAAGTTGAAGTTTTGCGCGCGGCTTGCTGTATCGCCGGCGCTGATCAAAATACGTCGGACAGTGAACATCTGATTCTGAAAAAAATGGCGAAAGAAATCGGCGTTGGACAGGCGTCGCTGGACGCGATGATTAATCGCAGCGAATCTGATCCCAAATTTCATTTACAACAGTTCGAGATTTTGAAGGCTGATCCGACGGAATCCATGGCCGTTTTGTTACAAGTCGCCATGGCAGACGGCAATATTTCGGAACCCGAAACCGTGGTGTTAACGAATTTGGCCTCCAATTTGGGCATGTCTACCGAAGCGTTTAACGACTTGTTAGCACAAGCTAAAAATCAGTAGGGCCGGTTCCCACCGGCCGATTCGAAAATCCGTCGTTTTGATAAACCGTCGGCGGGAATGCTTCAACTTGTCATCAAACAATAGGGCCGGTTCCCACCGGCCAATCCATAAAACGGCCGGTGGGAACCGGCCCTACGGTATGGTCTGGGCAATTCTTTCCGGATGCCACTTTCAAAAATGCACGCGCGACCGATTGCGGATTCGCTTTAGCGCATGGAATAGGGTTTGATATTGCGGGTTGTACCGGTTCGACCAATCATTCTCCAACAAAAAATCTCGCGACACACAGCAACGGCGATTCACAAAATCAACGTGTGTTGCGTTAGATCAGATTGTCGCGGAAATTTGCGAATTTATCCGGTTTCACTTGGATTTCTGTCATAAGTTTTATGGAGACGTTCTCCTCAACGTCTAAAGTTGAACAGAAATGATTGGCGGAACCATGTTCACGAAATTGAATCGAAATCAAAAAAGACGTATACGCACGCGACGTGGCGGACCTGTCGTCGAATGCGCCTTTTGTCTCCCTCTGGTTTTGTTGTTCATGTTCGCGACACTTGAGATCTGTTCCGCATTGTTCGTAAAAGAATCCCTGACGATTTCGTGCTACGAAGGTTGTCGTGTTGGCGTTCGCCGTGGCTCCACTCGACAAGATATCATCGATCAATGCAACTCGCTGCTCAGCGAACGCGGAATCGTCAACGCTACGGTCGAAGTCTTTCCCGCTGACTTTTCAGGCATCCAGGCACTCGACCGAATTCAAGTACGAATCACAGCGCCGAGCACCGGTAACTCTTTCTTTATCGGGGAGTTTATGACCGGCCAGAGTATACAGTCCGAAGTGTCGATGGCGAGAGAGTTTGACGAATGATGAACACTACCAGACCCACAGCCAAATTAAAATTATTGCGCAAGTTTCAAAATCGCCGCGGGGCAGCCGTTGTCGAATTCGCTTTGTCGGGTTCGGTCCTGTTTCTGGTCATTTTTGGCGCCATTGAATTTACACGTTTGATGATGCTCCGAAACCTGGCCCAGGACGCCGCTTACGAAGCAGCCCGGTATTGCATGGTCGAAGGAGCCACCGAGCAAGAAGCCATCGACAAAGCCAACGAAGTGATTGGGATGATGGGTGCCAGGGACGTCACGATCACCATCAACGACGGCAACGGACTGACGGCGACCGACAGCACCATCAAAGTCAACGTTCAAATTCCAATGAAAAAGAACGCCTTTATTGTTCCTTATTTCTTCCAAGGACAGGAAGTAGATATTTACGGGGAAAAAGTTGTGATTGGTGAAATTGAACTGCGCGCCGAACGGTACTTGGGATATTACGATCCAGACAACTAAAAATGATACAGCCTTGATTTACCACTTTTGATTTGCATTTTTGGAGACCCACAATGACGAGCAAAAAGAAAAGTCGTTGGAAGCTTAAGAGGCGCGGAGCGGTGCTGCCGTTGTTCGCCTTTTTACTTCCGGTAATATTCATCATGTGCGGACTAGCAATTAACATTGCGCACATGCGTTTGACGAAAACGGAGATGAAAATCGCCACCGATGCCGCAGCCCATGCCGGTGGCCGATCGATGAGTATCCATCAGACGACCGATGATGCCATCAACTGGGCAAAAACAGCCGCATCATGGAATTATGTCAATGGACAGGCTCTGGCTCTGGCGGACGAGCAAATCGTCTTCTGCAGCACCACCCGACTGAACAACGGTTGGGGACGATATTCTCTGACTGAGAAATCCAAAGAGTCGATCGACAATGGTACGGAAAACGCCACCAGCCTGCGCGTTTACGGGCAACAAGACGTTCCTTTGTTGGTCCGCGCAATTCCTGGCGTCTCGACGTACGATACGCATATTTATTCTTCGGCAACTCAAGTTGACCGGGATATCGCGTTGGTACTCGACCGTTCGGGTTCGATGTTGTTTTTCCAGGATGAAGGCGCACTGGCTCAGGCCCTGTCCGATCTGTTGAACAACGTCAATCTAGTTCCTTACGGACATTGGGAAACCCGCAGTGTTCTCGTGGGAACGGAGACTTACCAACACCTCGTCGGATGGGAAACGACCTATGAAACCGTCTACTACGATTACTGGCAACACATCACCAAGCCTTGGCGAATCCGGTATTCAGCGCCAACGCGCAATGCCTGGAGATGGGAAAAGAAACAAGGTAGCTACCAAGATGAGATTAATACGCCCATCTACGAAGAACGAACTCGAGACGTCTACGAAGATCAACAGTTTTGGGTCGAAGATGGTGTTCGTGAAGAGCCCAATCCGTTGATTACCCAATCGGAATACGATGCGGCAACGGACAGTCTCTACGATCGAACCTATACGCAAAATGTTGTGAACCAATTGGCAACCATCAATGCCGACATGTCGGAATACGCTCAGTACTGGCGTAACAACAATAGTGGCAATACGGGTAACGCGCCTCCACATAGTCGTTGGGCATTGTTGTCAGCCGGCGTCGATGCGTTCCTCAACGTTCTCGATGGAACGGACCAGGAAGAGCAAGTGGCATTGATCACTTTCAACAGTTCGAGCTATCACGAATCTGATTTGAGCAAGAATTTTAATACGATCCGCACCAAGATGGATACGATTCAACCGTACAGCGGTACCGCGATTCACTACGGTTTGAATATTGCCAAAACACCGATTCTGACCGGCCCGAACGCGCGACCGTTTGCGGCGAAAACCATCATTGTTTTGACCGACGGCCAGAACAATGACGGTTCGGTGAACCTGGGTACGTTTACTCGCGATTTGATCGGAAGCGACAACGTGACCGTTCACTCGATGACGTTTACTCCTGGAGCTGCCCAGCAGCCCATGATAGACGTTGCAACCTACGGACGCGGCAAGCACTATCATGCCGATGATGGGGCAAACCTGATTAGTGATTTCGAAGAAATTGCTAACAATCTGCCCACCATTTTGACGGAGTAAAGCGAACCACAGTACTCCAGCAATCAAAGGTAAATGATCCTCTGGTCGAACGGCCAGAGGATTTTTTTGTGGTGGGTTTGGGCGTAGGGCCGGTTCCCACCGGCTAATCAAATAACGGCCGGTGGGAACCGGCTCTACTGTTTTTCATTTGCGACTATTCCGTGATCGATTCGACAATCATGCCTTGAACGGAATACGTAAAAAGATAAGCTAAACGATGTGGAAACGCTTATTTTTTTACGACACGGAATGAACACAATGAACGCAAAACGATTTCTAACATTGGTCCTGTTATTGTTGATCACACCCGAATTTGTGATGGGCCAGGGCGAACTTGGAGTCGATTTCAACGCCATGGACCGCAAGACCAGGCCACAAGATGATTTGTTCGAATATGTAAATGGTTCGTGGCTGAAAAACACCGAAATTCCAGCCGATAAATCCAACTATGGATCGTTTATCGCACTGGCCGACAAATCGCAGGAACGTGTTAAAAATCTGATCGACGATGTGGCCAAAAAAGAATTTAAACATGGCTCGGACGCCCAAAAAGTAAGCGACTTTTACAAAAGCTTTATGGATGTCGACCGGGTCAACAAACTTGGTTTTGCACCGATGAAACCTGTCGTGCTCCAGATTCGCGCCATTCAATCTAAAAAAGCGTTGATCAAAAAAATGGCGGAACTCCAGTATTCCGGAATCGGATCGCCGATCGGGTTTTTCGTGATGCAGGATGGTAAAGATGCAACAAAATATGCGGCCCATTTGATTCAAAGCGGGACAACTTTGCCGGACCGAAATTACTACCTCAAAGATGACGTAAAATCGTTGGCCGTTCAGCAAGCGTTGCGAGAATACGTGACAAAAATTTTGACCTTGTCCGGTGCTGATGATCCCGCTGATGGAGCGGAGTGCGTTCTGAAGATTGAAAAAAGCCTGGCCAAGGTTCAGTGGGAACGCACCAAGCTGCGAAATCCTGTCAAACGATACAACAAATTTTCGGTCGCCCAGTGGCAAGACAGAGTCCATCAGATCAACTGGTCAGATTTCTTGAAAAATTCAGGTGTCGACGTCAAAGAGTTGATTGTCATGACCCCCAGTTTCTTTGAAGGATTCGGCGAGTTGTTCGAGGATATCTCGTTGGACGATTGGAAAACCTACATGGAATTCCACGCCGTCGATGCAGCAGCTCCATTTTTGTCCAAAGATTTCGTCGATGCCCATTTCGATTTGTATTCCAAAACGCTGGCTGGTATCGAAGAGCAAAAACCGCGTTGGAAACGTGCTGTCGAAGCAACTGCCGGAGCAGGCGCAGGTGATTTCGGTGTGTTGGGCGAAGTGGTCGGTAAACTCTACGTTCAAAAGTATTTCAAAAAAGATTCCAAGGAAGCGATGGACAAACTCGTTCAGAATCTCTTGAAAGCTTTTGAGAAAAGCATTGATGAACTGACCTGGATGACCGACGCCACGAAAAAGAAAGCCCAGGAAAAACTGTCCAAAATTACTCCCAAAATTGGCTACCCCAACAAATGGCGCGACTATTCCAAGCTGGAAATCAAAGCGGATGATTTACTCGGCAATATGATGCGTTCGAACCAGGTGGAATTTCAACGGTTGATTGGCAAGCTTGGCAAACCGATCGATCGTGAAGAATGGGGCATGACTCCTCAGACCGTCAACGCCTATTACAATCCCGCAAAAAACGAAATCGTTTTCCCCGCAGCGATTTTGCAACCGCCGTTTTTCAGTGTTAAATCAGACACCGCCGTAAACTACGGAGGCATTGGTGCAGTCATCGGTCATGAAATCAGCCATGCGTTTGATGACTCGGGAAGTCAGTTTGACGGTGACGGTAATTTGAAAAATTGGTGGACAAACGAAGACCGAAAGGCTTTCAAAGCATTGACCAAAAAATTGGTTGATCAGTACGCAGAATATGAACCGCTACCCAAGAAAAACGTCAACGGCCAATTGACACTCGGTGAAAACATTGCGGATCTTTCTGGTCTGGCGATTGCCTTCAAGGCTTATAAAATTTCGCTCGACGGAAAAAAATCAAAAGAGATCGCGGGTTGGACTGGTGAACAACGATTTTTCGTGGGTTGGAGCCAAGTCTGGCGGCGCAAATATCGCGAAGCGGAAATGATCAAACGTTTGTTGACTGACTCGCATTCGCCCAGTCGCTATCGGGCCAACGGTCCCGTGATGAATATCGAAGCGTTTTATGAAGCGTTTAATGTCAAGGAAGGTGACAAACTCTATAAACCCAAATCGGAACGCATTCGAATTTGGTAACCATCAATTCAATTTGAATAATCAATGCCGCATTCGTTGATGCGGCATATTTTTTGGACGGAGCCCCGATATTTCAGAACCGCAATCAAAAAACGAAATCGATCCATTGTCGATCGAGAATTACGACTATCCATTGCCCAAAGAGCTCGTTGCACAAAATCCGCTCCCCCAACGGACCGACGCTCGATTGATGGTCGTCCGTCGCCAACAGCAGACCATCGAACATTTTCACGTTCGTGACTTGCCGGAAATTCTCGACGATCGCGATCTGTTGATCGTCAACGATACCAAAGTCATTCCGGCAAAACTGGTCGGCTATCGAAAAGCGACCGGCGGTCGTTGGCAAGGATTGTTTCTTGAGTCTGATGACCAAGGCCATTGGAAAGTACTGGCCAAAACACGAGGCAATGTTCAAATTGGCGAAGTTATTGTTCTCAAGGATCGACACGGCGCTGACCGCCTCGAATTGCTGATTGTTGCCAAACTAGACGGCGGTCATTGGGCGGTCAAACCACTGGCCGACGGAGACGCCGAACAACTGTTGCAAAAAATCGGCCGTGTTCCGTTGCCACACTATATTCGCGACGGAAATATGGTTGATACTGACGTGCAAAACTATCAAACGGTTTTCGCGCGACATCCCGGTGCCGTTGCAGCTCCGACCGCGGGGTTGCATCTCACAGATGCACTGATCGACAGGATGAAACGCCGTGGCATTCAAACAGCGTCGGTCACTTTGCATGTCGGTATCGGGACATTTCGCCCGATTAAAGTTGACAACGTCGCCGAGCATGAAATGCATTCGGAAATCGGAGAGCTTTCCAACGAGACCGCCTATCGAATTCTCGAAACGAAAGCTCAAGGCGGACGAGTGATCGCCGTCGGAACAACGTCGGTTCGTGTGCTGGAAACCGTCGCGCGACAACAAATCGCCAAATGGAAAGGTGCCACCGAGTTGTACATTCGGCCCGGTTTCGAATTCAAAGTGATCGACGGATTGATGACCAACTTTCATCTACCGCGTACCAGCCTGTTAGTGCTCGTTCGAACGTTTGGAACGAATGCCTTGATCAAACAAGCTTATGCCGAAGCAATCGAACAGGAATACCGCTTTTACAGTTACGGCGATGCCATGTTGATTTTGTGAGATGAATTTCTCAAGGTTCTGGCCATCGTTCACGCCAACGTCAGCCGGGGATAATCGGCGTTCAGTGAACTTTTGCGATGTAGAAACGCGTCATGAGTGAGGCGACGAAAGGATTGTGAGCGGCAAGGCGCTAGCCGCCGGTAATGAGCTGCCGCACACTAACCGTACCGGCGGCTAGCGCCTTGCCGCTCACGGGACACGAACCATTGCACATTTTGAGCGAACATCAAATTGGTGGTGTTCGTACTAAAACTAGAGATCTACCTGAGCAGTTGATGTAAGTTTTACGCCCCTTTTCGAATTGCTAATTTCTGGTCGCGGCAATCGCTTGGAAGCCGTTGATCAAAGGTTCAAGTTTTTGTGAAATCTTTCTGATGGATGACGGCCAACCGAAATCGTTTCGATTTTCATTGCAACAATTGTTGCTGTATGTTGTTGCGATTTGTGTTGGGTTTGGCAGCTATGCCAGAGCGGAACATTTGTTCGGTTGGGAAATTGGTGCGTTTTTTTGTCTCTCGTCTGCCTTCATCGTGGTTTTGTTGCAGCGCGCATTTTTTCAACCTCTCCAGTGGATTCAAATCAAACGAGTAGTTTCAGTTGGCGTTGCTGTTTGGTCATTCAGTTTCCTGCTCATGCCGACATGGTTTGGCCAAAATGTGCGAGACAGAATGGAGTTTCACGAATCCTATCGGCACTCGCAAATCGTGATGACAAAAATAGTTCGCACGAACCCATGTTTTTCGCAAGTGTCCTGGACGGTTAACAAAAAACGGAGGATTGAGGTGACCGTGACCGGCAGCGTGAGATCGGTCGGTTTGGCACAAAGTCTGCATTTCGCACTTCGTCAAAATCTGCGCCCGAAAGTCAAGATCGGATACCAGTTGCTGGTCGAAGAGACTCAGTGCGAGTTTGAGCCGCAAAAGCATGAATGCATCTATCGGAATAAACGCAAACCTCGATAACAACGTCATGCGAAAACGGAAAACCATGAACGATGTCCAACCGGTGCGCTGATCCGTGGTCTGTTCCTGTGAGCGGCAAGGGGCGAGCCGCCGGTATTGAAGCACCAACGAACCGGCGGCTAGCCCCTTCCCGCTCACAGGCCACTTGATTGTCGAAGAAACCGGGCGCGAATATTCACCGCGGTAACGACGTTTCAAGCCTTGCAAAATGCGACGGACGATCCGATGTTGTCTGACGCTTTCCGTAACGCGCAACTTGCCAAAAAACCTTGCAAGTTTGCCAGGAATGATTCGATGCGATTATGACGCCCATGCTCGCAACTGAATCTGGTACTCATCGTACGGCAATCTACTTCACCAAAAATCGAGTCGCGAATGTTAAAATCTGAAAATAGCTCACCAATCGCAGAATCAATACAGAAAAAAATAGACGACGGCCATGAAATTCGGCCATTTCCGACATCCGTGAGTCAATTGCTCTCGGCCATCAAAGACCCCGAGACAAGTATTGCAGATTACGAAAAAATCATCGAACAGGACGCAGGACTGTCTGCGCGAATTTTGCGAATGGTTAATAGCCCGATGTTTGGATTTGCCAGCGAAATTAAATCGATCAAACAAGCGGTCGCCATGTTGGGTCACAACCCGTTAAAAAATCTGGCTTTGACTTATGCAGGAACGGTCATCGTCGGCGACAAATCGTCGAAAAATACCAGTGAGGCATTGTGGAATCATTCACTCGGCTGTGCGACCGTTGCCCGCTGTCTGGCCAGTTCCGCAGAATCGGTTGATCCGGACTCTGCGTTTTTGTCGGGAATTTTTCATGACGTCGGTAAAATTCTGTTTTTAGACGTCATTCCCAGTGAATACCCAGGTCTTATGTTATCGTGTTCCGGAATGGAATTGCTCGAAAAAGAAAAAAACCTCTGCGGTGTCGATCACGCAGAGGTGGGTTTGCGGATGGCCGTGACGTGGCCGATTTCAGACGAAATCAAATTCGCGATCCGATACCATCACGAACCGGAAGCCGACCAATCGGGAAGCGAATTGTCGAAACTGATTCATTTAGCTGACGGGCTCGCCAGACAACACGGGATCGGTTCGACAGTCGCTCAAGATATGTTGGAGCCCGCCCAACAGTACTTAGGTGTCAGCCAAGATGAACTGGGTGAAATACTTGAGCAAGCCGCTACTACTTATGAAGAAACGATGGATGCCATCGGCAATTAGCTAACCATTTTCACCGACGCAATACGTGCAACGAAGAGGTTATGATCCATGTGTCATACCTCTTTTTTTTCAAGTGCCTCGTCGACAATGGTCGAAAAATTTGCTTTGGAGTTCAAAAAACTCGAATTACGCCCAAGCGGACATTTGGTTTATTCGGCTTTTCTGTTGGGCGCGAAGATAAAACCTTTACAATGGTTTGGACAGTCGGCACGTTCGCTTGAACGGTGAGGACCAAAAATGATGTACCAATACCCTCCGGTTTTGGACCCAGCAAAAGTCGGCACTTATGCCGCACTGGCAGATGCTGGCGGCGGATATGTTTGGGATTCGGTGCTCGAATATCGAGTCTGGTGCCACCCCGAGGCCGGAGCACCGGACGAAGCAGACGGTGATGATTACTACTACGCCTTTGAAACTTACGAAGACGCATTGGCATTCTCGACTTTGACCATCGGCGCTGAAGAACCTTTGGCGTTGATTGTGCAAGAAGAGTATATCGACGAGCCAGAACCCGGCCGTTATGTGCATATCAAAAAACGTCGCATCGCCGAGTGGCCCGTCAGTTATCTCAATCGTCCCAAACGCACTTCGCAAACGATTCCGGAGTTTCTCAATCCAGATACGCCCCGCAATCGACTCGATGTGTTGAGAGGGTTGACTGAACAATAGATCGTGAGCGGCAAGGCGCTAGCCGCCGGTACGAAGCGCTGACGAACCGGCGGCTAGCGCCTTGCCGCTCACAGGATCAGGCTCCTGCCGAGCCGCGGTTTCGTCGTATTGGCTCGTTAGGTTGTTGTATCCGTTCAGCGCGTGCGTCCCATTGGCTCGGCAGGAGCCTCGCCCTCCCGAACCTCGCCCTCCCGAACCTCGCCTTCATACGCTAAAACATCGCCAATAGTTTTTTCTCAAATTGGTTTCGAGATCAATGACATCAACTTTTGAACATTATGAGAAACATCTTGCACCGATCTATTCCTGGATGGTGGGCGATTTTGAATCCGCATGTCAACTTCAACAACAATTCTTTGAGTCGCTGAATCTGTCAACGGACCACTCAAGAATTGCAGTTGATCTCGGTTGTGGTCATGGAATTCAGGCGATACCGCTCGCCCGACTTGGGTTCCATGTTGTCGCTATCGATACGTCCCAACATTTACTTTTGGAACTTCGCCAGTGGATTACCGACCAGTCGATTGTGCCAATTCAAGGTGATTTGCGAAAATTTCCAGATCACCTGGATGACCGCGCTGCAGTCATCGTTTGCATGGGAGATACGCTGACACATTTGGAAAACATCAGCGACGTACATCAATTGATTTCAAACGCAAAGCAATGTTTAGTGGACGGTGGAATTCTCTGTCTGTCATTTCGCGACTACACGTCTGCGACCCCGGGCGGCGTCGACCGATTTATTCCAGTGCGAGCAGACGAAAATCGAATCCATACATGTTTTCTTGAGTATCACGCGGCGACGGTTATCGTACACGACATCATTCACCAACGGTCTGACGATGTTTGGAAAATGTCTGTCAGTTGTTATCCCAAACTTCGGCTATCGCCTGACGAGCTTGTTCATTTTGCTGAGTCTCAAGGTTTTGAGGTTTTCCATCGGTCTGAAATTCGAGGAATGAATTATTTCGGTTTTCGATTGACCAGCTGACATACGATGAGTGCCCAAAAATCAACATGGAAGCGTTTCGGTTGAATGTCGAGAGGGCAAATTCGGGAGGGCGAGGCTCCCGCCGAGCCAATACAGCACACCCGCGGCTCGGCAGGCCTCGCGGTTGGGTGCCACTGGCTTTGCCAGTGATTTACTCATCAACAATGGTTTTTTACTGACGTAACTTAACGACCACTATTAAACCATGCCGCTGGCATAACCAGTGGTACGCGGAGGGGCGAGCTGATACGACACACGCGTCGAGCCAATGACAACTCGCAAAACCAATACGACACACCCGCAATACGACACTGACACACCCGCGGCTCGGCAGGAGCCTCGCCCTCCCAAACCAGTTTGGACATCAATCGAGGCACAGCCAACTCAACACTCGTTATCTGCAGGATGGTTTTGCAGTTGAATAAATAGGGCATCTGAGACAGCAATTTTTTGTGCCCTAATGAAAAGGTGGCAAATGTGACCGTTGCTCGTAAAACTTATGTCATTGCCGGTGGAAGTGGATTTCTGGGTGTTTCCCTGGCATATCATCTTTCAGAACGTGGCGACAAAGTGATTCTGGTTTCGCGCAGTGCACCCAGAATCGATGGCCCCTGGAGCCACGCTCGGTGGGATGCCGTTGAAATCGGCGATTGGGTTGCCGCGTTGGAAAATGCTGATGGTATCGTCAATCTGACAGGCCGGACGGTCGATTGTATCAAAACGCCCGATCATCAAGATGAAATCTTGCGTTCCCGTGTCGAATCAACACGCGTTTTGGGACGCGCGATGCGGCAACTCAAAAACCCGCCACCGGTCTGGGTGCAGATGAGTACGGCGCATATTTACGGTGATCCACCAACCGTTCGTTGCACCGAAGAGTCGGCGGTTGGTACCGGGTTGGCTCCAACCGTCGGCCAGGCATGGGAGCAAGCGTACGCCGAATCGGTTTTGCCCGAGCAGCGTTCGGTGATTTTGCGAACCAGTTTTGTCGTAGGGCGAAACCGAGGCGTCGGTGGCGGAGCACTGGCCCGTTTAAAGTCTATCACGCGTTTCGGATTGGGTGGCCGCGTGGGACGTGGTCAACAAGGGATGAGCTGGCTGCATGAAAACGATATGAACCGAATATTCGAACGAGCACTGACCGATCCGTCGATGCAAGGCATGTATATCGCATCATCGCCCAATCCCGTAAGCCAAGTTGAATTTATGAGAACACTCCGCCGGGCAATGCGGATGCCGATTGGTTTACCAGCCACGGAAATGATGGTTCGCATCGGCGCGCATTACATTTTTCGAACGGACCCCGAGCTGGCAATTTACGGTCGATACGTTTTGCCCAAACGGTTGGTGGATGAGGGGTTTGATTTTCAGTTTCCAGAGCTTTCGAACGCGCTCCAGGATTTGTGCAGCGTTTCAAAATCGCAACCCGAAGCGTGAGCGAGGGACGACGTTGGATACACATTTGTGTGGTTTCCGGTCCCTCGCTCACGCTTCGCGCTTACGATTTGGTTGGAACCTGATTCCGTGAGCGGCAAGGCGCTAGCCGCCGGTTCTTTTGCGCTTCGTACCGGCGGCTAGCGCCTCGCCGCTCACAATAGCCTTGCCTTCTCGCAGCTAGGGCCGATTCCTACCGCCGATTGTAGATCGGCCGGTGGGAACTGGCCCTACGTTAAACTTCCAGGAACAGACGGGCGGGTTCTTCGAGAACCTCTTTGACTGTTCGCAAAAAGCCGACCGCTTCGCGCCCATCGACGATGCGATGATCATAAGACAACGCGATATACATCATCGGTCGAATCACGACTTGGCCGTCGACGGCTACTGGTCGTTGTTGAATCGAGTGCAAACCGAGGATGCCGCTTTGCGGAGGATTGACAATCGGAGTCGAAAGCAGCGAGCCGTAAACTCCTCCGTTGCTGATCGTGAATGTTCCGCCTTCGAGGTCCGCAGGTTTGATTTTGTTTTCCTGTGCGAGTGCGGCGAACCGTCCGATTTGGCGCTCGATGTCGGCAAAGCTGATTTTTTCGACGTTGCGAATGACGGGGACAACGAGTCCTTTCCCACCACCGATCGCGATGCCGATGTCATAGTAATTTCTTGAAACGACATCATTGCCGCGAATTTCGGAATTGATTGCCGGGAACCGCCGCAAAGCCTCGACGGACGCTTTGGCGAAAAAGCTCATAAAGCCGAGCTTGACCCCGTGTTTGTCGAGAAACGGTTCTTTGTATTTTTTACGAAGCGACATGACCGGCTCCATGTCAATTTCGTTAAACGTCGTCAGCAGCGCTGCGGAATTCTGAGCTTCGACGAGACGTTTGGCGATGGTTCGTCGAATCATGCTCATCGGCTTCACCGTTTCTTCGCGGTGAATTCCGATTTCGGAAAGTGCTTGGACCCATTGCGCTTCAGCTTCACTTTCCGCTTTGGGCGGCGAACCGGCAGGTTGTCCGCCCGGCGACAAATTATTTTTCTCAATAAATGCCTGAACGTCTTCTTTGAGCAGCCGACCGCCGGGGCCACTGGCAGTTATGGCGTCCGCCGAGATTTTGTATTCGTGCAACATCCGCTGCGCAGCCGGCATGATGATGGATTCAGTTGAGCCATTGGGTGCCTCTGCGGCCGGCGCCGAAGGCGTTTCTGGTGTACCGTCGGTGGTCACGGGGACAGGAGCATCAGCTTTTTCCATCACAGCCAGAACATCGCCCACTTGCGCGAATTCTCCTTCGGGCACTTTGATCGAGCCGAGGATACCTGACTCGGGCGCAGGCAATGCCTGGGACGCTTTTTCAGATTCCAACTCGACGAGATCTTCGTCTTTTTTGACGAACTCGCCTTCTTTTTTAAACCAGGTTGCGACTTGGACTTCCTGGATCGATTCACCCAATTCGGGCACCGTAATTTCAATCATGATCTGCTCGTTGATTCAGATTTATGAAGAACGAATTTTCAATTTGACTTCGCCAGATTGGCCGTTGGCCGAAGGAACAGATTCGACAGACGAACTTCCCAATGCCTGGGTGATCAACTCGGTCTGTTCGATTTTATGTGTTTTCTTGGAGCCCGTCGAAGGACTGGCGGACTCGGGACGTGTGATGGGCTCAATTGGCCAACGTCCAAACAGGTTGTTACCAAAATGGAATTTGATAAATGCCCAAGCGCCCATGTTTTTGGGCTCCTCTTGAACCCAGTAGACCGGTGTACCATCGGGATATTGGCTCAAAACTTCTTCGAGTTGTTGCTCGGGCAGCGGATACAATTGTTCCAGACGAACGATGGCAACGTCGGTCCGAGATTGTTCACGACGTTCTTTAATCAGATCAACGGCCACCTTGCCCGTCGCCAGCAGAATTCGTTGCGGAATTCCCAACTGGTTGTCATCGGGATCGGCGAGCACGCGTTGGAACGAGCCTGTTGTAAATTGTTCGAGTGGCGACGCCACCAACGGTTCACGCAACAAACTTTTGGGCGTAAATACGATCAATGGTTTTCGCCAAGGACGCAGGACCTGTCGGCGCAGCAGGTGGAAATACTGTGCCGAGGTCGTCGCATTGACGATCTGCATATTGTGTTCTGCCGTCAGCATGAGAAACCGTTCCATGCGGGCGCTACAATGTTCCGGGCCGGCACCTTCGAAGCCGTGCGGCAGCAACATCACCAGGCCGCTGAGGCGATTCCATTTGTCTTCGGCACTGGCGATAAATTGATCGACAATGACTTGTGCGACATTGTAAAAATCGCCGAATTGAGCTTCCCAGCCCACAAACGCTTCGGGATGATCCAAACTGTAACCGTATTCAAAACCGAGGACAGCAGTTTCACTCAACGGGCTATTAATAATATCTACTTGAGCCTGGTCGTCCGACAAATGTTGCATCGGAATGTAATCAAAGCCGCCTTCCATGTCATGCAGTTCGGCATGCCGCTGGCTGAACGTTCCGCGTCCGGTGTCCTGGCCTGAAATTCGTATCGGGTGCCCATCGAGCGCCAAAGTTGCCATGGCCGCCAGTTCGGCAGTGGCCCAATCTACCGGGGATTTTCCCGCCGCCATATCTTTGCGGCGTTTGAACACCATTTTGAGTTTGGAGTTGAGCGTGAAATCATCCGGCAAAGTTGTCAAACGATCGAGGGCATAAGTCAGTTTGCCAATCGGGACCGTCGTGTCGACTTCGTCGTCCGTTCGCTCGAATCCTCCGTAGTAACCATTCCAGTAGCCGGTCATGGTTTGATCGTCGGATGTGAATTCTTCCTTTTTAGCCGACTCAAACTCGCGTTCCAGAGTTTGTTGTCGATCTTCAGCGATCTTGTCCGCTTGTTCTTGCGTAATTTTTCGCAGCTTCAACAGGCTCTTCAGATAACTGTCTCGAATCGTTGGCCGTTTGTCGATCAAAGAATACATCAACGGTTGCGTGAACCGAGGTTCGTCACTTTCGTTGTGTCCATGTCGCCGGTAACAGTACATATCGATGACGACATCCCGATGAAACTCTTGCCGGAAATCCATCGACAACTGAACAACTTGCGCGACCGCTTCGGGATCTTCGCCATTTACGTGAAAGATCGGAATTTGCAGCATTTTGGCAACGTCACTGGCATACGTTGTCGAGCGACTCAATGGCGACGGCGTCGTAAATCCAATCTGGTTGTTCAAAATTACGTGGATCGTACCGCCGACCTGATAGCCTTTCAGTTGTGACAAATTCAATGTTTCCTGAACGACACCTTCGCCGGCAAAAGCGGCATCGCCGTGGATCAGGATCGTCATCACTTTTTCATTCTGGTAATCGTTGATGCGATCCTGTTTCGAGCGACAACGGCCAATGGCGACCGGATTCACAAATTCGAGGTGGCTCGGGTTAAAACACAGCGAAATATGGACGTCTTCGCCGGTCGCGGTTTTCCAGTCCGTGCTGTATCCCATGTGGTACAAAACGTCACCGCGGCCACGATTTTGTTCTGGGTTGGGATCATCAAATGTCCAGAAAATATTTTGGGCGCGTTTGCCCATGATGTTTGCCAGTACGTTGAGTCGTCCACGGTGCGCCATTCCCAGAACGATTTCATCGACGCCATGCGCTCCGGCTTGCTCGATCGTCAAATCCAGCAGCGGAATCAGGGTTTCGCCGCCTTCGAGCGAAAACGTTTTTGCGCCGACGTATTTTTTACGCATGAACTGTTCAAAAATTACGGCATCGGTCAATCGGGTCAGAATCCGCGTCTGGACCTCGTGGCTCAGTTCGATGCGGTTTTTGCTGCCCTCCATTCGATTTTGCAACCAATCACGAACTTCGCGATCGTCGATGTGCATAAACTGTGCACCGATCGATCGGCAATAGGTGTGCCGAAGTTGGTCAACAATTTCTTCGAGAGTTTTGAAATTGCCTCCAAAAATCGTCCTCGCCGAAAACTTTTTCTGCATATCACTGGGGAGCAACCCGTAAGATTCGGGATTCAGCTCACAATTGGTCGGTCGCGGCAGACCCAGTGGATCAATGTTCGCTTCGAGATGGCCGCGGACCCGGAAACCGCGAACCAGTTGGTCAACGCGATCTTGTAATTGCGCAACCGATTGGGCTTCGGAAGCCGATGCCGCCGTACGTTTTGGCATCGTCACGGACGCCGGTTGCGAATCGTCGTCAGAACCCATCGATTCAAAATATTCACGCCATTCATCGGGGAGTGACGTCGGGTCAGAGAGAAATTCTTGATATAGGCTATCGACGTAAGCTCGGCTAAAGACGTTCATCCTGTATTTCAGCCCATTCGTTTTCACATATCGTGAATGTTTTTTTGTGTTGATCGAAAGATCGAAAATTCAGCAATAAGACGTTAATTGGCGGTTTGCAGCCTGACAGAATAGTTGCCAGGAGGGACTCACGGGGCAAGTGTAAACATTTCACTTTCGTAAGATGTCGGTAATCTGTCCCAGGCGACGCGAGTCTATTAGCAATTACGATAATTTAATGCATAACCGTGTGACGGTATATCCTTATTTGCCAATTTTGAGCGTCATCTCAAGCGATTTACGGCTCGGACTTGTTGACCGATTCCGCCGCCTCACGTGCCTTGCGAGCAGCGATAAATGAGTACACCGAAAGTCCGACATAAACGGCGCACAAGACACCCATCATAATCAGAAAAAACATGGCCCTTCCGTTGACGGATGGATCGCCCGAGATCCATGGCCCGATCTTCATGGCGAGTCGGCCAAGACTTGCCAGGGCACCGAGCAAGGCAATCGCCGCTGCGACGTGCATGGCGTGTTTCCGCCACTCTTTTTGCAGGCCCAATGTACCGCACATCACAAGCAATATGCCAAAGGCTGCAGGGATCAGCGCGGTGCGACTGGATTTGGATTTGGCTTCGGAGGACTTGGCCGATTTGTCGGCGTCGTCAGATTTTTTGTTGGCGTCGTCAGACTTGTCGGCCGATTTCTTGGCCTGATTGGCTTCATTTGTCGGTTTGTTCGACTCGCCTGCGCCGAAATAGCCGATCAATCCCAGGCCAATCAGCAAGGCGCCAAATGTGAGTGCGTAAGAAGGCATGATGTTCTCTCGATTTGTACTGCGGTTTGTTCAATTTCTGTGAGACCCGAGGGTTCACTATTCATACCCGAATTTGGAAAGACTTTTTGACAATGGAATGACAAAATATCCCGCGACACCAAAAAACAAGATTGCGCAGATTGCCATCACAATGCCTGGGAGCGAATTCGGTTTCCGGCCGACTTCTAAAATGTAGATGTTTTCCGGGTTTTTGATGTTGAGTCTTTGATACAGGGCTTTGTCGACATTCAGTTCCGTTGCTCGGCCGACAATCATGCCTTGGACACTGCTTTCGAAATGGATGCCACTTTTTCGCTGCCCCGATTTATTACGCACCAAAATCCGAACTTTCCGCATTCGATATCTGAGTTGGTCCAAACTGGAATCAAATTCGTTGCCTGGAGTCGAGTCGACGTGGTCTTCGACGACCGTTCCAGCGGTTGAAAAAATCGGATAGGTGTCTGCGACCCGATCACGGGCCATTGAGATATGTTCGTCAAGTTTTATATGGTGTCCCGGAGGTTCTTGTCCCCGTTCGAGATCCAGCAGGGCTACGGGTACCGGTTGGCTTTCGGCCGACCAGTTGATCCACAGTTGGCGATACGCGTAATAGACGAGAAAACAACCCAGGACAAAGCACACGGCAAAAATCGCAAGATTAATAAACAGACTGGCAATTTGCAGACTTTCGTCTTTGGTCACGACTGGAGCCAGCAGCTCTTCGTCTTTTCGTCTTAGAGGCATTTTTCAAAAACGTCGTAGTATTGCTTGATCAAAGTAGGGCCGGTTCCCACCGGCCGTTTTGTTGGTTTGGCCGGTGGGAACCGGCCCTACGTCAAAACCGTCCTATGAACCGAGATTTTGACAGATGGAATTACCAATATGTTGCGCGAGGCCCATAATCGTAATCATGGGATTTACACCGCAGGAGGTGGGCAATACGCTCCCATCGCAGACATATAGATTTTGCACATTTTGCCAGCAGCCTTCAATGGTCAGTGGACCGAGTTCTGGCTTGGCCGCGATACGACATGTCGACATTTGGTGAGCGCTGAACAAACTCAAGTGATTGGTTCGCGTTCCAAGATTTTGCAAGGCAGCTTCAAAATCGGTCACGCTGTCCAGCCGGATGTCTTCGCCAGCCAGAAAACCGTTTTGCGAATTTGTCCAATAAAGCAATTGTTGATGCGGACCAACGACGGTATGAGCGCCCGCGGCGTGCTGAATTTTTAACGCTTCGTAACTGCCACGCAGCAAAAAACGACTTTCCTGCTGACCCAGTCGGTAGCTGACTTTGGGTTGGCCTGCGTGATCCAACGAAACCTTTCCACCCGACTGGTCTCGACATAACACAATCGTGTTAGCCATATATTTCAAATTCTTCATCATTTGTTTGTGTTGCTGGGGATGATTCCAAGCCAATCCCAAACCGCCAAACCCGGGATGGAGCGGAGCGACCTCGAGCCGAACTCCATATCCGCTGCCATCCAGATCACTAAAAGCATCGCAGAGAACCGTTTGCGGTTGGCCCGACCAGGCTTCGACCGGTTCGGAATGAAATGCGACGATGGCGGTTGTCGGGTGAAGAAACAGATTTTGGCCCAGATGAGGGTGCTTGAGCCCAGAACGCAGCAACAGAGCAGGAGTTTGAATCGCACCGCCAGCACAAACAACGGCGTTACATTTGATTTCAATCGGACGTGACGAATTGCCAACGGTTAGTTTCCCCTGAGCACCGACGACTTTGCCAGATTCGATGTTGATTTTGGTGATTTCGAGTTCGGTTGCAATTCGCGTTTTGGCAGCGATCGCATCTTGCAGAAAAGTCGACGGCGTATCCTGCTTGCCCGTTTTACGACAACCGTAGCCACAAAATCCGCAATCGCCACAGTCGATAGCGTTACGAGGAATGTCAACCGTTTCCAATCCAAGTGCCTGGCAGCCATTTTTCAAAATTTGATTTTGCCGATTGAGAACATTTTGTTGGTGTCCGACCGACAATCGTTTTTCGACATGGTTAAAACATTCGGACAAGCGTCCATCAACAGCGGCGTCAAATCCAAAGTCGTCAGCCCACTGCCGGAGAACTTTTGCGTCTGGACGAAGACTCGTCATCCAATTGACGGTGGTGCCGCCACCCACTGTCGAGCCTGAAAGGATAACGACGCTCAAATCATCGGTGGATAGGGAGCCATATTTGTCAAACAGCGTTCGATTGCCATGATACTCACTGAGTCCAAGTTCATCGCGTTGAAACAACTTGCCTTTTTCAGCCACTACACAATCGAGACCCGCACGTGCAAGATTGGCGGCAACAACGCTCCCGCCTGCACCTGATCCGATGATCAGCACATCACAATTGACAACGGATTGTTCTCCGCAATTCCAAACCGGAACTAATTCCGTTTTTTCGCGGTTTGCTGCCAGCGGATTGCGTCCGGGGTAGTCGATCGTGTTCCAAGTCGGGTTGGTTGTGGTCCCGTCCGCAGGTTTGGCATATGTCAGAAAAAATGTGAGACGTTTAATACTTTGAAACAATTTTCTCAGGTCAGGCGATTGACTATCTCTCCACCGTCGGAGGATTTCAGAGCGATCATCCAGACCCAGTTTCGAGAAAGATCGAAACCGTTTGGTAAACAGCCAGCAGATGATCGGGTATTCAATCAGGCGTAAAACGCGGCCAATCCGCGATTGTTCGACAAGATTTGCGGCTTCGAGGCGACGTTCAAAATGAAGATGGACTTCGGAATCGCTGGCAGAATGCGCGAAAAACGGCTTTTCGTCGTCATGGTCCGATTCAAGACTTGGGCACAACGTGTTGCAGATCAATTCCAGCGTTTTCAGTTGTTTGGATGAGAGAGCCATTTTCTCTTGATTCGAATGTCAATTAAGTTTTCAATAAATGTGTCCTGAGCTCAGAACCGTCGTTGAAAGGATATTTTATGTTTGGCAAATACGTCACCCATTCGGTTTTTAAATTTACATCTTTATTGGCAGCAATTGTGTTATTGCCACAGCTTGCGTTCGCTCAGTCGGATGCTGCGGTGCAAGATACCGCCAAAGATGACGTCTCCAAAAATGTCTGGTCAACGGTCAACGACATCTGGCGAGTTGCCAACGAAAATCATCTTCAGGCACCGCCAAAACAGTCTGTTATTTTAGCAGCCGCGCGTGGAATCTATATCACCAACGGCCAGCGTCCTCCCAAAACTCTGTCGGCAGAGGTTTCAAAGCTGGCAACCAACGACGCGTTTCAAAAGTTTTTGTCGAAATGTTGGAAAGAATGTGGAAATCGGGAAATTCAACAGCGCGACCGGGATGTGGTCTACAGCTATGTTGCCAATTCCATCGAACCGGGCGGAAACTGGATTGCTCCAAAAGCTCTGAGAGTTGAAAAACAACTTTCAGAAAACCGATATGTCGGCATTGGGATTCAATTGGCGTTTCGAAACAATTATTCGGTGATTACTCGACCGTATGTTGGCGGTGCCGCTCGCAACGCGGGAGTTCGCGCGGGCGATATGATTCTGGAAATCGACGGTGAATCGACTAAAGGCTGGAAACTCGGCAAGGTGGTCGATGAATTACGCGGTCTGCGTGGCACCAAAGTTTCGATCAAAGTCAAAAACGAAAAAGACGGTAAGGTTCAAGTCTTTGATATGGTGCGGGACAAAATTCCTTTACCAACGGTTTCAGGCGTTAGAAGAAATGACGACGATAGCTGGAATTTCAACATCTCCAAAGATGGCAAAATCGCTTTGCTGAAAATTGAGCGGATTTCAGGCAGTACGGCTGCAGAAATCAAAACGTTGGCAGCCCAGATCGATCAACAGGGGTTCGAAGCTGTCGTGCTCGATTTCAACGTGGCTGGCGCCGTTGATTTTCACCACGCGCTGCTGTTTGCCGATGCCGTTTCTGACGAACACGATTTGGGAACAGTTTATAGCAACGTTCGTGTTCGCCAGATCAAAACAGGGTCGGACAACTGCCTGGCCAACAAGAAAGTGTTCGTTGTTTGCAACAAAAATGTTACTGGCCCGACACTGATGATTTACAACGCGTTGAAAAAATCGGGAGCCGTTTTTGTCGGCAATGGCGCGCTGTGCAGCCCAGC
The DNA here is from genome assembly GCA_028280445.1 of Pirellulaceae bacterium. Taxonomy (GTDB): domain Bacteria; phylum Planctomycetota; class Planctomycetia; order Pirellulales; family Pirellulaceae; genus JANQLU01. Next base: position 14,093 of record JANQLU010000085.1, on the reverse strand, counting down.
GGTCAAGGCACGTTTGGATTTGCCCAACCAAAAAGGTGCATTGGGTAATGTGACGACGTCCGTGTTTGTGCCCAGTGATGAAAAATGGCTAGAGAAAATGGGTGGCGAATACAATCGACGATATGGCGCGCTGACGCCAGTCCGTTTTAAAGTGGATGTTCACTGCAAGCCAGAGGACATGTTGAAAGCGATCAAAAAGCAGGTCAGCTAGAAATTGCCGATCGAGTAGGGCCGGTTCCCACCGGCCGATCGGAACAAAACGATCAGTGGAAACCGGCTTGGGAGGGCGAGGCTCCTGCCGAGCCGCCAGCAAAGCTATTGTGAGCGCCTTGTCGCTCACGAATTCAGACCTTGCCGCTCACAGGTTCAGGCTCGGCGGGAGCCTCGCCCTCCCGAAACTTCAAAATTGTGGCATACAACGATAGGGGCCGGTTCTTGCGGCCGATTCGAATAAAACGGTCGGCGGGAACCGGCCCTGCTTCGAATTCATCAGTGTGATGCCTGCTACAAAACGTGTAGGAAAATCGCTTGTTTTTTGCAACGTAGTAGCAGTATTTGCCATCGTTTGTGGCCAGGCGGAAACGATCAACGTTGACTCCTCAAGTAGCCAGTTCTAACATTCGAAGCAGTTTTCGTCATGAAAACTGCTTTTCGTCACAAGAGAGACCGCATGATGCGTGGTTGCTTGATAAAAATCTTTTTGTTCCTAGTCGGGTTTTTTGTCGTCCTGGTCGGTGTCGTTTTTTTCCTGTATCAGTCGGCACAGCGGATTCCCGATTTCTATCAGGCGGCTTTGGAAATTGACGTTGAAAAATACGAAGCTGCTGGTGACGAGTTTGAATCGCAAGTTTTGAAACTGCAAAACGATTTGCAGGTCGAAGGCCGATGGGAAGCGGAGTTTACTCAGGAACAAATCAACGGTTGGCTGGCAACGGACATGCCCAAAAAATTTCCAGATACACTGCCACGAAATGTACGCGATCCACGCGTCGCGATCACATCCGGAAAAATCAAGTTGGCGTTCAAATTTGAGTCTTCGCGTTTTTCCGGCATCGTTGTTTGTGAAGGCGATGTTTATTGCACTGATCAATCCAATCAGTTGGCCATCCGCATCGATGATGTGCGAGCCGGGGTCGTGAGCTTGCCGATTTCCAAATGGCTGGACGAAGTCAGCGACGGCATTAGCCGTTCTGGGTTTTCCATGCAGTGGACCGAAGAAGACGGCAAACCTGTCGCTTTGGTGACGCTACCGAGCGACACGATCGGCGGTGGAGACGTCATTGTCGAATCCATCGAGTTGTTGGAGGGGAAAGTCCGGTTGAAAGGACAAACGACCGAACCCGGGCAATCTGTCATCACGTTTGAAGATATTGTTTCCAGTCTCGAACGGGAATCGATTCGTTAAATAGGGCCGGTTCCTACCGGCCTGGGAGGGCGAGGCTCCTGCTGAGCGTAATCCTGTGAGCGGCAAGGCGCTAGCCGCCGGTTCGAAGCGCTAACCAACCGGCGGCTAGCGCCTTGCAGCTCACAGGTGGTCCTGCATTAGTGTCGCTGGGCGGGAACGAATGTGACGTTCCAACTGTCGCCTAAAATCAGTTCTAAAGTAATACGACCTGAATTTATTTCACCAAATACATCGACAACAACTTGTTGGCTTTTGTGGCAAATCCATTGGATGATTCCTTGATCGTGGCGCTTTACAGTGCCACGGTCATGCGACACCGGCCCTTCGTAATCCAAATATTCCATGCGATGGTGATGAATTTTGGCGGCGTCAATTTGCTGGCCAGGATTGTCAAACGGATTTTCAGAAACTGCCCAGGCCAACAACAATCCGTCATGCTCCAGCAACAAGTCCCAATGGGAACCACGGCCATACCTGTCGATAAAGGAATCGCTGACCTGATGAAACAGCAGGACAAACCGCTTGTCGGACGAATTTCTGGTGTCGTGTAATTCGGTCATGATTTTTAACGCAAGCTTGGTGGCAGCATTGTAGCGGTCAGTTTCCGTTTTCTTTAATTTTTGGTCACGATGTCGTATTGGGAATAGATGTGAATTATCGTTGTCGCATATTCGACTGGAGAGTATCCTTTCACAATAGACATCTTTCGACGGGTGGCAATTGCTGATGTAATTGTCGTGATCAAGGTTTTTTATCAACAGGCGTCATTTGCCAGGTTCCATGGACAGTGTAGTTTCCGACAACCCGTATACCATAGCCGGTCTCCAACCGTTGATGATTGGCAATGTATGCGTTGACCCGCCCATTCTCCAAGCGCCAATGGCTGGGTTTACCAACTATGCGTTTCGGCAGATTGTCCGAGAGTATGGTGGTACGGGATTGCAGGCGACCGAAATGGTCAACGCGCGAGGATTTGTTTGGATGGAGCGCGAAAAAGCGGAGCATCCCGATCGATTGTGGGGGGTGAAAGACGAGGCGCGACCATTGGCTGTTCAAATCTGGGACAACCAACCCGAAACACTCGCCAAGGTCGGACATCGTTTGGCGACCGAGTACGGAGTGAGCGTGGTCGACATTAATTTCGGTTGTCCCGTCAAACAAGTGACCGAGAAAGCCCATAGCGGTTCGTATTTGTTGCGTGTTCCCGACAAAATGGGAGAGATCATTTCGACAGTGGTCGAGGCTTGTGCGCCAACGCCGGTAACGGCAAAAATCCGGTTGGGATGCACGCGGGACAAAATTAATGCAATCGATGTTGCACAAGTCGTCGAAGGCGCCGGAGCCGCGGCACTGACCGTCCATGGACGAACGGCCCAAGATATGTTTCGGGGTAATGCCGATTGGGATTTGATTTCTCAAATCAAACCTTACCTGAAAAAAATTCCTTTAATTGGTAACGGGGATTTGGGATCGGCCGACGATGTTGTCGAGGCTTTTCGGCGATACGATGTCGATGGTGTCATGATCGCACGCGCGTCGCTCGGTCGTCCGTGGTTGTTTGCTCAGGCGGCCGCGGCATTGCGAGGTGAGCCAGTTCCGCCCGATCCGACCCTCGATCAGCAACGTCAGTGCATGTTGCATCATTATGATTTGATTGTGAAACGATTTGGTGAAGCCGAAGGCACGATGTTGATGCGCAAATACGCTTGTTGTTATGCTGCCGGACAATATGGTGCACGCCATTTTCGACGCCATGTTGCCAAAGTGACAACTCGTGAAGGATTTTTTCGAGTCGTCGAAGAGTATTTTCCGCGTGAAAAAATTTCAGCCGAGACGTAGACGGCGTCAAGCTCCAACGGGCAATTCGATCGATTTGTAAACTGTGCGAACGATCTTGAATCCAAAACGTTGATACAGACGCAGCGCTCCGATGTTTTCGGCAGTCACCTCGAGCGAACCGATACTTAACCCGGCACGTCTGAGCCCAAGCAGCGATTTTGATAACAACAATGTACCGAGACCCAGGCCGCGAAAATCGGGAACGACTCCAACGTTTTGGATCGCGCCGATTCCGGGCGATTCGCATATCGCTTGAATTGTCGCACAGTTTTGCTGAAATCCCGAATCGTGGTCTTCGAACGTAATCAGCCAGGTTGCTTCGGGTACAAATCCGTTTCGCGTCGAAATCTCGCGCATCAACCTCAGGCAACTGGCTCGATCTCCGAGGCACGGGAAAACGGCTGCATCGATTTCAGATTTGAAACTGTTGAATTTCGCGTCCGCATGGTTTTCGAGAATTTCGCTGTTCCAAGCATGAGTTCGAAAGCCATCTGGAACGGAGGATTTTGGAATTTCCAAACGATCCAGATCAAAATGCATACGGTATCGTTTGAAAAAAGTGACAGACATTTTTTTCATGTCCAAGCGCGCTGGGATGATGGTCGAGTGTAACGCTGATTGGTAGAAAGATCAAATTTTCGATCGCCATCGATTGTTGTGTTTGGCAATTGGATCTTGCGCGATGATAAGGTGCCGCATTTTGCCACAGTTGTTGCGGGTGCCAGTGCGCGTATCGAAGCGGATAATATGCAACATATTACACTATTGCGCAACGAACTTTGAAATCTCAAGTGCGAAACGTGAGCGAGAGGCGACGCTTCATTGCACGTCTGATTTGTTTGTGGTCCCTCGCTCACACTTCGCGCTTATGATTCACTACCGTGTTGAAACCGGTATCACTGTCGGACAAACTCGGCTACCGTTCAGTTCAATACGACTTCGTAAATGTTTTGCCGCGGATATTTTTCCAGTTCCATTTTGGTAAACAGTAAATTGAGTTCGCCCGTCCAGGAATGTGCAACGCGTAACGATACAGAGTTGATTTCGGCGTTGTAAGGCAATTTGAAAAGTAGAGATATGGCATGAGGTCGAATGGAATCGGGTCGCGCACGATCTTTTTTGCCGTACTTGTAGATTTTGGTGGCGACCAATTCGACGGACATTCTGCGAAAGCGACTTTTGGACTGTTCAAACGAATAGCCCAAAACGCGGAATTTTTCGCCAACCATATTGGCCCACATTTCTTCACTAAAACCGTAAGAGGTTTTGCGCGGTGAATCCATGCCAAGTTCTTGGGCGATCAGGTTGCCACAATTTACTGTGATGATCCCTCCGGTGGTCAGCACCAGTCCTTTGCCCATGACTTCGCGTCGATTGAAATCCAATTTTCGATTTTCTGATGTCATCACGCTCTCGCTTCCAAAAATGCATCTTCACAGGTGCGTTCATGGTAAACCAGTCAAACACAGATGTCCAAGTTCAAAATTGATGTCTGACGTCTGTAATGGCATTAAGATTTAAAAAAATTGGACGAAATCTCCCCAAAATTCCCCATAACGTTGCAACTTGCTGTTATTTCGGACTCGGATCACTAAGATATTGCGGTAGAGTATTTATTCACTGATGGGAGTCCAGCATGTCAGAACCTTATATCGGCCAAATTACAATGTTCGGCGGCAATTTCGCAATTCGCGGATTTGCACTTTGCCACGGTCAGACATTGAGTATTTCTCAGAACGCAGCCTTGTTTTCGATCTTGGGAACGACTTTTGGCGGAGACGGACGTACCACATTTGGGCTTCCCGATTTACGCGGTCGAATTGCGATGCAGCAAGGGACGGGACCAGGGCTTCCTCCTGTGGCCTTGGGTCAAAAAGGCGGGGATTTTGAGCATCAACTGACGATTAGTCAGATGCCATCGCACAACCACAATGTCAATGCACAATGTAATGGGAACGAAGCGAACTCCGATGATCCCATTGGGGCATTTTTGGGGGCTACCTCAGAAAACTTATACCATACGACTGCCAACGCAGAAATGGGGCCAGCTAACTGTTCGTTCACTGGTGGCGGGCAGGCATATAGTATCCAAAATCCATTCCTCGGCATTAATTTCCTGATTGCGCTTATTGGCGTTTTTCCACCTCGCAACTAGTTATTTTCAACTGGCGCGAGGATTTGTTTCGATGAATGTTGTAGACAAACACGTGCCGGTTGCGTTTTGGATGAATTGATGGACGAAGAACTTTTAGGTGCATCGGCCCATTGTCGGCCGGCTGATTTCGAAACGAGGATTGGGCAGACGTTTCATGTGTCGACATTAGCTCAGCCCGACCAGTGGTTCGATGTCAAGCTGGCCAGTGTGTCATTGGGACGGCAAAGCACGGAAGGGTATCGCGATCAGTTTTCCGTATTTTTTGAACATGTTGATCAATTTCGTTTGAACCAAGGACAACTTTGTACTATTCGTGACGGAGATACTGACTGGCTTGTACTTTTTTTGAGTCCTATCACCAATCCTGTAAAAGCGGATGACCAGCCCCAAGTCATTCTCGAAGCGGCATTTTGTTAGCGGCTTTCAGGAATTCATTTTAAAAATTCTCAATTTGATATGAGTTGTCATTCGATTCTTGGGGGAGAATGATATGGGCAAACAACTTCAAATCCGCCCTGTGACCGACCGCGATCTCGATTTTCTGATCAATGTGTTTCAAAGTACGCGGTTGGACATCATGAGCGCTGAATATTTGCCGCTGGCTCAACGCGAGGAACTAGTTCTGAGTCAGTATCGTGCACAGCATCAGCACTATCAGACACATTTTCCAAACGCCGATTATGGCGTCATCCAGCTGGGGAACCAGCGAATCGGACGTTTGTATTTGAATCGCAGTGGCGATGAAATCCATTTGATCGATATTTCAATTCTGCCAGAGTTTCGCGGTCAGGGCATCGGTCAGACGTTGATTGCGGCGATTCAACAAGAGGCAAAAATGCACAAAAAGAAGGTTCGTCTACATGTCGAAAAAGCGAATCGGGCCAGGCGGTTGTATTTACGAAACGGATTTCGACAAACCAACGAGACAACGACCCATTTTGAAATGACGTGGGATCCAGCCGCCGATGCAATCGAGGTTTCGACGAGTGATGGTGGGATTGATTGAGGTGCAGTTTCAGTCCTTGTGAGGCGGAATTTGCAACATATACGAACACGACGCACGAGCGAGTGGTTTTTGTTCAATCAAACCACTCGCTCGCGCTTCGTGTTTGTATGTTTTACAAAATATATGTCTTCACAAAAAAAGCTGCGAATCATCAACTCGCAGCTTCGTGAGATTTAGATTTTTTGCGTGGGCCACTATTTGCGACGTCGCAGCAATGCAACTCCAAACACGCCAATCAACAATGCCGCGGAAGCAGGCTCAGGAATAACGTTGATACCTTCGACCGTCAGGTTGTCAAACGCAAAATCTTCGTTGTCCTGGTCAAATGAAATCTCTAAGACCAAAGTCAATGTATTGCCCGTTCCTGTGATTGCGATGTTGTTGAATGCTGTGAACGTTGATGTCGGAGCGAAACCGTCGCCCGTACCATCGAAGTCTGAATCCACGCGAATTACATCGTTAAATCCAATGGCGGCAGCATTGTCTGCTTCGAATGCCAGGAGGTTCTGTACTGTTCCACCATCAATTTGTGCTGTAATTCGTAGGCCATCAGGGTCATCATAGCGAGCAAAGTCTCCACTGTTGTCGTCGTTTGATCCAGCTGCAAACAAACCGCTGAAAGTCAGATCAGTAAAATTCGCAATGTTGATGTTGAACACCATGAACTGGGTCATAAGACCTGGCCCATTTCCCGGTCCACCCGTTGCATTCATATCCTCGACGCCGAAGAAATTATTGCCCCCGAATCCATTATATGCGCCGTCGTCGGGGCTCGTTCCACCATTTAACGGAACAATGTCAATGTAGTCATCATTTGGGGCGCCATCGTGGAAATGAATGATCCCCGTGTAATTGACGTTAGTGTCTTCAAAATCCTCCAACATGATGATGTCTGCTTTTGCAGTGGACATCATGCCCAATAGAATGACTAGCGTGGCGACTCGACAAAGTTTCGAAGTCATTTCAATTCCAATCGATTAATGATCAAGGGAGTCAATCTCAGTGAATTACTTCCGCATTTGTCTGTTCATTTCTCTCGGTCGTCGAGTGTGAAACAGGTCCGAAGCTCTACTAGACTAACACAACGATTCATGAAAAAACATCTACCCATTTCCTGAATCTGCCAGTTTTCTTGTGAGATCCCAAAATTGGTGCAAATCGGCCCTTTTTTGTCCCCTCTCGGTTCCCCATCGATGTGTTAACCGCGCGTTAAGAGCCTATGTTTCAGGGAGTTTTTCATTGAGTTGGTGGCTATGGTGATCAGCACGATGGGGAGCAATTGGCGTAAGAAAATTCGGTTGGTTTTTGTGTGGTGAATGAAGTCTCACGCGGAGACGCAGAGGCGCAGAGTTGAGAGTGGAAGACATCAATCAAAACAAGATTGGTATCAGTAATCGAAGATTTTTTATAACCTGCCCGACCCGATTCACAATTGCCTCTGCGTCTCTGCGACTCTGCGTGAGATTCGCGTTTTTCGTCAAGCAGCGAGATCAAATTACGGCTTTGACAATTTGATATTTAATCTGGACAAGCCCGCATTCGAAAATTGTGGTTCGAAGGCATTTCAATGGAATATCTGCTTCCAAACGGTCAAAAAGCGGGATTCCGTCGCCCAGAATAATTGGAATCAGGGAGATTGTCATTTCGTCGACAAGCCCCTCGGACAAAAACCGCCCAATGGTTATGCCACCATCGACATAAACATGTTTGATGCCTTCACCGTTCAAGCGCTCACACAAGGCAAGTGGAGTTTCCGACGAATGGTGTAAATTGCCAGGCCATTCGGGCACGAATGTGATCGGTTGGCTGCTCATGACAATGACGGGTGTATCACCATAATGCCATTTGTCTTTGCCAAACGAGAGAACTTTTTCATAAGTGTGGCGGCCCATCACCATGGCATCGACGTCTTTGAAAAACGAGTAGTAGCCACAATCCTCACCCGCGGGAATCGTCACCGCGGCATCCAGCCAGTCAATATCACCATTTTTACGGGCAATAAATCCGTCCAGGCTCGTTGCAATGTAGACCGAAATTTTTGGATTCATTTAGCTTGTTGTATCTATCGGTTCTTAAAATTATTGCCAAACAAAAAATAGCACAGGTTTGAGGTTCGATTTTATCAAAATAATCTCAGGATGATGCGGTTCGGTATACTTTATTCAACCGAACCAAAAAAATAATTTGCACCGATTACGAAAGGAAATTCAGTGATGTTTTGCATTCAAAATCTCGTTGCCAAGACGACCGTTCTGTTGCTGTTTTTGACAGCCTTTTCAACATACAGCCATTGTCAGACGATTATTCAAGATCGGGCAGTTGAAAAGCGGCTGTCGGAAAAGACCCAACTCGAATTCGAAGAAACTGAGTTTTTGACGGTTATAAATGAGATTCGAGATGACCACAAAGTAAACATTTCTGTGCACCAGTCGGCCAAGGATGCGGGGCTGGACGATGCTGATCTGGTTACTATTAATATTGCAGGTGTGTCGCTGAAAAGCGCGTTGACATTGTTCCTGGACCAATATGACTGTACCTACCTCGTCAAAGATGGGTTTTTACAAATCATGACAAAAGACGAGAGCAGTCAGATCATGCGCGTCAAAAGCTATGACTGCCGCGAATTGGTCAAGTTAATTGATGCGAAGACTATCGAAACCGTTTATTTCAACGGCAAGCCGCAGAATTCGAGCGAACGAAAGAGTATCGCTCGATCGGGGCTGGTAGTCGTCGACAATACCAAAACCGATAAAGATCAAAAGGCCAAAAACGACGAAAATCGAAGCGGTCAGTATTTGTTGCACAAACAACGATTGTCTCCAAGCGAAAATTTGGCGCACGTGATCATGCAGATGACCGGTCGTAAATCGTGGAGTAAATATGGCGGTTCCGGTTCAATCGTCGATGTGAACGGTTGGATCATGATCAGGCACCACGGTGATATGCACCACGAAGTTGAAAAAATCATCGAGCTCCTCAAACTCGACTTGCAGAAAAAAAGTAAGTAACGCACTCGATTGATTGATTTTGGGCACTTCTGTGAGCGGCAAGGCGCTAGCCGCCGGTTCGTCAGTGCTTCGGTTCGTCAGTGCTTCGGTTCGTCGGTGTTTCGGTACCGGCGGCTAGCGCCTTGCCGCTCACAAGATCAAAAAAAGTATTGAAATAGCCGAAATTCCCGGTGTTTTTCGTGATGCATGCTTTGAGCATTTTCGATATAGTACCCCGCAATTTTGTTTCTAAGGGTGCTGGCAAATCACACCTGAAAACGTCGTCAAACATCAGACATTCATGGGTCAGCCGTCGAAAAATCCAGAAGAAGTCTTGTTGATCGTGCATGGAGTCGGTGACCCGGTTCAGGGTGACACGATCGACCATTTTGCGCGGTCGCTGGTGACTGATCGCGAGCCGATACTGGAACATCGCGAGCGGATTTGGTTGCGCGAGCACGTTCCTCAGTCGGAACAGCATGTGGATCGGTTTGTGAAGACGTTTGATACGCATGTTCGGCATTTCGAGTCCAACGGCCGTACGGCAATGGCTGCAGAAATTTTTTGGGGTGATCTATCCCAGGTTCGCCGCGGCATTTGGGGGATCTTGGTTGGATTGATGCAAATCGTGTTTGGATTGCGCTATGTCGCATACGTTGCAGCAGATCAACCAGGTTTGGCAGCCAAGGGGTTGAGGCTGTTGGCTTTGCACTGTTCGCGGTTGCTGCACGGTCCGCTGTTGGCGGTCAACATTTTGTTGGCTGTTCTGACGGTGCTGTTGGTGGGAACACAAACATTGTGGCCGGATTCATATTTAAGTGGTATTTGGGCAGATTCTTTGGTGACGATTACGTCAATAGCGTTGATGTTGTTGGCGGGGTTGTTGTGGCGAGTGGCGCGCAGTCGTGTTGTCGAAAGAATTTGGTTTTGGATTTTTGTCGGTGCTTTTTTTCTGGGGCTGCTTGTCGGAATCAAAACACTCTTTGCGCCGGACTTCGACCATTTACACGATCACGATCACCATAGTGAAATGGGTTGCGGTCTGTTTTGGTATTGTCGTATCTTTTTTGTCCTGCTGGAATTTCAGCATATTTGGCTGACTTTCATGATGGTTGCCATGGCCGTTTGTTGGGGCTTGGCCATTTTGCATCCCAAAACACATCGTCAAGGATTACATGTCGGTTTTCTGATACCGATGCTGTTGATCGGAATGTGGAGCCTGGTGATTCCGATGTTTTGGGTTTCTGCCGGCGAAGCGCTCAAACAAGTCGTTGATGTGAAGCGATACGATTGGTTGTTTCATGAAGCGGTCCCGATGTTAGCAATTCAATGTGTGATGTCGGTGACGTTGGCCGTGATGATGGTTGTCGTGTTGGTCTGGTATGGTGTCTGGCGGACACGAAATCGGGTTGAAAACTATCAACGCGGGCGTCGGTCACCGCGTTTGATTTTGAATCCGTTGGTACAAACCTGTGTTGGCTTGGCGGCGATTGCCGGCATCGGGATGTCATTGTGGATGGCTTATCTGCAATTAGACGGGACTTCCTATCAGAAATACGCCGTGGGAGAATTTTTGGTCGAAGCGAACAAATATGCTATCGCGGTTTTAGTGCCGCTGACTGGTTTGCTCGTTTTTTCGTTGCAGTATTTGCGATCCGGATTGGATATTGTCTTGGACGTTGTCAACCATTTCTATTTGCGACCCGTGGCCGCTGGCGATCAAAAAATATTAGAAGATGACGATGAATTTCTCGGGCGGCTGATTGTGGAATCACAAGAGGTTGAATTCACACGGCGAATTGTCATCGGCAGTCGCATGCGCAAAGTTTTAGAGCATTTCGGGGAGCGTTTTGACAACCGGCCAGTTTTGAACATTATCTCGCACAGTCAGGGAACGGTGATCGCATCGGAAATTTTGAACAGTGACGAGATGAGTTGGCTGCCATCGAAATTCAAAGAAATCAATTTGATAACAATGGGTTCACCGATTGGCCATTTGTACCAATATTATTTTCCACATGTTTACCCGCCGCTCGACCAGCCATTCTGGTCCAATCTGCGCAGTCGTGTTGATCGGTGGATGAATATCTTTCGTATCGACGATTTCGTCGGAACGGAAATTACGTTTCCAGATTCAATTCGCGAATCGCAGGGCCCCGAGTGTTCCAACCATCCGATCGAGGTTGCCGGCCACAATTGGTACTGGATTGATCGTCAGGCGCTCAAAGTCGTTGCCGAAGAAAACATCAGTCCCATTATCTCCGATGCGTTTGGTTATCAGCATTCCAGGGAGTCGGAAACGACCAGCATCCGTTCACGAGCTGCCTAGAAATTTCAACGGTTACGATTGGAAAACCAATATCGCTGGCCGAGTTGCAGTACAACGTTTGTTGATGGACAATGAATTTGCCAATCGGCATCGCTTTAACAGATTAATATGAATTGATCTGAAAATTGTCCACTTGCGGCCCCTCCTTTTAAAAAGAGCTGTGGAGAAACAAATGTCAGTGAAAACGTGTTTTCAATTGTTAGTCGTCATACTTGTGAGTTCCTTTTTCGTGACCGGTTGTGGCGAATTGAAAAAAGCCAGAAAGACGGTCAAGAAATCGTCGAGCAAACTCAAACAAGATTTGAATGATTTGCAGCAACGGGGCAAAGTTGATCCGATGGTCTATCGGAAATTGAACAACATTTACAAAGCTTATCAGGCCTATGAAAAGAAAAATGGTCAGGGCCCTGCGAATTGGAATCAACTCAAAGAAGGAGCGAGGTTGGCAAACGTTGAGACCTCGCCCATTGATGAAGCGAAACGAGAAGGCTATACGGTGATCTGGAATGGCAAAATCAACAAGCTCAGTGAAACTGATCAGTGGGGCTTGCTGGCGTATGATCAACGTGCACCGCTCAATGGTGGCTGGGTCTTGCTGGCAAACAAAACCATGGAAAAAATGTCGGCCGAAGATTTCGCATCATTTAAGCCGCTGGGAAGCAAATAATCGTTGCTAGCGAAATCATGTTGCCGATCACAGAGTTCATTCGGCTTGACCCAACCATGGCAGACTGATAATTAACCCGTTCGAAAATGAGCGACGCGATTATCGGCAGACCATGGTTTCTCACTTGAAGCAATTCGTAAACAAACCACAAAAAATGGTACATGTTATCATTTTTTGTTTTGTCTTTTTGGCAGCTGGCGACATGGTGGACGGGCAACGTGTTCGTTTACCGACCAACCAAGTTCAAGGACAGGTTGTTCAGGGGCCTCCGCCAGCGGCATCGACGACTCCATCGTTGCCGGCAACAGGTTTACCCAACACCGGTGTACCAGGCACGATTTACAATCCCAACGGTCCAGTGATTTATGGGCAACCGCGGCTGTTGGGCCAGCCTCAAATTCGAATTGGAGCCCCAATCGCCCCAGGAGTGACCGATCCGTTTCAGACGACCAACCAAATTCCCAGCAGTACGATTGTTGCGCCGCCATTGCAAAATGGAGTGACACTCGGTGGACCGTTCCAACAAGCACCACCTTACATTTATCCAGCCCCCAACAATCAGCCGATTGTCGGATCCGGCGCTGGTGTTAACCCGACACTGCCAAATTACTATCAACCGAACAATTCGTTTGGAAATTCGTCTGCGACAACCTGGCCCAATCAAGCTTGGGCGAGACTCCAGCAAGTGAAATGGTACCGGTTATTTGAACGTCCACGTTTGCGATACACTCACATATTCGGTGATCCCAGTGCCGCAGGTGCCGGCGGTCCGTTTGGCGACAACATCAACGAGTTGCAAATCCAGGATGTTGAGATTGCAACGACAGTGAACATTCCCAATTTTATCTGGAGCGGATTGCCGCTGCGGTTCTCGCCGGGATTCGTTTACCATTTTTGGCATGGCCCCAATTTTTTTGGCACAGGCGCTGATTTACCGTCGCGCGCCTATAGCGCCTATTTGGCGTTTGATTATTTGACGCCGGTGGATCGTCGGATCGGCGTCGAATTCAATTTTACCGTCGGCGTGTACACCGATTTTAGTCACACGACGACTGACAGTCTGCGGTTGACCGGTGTTGGTTTGGGATGGTGGCGTTTTTCAAATGTGACAACACTCAAGTTCGGGGTCGAATATCTCGATCGCGTCAACGTCAAACTGTTACCTGCATTTGGTCTGTTTTTTACTCCCGACAACAACACGAAATTCGATCTGTATTTTCCACGCCCGCGAATCGCGCGTCGGATTCCCAATTGGGGGAACGTCGAAGTTTGGGCATACATCGGGGGAGAATATGGGGGCGGCAGTTGGACCGTTCGTCGAATGGCGCTGGATGGCATGGGCGGAGTTTTGCCAAACATCGGCTCAAGGTTGGACATCAATGATTTGAGAGTTTTTGTTGGCCTGGAATGGTTGGGTCGGCGAAATGTAACGGGGTTTGCCGAATTCGGTTATGTGTTTGACCGTGAATTAATCTATTTGCGAGGCAGCGGGTCGCCGCTTGAGCGATTCAAAATCGAGGATTCGTTTATGATCCGTGCCGGAATTGCGTTTTAATGCAAGGCTTCGGGAGGGCGAGGCTCCTGCCGAGCCAATACACCACGCTTTGCCTGATTTTGGGAGCGGGAAGGGGCTAGCCGCCGGTACGAAGCGCAAACGAACCGGCGGGTAGCGCCTTGCCGCTCACAGGATCTGGCTCGGCGGGAG